>NZ_CP125957.1:1200000-2400000 GCF_030064125.1 Pseudomonas sp. G2-4 | reverse complement strand
GACCACCGATACCACCGCCGACAATAAGCACCTTTTTCACTGAGTTCATGCTTGTCTCACTCTTATTCTTGTTATTCACGCTGGCGTTATGCAGGAGCGATTTCAGGCCTCGCTACCGGGTATTTCTGCGCGCATTCACTACCGCGTTGTGCTCACTTTCTCGGTAAAGCAGGCGTTTGACTAATCGCATGTAGGGATACGATGTATCAGCAACCGCGATACGTTAACTAGGGTGCACAAACTGCCAATTGATCCGCTTCGAGCACCAGCCAGTCGGCCTCCGAATACCATTGCAGAGCGCTCAGGCGTTCCCCCAGACAGGGTCCGTAGACGCACAGGCCACTGTCCGGAAGGAACCGGGCACCGTGGGCGTAACAGATGATCTGGCTGCCATCGGCGCTTAGAAAACGGTCCTTGCGGTACTCCAGGGGCACAGCCAGATGCGGGCAGCTGTTGCGATAAATTCGCACCTCACCGTGGTGACGCAGTGCAAACACGCTGTCCTTTCCCGTACCCAGCGGATCGAACCCACGGGCCTGCCCTTCGAGCAGTTCATCCAAGCGACACAGAGCAATGGCGGCGTGACTCATGGACGACATCCGCACTCAGGCCTGCTTGGGCGGCGGACCGCTCGGGAACCACTTTTCCCTGGACGTGAACAGGAACAGCTGCGAGTTATCCGCCGACAACGGCGCCTGGCGTGCTTGCCAGGCATCATCGTGCTTGTCCATGTCTGCGTCGTATTCGATGTGGCAGCCCAACGGGCTGTTGAAGTACCAGAACCAATTGGAGCCAAAGAGGTGACGACCCGGCCCCCAAAAGCTGGTCCAGCCGTTCTGTTCGAAGCGTCGCCCGGCCAGCAACACTTCCGTACCGCTGCCCATGTGAAAGGTGAAGTGCTCGCAGCCCTTCATGTGCGGTGGCGTCTGGATCATGAACAAGCAATGGTGGTCATCGGAACCGGCCGGACGCATGAACGGACCGGCGCCAACAAAGGTGTCGGTGGTCACGAAGCCCAGGCGTTTGTAAAAGGCTTCGGCCTTGACCGCATCCGGCACGAAATACACCACGTGGGAAAGGGTGCGCGGCAGGGCCTGCATATCAGGGTGGATGCCAGGCTGGTTGACCGGGCGCTGGGGGGCATGGCCCGGTGCATTGGTCAGGTCGGCCGGCGCACTGTAGGCGCGCCGCACACTGATCTGGAAACCAATGGCAAAACCCATGTCGTCAACGCTGTGCACGGAGCCATTGGCACCACGGGTTACCGGGCGATCACGCCCCAGCTCATCGGCGATGGCATCCAGGTCAGCCGCGCTGGCCACGCCATAAAGGGTCTCCCGAATCGAGGGAGCAGGGCCGATGGCGGCCGGCAGACTGGCATCGTCAGCGCGGCGGATGATCACGGCAGTGCCGTCGAGGGCTTCGAAACGGCCGCCCTCGCTGTCGACATCGACAGGTTGCAGGCCGTAGTCACACAGGCAATGGGTACAGGCTTGAATGTCGTCGACGCCAAAAACCAAGGCATCAAGGCCGATGATGTTCATTGTTACCACTCCATTGAAATTATTCTGCGCAAGGCCAACACCTCGCTGTGGGAGCAGTGCCCAGGCGATGCGCTGCCGATGCTGGTTTTGGAGTCGATAAAGCGTCACGGCCAACCGACTGCGTGCCGATACTGACGCGGGGGAAATCCACTGACTAATCGCTTGTCGGGATGCGACCTATCGGCAAACGCGATACATGGCCGCACAGAGCCAACGGCGGGGAAAATCGAATATTCATCGGTCGATGCCCCCTTTCAAGGGACTTGACGGCGCGATAGGAACGCCGGAAGGTATTTACAAAATAAATACAAAAATCGAGACCGCCATGCGCTTTAACCACTTGGATCTCAACCTCCTGGTGGCGCTTGATGTGTTACTGGAAGAGCAGAACATCACCCGCGCCGCCGAACGCCTGCACATGACCCAATCCGCCACCAGCGGAGTGCTCGGCAGGCTGCGCGTCTATTTCGAAGATGAACTGCTCGCCCAGGTCGGGCGCAAGATGCAGCCCACGCCCTATGCCCGAGAACTGGCGGCGCCCGTGCGCCAGATATTGCTGACGATCCAGTCCTCGATCACCGCCAAACCGGTGTTCGACCCTGCGACCAGCAAGCGCCATTTCCGCCTGATCACCTCGGACTACCTGATCAGCGTCCTGTTTGCCCGAGTGATCCAGAAGATCTACCTGGAAGCCCCGCACATTACCTTCGAACTGCTTGGCCCCGGCGACACGTCCACCGAGCTGCTGATGCGCGGCGAGGCCGACATGATGATCGTGCCAGAGCGCTACCTCATCGAAGGCCACCCATCGCAGCTACTGTTCGAAGAAGAGCACGTTTGTGTCGTATGGGACGGCAACACCCAAGTGGGCGATAGCATCACGCTGGACCAGTACATCGAGATGGGCCACGTATCGGTGATTTTTGGCCGCAACCGGCAACTGAGCGTCGAAGAATGGCTGATGAGCCAATACGGTTTCACGCGTCGCATGGAGGTGGTCACCCACGACTTCAACACCTTGCCGCAGTTGATCGTCGGCACCCAACGTGTCGCCACCATGCTCCAGCGCATGGCCAGGCTTTACGCCAACTACCTGCCGCTGCGCATCCTGCAACCACCGGTGAAAATCCCGGTGATGCGTGAGTTCATGCTCTGGCACCGAACCATGGATGGGGATCCGATGCACCGTTGGTTGCGGGCAAAAATCAGTCAGATCATCAACGAGCTGGAGCAATAGTTGCTCCCGCTGCCCGGAGGCGAATCAGGTGCGGAAGTGCCCGACGGCCGCATTCAACTCGCCGCTAATCTGTTGCAAATCGGCCGTTGAACTTTGCAGTTGCAGGCTTTCCCTTGCACTGTCCTCGGCCACCTCGCGCACCCGCGTCATGCTCCGGCTGACTTGCTCGGCCACCACGCTCTGCTGCTCGGCGGCGGCGGCAATCTGTTGGTTCATCTGTTCGATGCTGGATACCGCCCGGGTAATCCGCGCCAGTGCCTGGGAGGCTTGGGCGGCAAGGACCACTGTTTCATCACTTAGCACATGACTGCCTTGCAAGCGCTCGGCGGCGTGTTGGGCAACACCGCGCAGACGAGCGATCAACCCTTCGATTTCCGTGGTTGAGCGCTGGGTGCGCCGAGCCAGCCCGCGCACTTCATCGGCGACCACGGCGAAACCACGACCATGCTCGCCGGCACGCGCAGCCTCGATGGCGGCGTTGAGCGCCAGCAGGTTGGTCTGCTCGGCCACCGCCTTGATGACATCGAGGACCCCGCCAATCGCTGCGCTCTCCACCAACAGGGACTGCATGGCTTGCGCGCAACCACTCATCTCCACCGCCAGATGATCGATCTTGCCACCCGCCTGACGCACCAGTTCATCGCCCTCACGGGCCTGTTCGTCGGCGTGGGCCACCGCTTCACTGGCCTCACCGGCATTGCGGGCGACTTCCTGCGCCGTGGCAGCCATCTGTTGCATGGCGGTGGCTGCCAGTTCGGTTTCCTGGCGCTGCTGCTCGACGCCGCGACTGTTGCTCTGGGTCACCTCGGCCAGGCTGCGGGCCATGCCATTAAGCGAGCCGACACCACGGTCGATGCGCCCGACCAATCCGCGCAGGTTGCCCAACATGCTGCCCACTGTGCTCAACAGCTGGCCCAATTCATCGCGACGAGCGCTGTCTGACGGCGGCTGACTCAAATCTCCCGCTGCGACACGCTCAGCCAACTGCACGGCTTGGCGCAGCGGCTGCAGAATCAACTGGCGGATCAGCAGGCTGGCCCCCACGCCCAAGGCCAACGCCAGGACGGTGATCAGGCCCAATTGACGATAGGCGCTGCGATTATCGTCCACTACCGCCTGTTTCTGCTGCTCATCGGCCTGGGCCAGCAACGTGCTCACTTGCTCGGTTTGCGCACTCATCGCCGCACTGCTTTGCGCACTTTGTCTACGGCTGTTGACGAACTCGACAAAGGCCTTGCGGTAGTCGCCCAAGGCCGTGCTCGCCTCCTGCAGCGACTCACCTTGCTGCTCGCCCAGATCGAGCGTTTGCATGGCGGCCAGCAGGTCGCTCATGCTCATTTCCCAGTCGCTGCGGTAACGCTCCTCGCCGTCGAGCGAGTAGTACAGTTCGCTGTCACGCAGCTTGGCGAGCTTGTCCCGCAGCGCCGCAGTCTGCTCCAGTAGCACCATCTGCTCGCTGCTCGGCGGTGTCCCCTGCCCCAACTGGACATTGAGAGCATCCAGCTGATCAAGAAACAGCAAGGTGAAACTGCCACCTGCGGTCTGCGCAAGCGCCTGCATATGCAGCCGGGCTTCGCGGGCCCGACGCAACGAATCGGCATAACCGAGAAACTGCTCAAGATACGCGCTGACAGCCGTGCGTATGGTGGTCAGGGATGCGCTATTGGCTGGTTCATCATCGAGTTGCCGGCTCAGTTTTCCAATAATCTCACGCACCTGGTCCAGGCGCTGCGGAGAAAGATCCAGGGCGAATTCCTTCTCGGCGATGCGGGCACGCAGGATAAGTGCCTGGATCGATGACTCCTGTCGCGATTGCTCCCCGCGCTGCTGCAACACACCCAGAGAATGAAAAGCGGTGGCCGCCACTCCAAGAGTCACCAGCAGTACCAGGCCGAAACCCAGCAACAGCTTGGCACCCACCGATAGATTGCCGAGCACACGGCTCAGTGCAAACATGCCCATCTCCTTACACAGCAGGGAAAAGAATGCCGTGACGGACGGTGGCTACAGTTCATCAAGCGGCAGGATCGAGTGGTGCCATCCGCCAACGGCGGTACGGTATGCGGCGGACTTTAATGAATCGAATCTCGACAGCACCAATCGCATCCTTCGCTAGGAGCAATCGCGAAGTACGATGATAGGTATCTGGATTTACGGCTTGAAGTGTGCGCGTGGAGCTCATAGCCCCGATGCAATCCACACATGCCATCGTCGTTCGCGATACCTGCCATCCCGACTCGCGATTGGCCAAACATTTGGCCTCCCCTTAGCCTGCTTCAAACCGCCTGAGCCCGATCCATCTGGCCCGGACCTGGCTGCCTGCCTTTGCTTGCACAAGGACAATAACAATCATGTTCCGATACTTCCCAACCAACTACGTGTGGAATCTTTCCGTCGACCTCGCCATTGAAATGGGTGCCCGCATCGGCGAAATCGAAGAGATGTGCGCGCCGCTACAAGAAGCCGCCAAACAGCCCGACGCCGCTGGCAGCAAGGCCTTTCGTGAAACCTGGGCGAAAATGGCCGACAAGCTTTGCGGTTTGGCAGAGGAAGACGAAGCCAAAGGCCGACTGTTGTCGGCCGGGGAAAAATACAACCGCGCCGCCACTTACTACCTGAGCTGCGAACGCCTGCAGGCTCATGGCGCCTCGGGTCGCACGGAGCTGTACCAACGATTTCTACAGACTTTCCAACGGGGTATCGAACTGTCGCAAGAGAACTGCGAGCGCGTCGAGATTCCTTACGAGGGCAAGCACCTCTCCGGCCTGCTGGTACGTGCCGAAGGCGTGACCGGCCCGGCGCCGGTTCTGGTGCAAGTCAATGGCTTGGACTCCACCAAGGAAATGAAATACCGCGTCGGCCTGCCCGCCTGGCTGGCCAAACGCGGGGTGTCGTCGTTGATCATCGACCAGCCTGGCACCGGCGAAGCGCTGCGCCTGCAGAACCTGACCGCGCGTTTTGACAGCGAGCATTGGGCCAGTCGCGTGGTGGACTGGCTGGAAACCCGCAGCGATATCGATGCCAGGCGCATCGGCCTGGAAGGCGTGTCGCTCGGCGGCTATTACTGCCCCCGCGCGGTAGCCTTCGAGCCGCGCTTCGCTTGCGGTGTGGTGTGGGGCGCCAACCATGACTGGCGTGATGTGCAGAAGCGCCGAATGGAAAAGGAAGGCAGCTTCCCGGTCCCCCATTACTGGTCGCACGTGGCTTGGGTATGGGGCGCCAAAGACACTGATGAGTTCATGGCCATCGCCGAGAATGTCCACCTGGACGGCATACTGGATCGCATCAAAGTGCCCTTTCTGGTCACCCACGGTGAAAAGGATTCGCAGATCCCATTGAAATGGGCACACCGCACCTACGAGCAGTTGGTCAACAGCCCGAAACGCGAGCTGAAGATATTCACCGAGCGTGAAGGCGGCGTGCAGCACTCGAGCTTCGATAACAGCATCAATGCCGGCCAGTACATTGCCGACTGGGTCGCTGAAGTGCTCGGCGGCCGTACGGCCTGATGGATGTGAAATTAGTAACCTGCTTCCCTCTGATGCCGAAACGCCAATACGTATACGGCTTCTTCTGTGGGAGCAAAACGATAAAGTGCGACATAGCCCGCATCACCAAAAGCAATGACCAGCTCTCGCAACTCAGGCATCTCGTCATAAGGTCGGCCGACATGGGGATCGGTTTCCAAGCGCATTAACTGCTGCTCAATGGTTTGAGCAGCCCTACGCGTCACCTGCGGGTCTTTTTCCAATAGGAAACGACGACAACGCTCCAATCCCTCACCCGCACCCGCGGTAAGAATCAGTCGTGGCACGTGGGAAGCTCCGACTCTTCCTCGGTTCCCCAGGTTTTAAGCCAGTCTCGGGTCTCGGCCCCAGTCAGGTGCTGGCCTGTTTCCTGGTAAGCCTTCCACGAAGCCAGCGCCTCCTGCTTGAAACTTTCCCGCGCCTCCTCCCGCACGACATACTGCGAGAGGGCTTCACGCATGATCCAGTGAGCCGAACGTTGCCGGGCACTCGCCAATTGCTGGATGCGGTACTTCAAATCCTCATCGATTTTGATTGACGTTGCCATGTCAGCCTCTCTCGTATTCATAGGTACTACCTTTGAATACGATAGCAAGCACACTGGGGCCTGTCTATTCAGAGAATGACCTGGGCAAATGGTGGCTGCCGGATGACGCGATCCTGACCAATGGCGCGGGAAACTATGCGGTCTGGCTTCAACGCTTCTATCAGTTTCACCATTACCGCACCCAGTTGGAATTTCGCCGACGCTGAAACGGGATCGTTTGCGGCGATGTGGCTATTTTTTGATCGGCGGTTAAAACGCCCTATCCACATGGTGGTGGCACGGTTATCCACAGACATACTCACGGATTTCTTGGATAACTAAGTGGCGGGTTTAACGCCACGTCCGTCTGCTGCAGCAAGTCTTTCGAGGTTGGGCGCTTCATCAGGCGCTTGTCCATTCGAATGCCTGACCTCAACCAGAGGCTGCCATTGAATCCGGTGGCAAACGTAGCTGCTTAATTGGCAGCACGCTGTCGGCGCACCCACTCATCGACGACATCCCCCATGGTCTTGGCTTCTCCGTTACGTATCCAGGCCATAAAGTCCCGGTCAAATTTAAAGCTCGCGCCGCAGTGCTCTGCCATGAACCTGCGTACATTCTGCGTATTTTTATAGCGCTCACAGACGTTGGTATTTCGTGTGAGCGGGTCGCTGTGCCAGTTAAAGGTCATGAATGTGGTTTCCATACTCAGGGTTTTGATTATGGATTTATAGCAGGGCGGGCGAATCTGTGTTTCAAAGTCGCGCCTTCAGGCATGGATGGGCAGGGCCAATCCAAAAAATACAAAAAACCCTCCACAGACTTTATTGAATCGACGCCCAGTTCGAGCCAACCAAGGTCTGACCCGGTTCGCTGCGCTGGCCACTGCATACTCAACGATGAACTCCACGACTGCGTAGGTCAGTGCAATAGCGATCGTCTGCGCGATGATGTTCCGTTGCGGATCCAGGAAGGGTGGAATCAACGCAATGAACAGCAACAGTGCCTTGGGGTTTGAAATGGCTGATACCAGCCCTTGGCGAAACAGCGACCAATGTCGCAAGCTGGTAGCGCCGGTCGTCTCAAGATTGACGGGGGCAGACCGCCACAGCCCGAGACCCAGCCAGATCAGATAGAGCCCGCCGACAACCTTCAATACGGTGAACCAGGTGGCCGATGCCTGGATCAGCGCACCCAATCCCAAAGCGCAAAGCGTCAGCACGAAGGCGAAACCGAGCACGCCACCCGTGATCGTGAACAGCGTTTTCCGACTGCCGTGAATGGCTCCATGGGTCAGCACCAATAACGCATTGGGCCCTGGCACTACCGCGATACCGCAGCAGGTAACCAGGTAGAGCAACCAGGTCTCAAATGGCATGATCAGATCCACCCTGTATTGATTCAAGCCAGCATCTTGCAGGTGGGCAATTGTCATGAAAAGCGCATAATTCACGTCTTAGCCATTCGATTAACGAATAGAGGTAACAGCGATGCCGGCCAGTGATTTGCAGATCGATTGGCTCAAGTGCTTCGTGGCGGTGGTGGATGCAGGTTCGCTCTCTGGCGCCGCCCACGAGGTCAACAGATCGCAGTCTGCTGTCAGCATGCAGATGAAGAAACTGGAGACTGCGCTTGGACGACCATTATTGAGTCGTGGCCCGAGACACCTTCAACTGACCGACGACGGCCAGACCCTGCTGGGCTATGCCCGTCGCATGCTCGCGCTTCATGCCGAGACCCAAGCGGCTTTTCACGGTGAGGAGCTGACCGGCCGAATCCGCCTTGGCGTCGCGGAGGACTACGCGGCCAGGTACCTCACACCGGTCCTGAAGCGTTTTTCGCCGCGCTACGCAGGCGTGGAAATAGAACTGACCTGTGAACAGTCGACCACGCTGATTCCGAGGGTGCGAAGCGGCGATCTTGATCTGGCGCTGGTTTCCAGGGACTCGCCTCAAAGCGGTACATTTCTTTTCAAAGAGCCCATGGTTTGGGTGGGCTCGCCACAGTTCGAACTGTGGCGGCGAGACCCGCTGCCTATCGCCGTCTACGAAAGTGAAAGCCTGGCCCGGCGATATGCGGTGAACTCACTGAGCCAGCAAGGGCGCCAATTCAAGGTGGTGTACAACAGCTCCAGTCTTGCTGGCCAGGTCGCCGCCGTTGAGGGTGGGCTCGCCATTGCCGCGATCACGCAATGCACCGTGCAGGCATCGCTTCAGGTCTTAAGCAGCGAACACGGCTTAGGCAACATTGAACCCATGGACGTTTCGATTCTACGCAGCCGGGCCTCTCGCGGGTCTAAAGCGGTCAACAGCCTTCATGCTTTCATCATCAGCGCGCTGAGAGTCCAGGCGTAAGCATTCAGCATCGTCGATTCCGAATGACTGCTGCTCAAAGCGACGCGAAGGGCAAAGCTGATGCACCCTCCCCCTACCAAAGGGCAATGTCGTAGGAAACGTAAATCCGATTGCTGTCCCGGCCGCGTGAAAAATCCGAGCGATAGACGTAATTGCGCAGCTTCACGCCCAGTCCCTTGAAGGTACCCTGCTGCACAACGTAGGCAATCTCCGCGTCACGTTCCCACTCTTTGACTGCGGTATTGGACTTGCCATCGTTACCGCTAAGGTAGCGGCTGGAAAAGGTCAGGCCGGGAACACCGAGGCGGGCAAAATCGTAGCCGTAGCCGAGCATCCAGGTCTTCTCGTCCTCCTCGATAAACTTGCCGATCCCGGCATTGCTGAAGGAATAGACTGTGGCCCCGCTGATGTAAGGCAAACCGGCCTCACCGCTGAGTTTCTGGTAGCCAGCGCTGAACGTATGGCCGACAACCGCATAGGACAGCAGACCGCTGAGCATGTCGTTGTCAATCTTGCCGCCGTAGGCCGAACCCGAATCGACACTGTTGAAGTAACGCAGGTCGCTGGTCAGAACCCCGGCGCCCAGCGGCAAATCGTGCTGGATGCCGGCAAAGTTCTGCCGATAAAAATTCTCCAGCTCACCGTAGAAGTAGCTCAGGCGGACGTTCTTGCCCAGCTTGTAATCGGCGCCGGCGTAATTGAAATCGCCTGACTCATCGCCGCCATAGCCGTCAGGCACGATCGGCATGCTGTCGCTCGAATCCCGCAGCTTGAAGCGCTCCAGGGAACCTGCGGTGAGGGCAAGATTGTCGATGTCAGTGCTGCTGATCTGGGTGCCCTGGTAAGTCTGGGGGACCAGACGCGCATCGTTGTAGATCAGCACAGGCGTTTTGGGTAACAAGGTGCCGTACTTGACCGTGGTCTTGGCCACCCGGGCCTTGGCGGTCATGCCCGCGCTGGCAAACTCGTCGGCCGCACGGCCGTCGTCATGCACCGGTAACAGGCCGGTGCCGCTGCGGCCAGCCCCGGAGTCGAGCTTGACCCCGAGCAGGCCCAAGGCATCGACGCCAAAGCCAACCGTGCCTGGCGTAAAACCTGACTGGTAATCCAACAGAAAGCCTTGGGCCCATTCAGTGCGCTCGCTCTTCGCGGTTCTCGCCGCGCGTGCACTCATGCCGTGCTCGTCGCGGAAATTCTCATTGAAGTAGACGTTGCGTAGTTGCAGCTTGAGCTTGCTGTCGTCGATGAAGCCTTCGGCGCTGGCGGTGGCCAGCGGCAGCAGGCCAAACATTGAAAACAGCGCCCCACGGGTCAGAAAAGTAGTCATGTCAAACTTCTCGTTGTTGTTATTTGGCGTGCAGGCCAGCGCACACCTCGATGGCGAGGCATGTCAGGCAGAACAGAAAAAGTGTTGGGTGAATCAGGAAAACAGGGTCAACGCCCCAGTCAACAAGGCCAGCGCGGTTATCACCAGGGACGTGAGCACCGCCCACTTGACGGTGGCTTTCTGGAAATCGCCGAGATCGCGATCAACCATGCCCACCAACAACAAGGTCGAAGCCACCAGCGGGCTCATCAGGTGCACCGGCTGACCGAGGATGGAAGCCCGCGCGATTTCCACCGGATCGATCCCATACGCGGCAGCAGCGTTGGCCAGGATAGGCACGACCCCGAAGTAGTACGCATCATTGGAGAGCACGAAGGTCAGCGGCATGCTGGTGATCGCAACCACCAACGGGAACAGGTGCCCCCAGGATGGCGGAATCCAGTCGACCAAGGTTTGCGCCAGCGCATCGACCATTTTCGTCCCGGAGAAAATCCCGGCGAAGATGCCAGCGGCAAACACCAGCAGGACCACTGTCATGGCATTGCCCGAGTGCGCGAGGATACGTTCCTTCTGAATATCCAGTTGCGGATAGTTGATCATCAGCGCCAGGACGAAACCAATCAGGAACAGGATCGCCGAGTGCATGAGCCCCATCACCAGCGCGACCATCACCGCAATCACCAACAGCAGATTGACGTAGGCCAGTTTTGGACGCTTGTGCGGGGTATCCTCGATGATCGCCTTGATATAGCAATCATTGCCGCCGCTTTGCAGCTGCACATTGCCAATACGCTTGCGCTCGGCACGCCCCAGCAGAAAGGCAGTGAACACCACCCACATGGCGCCACCAATCATGGTGGGCAACAAGGGCACGAAATACTCGCCGGCATCCAAGCCCAAGGCGGCGATCGCACGGGTCGCCGGGCCGCCCCAAGGCGTCATGCCGCTCATGATGCTCAGGGAGAGCATTGCAACGGTAGCCAGAATCATAGGGTTCATGCCGATGCGCTTATACAGTGGCAACATGGCGGCGCAGGTGATCATGTAGGTCGTCGTGCCGTCACCGTCCAGTGCCACCACCAGCGATAACAGAGCCGTGCCTACGGCGATTTTCATCGGGTCACCATTGACCCGTTTAAGAAGCTTGCGAATCAAGGGATCGAACAGACCGGCGTCGATCATCAGGCCAAAAAACAGGATCGCGAACAGCAACAGCGCCGCCGAAGGGGCGACCATTTTCAGGCCGTCCAACATCATCTTGCCGGTGGTTCCACCAAACCCGCCGATGACCGCAAAGACGATCGGCACGACCGTCAGGGCCACGATGGGCGACAAACGTTTGGTCATTATCAGGAAGGTGAAAACCACCACCATGGCCAAGCCAAGTAAAGCGAGCATATGTTTGATCTCTTGTTGTTATGAGTAGCATCACCAACACCCAGGCGCACGACCTGCAACCTGCCAGGCGACACGCTCGGTGTACCTGGCCTATGCAAACGCCAATGACTGTCTGGGCTATCCGGCTAGACGGTGCGAGGCCGTGGCGTAGACGAAACCTGAAAAAAGCCTGCGGGCGGTGCGCACCACCGAGGCACGAATGGTCTTGCCCCCTTCACCGGTGTAGGACAATACGACATCTATACCGCCGCTTGGGTGCTCGATACGAACCCGCTGCAAGCGTGGTTCGCTGACTCCGCCAAGCAATAGAGCGGCTACGCTGCCTTCGGCAACACAAGCGGTGGCCAGCCCGATGGAGCCCGTGATCGCCAGAGCGCGATGGCAGTTGTGCGGCATGAAGTAGCGCACGTGGAGAGTCCCACCAAACTTTGCCGAAGACACCAGTACCGGCTTGGGGATTACCTTGTCGCTGACGTCACCCAAGCCCATGGCCAGGCCGGCTTTCAACCGCAGGGACTCCAGGCGCTGCAGGAAGACTTTATCGGCGTCCAGTTCGGCAGGGCTTTCGTCGCCGCGCTTGCCAAGCTGATCCGCCTCGACAATCAGCATCGGCATCGCCATGTCGATGCAAGTCACCGGGATACCGTCGATAACGTCCAGCGGTTGCCCGGTTGGAAAGAGTGTCCCCGTCTTGCTGCCAGCCGCATCGAGAAAGGTCAATTGCACCGGCGCGGCGGTGCCTGGCACGCCGTCGATGGCGGTGTCGCCTTCATAGCAGACCTTGCCTCCAGGGGTTTGCACCTCGGCAGTGACGAAGGTCCCGGTATTGAGGTTGCGAATACGCACCTGGGTCAGGTCACCGCCAGCCTTGACCAATCCCTGCTCAATGGCGAATGGGCCGACGGCGCAGAGCATGTTGCCGCAATTGGGAGCGGTATCGACCCGACGCTGGGAAACCATGACCTGGACAAAGAGATAATCGATATCTGCCTCAGGGTGCAGCGAAGGACTGACGATCGCTACTTTGCTGGTTTGCGGACTGCCGCCACCGATACCGTCGATTTCCAGCTCATGGCCGGAGCCCATCAGGTTGAGCAACAGCTCGTCACGTTCGGCGACCGCAGTGGGTAGATCCCAGGCGAGAAATACCGGTCCTTTGGAGGTACCGCCGCGCATCAGCACACAAGGAATTCGCTGCATGAACATTAACTCTTGTTGATCAATCTGGATAATTGATGTTCTGGAAACAAGAGTGGCAGGCTTTCAAAATCACTTCCAATGCAAAGATCAGAGCGATTATTGCGTTTCACGAATGAATTATCTTAGGATGTTTTGAGCCACGCAGCGCTCTTCTTGATGGGGACAAGACATGGAATATGAGCTTCAGGACATACGATCTTTCGTGAAAATCGCCGAACTAGGCAGCTTTCATGAAGCCGCCGATGCACTGCATCTGTCTCAACCGGCCTTGAGCCGACGGATGAAAAAACTTGAGGAGGGTTTGGGTACAGCGTTGCTTGATCGCACAACACGCAAAGTCAGTTTGACCAGCGTCGGGCGTGATTTCTTGCCCAAGGCGAGACGCTTGCTGGATGATTTCGACGACTCGATTCTCAATATTCGCGAGTTGGCAGAGCGACAGATCGGCCGTGTGACCTTGGCTTGCATCCCGACTGCAGCCTTCTATTTTTTGCCTTCGGTGATCCGCTTGTATAACGAGCGTTATCCGAAAATCCGCATTCGCCTGCTCGACCTCAGTGCCAACGAAGGCCTGGAGGCGGTGCTGCGAGGCGAAGCCGACTTCGGCATCAACATGATGAGCGGCCAGCATCCGGACATCGAATTCGTGCCGCTGGTCAACGAACCCTTTGTATTGGCGTGCCGGCGCGACCATGAGTTAGCTGAACGTAGCGCCGTCACCTGGTCAGAACTCAGTGACTATCGATTGATCGGGGTCGGTCGCCTGAGCGGCAACCGCATGCTGCTTGATCATGCCTTGTCGGGCCTGAGCTGGCGGCCGCAATGGTTCTACGAAGTGCAACATCTGTCCACGTCGCTGGGGTTGGTCGAGGCAGGCCTGGGGGTTTCAGCAATGCCCAGCTTGGCAATGCCTGCCGGGGACCATCCAACCCTGGTCAGCGTGCCGCTGATCGAACCGGTGGTAAACCGATCGCTGGGCCTGGTTTATCGCCGGGGTGCCTCCCTGTCCCCCGCCGCAGAGAAATTCGTCTCGATTCTGCTTGAGCAGTGGCCGCAATGAGGCCGATTTAAAGCTGCGCTGCACAGCGCAAATCGCGTGTATGGATTGGAAAAACCCCGGACTTCAAGGCGACTTTCCTTGCTTCATCCGGGATGCCTTCCTCATAGGATTTACCCTCTTCAGCCAGCCAAAACGCCAACATATTGGCGTCGATTTTGACGAAACAACGAAAGTTTAAAATAGTGCCATTTTTCCGACAAAAGGCATCAATATGCCATTGCTGGGGATTTGAATGAAGGCTCATCATCCGCCTGTCATTGCTACTCGTTTGGGCCCCCTCAGGGCTAACGCAGGACGCAACAATCGCATCGCTTCGATGGGAGCAACTCAGGATGATGACCGTATATTTTGTGGTTATGGCGATCTGTAGTGGTAACGAAGGCTGCGTGGAAGAACGCAAGCCTGGGCCGACCTATGCCACCAAAGAAATCTGCATGGAAACGGCCAGGGACATGGCGCCGCGCAAAGGCGTGAAATTCAAATGTCGCCGTGAGCGGTTGCTGGTGCCCAATGTAATACCGCATGCAGCCGGTTACGAAAGCGTCGTCTCGACCGACGCCAAAGGCCAGCCTTAGGCCTGCCGGTTTGCACGGCGAACGCTAGACGGATCGCCCCTTCACAAACTTTCAGCCACTGCGATAAGAAAGCCCCACACATTGTGCAAATCTGAACTACGGTACGCGCTTCAACAGTATCCGGAGATCAGCATGCTGAACGCTATAGCGCAAGATCATGTGGCACTCGTCAGTGGCGTTGGAAGTGAGATCGGAATAGGCATGGCAATCGCGCGCAGGTTTGGCGTAGCCGGCGCCAAATTGATCGTCACTGCGAGCAGCGCCCGCATCCTTGCTCGAGTCGAAGACTTGCGCGCCGAAGGGTTCGAAGTCGAAGGCCGGGCCGTCGACCTTACCGATGAAAATCAGGTGCGTGAGTTTTGTCTTTGGGCAGAGTCCCTCTGGGGGCATGTCGACATACTGGTGAACAACGCGGGCATGGCCATGCAGGGAAGCCCGGAGCCTTTTTCCGAGTTGGCGAGCATGGACCTGCAGACGTGGAATCTTTCGCTGGCCCGAAACCTGACGACAGCCTTTCTTCTTACACGGGCTGTCCTGCCCGGCATGCAGGCGCGCCGTTACGGACGCATCATCAATATCAGTTCCACTACCGGCACTCGGTGCAGCAATCGCGGTGAAACGGCTTACAGCGCCGCGAAGGCCGCGATGGTCGGGATGAGCATGGGCCTGACGCTTGAAGTGGCCCAGCAGGGAATCACTGTGAACAGCGTTGCTCCCGGCTGGATCAATACCGGATCGAGCACGCCCGAAGAGGCCAAGGCCGCACGTTACACACCCATGGGCCGGGCCGGACGTCCCGAGGAAGTGGCTGCACTGGTTGCTTTCCTTGCGTCTCCCGATGCGAGCTACATCACCGGCGAAGTCATTGTGGTGGATGGCGGAAACTGTCTGGTCGAGAACAAGGCCGTTTAATCTCTCCCCCAGCCCGCCATGGCCTGAGGTCTCAAAGCTTGTGGCTACCCAATGCCAGGTAGCGCTCCGGCGCCGCCTTGCGCAGTCGCGCCGCCAGCAACACGCCAACCAGCAGCGCCGCAGGGATGACGGCGCAGAGGCCATAGGACAGGACCTTGCTGGCTCCGGTGAGCACATCGAAATGAACCACCGCCAGGATCAGCACGGCCAGCAGCGCCAGACAAGAAACCCCCGGCAGGATCCGCCCGCGCCAAAGGCCGATCTTGAGTTCAGGGTGGCGCCGGAAGTAGACCCACACTGCCGCCGAGGTCAGCGCCATCAACAAAATCACACAGAGGGTGGCCAGGTTCGAGAACCAGGCAAACAGCTGCAGGATCGGATCGGCATCCATCGCAGCGAAAATCAGCACGACCACGGCAGAGATCAGGCTCTGCAACACCGAGCCCATATGGGGACTCTGGTGGACCCGATGGGTAGTGCCCAACCGGCTCGGCAACAGGCCGTCACGCCCAATGGCGTAGAAGTAACGGGCCGCTGCGTTATGAAAGGCCAGCAGCCCGGCATAGATACTGACCATGAACAGCACCCGGATAATCTGAGTCAGATACGGGCCGACAAAGTGGTCGGACATGCCATAAATAAACGTCGTCGGATCCTGCAAGGCCTGCAGCGTGGCCACGATTTTATCCGCCCCTACGCCGACGATCATTGACCACACCGACAGCGCGTAGAAACCACCGATCAGCAACACCGAGCAGTAGGTGGCAATCGGAATGGTCCGTTGCGGGTTCTTGGCCTCTTCGCCGTAAATAGTCGTGGCCTCGAAGCCGATAAAGGCGGCGAAACAGAACAGCACGCCGATTGAAGGCGTACCGCTGAACACATGGCTGCTACTGAACGAATCCAGGTTGATACCACTGTCGCCACCGGTTTTGAGAATGGCGAAATCCAGGGTCAGGATTGCCAGGTATTCGGCAATCACCACAACCGAGAGCACCCGAGCAGAAAGATCGATCTTGCGATAGCCAAGGATAGCGATACTGGCCATCGCCATCAGCGAGTATGACCACCAAGGCAGCTCCAGCCCAAACACACTGGCCATCGTGCTGCTCACCACCCCACCGAACATGCCGTAAAGTCCGATCTGGAGAATGTTGTAGGCAAACATCGCCAACACCCCGGCGGCACCGCCAGCCAAACCACCCAAACCAAGAGATGAGAAAGCATAGAAGCCGCCGGCATTGGTCACATGACGGGCCATGGTGGTATAGCCCACCGAGAAGGCCAACAACACCAGCAGCGTCAATATCAGCAGGGCCGGCGTACCCGCACCGTTTCCCAGCATGATGCCAATGGGAAAACCTCCGGCGATGACGCTCAAGGGACTGGCGGCCGAAACCACGAAGAAGATGATGAAGCCGACACCCAGGGCGCCGCGCTTCAACCCAGTCGAACTGTTGATCGGAACAGATACACTCATTTTTTCTTGACCTTATTGTATGAGGCAGTCGCTGTAGGATCGGCGCAGTCAACCGCTCACTGTCACCGAATAGCTTATCGCTGTAGTCGCATGTTGGACCTGATCCTATGCCTCCCCGTGAACGCCCCGATATCCCAAATCGGTACCTCGTTCCAAAACAGGCCAAGGCAACAGCTCACTGCAAGGCGATACGCGCGGTCAGTTCCGCCGCCGCGTCGGTCACCAGCTCACACAAGTAGCTTTGCTGAAACGCACGGAACCGCTCACTGTGTCCGACCAGGGTCACGCTTGCGAGGACTCGCTGCTTTTCGTCGAAGATCGGTGCCGCGATGCCACTGCGTCCCGAGTGCAGCTCGTTTTCACTGATGCAGTAGCCCTGCTTGCGGATGGCAAGCAGGCTTTTGGTGAACGGCTTCCATTCCAGCAATTGAGCCTGGTTCGCGTGCGTGTCGTAGAGGCGTCGGATCTGGCGCGGCAGCAGATAAGCCAATACGACCCGGGCGGTCGCGCTGTGAAAAAGATCAATCGCCCTCCCCCTGTCACCACCGACCGGGCCGGCATCCGAGCCACGACGGATCAGCACGTTGACCACTGAGTCGCCATGCCACTCGCTGACCAGCGCATCCAGGCCGGTGTCGGCGACCAGTTTGTCGACCAGGTCCCGGCTGCATGCCAACAACGGATCGTAGTGGGTCATCTGATGCTCCAGCGTGACGATTCGCGGGCCAAGTGCGTAGCCGCGCGGCAATCGCTTCAACAAGCCCGCATCGCCGAGTTCGCGCAGATAACGGTAGGCGGTGGCGGGTGTGTAGCCGAGCTCTCGGCAAATGATCTCCACATCGATGACCGGTTGTTCCGGGCGAAACAGGTCGAAGACCATGAGCAGGCGGCGAAGACTGTTCATCTTTTTCTACATCCTTGTGGGGTCAACGGCCGTCCGCCACTGAGTGCGGCGGGCTGATGTTCAGGCATGGGCGCAACCGGGGATGGCTGCGCGCACGGTATGGGACGGCAACTCGGCGAACAGCTCCTGGTACTCCGCCGCGAAATGGCTGAGATGATAGAAACCCCACTGGGCAGCGGCATCGCCGATCGAGAGGTGCGACGCGGGGGTAGACATCAAGGTTCGGCGCACACCGTTGAGCCTCACCGAGCGCAAGTAGTTCAGCGGCGTCGTCTCGGCCACCGAGCGGAAGCTGTTCTGCACGGTACGCCGGCTCACGTGGAGTCGCTGGCACAGCTCGTTCACGCTGGGCACGTTGATCATCTCTGCGGTCGCCAGACGGTGGCATTTCTCGACAATGAAGCTGCGCGTGGAGCTGGCGATGCGCTGCTGCTTGTCGCAGGCCGGGTCGGTCATGAGTTGCAGCAACTCACCGAGCATGGCCTGCTCCAACGCCGGATCGCCCGCGCTGTCGAGTTCTTCGTGCGCCAGGGCCTGGGAGATCACCGCCAGCAATCGGCGGCGAGCCTGGGCGAAGCGCTGGCTGGAAACCCTGATCACCGGTTGGCGCAACAACTGGCTGATGTCCTTGGCCGACGCCGTTTGCGCCAATGCCTGCTCGAACCATTCACGTTCAAACGTGATGGACAGCAGCTCCATGCCCATCGGCATATGGAACATGAACTCCTCGCCACCATGGAGAAAGAACAGGCTGCTGTCGTCCACTTCCCGCCCCTGCATCCGCGTCGAACCCGGGACAGTGAGCGGCACTGCGAAGCACATCTTGCCCCGGGGGGCCACGCCGTGCTGCACGACACGCTGGTTGATCTGCTCGCGAAAGACGTGGCATCGCGCCGTGGTCAACTGCATGAGCGAACACTCGGCCAAACCGGCGGTTAACTGGTTGTAGTCCTGGTTCCACTCCTGGACGGTGGCGGCATGGACATGGATGTCGCGAAAATGGCTTATGTTCTGATTTCTCATAATGCGCGAAAGCCTCTGCCAATATTATTGTTTTTGTCCGACTTCTTTGACGATATTCGCACATAGATGAAATATTGCACAATTCTCTGACGAACAGCCAGTTCCCTGGAGCTCGTGTTTGGGGCGGTCCATCCATGTGCCGATTCGGGCTACCGGCCAGGAACCCCACGCGAGGATGATCGGCACACTGAAACCGACATCTTGAGAGACCGTCATGAGCGAAACCAAACTTGAATCCCTCCACTTCGCGGATGCCCCGCGGATGACCTCCGGCACCGTGCCCGGCCCCAAGACCCGCGAGGCCCTGGCGTTGTCGGAGCGCACCGAGTCGATGGCCCGCGGCGGCGGACGCATGCCCGTGGCCATGGACCGTGCGTTTGGCGCGACCTTCAAGGACCCGGACGGCAACACCTACATTGACCTGTCCGCAGGCGTGGGTGTCAGCAGCGTAGGCCGCTGCCACCCGAAGGTGGTGCAAGCCATCCGCGAACAGTCCGAGGTGCTGATGCATGCGTTGGAAGTCAATAGCACCCGGCGCACCGAACTGGCAGCCAAGCTCTCCGAGATCGCACCCGACGGTTTGCGTGGCGACTGCATCACGTTCTTCACGCAAAGCGGCAGCGATGCGCTGGAGGCCGCCATCAAGTTCGCCAAGCGCATCACCGGGCGGCACCAGATCATCGCTTTCCACGGTGGCTACCACGGCGTGTGGAACGCTTCGGGTTCCTTGACGACAGGCACGGCCTATCGCAAGGGCTACGGCGCCCAGATGGGTGGCGTCATTCACGCCCCCTACCCGTATGCCTACCGTTTTCCCTTTGACACCACTCACAAAAGCGCCGAGCAGATCGCCGGCGAGTACGTGGACTACCTGCTGAATACCCCTTACACCGCCGCCGACGACGTGGCCGCCGTGATCGTGGAACCGGTGCAGGGCGAAGGCGGCTACGTGCCGCCCTCGGCAGAGTTCCTGCAACTGTTGCGCAAGGCCTGCGACCGCAGCGGCACGCTGTTGATCGTTGATGAAGTGCAGTCCGGCGCAGGGCGCACCGGAAAAATGTGGGCGGTCGAGCACGCAGGCGTCAAGCCCGACATGCTCACCTTTGGCAAAGGTATCGGCAGCGACCTGCCAATGGCCGGCCTGATCATGCGCTCAGACCTGGCGGCCGCGATTCCTGACGGATCGATGCCCAATACTTTCGCCGCCAACTCGTTGTCCGCGGCCGTCGCGCTGACCAACATCAGCATCCTGCAAGACCCGGAGCTTGATCTGCTCAACCGTGCCCACGCGCTGGGGCTGGAGGCGCAGGAACGTATCCGTGGTTTCAACAGCCCGTTCGTTGGTGAAGTACGCGGCCGCGGCCTGATGATCGGTATCGAACTGGTCGAGGACCCGGCCACCAAAGCCCCCCTGGAGCCGCAGAAGATCGGCCAGCTCATGGGCTACCTGTTAAACCACGGCGTGCTGATGATTCCCTGCGGTCGCTACAGCAACGTCATGCGGGTCATGCCCTCGCTGACGATCTCACGCTCGCTGTTCTTCAAGGCCCTGGACATCTTCGGCGACGCCCTCGCCTCCCTCAAGGCATGAGGCGTGTCACCCGACCATTCCCTATCACGCAGGCCCCCCAATGACCCAGCACCTGAACCACTTCATCCAAGGCGCGTCCTTCGAAGCCTCCGACGGTCGTCGCATAACCCTCATCAACCCCGTGACAGAACAGGCATACGGCAGCACTGCGCGCGGCACGGCCGAGGACGTGGACCGTGCCGTGGGCGCGGCGCGCACCCAACTCGAGCAGGGTGCCTGGAGCCAGCTTGACGGCGCCCAGCGCGCTCGACTGCTGTCGAAACTGGCTGATCTGGTCGAGCGCGACAGCGAATTGCTGGCCGATCTGGACGCCAACGCCATCGGTCGCTCACCGCTCGAACCGCGCCGGATGGACCTGCCCAACGCGATCGCCAACCTGCGCGCCGCCGCCGGCTGGGCCAACCAGCTCGAGGGACGCACCATTCCCACCGGTGGATACTTCGGCGCCAAGACCCTCTCGTACACAGTGCGCGAGCCAGTGGGCGTGGTCGGCGCCATCGTGCCCTGGAACTCACCGCTGATGATCACGGTGTGGAAGCTCGCCGCGTTGCTGGCAGCAGGTTGCACCGTGGTCATCAAACCGTCGGAAGAAACCCCGCAGTCGGCCCTGCACCTGGCGGCGCTGGCTCAGGAAGCGGGCTTCCCTGACGGCGTGATCAACGTGGTCACCGGCTACGGCGACGAGGTGGGTCGCGCGTTGTGCGAACACCCGCACATCGCCAAGATCAGCTTCACCGGCAGCCCCGAGGCCGGACGCGAGATCCAGCGCACCGCCGGCGTGCTGTTCAAGCGCGTGGCACTGGAGCTGGGCGGCAAGAGCCCACAGATTGTCTTCGACGATGCCTCCTTCGAGGACGCGCTGCGCGGCTGCGCGCTCGGCCTGTTCGTCAATCAGGGCCAGATCTGTGCAGCCGGCTCACGCATCCTGGTACACCGCAGCCTCGCCGATCGCTTCGCCGCGGCGCTTGCCGATGCTGCGCGCGCGGTCAAGGTGGGCGATCCCCGGCAGCCGGATGTACAAATGGGGCCGGTGGCCAAGAAAGCGCAATTCGATCGCGTCAACCGCTACATCCAACTGGGCATCGACCAAGGCGCCTCACTACTGGCCGGCGGTGTATCGACCCCTGAACAGGGCTGGTTTGTCCAGCCGACGATCTTCGCCAATGCCCGCAACGACATGGCGATTGCCCAGGACGAGATCTTCGGGCCCGTCGGCACAGTGATCACCTTCGACAGCGAAGAGGAGGCGGTCGCACTGGCCAACGATTCCACCTACGGCCTGGCGGCCACGGTCTGGACTGCCGACCTGGTGCGAGCCCACCGCGTAGCCGCTGCAGTAAAGGCCGGCGCCGTGGGGATCAACTGCTGGAGCCCGCTGGATGCCAACCTGCCCTGGGGTGGCGTCAAGGCCAGCGGCATCGGGCGCGAAGGCGGGTTTGGCGGTGCGTTGGCCTACACCGAGGAGAAGGTCATCACCGTACTGCTGCCGACCTGAGCACAATCACTGCACCCACCACCCTCGAAGCCTGGTGTCGCCGAGGGTGGTATTGAACCGTGCATTTTCGATGTCTTGATGATCAATGAAGAGGCTGCGATGAATCCCATAAAACAAGCGACAATTGATCGGTATCCAGCATCCCTGCGAGTTTTGCACTGGGTGCGCGCCGTGCTTATCGCCGGCCTCCTCTGGGCCGGCTGGCATATGACCGGCATGGACGATGAAGTGGCGAGCAAGTACGAGCTCTATTACCCCTGGCACAAATCCTTTGGCGTATTGGCTTTCCTGCTGGTCCTGGTTCAGATTGTCCTGCGTCTGCGCACCCCCACGCTCCCAGCGCCGCCGGAAACATTGGCCGCCCATGAGCGGTTTTTGTCACGCCTGGTGCAACGCTCCATGTATGTACTGATCGTCGCCGTACCGCTGATGGGATACTCGATGTCGAGCACCTACACAATGAGCGACGGCGTGTTCTTTTTTGGGGTCAACCTCCCCGAGCTCCTGCCGAAAAATGACGATTGGTTCGTCGTCTTTCAATGGCTGCACAAGGTGCTCGCCTATACCCTGCTCGGGCTGATCGTGTTGCATGTCGCGGGCGCCCTCAAGCACCGGGTCTTCGACCGCGACCCTCGCAACGACGTCCTGCGCCGCATGCTGTGATTGGATAAAGGCCGCGTTTTCCCGCACGCTGAGTCATCAATGCCTGGACATTGGATTACCGGGGGCCTTTTACACCGTGTTCTTGCCTTACCGAGTCAGGGCTCGCAACGCGACTCGGTTGAGGCAACCGGGCCGTACGCAGCAACTGACTGATTTCCTCTGCACTGACCGCCTTGCTGAAAAAGTAGCCTTGGATTTCATCGCAGCCGTTTTCATACAGGAACGTTTGCTGCTCTTGTGTTTCGACACCTTCGGCAATGACCTTGAGGTTCAGTTTGTGCCCCAACGAAATCACGGCGGTGGCGATGGCCTTGTCGTTCTCGTTGTCGGGCAGGTCGCGCACGAAAGACTGGTCGATCTTGAGTCTTGCGATCGGGAAGGTTTTCAATGCGGCGAGGCTGGAGTAACCGGTGCCGAAGTCGTCGATCGAGAGGCTGATCCCCATCGATTGCAGTTCCTTCATTTTGCGGATGGCTTGCTGAAGGTCTTGCATGATCAGACTTTCGGTCAGCTCCAGCTCCAGGTACATCGGGTCCAGTCCGGTCTCTTGCAAGGCATGCCTCACCCGGTCGATCAGGTCCCTTTCAATGAACTGCCGTGCGGAAATATTCACCGACATGGTGATCGGCGGCCAGCCCGCATCCTGCCAGGCTTTGTTCTGTCTGCATGCGGCATGAATCACCCAGTCGCCGATGGGCACGATCAACCCGGTCTCTTCGGCCTGGGAAATGAATTTGATCGGAGACACCCTGCCAAGCTCGGGGTGCTGCCAGCGGATCAACGCCTCTACACCGATAATCTGCCCCGAATGCAAATCCACCTGTGGCTGATACAGCAACAGGAACTCGTCATGGTTGAGTGCGTTTCGAAGCCCGTCTTGCATGGCGAGCTTGCCCTGAACCTTGTAATTCATCTCGCTCGTGTAGAACTGGTAACTGTTGCGCCCCAGTTCCTTGGCCCGGTACATGGCGGCGTCCGCGTTGCTCAATAGCGTGTCGGTATCGCTGCCGTCGGCGGGATAGCAGGCCAACCCCATGCTGCAGGTGACGTGGAGTGTATGTCCGCTGAGCTGGATGGGCTGCAGGATGGCCTCCTGGATTTTGTGCAGGGCGGGCGTCACACCGTCGAGGTCTGAGGGCTGGTCGAACAGGACGATCACAAACTCGTCGCCCCCCAGGCGCACGACCGTATCGGTGCGGCGTACACACCCCAACATGCGCTGGGCGACGGTTTTCAGCAGTTCGTCTCCGGCACTGTGCCCAAGGCTGTCATTCACCAGCTTGAATTTGTCCAGGTCGAGAAACACCACCGTCACCAGGCGGTTGTAGCGCTGAGCATAAAGTATGGCCTGCTTGAGACGGTCTTCGAGCAGGGTGCGATTCGGCAGCCCGGTCAGTGCGTCATGGTCACCCATGTAGCGAATGCGCTTTTCCGTCAGTTGCCGTTCTATCGCAATGCCGGCAAGCGGGGTCGCCATGTCGATCAGCCGCGCCTCGAACGCGCTTGGGCTGCGTACGGTGCTGGAATACAAGGCAAACGTGCCCAACACCTTTCGCTCATGGGACAGAATCGGCGTCGACCAGCAGGAGCGAATGCCATAGAGCGCAGCGATTGAACGATATTCCTCCCACAGCGGATCCAGCTCGATATCCGTGACGATGACCGGTTCTCGTCGATACACCGCGGTGCCGCATGAACCGACGTTCGGACCGATCGCAATCCCGTCGATAATCTCGTTGTAGGCTTTTGGCAAACTGGGCGCAGCCCCGTGCAGCAGATGCTTGCCCTCTTCATCCAGCACCAGGATGGAGACCCTCATCTCCTTCAACTGGGACTCGACCAGGTGAGCCAGGCTCTCAAGGACTTCTGCCAGCTCAGTGCTCCTGGCGATCAGCTCCAAGACATGACCCTGTCCGGCCCGAATGACGGCTTCTTGCTCCAATCGGTTGTTTTGCACGGCGAGCCGCTCGGTGGCGATGCTCAGTTGGACGGTTTTTTTCTCCAGTTGAATTCGATCCTTGAGGAACTGATTCACCGCGCGAGCCATATTGCCGATCTCATCCTTCCCATGCTCGGCCATCATCAAATGGGTTTTTTCAGTGTGTTCCTGACGTAACTGCCGGCTTATTTCATTCAGGCGCACGAGCACATGACGGCCCATGAACACCCGGGTCACGAACCAGGCGAACACCAGGCTGGCGCCCAACATGATCAGTACCCATTGCTGGCTACGATTCGAGGCCTCGACCAGGCGCTGCACGGCTTCGCGATAGTCTTCGGTGTAAGCACTGGATTGAGTACGGGCCACCGCGACCAGAACCTCCGCCTCATTCTTCAGTTCCTCATTGAAGCGCTGTATGACGTTGTGTTGATCGATGAGCCTCAGGCGTTGGGAGAAAAGATCGGGGGTCGGCACATCAGCGTCGGGTAACGTGCCAGCGGCCTGTGACAAGCGCTCATATCGGGTCCGCAGCCGTTGCACGGCATCACTGTCAACCGCCTGCGGCAGCTCGAAAAGCAACACTGCCTGCTCCAGGTTGGCCCGGGTCTGAATCGCGGTTAACCGGGTGGTCTGATCCTCCAGGTCCTGCTCAAAGGAGACCTCGGTTTGCAGCAGGCTCTCTCGCAGCTGCGCAACGATGTTGGCGGTGTTGCGGAACATCTGGCTTGACTGGTGCATATCGAGTATCGCCACGCCGCTGTTTGCCGCTGTCAACTGCTGCACCAGTTGATCAAGGGCTTCAAGCTGTTCGACGGTCGCCGCATAGCTTGAACGCAGGGTGTCAGCGGAGTGGCTTGTCAGGAGCTGATCGGTCTGGCGTTCAATCAACAAGGTACGCTGCAGCATGTCTTGCCCATCTTGCATGCGAACCAGTCGTTCATCCGTCAGTTGGCGGGTGGCGCTGTTTGACGTGCGCAGGGCGTAGACCGCCGTTGCCCCACCCGCCAGGATCAGCAGCGCCAGCGTCAGGAACGCCAGTGTGAACTGTGCGCGTAGCGATTGCGGCAATAGCCGGCGATACAGCCTTGCGAGCCGGAAAGTCACGTTCAATATCAGGGATTCCATTGGTGGCGATAGATGTCTCGATAGCCATTGTCAGGGTCGTACTGAAATTTTTCTCCGCCGTCGAGCGCGATATTGTCGGCATTGACCAAGTGAATCGGCGCAACGAAGCCGCTCACCGGCTGCCCTGCAAACAGCCGATTCAACTCATCCATCAGTTGCCAGCCATGCAGATTGAGCGGCTCGGCCACGGTGACGGTCTGGTAGGTTTTTGCCTGTATGCGTAAGAAAGCCGAAGCGCTGCCATCGCCGGCAGACAGCAGACTGAGGCCGTCGCTGGGTATTGCGGCGTTGGTCAATGAGACAATCGCATAGTCAAAATAGATATCGTTGATGGCCAGCGTATGAGTCCAGCGCTTGCCATGGCGCTGAAGCAGCTCTTTGGTGATCGCCGGCATCTTCTCGCCACTTTCGGAGATCGCGACATCGCGCGTTTCCAGCAACGTGCATTCCCGACAGGCGCGAATGACGTTTTCCATGGCCTTGGCTTTCGCCATGGCGATGCTGTATTTGGAATCGGTCAGGATGACCACGCCGGCGCGTCCGTTTGACTGTGCGACGGCCGCCATGGCCGTGAGGCGAGCCACTTCGAGCGGGTCAGTGGTGACGTTCATGGCCACCGGCGTACCGTCAATCGGCCCGGGGCGTGCCCCGGCGTGCCAGCCCACCACCGGCACATCCTGGTTGGCGAAGAGGGTCAGTGCCGCATTGTTCTCAAGGGCATCAGAGCCGCACAGAATCAGGCCGTCGGGTTTCGCTGCCAGCGCATCGGAAAAAGCCTTTGCCCGCCCGGCCGATGATCCAGCACCATCGAATATCTTCAACGTCCAGCCCATCGCCTTGGCGGCTTCCCGAGCGCCCTGCGCAACTCCGACAATGCCTCCGTTGCGCAAATCTTCTGCGACAAGAACGATGCTCTTGCCCCGCGGGGCTGGCGGACCGGATTCAGGACCGCTCCAGCGAACGGCGCCGAGGGTGGCCCTGGAAACCATTTCCTGCGCTTGAGCTACCGTAACCATGGCGTTT
The DNA here is from genome assembly GCF_030064125.1 of Pseudomonas sp. G2-4. Classification (NCBI taxonomy): domain Bacteria; kingdom Pseudomonadati; phylum Pseudomonadota; class Gammaproteobacteria; order Pseudomonadales; family Pseudomonadaceae; genus Pseudomonas; species Pseudomonas sp. G2-4. The sequence goes on along the minus strand of NZ_CP125957.1, from coordinate 2,373,094 downwards.
TCGCCACCCGCTGCGGTGGGCAGGTTCTGGCCGTATCCCGGAGATGTCATGACAAGACAGAAAACCGTGATTGAAGCCATCCAGAGTGGCCAGGGCCTGACCGGAGAGGTTCGATCACCGCCTGTAATGCCGGGTCCGGAGCCGATGGCACGATCATAGTCTGGCATGGTGTCCCTTTTTGCCAAGAGTGCAGTGTTACGAAAGGATAGTCGGTTCTGCTGAGCGATGCATGAGCGCCGACTCCCACGTGTATGTTGTGTCGCTCTTACAAACTAAAGCGGCTCAAGCTGACCTCCAACCCATTGGACATTACCTTAAGCTCCTGAGTCGCTTGCACAATTCCCCCTTGAGCAGCGGAGTTCTGTTCAACGATCTGCGCGACTTGTTCCACGTTATAGGCCACCTGATCACTGGCGGCACGCTGCTCCTGCAACGACAGGGAAATGAAACTGACCGCCTCCATTGATTCATCCAACGCCTTTTTTATAGTGATCATCGAAGCGCCCGCACTTTCCACAAGTTCAAGCCCATTGGTCACTCGCTCGCAGCCGGCGGCCATGCCTGCTTTTGCCTTGAGCATACCGTTTTGTATCGCATCGACCAGGGTAACGATCTCCTTCGTCGACTGGGCCGTGCGACTTGCCAAGTTGCGTACTTCATCGGCTACGACGGCAAAGCCACGACCTTGTTCACCCGCCCGTGCCGCTTCAATGGCGGCGTTGAGCGCTAGCAGGTTGGTCTGCTCGGCGATGCCGCGAATGACGCCGACAATCTGGCTAATGTCGTTGGACTGAATTGCCAACTGATCAATATCGGCCGAACTTTGCGTCACCAGATCGGCAATCTGACTCATTTCATGGATCGATTTGCGCATCACCCCCATGCCTTCATCGGTGATCTGCCCCGCCCTCTGTGCCGTACTTTGGGCCTGACGGGCGTTGTCGGCGATGTGATTGATACTCACCGAAAGCTGCTCGACCGTAGCCGCCATGGACGATGCCGTATCGCTTTGCAGGGCAGCACTGCTCTGCCCTTGTTCGGACGAAAGGGCCAACTGCCGAGTAGCGCTCTCGATTTGCATCGAAGCCTGGCTGATATTGCCGATCATACCCCGCAGGCTCTGGCGCATACCTTGCACCGAATGCAACACACCAGTCGGGTGTTTACCTTGATCGAGCAGAGAGTTGGCCAGATGCCCCTCAGCGATGCTTGAACTCATTGCTGCCAGCTCACCTGGTTCGGCGCCCAACTGGAGGCTCAAGCGCCTTGAGAAAAAGAATGCATAAGTGCAGCCCAGAACCAGGGCTAGCGAGAGGATCAGTAAACCGAGCTTCACGTAGGCTTGGTAGGCATCCTGGCTTTCTTCGAAACGACGCCTGGCTTCGCTCAGTTGCACCTCGATCAATTCGGAAAACTTCTCCGATAACGGATCGATCAGCGGGTATAGCCGCGTGGCCGCGAACTGCGCCAAACCCGCCTCATCACCTTGACCCAGCATGCCTTGAAGCGCCATCAACGGACCTTGAGTAGCGTCCATCAGGGGCGTGATCTGCCCGATCAAGCGAGTTTCTTCAGCGATAAGTTCAGTCGACTTATAGGTCAACCAAGTCTTGGCAATCTCGACTTGAGCTTGCTCGATCTGGGCCAACGCATGAGCCATGGTGTAGTTGCCGTTGTGTGCCTTGTGAGTGGCGTCAACAATGTTCACTGCGTACAGATCGGCGATTTTTTTCAGATCCCTTAGTGGGACCACCCGATCCAGGTAGACGGTTTCCAGATCATGTAACGTGGAACGCATGCCATACAGCCCGAGTCCACCAACACACAGCATTCCCAACATTAAAGATCCGGCAAGCAAAAAAAGATGAGTTCTGACCTTCCAACTTTCCATGGTGCGTATTTCCTTGGGTTGGTGATCCTGCGGGGATGAAGCGGACAGCGGGCAAAACAGCTCAGCCTTCGACAGGGGCCGCATGGTCAAGTATGGCGGGTAGGCGAAGCGCCTTGATTGGCATCACCACGATAGGCTTAAACCGAATGAAATTATTTGACTCATGACAAACAATCCGCTCCTTCAAGTCGACCAGGGGAAATAGTCGACCGAAACGGCCGTTACATCACTTACCCGACAGAGCCTTGGGCATCACATTACGCCAGGACGAAAGTTAGCGAGAACATTGCTCATGCCTAACTTTCCGACCCTCATCTGGTTAAAACCGCCGCTGCCCTTTTTCGACATCAGCTATTTCAATTAGCTGATTACCCCTCTTAACACAGGACACCCAACCTCTATTGCCATTCGACTTTCTCAGCATAGACCAGTACTCGTAATCGCCGATACTTTAACGACATTAACTCCATGCAATTAAGCCATATTAAATCTTAATATCAATATATAAGGCTGCCCTGCCACCTGTGCGCGACCGCGGCCGGCCACCACTCCCGAGCCGGGCTTCAGGACCTCACTGACTCTACCGCACTCAAGTTTTTCCATAGGCCGTCGATACCCTGCTGACTTCAGACGTCCAGGGAATGACAACATGACTGTTTCTTTTAACGCTACGTTTATCCAGCCATCAGCCACTCAGCTAAGCCAAACCAGCCAACCATTGACCCCGAAGACGCTCAGTGAAGACCTGCTGAAAACGTCGGTTAACATCAATCCGGCGGCGATCTACCATCCAGTCAATGAAACCCCAGCGCCGATCCCGACAACGGAATCGATCGAGAGCATGATCGCGCGAACCCAGTCGCCGGATTTCCCGCAAATTGCCGAGCAGCACCGCAACGCCCATCAATCGCTGAAGTTCTTTTTCGAAGAGTTCCAGTCAGCATTGGCCTCCACCCATCCGGATCTGGCCGACAAAAAATTTGGCTTCACCATTGAAGCGGATGGCAATCTCAAGGCCTTCGACAGTTCAGGCCAGCTCAGTGCGTCCGACATGGACCAGCTGAACAAGCTGCTGAACGCTTCCAGTGGGTTGAAATCGGCTGCGAGCAGCTACCGCGACGCCTCCATCGCCTTGGTGGCCGCCGACGCCCCGTGGGGCGGTAACTTCACGGGTGGGTACATCCTGAACAAGGACAACTTCGCCAGCACTATCGACCTGGGTGCCCTGTTCCTCAAAAAAGGGGCGACTCCAAATGCCGATACCCTGAACGGTTTCTTCTCTTCCCAGTTGTGGAGCAAAGGCGAGCGGATGACGCATGAAACAGTCGCGCAAGCGTTGCCCGAGCGCAGCGCCAATAAGGTCGATGTGAGGGTCTGATGCCGTCAGCGGGCGCATTCATGGTTCAACGAATGGCAGCGGTGCATCGGTATCACGGCGAACAGCGAAGACATTCAGGGTCATCGCAACCAGTGCGTAATATCCGAATACCCCGGTCAACTCGACAACAGCGGGCTCTCCAAACGCTTGCACAGCTTGCGCATAGAGACCGTCGTCGATACGGCGAGTCTCGTACAGCGCCTTGCCCATTCGATAAACCAGCCGTTCATCGTCTCGGGTGAATGGCGGCAATACTTGCTGACGCAGCGCCTCGATGACCTGATCGGATACACCCGCCGAGCGTGCGATCGGTTCATGAATCTGCCACTCGGCCTGGGACTGCCACCATGAAGCCGTGAACAGGATTGCCAGTTCGGTCAGCCGCAACTCCAGACGAGTGCCATAACGGCAGAACGCGCCCAGTCGCTGAGCATGATTGGCCAGTTCCGGACTATGAATCCAGGCCAGGAAGGGACCGTCCAGATTACCTCGCGGGCCGCGGAGGATCTCCTTGAGAACGGCGCGCTGGGCCTCATCCATGTGCGCTTCATCGAGGGCGGTCAGACGCGATTGAATAGCCATGGCGATAGTTCCTCAGAGACCTTTAATCGTGCTGTTCACCGCGATCAGGAGTTTGTCGGCGATCTCGTCCAGGTGACGGTCTTCGAGAATGAACGGTGGTGCCAGCAGGATATGATCGCCATATTGCCCGTCGATGGTGCCGCCCATCGGGTAACACATCAGGCCTTCAGCCATGGCGGTTTTCTTGAGTTTGGCGTGCAATTTCAATGCGGGATCGAAGGGTGCCTTGCTATCGCGATCAGCCACCAACTCAATGCCATGGAACAAGCCACGCCCGCGAATATCACCCACATGAGGATGGCTGCCCAACCGCTCGACCAGGCGCGTACGCAGCCCCTCGCCCAACTGATTGACCCGCGCCAGCAAGCCGCGCGACTCGATGGCCTTCTGCACCGCCAGCGCCGCGGCACACGCCGTGGCATGGCCGATATAGGTGTGGCCATGCTGGAAAAATCCCGAGCCATTGGCGATGGCGTCACGGATTGTCTTGCTCACCAGGGTCGCGCCGATAGGCTGATAGCCTGCGCCAAGGCCCTTGGCAATGGTGATCAAGTCGGCGGTAATCCCTTCCTGTTCTGCGGCGAACAATGTCCCGGTCCGGCCCATGCCGCACATGACTTCATCGAGGATCAGGAGAACGCCGTGGCGGTCGCAAACCTCGCGAACGCGCTTGAAATAGCCAGGCACCGCACCAACCGCCCCCAAGGTCGCCCCAACCACGGGCTCGGCAACGAACGCCATGACGTTTTCGGCACCCAGACGCAGAATTTCGGCTTCAAGTTCGGCGGCCAGGCGCACGCCCATGGCCTCAGCGGTTTCCCCACGTTGTTGCTCGCGGTAGGCATAGCAAGGGGTGACATGACTGACACCGATCAGCAGCGGTTCGAACTGCTTGCGTCGCCATTCATTGCCACCGGTGGCCAGTGCTCCGAGCGTGTTGCCGTGGTAACTCTGCCGACGAGCGATCAGGTGCTTGCGCTGTGGTTGGCCAATCTCGATGAAGTATTGGCGGGCCAATTTCAATGCCGCTTCCACGGCTTCGGAACCACCCGAGACGAAGTACACCGAATCAATGCCTTCAGGCGCCCGGGCTACGAGGAAATCCGCCAGCTCCTCCATCACTTGCGTGGTGAAAAACGACGTGTGCGCATAGGCTAACTGGCCGACCTGCCTGCGCACGGCCTCGATCACCTCGGGGTCGCTGTGACCCAGGCATGACACGGCAGCACCGCCACTGGCGTCCAGGTAGCGGCGACCGTTGCTGTCGACCAGATAGGGACCATCGCCTTTTACGGCCATTGGGTAGCTTTGTGTAAGGCTGCGATGAAAAACGTGGCTCATGATCCGCTCCCGATAATTCACGCAAATAATAAGTGCAGAAATGATAATTGCAATATTTTTTTGCGCCTAAAAAACGCTTCACCCTCCGCTTTGGATCCTTTATCCATAGGTATTGCCGACAAACAGGCTGATTAGCCAGGCAAATCATGCGCGCAAAACATACTTGCATTTGCATAAAATGCACGTATATTTTGCACAGAAGCATACGTTTCGTGCGCCTCCTCTTTCAGGTGGCTAGCCGGGCCAACAACAAAAACAGTGGAGTGAACCTTGTGAATCACTCAAAAAATTGACTGCCGCTATCCCAACCGCCCCAGGCTCGCCTTGGGGCTTGTATTCCCCCTGAAGAGTAAACACGCATGAAGAACCTTCTGAAGGCATCACTGGCTGTAATGGCACTGGTCACCGCGTCGGGCTCCTTTGCAGCCAGCAAGGAACTGCTGGTGGCAACGGACACCGCGTTCGTTCCTTTCGAGTTCAAACAGGGCAACGAATACGTCGGTTTCGATATCGATCTGTGGGCAGCGATCGCCAAAGAAATGGGCGTCACCTATAAGCTCAAGCCGATGGATTTCAACGGCATCATTCCTGCCCTGCAGACCCGTAACGTCGACTTGGCGCTGGCCGGGATCACCATCAAGGAAGAGCGCAAACAGGCCATCGACTTCTCCGACGGCTACTACGACAGCGGCTTTCTGCTGATGGTCAAAAGCGACAACGACACGATCAAGGGTGAAGCGGATATCGCCGGCAAGACCCTGGCCGTGAAAAGCGGCACCTCGGCCGCCGACTATGCCAAGGCCAATCTGAAGGCGAGCGACCTGCGCCAATTCCCCAACATCGACAACGCCTATCTGGAACTGCGTACCGGCCGCGTCGATGCCGCCATGCACGATACGCCTAACGTTCTGTACTACATCAAGACCGCCGGAGAAGGCCAGGTCAAAGCCGTCGGCCAACAGATGATGGCCCAGCAATACGGCATCGCGTTCCCCAAGGGCAGCGAGCTACGCGAGCAGGTCAACGTCGCGCTGAAGAAAGTTCGTGACAACGGAACGTATGCGCAGATCTATCGCAAGTGGTTCGGCACCGATCCGCAATAAACCCCTGCCCTTCACTCAATAGAGAATCCAGCATGCATTTCCAATGGAGCGCCATTTGGGATGCGCTACCGGTCCTGCTCGAAGGCGCCAAACTGACCTTGTGGATTTCGATCCTGGGTTTGATCGGTGGCGCCATCATCGGCGTAGTCGCGGGTTTTGCCCGCGCCTACGGCGGTTTTTTCAGCAGCCGTGTTGCGCTTGTTTTCATCGAACTGATTCGTGGCACCCCGATCATGGTGCAGGTCATGTTCATCTACTTTGCACTGCCCATGATGGTGCCGGTGCGCATCGATCCGTTCAGCGCGGCGGTCGTGACCATCATGCTCAACTCCGGCGCCTACATCGCCGAAATCACCCGCGGTGCGGTGCTGTCGATCCATCGAGGGTTTCGCGAGGCCGGGCTGGCATTGGGCCTGTCGAAAAGAGACACGCTGCGCTACGTCATCGCCCCGCTGGCCTTTCGGCGAATGATCCCGGCGCTGGGCAACCAATGGATCGTCAGCATCAAGGACACCTCGCTGTTCATTGTCATTGGTGTTGCCGAGCTGACCCGCCAGGGTCAGGAAGTCATTGCCGGTAATTTCCGTGCGATGGAAATCTGGTCGGCGGTGGCCATCATCTACCTGATCATTACGCTGGTACTGAGTCACATACTGCGGCGCATGGAATCGAGGCTGAAAATCCTATGATCGACTTCAAAGGTGTCTCCAAGCACTTCGGCAGCACTCAGGTGCTGCATGACATCAACCTCAAGATTGCCAGCGGCGAAGTGGTGGTCATTATCGGCCCTTCCGGATCAGGGAAATCGACGCTGCTGCGCTGCATCAACAAGCTCGAGGAAATCACCGAAGGCCAGTTGATGGTCGATGGCCTGGAGGTCAACAACCCCAAGGTCGACGAGCGACTGATTCGTCAGGAAGCCGGCATGGTCTTCCAGCAGTTCCACCTGTTTCCACAGATGACTGCGCTGCAGAACGTCGCCTTCGGCCCAGTGCGGGTGCGGGGTGCCAGCCGTAAAGAGGCCGAGCAGCTCGCCGCCGAACTGCTGGCGAAAGTCGGCCTGGCTGACCGCGCCAATCACTACCCCTCCGAGCTTTCCGGCGGCCAGCAACAGCGAGTAGCGATTGCCCGGGCGCTGGCGGTCAAACCCAAGCTCATGCTGTTCGACGAACCGACGTCGGCACTGGACCCGGAATTGCGGCATGAAGTGCTCACCGTCATGAAAGCGCTGGCAGAAGAAGGCATGACGATGGTGATCGTCACCCACGAAGTGGACTTTGCCCGCAAGGTCGCCACTCGCCTGATTTTTATCGACAAGGGCCGCATCGCCGAGGATGGCCCGCCCGCCGAGTTGATCGCCAACCCGCCCAGCCCGCGCCTGCGGGAATTTCTACAGCACGTGTCCTGAGGAGATGTCATGACGTTGCCCCCTATTCACCTGGCTGGAAACGCGCACGCCATCGGTCACGGCCTGGGTGTCTTCGGTCGCGATGCGGTGCTCCGGCACTTGCGCCCCCTACCCCTCTGGCAATATCTCACTTCGCTGGCGCAAACACCGAAAGCCGTGCAGATGCGCCAGGCGGTGCAAACCGAGTTCCCTCGTTACTGGCAGGAAATAGAAGGCTTGGCGGCCGGGTTGCAATTACCGCTTGATGAAGTGTTTATGTGGAATTGCCGTGGCGACTACGTTCATCAGCAGAGCGTCGATGGCTGCACGACGCTGTTCGGTCCTGCCAGCGACGGCGTGCTGATCGCTCACAATGAAGATGGTTTTCCTCAACTCAGGGGCCAATGCGCGCTCTTGCATGCCCAACCTGAGTCGGGCCTGGCCTTCAGCAGCTTTGTCTATCCGGGCTCCCTCCCCGGGCACACCCTGGCCGTCAATGAGTGTGGCCTGGTGGCGACCGTCAACAACATCCGCCCAACCCGCATTCCTGCCGGTATCCCTCGACAGATTCTGGGGCGCGCGACCCTTGACGCCCGCACCCTCGATGAGGCGATTGCCGTGGTGACTCGTACCGACCGCGCCGGCGCTTTTCACCACACCTTTGGCCAGGCCGGAAGCCGCCGAGTGGTCAGTGTCGAAGCCAGCGCCGAAGGCAGCAACGTCAGCGAGGTCCAGCGGCCAGGCGGGCATTCGAATCACCTGATCGCGCCGTCGCTGAGTCGGCTCCAACAACGCATTACCGCCAGCTCCGGCGCCCGACAACAATGTATCGACCAGTCTCTGAAGCAGCTGCCAGGAGATCTGGATGATGGGGTATCACTGAGTATCTTGCGCGATACCTCGGGTGGTCACCTGCCCGTTTACCGCGCCGCCGCAGATGATCCGGACGATGAAAACACCCTGGCCACGGGGGTCTTTCTGATCAGCGCCAACACTGTAGAGTGGCGGATTTATACGCAGCCGAACACCGACCAGCCAGACATTGAAGGCGTCGTGCTTCTCTCGCGGTAGAATGGCCAATTTTCACGCGTCGCAACACCGATCACCCCACCACTCAAGATGGCGTGGCGACCGTTCAATAGCCAATGGATGCCCCTGATGACTAAAGCTCCAGCAGACGTACCCGACACCCTGGATGGCCTCAAGCAATTGCTCGAGGCCATCGAGCGGCGCGAGGTGGACATCGCCTTGGGCAGCAGCTCCAGACGCGTGCTAATGGCGCTGATCGAGTCTCCACAACGCACCGCTGTTTCCTCGATCAGTGAGCTGGCGGAGCAGCTGGACGTCAATGCCTCGACCCTGTCCCGGTTGGCACAACGTCTGGGCTATGGCGGCTTCAGCAAGTTGCAGGACGTGTTTCGCCGGGAGATTACCGAGGGCAAGCATTTCTACAGTGATCAGGCCTCGCGACTGGTGATTAATGCTGACGATAAGGACATCCTCAATCAGTTGACGCGTCTGGGTCGCCAGGAAAGCGCCAACCTCGCCAGCATGATTGAGCAGGTCGACCCGGACGTGTTTGTCCAGACGGTGGAACTGCTGGCCAGCGCCCGCCGGGTACGGGTCCACGGCATGCGCCAGTTCAATTCTCTGGCGCTGTTCATGTCCTATGGGCTGGGCATGTTGCGCCCGGATGTGGCTGCCCTCGACTCCAGTCGCCAAGGGGTGGCGGATGCTCTCGCGCAATTGGATGAGGGCGATGTACTGGTTGTTTCCAGCTGCTTTCCCTACACCCCCAGCGTTCTGGCCACTGCCGAGGTGGCAGCCCGGCACGGGATAAAAGTCATTGCACTGACCGACTCGTCCAGTTCGCCGCTGGCGAAGGTAGCCTTGCACAGCTTCTACGTTCCCAATCACAGCCTGTTTTTCAGCAACAGCATGTGTGCCTTCATGCTTCTGGCTCAAGGTTTGTTGAGTGCCGTCGCCAGCAAGCTCGGCGAGGTGTCGGTATCGGCATTGAAGTATCGGGAAACCTTGATCGACGAACTCAATGCTTCACTGTGAGGCTCGACCCCAGGAATCTTCGAGTGCTGTTCATCCTGGCGGCCGCGTTGATCATTGCACCGTGGTCAACGGATTTTTGCGTAGCGCAAACGCCTCGATAGATCATCGTGAAACAGGCGTGGTTGTCCGCGATACGAGCAACGCCAGGGCAGCAGCCACCAAAAGAAATACCCCACTCGCGATGACCGTGGCCTGGTAGCCCATTCCGTCATACAGTAACCCGCCCACCGTCGCGCCGAGCGTAATCGCCAACTGAATCACCGCCACCATCAGGCCGCCGCCGGTCTCGGCATCCTGTGGAAGCGTGCGTGACAGCCAGGTGAACCAGCCTACTGGTGCGCATGTCGCAACCAGGCCCCATGCCCCCAGCAAGACGGCTGTAGTCCACATCGAGCTGCCATAGGCCAGTAAAGCCAGGGCAATCCCCGACATCAGCAACGGGATGATCATGAGTACCCGATAAAGGCCTTTGTTCAACACCGAACCGATCACCATCGTCCCCGCCAAACCCGCCATCCCAATGATCAGCAGTAACAGGGACAACTCAGACACATTGACGTGGGTCACCGACTCGAGAAATGGGCGCAGATAGGTAAACAACGCAAACTGCCCCATGAACAGAAAGCCTACCGCCGCCATCCCTGACGCGACCTTGGCACTGCCTAGCAGCCGAAACACATCAATTGCAGATCCAGACGCGTTATCGCCAGGCATTTTCGGCAAGGTGAACGCCTGCCAACAGAGCGCCACAACCGCAAGCGGCACCACACAAAAAAACGCGCCCCGCCAGCCGATCAATCCGCCCATGAAGCTACCAAGGGGGGCGGCTACCGCTGTAGCCAAGGCGGTGCCCCCCTGAATCAAAGCAATGGCTTTGGGCACAACGCCTTCTGGAGCGATCCGCATGACGACGGCGGTTGACATTGCCCAACTGCCTCCAATCGCGATGCCCAGAACCGCTCGCCCCAGCATCAGCATTGAATAGTTGGGGGCCAACGCGACGAGCGTACCGGACGCAACCATCAAGGCTGTCAGGAACAGCAGAACGGGCCTGCGGTCGAGTCGGCGAATCACTGAGGAGATGAAAAGACTGGTGATGACCGCGAAGAGGCCGGAAATTGAAATCGCCTGTCCGGCCTGCCCCTCTGTCAACGCGAGGTCGGTCGCAATCGGTGTGAGCAAGCTTACCGGCAGGAACTCGGAAGTGACCAGGGCGAAGGCGCACAGCGACATCGCCAGGACAGCTCCCCATACCTGTCGACGCGCTGCCTGAATGGGTAAGGTGGTGCTACTCATCTGACGCTCTCCAAACCGACGATAAAGGTTACTTAAGATGGGTTTGGAAGAACGAGGTCAGCTTGGCGAACGGAATAAGATTGACCCGATCATAGAGATCCACGTGGCCCGCACCTGGAATGATGACCAGCTCCTTGGGTTGCCCCGCCAGTCGATAGGCCTCTTCACTGAACTCACGCGAGTGAGCATTTTCGCCGGCGACGAACAGCATTGGCCGTGGCGAGATCGTCTCGATATCGTTGAACGGATAGAAGTTCATGAACTTGGCGTTGCTGGTCAGCGTCGGGTGAGTGGTCAGCAACGGTGACTGGCCTTTGGGGGTGAACTCACCACGGGGCGTGCGGTAGAAATCGTAGAACTCGCGCTCGATGGGGTTGGATTTGTCCGTGAGCGCATGGACAGTTCCGCTGGTGTACTGGGTTTCGCCACCGGTGAACTCGACATAACGCTGCTCGGCAGCAGCGGCTATCGCTTGCTTCCTCTGCTCGACGGTGACGGAATGCTTCAGGCCATTTCGGTTGGCCGCGCCCATGTCATACATGCTGACCGTGGCAATGGCCTTCATCCGAGGGTCGATCTTGGCAGCGCTGATGACGAAGCTTCCACTCCCGCAAATGCCCAGGACACCTATCCGGTAGCGATCCACGAAGGTCTGTGTGCCTAGGTAATCCACCGCTGCACTGAAGTCTTCAGCATAGATTTCCGGCGAGACCGCGTTGCGCGGTTGCCCTTCGCTTTCGCCCCAGAACGACAGATCGATGGCAAGGGTCACGAAACCTTGCTCCGCCAGTTTCTGGGCATACAGGTTCGAGCTTTGCTCTTTGACCGCGCCCATGGGATGGCCAACGATGATCGCTGCGTTTTTGCTACCTGGCTTCAGATTTTTGGGGACGAACAGATTCCCTGCAGTTTTCATCTGGTACTGATTTTTGAAGATCACCTTCTGCATCGTGACCTGTTCACTTTTGTAGAAATTATCGGCTCCGTTAGACATGTCTGCTCCCAGTGCGGAGAGCGACGCCATCAGGAGGACGGCGAACATAACGAGTTTTCTCATGAGGTGCTCCCATCAATGAATAGGTGCTGATCGCGTGGTTGCGGGGTCTGGATCAGCGACTGGTACGCGCCCTGCCTGGGACTACAGGTAGGCTTGCCCTATTCTCTGGGAATACGTGATGCTTGATAATCTAATGAAACCTTGTAGAAGCTATTAGCACAGCTAATCAATACCGATAGGCGGATTTCGATGCCACGACATAACCTTAACGATCTCCTGGCTTTTGTGACGGTCGCAAGGGAAGGCAGCTTTACACGAGCGGCCGCCCACCTGGGCGTCACGCAGTCCGCCCTGAGTCAGACGGTTTCCGGGCTTGAAAAACGACTGGAGATTCGCTTGCTGACGCGCACCACGCGTAGCGTTTCGCCAACCAGCGCGGGTGAACGCCTCATGCAAGCCATCGGTCATCGCTTCGACGAGATCGAATCCGAGCTGGACGCTTTGACTGAGCTTCGTGACAAGCCTGCAGGTACGGTTCGCATTACCTGCGGTGATTTTGTTCTCAAAACCATCCTGCTTCCGCGCCTCACGCCCCTGCTCCTCGAATACCCTGACATCAAGGTTGAGTTTGATATCAACTATGGCTTCCGAGACATTGTTGCCGACCGCTTCGATGCGGGCATACGATTTGGCGACACCGTCGATAAAGATATGATCGCCGTTCCAATCGGACCTGAGGTCCGAATGGCCGCCGTGGCATCACCTGCCTATTTCGCACTCAACGGTATGCCCAGGAAACCGCAGGACCTGGTGAATCACAGCTGCATCGACATACGCTATCCAACCCTTGGCGGCGTTGACGCTTGGGAATTCGAAAAGCGTGGGAAGAAGATCAATGTGCGCGTTGTTGGCCAGGTTATCGTGAACTCCAGCGCCCATGTCCCGGCGGCGGCGGTCAACGGCTTGGGTATCGCCTATTTACCGGAGGAAGAGTTTGCCCCCCACCTTGAGGAAGGCCGCCTGGTACGGGTACTGGAAGACTGGTGCCCGCTGTTCTCGGGGTATCACATGTACTATCCGAGCCGTCGGTTACCCACTCCGGCCTTTTCGCTGGTTCTGAACGCTCTGCGAGGTGAGGCGCTCCTTTAATGCAGGTGCACCGCAGCGCCCTCAGTGCCCCTGAAAAGTCGGCCGCAGTCCCCGGCCGACTCATAGGGCACCGCTGGCGATCAGCCTGCGGCGATGACGGTGATTTCCACCAACAGGTCTGGGGCCGCGAGACGCGATTCAACGGTGGCGCGCGCCGGTGCATGGCCTTCCGGGGCCCAAGCGTCCCACACCTCGTTCATACCGGCGAAATGAGCCTGGATATCCGACAGCCACACCTGAGCACTGAGAATGCGAGTCTTGTCCAGGCCGGCCTGGGCCAGGTAGTTGTCGATTTTTGCCAGCACCTGGGCGGTCTGGCCCTTGATGTCCTGGGTCCGGTCAGTGGCCGTCTGGCCGCCGAGAAAGGTGAAGCCATTGCATTGAACGACGCGGCTCATGCGTTGATTGGTTTCGATCCGGGTGATCTCCAGCATGTGAACTCCTTAGTGTTGCAACAGGGTTGAGGTGGGTTGGACAGTTGAAGCCGTCGCAGTGGCGGCGACCTCGAAACGATCAATGGCGAAGGGTTCCAGGGCGATGTCCGAGTGCTCGCCCAGAATGAGTTGGGCCAGGCGTTTACCGGTGCCAGGGCCCATCTGAAAGCCACTGCCACAAAAACCAAATGAGTAACTGAGGTTGCTGGCCTTGCGACTGGCCCCTATCACCGGTAGGTCATCAGCGGTAAAGGCTTCAACGCCGGCCCAGACGCGGTTGACGCCCAGGTTTCGCAAATGGGGGAACAAGTCGGTGACCGTGCGGGCGCTGCTGCCCAGGCGCCTCATGTCGACTTCGCCATGGCGCGAGAGAAAATCCAGCGACCCGATCAGCTTGCCACCAATCACGACAGTACCGTTGGCAAACTGCTTGAACGACAAGGCCCTTGTCGTGGCGCCCAACACCGGGGTACAGAAAGGCGCGACCCGATGGGTGACCATTAACATCAGGCCTTCGGGATGCACCGGAACCGGCTCGCCAACCTGGGCCGCCAGCTCGGCGGCCCAGGCGCCTGCCGTCACCACCAGATGTTCGGCGCTGAAACAGCCGCCAGGTGTGTGCACTTTCCATCGAGTGCCGGTTTGCTCAATCCGCTGTGCCGGGGTGGTTTCGTGGATCCGTACACCGTGTTTCTGCGCAGCCAGGCGAAACGCGGTGACGGTCTTGTAAGGCACCGCGTACCCATCGCCCTCGACCCAGATGCCGCCCGTCACGTGCCGGGAAATACTCGGCACTTTCTCGAACACCTGATGCTGATTGATCAGCACTTCATGGGTGAAACCCAACGCCTGAAGGTGCTCGACCCGGAGCCGGCACTCCAGCAGCTCTGCCGTGTTCTCCGCGAGCTTGAGCTGGCCGCTGGGGACAAAACCACCGTCGTCGCCCAAGGTGCTCTCGAGGTCATGCCAAAGATCCCGCGAGGCCAGGGCCAATGGGATTTCCGCTGTGTGACGCCCCAGGGTGCGTACCCCTCCAGCGTTCACGCCAGAGGCGTGGCGACCGCAATACTCCGCTTCCAGCACCGTGACCTTGACGCCCGCTTGCGCGAGGAACAATGCAGTGCTCAGGCCATGGATGCCGCCGCCAATGACCAGCACATCCGTCACGCGCCCGCTCGCTTCACTCACCGGCCAACTCCCCCAGGGTGATGGGCTTGATCGGCGGTCGAATCCGGTAATACCCGACTTCGGCCGCCGACACGCCACGGGCATTGGCGATGACTTCAGTCACCGTCAGGCCGCACATGCGCCCCTGACACGGTCCCATGCCACAACGGCCAAAGGCCTTGGCCTGGTTCGGACCCGCGCAGCCCAGGGCAACAAAACCGCGCAGCTCACCGGCTGTCACTTCCTCACAGCGGCAGACCATCACCTCATCGGCGGGGATACGATTTTGCTCCTTTGGTTGATACAGCGCATCGAGAAAGGGGCGGATCCGCAGGTTGCTTGTCAGTTTCAGGCGCAACTGGCGAGCCTCGTCGTCACGTTCAGAGAGGCCGATCGACTTGAGCCGCGCGGCAATCCCCAGCGCCGCCAATTGCCCCTGCAACGCCGCTGCCTGCGCCCCACCGATGCCCGCACCGTCTCCAGCGACATAGACCCCCGGCACATCCAGTTCCCCCCATGGATCGCTGACCGGGGTGAAACACAGCTGCTGTGGGTCCCATTCATGGCGGGCGCGCAACGCCTGGCTGAACTGGATGTTCGGCACCACGCCTTGATGCAGCAGCACGCAACGCGTGGCGACGCGTTGCGCCTTGCCGGACACACTGAATGTCAGGGCTTGCGCCGCCTGCTCGCCTTCGATTGCCAGGTCTTCGGCACCGCTGTGGTGAGCAATACCGGCAGTACGCAAGCTGCGCATCAACTCCAACCCCTTGCGCAGGTACGGCCAGGCCCGCAAGGCAGCAAACAGGTGGCGACGGGCGCGCCAGTAATCTTCTGGCCGCGTGGTGTCGACCAGGGCCTTGATCGTTACACCGGCCCGCAGGTACTGCCAGCCGAGCAGGTACAACAGCGGGCCGCAGCCGGCCAATACCACCGGCTCGCTCGGTGCCAGGCCTGAGCTTTTCAACAGGATCTGCGCAGCGCCGACGCTCATCACACCGGGCAAGGTCCAGCCGGCAATCGGAAACGGCCGTTCCATGGCGCCGGTGGCCAACAGCACGGCCTTGGCGTCCAGCGTATACAGGCGGCCTTCACGCAGATAACTGACTTGGCGCTCTCGCGTCACTTGCCACACCGATGCACCTTTTTCATAACGCACGCTCGAAGCGGCCAGGGCCTGGACCCATTCATTGCCCTGGGCATAATCGGGCCCCAGCAAATCCCGCCGTGACAGAGGTGCCAGGCTGATGCCCCGATAGATCTGCCCACCCGGGCTCCCCTGTTCATCCAGCAACACCACCTGCAGGCCCAACCCGGCCAACCGCGTCGCTGCCGCCATGCCCGCCGCCCCCGCGCCAATCACCACGACTTCGACGCTTTCAAGGTTCATGACTGCACCTCCACGACGTGGACACTCATCGGTTGATAGATCAAGTCCCGCGCGCCCTCCTGGGAATGGATACGCATGCCGTCAGCCACTTCGATCAGGCAGCTTTGGCGGTTCGGGACGCCGTCGATCGCTACCAGGCATTCGAAGCACACGCCCATCATGCAGTACGGCGCGCGGGGTGACTCACTGACCGGGGTGGCGCGAAAGCGATGGATGCCAGACATCAGCAAGGCGGCGGCGACACTCATGCCGGCGGGCACGTTCAGCGGTTGATCGTTGAACGTCAGGCTCACCGTCCGCGTCGTCCTGACCTCACTGGTGATCGGTTGGAACAGCGAATCAGTGTGCATGGGAAAACACCTTGTCAGTTAGAAAACGATCGCCGGAAAACACCTCCAGCTCATCAGGCGGCAGCCCGCCCATGATCCACGGCGCGATGCGCAGGGCATGGGCGGCCGCCAAGGTCACGCCGCTGTGACAGGTGACCACGAAGGCACCCGGGTGGGCGCTTGATTGCTGGTAGATGGGCAATCCGTCCGGGCTCATCACCCGCAATGCGCCCCACGCCCGGACCAGCCCCACGTCGCGCAACAAGGGGAAGGTCGTGACACCGCGCTTGGCGATGGCGGCCAACACCTCGGTGGAGGTGCCGTCATCAAAGCCCACCTCCTCCATGGAATCGCCAAGCTGCACGGTGCCTTCATCGGTCTGGCGCACGTTGAGCGTCGGATAGTGGAGAAAAGGCCGGACCCGCTCACTGACCAACACTTGTCCGCGGTTGGGCGCTACCGGCGCATACAAGCCCACCTGCCGCGCCAGCGCGGCGTTGCCCAAGCCGGCGGCCAGGACGATCCTTGGCGCGACAAAGCAGCGTTGGCCGGCTCTCACACGAAACTCGCCGGCGCCGCAATCAATGCGCTCGACCTGCACGCCGCCCTGCAATCGCGCGCCCTTGGCCTGCGCCGAGGTGTGCAGGGCCCGGAGCAATTTCAGTGGATTGACGTGACCATCCTGAGGCGTAAAGCTGGCACCGACCACCGCAGGACCGATCAACGGCAGGCGCGCTTTCAGTTCGGCGGCGTCCAGCATTTCGAACGGATAATCCCCCAGCGCATCCTGCAAGATTTGCAGTCGCGACTGACGCTCCAACAGTTCTTCGTCGTTGAAGCACATATGAAAACCACCCGGTTGCCTGAGCTGGACATCGATACCGCTGTCGGCCATCAACGCCTGGGCAAGCGCCGGCCAGCGAGTGGCCGAAGAACGGGTCCAGCGCGAGTAATCCGGGAGGTCATGGCCCTTGCCCTGGACCCAGACCAGGCCGAAATTGCCCCGGGAGGCACGAAATACATCATCGCCCTGATCGAGCACCTGGATATCGACACCGTCCCGGGCCAAGCCATAGGCCACCGCCATTCCCACCAGCCCGCCGCCGATCACGATCACTTCCGACTGCACGGGATTGTGCCTGTCCTGGCTCATTTACTTTCTCCGATCAATACCCGATCCAGCCCGACCATGCGGTCGAGCACCAGCATCAACACCAGGGTTCCAATGATCAGGACCGTGGAAACCGCAGTGATCAACGGGTCAATGGTCTGGGAGATCTGGTTGTACATGGCCACCGGCAAGGTGGTGGTGCCTGGCGTGGCAACGAATACGGTCATGGTCAGCTCATCGAAGCTCTGGATGAACGCCAACATCCAGCCGCCGATTACACCCGTGCGGATACGCGGCAGCACCACCCGGTAAAAAGCGCTCCAGCGCCGTGCGCCGAGTGACAAGGCGGCTTGTTCGATGTCGCGCTCCAGGCCGATGGTCGAAGCCAGCGTCAGCCGCAAGGCATAGGGCAACACCACAATCACATGGGTAATGCTCAGCGCCCAGAACGATCCACCGATCTGTGCCATGGAGAAAAACCGCAGGAACGCAATGCCCAACACCACGGAGGGAATCATCAGCGGCGACAGCAGGAAACCCGTCAGCGTGCTGCGCCCGGCAAACTCGTAGCGACTGATCGCCAATGCCGCCGGGACCGCCAGCAACGTCGCGACAGTGGCCGAAAACAGGCCCAGCTTCAACGACAGGAAGAATGCGTCGAGCATTTCCTGGTTCTCAAGCAACGCGCGGAACCAGCGCAACGACAAGCCGTCGGTGGGCAACGACAGGTACCCCTTGTCGGTAAAGGCGATCGCCATCACCACCACCAACGGCGCGACGATGAACGTGATGAACAACAGATGAAACAGCAGCGAGAAAAATCCGTTCTTGTGCATGGCCGGTTACTCGAAGACTTGCTTGAAACGGCGCTCGGCCAACTTGCTGCAACCCAGGATGATGATCAGGTTGGCGACCAGCAGGAGCATCGCGATGGCGGCGCCGAGGGGCCAGTTGAGGGTGCCGAGGAACTCGTCATAGGCCGCTGTCGCCACCACTTTCAGACGTCGACCACCGATGATCGCCGGGGTGGCGAAGGCGGATGCCGCCAGGGCGAAGACAATGATCGAACCGGAAAGAATGCCGGGCATGATTTGCGGCAGGATGATCCGGCGGAACACCGTCAGCCGCGAGGCGCCCAGGGACAATCCGGCCCACTCCACCTGCAGGTCCAGGCGCTGCAGGGTGGCCCACACGGCAATCACCATGAACGGCACCAGCACATGGGTCAGCGCGATGATCACGCCCAGTTGGGTGAACAACATTTTCACCGGTTGGTCGGTGATGCCCAGCGCCTGCAAGGCATCATTGATCAGTCCATTGTTGCCCAGCAGGATCGCCCAGCCGAGCGTGCGTACCACCACCGAAATCAGCAGCGGCCCCAACACCACCAGCAGGAACAATGAGCGCCAGCGCGGCGCCATTCGCGCAATGATGATGGTTTCCGGTACGCCCAACAGTACGCAAAGGACCGTCACGGCCAGCGCCAGGCCGCCCGTGCGCAGGAAGATGTCGTGGAAGTAACCGTCCTTGAACACCTCCAGGTAATTGCCGAAGCTGTAGACCGGCAATACGCCCTCAGTGTCGCTGAACAGGTTGAGCGAGAGCACCGCTGTCAGCAGCAGGGGCACCAGCAGCAACGCGATGAACACCAGCAACGCCGGGCCGCTGAGCAACCAGGGCGCGGCACCGACGTGTTCGGCATCATACCTGGCCATGGGCAGCCTCCCGATCCAACAGGCGCAGGTCGTCGTCGGACCAGTCCAGGCCGATTTCATGGCCTTCATCGGGCGGCGGAGTGCCCAGGTTCGGCTGGGTCATGTGCACCATGCCCAAGTGGGTTTCCACCGCGATCAACCACAGATTGCCAAGGAATACGCGCAAGCGGATGCGCCCGTTCAAACGGCCCCTGCCCGCCTCCGTCAGGCGAATCTTTTCCGGGCGGATGTAGACATTGACTTCATTGCCCAGCGCCCGGTCTTCATGGGGGACATGCAGCAGCGTGTCCTTGACCTGCACGTTGCAACACCGTTCGTTGCGGGCCTGCACGGCGCCAGCGAAAGCATTGGTCTTGCCCAGGAACGCCGAGGCGAAAGGTGAATGCGGGCGTTCGTAGGCTTCGTACGGTGTATCGATCTGCACGATCCGACCTTTTTGCATCACGGCAATACGGTCGCTCATGGTCATGGCTTCGACCTGATCATGGGTCACCAGGATGGTGGTGATGCCCAGGTCACGCTGAATCGCCCGCAATTCAATGTGCATCTCTTCGCGCAGCTTGGCGTCGAGGTTGGACATGGGTTCGTCGAGCAACAGCAGGTTCGGGCGAATGGCCAGGGCCCGGGCAATGGCAACCCGCTGTCGTTGACCGCCAGACAACGCCTTGGGATAACGCTCGCCCAAACCGTCGAGGCGCACCAGCGCCAGTGCCTCGTCGACGCGCTGGCGGCGTTCGGCCTTGGGTACGCCACGCATTTCCAGGCCGAAACTGATGTTCTGGGCGACACTCATGTGCGGAAATAGCGCGTAACTCTGGAAGACAATCCCCAGCCCGCGCTGCTCGGGCCGTACATGGGTAATGTCGCGGCCATCCAGAACGATGCGCCCCTGGGTAGGTTGAACGAAGCCGGCGATGGATTGCAGCGTGGTGGTCTTGCCGCACCCGGAGGGTCCGAGCAAGGCGATGAACTCACCGTGCCGCACCTCCAGGTCCAAGCCGTCAATGGCTTTGAAACTGCCATAAGTCTTGACGAGGCCTTCAAGCGTTAGAAATGCCATTGGCTTGCCACGCAGGCTGGGCCTGCGCCTCCAGAAGGGTTTCGGGAAGGATCGGAGCCAATGGATGGCTAGCGTTCGACTGTACGATTCCAGCGCGTCGTCCATTCGCTGCGCTGCTGGTTGATCGTCTCCCAATCGACTTTGATCAGCGCATTGACCTTCTCCGGGCCATAGGGCATACGCGCGGCGACATCCGGCTCAAGGCTGACGGTTTTGTTGACCGGCGCGAAACCGTTTTCCCGTGCCTGGATTTCCTGCACTTGCGGTGACAGCACATATTGGATGAATTGCTGCGACAGCTCAGGCTGAGCATTGGGCGTGATGCCACAGGCGGCGACCTGCAGGGCGATGCCGCCCTCCTTGGGGTAGATGAACTTGAGTGGAAAGCCGGTGCTCTGCAACGCCACCGCACGGCCGCTGCCATACACGGCCATGACCACGTCGCCGTTCTGCATCATGCCGTCCATTTCACCTGGCGCCGAGACCCAAGCCAGGACATTGGGGCCGATTTCGTCCTTCAGCGCCTTGAAGCCAGGATCGATATTCTTTTCACCCCCGCCGCGCAAACGGGCCATCTGCACCAGCGTATGCAAGCCATAGGTATTGGTCACGGGCGGCATGCCCAGCAGCTGCTTGTAGCGGGTATTGGTGAGGTCTTCCCAGGAATCGGGCGGGGCCCAGCCACGCTTCTTGAAGGCCTCTTCGTTGTAACCGATACCGGTGGCGACCACGCCAATCCCGGTCGCTTCAGGACTGATTCGCGCCAGCGGATAGAGGTCTTGATAGACCGGCGCATCGCTGAGTTTTGCACACAGTCCCATTTGCAACGCCTGGTACATCGGCCCATCGTCCATCATCGCCACGTTGATCTGCTGGCGACCTTTCTGGGCCTGCAACTTGGCCAGGGTTTCCGTCGAGTTGCCTGCAACGTAGATCACTTTGACGTTGTGCTGCTTCTCGAAGGCCGGAATGACCTTGGTCTTGTACATCTGCTCGGTTGACCCGCCCACACCGGCGACATACAGCGTCGGCTCAGCGAAAACGGCACCACTACTGCCCAGCCCCAAGAGGGTCACGGTGACAACAGTGGCAATGCGGGTCAAGGGACTAAACGGCGGAATGGCTGAGGTCGAGTTATGGCTATTCACAGACTATCTCCGAAGTGCGTGGGGGCAGATCGAACAATGCGTCAGTTGCTTCGGCGTCAATCGAAGCCATGCAGCGCGCTGCATGTTGTCGGCGAATACCTCACGCCGATGGCGCATCTTCAGGTGCGCTATGGGGTTGCTGTTTTGGAGTATTGCGATGCACCATCCATATGGTCAAATCAGAATATCCGGGTTAGTTATTCATATTTGATATGGAGGGCGAGCATGAATCTCAGGCAAATCGAAGCATTCCGCAGCGTCATGCGACTGGGGTCCATGACCGCGGCAGCCGAGGTGCTGTATACCTCGCAGCCCAATGTCAGCCGGCTGATCGCGCAGTTGGAACTGAGCACCGGACTGACCCTGTTCAAGCGCGCAGGCGTGCGGCTGGTCCCCACACAAGAAGGCCAGGCGTTTTTTCATGAAGTGGAACGCGCTTATGTCGGCCTCGACAGCCTCAAGCATTCGGCGAAGAACATTCGCAACCTGGGCACCGGGCGTTTGCGGGTAGCGGCCGTACCGTCGACAGGCCTGAGCCTGCTTCCTGCAGTGATCAAGAACTTCACCGCCACGCGGCCCGAACTCACGGTGTCACTGCACGTGAACTCCTCGCCTACGGTGGAGCAATGGGTCAAGTCGCAGTTTTGCGACATCGGCATCGTGGTTCATCCCGGCGACGTCAACAGCGAGCAAATCGAACTGCTCGCCGAAAAAGCCGCCGTGTGCGTATTGCCTCGCACACACGCACTGGCGGCACGGGCGCAGATCACATTCCAGGACCTGGAAGGCCAGCCATTCGTTTCACTCTGCCACGGCGATGGCACACGATCACTGGTGGATGGTTTGTTCGAGCAGGCAGGCGTCGAGCGAATCATGGCCGTCGAGGCGCAGTACAGCGCGATCAACTGCGAGATGGTCGCGCTCGGCATGGGCATCACCCTCGCCCACCCGCTGGTCGCCAAGGATTATCTGCATCGCGACATCGTGGTCAGGCCATTCACACCGGACATCCTCTTTCCGACCTATGTGATATGGCCGACCGCACCCACACGGACGCGACTGGCCGAGGAGTTCGTCGATACGTTGAAGGCGTATTATCGAGAGGTGGATCTGATCGCCAGGACATCCCGCTCACAACCATGATTTCATTGCCTGCGGGAGCCTTTCTCGCCCGCTCGTAGAATGTCGCCCCAACGGCGCACCAGATAGTTGTGCTCATCCATCACCGAATTCCACACGGCAATGTGCCCCATGCGTTGTTCGTAAGAACCACCGTCGCGCACTTCGCCAATGTCAATCAGAGGCAAGCCGTCGCTGCCCATCAGCTGTTCGCGCGCGGGTAATCCGGCATACCAATAATCCCACTCCGCGGCGCTCAGGTGATCGCGGCTGCGGCTCGGATTACCAATGTAATACCCCTGGCGCGCCATCACCGCCCCGGGCCAGCCGGAAAGCCACCAGTTCAGATAGGCATACGCGGCATCGAGCACAATACCCTTCGCATGGCGTGACAGAGATAGACCACCAAACCAGCCACGGTACCCTTCGCGAGGCACCGCGACGCGATACTTCACTCCGGCACGATGCAACCGCACCAGCGTAGGCGACCACAGGCTTTGAATATCGATAGTGGGGTGCAACATCAGCTCGGCGGCTTCTTCGTCATCCGACCAGAATGCACCGAACATGCCCTCCTCCTGCTTGCGTACGAGGATGTCGGCCAGAATGTCGATCTCTTCGATGCTCAGGTTGCCTATGTCGTTGAACGTCGCCAAATCCGCGCCTTGCACCGCCAATGCGGCATCCAGTGCGCCAATTGCGGCGTCGCTTTGCAGGGCAACACGTCCGCACCACGCGGGATCAAGCAGCCAGCCCCAGCTCTCGTTTGTCGAATTGAAGCCAACAGGCATACGTTCTGGGCGGTAGGCGAAACTGTCAGCGTTGTGGGTCAGGGGCAGCATACTGATACGCTCAGTGACGGCACTGCCGAGGCTACCGTCGTGCTGCACGAACATCCGCTCGCTGGGCACGCTGCCGCTGACCAGTCTGTCGCTGGCAGACAATCTGCCGCGTTTAGGCAGGTCGTTGATTTCGTGCCACAGGGCGATGCGACGGGTATCGATGGGTTGAATGGCGCGTGCCGGCCAGACGAAGTCCACATTGTGGAACCACTGATCGTAGAGGTCGTAACTGTCGGGCTGCATGACCGCGATACGCTGGGCGGTTTGCACATCATGCACTTGGTAGACGAGTTTGATACCCAGCTCCTGCTCGGCACGCTCACGCAGCGATTCCAGCAACGTGACCGAGGTCCCCAGCACCCGCAGTGTTACCGTCATGTCAAAGCTTCCTGAAGCACTGGCGACAGCCGCTCGGTGAACACCTTGAATGAACGTCGCAGCAGGTCGATATCCAAGCCGCGCACGATGAACACCAGCCTTGATGTACGATCATCTCCTGGCCAGGCAGGCAGATGCACGGGCGCATGCAGGCAGTGCTGCACACCATGAATGACGACGGGGGTTTGGCTGGTATTCACGTTGAGCAGTCCTTTGACGCGGAGGATTCGTTCGCCGTGGCATCTTAGCAGCATGGACAGCCAGACTCCGAAAGTGACCCAGTCGAGCGGTCGTTGTAGCGTCAGACAGCAGACTTGAGCCTCTGCGTGACGGGCAGGTGTTGACCTCACACGTTGCAGTTGCCAGCGTGCAACCTCTTTGGCCGGATCGTTACCGCGCAGCCCTTCGCCGAGCAGCAATTGGTCGCCGCAGAGAATGTCAGTTGTGGCATAAACGGGCGCTGGATTGATCGAGCGCAGACGCGCCTGCAACGCTCGCAATGAGGGTTCGCCCGCTAGGTCGGTCTTGCTGATCATTAGCCTGTCTGCGGCTGCCACCTGGGCCATCCACTCCGGGTGCAGGCGTTCCTGAAGAGCTGCATGGCTGGCATCGACCACGGTCACGACCAACCCGATATGAACCCGGCCGCGCAGGTGCGGGTCGCTGCTGATGGTTGCAAGAATCGGCGCCGGATCGGCCAGACCGGTGGTTTCCAGGATTACCCGTCGGAAAGCCGGCACTTCCCCCCGTGCACGGCGTTCCAGCAGGGTCGCGAGCGCGTCGCGCAATTCGCCCCGGATCGAACAGCAGACACAGCCGCCAGGCAGCAATAGGGTGTCCGGCGCGACTTCTTCCATCAGCAGATGGTCGATGCCTACGTCGCCAAACTCGTTGATCAGCAGTGCCGTATCACCCAAGGTTTCCTCCTTGAGCAGACGCTTGAGCAAGTTGGTCTTGCCGCTGCCCAGGAAGCCAGTGATCACGTTCAGCGCGATACTCATGGCTGGCGCTCCAATTGATCCAGCAGCCGTTCATCCAAAGGGTCAAGTACCCGACCGGTCAACTGCTCCGCCCGTTGCCACAGCTGATCAAGGCCGTTGGCCAACGCCTGCTTGCCTGTGGCGCCAAGCAACAGATAGGAAACGCCCTGGAAATCCTCGACTTTCAAGCGAAAAGGCGCGACGACCGTATTGATCGCGGCAATCCGGCGCAAGCGCTCACGACGCCGGGGCAGTTCATCGCCTAGCGGGTCGCTCCAGTGCACGTCTTCGCCAAGCAGGCCACAGAGTCCACACATGGTCATTTGCTCCTTTGAATCACGGCATGACATCGCCGGAATTAGGGCCCAGCGTCTGGCCGACGAACAGATTCCCACCGGGTTCGCTAGCAAGCAGCACCGCGACCGGCGCAACTTCTTCTGCCAGCCCGAAACGCCCTAGCGGCAACTCTGCGGCCTTGGCAATTTTCCAGGCGCTGCTGATGCCAGACACTAGCGGCGTTTCAATGGGGCCAGGGGCTATGGCATTGACCAGCACATTGTCCTTGGCGACTTCCAACGCCAGGGACTTGGTGAAGCCGATCACCCCAGCCTTGGCTGCAGCGTAATGGCTCAATTCAGCGCCGCCCTTGATGCCCAGCTGCGAGGCGACGTTGATGATACGTCCCCAGTGCTGGGCGAGCATATGCGGCAAGGCACGCTGGCTGGCGATGAAGACGCTGGTGAGGTCGACGCGCAGCATCTCGTCCCACATGGCAAGCGTTAGATCGACACAGCGCGCCTGGGTAAGCATGCCTGCATTGTTCACCAGGATATCGATGCCGCCATAGTGGTGGACACAGGCATCGACACTGGCTTGCGCGCCCTCGACAGAGCCGACATCGGCCACGCTTTCAACAACCTCAGCGCCGAGCTCGCGGCAGACATGGGCGGTGCTTGCCAGTGAGGTCGCATCACGATCCGCCAGGATCAAGCGTGCGCCCTGCTCGGCATAAGCGCGAGCGATGGCGGCGCCAATGCCGCTGCCTGCGCCTGTGATCACGGCGCGTTTGTTGTCCAATTGCATGATGCTTTCCTCATATTCCCAAGTGCGGGTGCGCAGCGTTTTCGCTTCGAGCCAACTACGCGAATCACCCAGGCCAACGCACGGTAAGGCCGCCATCGATGACGATGCTCTGTCCAGTGAGATAACTGGATTCCTCACTGCACAAAAACCGCACCAGCGACGCCACTTCATCGGGCCGGCCGACGCGTCCCAACGGAATGGCTTTGGCCGCCTGGGCCAGCCCCTGCGGCCCTAGCGAGTTCTTGCTGTCCAACGATTGTGGCGTCTCGATCAGCCCCGGAATCACGGCGTTGCAGCGAATGCCCCGTGGCGCCAGTTCGACTGCCAGCGAGCGACACAGTCCCGGCACTCCGGCCTTGGCAGCGGCATAATGCGAGTGGTCCTGCCAACCATAAACGCCCCCGGCTATCGACGAAATGGCCACCATTGCCCCACCCTCGCCCATGTGTCGTGACGCCGCACGGAAGGTGCGCATCACGCCCGTCAGATCGACATCGAGCATCTCGTTCCAGCGCTCATCAGTCATCTCGAGCAGGGGCGCGCGGCGCAATAAACCGGCATTGGCCACCGCGCAATCGATACGGTTAAAACGGCTGACAGCCTGCTCGGCCAATGCGTCGACTGAATCGGTACTGGTTACGTCCAGCGCCGCCATCAAGCTTTCGCCGCCAGCGTCAGCGATCAGACGCGCGGTGATGTCCGGGTCATGGGGATCGGCCGGGAAATACCCACCGACCACTGCCACGCCCTGGCGGGCGAAAGCGACTGCCAACGCTTGTCCTATACCGCTGGCGGCACCGGTTATCAACGCTACTTTGCGAGTCATGTTCAGTTCCTTATTGGACGGTTTCTGGGCGCACGTGCCTGGCGGCAAACATCAGCGCGCCGGAAAGAAAGCAAGGCAGCGCGCCGAAATACAGGGCCGAGGTTTGCCAGTCGCCACCGGCGCTCAATACTGAGGTGGCACCGAAGCCTGCAACCACCGCGCCGATCGGGCCCATGGCATGGATGATGGCGCCGCCGGTGGCGCGAATGCTGGTGGGGAAGCTCTCACTGATGAAAAACAACGCCGCTGAATAAGGACCAATCAGGAAGAACAGCCCAAGGCTGTAAAGACCGACCACCATCGGCATGTTGCTCGGGCCGAACAGCATGCCCGCAAATGCCAGACCGCCGAGCATCCAGCCAAGGCCAATCACGTTGCGACGTCCAATCTTGTCACCCATCCAGCCATGAGCCAGGTAACCGCAGTAACCCACCAGGTTCGACAACACCAGAATAATGAGCGAGTTCTCGAAGGAGATGTGGTGAACGCTGACGATCACCGAGGTACCCAATACGCTGAACACCTGAATCGCCGCCCAGTTGAGCAGAATCGCCGCGCCTATCACCAGCGTTGCACGACGCGATGTGCCACGAAACGCAGCGCCTATGCCCGCCGTACGATGCTCTTCGTAATCCACCCCGTAGGTCATCGCCACCGCTTTCGCTTGCTCGGCGTCGCCGGCCTTGCGCAGCTGGGTAATGCGCTGATGTATTTGAAACTGCGGGCTTTCCTTGAGCTTGCGCGCCATGAAGGCGATGACCAGCGCCGGGATGGCCGCGAAGATGAAACACCCCTGCCAGCCAATGATCGGCAACAGCACGGCTGTCAGCCCCGCAGCAATCAGCGCGCCGACAGGCCAGCCACCCTGCACCAGGCTGTAGATAAAGCCGCGACGCTTGGCCAGGCGTGGGTCTTCGGACGCCGCGTAGATCTCGCTCAGGTAAGTGGCGTTGACCGTTTCTTCGGCGTAGCCCAGGCCACTTAGCGAACGGATCAGGATCAACGGCGACTTGCCCCATGAGCCGCCCAATGCGGTCAGTGCCGAGCAGATTGCCGAACCGGTCACCGTGAAGATAATGCCCATGCGTCGACCGAGGCGATCGACCAATGGTCCGATAGCCAGGGCGACCACTGCCGTACCGACAGCGGCCCAGGTGGCGATCTCCGCCTGTTCCGCCTCACCCCACTGAAAGTGCCGACCGATTTCCGGCAACAATGTGCCGAACAGGATGAAGTCGTACACCGCAAACACCCAGGCAAAAAAAGCGATCCAGGTGGCATAGCGTACTTGTTCGGAAGTCAGTTGCTGGGGTTTCCAGCCGGTCAGATCGAGCTTGTTATAGATGGACATGGGTCATGCCTCAGTAGGAAGGGCCAATCAGCTGTTACGAGGATTGCGGCGAACGAAGTCATCGGCGATTTCGTCGAAGGTGACGAATTTCACGCCTTCATGGCTTTGGATATGCTCGATCAGACGCTCCAGCATGAGCAGCACCTGCGGGCGGCCGGAGACGTCGGGGTGGATGGTCATGGTAAAAACCGCATGTTCATGCTCGCGGTACACCCAGTCGAACTGATCACGCCACATTTCTTCCAGATGACGCGGGTTGACGAAGCCGTGGCTGTTGGGCGCCTTCTTGATGAACATCATCGGCGGCAGATCATCGAGGTACCAGTTGGCGGGAATCTCCACGAGCTCGGTTTCCTGGCCACGTACCAGCGGCTTCATCCAGGTATCGGGATGCTGGCTGTAATCAATCTTGGTCCAGCTGTCACCCACACGTACGTAGTAGGGATGGAAGTCGTTGTGCATCAGGCTGTGGTCGTATTTGATGCCTTTTTTGAGCAGCAACTCGTTGGTGACTTTGCTGAACTCCCACCATGGCGCAACGTAGCCAGTCGGGCGCTTGCCGGTCATGTGGGTGATCAGCTCGATGGACTTGTCGAGGACGATTTCTTCCTGTTCGGGCGTCATGGCGATCGGGTTTTCGTGGCTATAGCCGTGTACGCCGATCTCATGACCGGCATCGGCCACGGCCTTCATTTGTTCGGGAAAGGTCTCCATCGAATGGCCGGGCACAAACCATGTGGTGCGCAGCCCATAACGCTCGAATAACTTGAGCAGGCGCGGTGCGCCGATTTCGCCAGCGAACAGCCCGCGGGAAATATCGTCGGGCGAATCCTCGCCACCGTATGAGCCCAACCAACCTGCCACAGCGTCTACGTCGACACCAAAGGCGCACAAAATTTCTTTAGCCATTATCGTTCTCCTGCGGGTTTATCTGATCAATCGTGAGTGCTTCAGCGCTGTCGCATCGCGGTGTCTACCGCCAGCGCAGCGCGTAGCAATCGTGAGTCCTCACCAGGCGGCGCGCTGATCGACATGCCGGTGGGCAAACCTGACTCGTCGCAGCCGCTGGGCAGCGACACGCCCGGTAGATTCAGCAAACTGCCGGGCATGGTCAGGCGCAACGTAGCGAGATTGGTGCGCGCGAATAGCTCGTCATCGGTTTGCAGTGGCGCCAACAGCGGCGCCACGTGGGCAACGCTTGGGGTTATCAAAAAGGCGCCATCGAGTTCGTCGGTGATTTGTTGCTGCAGCTGCTCGCGGGCGCTGTAGAGCCTGATCAACTGGCTGGCCGGGAATGAGCGTGCCGCCTCCAGACGACGCCGCACGCGGGGGTCGAGTTGCGCAGCTGCAGCGCTGTCCAAGAGAGGCTGGTGCAAGGCGAAGGCTTCAGCGGCGCCGAGCCAGCCTGATAGCTCGATGAGCTCAAGCGTCGCCTGAAAGGCGGGCGAAGGACGCAGGTCGATCAGCGCGCCTTGAGCTTTCATCATGCTCAGGCACTGCAAGAGGTTGTCGCGTACGGCAGATTCGACACGCGGATCAAAAATGACTGCCTCATCGGCCCAAAACCGCTGACCGGCCAGCGGGCGTGGAGCTAAAGATATCGGCTGCGAACGTCCATGCAGGATGTTGTCGATGGCCACGGCATCGCGCACGCTGCGGGTCAGGGGCCCTACGCTGTCGAGGGTATGCGCCAGCGGGAAGACGCCGTCGCGGCTGTAGCGTCGGCAACTGCTGCGAAACCCCACCAAACCGTTGAACGCTGCTGGAACTCGGATGGAGCCAGCGGTATCCGTGCCCATTGCAATTGGCACGATCCCCGCCGCAACCGCCACCGCAGACCCCGAAGAGGAACCACCCGGAATGCGCGGCTGTTCGAGCCCGAATGGGTTATGTGGAGTGCCGAAATGAGGGTTAAGCCCGAGGCCTGAATAAGCGAATTCGCTGAGGTTGGTTTTGCCGACACTGATCATCCCGGCTCGCGACAGCTGGCCTACGGTATTGGCGTCAAGCAGCGCTGGCGGTAAGTCTTGGCGTATTGCAGCGCCCGCTGTCGTTACGCTCCCTGCGATGTTAAACAGGTCTTTCCAGACGATGGGGACGCCGTCCAGCGCGCTTGCCGGCTGTCCAGCTTTCCAGCGCGCAGCCGACGCCAGAGCTTCGCGGCGGGCGCGCACAGAACATAGGGAAATGAACACATGATCGACCTCTGCTGCTTTGGCCAACGCTTCGTCCAATGCGCGAACCGGGTCGCTGCTGCCAGAAGCAAATTGCTCCGCCAGTGCCAGGGCATCGGCTGCAAACGGGACAGAGGGGCTAAAGCAGGCCATTTCATCCACCTATAAACGTATATATTAGTAAAATGTACGTTTTATAAAGGCAGAAAGCGTGCCAGGATAAATCTGCCTGACCTGCGATGTAGATCTTTGCAAACGGCTTTACCCGTCGGATTGGCGGACTAGAGGCCTTGTAACGCTTGCAAATATTCGTCGGCTGCAGTGTGGGGCAAGTAGCCTGAACGCCGAACATCAATAATGGATTTTTTACAAAAGATACATTTTAGTGCAAAAAAGTAACAACAGCCCTGGGAATGGGCACGTTGACGTAGCCCGCGGTGACAACCGAACTTGTGCGAGAATCGGCGCCCGCCTTTCGAGAAGCCTATGAAATCGATGTCCACCGAGGAATCCCGCACCGCGTCCCGCTACGCCATGATCCGCCAGGTCCTGCGCGACGCCATCGTCAACGGAGACGTGGCTCAGGGACTTGTGTTGCTCGAAGCCCCCCTGGCGGAGCTGTTCGGCACCAGTCGGGTGCCCGTGCGCAGGGCCTTGAACCTGCTGCATGACGAAGGTTTGATCAGCCGATTCGATGGCCGTGGTTATCTGGTCAACCCGAAGGGAGTTGAGGTGGAGCCATTACGGCTCACCCTCACCCACCATCAGTTTGGCCTTGATAGCAGCGAAGAACTGGTTGATACGCGACCGCTGGGCGAGCGGATATTTGACGAGATTGGCGCAGCTTTATCGACCTGCGTTGCGTTCGGTCACTACCGCCTCGATGAACAAATGGCCGCCGAACATTACGGCGTCAGCCGGGCAGTGGTGCGCGAGGCGTTGATGCGTCTGCGTGACCGGGGGCTGGTCGAAAAGGAACCCTACTCCCAATGGCTGGCCGGCCCGCTCACCGCGCGGGAAGTCACCGAAGACTACGAACTACGCGCCTGCCTTGAGCCTGAGGCATTACGCCAGAGCGCACCCGGGCTCAGCCGGGACGCACTTGAAGCCATGCTCACGCGGGTCAAGGCCGCGCAGAACAATCCGCAATGCAGCCTGGCTGACATCGAAAGACTGGAAGAAGACCTGCATCGCCACTGCCTGGCAGGTATTCCCAACCGCAAGATCGCGACGCTGATTCGCCAGAGCCAGAGCCCCATGACCATTAATCGGATTTTCTACAGTCAGTTGGGTATCGGTCCAGACGAAGCCATGATGGCCGAACACCGTTTGATTCTAGAATTGCTGTTGCACGGTGCATTCGATGCGGCGGCGTTGAATCTCAAGGAACACCTCCACCGCGCCCGCCATCGGATGCTCCAGCGTTTAAAAGTTCTGTCCATATTGCCCGAACAACCCGTGCCGAGTTATTTGACCAAAGTCAGCTGAAGCGTCTGTGCCTGATAAATAGGCTGCGCGTGCGATCCGTCTGGCGGCGGCACGATCAAGTGGTGCATGGTAATGCCCTCATGTATAGGTAGCTCAACGCACCCTCACAACTTGGATGTATCTCCAGCTGCTTCTGACATAGACAGCAGAACGCCTCAGGCTAATCATGCAAGTCAGCTGAGTTGAACAGACCTCTAATAAAAACAACGGAGTGTCGCCACTGACCATGAATATTCTCTACGATGAACGCGTCGACGGTGTCTTGCCCGACGTCGACAAAAACGCCCTGCTGCAGGCCCTGCAAACCCAGTGGCCCGACCTGGAAATCCTGCACCAGCGCGAAGAGCTCAAACCGTACGAGTGCGACGGACTCTCCGCTTACCGCACCACGCCGATGCTGGTGGTGCTGCCGCGCCACATCGACCAGGTCCAAGGCGTGCTCCGGCTCTGCCATGAACGGCAGGTGCCCGTCGTCGCCCGCGGTGCAGGCACGGGTTTGTCCGGCGGTGCATTGCCGCTGGAAAAAGGCGTGCTGCTGGTGATGGCGCGCTTCAACCACATCCTCCACATCGACCCCGCCGCCCGCACTGCCCGCGTCCAACCCGGCGTTCGTAACCTGGCGATTTCCCAGGCTGCCGCGCCGTTTGGCCTGTACTACGCGCCGGACCCGTCCTCCCAGATCGCCTGTTCAATCGGCGGTAACGTGGCGGAGAACGCCGGCGGCGTGCATTGCCTGAAGTACGGCCTGACCGTGCACAACCTGCTCAAGGTCGACATCCTCACCGTCGACGGTGAACACCTGACGCTGGGGTCCCAGGCCCTCGACTCACCCGGTTTCGATCTGCTGGCCTTGTTCACCGGTTCCGAAGGCATGCTCGGGGTGATCACCGAAGTCACGGTCAAACTGCTACCCAAACCGCAAACCGCCAAAGTGCTGCTGGCGGCCTTCGATTCCGTCGAAAAGGCTGGCCGCGCGGTGGGTGACATCATTGCCGCGGGCATTATCCCGGGCGGTCTGGAGATGATGGACAACCTGGCCATTCGCGCTGCCGAAGACTTCATCCACGCCGGCTATCCGGTCGACGCCGAAGCGATTCTGTTGTGCGAACTCGATGGTGTAGAAGCCGACGTCCATGATGATTGCGACCGTGTGCGCCAAGTGTTGGAAAAGGCCGGCGCCACCGAAGTGCGCCAGGCTCGCGACGAGGCCGAACGCGTGCGTTTCTGGGCCGGGCGCAAGAATGCCTTTCCAGCGGTGGGTCGCCTCTCTCCGGATTATTACTGCATGGACGGGACGATCCCACGCCGGGAACTGCCCGGTGTGCTGCAGGCTATCGCGGCGTTATCAGCCGAGTATGACCTGCGGGTCGCCAACGTGTTCCACGCCGGCGACGGCAATATGCATCCACTGATTCTGTTCGATGCCAATCAACCGGGTGAACTCGATCGTGCCGAAGCCCTGGGGGGCAAGATCCTCGAATTGTGCGTGAAGGTCGGCGGCAGCATTACCGGTGAACACGGTGTGGGCCGCGAGAAAATCAATCAGATGTGTGCGCAGTTCAATAGCGATGAGCTGACCGTGTTCCATGCCGTCAAAGCTGCATTCGATCCAAGCGGATTACTCAACCCGGGCAAGAATATTCCAACACTGCATCGCTGCGCCGAGTTTGGTGCCATGCACGTGCATATGGGTCAGTTGCCCTTCCCTGAATTGGAGCGTTTCTGATGCGCAGCGAACACGATATGGATGACAGCGCCTCGCTGCTGGAGCAGGTCAACCAGGCGCTGGAAAGCGCCACTCCGCTGCGCATCCAGGGTTCCAACAGCAAGGCGTTCCTCGGGCGCATCGTGGCGGGTGAAGTCCTCGACACCCGCTCCCACCGGGGCATCGTCAGCTACGACCCGACCGAACTGGTCATCACCGCTCGCTGCGGTACGCCATTGGCACACTTGTCTGAAGTGCTGGACGCGTCGCAGCAGATGCTGCCTTGCGAACCGCCCTCCTTCGGCGAAGACGCCACCGTGGGCGGCATGATTGCCTGCGGACTCTCGGGACCGCGGCGCCCCTGGTCAGGATCGGTCCGCGACTTCGTCCTCGGGACACGGATCATCACCGGTCATGGCAAGCATCTGCGCTTTGGCGGCGAGGTCATGAAGAACGTCGCCGGCTACGATCTGTCGCGCTTGATGGCCGGCAGTTACGGCTCGCTTGGCGTGATAACCGAAGTGTCCCTCAAGGTCCTGCCGAAACCGCGGCAAGCGTTAAGTATCAGCCTGGAGATGGACAGCGATCGTGCCCTGCTGCGCCTGGCGGAATGGGGCCAGCAACCGCTGCCGATCAGCGCCGCCTGTCACGATGGCCAGCGCCTGCACCTGCGGCTCGAGGGCGGCGAAGGCTCGGTGGCGGCGGCCCATGACCGTTTGGGCGGTGAGCGGCTGGACGCTTCGTACTGGCAAGACCTGAACGAACATCGATTGAGTTTTTTCGATGAGAATCAGCCGCTCTGGCGCCTTTCCCTGCCGCAGAACACACCCCGACTGTCGCTGCCGGGTGCTCAACTGATCGATTGGGGTGGCGCTCAGCGCTGGCTCAAATCCGACGCCGAAGCGTCCCTCATTCGCTCGGTGGTCGAAGAGCTCGGCGGACATGCGACCTGCTACAGCCATGGCCTGATCGACAGTCCATTCCAACCGTTGCCCGACGCGCTGATGCACTATCACCGGAACTTGAAACAGCAACTTGATCCACGGGGCCTCTTCAACCCCGGTCGCCTGTACGCGGAGCTTTGAACCATGCAGACCACCTTGAGCGAAGACGCCCGCCAACTGCCCCGTGCCGCAGAAGCCGAAAGCATTCTGCGCAGTTGCGTGCACTGCGGTTTCTGCAACGCCACCTGCCCGACCTATCAACTGCTGGGCGATGAACTGGATGGCCCGAGGGGGCGTATCTACCTGATCAAGCAGGTGCTCGAAGGCAATGAAGTGACCCGCAAGACCCAGGAGCACCTGGATCGTTGCCTATCGTGCCGCAATTGCGAAACCACCTGCCCGTCCGGCGTCGACTATCACAACTTGCTGGACATCGGCCGGGCGGTGGTCGATGCAGCCGTCCCACGCCCACTCGGCCAACGCCTGTTGCGCGCGGGACTGCGCGGCGCCCTTCCCAATCCGGGGCTGTTCAAAGGGCTGCTGAGCAGCGGCCAGGTTTTTCGCCCATTGCTGCCAAACACACTGCAAAGCAAATTGCCGCGCAACGTGTATCCGGCAAAACCACGACCGACCACCCGCCATACCCGGCAAGTGCTGATGCTCGAAGGCTGCGTGCAACCGAGCCTGTCGCCCAATACCAACGCGGCCGCCGCACGTGTACTGGATCGACTGGGGATCAGCGTCACCTCGATCCGCGAGGCCGGCTGTTGCGGCGCGGTGGACTATCACCTGGACGCTCAGGCCACTGGCCTTGCTCGTGCCCGCCGCAACATCGATGCGTGGTGGCCGGGCATAGAAAGCGGCGCCGAGGCCATAGTGCAAACCGCCAGCGGCTGCGGTGCCTTCATCAAGGACTATGGCCACCTGCTCAGCACCGACCCGGCGTATGCCGACAAAGCGAAAAGGGTCAGTGCCCTGGCTAAGGATCTGGTTGAAGTACTGCGCGACGAGCCGCTGGATCAGCTCGGCGCACACAGCGACCAGCGCCTGGCGTTCCACTGCCCTTGCACCTTGCAGCATGCGCAAAAGCTCGGGGGTGCCGTTGAAGCGATCCTGACAAGCCTGGGGTTCAACCTGACCTCTATTCCCGACAGTCACCTGTGCTGCGGCTCGGCGGGTACTTATTCGCTGACCCAACCCGAACTGTCTCGGCAACTGCGCGACAACAAGCTCAATGCGCTGGAAAGCGAACACCCCGAAGTCATTGTCACCGCCAATATCGGCTGCCAGACCCACCTCAACGGTGCAGGCCGAACCCCTGTCAGGCACTGGATCGAACTGGTCGAAGCCGCCCTGCCTTGACCGAGCGGGACAACACGCTCGCTATCCAACAAATGCCTAGGTTTCGGCGGCGCCAGCCTCCATTGATACCGATTCGCCCTGCAAGCTATCGGCGTGCCGTCCCAGCTGCAAGCCCAGATACCCCCATAGCAATGCACAACCGGCGCCAATCACCGCGGCCAAGCCAACACCCTGCCCCAGCATGTCGAGCAGGCTCTTGGCCCAGCCGCTGACGGCGTCCCCCCCGCGATAAACCACGGTATCGATGAAGTTCTTGGCCTTATATTTGCTCTCGGCATCCAAGGGTGCGAAGAGCATCTCCCTGCCCGGTCGGACAAACGCATACTCGCCGATTCGCCGTACGATCATCAACATCGCGAGTACCGCGAAACCGGGCGCCAGGGCGAGGCCCAGGAAGCCGATACACATCACCAGCGGCACAACCGCCAGCAACGCCCCCACCCCCAGCTTCGGTGCAATGCGCCCAGTGATGAATAACTGAGACAGCAATGCACCTGCTTGCACGATGAAATCAATGGTTCCGAAGACGCGCACCTGCGCCTCGCGATCGGGAAATAACTCAGCCACCAAACGAGCCTGCTCGAAGTAGAGAAACGTCGTCACCGTTGCCAACAACACCACGAAACCGGCAATGCCCAGCAAGTAAGGCGACTTGAATACGGCAGTCAAACCGCTGAATGGATTGCCGCTCAGTGGCTGGCGCGGGCTTTGTGTCGGAGCGGCACCGGGGCGACCGGCCCCGCCCGTCGCACGCCAGCGCATCAACGTCTGTTTCAGTACCAGCGTGGCACCTAATAGCAGGGCTGACAGGAACATCAACCCTGACGCGCCGAGAGTATCGATGAGCACCGCGCTCAAGGCTGGCCCCAGCAGGCCCCCGACACTGGCCCCCGCAGCAATGAAAGCGAATAGACGTTTGGCCTGCTCACCGTCGAAGACATCTGCCATCAAGCTCCAGGCCACAGACACAACGAACAGGTTATACACCGAGATCCAGACGTAAAAGGTACGGGCTAGCCACACGCTATCCGACTGGAACTGAAACAGCTCAACGAACATCAGCAAGTTGATGCCGAAGAAGCTGTATACCCAATCAACGAGGCGCAAGCGTGGTACCCGAGAGCTGAGCCAGGCAAACATCGGAACGGCCGCCAACATGACCAGGAAGGTCGCGGTGAACAGCCATTGCAGATTTTCCACGCCCGCCGTGATCCCCATTGATTCACGGATCGGGCGGAGCATGAAGTAGCCAGTGAAAAGGCAGAGGAACAGCAGAAACCCGCACAGTGCCGGACGCAGTTCATCGTCTTGCGCATTAAGCGCGAGGCTCAAACGATGCAGGTAGGAAGGCGTACTCATGGGAACTCCTGAGAGACGATTACAGGCCAAAAGGCGGGCACGGGACGGATTCGCCCAGGGTGCATCAGCGATAGGTCACGCCGGTCAGTCGTTCGGAGACGGTCCAAAGCTGTTCGGCATCCGCCACCTCGGTTGCGGCGGCGGGTGTCTTGGCAAAGCCCAGCGGACCCCGTTTTTCCTCATCACCAGTCGGGCCGTAATAAGCACCGGCGACGGCCTCCGGCGCGGTGGCGGCATATAGCGTGGGCAATGCCCCTTGCGCTGCGGAGTGGTACGCGTCACGCCCCTCTGCCCAACGTTGGCCGAACTCGCTGTTGAGGCCGGGGCCGCGCGCGATCAACTCGGTAACGGCGACACCAGGGTGTGCAGCAATGCTGCGAATACCCCACTTCTCGGCGTCACTGCGCCGCTGCAACGCAAACGCCCACTGCAGGATGGCCAGTTTCGATTGCGCGTATGCCGCATACGGGTCGTACTTCTGCTCGGCCTGAAGATCAGCGAAGTTCAGGGTGCCACGACTGGCGGCAATGCTTGAAAGGCTTACCACGCGAGGGTCATCGCTTTGACGCAGGAGCGGTACCAGCAGGCCGGTCAGCGCAAAGTGTCCCAGGTAGTTGGTTGCCAGTTGAAGTTCGAAGCCATCCGCGGATGCACCTCGCTCGGGTGGCGCCATAATGGCGGCATTGTTGATCAATACGTCAAGACGCGGCAGGCGCTGGTTCAGACGCTGAGCCAAGCCGTGCACGGATGAAAGATTGGCCAGGTCCACGGCCTCGAACTGCACCTTGGCGTTGGGCACAGACTGCTGAATGCGTGCGATGGCCTCCGCGCCGCGTTCCGGATTGCGTGCAGCGATAATCACCTCGGCGCCGGCACGTGCCAGCGCCAGCGCATCCTCATATCCCATGCCGCTAGTACCGCCGGTGATCAAGACGATCCGGCCCATCTGGGACGGTATGTCTTGGGTCGACCAGTCGGGTTTCGGTGCCACACGAGCGGACGCTTCAATGCTTGCCACACTCAACAGGACGACGCTGGCGCCAAAGGTACGAGCCCATCGCACGAGGCGGTTGAAGTTTTTGCCAAGGCCAATAACGGGTGTTGTAGTTTTATTCCACATGGTTGAGTTCTCGATTTGAATGATGAACCGGCATGACCGGACGCTCACTGGAGCACGCAGGCCTCAGCCAACTTCAGAAAGCTGATGTGCTGTGTTGCCCCGTGGGTGTTCACGTAAGTCATTTTTGCTCGCACGACCTCGCATACCTGCGATCTCGGCTCGTCGATGCGAACGACCTGGGCTACGTCCAGCGGCATGCCATATTCGTAATCAGGGGGATCCGCTTGTTCTTTGGCGAACAAAGGCGAACCGCTCAAAGCGATGATTGCCAGCAAGCTGGCGATCGATAAGTTTTGAATGTTCATAGTGGACTCCACGACTGTCCTTACCGGGATGGTCGTAGCACTCTAGGAGGGGGACACTGTCGTCAAGGTGACTGCTGACTGACAGGAACATGTCAAACACCAGCGTCGGGGAAACGCCGGGGGTTCACTCAGACCCAGCAGTGCTGGACCGGAGCGTGCAGCGGCGCCTAGCGCGCCGCTTGGTTCGTCAGGGAGAATCCGAAGGTGTTGCGCCCGTTCTTGCTGTGGGCGAACACGCGTCCACCGTGCATGGACGCCACCGCCCGCACAATGGAGAGCCCCAGGCCATGATGCGCGTCGCTTCGCGCCCTGGCGGCGTCAGCGCGATAGAAACGCTCGAACAAGCGCTCCAGGTGCACGTTATCAATAGGCTCCCCGGCATTGGAAACACTCACCTCGGCCTGCAGGCCATGGCTTTCCAGGCTCACCGTGATCGTGCTTGCCGGCACTGCGTATCGCGCCGCGTTCTGCAGCAGATTGGCCAGGGAACGGTGGAAAAGCCGCCGATCGATGCATACGCGCATGTCGCCGTTGATCACCACGCTCAGCTGTTTGTCGTGCAAGACCGGCTCCAGGTATTCCACCGTCTTCGACGCCTCTTCATAAAGCGAGACATCACTCAGCTCTGTTGCCCGCTGCCCACTTTCGGCACCCGCCAGGAACAGCATGTCATTGACGATGGTGCCCATTCGTTCCAGCTCTTCGAGGTTGGACTGCAGCAGATCCTGGAGCTCATTCACGTCACGTCCGTGGGCCAACGCGACCTGGGTCTGCCCGATCAGGTTGGTCAGGGGCGTTCGCAACTCATGGGCCACATTGGCATTGAACCCTTCGAGCTGGCACCAGGCGGCTTCCTGACGAGCCAGGGCTCCGTTGAACGACACCGCCAGTTCCTGCAATTCGCCTGGCAGCGCCTCGGTGTCCAGTCGCTGTTTCGAATCGCCCGGCGGCAGGCTGTTGGCCTGACGACTAAGCCGCCTGACCGGCCCCAGGCCGAAACGCGCGATCCAGTATCCGAGCAGCGCGACCAGCACGACGCCCAACGCCGAGGTCAGGATCAGGATCTTGGTGAAGTGGTCCAGAGTCCTCATGAACGGCGTTGAATCAAGCCCCACGATAAAGCGCAACTCCGGACGGCTACCCATGGCGGCAATGGTCTTGACCAACAGCACCATGGGACGATCTCGCTCAGGTATCTCGACGCTGAAAAATCCATCCGGGCGCTTCGACCAATCCTGGCCGTCCGGCATCGGCCCGCCATAGGTGTAGTCCGGGTTGTCAACCAGGACCCAATAACGCACCCGCTCATCGGTAGGTGTCAGGCCGTCGAGCTTCTGCCGCAAGCCGACCCAGAACGCCGCCGAATCATATTTTGCAAGCACGGGGTCAAGGACGGAATGGCGCAAGATCAGCTCGTTTTGCATTTGATCTTCGAGCGACTGCTTCAAAGAACAGCGCAACAGTGTCGCGCTGATCGCGGTGATCACAAGGACTGCAAGCGCAAACATCAGGGCGAGTCGCTTGGCGATCGATCTTTTCATCATGGCGTACCCGTTTGCCTGCTATCGGCTTCACGACTCTCCAATACATAACCCATGCCACGGACGGTATGCAGCAGCTTGCGTGGATAAGGCGCATCCACCTTGGATCGCACGCGCTTGATCGCCACTTCGACCACATTGGCGTCACTGTCGAAATTCATGTCCCAGACCTGCTCGGCAATCATCAACTTGGAAAGAATCTCACCCTGGTGCCGCGCCAACAGGCTCAACAGACAGAACTCCTTGGCCGTCAGATCCAGCCGCAACCCGGCCCGGGTGACCTTGCGTGCTTGCAGGTCGACCTCAAGGTCATCGATGCGCAAGTGCGTCGGGTCGGCTGAGTCATCGGCACGACGCCGGATCAATGCCTGGACGCGCGCGACCAGTTCGGCAAAGGAAAAGGGCTTGGCCAGGTAATCATCGGCGCCCTCGCGCAGGCCCCGGACGCGATCATCCACCGTGCCCCTTGCCGACAACATGATGACCGGGGTTTTCTTGTGCAGGCGCAAACCCTGCAGCACGCCGTAGCCGTCCTTGCCCGGCAACATGACATCCAGGATCACGACGTCGTAATCCATCTCCAGCGCGTAGTGCAGGCCATCGATGCCATTAGTCGCGACATCAACAATGTAGCCGAGCTCGCTCAAGCCACGATGCACATAAGAGGACGTCTTTTCTTCGTCCTCAATGATGAGCAAACGCATCGGGTAACTCCTCTGTGGAAGCAGCGCGGGTCCTGAGTCCCTTATTTATGCCTCAAGCGGTCCGGGCAGACGTGTAGACCATTCGCCAGCCTATAGGACAAAGGTGTCCTGAGGCTGACCGCTTCCTGACATTCTTGTCAGAATTGGCCGGGCGCCCATCAGGAACTGCCTAGTAACGATACCCATGCTACCTAATATCAGTTCTAGCCCCCCGTCACGGATGCGCAAGGCTAGCAATAAGGTATTCCGACCAGGAATACACCCATGAAAAACCTGCATTTTATTTATCACCGTGGAACTCGTAGGGTGTGTCCTTCAATGCATATGGAGATGACCGCCGTGAACAATTCCCGCCTGCGCCTGTACGTTGACTCTCAGTTCACCAGCCCCTATGCCATGTCGGCTTTCGTGGTGCTTCGCGAAAAGGGCATCGAATTTGAAATGAGCCCGCTAGACCTGGAAGCATCCGAAAACCAGACAGAGGACTATGCCAATCTTTCGCTGACGCAACGCGTGCCTACACTCGTGCATGGGGACTTCGCCCTGTCTGAATCTTCGGCGATCACGGAGTATCTGGAAGAGGTATTTCCTCTGACGCCGGTTTACCCACAAGACCGACTGCAGCGTGCGAAGGCACGGCAAGTCCAGGCATGGTTGCGCAGTGATCTGTTGCCGATCCGACAGGAGCGTTCCACCTTGGTGGTGTTTTATGGCCTCAAATCAGCGCCCTTGTCGTCCCTTGCCGAATCGGCGGTGCACAAGCTGGTCGGTGCCGCACAAACGCTGTTGGCCGAAAGCCCAGAGTACCTGTTCGGTCAATGGTCGATTGCCGATGTTGACCTGGCGTTGATGCTCAACCGACTGATCCTCAACGGTGACTCCGTGCCCACCGCACTGGTGGAATACGCGCGGCGCCAATGGCAACGACCGTCTGTTCAGGAGTGGGTCAATCTGCAGCGTCCGGCGTTGTAACTTGCACCCTTATCATTGACGAACTCGTCCAGGCCCTCCTGACACCCACCACGCGGCGTCCTTCGGCAATACCCTCAAAGCAGCCATTAAATGGCAGAATCTCCCGATCATGTATCTTTTGGAGACCACAATGCTTCGTGTGTTTGAACGAAGGCTCGACCCTTTCCCACCCGATGAAGCACCACCGCCACCGGTCGGCCTGATGCAGTTCCTGTGGGCCTGCACCCGAGGCGCACGCGGCTACATCCTCGTGTTTGCGCTGCTCAGTGCCTGTGTGTCGATTTATGAAGCCTGGTTGTTTTCCTTCCTCGGGCAGGTCGTGGACCTGCTCTCGACCTGGAAAGCGGGTGGTGATGCGCAAGGTCAGGAAAGTCGAGTACTGTGGGGTATCGGCATCGTCTTGCTCACCAGCATCGGGCTGGTGGCGCTGCGCACCATGGTGCAGCACCAGATATTGGCGATCAATTTTCCACTGCGGCTGCGCTGGGACTTCCATCGCCTCATGCTGCGGCAAAGCCTTTCATTTTTTTCCGACGAGTTCTCCGGCCGCGTGACGACCAAGGTGATGCAGACGGCGCTCGCGGTGCGCGAAGTCCTGTTCACCCTCATTGAAATCGCACCCGGGATCGGGGTGTACTTCATCGCGATCATCGCCCTGGCTGGCGGCTTCGCTCTGAAACTGATGCTGCCGTTCATTGCCTGGATCGCATTGTTCGGCCTGGCCATGCTGTACTTCGTGCCACGCTTGGGGCAAGTCGGCCAGGAACAGGCCAATGCGCGGTCGTCGATGACCGGGCGCATCTCGGACGCCTACACCAACATCACCACCGTGAAGCTGTTCTCGCACTCCAAACGCGAGGCGCACTTCGCGCGCGCGGCCATGGAGGATTTCAAGCTCACCGGCTTTCGCCAGATGCGCCTGGTCAGCCAGTTCGAGATCGTCAACCAGGCACTGGTGGTCGCGCTCATCGTTGGCGCCGGCGGCTATGCCTTGTGGCTGTGGCACCTGGGCGAAGTCGGCACGGGGGCAGTAGCGGCAATTACCGCCATGGCGTTGCGTATCAATGGCATGTCCCACTGGATCATGTGGCAAATGACCTCGCTGTTCGAAAGCATCGGCACTGTGCAGGATGGCATGGCGACCTTGACCCTTGGCCCCAAGGTGGTGGATGCTCCAGGTGCCGGCGTGCTGGTGCCCGCTGGCGGCGCGGTGACCTTCGACAATGTCAGCTTCAACTACAACGGTGAACGCCAGGTGCTCGATGGCCTGAGCCTGGACATCCGCCCAGGCGAAAAGATCGGTCTGGTGGGCCGTTCCGGCGCGGGCAAATCCACGCTGATCAACCTGCTGCTGCGCTTCTACGACGTGGACAGCGGTGAGATTCGTATCGACGGTCAAAATATTGCCCAAGTGACGCAAGAGAGCCTGCGCAGCGCCATCGGCATGGTCACTCAGGACACTTCCCTGCTCCACCGTTCCATACGCGACAACATCGCCTACGGCCGCCCGGATGCGACCGACGAGCAAATCCGTAGGGCTGCGGCCAACGCCCAGGCCGATGGTTTTATCAGCCAACTGAGCGACCGACAAGGTCATTGCGGCTATGACACCCTGGTGGGTGAACGCGGCATCAAACTGTCGGGCGGCCAGCGCCAGCGCATTGCCATCACCCGGGTTATGCTCAAGAACGCGCCTATCCTGTTGCTTGACGAGGCCACCA
The DNA here is from genome assembly GCF_030064125.1 of Pseudomonas sp. G2-4. Classification (NCBI taxonomy): domain Bacteria; kingdom Pseudomonadati; phylum Pseudomonadota; class Gammaproteobacteria; order Pseudomonadales; family Pseudomonadaceae; genus Pseudomonas; species Pseudomonas sp. G2-4. Next base: position 2,329,578 of record NZ_CP125957.1, on the reverse strand, counting down.
GCGCCTTGGATTCGGAAGTCGAAGTCGCCATCCAGGAAAGCCTCGATGAAATGATGGAGGGCAAGACCGTCATCGCCATCGCCCATCGACTGTCAACGATCGCGGCCATGGACCGGCTGATTGTCATGGATGACGGGCGCATCATCGAACAAGGCACCCACGCCGAACTGCTGGCGAGAAACGGCACTTACGCGCGGCTGTGGCACCACCAGAGCGGTGGGTTTCTGGGTGAGGACCAGGGCGTGGCTGAGGCAGTGGAGTAGCCGCGCTTGCCGATAGCGTGATGTGCTGGCGTTCTATCGATCAAGCGGGCTCCTTTCAGAGTGCCTTGGCCCAGCCCCGCAGCACGTACTTCTGGATCTTGCCCGTCGAGGTTTTCGGCAACTCGCTGAATACCACGGTTTTCGGGAGCTTGAACCCTGCCAGATGCTCACGACAGAAGCGGATGATATCGGCTTCCCGAGTGGCCTGGCAGTCGGTTTTGAGGGTGATGTAGGCGCACGGGGTTTCACCCCATTTTTCGTCCGGGCGGGCGACCACCGCCGCTTCCAATACCGCCGGGTGACGATACAAAACGTCCTCGATCTCGATGGTGGAAATGTTCTCCCCGCCCGAGATGATTATGTCCTTGAGCCGATCCTTGATTTCGACATAGCCGTCCGGGTGCCGGACCGCGAGGTCGCCGGTGTGGAACCAGCCGCCCTTGAACGCCTCACGGGTGGCTTCGGGGTTCTTCAGGTAACCCTTCATCACCGTGTTGCCGCGCATGAAGATTTCGCCGACGGTGATGCCATCGCAAGGCACCGGCGCCAGGGTCTGCGAATCAGCGACCATGAGGCCTTCCAGGGTCGGGTAGCGCACGCCTTGGCGTGACTTGATCTTCGCCCGCTCGTCGAGCGGTTGCTCATCCCACTGTGCGTGCCAGGCACAAACGGTTACGGGGCCGTAAACCTCGGTCAACCCGTAGACGTGGGTGATCTTGATGCCCATCTCCTCGACCGCACCGATGACCTTGGCCGGCGGCGCGGCGCCCGCCACCATGGTGTTGACCGGGTGATCCAAAGTGACCTTGGCCGAGTCCGGCAGGTTGACCAGCGCGTTGAGCACAATGGGCGCGCCGCACAGGTGGCTGACTTGGTGCTGGTTGATCAGCATGAGGATTTTTGCCGGGTCCACACGGCGCAAAAACACATGGGTGCCGGCCAGCGCGGTGACGGTCCACGGGTAGCACCAGCCATTGCAATGGAACATCGGCAGCGTCCAGAGGTACACCGGATGGTTGCCCATGGCCCAGGTCATCTGGTTGCCCAGTGAATTGAGATAAGCGCCACGGTGGTGGTAAATCACGCCTTTCGGGTTGCCGGTGGTGCCGGACGTGTAGTTGAGGGCAATGGCTTGCCACTCGTCCTCAGGCCATTGCCAGGCGAATTGCGGGTCGCCTTCAGCGAGGAAGGCTTCATAGTCCAGATCGCTGAGCGCTTGGCCTTCGCCATACTCGGGGTCGTCCACATCGACCACCAGGGGCGGCTTGGACAGCAGGCTCAGGGCCTCACGAATCACCTCGTGGAATTCACGGTCGGTGATCAACACCTTGGCTTCACCGTGCTCCAGCATGAAGGCAATGGCGGGCGCATCCAGCCGTACATTGAGGGTGTTGAGAACGGCGCCAATCATTGGCACAGCAAAGTGCGCTTCAAGCATGGCCGGGATGTTGGGCAGCATCACCGCGACCGTATCACCCTTGCCGATACCCCGCCCACTGAGCGCGCCGGCCAAGCGCCGGCAGCGCTCATAAGTCTGTTGCCAGTTGCGCCGTACCGCGCCGTGGATCACCGCCGGATACTCACCGTAGACCGAGGCCGTGCGCTCGATGAAGCTCAGTGGCGAGCGCGCGACATGATTGACTGGCGAAGGCGCCAGGCCCGTTTCGAAAATCGACATGAGGTTTTCCTGTGGGGAAGTCCCTAGCCGCGTAGCACGCCTGGGCACTTCCAATGGCTGATTGTTGGCTCTGAACAGGTGTGGATCACGGCCCCGCCTGATCGACGGGGGCGCTGCATCGATGCAACCGCTGGTTCAAGCCGGACGTTTATCGTTCTTGCGCACGTACGAGCGCCAGGTCATGGCCCAGTGTTGCGGGTCTTCCAGTGGCGCGCTCTTGAGCCGGTGGATCGCCTGGTTATGCGGCGAGGTTTTGACGATCTCGGGATTAGAGTAGGCCTCGTCGGAGATTCGCGCGAGCACCGCGATCCAGGTGTCCAGCGCTTCCTTGCCATACATTTCGCCCGGCTCCGGAGTGAACGGCTCGGGCACCAGCCACGGGTGGTGGCTGCTCCACATCGGATCAATACCGAAATCGCTCATGCGGTTCTGCACATCGTGGACATCCACCCCAGTGTCTTCCTTGAGTTGCTCAAGGCTGTAGCGCGTCATTTCCATCCGCGGACTCGTGGCCTCGGGATGGGAACGGGTGACACCGCGAATGGCCAACAGGCCTTTTTCCATGTAGTTGTTGGCCAGCACGGAAATGTCCGAGGCCTCGGCCATACCCGCTGCCCCCATGGCGCGGGACCAGGCGTAGGCCTTGAGAATCACCGGGACATTGCCCCAGAACTCGCGGATCTTGCCGCAGCTTTGTGGGCGGTCATGGTCGAGGCGATAGCGCTCACCGTCAAAGGCGACCACCGGCGCCGGCAAGAACGGTGCGAGTTCCGCCGAGCAGCCATAAGCCCCGACAGCGGGGCCGCCGACGCCACTCTTGGGCGCGCCGAAGGTCTTGTGCAGCATGAACATGCAGGCATCGAAGCCGAGTTCGCGGGCGCGGATCTTGGTCATCGCGCCATTGAAGTTGGCGTGATCGTAGAAGCACAGGCCGCCGGCTTCATGCACCACGCGCACCCATTCGCGGATCTCGGGGTTGTAGACGCCCATGTCGTCGGGGTTGTTCACCATCAACGCGGCAGTGCGGTTGGACACGGCAGCCTTCAGCGATTCGAGCGACGGATAGCCGTTCTCCTCGATCATCAGCGTGATGACCTTGAACCCCGCCGCCGCAGCCGTCGCGGCACTGCTGGGGTGTGCCTGGAGGGTGGTGATGATCTCGTCACGCTGGGCCAGCTCACCACGGGACGCATGGTAGGCGCGGGTCACGGCGCAACTGGTGTAGGCCGCGTCGGCACCGCCGCCAGCCTGGAAGATGAACTGATCCATCCCGGACAACTCGCGCAGGATGGTATCCATGCCATGCACCACTTCCAGCGCGCCTTGCAGGGTATCTTCGTCCTGATAGGGATGCACGTGGGTGATTTCCGGACGCCAGGCCATGGCCTCGTTGATCTGCGCGTTGTACTTCATGGTGCAGGTGCCGAACAGGCTGATGTTCATCATGCCCAGGGTCTGCTGCGACAGGCGCAAGTAGTGATACAGCACTTCGGGCTCGGACATTTCCGGCAACGCCGGTTTGCGCGAGCGGCGCATGGTCGCGGGAATCAAATCAGCGGCGCTGCCGACCACTGTCTGAACGTCGGCTTCGACCTCGGAAAAAATCACACCGCGGCGGCCGGGATAGCCCATCTCCATGATGACCGGTTCGCTCCAGACGGGGGCATGGTATTCCTTGAGTGGGGTGCTCATTGTGCGATTACCTTTTTGAGTGCAGCGGTCAGACGCCCGATATCTGCCTGGGTGTGAATCTCGGTGACGCAATACAGGGCACTGGCGCCCAGCTCCGGGAAGTCCTGCGTCAGGTCTTTGCCGCCGAAGATCCCCAGTGCGAGCAACTGCTTGTTGATGTCTTTCACGCTGAGCCCGGTGGCCTCGAAATTGACCACGAACTCCTTGAAGAAACCGGACGGGAATGTCACGCCTACCCCAGGAATTTCAGCCAGCCGCCTGGCGGCGTAGTGAGCCCGTTGCAGGATCACCTTGCCCACGTCTTCAAAGCCCTGTGGCCCCATCATCGCCATGTACACGGCGTTGGCGATGGCCCACATGTACACCGAGTGGCCGGTCCAGTCGTTACCCTTGTCACGCAAGCCGTAGGACGATTGCTCGAACAGGCTCAGGCCAAAACCGTATTCGCCGGGCTTGGTGGTCTCGGCGATGCTGATGAACAGCGTCGGATACTGATGCGCATAGAGTTCTTCGTCGCGGGTTGCAATGAAGCCGCTGACGCCACCGCCGCAATTCATGTGCACGCCGAGCGGCTGCGTGGTACCGACCACGATGTCCGCGCCGAAATCGATGGGTGCCACCAGCACGCCCAAAGAGATAGGGTCGACACCGACGATCACTTCGGCGCCCGCCGCATGGGCAATCGCCGCAATCTCGGCGCCTTGTTGTTCGATCACTCCGAAGTAGGACGGGGTTTCGAAATAGACGGCGGCGGTTTGCGCACCGATCGAGGCGCGCAGGTGATCGAGGTCGAGCAAACCGGTGTTCGGGTCATAGTCGACGAGGCGTACGACGATGTGGCTCGGCATGTCGACCGGTTCGCAGTAGTTGCGAATGATCGACAGCCGCTCCGGGTCGATGGCACGGACCACCGCCACTTCGTTGCGCCCGGTGATGCGTGTGGCCATGCGGATGGCGTGGCCGGCGGCACAACCCCAACTGCGCACGGGCAGGCCCACCAGGTCCATATTCAGTAACTCGCCGAGCTGGCTGCAGAACTCGAACCAGGCTTGGTTGCGCCCGTGGTCGGAACTCGGCTCGCCGAATACCGACGTCAGCCATTCATTGCGCCGTACCACCTCGTCGCAGGCCGCCGGAACGTGATGCTGCCAACAGCCGGCGCCAAGGAAGTTGAGGTTCTGCTCGCAGGTCTTGTTCTTCGACAACGTACTGACCAAGTGTCGGCGCAGCTCACTTTCGTTCAGTGCCAGCGGCAGGTTGATCGGCCGTTGCAGGCGATGTCCCTCGGGGATTTGCTGGAACAGTGCCTCGATGCTGTCGACACCAATGGAGTCCAGCATCTCCTGCTTGAGGGCGGGTACGGAGTTCGCCATGTAGGGGTGGGCGACATGATTGCTCATGGGGTTATCCTCGGTTTTTTCGGATGGAACAAATGGTCAGGATCGAACCCTGAAGACGACGGACCGGTCAGGTCCTGTGTGCACGCGTATATGGCCGCTGAGCGCGGCGTCGACTTGGGCGTCGCCGGTGTCGACGCGCAAGCAACCGGCGTCGAGGGAAAGCAGCTTGTCCATCGAGGCGATCACGATAAGGTGCTCGCGCCCTGCCCGGCGGATGACCTCGGCGCTGATCTGCTGATTGCCACGGCCGAACAAGCTGCCATGCCCGCCAAGAACGCCGACGATGATGCGGGTCTCATAGCCCTCCATCAGCCGGATCAACTGGTATTCGTTGAGGTCAGAGCCCACCAGCGCGCGGTTCAGCACGGCATCGACACCCAGCAGCGTCGATGGCAGGCCGAGTTCGGTCATCACGCGCCGCGTGGTGGTGCCGGGACCCAACAGGTACAGGCAGCCTGGCTGCATCTCTCGAACGACCTGCCGGCAGGCGGCGTCCAGCGCCAGGTTGTCACTGGCGATAGAGCCGGACTTGGCGTTTTGTACGAGGTGACGTTCATAAGGGCTGCGTGCGTAGCCATAGAGTTGCGCCGACACCTGGTCATTTCGCGTGGCCGCTTCATCGATGTCCATCACCTCGGCCTCGCGAAAGCGCACCGAAGGCTCGCCGGCAACAAAGCGTGCGGCGAGGTTTCCAGCGTTTTCGGGATTGGTACCGAAGACGGCGGAATACATTTTCACGCCCGTCGGGATACCGAGGATCGGCACCCGGTCACCGACCATTCCCAGCACATCCCGCGCCGTGCCATCACCGCCGGCGAAAAGCAGTAGATCAACATTGGCGTAGGCCATGACAATCGCCGCGCTTCGCGTGTCATCGGCTTGGCTCGATTCGGAGGTTGAGCGGTAGACGACGATAGGGTCGAGACCGGCGGCGCGTGCAACGTCTTCGCCCAACGCGCCAGAGCCGGTGAGCAAGCGAAAAGGCATGGACGAGGCAGCCAGGCGTTTGAGCGCGAGCACGGCGCGCTCGCTGGAGACCGGCCGCGCACCACGCCGTCGCGCCTCTAGCAGGACGTCGGGGCCGTCGGTGCCCTTCAAACCCACCGGACCGCCCATGCCCGCAACAGGATTGACGATCAGCCCGAGGGTTTTGCCCTGGCCGACGCTAGTGACTGAACTCTCGGGATCGCGCGGCTCACACATTGCTCGGTATCCTGTGCTGAAGAGCGGCGTCACCGGCACTGAAGAAACAGATCTCCATGCCGATTGCATACGCCTCGTATGTGAGCAACAATACGACATACGCAGCGTATGTCAACTGACATACGCCATGCATGTTAAATTTTGATGAGGAAAACGCTCGATGGCGCAGAAGCGTGCGGACATGATTTCGGAGACCCGCGGCAAGCTGATCAAGGCAGCACGGGAAGCCTTCGCGACGAAAGGCTATGCGGACAGTTCGATGGACGATCTGACCGCGCAAGCGGGGCTCACCCGGGGCGCGCTATACCATCACTTCGGTGACAAGAAAGGGTTGCTGCAGGCCGTCATCACCCAGATCGACGAAGAAATGATGGCGCGCCTGTCGGTCATCATCGAAGAGGCGGCCACGATCTGGGACGGCTTCATCGATGAATCCATCGCATACATCAAGATGTCCCTGGAACCTGAAATCCAACGCATCGTGTTCCTCGACGGGCCGTCAGTGCTGGGCGATCCTTCGCAATGGCCCAGCCAGAACGCGTGTATCCGCAGCACCCAACGCAGCATCCAACGGCTGATCGACGAAGGGACGATTCGCCCGGTCAACACCGAAGCGACGGCACGCCTGATCATGGGCGCCCTGCTCGGCGCGTCCTTGTGGATCGCCAATGCTGATGATCCGCATAGGGCGTCTGAGCAGGTGGTGGAGAGTTTTGTCGCGTTGGCTTCGGGGTTGCTGCTGGGGCCTGAGGCCGTGAATCGGTAGCGGTTGGGTGTTGCAGGATGATGGGTTGTTCACCCTGCTCGATCTGCTGGAGCCGCAACGCCGTTCGCGTTTTACTCCGTAGTGGAAAGCCGCGTTGCTTCCGCCATCTGCGTGTTGCTGATGGCCGATTTCGGCTTCGCCAGCGTGTCACCGATCCAGCGGCTGGTGATGGACAAAGCCCGCGCCGCCGGTGCACCCAACCTCGCCGCCTCCTTCAACATCGGCCTGCTCAATCTGGGCAACGCCATCGGTGCGTGGCTGGGCGGCTGGGTAATCGCCCAAGATTTCGGCTACGCCTCGCCCAACTGGGCAGGCGGCCTGCTTTCCACGGCAGCGTTGATACTGGCCCTAGCATCTGGCTGGCTCACGGTTTCTCGCGTAGCCAACCGCAGGGCCGCTGTGGCATGTTCTGCGGGTTGAGGTTGATCAATCCGAGCGTTCCCGACGCTGGCACTTCCGTGGCGCTGGGCGAAACGGGCGCGAAACTCATGAGAGAAATGCGCACTATCGCAAGGGCCGTAGAACAAGCCGAAAGGCCCGCGGCTGGAGGAACATGTGATTGGGCCGGCGACTGACGCCAGTAGCAGGAAGCCGGCCAGCAGAATTTCACTTCAGCGCCTGAATCAGGCGGTTTCGGAAGCCAACTGTGGAGCAGCTATCGACGTTTACCCATGCCCGGTGCACCTCCACTGGCAATGTGGACCCATCCAGCGAGCTTGGATCGATCCGGAGCAGAACGGGGATCATTTTATCACCCTGGATCATGCCATCAGAACAATGCGAGATACAGGAGCTGACATGCTCGATAAGTACAAAGAAACCTCACGAGGAGGACTTGCGGTGAACCTCGTAGAGTGCTGATTCCGCCACCTCCAGCCTGACGAAGTCTTTTCCGGGCTGTTTTGTAGGAAGGGCTGCGCATAGCGCACTGTATCAGTAGAGCGACATCGGCCGCCCGATGTCGCCCTCGATGAACCTGCGCAATCTCAGCCGATGCAAGTCAAAACTGCTTGCGCCTTTTTCTACCAGCTCGGCAATGACCTGCCCCACCATCGGCCCTAGGGCAAAACCATGACCACAAAAGCCGGTGGCAATCACTAACCCAGGTACCTCAGGTGTTGCGTCGATGATCGGGATCCCGTCCGGCAGCACATCGATCATACCTCCCCAGCTCTCAACCACGCGTACGTCCTTGAGCTCGGGGAACGCTTCGATCAGTGACCGTATTGCCGATGTGACACTGGTGGGGTCAGGCCGCGCGTGTGGGTCTCGCTCGCCCAGCAGCGGCGGACCTGACCGCCAGCGTTGGCTCAGGTCACGGACCACATCATTCTTGAAGCTCAGATTGAACATACCCCCATGCCTAGCTAACAATGGCAGGTACCATCGAGCCCCGCGTAGTAGGTCGAAGCTCACATCAAGGATTGCACGGGTACCGTCGGCAATGTTAAAGCTCCCGTCACGACGCTGGCGAAAGCCAACGCCATGTCCGATATAGGTTGTTCCACCTACCTGCGGTCCGGCACTGGTACGCGACACGGTGCAGCGCACCACCTGCTGGGGAATGATCAACCCCACCGCCTTCAATAGCCGCCAACTGCTGGCACCGGCTGCGACCACCAGCCGCCGGGTGGAAATGTATCCGCGCTCAGTCTCAACGCCACTGATGAAGCCTGCTTGGGTATCGATGCCAGTTACCCCGCAGCCCTCGGCGAAGTATACGCCTCGTTCTCGTGCCCGTTGCGCGAACGCCGCCGTGACCCGCCGAGGTTCTGCCTGGCCATCGCTGGCCGTATAGAGGCCACCAAGAGCGCGCTTGCCTAGCGCTGGCATCAGCGCATTGACCTGCTTGCTTGCTAGCAGACAGGTGTCCAGTTCGTGCTCACGGGCAATAGCCAACCAACTATCGAACCGCGCCATTTGCGCCTCGTCGTCGGCACTGTAAAGGCATCCGGCCTGGATCCACTCTAGCGACGTCTGCAATTCTACCTCCAGCCCTTGCCACACCGAAATGGCCGCTTTCATAAGCGGCACTTCGGCCGGATCGCGCATTTGCTGGCGCACAAAGCCCCAGGCACGGCTCGATTGCTGGCTAGCGATCCCGGCCTTGTCGCAGACCACTACGCTCAAACCCCGATTACTCAGGTAATAGGCCGCGGCACAACCCATGATTCCGGCACCGGCGATGACCACGTCGGCCTGTTGCGGCAGCGGCGCCGCCGAGCTCATACAGTCGTACATAGGGTAATAAGCGCGGGACATTCAGCCCTCCAGATCAATGACCACCCAGGTACGCGTTGCGCACCTCGTTGTTGCTCAACAGCTCCTGACCACTACCGGTCATGCAGATTTCGCCGTTGACCATCACATAGGCGCGATCCGAGAGCTTGAGCGCATGGTTGGCGTTCTGCTCAACCAGGAAAATTGTCATGCCACTCTGCGCCAACTCGCGCAGGGTAGCAAAGATCTGCTTGACCACGATTGGCGCCAACCCCAGTGACGGCTCATCGAGCAGCAGCAAGCGCGGCCGGCTCATCAAAGCACGGGCAATAGCTAGCATTTGCTGCTCACCACCTGACATTGTCATGGCGCGCTGGTTACGCCGCTCCTTTAGCCGGGGGAAGATATCGAACATGCGCTGCATGTCTTCATTGGCATGCTTGTCGCCGATGGGAATAGTACCCATCATCAGATTCTCTTCTACTGACATGTCGGGAAACACCCGGCGGCCCTCCGGCGACTGGGCAATACCGTTGGAGGCTATGTAGTGTGAGGACTTCTGTGAGATATCAATGCCTTCGTAGAGGATCTGTCCCGAGCTGGCACGCGGCTGGCCGAAGATTGACATCAGCAGCGTCGACTTGCCTGCACCGTTGGAGCCTATGAGGCTGACGGTCTCGCCAGAATGGATATGCAGCGAGACCTTCTTCAGCGCCTGAATCGGGCCGTAGAACACATCGATACCACACATTTCAAGAATCGGCGTCTTCATACAAGCTCCTCCTCTTCGGCACCCAGGTAAGCGGCGATAACTTTAGGGTCGTTGCGGATTTGCTCGGGCTTGCCGCTGGCGATCACATTGCCGTGGTCGAGCACCACGATGTCATCGGAAATTCCCATGACCATACCCATGTCGTGCTCGATCAGCACAATAGTCATGTCGTGCTCGTCGCGCAGACGACGGATCATGCCGCTGAGGGCGATGGTTTCCTGGGGGTTGAGGCCAGCTGCTGGCTCATCCAGGCAGATGATCTGCGGGCGCGTACACATGGCACGGGCGATCTCCAGGCGGCGCTGCTGGCCGTAGGACAATTCGCCGGCAAGGCGGTTGGCGCAATCAACCAAGTCGACCACCTCAAGCCAATAGAACGCCGCGTCCAGCGCCTGCTGTTCGGCCTTGCGGTAACCGCGAGTATTAAGAAGGCCGGCGAGCATGCTCCTGTTCACCCACATATGCTGTGCCACCAGCAAGTTTTCGATCACCGACATCTCGCGGAACAGCCGGATGTTTTGGAACGTCCGCGCCAGGCCAGAACGATTGACCAAGTGGGTACCGCCAAACATCTTGTAGTACAGCCGGCTGCAGAACGCCTTGGGCGAGACGAAGTCGGTAGGGGCGAAGGGCTCGCCGAGCAGCTTGATGACGTCGGTGCGCTTACCTTGAGCGTTGAGCTCGATGCGCCCACCGCTGGCCTTGTAGAAGCCAGTCAGACAGTTGAACACTGTGGTCTTGCCGGCTCCGTTTGGGCCAATCAGAGCGAAGATGGAATTGCGCCGGACTTTGAGGTTGACGTCGCTCAAGGCCTTGATGCCGCCGAACCGCATCATCAGGTGTTCGACCGAAAGAATGATCGCGTTATTCATGGTGCCACTCCTTTGCGTGGGGTTACGCCGGTACGACTGATGCGGATCAGCCCGCGGGGTCGCCAGATCATCATCAGGACCATAAGGATGCCGAACAGCAGCACGCGATATTCTGAAAAGCTGCGTAGCAGCTCCGGCATCACAGTCAGCACAAACGCGGCGATGACCACACCGATGGTCGAGCCCATCCCCCCAGGACCACGATGGCGAGGATCAGAGCGGACTCGAAGAATGTGAAGGACGTCGGATTGACGAAACCCTGATAGCTGGCGAAGAACACCCCTGCCAAGCCCGCCGTGGAAGCGCCGATGGTGAACGCCGAGAGCTTGACCAGTACGTGATTGAGGCCCATGGATCGACATGCGATCTCATCCTCGCGCAACGCTTCCCAGGCGCGGCCTACCGGCATGCGGGTCAGGCGGTGCTTGAGGTAGAGCACGGCCATTACCACTAGAAACAGCACGGCGTAGATGAACAAGAATTTGAGATCAGGGTTGTATTCGAAGTGGAAGAACTCGTGGATTGGAACACCGCCTTCCTTCGCCCGCCGGCCGAACTCCAGGCCGAACAGCGTCGGCGACGGCACCGGTACGCCATTGGGGCCGCCAGTGAACGACACCCAGTTGTTGAGCACTAGGCGAATTATTTCGCCAAAACCCAGGGTGACGATTGCCAGATAATCGCCGTGCATGCGCAATACCGGGAATCCGAGAATGCAACCCGCCAACGCCGCTGCGATGGCTGCCAACGGCAAGGCCGACCAGAACCCCAGCCCCAGGTATTGATAACCCAGCGCCAGGCCGTATGCACCAATGGCATAGAAAGCCACGTAGCCCAAGTCCAGCAGCCCGGCCAGGCCGACTACGATGTTCAGGCCTAAGCCCAGCAACACGTAGATCAGACCTAGGATCACCACAGTGAGAACGTATTTGTTGGCGAACACCGGAAACACTAGAGCAACCACGATCAAAGCTAGGATGATGAAGGGCATTCGCGACTTGTGGTCGTGGCGTAGCACATGCACCCCTGCCCCTGGATTCTCGAAGCTCTGAGAAATCGCCAGGCCACGGGGCGTCTGGAGGAACAGGCTGAGCAGCAGCCGACCGACCATCACTACCGCGACGATCCAGGCCACCCGCGCTGGTTCCAAATTGAAGCTGTAACCGTCGAGCACGACCCCGACGATCGGCCCAAACACGATTAGTGCCAATAGACCGGCGACCACCGAGTCGATCACGCTTTTCTTGAGGCAAATGGGTTTGTTGAGTGGTACGGTTTTACTGATCGCTGCTGTCATACTTTACACCTTCGCCACAAGTGGCCGCCCCAAAAGACCCTGAGGTCGGAAGATCAGAATCAGTACCAGCAGCGAAAAGCTGAAGACATCCTTGTAGTCGGTATTGACCAGACCGGAAAACTGCGACTCCGCCACGCCGAGGATCAGGCCGCCGAGCATCGCCCCCGGCAACGAGCCAATACCGCCCAGCACCGCCGCGGTGAAGGCCTTGATGCCGATGATGAAGCCGGCATAAAAATCGAATGTGCCGTAGTTGATGGTGATCAATACGCCGGCCAGAGCGGCCATAGCGGCGCCAATGACAAAAACGTAGGAAATCACGCGGTCAGTGTTGATGCCCAGGATCGAGGCCATCTTACGGTCCTGCTGCACCGCCCGGCACATGCGTCCTAAGGTCGTGCACTTGATTACGTAAGTGAGAATCGCCATACCCGAAAAGGCCGCGACCAGTATGAAAATACGTGTATAGGTGAGCTGCACGAAGCTGCCGCCGAGGCTGAAGCGCCAGGCACCTTCGAGCAACGTAGGCACGCCCTGCTGCTTGGCGCCCTGGCTGATCTGAGCGTAGTTCTGCAGAATTAGCGAAATACCGATCGCGCTGATCAACGGGGCCAGACGCGTGGAATTGCGCAGCGGCCTATAGGCCACGCGTTCTATGACGAAACCGTAGACCCCGGTGACGACGATGGTGAACAACAGGGTGCCGAAAATCAGGAACGGGAACGAATGAATCCCGAAGGATGCCATCACGGCCATGCCGATAGCGGCAAGGTAGGCCGAAATCATGTACACGTCACCATGGGCGAAATTTATCATGCCGATAATGCCGTAGACCATGGTGTAACCGATGGCGATAAGACCGTAGACCGACCCGAGGGTCAGGCCGTTGATCAGCTGCTGTAGGAAGATACCGTCCATAAAAGCTACTCATGCTGAAAGTTAAAAGTGGCACACACTGGGCATGCCACCCAACACGCGCGTGGGCGCCAGGATTACTCGACGGGTGAGTACTTGCCCTTGTCGTCCCATTTGTACATCACATAGTCGGAGACTTTGAGGTCACCCTTGGCGGTCCATTCCTTATCGCCCATCACGGTGCCGACCTTATGCGACTTCAACCAGGCTGAGGCCTTGGCACCGTCCGTGCCTTGAATACCGGTGAACGCGGCGGCGATAGCCTGCATGGCGCCGTAGGAGTACAGGGTGTAGCCCTCGGGTTCGAAACCGCTGGAGCGGAATTTTTCGACCACCGCCTTGCCTTCCGGCAGCGAGCGTGGATCCTTGCCGAAGGTCATCAGGATGTCCTTGGTGTACTGCGGGCCGCCTGCGGTGGTGACCATCTCGTCGGTGACGATACAGTCGCCGGACATAAAGATTCCGCTATAGCCCTGCTCGCGCAGCTGACGAGCCAGCGGACCTGCTTCCGGATGGCAGCCACCGAAATACACTGCTTCGGTGCTGGCCGCGCGGATCTTGGTGACCAGCGAGCTGAAGTCCTTTTCGCCACGGGTCAAGCCTTCGTACACCACGGGAGTGACGCCGCGCACGGCCAACTGCGCCTTAGTAGCATCAGCCAGGCCCTGACCGTAAGTGTCCTTGTCGTGGATGACCGCGACTTTCTTGACCTTGAGTTTATCCACTAGATAGTTACCGGCGATGATGCCTTGTTGGTCATCACGCCCGCACATGCGGAACATGCCCACCAGGCCACGATCGGTGACCGCTGGACTGGTGGACGATGGTGTAATGGAGAGGATGCCCGCTTCGTCATAGATCTCCGTGGCAGGCACGGTCGAGGATGAGCAAAAGTGACCGATTACCGCCTTGACATGCTCAGTGTCCACCAGTCTGTTGGCAACGGCCACCGCCTGTTTGGGTTCGCAGGCGTCATCAGCTTGTACCAGCTTGATCTTCTCGCCGTTGATTCCTCCGGCCGCGTTTATATCCGCCGCAGCCTGTGAAGCGCCGCGCCAGAATTGCGTGCCATAGGATGCATTAGCACCGGTATAAGGTCCGGCAACTCCGACCACGATGTCGGCAAAGGCCGCACTGGAAAAACCCATTGCCACGGAAACTGCCGCAGCCAAACGCCATTTATTTGAGATTTGCATCTTGTCGCTCCTGTTTTATTGGTAAGGTTTTAAGGCAGCAGTCAAAAGCACTCGCAGGCTCTTGTTATTGTTTGAATGGCAGTTGTTTCCAAGGGCAAAGCAGTGTTCAACGCATCGTCAGGCCGACCTTCTTGAAGCGTCGTGCCACCGATAGCGTGTTTTGCATCAACAAGGCGATGGTCATCGGCCCAACCCCCCCCGGTACCGGGGTAATGGCCGAGGTCAGCGGCGCCACTTCGTCGAAGGCAACGTCCCCGACTAGGCGCGAGTTACCGTCTGCCAGTTCGATGCGATTGATACCGACATCAATCACCAGCGCTCCCGGTTTGATCCAATCGGCCTTGACCAGCCCCGGAACGCCCACCGCGGCGACAACAATGTCAGCCTGTCGGCAGAGCTTCTCCGGCTCGAAGGTCCGGCTGTGTAACACGGTGACCGTGCAGTTGTGCTGCAGCAGCAGGCTGGCCATGGGTTTGCCGACGATGTTGGAACGGCCGATCACCACTGCATGCTTACCGCTTAAGTCATTGCCCAAGTGTTGCTGAATCAAGTGCAAAGAACCCAGCGGGGTACAGGGCACCAGGGCATCGCCCAGCGCGCCGCTGGCCAAGTGGCCGACGTTGACGTAGTGAAAGCCGTCGACGTCCTTCATCGGGTGGATAGCCTGGATCACTTTGTGCGCGTCGATATGCCGAGGCAGTGGCAGCTGCACGAGGATGCCGTGGATGTTCTCGTCGCTGTTGAGCCGGCCGATCACCGCCAGCAGCTCGCCCTCGCTGGTGTTCTCGTCGAGGTCGATCTGCTCCGAGTGAAAGCCGCACTCTTTAGCGCGCAGCCCTTTGTTGCGCACGTACACAGCGCTAGCCGGATCGCTGCCCACCAGCAACACGGCGAGGCCGGGACGCAGATGCTCGGCAACAACAGCCGCTTTGACTTGCTCGACGATAGCCTGGCTGGCAGCCTTGCCATCGATAATCACGGGCGCAGCTTTAGTGGAAAATGACGGTACGGTCTTCATTGAGCAGAATCCGATGTTCGAGGTGGAGTTTCACGGCCTTGGCCAGCACCTGGCATTCGGTGTCGCGGCCAATGGCAACCATGTCGTCGGCGGTGGCCGCGTGATCGACTCGGTGCACGTTCTGCTCGATGATCGGGCCTTCATCGAGATCCGCAGTGACGTAGTGCGCGGTGGCGCCGATTAGCTTTACGCCACGCTTGTGAGCCTGGTGATAGGGCCGTGCACCCTTGAAGCTGGGCAGGAACGAGTGGTGGATGTTGATGACCTTGCCGGTCAGTTCACGTGACAGGTCATCAGAGAGAATCTGCATGTAGCGGGCAAGGATGATCAGATCGATTTTCTGCTCGCGCACCAGCGTTAGCATCACAGCTTCTTGGTCGAGCTTGTTCTCCGAGGTGATCGGCATATACACGAAGGGGATGCCTTCGTGCTCGGCGCGACGAGAGAATTTCTGGTGGTTGGAGACTAGCGATACCAGCTCCATAGGCAACTGACCGATACTGTTGCGGTAAAGCAGATCGTTCAGGCAGTGGCCCAGTTGTGAGACCAGGATCATCACCCGCGGCCTTACGTCCAGGTCATAGACCTGCCAATCCATGCCATAGGCCAGTCCTACCGGAGCGAAGCCTTCGCGGAAGCTTTCCATGGTGGTGCGCTCGTCGACCACGAAGCACACGCGCATAAAGAAACGCATGTTGTCGGGGTCCACGTACTGGCCGCTCTCCATGATGTTGCCACTCTGTGCGGCGATGCAGTTGCCTACCGCTGCGACAATGCCCTTGCGGTCACTGCAAGCCAGGGTGAGGACGAATTTCTTGGCGCTCATTGCCTTCTCCAGCGTTTGGATCTGTGAGTGTTTTTTACGGCTCATAGACGATCTGCTCGCCCTAGGCTTGGTACGCCGCAGCCGCGTGGCTGATCAGGCGGTACAGATAATGGGAAAACGAGAAGCGCATGAGGATGCGGAAGCAATCCCGGTCCATGCGCACGAAGTGGCAGGGAATACCCTTCAGCGTCGTGGTCACCACCTTGCCTACCGGGAACTCGCGCTCGGCAAAGTTGTAGTGGCTGAGTTTGGCCAGGCATGCCTCAACCGCCGGGCCTTGCAACTCCAGGCAATTGAAGCTGCCGGAAGTATCAATCACCGCCGCGAATGAGCCCTGCAAGGTGCGCTGTAGGGTCTGTACCCAGTGATCGCGCTGGCTCATCGGGCTGATCAGCAGGCTTTCGTTAGGCGAGATCCACAGCAGCACATCGGCGCCATCGGTGGCGTAATGCGCAGTCGAGCTCAGCTTCGCCGGGGTGCTCAGGCCAGCGCTTTCCAGCCCCTCGCTGACCTCGGCGCTGGCGAGGACTCCGCGCACAGTGATGTAAGCCTGCAGGCGAATCTCGCGCAGGTTGAGGCGCGAAGGCTTGGCACCGATCAAGGCACCCTGGAAGGGTTCTAGGGCGGTGCGATACTGCAGTTGCAGTTGCTCGTTGGCCAGATCAGACATTTTGCCGCGCCCCTTCTTTGTCGTAAAACACAGTGCCGCATACCCGCACGGCGATTCGCTTGCCGCTGTGATGCGCGGCGTACAGCACTTCCCCTTCCCGCTCCCGTCCGCCTTCGAGCATCGCAAGAGCAATGGAGTGGTCGAGAATCGGGCTGTAGTAACTGGAGGTCACGTAGCCCTGGGTCTGCTTGCTGCTCGGTTCGGCGATCAGTTGCGCGCCCTCAGGGAGTACCTCCTGTGGGTCGAGGGTCAGCAAGCCGACGTATTGTTTGCGGTTGGTGCCGTTCATGTACGGCCGCGCTAATGCGCGTTTGCCGAGGAAGTTGTGTGGCTTTTTCTTCGATAACAGCCATTGCATGCCCAGATCTACCGGACTGACCGCACCGTCGGAGTCCTGGCCGACGATAGCGAAGCCTTTCTCGGCGCGCAGCACATGCAGACTTTCTGTGCCGTAGAGAGTCATACCCCACTGCTGGCCGGCCTTGTGGATGAGATCCCAGACCGCGTGGCCATAGTTGGCCTGGACATTGACCTCATAAGCCAGTTCACCGGAGAAGCTGATGCGCATGATCATCGCCGGCACGCCATGGATCGTGCCCTGGCGCCATTGCATGAACGGGAACGCCTCGTGATCAAAGTCGATGTCACTGCATACGCTGCGCAACACTTGGCGGCTGTACTCGCCGACCACCGCGGTCGTGCTCCAGTGGTCGGTGACCGAGGTCAGGAATACCTTTAGGTCAGGCCACTCGGTCTGTAGCCAGGCTTCGAGAGTGACGAACATGTTCGCCGCGCCACCCGTGGTGGTGGTCATCAGGAAGTGCTGGTCGCCGAGGCATGCGGTCACGCCGTCATCCTTGACGATGCCGTTGTCATCGAGCATCACTGTATAGCGACAATTGCCAGGCTTGATCGCGGTCCAGTCGTTGGGCAGCACGCGGTTGAGGAACTCGCGGGCGTCAGGCCCCTGCACATCGATCTTGCCCAGGGTCGAAGCGTCCATCATGCCAACCTTGCGACGCACCGCTAGGCATTCGCGCTTGAGCGCATCGGGCATCGACTCGCCCTTCCGCGGGAAGTACCAGGGGCGCTTCCACTGGCCAACGTTTTCCCACTCAGCGCCGTGATGGAGATGCCAGAAATGCATCGGCGTGTGGCGCTCGGGCTCAAACAGTTCGCCAACAAACTCACCGGCCATGGCACCGAAGGTCACCGGCGTGTAGGCCGGACGGTAAGTGGTGGTGCCCACGGCGGTCATGGGCTTTTGCATGACCTCGCTGGCGATCGCGACGCCGATGACGTTGCCGGTTTTGCCCTGGTCCGTGCCGAAGCCCAATGCGGTGTAGCGTTTGATGTGTTCGATGCTGCGAAAGTTTTCGCGGATGGCCAGGGCAATGTCCTTGGCCATGACGTCGTTCTGCAAGTCGACGAACTGCTTACCCTTCCAGTCCGGAGCGCGGAAGAACGGCGCGCACTTTAGACTGGTGGGCGCATCTATGAGGACCGCATCGGCGGCCCTCAATTCCAGGCTGAGCAGCGCCTCGCGTGCCGCCAGGCGGCCCGAAAGCTGACAGTCGCGCGCGGCACTAAAGCCCAGTAGGGAGCCGGCATAATGCCGATACTTGCCCTGTGCCGCTGGCATGAATGCGCAGTGTTCGTCAGACCAGAATGGCTTGGCGCCAGTGTGGCAATCCAGATGCACCACCGGGCTCCAACCGCCGGACACCGCCAGAAGATCGGCCGCTAATGTGATCCGCTCGCCCTGTTCGCGCCAACTGCAGTCACCGTTGTGGCTGACGCCCTGAACGATTACCGCCTTGAGCTGATCACTGCCCACTGCCGCGACGACGGCCGCGCTGCTGATCAATCGGGTATTGCTCAGGTGCGCAATGCTACGCATCGCCCCGGAAATCTGTGCGCGTACATCAACGATGGCCTCAACCCGGCGCCCCAGTGCGTGCAGATCTCTGAGCAGCGCATAGCCGCTGTCGTTGTTGGTGAAGATGGCGATTTTCTCGCCTGGTAGCACACCATGCTGCTGCACATAGCCCTGCACCGCGCTGGCCTGCATGATGCCCGGCAGATCGTTGTTGTCGAACGCGATCAGGCGCTCGTGGGCGCCGGTGGCAAGGATCACCCGCGCCGGACGGATCTTATGCAGGCGCTGACGCACGCTGCCGCGACGCAAACTCAGGGGCAAGTGATCCTGCACCCGTTCCAACGCCTGGATCAGGTTGTAGTCGTGCAAGGCATAGGCGCAGGTGCGGGTGAGGATCTGCACATTAGGCATGCTCTGCAGGCGCTGCTCGATGCGTTCGATCCACACCTTGACCGGCTCGGCATCGACTTCCGCACCGGCATTGGTGAACCAGCTGCCACCCAGCGCCGGGCGCTCTTCTATTAACACTACGCCCGCGCCCCCCTCGGCTACCGCCAGTGCCGCCGCTAGACCCGCCACACCGCCGCCGATCACCGCCACGTCACAGTGCAGGTTGTTGTGCTCGTAGGTTTCGGCGTCCGGCTCCACCGGCGATACCGAGAAGCCAGCCATCTTGCGCAGCAGCTCCTCGTAGTGCGGCCACAGTCGTTTGGGCTGCTGGAAGGTCTTGTAGTAGAAGCCCGCGGGCATGAACTTGTGGAACGGCTTGAACAGCGTCTTGTAGTCGGAGCTGATCGACGGCTTGCCTGTGGCCGGCCGTGCGTTCAGGCCTTCGTACAGCTCGATTTCGGTGGCCTTGATGTTGGGCGTGAAATAGCCACCAGTTTCCAGCGCGATCAGCGCGTTGGGTTCTTCGACGCCGACCGAGACGATGCCCCGCGGACGGCCGTACTTGAAGCTGCGACCGACGACGCGCACGCCGTTGGCGAGTAGCGCCGATGCCAGGGTGTCGCCCTGGAAGCCACTCATGGCGACACCGTCCCAGGTGAAATTGATGCGGCTGTCGCGGTCAATGACCTCATGACCGCCGGGCTGGCTGAAGCGCACTGTAGCATTACTCATAAGTGACCCCCTTGGGTGCGCCGGTCATGCTCCAGCTTCCCGAGATTTCGTTGGTGACGTTGTCGCGAGCGACCACGAGAAAGTGCCGACAGCCGCCGCCGTGATACCAGTTCTCATACATCAGCCCCTTGTGGTTGACTCGCATGAACAGGTAGTCGCCAAAGCCTGCGTCGTCGAGAGTATTCAGTGCGGCATCGGCGGGTCGGGCGATAAAGGCTTCACCTCGATAGGTGAACTCTTCTTCTTCGCGAACTTCATTGCAGTGGGGACAGTGGATCTTGAGCATGGATTTTTCCGCCAGAAGGATCAGTGAGCGACACCGGCTGCGCCGTATTCATCGATGAGGTGGCCGCTGGTGAAACGCGCCAAGCTGAAGGGTTCGGCCAGCGGGTGCAGTTGATCGTGGGCAATGGTGTGCGCGAACACGTGGCCCGAGCCTGGGGTCGCCTTGAAGCCACCGGTGCCCCAGCCGCCATTGACGTACAAGCCCCTGACTTCGGTCTTGCTGATGATCGGGCATGAGTCCGGTGAGACATCGACGATGCCACCCCACTGGCGATTCATACGTACGCGACTGAAGCACGGGAACATTTCGATGATGGCCTGGGCGGCGTGTTCGATGATGTGTGGGCTGCCGCGCTGCGAGTAACCGTTGTAGGGGTCCAAGCCGGCGCCGATAACCAGATCACCCTTGTCGGATTGGCTGATGTATCCGTGCACGGCGTTGGACATGACCACAGTGTCGAGCACTGGCTTCATCGGCTCGGACACGAACGCCTGCAATGGGTGACTGCTGATGGGCAAGCGCACGCCAGCCTTGCGAGCCATGACCGAGGTATGGCCGGCGACCACTAACGCCACCTTGTCGGCCTTGATCTCGCCGCGGCTGGTGAGCACCCCCTTGACCACGCCGTCCTCGCGCTCGATGTCCAGTACTTCGCAGCCCTGGATGATGTCGACGCCATACTGTGCGGCGGCACGGGCGAAGCCCCAGACGACTGCATCGTGACGGGCGGTACCGCCGCGCGCCTGATAGGCCGCACCCATGATCGGGTAGCGGGCCTTAGAGCTCAAGTTCAGGTACGGAATACGATCGCGTAAGTCGGCTGGGGAGATGATCTCGGCATCTACTCCGCTCAAGACGTTTGCGTTGACGCGGCGTTCCAAGTCGCGCATCTCCTGTAGGCTGTGGCCGAGGGAGTAAATGCCGCGCTGGCTGAACATGACGTTGTAGTTGATATCTTGGGTCAGCCCCTCCCACAACTTCAGGGAATGCTCGTAGAGTTTGGAGGACTCTCCCCACAGGTAGTTGGAGCGGATCAGGGTGGTGTTACGCCCCGCGTTGCCGCCGCCGATGTAACCTTTTTCCAGTACCGCAACATTGCGCACACCATGATTTTTCGCCAAGTAATAGGCTGTCGCCAGACCGTGCCCCCCACCACCGACGATGACCACGTCGTAACGACGCTTGGGAGAGGCGTCCGGCCAGGTTTCAGGCCAATTCTGATGGTTGGACAAGCCTTCTTTGAACAAGCGCCAAGCTGAATAGTGCATAGCCTTCCCAGGAAGAAAGTACCCGAACAAGGGAACGTAGTCATTCCACACTTGATGGGTCAGCTGATTTGACCGATGGTCCAGTCACGCTTTCAACGGCTGGATAACCCCGGGTTTCAGGGCTAATATTGCCGTTCCACCCCTTGACCCACAATGGATTTGTCGGAACAGATAGATTCCATTATGGAATCATAATGACCCGCCAATAACAGCCCTCGACGGTACCCGATGAAGACCAACTTCCCTCACTTGCCGCCCTTGAATTCGTTGATATTTTTCGAGGCGGCCGCGCGCTACAAGAACTTCACTAAGACCGCAGACGAGCTGTGCATCACTCAGAGCGCGGTGAGCAAACAGATAAGCATGTTGGAGGAAAGTCTGGGATTCGAGTTATTTCGCCGTGAGGGGCGGTCACTGCTATTAACAGATGCAGGAAAGGAGTTTCACAGCGACGTGAATGGCATACTGCAGCAGTTGGGAGACAGCGTTAAACGCATCCGCAACTGGGCCAACAACCAGAGTGTGACTGTTACCTGTACGCAGTCGGTATCCTACTATTGGCTATTTCCTCGGATCGCGCGCTTTAATATCCAGTACCCGGATATCACCATCAACATCTACGCCACCAACGAAATCTCCGAAACCTCATGCCACCGCTTTGACTTGGGCATATTGAACAGTGACGGGCACTGGCGTACACAGCTGCACACACATCATCTGTTCGAGGAAGAAATCTATCCAATCTGCCGACATGACTATCCGGTCAAAGGACTGTTGACCCCCGAACAGTTATTGGAGCAGAAACTGGTGCATTTGGACCCGTCTACTTGGCCGTGGCCAACCTGGATCGATTGGTTTTCTAATTTTGGCCTGAAGTACGAGATCCCCAAGAACGCCCAGCTATTCAACCAGGTAACCCTTGCCATCAATGCGATGCAGCACGGCATGGGCATAGGCCAGGGATGGGTGCATATGACAGAATCTATGTTGCAAAACGGTGAAATTCGGCGCATCAGCGAGTACTCTCATAAGCCGGGTTTCGACGACCACCTGGTGTATTCCAAGAGCAAGCCGCTGTCGCAGTCAGGCCTGATATTTCGTGACTGGTTGCTTGAGGATGCTGAACGTAGCAAGCGAGCGGCCACCTAAACAAGCGCATTATATGTACCATAAGCTGCCTTACGATCGAATGGGCAACAAGTGTGAGTGCGGAATCCATTTTCGCGACCGGGCGATCTCCACGGCCTCTTTGAGGATTTCTGCTTTCATCGTTTTTTGCCCAGCGTACGTTTCAGTTCACGGATCTGCTTAAGTGCATCGCTGCGGAGCGGGTGAGGAAAAACGCCCTAATCGCCCGAAAATAGGGCGTTTGGCAAGGCTATCTGACATGCGAAAAAGCGGAGAAAAGGAGAGAAATATCAGACAGGATTGGTGCCAAAGGCAGCGCGAAAAAGGGCCAAAAGCGGCGTGAACTCACACTAGCTCACACGAAGCTACCTAGATCCAGAATATCCGTGGGAGTAAATGTGGGAGTATTTTTTCAGACATGAAAAAGCCCAACCGGCGAAGATTGGGCTAACTCATTGAAGTATATGGTCGGGACGGAGTGATTCGAACACTCGACCCCTAGCACCCCATGCTAGTGCGCTACCGGACTGCGCTACGCCCCGACTAGGCGTGAATCTTGTTCCGTCTCTCAACGGAACGCTCAGGAATATATCGCAAGCTTTTGAAAACTGGAAGATTTAAAAGCAGAAATTTTATTTCTTGAGCACCACCAGTACATCTTCAAGCTCGGCGATCATCTGGCGGATCATTTGTTTGTACTGGGTTGTGTCGTCTTTGGCTTCATCACCAGAGAGGCGCAGGCGTGCGCCGCCGATGGTGAACCCCTGATCGTACAGCAGCGCGCGGATCTGCCGGATCATCAGCACGTCTTGGCGCTGATAATACCGGCGGTTTCCGCGGCGCTTGACCGGGTTGAGTTGAGGAAACTCCTGCTCCCAATAGCGCAGCACGTGCGGTTTTACCGCACACAGCTCGCTGACTTCACCGATGGTGAAGTAGCGTTTGCCCGGGATGACGGGTAGTTCGTCGTTATGACTTGGTTCCAGCATAAGCCTCAACTCGGGCCTTCAACTTCTGCCCTGGACGAAAGGTGACCACACGGCGAGCCGTGATCGGGATTTCTTCTCCCGTTTTCGGATTGCGGCCAGGCCGCTGGCGTTTGTCCCGAAGGTCGAAATTGCCGAAACCGGACAATTTGACCTGCTCGTTGTCTTCCAGAGCGTGCCTGATTTCTTCAAAAAACAGTTCGACCAATTCTTTGGCCTCCCGTTTATTCAGGCCCAACTCCTCATACAGACGTTCCGCCATCTCAGCTTTCGTCAGAGCCCCCATACGTCACTTCCTTAACGTGGCGTTCAACCTGTTTTCGAGCGAGGTGAGGATGTTTTGCGTTGCGGTATTCACCTCATCGTCATTAAGAGTGCGCGATGGATGCTGCCAGGTCAAGCCGACTGCAAGGCTTTTTCTATGCGGATCAATGCCTTTACCCTGATACACGTCAAATAGCCTGAGGTCCGTGAGCCATTCGCCTGCATTTTCACGGATTACGTCCAGCACAGCGCTGGATGCAACGTCGCGATCAGCGAGCAACGCAAGGTCTCGACGCACTTCAGGAAAGCGCGATAACTCCTGGAATTTCGGCATTTTTCCCAGGGCGACTTCAGCCAGAACCAGCTCGAAAACGAAGACCGGACGATCAAGGCCCAGGGTTTTCGACAATTCAGGGTGAATGGCACCAACATAACCGACTTCACGCCCGTCTCGCTCGATCCGCGCGGTCTGTCCTGGGTGCAGCGCTGGATGCTTGCCCGGCACGAAAGTGAACGCGTCGAGCGCACCGGCGAAGCCGAGCACCGCTTCCACGTCAGCCTTGACGTCGAAGAAATCGACGACATCGCGACCTTGTGCCCAGCCTTCCGGCAGGCGGCTGCCGCAGACAACACCGGCGAGCATCGGCTCTTGCTTCAAGCCGTCCAGTTGACCGACGAAGCGCAGGCCGCTCTCGAACAGACGCACGCGATCCTGCTGACGGTTCAGGTTGTGCTGCAGCGACTTGACCAGGCCCGGCCACAGGGACGAGCGCATGGCCGCCATGTCATTGGAGATCGGGTTGGCCAGCAACAGCGGCGCGACACCTGGGTTGAACAGCTCGAACTGGCGCGGATCGATGAAGCTGTAGGTGATCGCTTCCTGATACCCACGGGCCACCAGCAGGCGGCGCAGTTCCGGCAGGTCGCTACGGGCTTCAGCCTTGGCCTGTGGGGCCAGGCGAGCTTGCGGGTAGCGAACCGGCAGGCGGTTGTAGCCGTACAGGCGGGCCAGCTCTTCGATCAGGTCGACTTCCAGGCTGATGTCGAAGCGATGACTTGGCACTTCGACACGCCATTGCCCTGCTCCGTCAGCGCTGATCCCCAGGCCAAGGGCACTGAGCAGGCGCTCGACTTCGGCGGCATCCATTTCCATGCCCAGCATCTGGGTGATGCGCTGGGCACGCAGGGTAATGGGTGCAATCTTCGGCAGATGCTGTTCGCTGACGGTTTCGATGATCGGGCCGGCTTCGCCGCCTGTGATGTCCAGCAGCAGGCCAGTAGCGCGCTCCATGGCTTCACGGGCCAGTTGCCAGTCCACGCCACGCTCGTAACGGTGCGAAGCATCGGTGTGCAGGCCATAGGAGCGGGCCTTGCCAGCGACCGCAATCTGGTCGAAGAACGCGCTTTCAAGGAAGACATCGCGGGTCGTGGTGGAGACACCGCTGTGCTCGCCCCCCATCACGCCGGCAATCGCCAGTGCCCGGGAGTGGTCGGCGATTACCAGCGTATCGCTGCGCAGGGCCACTTCCTGGCCGTCGAGCAGGACCAGCTTCTCGCCCTCCTCGGCCATGCGCACGCGGATGCCGCCGTTGATTTCGGCGAGATCGAACGCATGCAGTGGTTGACCCAGCTCCAGCATTACATAGTTGGTGATGTCGACGGCGGCGTCGATGCTGCGCACGTCGGCGCGGCGCAGGCGTTCGACCATCCACAGCGGCGTCGGCTTCGACAAATCGACGTTACGGATCACGCGGCCCAGGTAGCGCGGGCACGCGGCCGGAGCGAGGACTTCCACCGAACGCACTTCATCATGCACAGCCGGCACGGTCGCGACCACAGGACGCGTCACGGCAGCGGCATACAGCGCGCCAACCTCACGGGCCAGACCAGCCAGGGACAAGCAGTCGCCACGGTTCGGCGTCAGGTCGACCTCGATGCTCGCATCGTCCAGGCCCAGGTACTCACGGATGTCCTGGCCCACCGGCGCATCAGCCGGCAGCTCCATCAGGCCATCGTTGCCTTCGCCGACCTGCAGTTCGGCCTGGGAGCACAACATGCCATTGGACTCGACGCCACGCAGCTTGGCTTTCTTGATCTTGAAGTCGCCCGGCAGCTCGGCACCGATCATGGCGAACGGGATCTTCAGGCCCGGGCGCACGTTGGGTGCGCCGCAGACCACCTGGAAGGTCTCCGCGCCATTGCTGACCTGGCACACCCGCAACTTATCGGCATCCGGGTGCTGCTCGGTGCTCAGCACCTCGCCCACCACCACACCACTGAATTCACCAGCGGCCAGCGTTACGCTATCGACCTCAAGTCCGGCCATCGACAGGCGAGCAACCAGCTCGTCCCGGCTTACCTGCGGGCTTACCCAGCCGCGCAGCCATTGTTCACTGAATTTCATCCTGCTCTCCTAATAGATTCGTTACGGGCCTGCGACCTAGCGAAATTGCGCAAGGAACCGCAAGTCGTTGTCGAAGAACAGGCGCAAGTCATTCACACCGTAACGCAGCATGGCCAGGCGCTCGACGCCCATGCCGAAAGCAAAACCCGAGAATTCTTCCGGATCGATCCCGGACATACGCAGCACGTTCGGGTGAACCATGCCGCAGCCCATGACTTCCAGCCAGCCCGTCTGCTTGCAGACGCGGCAGCCTTTACCGCTGCACATCACGCATTCCATGTCGACTTCAGCGGATGGCTCGGTGAATGGGAAGTACGAAGGGCGGAAACGCACCGCCAGTTCTTTTTCGAAGAACACCCGCAGGAACTCTTCGATCGTGCCTTTCAGGTCGGCGAAATTGATGTCGCGATCAACCAGCAGGCCTTCGACCTGGTGGAACATCGGCGAGTGGGTAATATCGGAGTCGCTACGGTACACACGGCCTGGGCAGACGATGCGGATCGGCGGCTGTTGCGATTCCATGGTGCGGACCTGTACCGGCGAGGTATGGGTGCGCAACAGCATGTTCGCATTGAAATAGAAGGTGTCGTGCATCGACCGGGCCGGGTGATGGCCTGGGATGTTGAGCGCCTCGAAGTTGTGATAGTCGTCTTCGACCTCAGGGCCTTCGGCAATGCCGTAGCCGATGTGGGTGAAGAACTGCTCGATGCGCTCCAGCGTCCGGGTAACCGGATGCAGGCCGCCGGAAGTCTGGCCACGGCCAGGCAGGGTCACGTCAATGGACTCGGCGGCGAGTTTGGCAGCCAGATCCGCCTCCTCGAACAACGCCTTGCGCGCATTCAGGACTTCTGTGACACGTTCCTTGGCATCGTTGATCAGCGCCCCGACTTTCGGACGCTCCTCGGCCGGCAGGTTCCCCAGGGTCTTCATCACCTGGGTCAACTCGCCCTTCTTGCCAAGGTACAGAACCCGGATTTGCTCCAGGGCATTGATATCTTCAGCGCTTTGCACAGCCTCTAGTGCTTGAGCGACCAGCGCATCCAGGTTTTCCATGTACAGACTCCAGATACAAAATAGGGGAAGAGCTTTAAGGCTCTTCCCCTATTTATGACGTTTAACACCCGAGCCCACAGAGGTGGGCCCTGGTGACTGTCGGGGGTACTTAAGCCAAGGTGGCTTTAGCTTTCTCGACAATCGCAGCAAACGCCGCTTTTTCGTTCACTGCCAGATCAGCCAGAACCTTACGGTCGATCTCGATGGACGCTTTTTTCAGGCCAGCGATGAAACGGCTGTAGGACAGACCGTTAACACGAGCACCAGCATTGATACGAGCGATCCACAGAGCGCGGAACTGACGTTTTTTCTGACGACGGTCACGGTAGGCGTATTGGCCTGCCTTGATTACCGCTTGCTTGGCAACACGGAATACGCGGGAACGCGCGCCGTAGTAGCCTTTAGCAAGTTTCAGAATTTTTTTGTGACGCTTACGGGCAATGACGCCACGCTTTACACGAGCCATGAGTTACTTCCTCTATTCCAGATCCAAAAATTAACGAAGGCGCAGCATGCGCTCGACTTTTGCCACGTCAGACGGATGCAGCAAGCTGCTACCGCGCAGTTGACGCTTACGCTTGGTCGACATTTTGGTCAGGATGTGGCTCTTGAAAGCGTGCTTGTGCTTGATACCGTTAGCAGTTTTCAGAAACCGCTTAGCAGCACCACTTTTGGTTTTCATCTTTGGCATGTTCGGATACTCCGCATTCAGTTGATAAACATAATCGCAAGGCCTGCCGTGCCCTGTTGATTACTTCTTCTTTTTCGGGGCGATGACCATGATCAGCTGGCGTCCTTCCATCTTAGGATGCTGTTCGACCGAACCGTACTCGAGCAGGTCTTGTTCAACCCGCTTGAGGAGTTCCATCCCCAGCTCCTGGTGGGCCATCTCACGGCCGCGGAATCGCAAGGATACCTTGGCCCTGTCCCCATCACTCAGGAAACGTACCAGGTTGCGCAGTTTTACCTGGTAATCCCCTTCCTCCGTCCCTGGACGAAACTTGATTTCTTTAACCTGGATCTGCTTCTGGTTCTTCTTGGCTGCGGCAACCTGCTTCTTCTTCTCGAAGATCGATTTGCCGTAGTCCATCAGCTTGCAGACAGGAGGTACAGCATCGGCGGAAATCTCCACCAAATCGAGCTTGGCTTCTTCAGCCTTAAGAAGCGCGTCTTCAATTGACACAATCCCAAGCTGCTCACCCTCAGCCCCAATTAACCGAACCTCGCGTGCCGAGATATTCTCGTTGATCGGGGCTTTCGGTGCAGCTCGTTTATCTTGTCTCATTTCACGCTTAATAGTAATTACTCCAAATCTGGGCGACCACGCCGGGAAACCGCTTGCGCGAGAAACTCAGCAAATTCGGCGACGGGCATCGAGCCCAGGTCAGCACCTTCACGAGTACGCACAGCGACAGTCTGCATCTCGACCTCCCGATCTCCGATAACCAAGAGAAAGGGAACCTTGAGCAAAGTATGCTCGCGGATTTTAAAGCCGATCTTTTCATTTCTCAAGTCGGACTTGGCACGAAATCCGCTTTGATTGAGAGTTTTTTCGACTTCGGCGGCAAAATCTGCCTGTTTATCAGTGATATTCATGATCACTGCCTGGGTCGGTGCCAGCCACGCGGGGAACGCACCCTCGTAGTGTTCGATCAGGATCCCGACGAAACGCTCGAAGGAACCGAGGATCGCGCGGTGAAGCATGACCGGGTGCTTGCGGCTGTTGTCTTCGGACACGTATTCGGCGCCCAGACGGATCGGCAGGTTGAAATCGAGCTGCAAGGTACCACATTGCCACACGCGACCGAGGCAATCTTTCAGCGAGAATTCAATCTTCGGACCGTAGAAAGCCCCCTCGCCCGGCTGCAGGTCGTACGCAAGGCCCGCGCTATCAAGGGCAGCGGCCAGGGCTGCTTCGGCGCGATCCCACAGCTCGTCGGAGCCAACACGCTTTTCCGGACGAGTGGACAGCTTCATTTCGACTTCGGTGAAGCCGAAGTCGCGATAGACGTCCATGGTCAGCTTGATGAAGGCGGCGGATTCGGCCTGCATCTGCTCTTCGGTACAGAAAATGTGCGCATCGTCCTGGGTAAACGCACGCACGCGCATGATGCCGTGCAGCGCACCCGAAGGCTCGTTGCGGTGGCAGGCACCGAACTCGGCCAGGCGCATCGGCAGCTCGCGGTAGCTTTTCAGGCCCTGGTTGAACACCTGCACGTGGCAAGGGCAGTTCATCGGCTTGATGGCGTAGTCGCGGTTTTCCGACTGGGTGGTGAACATGTTGTCGGCGTAGTTGGCCCAGTGCCCGGATTTCTCCCACAGGCTGCGGTCCACCACTTGCGGCGTCTTGATCTCGAGGTAGCCGTTTTCACGCTGGACCTGGCGCATGTACTGCTCGAGCACCTGGTACAGGGTCCAGCCGTTCGGGTGCCAGAACACCATGCCCGGGGACTCTTCCTGGGTGTGGAACAGGCCCAGGCGCTTGCCGATCTTGCGGTGATCGCGCTTCTCGGCTTCCTCGATCCGCTGGATGTAGGCCGCCAGTTGCTTCTTGTCGGCCCAGGCAGTGCCATAGACGCGCTGCAGCTGCTCGTTCTTGGCATCGCCACGCCAGTAGGCGCCGGACAGCTTGGTCAGCTTGAAGGATTTCAGGAAACGCGTGTTCGGCACGTGCGGGCCACGGCACATGTCGACGTATTCTTCGTGGTAATACAGGCCCATGGCCTGCTCGTCCGGCATGTCTTCCACCAGACGCAGCTTGTAGTCTTCGCCACGGGCCTTGAACACTTCGATGACTTCGGCGCGCGGGGTGACTTTCTTGATGACGTCGTAATCTTTCTCGATCAGCTGCTGCATGCGCTGTTCGATGGCGGCCATGTCGTCCGGCGTGAAAGGCCGCTCGAAGGCGATGTCGTAATAGAAGCCTTCATCAATGACCGGCCCGATGACCATCTTCGCGCTCGGGTACAGTTGCTTGACGGCGTGGCCGACCAGGTGCGCGCAAGAGTGGCGAATGATCTCCAGCCCCTCTTCATCCTTGGGCGTGATGATTTGCAGCGTGGCGTCGCTGTCGATGACGTCACTGGCGTCGACCAATTTACCGTTGACCTTGCCGGCCAGGGTGGCCTTGGCCAGCCCCGCGCCGATGGATGCGGCGACCTCGGCTACGGAAACCGGGTGATCGAATGAACGTTGACTGCCGTCGGGAAGAGTAATAGTTGGCATGGCGCCTCCTCTCCTAGTGGTGACCCCTACCAAAGGTCACGTGGGTTGGGATGAGCCAGTACAAGATCCAGTCCAGGCCATTCAATGACGAACGCCTGCCTTACAGCGGCAGGAGCCTTGCGGCCAACCGGGGAAACCGAACCAGAGTGACTGGGATTCAAATCAGGGTTATTCGAACATTTGCCGCTGCCGGGACGTGTCGTCCTGGGAAGCCTGAAAATACCCGAGCCCGGCATGCTAGCACGGATGAACGGTCATCGCCGCATCCGGATTCAAGCGCGCGTAAATCCAGGCTTTTTATGCCAGAGTGCTGAACTGAAGCGAGCGCAACGCCTCAGATAACAAGACATTGACCCGAAAGGAGCATCTTCGCATGCGTCTGAATACATTTTTCGCCGTAGTCGCCCCCCTTGCCCTGCTGCTTCCGCTGACCGCCCACGCCGACTGGCCCAAGGGTGAGCGCGACAAATACATGGCCCAGTGCACCCAGGCGGCGACGCCCCAGATCGGCGCGGCGGCGGCCAAAGCCCATTGCGCTTGTGGCGCCGATGCAATCAAGTCCTACCCAGCCAAGGACATCCAGGCCCTGATGGACAATAAGGCAAGCGAGGATCTGCAGCGAAAGGCGCTGACTCAAATCTCCGCGTGCAAGGCCAACCCCGACGCTAAAAAACAGTGATGGGCCGAGGCGATTGCCGCCGTTGCACCCCCTGAAAAGCCCCTGAAAAGGGCTTTTTCAAACAATTTTTGCAGGTTCTACAGCTTTTTTTATCGTCTTTACGTTCGGCTGAAAGCCTTTAAAACCGGGCCTTCCAGCGGGACAAGCGGGTAAAGAAAACACGACTGATTGGCAAACAGTGCGTCCGGGGGGCTCCCAAATCGAACATTTCGACTATGATACCCGGGTGTGCCCAGTTGGCCTGAGCAGCACAGTACACTGAAAATATATGTTTCTTGGAGATACACCATGTCTAATCGCCAAACCGGCACCGTTAAATGGTTCAACGATGAAAAAGGCTTCGGCTTCATCACTCCTCAAGGTGGCGGTGACGACCTGTTCGTACACTTCAAAGCTATCGAAAGCGACGGTTTCAAAAGCCTGAAAGAAGGCCAGACCGTTTCCTTCGTGGCTGAGAAAGGCCAAAAGGGTATGCAAGCTGCACAAGTCCGCGCAGAGTAATTTTCTGCCGCACTAAAAAACCCCGTCCATGTGACGGGGTTTTTTATGGACGATTGAAACCCATGATCAGCCGCAGTTCACCCGATTGACCACCAGGTTGGCATCGGTGCTGAGATTCAGGCGATCAGAGCGGTACTCCAGCGTCACCATATCGTTGGGCTTGAGGATCCGGGCGTTCTGCGCGCCGGCACGGGCGCGAGCTTGCTCCAACAGTTGCGGAGAGGCCTGCTTGCCAATGGCGAACTCGGCGGCCTTGGCTTCGCAACGACCACTACCGGTCTCGGTTGCCACAGGGTCAGGGGTCGACTCAGAAGGGCCGCTGCTGCAACCGCTCAAGAACGCGGTGACCAGCAAAGTACTCAATGACGCGAGCTTCCAAGGCATGAAGCCTCCTTTTTTCGATAAATAAAATAAACAGAGAGCGTGCGACAGCCCAAACGGCGCCAGGTTTCAACACCATGGCTATCGGCCTGCCTTCGTCCGGAAAAATGGCAGTTTGCCTGAGCATGACAGCCGCGGTCAGACATGAATCGTGACTGAATATGAACAACAGTCAGTAAACGTCAATGTAATCAAAAGGCGGATTCGGCCAGTTTTCTTTAAGCGCATTGTAGATCTGCATGACCCAGACCTCGTCACTGGCAGCGACCCGTCCGACGTACCCCGAACCTTTGGCCCACGTCTCGAGACGAAACAGCAAGCCGTCGATGTCGACGCCGCCCACCACGCCCGATGATAAATAGGCGATCCCCTCCCTGGTCACCCGCAACTGGGTGTGCTCGTCATCACTGGCAGAAGCCAGCAACTGACGAACCGCTTCGAGGGTGAGCCCATCAGGCGCGTTCAAATCGATCTGCACGGCAGGGCTCCTTCAGAATTCAAAGAAACAAGTGTCGCACAGCCCTCCCCCTGATGCCTAAGTCGCAGTGCCAAACCCGAGGCAAAAATGGTTAACTCAACCTACAGACCTCCAACTCGCGAGCCCTACCATGAGCACCGTCAGCATCGAAGCCACCATCAATGCCAAATGGTCGGAGGGTCACAGCTCCTATAGCCCGGGCAGCCCGGAGGAACTGGCAATCATCGGTATAGAACTGTTGGTGAAAGAGCTGGGGACGGAGGTCGCCCGCAACTTCATCCAGCAGGCATTCGAACGATATCCAAGCATCGTTGACGCTGTGGATTGAAGCGCCCGCAGACCAGCCTGCGAGCGCGGCAAGGCGATTACTTGAGACGCGCCAGACGCTCGGTCAGCAGGTCAAAGAAGCCCTGGGCATCGCCGTTTTCCACCCAGAAAGCATTTTTTGGAGCTTTCAGGCCGTCGTACCAATCAACGATAGTCTGGCCGAAAGTCGGGCCCTCGCGACTGTCCACGACGACATTGACCGAACGCCCGGTAAACAATTGCGGCTTGAGCAGGTAAGCGATCACTGTCGCATCATGCACCGGCCCGCCCGTCATGCCGTAGTGCTCCATATCGCCCTTGACGTATTCGTTGAGAATATCGCCCACCAGTTTGCTGGCGTTGTTGTTCAGGGCGGCGATCTGCTTCAGGCGCGCCTCGCTGGTGAGGATCTTATGGGTCACGTCCAAGGGCAGATACGTCAGTTTCAGGCCGCTTTTGGCGACGACCTCGGCCGCTTGGGGATCGGCGAACAGATTGAATTCCGCCACCGGCGTGATATTGCCACCGTTGAAGTGCGCACCGCCCATGATCACCACTTCCTTGATGCCCTGGGCAATCTCAGGCTCCTGGATCAGCGCCAGGGCCAGGTTGGTCTGCGGACCGAGCATGGCAATGGTGATGCTGTGGGGCTTGGCAGCCTTGAGCGTGTCAATCAGGTAGTTGACGGCATTGCCCTCGGCCAGCCCCTTTTTCGGCTCGTGCACGGTGACACCCGACAGGCCTTCCTTGCCATGGATGTTTTCGGCATAGATGGGCGTGCGCATCAGCGGTTTCGGCGCCCCGGCGTACACCGGCACCTCTTCGCGCCCGGCCCATTCCCGCGCCAGGCGAGCATTGCGGGAGGTCTTGTCCAGGCGCACATTTCCAGCAACGGTGGTGAGCGCGCGGATATGCAGCTCTTCAGGGGATGCCAGGGCAAACAGCAAGGCAACCACGTCATCGGCCCCTGGATCGGTGTCGATGATCAGGTCGATTTTTTCCGCCGCCTGGGCGCTTGTAGCGGTGATCAATGACAAAAGCAGCAGACTCCGGAACAGTTGATGCATTTTCTGAGCATAGCGGTGCATGGCGCACTCCTTGTGCAAGGTTGACAGGGTTAGAAGGTGACTCCAGCGATTAACACAATGTTGCAGTACGGCGAGCACTCTCCGGTGCGAATAATCGCCCGGGCGTCACGGCTAAGCATCTTGAACTGTTCATGGCTGACCAGCTCCCGCGCCCCGAGCGCCCCTTCGGCATGCAGCGCTTCCAGCGTCGTCAGGGCCGCCGGTTGTTTATCGAAAATTTCCTCAGCCAGCACATGGCTTTCCACCTGCATTTCGCTGAGCACCACCTTCAAGGTGCTGACAAAATCGGGAATGCCATGGGTCAGGGCCAGGTCGATCAACTCGACCTGGGGCGGTACCGGCAGGCCAGCATCACCGATGACCACTTTGTCGCCATGGCCGAGGGAGGCGATCAGTCGCGACAGTGCCACGTTCAACAACGGCGTCTTTTTCATGATTTGAAAGCCTGTACTTCAAGCAAGGTGGGAATGGAGGGCTGCGCCCCCGCACGGGTAACCGACAAGGCGGCGGCGACCTGACCGAAACGAATCGCGTCGACCTCATTTTGACCACTGGCCAGGGCGGCCGCGAAACCGCCGACAAAGGTGTCCCCCGCCGCCGTGGTGTCCACCGCCTTGACCCGCGGGGCCGGAAAGTGCTCGAAGCTCGAGCCGTTGGCGAATATCAGTCCCTGGGCGCCCAAGGTCACGATCACCTTGCCGGCACCCGCCGCGATCAAGTGCGTCGCGGCGGCTTCGGCAGTCTCCAGGGAATCAACCGTCAGCCCGCTCAGGGTCGCCGCCTCGCTTTCATTGGGGATCAGATAGTCGACGCAGGCGTACCAATCGGCCGGCAACACCCGGGAGGCCGGCGCCGGGTTCAGGATCACGATCTTGCCCAGCTCACGGCCTCGCTTGAGGGCATGGCCAACGGTGGCGTCCGGCACTTCGAGCTGACAGATGATGACATCGGCGCTTTGCAGCACCTCATCGACACTGTCCAACACGTCAGGAGTGAGCGCACCGTTGGCACCGGCGACGATAACGATCGCATTCTGGCTGTTGTCATCGACAACGATCAACGCCACACCGCTGGAGTCGTCCACGATGCCGACCGCCTGGCAATCGATGCCCTCGGCCAGCAACGCACCGCGCAATTGCTGGCCATAGGCATCATTGCCCACGCAGCCGACCATGGACACCTGCGCACCCAGGCGTGCGGCGGCCACTGCCTGGTTGGCGCCCTTGCCCCCCGGGATGGTGGAGAACGACTTGCCGATCAGCGTTTCACCGCCCCGGGGCAGACGTGACGCCCGGGTCACCAAGTCCATGTTCAGGCTGCCTACTACCACTACTTTTGCTGGCATACGTCACTACTCTTCAATTCGGTTCAGCGGTATTGGGCGAATGCACCGGAGAGCGGCGCAGTCGACTCTCGCAAGACGATACTGGGCGTCACGATGCGCTGGTCGGTGGCAAGCCCCGGCGTAGCAATACGCCGCAGCAGCACTTGGGCCGCCATCTCGCCCAGTTGCAGGATCGATTGTCCCACCGTGGTCAACGCCGGGTAGACATAACGGCTCATTTGAATGTCATCAAAACCAATGACCGACAGTTCGCTGGGCACGCGCACATTGCGCTCGGCGGCGGCCCGTAGCACACCGATGCCAATCATGTCGTTGGCGGCAAAAATGGCGCTGGGCGGCTGATGCTCAAGCAGTTGCGCGGCTGCGCGGTAACCGCCGGTACTGGTGAAATCACTTTCAAGCATGCGCTCGACGGGCAATTCGATCCCCGCCTCTTTCAGCGCGCGGCAATAACCGGCCAAGCGCATTTGCGCCACGCTGGTGTCGGCCGGGCCACCGATAAAGGCGATATCACGGTGCCCCAGCTCCAGTAGGTGCCGGGTCGCCAGGTACGCGCCGTACTCATGGTCGATGCGCACCAGGTCCGCATCAACGCCGTCGAGCCCGCGGTCGACGATGACCATGGGCGTGCGCACATTGGCCAACCCCTCGGCCAGGCCGACGTCGCCACCGGCGGACGCAACGATCAGGCCGTCGATGCGTTTTTCCAGCAGCACTCGCAGATAACTGCGCTGCTTGTCCGGGTTGTCGTCGGAGTTGCACAGGATCACGCAATAGCCGTTGCGCTCACAATGATCCTCGATCCCCCGGGCCAACTCGGCAAAATAGGGGTTGAGGCTGTTGGGCACCAACAGGCCGATGGTCGCCGTGGTCTTGGCCTTGAGCGAACGAGCCACGGCGCTGGGCACGTAGTCCAGGCGCTTGATCGCAGCCTCGACCTTGAGCCGCACTTCTTCGCTCACCGGGCGCGTCTTGTTCACCACATGGGACACGGTCGTGTAGGAAATCCCCGCGAGCGCCGCCACATCCTTGATCGTCGCCATGGTTCAGGCCCGCCGACTGGCGCGCTGGCTGCGATAGGTATCGAGTACGACCGCCACCACGATCACCGCGCCGGTAATGATGCGCTTGGTCGGCTCGGTGGCGCCGATCTGCGCCAGGCCGGCCGCCAGCACGGAGATGATCAGCACGCCAAAGAAGGTGCTAATGACCGAACCGCGCCCGCCCATCAGGCTGGTGCCGCCGATCACCACGGCCGCGATGACCTGCAGTTCGAGCCCCGAGCCGGCGTTCGGATCCGCCGCCTCCAGGCGGGATATCTGGAACAGCGCCGCCACACCGGCCAGCAACCCCATCAGACTGAAGACCAGGATCTTGTAGGGCTTTGGGTTGATACCGGCCAGACGCACAGCTTCTTCATTGGTGCCGATGCCGATCAGGTAGCGGCCAAACACCGTACGGGTCAACACCGCCTGGGCAATGAAGATCACCAGCAGGGCAATGATGAACGAAGGCGAAATGCCGAAGGCGATCGGATTGGACAACCAGGCGAAGGAATCGCCGATGTAGGCCGTCCGCGAGCCCGTCATCTGGTACGCCAGGCCCCGGGCCATTTCCAGCACGCCGAGGGAAACGATGAACGAGGGAATCCGCCACGCCACGGTAATCGAACCGGTGACGGTACCGGCCAGCGCCGCCACGGCCATGCCGAGCAAGGCCGACGGCCAGACGCTCCAGCCCCAGCCGAGAATGGCAACGCTTACGGTCGATGCCGCAAGCGCCAGCACCGAGCCCACCGACAGATCGATGCCGCCAATGATCAGGATGAACGTCATGCCGACCGCCAGCACCATGAGATCCGGGATCTGGTTGGCCAAGGTGCTGAAGGTGTCATAGGACAGGAAATGGCTGCTCAGGACCGAGAACAGCGCAACCATCGCCAGCAGCGCGCCGGCCAAACCCAGGTAGGTGCCCAGGCCATAGAAGTTGCCATTCGATTTAGCGACGGCAGATGCGGTTTTCATGAAAGATCCCTAGGCGCTGCTTCGTTGAGCAACGCATCACGTTTCTGGTAGCCGGCGAATGCGGCGGCAAGCAAGTCATCCTGGGTCCAGGTGTCGCGCTCGAAGGTGTCGATCAGGCGTCCGGCGGACAGCACGCCGATCCGGTCACAGATCAACATCAATTCCCGCAGGTCACTGGACACCACGACCAGCGCCCTGCCCTGGCGAGTCAACTCACCGAGCAGCGCATAAATGTCGAATTTGGCGCCGACGTCGATGCCACGGGTCGGCTCGTCGAACAGCAGTACCGAGCAATCGCGCTCGAGCCAGCGGCCGATCACGACTTTCTGCTGATTGCCGCCCGACAGCTCGGACACCAATTGTGTCGGGCTGGAACTGCGGATGCGCATGGCGTCGATCTGCCGCTTCGCCAACGCATGCTCTTGGCCGCCGTCGACAAAACCGGCGCTGGAAATCTCCGGCATATTGCCCAGGGCAATGTTGGCCGCGATGGATTGGGTCAGCAGCAGGCCTTCGCCCTTGCGGTCCTCGGTAATCAACGCGATGCCGTGGGCCACCGCATCGGCCGGGGAGCGAATGCTCACGACCTTGGCCGGCGAGCCCAGCGCCACGGTGCCACTGTCGGCCGCATCGGCGCCAAAGATCAGCCGCAACAGTTCGGTGCGCCCTGCCCCGATCAGGCCAGAGATGCCAAAGATCTCACCGCTGCGCACTTCGAAGGACACATCGCGGACCTTGTCAGAGCGGCTCAGTCCTTTAACGGTCAGGGCCGGCGCGCCGATCTGGCGCGGGCCAAGGTCGATGTGCTCGCCCAGCTCCCGGCCGACCATCAGCGTCACCAGTTGCTCGCTGTTGTAGTTGGCCATCGGCTCGACGCAGACCAGGTTGCCGTCGCGCAGTACCGCAATGCGTTGGGCTACCCGTGCCAATTCTTCGAGGCGATGGGAAATGTAGATGATCGACACGCCCCGAGCCTGCAGGCGGGTGATCTGTTCGAAGAGCATCTCGACTTCGCGGGCCGTCAGCATGGCCGTCGGCTCGTCGAGAATCAGCACATGACAATCGCCGATCAGGTTGCGGGCGATCTCGACCATCTGCTGATGACCGATGCCCAGTTCACCCACCAGGGTGTCAGGATCAATCGCATCGAGCCCCACCTGGGCCATGGCCTCTATCGCCGCCTTGCGCAATTGCTTGCGGCTGATCCAGCCACCGTGGCTGGGCAGGTTGTCGAGAAACAGGTTCTCGGCCACGGAAAGGGTCGGCAACAGGTTGAGCTCTTGCATCACCATGCGCACGCCCAGCTCTTCAGCTTGGGTACGGCTGCCGGGACGGTAATCCTGTCCTTGAAATTGCATCTGTCCGGTCGTCGGCGTCACCAACCCACCGATGATCTTGGACAGCGTGCTTTTGCCGGCACCATTTTCGCCGGTCAGCGCCAGCACTTCACCGCGCATCAACGTCAGGTCGATGCCGGTCAGTACCGGCTGGGCATAGGTCTTGCCGATGCCGCTGACAGACAGGACAGCGTTCGGGTCGAAAACGGACATAAAAAACTCTCCATGCGCTCGCCCGGATGGGCGAGCACCGTTGTGTCGCCAGGATAACTACTTGGTCACCAGCTCGACCGGAGTTTCGATAACGCCGTTGGCACCGTTGTCGACTTTTTCTTTCTTGAGGATTTTCAGCGCAGTCTCGATGCCGAATACCGCTTGTTTGGCGGCAAACTGGTCAGCCGTCGCCAGGACACGACCGTCCTTGAGCATGGGCTTGATCGCATTGATGTTGTCGTAGCCGACCACCTGCACCTTGCCCGCCTTGCCCGCCGCCCGCACGGCCGAGACCGCGCCAACTGCCATGCTGTCGTTACCGGCCAGCAGGGCCTTGATGTTCGGGTATTCGCTGAGCATCGACGCGGCAACCTGGTTGCCCTTGTTGATTTCCCAGTCGCCCGATTGCAGGGAGACGACCTTGATCTGCGCCGCTTCCATTGCATCCTTGAAGCCGGCAGTCCGCGCCTGGGCGTTGGTGGTGGTGGAGACACCTTCGATGATGCCGACTTCGTCACCGGCCTTGAGCTGCTTGGCCAGGTACTCACCCACCAGTCGCGCGCCCTTGCGGTTATCCGGGCCTACGAACGGCACGGTGATGTTCTTGCTCTTGACCACGGCCGGGTCGAGTTGGTTATCGATGTTGATCACGGTGATGCCGGCGTCGACGGCTTTCTTGATCACCGGCACCATGGCCTTGGAATCGGCGGGCGCGATGATGAGGGCGTCGACCTTGGACACGATCATCTGCTCGACGATGCGAATCTGGTTGGCGGTGTCGGTTTCATCCTTGATCCCGTTGGAGATCAGGTCGAAATCGGCGGAGTGTTCCTTTTGATAAGCCTTGGCGCCGTCCTCCATGGTCAGGAAGAATTCGTTGGCCAGGGATTTCATGACCAGGGCGACCTTGGGTTTTTCTGCGGTCTGGGCGAATGCCGAGGAAATAGGCAGCGCAGCGGATGCGGCCGCGAGCATGGCAACAGCGAGAAGGCGTCCAGCGAATGGCAACTTCATGGGTTCACTCCGATCTTATGATTATTGTGAGCAAATCAATGCACGGAACGCCGCGCAAACGTTTGCGTGAAGTGAACTATGGTAAGGCTTCGCGGATTTGTCAACGGTGCGGTTTCACCCGCAACGTTCGAAGGGTCAGGCCGTGGTGTTGACCACCGAGCCGGAACTTGAGCCCTTCGCCAGTTCTGTGACCAGGTGGCCAGTGACCTCCAGTAACGCGCCACTGGTGTCGGCAATCTGGCCCTGAACCGCCATGACCGCTGCGGTCTTGGACTCCGGTGTCGGATAGGCGCGTGTCTGCGCAACGGCCAATTGCTGCTGCTGTTCCCGAAGCTGTTGCTGAAGCTCTTGCATGCGCTTGAGCAACACCTGGATGGCAACGCTCTGGGTGCTGCCGCCGCTCTCCTGCGCTTCGTCCTTCGCTACAGGCGCCATGCCGGTGCGGACTTTGCCGGACGCTTGCGTTTCGCCCAAGGCTTCATCGGCTGCCTCGGTGCCCGCCTCACTCAAAGCCTTGAGAGTGGCTGCAGATTTACCGCCGATGGTCACGGCTGCCGCATTGGCGAAGCCGACAGAAAACGACATATCAAAACTCCATGAATGGGATTCCTACAAAGGACATCGTCCGCCGGGGCAGTTTCTTTAGCCGCCGCGCAATCATCCATGCCCCCCACGAATCTTTCGGAGATCCGAACACTAAACACCACAACATTCGGAAACCCGTGCGGTGTTTGTTCAGGGTGACGCCGCATCCGAATACATATCGTTATAAATCAACACATTAAAAAGCATCATCCGCCATCCCAGCTCTGGTACAGATCCTGCTCTCACAGGTATGCACCCGGCAATCAGGTCTGCCCGGTGCATCTAGATGAACTCCATCATGACTAGAGAGAAAAATAATGACATCTGCGTTCAAGACTCTTATTCCGGGCGCTTTGGCCCTGCTGCTGCTCACTCCCTTCCCCCTCCAGGCAAAAGAAGCCCAGGCTGAACAGAAACTCTCCAACGTCGTCATCCTCGCCACCGGCGGCACCATTGCCGGAGCCGGTGCGAGCTCGGCCAACAGCGCCACGTATCAGGCGGCCAAGGTCGGTATCGAACAGTTGATTGCCGGCGTACCGGAGCTCAGCCGACTGGCCAATGTGCGCGGCGAACAGGTCATGCAAATCGCGTCGGAGAGCATCACCAACGACAACCTGCTGCAACTGGGTCGCCGGGTCGCCGAACTGGCCGACAGCAAGGACGTGGATGGCATCGTCATCACCCACGGTACTGACACCCTTGAGGAAACCGCGTACTTCCTGAACCTGGTGGAAAAAACCGAGAAACCGATCATCGTTGTCGGCTCGATGCGTCCCGGTACCGCAATGTCAGCGGATGGCATGCTCAACCTGTACAACGCGGTGGCGGTCGCCAGCAGCCGGGAAGCACGCGGCAAAGGTGTCCTGGTGACCATGAACGATGAAATCCAATCGGGTCGCGATGTCAGCAAGATGATCAACCTCAAGACCGAAGCCTTCAAAAGCCCTTGGGGCGCGCTGGGCATGGTGATCGAAGGCAAGTCCTACTGGTTTCGCCTACCGGCCAAACGACACACCATGGACTCGGAGTTCGATATCAAGACCATCAAGAGCCTGCCAGACGTAGAAATCGCCTATTCCTACGGCAATGTCAGCGACACAGCCTACAAGGCACTGGCGCAGTCCGGCGCCAAGGCGATCATTCATGCCGGGACCGGTAACGGCTCGGTGTCGTCGCGCGTCGTGCCGTCCCTGCAAGCCTTGCGCAAGGACGGTGTGCAGATCATTCGCTCTTCCCACGCCAATGCCGGTGGCTTCGTACTGCGCAACGCCGAACAGCCTGACGACAAATACGACTGGGTCGTAGCCCATGACCTGAATCCCCAAAAGGCCCGTATCCTGGCCATGGTTGCCCTGACCAAGACCCAGGACAGCAAAGAGTTGCAGCGGATGTTCTGGGAATATTGATCGCCTCGCCCGACCGACTCCGGTCGGGCGCCTCTTCGTCCCCCGCTTACTTGAGCGGGTGGCTCCCTGTTTTCATCGCTCAATAAAAAAATCATTTCTCCTACATCAAAATAGAAAAAGCGCTGTCAGACGATTTTCTTGAATTTTAAGCAGTTGCGTAAATCCCTACGGTTAAATACTGTATACACGTACAGCTTAATAAGGATAATCCTGTGGCCACGCCCTCCGCTGCAACTGCCCCTTTAGATTCCTATACACGACTGGGCCTTCGGGTCTCTAAAATCATCAATGCACCCACCGCCCAAAAGGCCAAGGCCGCCCTGATCTTCCGCCTTCCCGACGAACCGGTGGATGAGTGGGAGCGCCTCCTGGAAGAAATCGACGAAAACGACAATGTGACCCTCGCCTATCGCGACGATGGTGGCGTGCAGGTTTTCTGGGTTGTGCCGAAGGAAGATTGAGCCAGATGATCGTACGTTGTGTTGCTTTATTGCTCGTCTTCGTCGCACTGGGAGCACAGGCCGGCGCTCCCCGCACCTTCAACGAAGCCAAGAAAGTCGCCTGGAAACTCTATGCCCCGCAATCCACCGAGTTCTACTGTGGCTGCAAATACACCGGCAATCGCGTGGACCTGGCCGCCTGCGGCTATGTACCCCGCAAGAATGCCAAGCGCGCCGCCCGCATCGAGTGGGAGCATATTGTCCCGGCGTGGCAGATCGGTCATCAGCGCCAATGTTGGCAACAAGGGGGGCGCAAAAACTGCACCCGCCATGATCCGATCTATCAACGGGCCGAGGCCGACCTGCACAATCTGGTGCCCAGCATCGGCGAAGTGAATGGCGATCGCAGCAATTTCAGCTTTGGCTGGCTGCCGGTGCAAACGGGCCAGTACGGCTCTTGCCTGACCCAGGTGGATTTCAAGGCCAAGAAGGTCATGCCCCGCCCTTCGATCCGGGGAATGATCGCCCGGACGTATTTCTACATGAGCAAGCAGTACGGGCTGCGCCTCTCGAAACAGGATCGGCGCTTGTATGAAGCCTGGGACAAGACCTACCCGGTTCAGGTCTGGGAGCGTCAGCGCAACCAGAGCGTGGCGTGCGTCATGGGGCGTGGAAATGAGTTTGTAGGCCCGGTCGATATGAAGACCTGCGGGTGATTGAATGGGAATACAAATGGTCCCGGACATACGACCCATAAACCCCCGCCCAAATACAATATGAGCCCCCCAAAAAAACGGTGCCCGCCCTCTAGAAGAAGCACCGTTTTTTTTAAGTAAACAGCACTACGGTCGCGTGTATATCCGTTTTTTTGGTAACGGCGGCTGGCGGTTCCGCCCTTACGGCGGGTCACTTTCGAAAAGCGCGAAAGTAACCAAAGCGCTTTGCCCGGTATGACTCACCCACATGGGTTACAAATCAGTTCACGCACATAGGTAACAGTTTTTAACTGGCAGGGTCGATTTCGCGAGGATCTGACCATGCCCTGGAAAGAGCTGAAACCTATGGACCTTAAAGTGATGTTCATCGCTGAGTATCTGTCTGAAAAGCACAGCTTTAGCCGGCTGTGCCAGGACTATCAGATCAGCCGAAAGACTGGCTACAAATGGGTTGAACGCTATGAGCGGGAGGGCCCCAGCGGGCTTGACGAACGTAGCCGCCGACGGATCAACCAAACCTATGTGGTGCCGCTGGCCGTGAGGCAGGCGATCATTGAGCTTCGTTCTGTTGGCGAAACGGTTCCGGGACCTAAAAAGATTCAGAACGACTTGATGACGCGTTTCCCCGGCCAGGATCCTCCGTCGAAAACGACCATTTACAACATACTTAAGGCAGCTGACCTGATCACGCCTCGACCGTCGCGTCAGCGTGTCGCTGTCTATCCCAAGCCTTTGCGTAAGGCAGAAACGCCTAATCAGATCTTCAGTGCAGATTACAAGGGCCAGTTCCTTACCGGGGCGGGCGTTTGGTGCTATCCGCTGACGATCATGGATCATGCCAGTCGCTTCCTGCTGGCCTGCGAGAGTATGGCCAATACCAATCTCAAGGAGACCCAGCAAACCTTCGAGCGCGTTTTTCGTGAGTATGGGATGCCTGAGCGCATCCGCACCGATAACGGCGTGCCGTTTGCCAGTACAGGGCGTGCGGGGCTGTCGCAGTTGTCGATCTGGTGGCTGCGGCTTGGGATTATTCCTGAGCGAATTGAGCCCGGTCGGCCAGACCAAAATGGACGACATGAGCGCATGCATCGGACTTTGAAAAGTACCTTTCCCCAACCGCCGGCAATTGCTTGGGAGGCTCAGCAAAAACACTTTGATCGATTTATGCAGCACTACAATTATGAGCGAGGACACGAGGCGCTCGGCCAGAAAACCCCGGCGACCTGCTATATGCCCTCAACTCGATCTTATCCGGAGAAGCTACCGGAAATGGGATATGCGAGCCATATTGAGTGTTACCTGGCAGATGGTAGCGGCATCATTAATCGAGCTGGCCTGCGGATATACGTGGGGAATCTGCTCAGGCATCAGAACATTGGAATGGAGATGATCAAAGACGGGGTATGGAATGTGATCTTCGGTCCGGTGATCCTAGGTCACGTCAATGCCAGGGACGCGAAGAACGGTTATGTTTCAATAAAAGTGTCACCTATGTGAATGCTCTTTTTTGTAACCCATGTGGTTGTCCCGTACAGCCCCACCACTCGGCACCTCGCCTAGGCTCGGTGTGCCCTCACTCCGGCATTGCTCCGTGGGCCCGCTGCGAAGGGCCATCCATGGCCCAGCGCAGCTATCCCGGCATCCATGCCGGGATGCCCACTCCACAATGCCTGCGTTCGGCCAGCGTGGTTAATGGGGCGCCGAGATCAACGTCCAGAGCAAGAGCAAGAGCAACGGCAAGAGCAACGGCAAGAGCAACGGCAAGAGCAGGGCACATCCAGCATCTATGTAGCTGAACC
The DNA here is from genome assembly GCF_030064125.1 of Pseudomonas sp. G2-4. Classification (NCBI taxonomy): domain Bacteria; kingdom Pseudomonadati; phylum Pseudomonadota; class Gammaproteobacteria; order Pseudomonadales; family Pseudomonadaceae; genus Pseudomonas; species Pseudomonas sp. G2-4. The sequence continues at coordinate 2,284,863 of NZ_CP125957.1, read as the reverse complement.
GCTATCGCGAGCAAGCACACTCCCACAGGATGAACACGCCCCCATGAAGCCAGGTCGGCTATAAGGCCGCCTCGCTTCGGCTTTTGATCTGGGGCGCCCCGTTAACCACGATGGCCGAACGCAGACATTGCTCCGTGGGCATCCCGGCATGGATGCCGGGATAGCCGCGCTGGGCCATGGAGGGCCCTTCGCGGCGGCCCACGGAGCAATGCCGGAGAGAGGGCATGCCGAGCCTAGGCGAGGCACCAAGTGGTGGGGCAAAAGCGCTTTTGGTTACTTTTGGCGCTCTTCCAAAAGTGACCCGCTGTAAGAGCGGAACCGTAAGCCGCCGTTACCGCAGCAACGGATATACACACAAACCATAAACCACCCTTCACAAAGACGAGCTCCAAAAAACCGCCCGCGCCCCACAGGAAGAAGCCGCGTTTTTCTTAACGGGACAGCATCGCCCGGACATACGAGACCTTCCGTCCATCTGCCCGATTAGCATCCAGCCGCGTTACGGGGCCGTCGGATAATCCACCACCAACGCCTCGATATTGCGCTTTTTCGCCCGAACCAGGGCAGCCGCGACTTGCTCCTGCTTGGCCTCGGCCTCGGCCTTGGAGCTGAAAGGGCCAACCAAGACCCGATCCTTACCATTTTCCCGCACCACGCTCGACATGAAACTGTGCTCGATCAGCCAGCCGGTCAGGTCGCTGACGGCCTGCGGCGTTTCGCCTCGAACCTCAACCCCCCACTGCGGCGCAGCAACGGCTGCAGGTGCGGAAGTCGCGGTCGGTTTCGGTGCCTTGACATCACGTCCTTCACCACACCCTGCCAATACCAATACCGCAATAACCCAAGCCAATTTGCGCACAACGTTTCCCCTGGAAGACATGAGGTGCGGATTTTAACACTCACACCCACCCAGAACGCCGCAAACAGTGCTCAAAACACGAGAATCCTGCCCGGCGTCTCTGTATAGTCGCACCCTGGGAATTAATGCTGCGTCTGCGCGTCAGAAAGAGGCACCCACATTGTGACACTTAGCACTAATCTATAAGCAGTACCGACATCTGCACTGTCTGAATCAGGTGCCCTATAAAGCAATCAAGGAGAACACCATGCTGATACTCACCCGCAAAGTCGGTGAAAGCATAAACATTGGTGACGACATCACGATCACCATTCTGGGCGTGAGTGGCCAACAAGTCCGGATCGGCATCAATGCCCCGAAAAACGTTGCGGTGCATCGCGAAGAGATTTATCAGCGTATTCAGGCAGGCCTTACCGCCCCTGATAAACCGCAAACTCCCTGAGCCTTGCAGCAGTCCGTAGCCAGCCCGTTTGCATCGCCGCAATGGCTGGCTAAAGATTCAGGCCGACCGAGCCGTACCCTGCTCCACCCCGCCTTTGATTTTCGTCCAGCCCGTGAAACCGATACTAATGGCATGGCTAGTAGCATGGCTGTCAGACGTTTCGTTTTAATGGCTACGAAGCAGGTGTATGTGGCCGGTCAGCCCAAGCTCACACCTCGGGCCATGCCGGTGGCGGCGATCACCATCAATACCAGCAGCAAGGCTTCGATGTGGCTGATCCGGGCAAACCGGCCAGCCCTTGAGGGATCGATCGAGGCACCCTTGCCCAACGCCATCCGCCATTTGATCAAGGTGATCATTGGCGCGATTTCAAGCAGCAGGATCAGCAGGAACAAGGTCATCTTCAGGTGAAACAGGGGTTGGTGCAGGTAATAGTCCGAGCCTTTTTCGTAGCCACCGAACGCCCGCATCCCACCGGTCACCAGCAATACCAGTGCCGACAGCCCCCACACATTGTCCGCAATCAACACACTCCGAACCGTATCCACGCCGCCCGCCAGGCGTCGCAGCGCCGTGCCGCGCGTCAGCACCGCCCAGAATCCAAGGGCTAACGCCAGAAGATGAATGGCCGCCAGAGACCAATGAGCCAACATGGAAGAGTCCTTTCAGAGAACGTCGAATTGACCTGACAGTACTAGCTCATAAAAGAATGATTGCCAGGCTGGACACAAAAAAATGTGGGAGCGAGCTTGCTCGCGATGGCAATCGTTCAGTCAGTATTAGTGTTGACTGATCCGACGCTATCGCGAGCAAGCTCGCTCCCACAGGGATTTGGGGCGAATGCCGGATCTGTGGACACTGCAGAACCCTTGTGGGAGCGAGCTTGCTCGCGAAAGCGGTAGGTCAGCTTGCATCAATGATGAATGTGCCGACGCCTTCGCGAGCAGGCTCGCTCCCACATAGGCCGGGGTGGACTCAGTCCGCCAGACGCCAGGTCGTCCCGCCCTTGCCGTCTTCCAGCACCACGCCCATGGCGGTGAGCTGGTCACGGATGCGGTCGGATTCGGCCCAGTCCTTGTTGGCCCGCGCGGTCAGGCGCGCCTGGATCAATGCTTCGACCTCGACGGCGTCCACACGGCCTTCGGCACCGGCTTGCAAGAAGTCGTCAGCCTCGAGCTGCAACACACCCAATACGCTGGCCAACTCCTTCAGGCGCGCCGCCAGGCCTGCCGCGGCATTGAGATCGCTCTCACGCAGGCGGTTGATCTCGCGCACCATCTCGAACAGCACCGCGCACGCTTCCGGCGTGCCGAAGTCGTCGTTCATCACTTCGGTAAACCGTGCAACAAACGCTTCGCCACCGGCAGCCGGCACGCTCGGCAGGCCTTTCAACGCGTGATAGAAACGCTCCAGGGCACCCTTGGCGTCCTTGAGGTTGTCTTCCGAATAGTTGATGGCGCTGCGGTAATGGCTCGACACCAGCAGGTAACGCACGACTTCAGGGTGGTACTTGTCGAGCACGTCGCGGATGGTGAAGAAGTTGTTCAAGGACTTGGACATCTTCTCGCCGTTGATCCGGATCATGCCGCAATGCATCCACGCATTGGCGTAGGTCTTGCCGGTGGCGGCTTCGCTCTGGGCGATTTCGTTTTCGTGGTGCGGGAATTCCAGGTCACTGCCGCCGCCATGAATGTCGAAGGTCTCGCCCAGGCAGCAGGTGGACATCACCGAGCATTCGATGTGCCAGCCCGGACGCCCGGCGCCCCACGGCGACTCCCAGCTCGGCTCGCCCGGCTTGGCGGCTTTCCACAGGACGAAGTCCAGCGGGTCTTGTTTTGACTCGTCGACTTCGATGCGTGCGCCGATGCGCAGGTCTTCGATTTTCTTGCGCGACAGCTTGCCGTAGCCCATGAACTTGGCGACGCGGTAGTACACGTCACCATTGCCCGGCGCGTAGGCGTAGCCCTTGTCGATCAGGGTCTGGATCATGCTCAGCATGCCCGGAATGTGGTCCGTGGCACGGGGTTCCAGGTCCGGCTTGAGGATATTGAGGCGCGCCTCGTCCTCGTGCATGGCCTGGATCATGCGCTCGGTCAGCGCATCGTAAGGCTCACCATTTTCGCGGGCACGATTGATGATCTTGTCTTCGATGTCGGTGATGTTGCGCACGTAGGTCAGGTCATAACCGCTGAAACGCAACCAGCGGGTCACCAGGTCGAAGGCGACCATGCTGCGGCCATGCCCGATGTGGCAGTAGTCGTACACGGTCATCCCGCAGACGTACATGCGGACTTTGTTGCCATCCAGCGGCTTGAAGACTTCTTTGCTCTTGGTGAGCGTGTTGTAGATCGTAAGCACAGGGTTTCCCTTAAGACTTGATCACTGACCCCAGGAATCGCGCAAGGTCACGGTACGGTTGAACACCGGAGCACCGGGTTTCGAGTCCTTGATATCTGCGCAGAAGTAACCTTCGCGCTCGAACTGGAAACGGTCTTCCGGCTGTGCGTTGCCCAGCGAGGGTTCGGCACGACAACCAGTGAGTACTTGCAGGGAGTCAGGGTTGATGTTGTCCAGGAAGCTGGCGCTGTCTTCGGCCTTTTCCGGGTTCGGCGAACGGAACAGGCGATCGTACAGGCGCACTTCGCACTCGACGCTGGCGGCGGCCGGCACCCAGTGGATCACGCCCTTGACCTTGCGACCTTCCGGATTCTTGCCCAGGGTGTCGGGATCGTAGGAGCAACGCAGCTCGACGATGTTACCGTCGGCGTCCTTGATCGCTTCGTCGGCGCGGATCACGTAGCTGCCGCGCAGGCGCACTTCGCCGGCAGGCTCCAGGCGCTTGTAGCCTTTTGGCGGCTCTTCCATGAAGTCGTCGCGGTCGATGTAGATTTCCCGGGCGAACGGCAGGACGCGCACGCCCATGTCTTCTTTCGGGTGGCGTGGCAGCTCGAGGTTCTCGACCTGGCCTTCCGGGTAATTGGTGATGACGACTTTCAGCGGACGCAGCACGCACATGGCGCGCGGGGCGCTGTGGTCGAGGTCATCGCGGATGCTGAATTCCAGCATGCCGAAGTCCACCACGCCGTCGGAACGGTTGGTGCCGACCATCTCGCAGAAGTTGCGGATCGATTTCGGCGTGTAGCCACGACGGCGGAAGCCCGACAGCGTCGACATCCGTGGATCGTCCCAGCCGTTGACGTGCTTCTCGTCCACCAGTTGCTTGAGCTTGCGCTTGCTGGTGATGGTGTAGTTCAGGTTCAGGCGGCTGAACTCGTACTGGCGCGGGTTGGCCGGCACGGGCAGGTGCTCGAGGAACCACTCGTACAATGGACGATGGCTTTCGAACTCCAGGGTGCAGATCGAGTGGGTGATGCCTTCGATGGCGTCCGACTGACCGTGGGTGAAGTCATAGTTCGGGTAGATGCACCACTTGTCACCGGTCTGGTGGTGATGGGCGTGACGGATGCGGTACATGATCGGGTCGCGCAGGTTCATGTTCGGCGAGGCCATGTCGATCTTGGCCCGCAGCACCCGTGCGCCGTCCGGGAATTCGCCAGCGCGCATGCGGGCGAACAGGTCGAGGTTCTCTTCGACGCTGCGATCCCGGAACGGGCTGTTCTTGCCCGGCTCGGTCAGGCTGCCACGGTATTCCTTGGCCTGCTCGGGGGTCAGGTCGCAGACGTAGGCGTTGCCGGACTTGATCAACTCCACCGCCCAGTCGTGCAACTGGTCGAAATATTGCGAGGCGTAGCGCACCTCACCGGACCATTCGAAACCCAGCCACTTGACGTCGCTTTCGATCGCGTCGATGTATTCCTGGTCTTCCTTGGCCGGGTTGGTGTCGTCGAAACGCAGGTGCGTGACGCCGCCGAACTCCTGGGCCAGGCCGAAATTCACGCAGATCGACTTGGCATGGCCGATGTGCAGGTAGCCGTTGGGTTCCGGCGGGAAGCGAGTGACGATCTGTGTGTGCTTACCCGAATCCAGGTCCGCCTGGATGATCGGGCGCAGGAAATTGACCGGCACGGCCGGGCCGGTCTTGGAATTCGAGGTAGGGTCGACAGTGGGCTTGCTCATAGGATCCTTGAACAGACAAGTGCGCGGCCGGGTGCGGCCTGATAAATCAAAGCCCGTATCATAGCCGATGCTGTCAAGCAGCTGACAGGCCAGGCCGGTAAACGATTGAATTTAATCGACGACCAGATGAAAAACAGCCTCGAAATTCGTGCCTGGCGCGCTAAACTGCCCAGCCTGGCCGTTGCAGCCAGACCGGTTGCGGGCATTAATGCCCCGAAACCCACGAATTCCTTGAAAGAGTACCGATCATGACTCAAGTCAAACTGACCACCAACCATGGCGACATCGTCCTGGAACTGAACGCCGAGAAGGCTCCGCTGACCGTTGCCAACTTCCTTGAGTACGTCAAGGCCGGCCACTACGAAAACACCGTTTTCCACCGGATCATCGGTAACTTCATGATCCAGGGCGGCGGTTTCGAGCCTGGCATGAAAGAAAAGAAAGACAAGCGCCCGAGCATCCAGAACGAAGCCGACAACGGCCTGCCGAACGAAAAATACAGCGTTGCCATGGCTCGTACCATGGAGCCGCATTCGGCCTCTGCGCAGTTTTTCATCAACGTGGCCGACAACAGCTTCCTCAACCACAGCAGCAAGACCACCCAGGGCTGGGGCTATGCGGTGTTCGCCAAAGTGATTGAAGGCACTGACGTCGTCGACAAGATCAAAGGCGTTTCCACCACGTCCAAGGCTGGCCACCAGGACGTCCCGGCAGAAGACGTGATCATCGAGAAAGCCGAGATCATCGGGTGATATTGCTGATTTCAGACTTGCATCTGGAAGAGGAGCGCCCGGACATCACCCGGGCGTTTCTGGATTTACTCGCCACACGCGCCCGCTCGGCGCAAGCGTTGTACATTCTGGGCGACTTTTTCGAAGCCTGGATCGGCGACGATGCCATGACGCCGTTCCAGCGTTCCATCTGCCAGGCCCTGCGCGAGTTGAGCGACAGCGGCACGGCCATTTTCCTGATGCACGGCAATCGCGACTTCATGCTGGGGCAGGCCTTCTGCAAAGCGGCCGGCTGCACCCTGCTCAAGGACCCGAGTGTCGTGCAGTTCAACGACGAACCGGTGCTGCTGATGCACGGCGACAGCCTCTGCACCCGCGACGAAGGCTATATGAAGCTGCGGCGCTGGCTGCGCAATCCGGTCACGCTGTTCATCCTCCGCCATCTGCCGCTGGGCAGTCGCCAGAAACTGGCGCGCAAACTGCGCAACGAAAGCCGTGCGCAGACGCGGATGAAAGCCAATGACATCGTCGACGTCACGCCCGAAGAGATCCCGCGGATCATGCAGCAATACGGCGTAAAGACCTTGGTCCACGGCCACACCCACCGCCCCGCCATCCATAAGCTGCAACTGGGCGAACACGCTGCCCGACGCATCGTGCTGGGGGACTGGGACAAGCAAGGGTGGGCATTGCAGGTGGATGAACAGGGGTTTGCGTTGGCGCCGTTTGGTTTTGCCCCGCCGCCGCAACTGCCAGCACCCCACCCAACCTGAATTCCCCCTGTGGCGAGGGAGCTTGCTCCCGCTGGGCTGCGCAGCAGCCCCTTTTTTATATGAGTGCTTCGCACTCAAGCGGGAGCAAGCTCCCTCGCCACAGGGATTCAGGTGAATTTCAAGTGAACAGCATGCCCACACATTGGATTGCATTTCACTTCTGGATCAGTGCCCCGCCGAAGCCGGCCCCGCCTTCGCCGCAAACGGCGGTTTCGCCAGCCACACCAACACGATCAAGCCCATGAACGCCCACCCCATCAGCGTGAAGTAATCCACGGTGGAGAGCATGTACGCCTGGCTGGTGAGGACCTGGTCAAGCTGGGCATAGGCCGGCGTGCTCGCGCCGCCGAGCTGGTTGAGCGCCTCGCGGGTGGCGGGCTCGAACGTGCTGATGCTTTCACTCAGGTAGGCATGATGCTGGTCGGCCCGGCGGATCCAGATCCAGGTGGTCAGGGACGCGGCAAAGCTGCCACCCAAGGTCCGCAGGAACGTTGCCAGCCCCGCGCCGTCGGCAATCTGGTGGGGCGGCAGGTCCGACATCAGGATGCTCAAGGTCGGCATGAAAAACAGCGCCACACCGATGCCCATGAACAACTGCACCAGGGCGATGTGCTGGAAATCCACCTCATTGGTGAACCCGGCGCGCATGAAGCAACTCAGGCCGATGGCCAGGAACGCCAGCCCGGCCAACAGGCGCAGGTCGAACTTGTGCGCATACTTACCGACGAAGGGCGACATCAGCACTGGCAGGATCCCGATGGGCGCTACCGCCAGACCAGCCCAGGTGGCGGTGTAGCCCATCTGGGTCTGCAACCACTGCGGCAGGATCAGGTTGATGCCGAAAAATCCGGCATAGCCGCCCACCAGCACGATGGTGCCGATGCGAAAGTTGCGGTAGGCGAACAGCCGGAGATTGACCACCGGATGCCGGTCAGTCATCTCCCAGATCACGAACACCGCCAGGGCAATCACCGAAATCACCGCGCCCATGATGATGAAGTTCGACTCGAACCAGTCCAGGTCATTGCCCTTGTCGAGGATCACCTGGAGCGCACCGACGCCGATGATCAGCGTGATCAACCCCACGTAATCCATCGGCTGGTAACTGGTGACCACCGGCCGCGCCTTGAGCTGCTGGCGCACCACCATCACCGCGAAGATCCCGATGGGCACGTTGATGAAGAAGATCCACGGCCAGCTGTAACTGTCGGTGATCCAGCCACCGAGGATCGGCCCCGCAATCGGTGCCACCACCGTGACCATCGCCAGCAACGCCAGGGCCATGCCACGCCTGGCCGGCGGATACACGGCAATCAGCAAGGTCTGGGTCATCGGGTACAACGGCCCGGCCACCAGCCCCTGGAGCACGCGAAAACCAATCAGCTCCGGCATCGAGGTGGAGATACCGCACAGAAACGAGGCGAGCACGAACAGCAGGGTCGCCCACAAGAACAGCTTCACTTCGCCAAACCGCCGGGCCAGCCAGCCGGTCAACGGCAACGCGATAGCGTTGCTCACCGCGAACGAAGTGATGACCCAGGTGCCCTGCTCCGAGCTGACACCCAGGTTGCCGGAGATGGTCGGCAAGGCGACGTTGGCAATGGTGGTGTCGAGCACCTGCATGAACGTCGCCAGCGACAGCCCGATGGTGCTGAGCAACAGGCTGGGCGGCGTGAAAGACGCGTTATTGCTCATTGCGAAATCCTATGGAGCGAAGGTGGTGAATCGTTCGGGGCAAGGCACAGAACCTGTGGGAACACACTGCCGTTCATCAAGGTCGCTTGAATGAACTGGGGTGAACACAAAACCTGTGGGAGCGAGCTTGCTCGCGATAGCGGTGTATCAGTCACCACTGATGCAAACTGACCCGCCGCTATCGCGAGCAAGCTCGCTCCCACAGATTCACGCCGTAACGGCCTAGCGCTGCACCGTCTTGCCGGCACCCGCGCTGTTGTCGTGAATCAGTCGCGTGATCATCGCGTCGGCGTCGGCCAGTTGCTGGTCGTATATCTGGGTGCTGAACGAGGCTTTCTGCGGTGGTTGTTGCGCCAGTACCGGGCCGCTCTGGTCGTGCAGGTTGACGTTGACCTGGGTCGACAGGCCCACCCGCAACGGATGCTTGGCCAGCTCCTGGGCATTGACATGGATGCGCACCGGCACCCGCTGGACGATCTTGATCCAGTTACCGGTGGCGTTCTGCGCCGGCAGCAAGGCAAACGCGCTGCCAGTCCCGGCGCCGAGGCTGTCGATGGTGCCGCTGTACTTCACATCGCTGCCGTACAGGTCGGCTTCAATCTCCACCGGTTGGCCGATGCGCATGTCGCGCAGTTGGGTTTCCTTGAAATTGGCGTCGATCCACAGCTGGTCCAACGGGATCACCGCCATCAGCGCCGTGCCCGGCTGCACCCGCTGACCCAGTTGCACGGTGCGTTTGGCGACATAACCGGTGACCGGCGCGATCAGGGTGCTACGGGCATTGGCCAGGTACGCCTGGCGCAATTGCGCGGCAGCGGCCTGCACATCGGGATGGGATGACACCACCGTGTCATCCACCAGCGCGCTGGTGGTCTTGAGCTGTTGCCGGGCATTGGCCAGGGCGTTTTGCGCCGAGGTCAGGTCGTCCCGGGCGTGGGACAGCTCTTCCTGGGAAATCGCCCCGCCGGCCGCCAGGTTCTTGCGTCGGTTGTAGTTCTCTTGGGCCTTCTGCACCTCGGCTTCTTGCGCGTTGACCTGCGCCCGCATGCCGTCGACGTTGCTGTACAAGCCACGCACCTGACGCACGGTCCGGGCCAAATTGGCCTGGGCACTTTGCAGCCCGACCTGGGCGTCGCTTGGGTCGAATTGCACCAGCACCTGGCCTTCTCGCACTAGGTCACCGTCGTCGGCGCCGATGCTCACCACAGTGCCGGTGACCAGCGGCGTGATCTCCACCACGTTGCCGTTCACATAAGCATCGTCGGTGCTTTCGTTCCAGCGGCCATACAGTTCATGCCAACCCCAGACGCCTACGCCTGCGAGGATGACGATCACCGCCAGTGCCACCAGCATGACCTTGCGCTTGCGCGGGTTGCTGTTGTCTTGAGTAGGTTCGGATTGAGTCGTTTCGGCAGTGGCCATGACAAGTACCTCGAATCAGTTATTCGGCGTGGTGGAGGCCGGCGTGGCCGCAGCCAGGGCCTGGGGCTCGAAACCACCGCCCAGGGCCTGCATCAGCTGGATCGACAAATCGATCTGTTCGGCATTCAGGTTCGCCAGTTGGCGCTGGGACTGGAGCAATTGCTGCTCGATGCTCAGCACGTCCAGGTAATTCCCGATGCCGGAGCCGTAGCGCTGGACCACGGTGTCGTAGGAGTGCTGTGCGATATCGGTGGCATGTTGCTGGGCGCCGATCTGCCGCGCGATGTCGCGCAGTTGATTGATGGTGTCGCTGACATCCCCAAGTGCCTTGACCAGGCTCTTGTTGTACTGCGCCACCGCCATGTCGTAGTCGGCGTCCCGGGCATCCAGGTCCGCTCGCAAGCGTCCGCCATCGAAAATCGGCAACGACACGGTTGGCGCCACATTGAAGAAGCGACTGGCCGAGCCGAACATTGCATCCCCCAGCAGCGACTGCACTCCCGCCGCCGCGCCCAAGTTGAGGTTGGGGTAGAAGTTGGTCTTGCCGGCCTCGATGTCCTTGCCCGCCGCCTCGACCCGCCAACGCGCCGCGACCAGGTCCGGACGGCGGCCCAGCAGCTCGGCCGGCAGGTTCGACGGCAGGGCAACCGCGCTGGCTTGCAGCACGTTGGGCCGGGCGACTTCATTGCCACGGTCCGGGCCCTTGCCCAGCAACACTGCCAGGGCAATCCTGGCGCTTTGCAGGCGTTTCTCTGCGTCGATGCGGGTCGCGTCGGCGCTGGCTTCCAGGCTTTCGGTCTGCTGGAACTGGTATTCGCTGTCGATCCCGGCGTTGAGGCGGCGCTTGCCCAGGTCAAGCATTTGCCGAGTGCGCTTGAGGTCTTCGGAGGCCAAGTCATAAATGATGTGGGCTTGGCCGAGGTCGCTGTAGGCCCGGGCCACGTCGGCGGCCAGGGTCAGTTGCGCGGCCTGGCGATCGATCTCGGCGGCACGGGCCTGGCCCAGGGCGGCTTCCCAGGCGGCCCGTTGGCCACCCCAGAGGTCGAAGTTGTAATTGAAATCGACACTCAGCGAACGCAAGGTGCTGTAGGCACCGCCCTGCCCCTGCGGATCCTGATCCCGAGCCAGGCGCGAACGGCTGACACTGCCGCTGGCATCCAGGGTCGGCATGCGCGCGGCGTTGGCGGCGTAAGCCGCGGCACTGGCCTGATGCACCCGGGCGCTGGCGATCTGCATGTCCGGGCTGTCACGCAAGGCTTCGCGAATCAGCCCGTCGAGTTGTGGGTCGCCGAGGCTTTTCCACCAGTCGCTTTTCGGCCATGAGGCCGGCGACAAGGTGACGCCGTTCAGGGATTGCCCAGCCTTGAGACTCTGGGCTTCAAGGCTGACGCCTTCGGTCTGCAGGCCGCTGTAGCTGGCACAACCGGCCAGGCTCATGGCCAACACCACCAGGCTCAGGCGGGCACGCAAGGTCTTACGCTTCATTTGTCCCCCATTCGCAACACGGTGATGGGATCACCGGCGGCAAGCAGAATTTTCTTGAGGATCTGTTCGAGGGTTTGCAGCTCCTCGCGGCTGATGGCGTTGGCCAACTGGTTCATGGCATCGGCGCCGATCACCGGCAGGCGATCCGCCAGGGCCTGGCCGGCTTCGGTCAGCACCAGCAGCACTTGCCGACGGTCATCCACCGAGCGTTGGCGGGCGAGGAAACCTTTCTGCTCCAGGCGATCGAGCATCCGGGTCATCGAGCCGCTGTCCAGGGACAGGTACCGACACAGCTCGGCGGGTGTGTCGATGCCGTGCTGGGCCATGATGATCAATACCTTGAACTGCGCGGCGGTGATGCCGACGGGTTCCATGTGGGTATCGATGATCCGGTCCTTGAGCAGCGCGGCGCGGCCGAGCAGCATGCCGAGATGGCAATTGTGGAAATCGTCTGGGGTGAAATGCTTCATCTGACCACCGTTTGCTGCCTAGGCAGTGAATGTGTGTCGAGATATTACTGCTTAGGCAGCAAATGTCAAACAAATAGATAGGTTGCTACGTACTAACAGACGAACGCAGAAAGTCTGTGGGGAACAAATGTGGGAGCGAGCTTGCTCGCGATAGCGCTATGACATTCAACATCGTCGTTGACTGACACGCCGCTATCGCGAGCAAGCTCGCTCCCACAGGGGATTGGCCCTACATGGGATTTGGGAAAGGGTTAGAAGTCGCGCTTGTAGAAGATATCCAGGGAGCTGGCGACGCCGCTGGCGGCTTCGAGGTAGACCCTCTTGCTCAGCTTGTAGCGCAGGGCAATGGTGTTGGCAGGTTCGAACACGCCGACGCCATAGCGCAGGCTGAGTTTTTCCGAGAGATTGCCGCTGGCCACCACGCTGGTGGTATCGCCGCTGCCCTGGGTGTCGAGCTGGAAGTCCTCGATCCCCAGGTTACTGGCTAGGCTGGTGGTCACGCCCGAGCTGCCCATCAACCCCAGGCCCAAGGCGGCTTGGGCGAGCATGTTGTTGTCCTCGCCCGTGGTGCTCAGCGGCCGGCCCAGCACCAGGTAGGACAAGGCCTGCTCCTGGCTCATGGCCGGTTCCGAGAAGATTTGCGTGGTCGGCTGTTCGGCGCTGCCGCTCAAGCGGATACCGGCAACCACGTCGTCGGTCTGGCGGATCGCCTCGATGTCCAGATAGGGCTGGTCAATGGGCCCGGCGAACAGCAGCCGCGCCCGCCGCACCGTCAGCCGTTGCCCATAGGCCCGGTAGCGACCGTCGTTGAGCCAGAGTTCGCCGCGGGTGTCCATGTTGTCGCCGATGTGGACTTGTCCCTGCACATTGGCCGTCAGCCCAAACCCGGAAAACGCGAGCTTCTCCTGGCCGACGATCACGTCGATGTCCATCGCCATGGCCAGCGGCGTTTTGCCCTCTTCGGTCTGGTGGCCGACGATCACCGTGTCATCCGACACTTTGACGGTAGACGGCGGCAGTTCACGGATGGTGATCTCGCCCTTGGGCACCAGGACCTTGCCAGCGATGGAGAGCCGCTCGCCCTGCATCGTGATATGAAGGTCCGGCGCCACGTCCAACATGGCATAAGGCTCGACAGTGACCGGCAGTTGCGAGCCCTTGAGGGCCAGGTCCATCGTCAGCGCCTCGTCCCAGGCGATGCGCCCGCTCAGGCTGCCCCGACCGCTCTTGCCACTTTTCCAGTCACCGTTGAGTTGCACCGCTTCGCCGGTAATCATCGCCCGTACCTGCAAGGCTTCGAGGCTGATGGGCAGTTCCGGGCCAGACACTTCGCCGTCGCTGAGCACCAGGTTGCCGTTGACCTGGGGCGCCAGCAAACCACCGGACAACGTCCCGCTGCCGTTCAGATGGCCGGTGAGGGTTTCCACCATCGGCAGGAACGGCCGGGCCACCGACAAGTCCAGGCCCGTCAGGCGGAACGAGCCGCTCAAAGGCTTGCTGGCCGGCAGCGGGTTGATCTGCGCCTGGAGCATCAATTCGCCAAGCTTGGCGCCAACGAAATTCAGCTGGGTGTCGATGCGCTTGGGGGTCAGGCGGCTGTCGAGCATCAAGGTTTGATACGGGAAATCCAGCCACTGCTCTTTGTCCCGGATCCGCAGGGTGCCGCCGTTGGCATCCACCTGGATCCGACCGTTCGGACCGCTGGCCGGCAGATCCAATTGCAGGTCAGCGTTGAGCTGGCCCTGCCAGGCAAAATCCTTGGGCATCCACTGGGCCAGGCTTTCGATGGGAAACTGCTTGAGGTGATAGCGCAGCTTCGGCTCCGGCATCAGACGCTGGTCTTCGCCACACAGGCTGGCCTGGCCGGAACGCCAGCAATGGGCGCCCACGTTAAGTGTGCCATTGGCCAGGCGTTCCAGCTTCGCCGGGGCCTGCAAGCGCCAGGCTTGACCGCCGGCCTGCACGTTTGCGCTGGCCAGGCGTCCGCGCCAGTTGCCTTGGTCGAGCGCGCCATCGAGCGCCAGGGTCGTGTCGAGTTGCGGTCCCTGCAGGTCCAGGTTCAACTTTTGCTGCTTGATGTCGCCCTGCCCGCTGACCGTCAGGACGCCCAGTGAAGTTTCGTCAGCGCGGATACCGCTGGCCTTGAGGTCGACCTTGCCGCGCTGCGCGCTGTCGAGGCTCGCGTCCAGGTTCAGGCTTTGCAGGCGGTTGTCCTGGAACGCCAGTTGCGTGCCTTGCAGGCCGAGCTTGCCTTGGGGGGCCTTGAGCGTTCCGGCCACGTCGACACGGCCCATGACTTGGCCGCGCAATTGCGGCCAGAGCTGGGCCAGGCGCGCCAGCTTGATGTCGATCTGGCCGCTGAGTTTCTGTTGCAGGCTGCCGGTGCCGTTGATGCGGTTATCCCCCAGGCGGATATCCAGCGTACTGAGGTTCCACTGCTCACCCGCACCACTGGCCTTGGCCTGGAGCAACGCCGGTTGGCCGCGCAGTTTGCCCTTGAGGTCGAGGTCCGCATCGAGGCTGAGGTTGTCGTTTTTCATCGAGCCCTTGCTGCGCAGCGGTCCGGCCAGGGTGCCGGGCAGCTCGCCAAGCCAGTACGCCGGGTTGATCGCCGAGAATTGCAGCGCCGTGTCCCAGGCGATGCCGTCGGCGAACTGCAGGTTCAGGTGCCCTTCAGCCTTGCCCTGCCCGGCGGCGAGCTTGAGCTGCGGCAAGAAAATCTGCGTCAGGTCACCGCTGAACGGGCTGTCCAGGCTGAAGGCCCCAGCCGGGCCGTCCAACGCAGCCTGGAAATTGCCTAGGTATTTGCCGTCGGTATAGGACACCTCGCCGTTGAAGCTGCGCAGCGTCACTTGCGGCTCGTCGATCAGCGGATAAAGGCGATGCCAGGGAAAATCCAGCCAGGCGATTTTCGCTTCGGCGCTCAGGCCTTCGCGCCAGTCCAACTCACCGGTGAGCTTGAGGCTTTGCTGGTCACCGGCATTCAGGTCCAGACCGGCGATCTGGGCCCCATTGGCATCCACCTTGCCTTGTAGCAACAACGCCACCGGCCCTTTCTCGGCGGGCAGCGTGGCCTTGCCGAGCAGCTGATAGCCGTTTTTCAGATCGCCCTCGCCGGTCAGCTCCACCTGATTGAGCACCAGGGTATCGGGCAGGTCGGCACTGGCCTTGAAGCCGTCGGCGGTGATGCGCACCTTGGCCGGCAAGTTGTCGGCCAACGGTTGCAGCTCACCGACCAAACGGCCTTGCAGGTAGCCGCTGCTGTCGGCGTTGAGGTTGAGGGTCTTGAGCAGATTGCCGTCGACTTTCAGGTCCAGCCGCCAGGGCGTGGCACCCGGTGCCGGCAACGTGAGCTGGCCCTCGGCGTTCAAAGGCCAGTCGCCGCCCGGTTTCAGCAACCCGGAGAGCTTCAGGCTCAGCTCATCACGTTGCAATTGCACCGAGTCGATCTGCAGGCCCTGGGCGGTCCAGTGGGCGGCCAGTTGCAGGCCCTTGAGCTGTTCGCTGCCGTTGAACAACAGGCTGCCAATCTGCACCTCGCCCAATTCAATGGCGACCGGCAAGTCCAGGTCCGGCAAGGTGATCGGCCCGCTGCTTGACTCATCGGCAGACGGCGGGAATTGCAGGCTGACCTCGTCGGCCTTGAGCTGCTCGATGCACAGCGTCATGCGCGCCAGGCACAACGGCGACCAGGCGAATATCAGCCGATCCAGCTCCACCCGGCTGCTGTCCTGCTGCCATAACAGATGATCGGCGCTCCACTGTCCCCCCAGGCGCCCCTGGAAATTCTCCACGCTCAACCCTGGCACCAGGCCAAGGGCCCAACGACTGCCGACGGCTGTGCCGAGCACAACGCTCAAGGCCAGCATGAGCGCCACCAGCAACCCGGCGAGCGCCAGCAACGTTATCTTCAAACCACGTTTCACAGCTCGGGCCCCATGGAAAAGTGCAAGCGAATGCCGCCCTCGTCGTCCAGCGCATGGGCCAGGTCGAGGCGGATCGGGCCCACCGGCGACACCCAACGCACACCAACGCCGACGCCAGTCTTGAGGCTCGGCAGTTCAAGGCTGTTGAAGGAGTTGCCTTGGTCGACGAAGGTCGCCACCCGCCATTTCTCGGCGATTGAATATTGATATTCGAGGCTGCCGGCCACCATGTAGCGACCGCCGATACGATCACCTTCGGAGTTTTCCGGCGACAGGCTCTGGTAGTCGTAACCGCGCACGCTCTGGTCGCCACCGGCGAAAAAGCGCAGGGACGGCGGAATGGATTTGTAGCCATTGGTGGCGCTGCCGCCGACCTGGGCCCGGGCCAGCAGACGATGTTTGTCAAACACCGTGGTCAGGCCCTTGACCATGGCGGTGCCATACAAAAGGTTGTTATCCGACCCAAGTCCTTCCTTGGCCACCTTGGTATCGAATTGCAGGCGATACCCGTTATGGGGGTCGATGCGGTTGTCACTGCGCAGGTAGGAATAACTGACGCCGGGCATCAGCAGCGTACTCAGGCCCGCATCATCGCCGAGGCGATACTCTTCTCGTTGCCACTTGAGCGACACGACCCGTTGCCAACCGCTGGGCAACTTGCTATGCCATTCCGGGCCCACGGTCAGCAGTTTGCTGAGGCTGTCAGTGTCGGCCAGTTCTTCATATTGATAACCGCCGGCGTAGCGCAGTTTGTCGGTCAGCGGCGGGTCCAACGGCACGTCGTACCACAGGCCGACGTTCTGCCGGGGCGCCGACACTTCCGTCTCCCAGCCGTAACTGTGGCCCTGGGCATTGACCCAGTGGCGCGTCCAATTGGCCTTGGCCCGTGGGCCAACGTCGGTGGAGAACCCCAAGCCCAGGCCCATGGTGCGCGGCTTGCGGGTGTCGAGCTTGACCGCCACCGGGATCACGTTATCGGTGGCCGCAGTGGGCGCCGCATCCACCCGGACACCTTCGAAATAACCGCTCGATTGCAGGTCCTGGTTGAGCTCGGCAATCAGTTCGGAATCGTACGCGGTGCCCGCCTTGAACGGCACCATGCGTTGCAGCAGGTCTTCGTCCAGTGGGGTGTCGCCTTCGAAGTGCACGGGGCCCAGGGTATAGCGCGGGCCGCTGTCGTAGATCAACTCGATGTCGGCGATCCCCGCCTGGGGATCCACGCGCAATTTCTGGCTGACGAAGCGCCCGCTGAAAAAGCCGTAACGCGAAGCCTGGTTCTGGATCAACCGCTTGGCGTCCTCGTAACGGCCATGGTTGAGCACCGCGCCGGGCTTGAGGGCGGCATTATCAGGCACGCGAAAGGCTTTGAGCGATGCCGCCGGGCCATCGATGCGCACCGTGACATCGCGCAAATGCACAGGCTCGCCGGGGTCGATGGTCAGCACCAGGCGCGGGACCTTGCCGCCCTTGACCTCGCTGTCAATCTGCGGCTGGTAATAGCCCAGCGCCTGGGCGGCTTTGCGCGCTTGTTCCTCGGCGCCACGACTGAAGCGCAGCAAGGCCTCTTCGTCACGATCGCCCACGCCGCCAATGTAACCCTCTACGTTGGCCTTGAGTTCGTCGTTGGACGGCTTGACCCGTACATCCAATTCACTTTGTGCCAGTGCCGCGCAGCTGAGGGACAGCAAGAGCGCGCCACTGGTTATTCGTCCTGGGAAATTCATGGCGCGGATGCTATCACGGGCTTGGAAGCCTGATAGAGCCGGACATTTCCCAAAAGTTCGGCCGATTACGCTGTTGCGCTTTGCAAGACTTGGGGATTGGCGTGAAAGAACACATGTTCGCGGACGGGTCCTACCGCAATTTCACCGATTTCTTCGTAGCCCTGGCGTTTATAAAACTCCAGGTAACGTGGGTTGCCGGTGTCTAGCACGACGCCTTGGGAGTTTTCGTCCACCGCACACCAGTTGTGCACCGCCTCGAGTAGCTGTTCGCCAAAGTGTTGGCCTTGAAACTGTGGATGAACCCCCAGCAGCGGCAACACATGGACTGCGTCCGACGGCAGGCAGGCCGCTACCGCCGCGTGGTAGTCCAGGTAGCGCCGGGTGCAGCGAAAACCGGTACTCAACACCATGCGCAGGCGCCAGGCCCAGCTTTCGGTGATACCCAGTCGCCGTTGCGGTGGAGCGATCAGGGCGATGCCAATCAAACGGTCATTGACCAACAGGCCGATGGCCGGCAGATCCTGGAGAAAATGCTGCTTGACCAGCTCACGCACCGTGGCCCGTACCCGATGCTCATAGCCGGGCCGCTCGGATTCAAACAGAAAGCTGAAGGTCGGCTCATGTCGATAAGCCTGATACAGCAATGAACGCGCTTCTCGGGAGTAACCGCTGTCGAGCATATGAATGTCGGCAATGGCGGTGGCGGTTTCAGGCATGACGGTAGATCTCCTGGGGCGAGGCTCGATGAGGCCCTGCTCTTATTGAGTACGAACCCGATTGGGTTGTGATCGTTCCTACAAGCAAAGGACATTAGCAGCGCATTTGTCCTACTGCCACGCTGGCTCAGTTCCGACATGTCAGCTAGCATCGCAGTTTTGCCAGGACTGCCGACCATGAAGATCGTCTCCTTCAACATCAATGGGCTGCGCGCCCGTCCCCATCAGCTGGCGGCGCTGATCGAGAAGCATCAGCCGGACGTGATCGGCCTGCAGGAAACCAAGGTCCACGACGAACAATTCCCCCTGGCCGAGGTTCAAGCCCTGGGTTACCACGTGCATTACCACGGGCAAAAAGGCCACTACGGCGTCGCCCTGCTCTCCCGTCAGGCGCCACTGACCCTGCACAAAGGCTTCGAGGGCGACGACGAAGACGCCCAGCGGCGATTTATCTGGGGCACCTTCGCCGATGCCAACGGCGTGCCGGTGACCATCATGAATGGTTATTTCCCACAAGGTGAAAGCCGCGACCACCCGACCAAATTTCCGGCCAAGGAACGTTTCTACAACGATCTGCAGCAACTGCTGGAAAGCCGCTTCAGCAATGACCAGCCCGTGGTAGTGATGGGGGACGTGAACATTTCCCCGGAAGACTGCGACATCGGCATCGGCCCGGACAACATGAAGCGCTGGCTGAAAACCGGCAAATGCAGCTTCCTGCCGGAAGAACGCGAGTGGATGGCCCGCCTGAAGAACTGGGGCCTGGTGGACAGTTTCCGCCACCTGAACCCGGACGTCGCCGACCGCTTCAGCTGGTTCGACTACCGCAGCCGCGGCTTCGAAGACGAGCCCAAGCGTGGCCTGCGCATCGACCTGATCCTCACCTCCCATGGCCTGCTGCCACGGATCAAGGACGCCGGCGTGGACTATGAGCTGCGGGGCATGGAGAAGCCTTCGGACCATGCGCCGATCTGGTTGCAACTGAGCTGAGGCCAAGGCGCGCACAAAATTTGTGAACATCCGCCATCCAGTTGTGTGCGAGCTTGCTCGCGATAGCGGCGTATCTGCCACATTGATTTTGAATGTGCCGCCGTCATCGCGAGCAAGCTCGCTCCCACAGGGGTTCACGGTCGCAACCTCGTCATATTTCGGTAACCCTACTGACTTAATCTTCCGACACTTCCTCAGGGTCAGAAGGTACCAGCATGCGGCTGTGCGTTGTTTTTTTCGTGGGGCTTTGCTTGCCGCTCGTGGCTTGGGCCAGCGGCTTGCTCATCCCCGATCACGGCCCTGCCCTGCGTCTCCAGGGCTCCAATACCATTGGCGCAGCCCTGGGGCCGGCCCTGATCAGAGGACTGATGGAGGATCAGGGCCTGCTCAAGGTCAGCGCTGAAATCACCGGTCGGGACAACGAACAGCGCGTCGTCGGCCAGACCGCCGACGGCCGGCGTGTGCAAATCGACATTGCCGCCCATGGCTCCAGCACCGGGTTCGCCGCCCTCAAACAAGGCAGCGCCGACCTGGCGGCCTCGTCCCGCCCGATCAAGGACAGTGAACTGAAGGAATTATCGTCCCTCGGCGATCTGAAAAGTCCCACCGCCGAGCAGGTCATCGCCATCGACGGCCTGGCGATTATTCTTCATCCGCAAAACCCGCTGCGTCAGCTCGATACCGGGCAACTGGCACGGATATTCAGCGGCGAGGCAAAAACCTGGGAAATGGTCGGCAGCGTTGGCGGGCCGATTCATCTGTACGCCCGGGATGAACAATCCGGAACCTACGATACCTTCAAGGAGCTGGTGCTTAACCGACAGGGAAAACGGCTGGATCCCACAGCGCGGCGCTTCGAATCCAGCGAACAGTTGTCCGACTCCGTCAGCCAGGACCCGCAAGGCATCGGCTTCATCGGTTTGCCCTACGTGCGCCAAGCCAAGGCCCTGGCGATTATCGACGGCTATTCCCAACCCATGTTGCCGCTGAGTCCCCTGATCGCCACCGAGGATTACCCGTTGTCCCGGCGCCTGTTCTTTTATTTGCCTTCGCGGGAAACCAACCCGTGGGCCGCGGCACTGGTTGAGTTCACACAAAGTGACAAAGGCCAGGCCATCGTCGCCGCCAACGGGTTCATTGCCCAAACCGTCCAGGCCATGGCCGTTACGCCGAATGCGCTGATGCCGGAGGGTTATCAAGCCCTGAGCCGTCATGCCCAGCGCCTGACCGTGAATTTTCGCTTTGAAGAAGGCAGCGCGAGCCTCGACAGCAAGGCCCATCATGATCTGGGCCGAGTGCTCGACTACATCCGGAAACACGGCAAGACCGAGCGCCGCGTGACGCTGGTGGGTTTTGGCGATGCCAAGGACGACCCGGCGCGGGCGGATCTCTTGTCCAAACTACGGGCCATGGCGGTGCGACGTGAGCTGGTCAAGCACGGCGTGACCCTGCGAGAAGTGCGCGGCTTCGGCGCGCTGATGCCGGTAGCGGCCAATAATGAAGATGAAGGAAGGATCAGGAATCGGCGGGTGGAGGTTTGGGTTTACTAGCATCCAAAGGCCGGATACATCTCCCACGGCAAACCTCATTCCCGTGGCGAGGGAGCTTGCTCCCGCTGGGTGGCGAAGCCGCCCCAAAATGGACTGACTCGGTCTTTCAGGTGGACCGCATCAGCCGGCCTTACGACTGCCTCGCAGCCGAGCGGGAGCAAGCTCCCTCGCCACAAGAGCCATGTGTTTATCCCGCTGATTTCGATGTAGGACCAAGCCCCGCCGCCTTGCGCCATTGCCTACAACTACGCCAGAATCCGCCGGCTTGTGCGCCTGGAGGCCCGGCTTTATCGTTTCCCGGTCGCTGACGAATCAGCGATCGGGTTTGGTAGCCCGGGTAAAACTAAGGCGCACAGCTCCGTCAAATACAGCCGTTGACGATTTTCGTCGGCAGGTTTGTTATGGCGGCTGTGCGCGGGGCGCCCTTGTGGCGCGCTGGGTTTGCCTTGGTACCCGGTCTACCAACCTGCGTATAGCCGCCACCTAATGTTTGGTAGCAATAGGTTGCGGCTCCCTTTACCAAGGAGTTTCATCTATGTTCAAACCAACACCTAACCCTCCGGACACCGATCCGACTTCACCACGCAAAAAACCGAACTCCAAAAAACTCGACGAAGCCGCCGAGCGAGCCCTCGACTATTACCTGAATCCCAAACCGGACAAACCCGAAGCCGATCCCAGCCAACTGTTCACGGTGGTCAACGGCATCGACACCGAGTCCTTGCTCGCCAACCTCAGCGAAACCCTGGCCTCGGCCAACGCCATGGTCAGCGACCTGGCGTTTGATCTGGAGGGTTCCAAGCGGCACGTGGCCCTGGGTATCCAGCAGTTGATCGAACTAAGCGGTTTGTTGGCGAACCGGGCGCTGGATAACGTCGATCCGCGCTAGCCGACTCACCCAATGAAACTGGCCTCTGGATAACACCTCCAGAGGCCAACGCGAACCGAGCTTCTGTGGCGAGGGAGCTTGCTCCCGCTGGGTGGCGCAGCCGCCCCAAAAATGGACTGACGCGGTCTTTCAGGTGGACCGCATCAGCCGGTTTTACGACTGCTTCGCAGCCGAGCGGGAGCAAGCTCCCTCGCCACAGGATTGTGTTCTTGCCATCAGGTTGTGTTCTTGCCGCAGGTTGTGCAGGGCTGACTGCTATCGATTAGCCAACTCCATGATCATCCTCGACAACAGATAAATCCGTGGCACCACACTCTCAACCTCCGCATATTCCTCCGGCGTATGGATATTCCCGCCGACGATGCCAAAGCCATCCAGCGTCGGTGTGCCGACCCCGGCCGACAGGCTGGCGTCCGCCGCCCCGCCGCTGCCTTCTTCGGTGAGCTTGCGCCCCAGCTCGCCATAGATGCCTTGGGCCATGGCCATCAAGCGATCCGACTCCGCCGTCTGCGGCATCGGCGGCAAGCCACGTTTCAGGCTGGTGGTGACTTCAGTGTCGGCAATCAGCTTGTCTTGCGACACGCGGGCCAGGTCTTTTTCAATGCGGTCGAATTCTTCCGGCACCGCCGCCCGCACATCGGCCTTGGCGCTGGCCTCGGCGGGGATCACGTTGGTCCGGTCGCCGGCCTGGAGCACGGTGAAGTTGATGGTGGTTTTCTTCTCCGCATCACCGAGCTTGCCCAGTTGCAGGATCTGGTGCGCGGCTTCCATCGCCGCATTGCGCCCCAGTTCCGGCGCGACACCAGCGTGGGACGCCTTGCCCTTGACCTCCACCAATGCCGTGGCGCTGCCCTTGCGCCAGACCACCAAACCGTCGGCCGGACGACCCGGTTCCAGGTTGAGTGTTACGTCATGGGCCTTGGCGGTTTTCTTGATCAGATCAGTGGCGGCATCCGAGCCGGTTTCTTCGCTGGCATCCAGCAAGAAGGTGATCTGTGCGTAGTTCTTGAAGTCCAGATTCTTGAGCACCTTCAACGCGTAGATCCCGGCGACGATGCCGCCCTTGTCGTCCATCACCCCCGGCCCATAGGCCCGGCCATCCTTGATGTGGAAAGGACGCTCGGCGGCCGAGCCCTCCTTGAACACCGTGTCCATGTGCGCCATCAGCAGGATTTTCGCCTTACCGGTGCCCTTGAAGGTCGCCAGGATATGTTCGGTGCCGTCGGAGTTAGGCACCTTCTCGATGGTCGCGCCCAGCTTCTTCAGTTCATCGATGGCTATGTCGCCGACCTGGGTCAGCCCCGGCACATACCCGGAGCCGGAGTCGATGTTCACCAGTCGCTCGAGCAATTTCAGGGCCTCACCCTTGTACTGTTCGGCGTCGCTCAGTACTTGTTGATGGGGCTGCGCGAAACCAACGGGGGCGAAGGCGCCCAGGGCCAGGCTCAGGCCGAGACTGACGGCCAGACGGGAGCGAAGAGGAGTAATCGTCATGAGTTCATCCTTGTCCGTAGCGGGAGAGTGCTTTGGCAACCCTACCCGACAATGAGCCAAGGCTCCAGCCACTACGCAAGGTGCCATACGCCACTCTAGTAGCGACACTCCTGAAAGCATATTTCTTATCACCATGTAGGAAATAGCGCAGCCGAAGCATGGAAAAATGCACAAGCCGATAGATCGTTAATAATTTTCCGACAACTTTTTCAGGTTGCTGCTCGGAAGTGGCGCCCCTAGCCTGATCTTGTTTCGCAGAATACAAGTGCTTGTCCGTGATAGCGTCCAGCAAACAGCCTGTCATACCTGCCCGAAACATTGATAACAACTCGCACACTCATAAAATCGAATTATAAAAAACACAATCGACACAACCGACGCTTGATGCGAATAAAACCATCCAACGCTGTACATAATCGACACACTGCCAGGAGGCACCATGAAAAACCCGAACGGCCCACCTGATAAAATCAATCTTCCGCCCATTATTATAAAACCGGACCAGCCTTTGCCACGACTGCCATCCGCTCCGCTGCCACCTGTATATACTGCAAAACCCCTGCCTTGGAACGGAAAAATTATTGAAACACGCGAAATCAAAACACTCTTCAGCAAAAAAAACATCAAACATCCGGATCAGACAATAGCAATAATCGTTGCTATCGCCACCCAACAAGATATTTTAGACAAAGCCTATAACGCACACACCCCGTTTTTCAGGCGTGAGCTTGACGAAGAAATCGCACACAAATCAGGCCCTGGCAAGCCAACTGCACTGGAGCAGTACAAGCTTGAAAAATCTATCGCCGATCAACTTCTTGAACTAAAGAAATCCGAACTCCAACAGAGCACTGCAACAGCCAACCTTTTTTACAGAAGAAATCCTTTTAACAAAGATATCAAAAAAAATGCAGTTGACTTTGTGAACATTTTTCATAAAAGCAGAGAGCCTTCTCTCACGACCTATAACAAATGGTTAACCTCCATCACCGCCGCCTATACAGCCAAAATGCTAGCTGCAAAAACAAAAATCCTTGCTGAAAAATCCAAACAGCTAGCCTCAACCATCACAACTACAGAAGCCGAAGAAAAAAAATACTTAGACACTTGGTCCAATCGATACAATCAAGAAAAAAAAGCTATCACCAGTCAATATCAATTGGATAAAGGCAGTTTAGAAAAAAGACTTCAGACCGAACTGAATACTGCCGAGAAAAAGGCTGGCTCGACGGTTGATATATCACAGGAGCAGAGGCTCACCAAAACCATATCCATCATTGAAAAGCTAGTGGAGATGAAACAAAAAGAACTGCAACGGCATCTCTCGCTCTTAGCTGGCCACCCAGGTAAAGACTTAATAAACCAAGATAGCAAAGCATTCGTTGAGCACACACGACTTAATCACCTCGACCCTGAGGCGTCTCTGAAAAAGGAACTTTCCGCGCTCTATGCCACCTATCAGAGCGACATATTGAACGCCGAGATTAACAACCTTGAAACTCGACTTATAAGATTAGTTCCCGAGCAAGAAAAACTAATCGAACAACGCGCCAACTCCGGAGTACCTCCCCTCTCCCCACCCAACATCATGCTTATCGCAAATATGGAGGAGGCGAGAAAATTGAAAGATGCCTCAAAAATCATTGTGGGAGGTGACGCTGTTACTTTTGGAATTTTTTACACCAAAGTTCGAAACAAAGGCGAATGGGACTATAAACAGCATGGCAGAGAGTTTGAGGAGTTTGGCAATTTCAATTATGGTGCCACTGGCACAGCGGCAGGCATTTCAGAGCAGATTTTACTAAGAGCGGCAGGAGCGGCTCAATCCATAGCGGGAACATCAAAGGAAGAATTTGGAAAATGGTGGGCAGAGTCGCCTTACGGCGATGATAAGATTGATCAGATATGGATAAAAGCAGGTATAGCGTATGCAAAAACCAAGGGCTTCTAGGTGGTTTTCTTTTACGATATCAACACTCTGCGTCGCGCAGGCTATATACATTTACATGACCGCCCCCGCCTCACCAGAACCAACGGAGATAATTTCCGTAATACCAGTCAACTCAACAGGTGCAATTTACGAGGTGCTTTATAATTCAGGAGGAGCTACTGTCCCAATCGTCTACCGGTATTTCCTCATGAAAAGAGATGACAACCACACCGAGGCGCTTAATAAAATAAAGTCAGCCCATCCATTCCTTGTAACCAAAAGCTCTGGCGCCGTTCGAGAAATTTTGCCCGGAAGAGTAAAACTCAGAACATTAGACATGATCTACGAATACAGAAATACCGCCTACTATGAAACAAACGGCGAGTGGAAACGGGTCAAGTTAGATTTAACCTCAGACATGCCTTAATCCACATGACCTCGAACTTTGCCATAGCGGCTCTAACAAAGAAGCAACGCCCCCCGGCGCAAGTCGGGGGCACCGCTCCTATGCTCGCACCTCTGCTCTTGAATCCGGCGTCCATGGATCCCTCACATCAAAGAGGAATGGCCGACGCTTCCAATACCGCTCGAGGCCGATAGCAAGTAACCCGATTGCGCCCCGTGGTCTTGGCTTCATAAAGCGCCTGGTCGGCATCGTTGAGCCAGAGGGTCGCGTCGTCATAGTCCGGGTTGAACGCCGCCAGGCCAATGCTCAGGCTCACCTTCAACGTCGGGTTCTCATAGCCGAGCATCGAGAAGCGCTCGCGCAAACCGTCCATGGCCTGTACGGCATTGGCCAGTGTCAGGTCCGGCAGAATCACGCAGAACTCATCACCACCATAACGCCCGGCCACATCGGCGGCTCGCAGGTTGTGCTTGAGCATCTTGCCGAGCCGGCGCAGCACGATGTCGCCCGTCACATGGCCGTAGGTGTCATTGATGGCTTTGAAATGATCGATGTCGATCAATGCAATCGCGCCGCGCCCTGCCCCGTCTTTTGGGTGACGCAGGCAGCGTTCGAATTCCTCGTTGAGCCGATCTTTCCAGGCGCCATGATTGAGCAACCCGGTCAGGCTGTCGGTACGGCTCAGGGCCAGCAACTCGCGCTTTTGCCGGCCCAGAACGTGGGCCTGGCGAAAGCAGAACCAACCCAGCACCATCGGGTACAGGCACAGCAGCGGCAAACAGGCGTAGATCTGCGCCGGGCTGGTCATGGGTACGCTGGCCAGCGGGAAAATCACCACGCCTACGACAATGCCTGCCACTTGGGCCACCGCCCCGATGAGCAGGAAACGCAAGCCGCCTATGGCGACGTTGTTCATTGCCATCATGGCCAGCGTGACGGCGGTGGGCAGAGGGTTGAACTGCATCGCCGCGACCCAAAAACCTCCAAGCAGCGCATCAATCAGCAAATTAAGGTGCTCTGCGCGGTACGGTACCGTGCTGTGCCGGGCCCATAGATAGGACAAGTGTGGCCAGAGCAGGCCGTTGAACAGCATGAAAACCCAGACCCACCGCGGAGGATCGAGAGGATAAAGGGCGGCACTGACCAGCAGTAACCCCAGCGCCAAGCCCAGGGTGCGAGATATATAGAGCCTCCTGGCGAGCGTGCGTCCCTTTTTTCCGGTTTTCTGCATAGAGGCCTCTGCACCGGGGTTTCCCAAGACATTGGGATAGGGTTGCTTGGAGTCTATCAGGGCAGCATCAAATAGCCACTACTCAATGAAGGGGTATTTTCTTTTTTCGAAACCGGGGCTCTGCCTGGATTTTGGCTATACATGACAGGGGAATCAGCCAATCATCCAAGAGGATGTCCGTGGGCACCTACCGGATGAGGAAAAGATCATCGCGATGTTCCCCGGCTTCAGCTTCACTTATCACTGTCTGACCCGTCGACTCAGACTGGCCGATCACATTTTTTCGTGACCCATGGAGGGCAAAATATGCTGGTGTTGTTGGTTGTTCTTGCTGTGTTTATCGCTTGGAGCTGGTTGACGTACCCAAGCATCGGCCATGTGCTGTACGACACGAGCATGGCCCTGGAGGCACGCCTCTATCGGTTGCGAAAAATCACCGTGCCCATCAGCGAAATGACGGTGTCGACCTGGCAAGGCGGGCCTTATGAGGCACCCGGCAGTATCCTGATGCTGCACGGCTACAGCGGCGACAAGGAACTTTGGCTGCGCGTTGCCCGGCAGTTTGTCGGCGATTACCGGGTGGTGATCCCCGACCTGCCCGGCCACGGCGAAACCGGCTTCAAGGCTGGCGGCGGTTATGACATCCCGACCCAGGCCCGGCGGATGATCGAGTTGCTCGACGCCTGTGGCCTGGACAAGGTCCATGTGATCGGCAATTCCATGGGCGGTCAACTCGCCGCGTGGCTGGCGGCCACTTCGCCGGAACGCGTGCTGACCCTGGCGCTGCTCAATCCGGCCGGTGTCACTTCACCCCAGCCCAGCGATATGGACCGCCAGCTCGCCGCCGGCCATAACCCGTCCCTCGTGCAATCGCGGGAGGATTTCGCGCCGTTTTACGCCATGACCATGGCCTCCCCGCCCTGGGTGCCGAGCATGGTGATGGCGGCATTGGCCGAGCGTTATGTACAGCGCCGGGAAGAACTGGCTGAGATATACCGTGATTTTCGCGCCAGCCCGCCGATGGAACCCCGTTTGGCTGACATCCGTGCACCGTCGTTGTTGCTCTGGGGTCGCCAGGACCGGGTGATCGACGTCAGCAGCGTGCCGCTGTGGAGCAAGGGCATCGCGGATTTGCGGGTGGAAATCTGGGACGGGGTCGGCCACCTGCCCATGATTGAAAAACCGGGGGCAACTGCCGCACTGTATCGCGATTTCCTCAAAGGGCTGGGGCAGTGACAGGATGCCTGCCCATGCGGCACGGGATCGAGTGGGTGGATCAGTCCCTGGCAGAATGAAGTCCTGAAGATTCTTCGTTTGTCGGCGTTAGCGAAGGCTGCGATCTTTCGTTCAACTTTCTCGCCGCCCGAACCAGGAACTTTCACAATGAGCTTCGTCAGTCCCGACCTGATCCGCCAACGCTTCTCCAAAGCGATGTCCGACATGTACCGCGACGAGGTGCCCCTGTACGGCGCCCTGATGAAGCTGGTGGAGCAAACCAATGCCCGGGTGCTGGCAGAGAATCCGCCATTGGCCGAACATCTGGGCAGCACCGGCGAACTCCAGCGCCTGGACCTGGAACGCCACGGCGCGATCCGCGTTGGCACCGCCGCGGAGCTGGCCACCCTGGGTCGCCTGTTTGCGGTCATGGGCATGCAGCCGGTGGGCTACTACGACCTCACACCGGCCGGGGTGCCGGTGCATTCCACGGCATTTCGCGCCGTGCATGAAACCGCCTTGCAGGTCAGCCCGTTCCGAGTGTTCACCTCGCTGCTGCGCCTGGAGCTGATCGAAAACGCCGAGCTTCGCACCTTTGCCAAATCGGTACTGGATAAGCGGCAGATCTTTACCCCCACCGCGCTTGAGCTCATCGACCTCGCCGAACGCCAGGGTGGCCTGACGGCACCGCAAGCCGAGGACTTCGTCCTACAGGCGCTGGAAACATTTCGCTGGCACCACAGCGCGACGGTCACGGCCGAGCAATATCGACAGCTGAGCAGCCAACATCGCTTGATCGCCGACGTGGTTGCCTTCAAGGGCCCGCACATCAATCACCTGACACCGCGCACCCTGGACATCGACATCGTCCAGGCGCAGATGCCCGTGCACGGCATCACACCCAAAGCCGTGATCGAAGGGCCGCCCCGTCGCAATTGCCCGATCCTGCTGCGCCAGACCAGTTTCAAGGCGCTCGATGAGCCGGTCAGTTTCACCGACCAGGGTCAATCCCAAGGCAGCCACAGCGCCCGCTTTGGCGAAATCGAGCAACGGGGCGCCGCCCTCACGCCCAAGGGCCGCGCGCTCTACGATCAATTGCTGAATGCTGCACGGGATGCGCTGGGGGCTTTTCCCAACGAAGCCAACGCCGAACGCTACAACACGCTGATGGGCGAACACTTTGCCCAACTCCCGGATACCCACGATGAACTGCGTCGACAGGCACTGGCGTACTTCCGTTACTTCGTGACGCCGAAGGGTCTCGCCGCCAAGGGCACCCTTGAGCAAACAGCCTCACTGGAACATTTGCTGGAGCAGCAATACCTGCGCGCCGAACCGTTGGTGTACGAAGATTTCCTGCCGGTCAGCGCCGCCGGCATCTTCCAGTCCAACCTTGGCGACGCCGCCCAGAGTCACTACGCCGGGCAGTCCAATCGCCAGGCCTTTGAAGAGGCGCTGGGGCGGGCGACCATTGATGAGTTGGGGCTGTATGCCGAGACGCAGCAGCGCTCCATTGATGAATGCCGGGCTGCGTTGGGCGTGTAGGAACGGGCTGAAGGTCGGCCGTGTAAGAAGTTGCGCTACAGATTTGCTGCTAGAAGCTCAACAATTAAGCCGTTCCCCCTGAAAGGCCGTGGCGCCGGTGCTGTGCGCAAGAGAATGCACTGCACTGGGCGGCACCTGGCGCGCATTTCTGCCTGCCCGAGGCAATAGTTCACAAAGAATAGATCTAACTCTTTGAACTGTATGTTTTTTTATGGAATGGCACGGCTCTTGATAACCGTCAGGCCACCTCGGAACGATTCCCCGTTCCAGGCCCTTAAGTTATCCAGGAAGGAGAGCATCCATTGGCTACCCCAGCGTATATGACCATTACCGGGATCAAACAAGGTTTGATCACTGCCGGCGCGTTTACAGCCGACTCGGTTGGCAATATCTTTCAGGAAGGTCGTGAAGACAGGATCATGGTGCAAGGCTTCCAACACCAAGTGACCATTCCGCGCGATGCTCAATCCGGCCAGCCAACCGGCCAACGCGTGCATCACCCTCTCATCATCACCAAAGTGTTCGACAAATCTACGCCGCTGCTGCTGGGGGCTCTTACCAGCGGTGAGCGCATGGAAGAAGTGGCGATTCAATGGTTCCGGACATCCGCTGCGGGTACCCAGGAGCATTATTTCACCACGACGCTGTGGGACGCGATCATCGTCGAAATCAAGGACTACATGTTCAACTGCCAGGACCCGGCAAACGCACACTTTACCCACCTGGAAGATGTTCACTTCACGTACCGCAAGATCACCTGGACCCACGAAGTGAGCGGCACCTCGGGTTCCGATGACTGGCGCTCGCCGGTCGTTAGTTAATTCGAAAGCCCCGCCCACGCACCGGCCAGGCCCACTGGCCGATGCATCGAAGTAAACGGTAATGATTGATGCCAGAGGGTGTTCGCCCAGTGCGACGGCCTCGGCATTCCATGCACTGGTAAAGAGCCTGACACTGGGCGAACGGCACAATACTAGTGGAACTTGCAGGATATTTCCGCGAGTTCATTTAAATAATTATTCATCTTTGCCGCGCGCCCTCAACCGCGCCGGCCGGTTTTCTGCGCATCGGTCTCTCCCGCTTCGGGGTCCCCCTGCTGCTGTTTGCGCTTGGCCGGATCGTTAGGGCGCAGGGCGTCGTTGTCGCGTTCCACTTCGCCAGGCATCGCCGGCTCGTCAGGGTTTTTCGGCGTTGGATCAGGGCTGTGCTTCATGGCGAACTCCTTGAGTTTCAGGCCTGGCGATCAGGCGTCAGGGTCGGCGACTTCTTCAGCGACATTGGCATCCGGGGAACGCTGGTGAAGTTGCTCAGCCTTGGCCTTCAGCGCCTGCCACTGCGCCAGGTCGATAGCACCTTGGCCGAACAGATCATCATTCACCCGCATCAGCTCGCTGAAGTGTGCATCAGGTGACTGTTGCCAATAGGCCTTGTCGTCGAACAGCCGCTGCCAATCGGCCAGCGACGGAGGTTTGAGGTCATCGCTCATGACGGGCTCCTGCGAGGCATTCATAAGGTATGAGGGCTGACGTCCGCGGGGAGTTCCGGCAATTCTCAGTAGCCGGTCATTTCCAGATAGCCGTTGCCGGCGTGGCTGCCGCTCAACCGCACTGGCCCTTCCCAATAGGGAATCCGCAGGTTCATCCAGGCGTTGGGGTTCAAGGCCTGGGTGGTGACCTCGAGCTGCTTTCCGGGGATCTTGATTGACCAGCGCACCGGCATCGACCGCCCGGCGACCTTGGCGGTGTCCAGCGGCTCGAGGCTGATCTCCCCGGCGTGCAAGGTTTGCGCTTGGCCCTGGGCATCGATCCAGGTGCCCGTCAGATACGGCGCCCCCTCCTTGTGGCGCATGCGATAAAGCATCACGTGTTCACCGCCGCCCAGGTGCAGGGAGAACCAGTCCCACCCGGTCTGGTTTGCCGTCAGGGGCTGGCTGCTCCATTCGCGGTCAAGCCAGGCCGGGCCGCTGATTGTGTAGCGCTGGCCGTCGATCTCCAGTTGGCCGCTGGCCTGGAAAAACGGCTGGCTGTAATAGTACGACGCCTGGCCCTGTTCGGATTTCTGGCTGAAACCGTGATCGCCCTGCAACACCAGCGGGCGGGTCGACGTGAGCCGCAACGCATAGCTGAAATGCGGGTCCCGGGCCGTCAGTTGCATCTGCGCCAGCGGGTCAGCACCTGTCGCTTGAGTGCCGAAGCGCCAGTCGTCGATCCAGGCCTCGAAGGGTGTCGTCTGTACCCCGGCCTGCCCCACGCCACCCCGTGCGTAACGCTCGGCGGCATGGTGGACGGTGGCGGACGTGACGGCGGCGTGGCCTAGCCAGATCGTCTGGTTACGCCAGCCGCTGGCCTGGGGAGTCGCGTTCAAGGCGCTGCGAAACAGCGTCCATTGCACACCGAATTCACGCCCTTCGGCATCCATGAGGTTGGCGGTGACGTACCACCACTCGATACGAAAGCCCTCATGAATCCCGTGATCAGCGGGAAAACTGAACACCCGTCCGGGCACCACCGGAGTGAATGCCACAGCCTGATCGCCGAGGCCGGCAAAGCCCTTTTGCGCCGGTGGCGAGTCATCACAACCGCTGAGCAACGCCAGCACCATCAGGCCGACTCTAATCTTCATGGGCAAAGGTCCTCAGCAAATCCACCGGCTGCGTGCGGTACAACGCATACAGCGGCCAGGCCGATGCCAGCAGCGTGGCGAGCATCGCCAGGGCCAACAACTGCGCCAGCTGCAACGGGAACACCCGCAACGGCAGGCGCCAACCGAACGCCTGCACGTTGATCACCGCGTCCAGGCACCAGGCCAGGGCGATGCCCAGCGGCAAGGCCAGCACCAGGGTCAACAGCGCCAGCAGCCAGGTCTGGCCGAGGTTGAGCAGCATCAATTGCCGGCGCGTCACCCCCAACGCCCACAACGGCGCCAATTGCCCGAGGCGACTCTGGCTCTGGGTCAGCAGACTGATGAACAACGCCACCCCGGCCACCGCCAGAGTCAGGCTGTTGAGGGCGGCCGTGGCGGCGAAGGTGCGTTCGAACACCTGGGTCGACCAGCCTTTGAGTCGAGCCTGATCGACGATGCGGCTGTCATCCAGGTTGAAGCGTTCTTGCAGCGCCTTCAGCAGCGCAGGAATCGCAGACGGCTCGATACGCAAGTTGAAACGGTTCGGCGTCAGGTCCGGCCAGTGCGCCAGCAAATGATCGGCATTGACCAGCACATGCCCCTTGGGGTTGCCATAGTCGGCATAGATCCCGACGACCCGCGGCGCCCACGGCCCGGTGGGCGTCGGGATATTCAACCGGTCGCCAATCCTCACCTCGAGGCGGCGGGCCAGCTGTTCGCTGAGCATCAGCGTGTCGGCGTGGGTGAGTTGTGCCCAAGGCTCGTCACTGGCCGATTCCAACAGCGGCCAATGCTGGCGATAGTGGGGATGATCGATGATGCCGTGGATATCCGTCGGCCAGCCTTGCAGCGGGATCGATACCTGCCAGATAGGCACGACGGCAGTGATCACCGGTTGCTGCTTGAGCCAGGCGTGCAACTCAACCGCCTGGGCCGGGTTTTGCGGGTTGATGTACAACTCGGCGCTCAGCCGTTGTTCGAGCCAATTGCTGAAAGTCTGGCGGAAGCCTGCAGTCATACTGCCGGCGCCGATATTGGCCGCCAGCGCCAGCAACAAAGCCATCAGCGCCAGACTCAACGTCGGCAGCTGCTGGCGGCAATCGGCAAGAAACCATTGCCCAAGCACCGAGCGGCTGCGGCGCAACAGCAGGTTCAGCGCGCGATTGAGCAACACCGGCAAGGCCAGCGCCGCCCCCAGCAACAAGGTGGTCATCAAGACAAAACCGCTGGCCAGGCTATCGCCCCAGATCAACGCCGACATGGCGATCAGCGCCGCCAATGTCGCCACCCAACCCTGGCGTCGCAACCAGCGCGCATGGGCCTGATGCCAGGCCTGGGGATTGGCCAGCGCCAACAAAGGCAGGCGCGCGGCCCGCAGCAAACTGTCGGCCCCGGCCAACAACGCCCCCAACAGGCTCAAGCCCACGCCACTGAGCCACCACCATGGGCTGAGGTTCAGATGCCCGGCCACTTCGGCACCGTACAAACCCCGCAGGCTCGCCGCGACATCGGGTAACAACAGGCTCGCCAGCCAGTAACCGCTGAGCACTCCAGCGATCCCGCCCAACAAAGCCAGTGCCCCCAATTCAAGGGTCAGGCTGGTGATCAGCACCCGCGCACTGACACCACAGGCCCGCAGGGTTCGCAGCAGGCTCCGACGTTGTTCCAAGGCCAGGCCGATGGCGGCATGGACAATGAACAGCCCCACCACGAAGGAGAGAAACCCCAAGGCGTCGAGGTTCAGGTGAAAGCTTTCGGTCAGGCGCGACAGGTTGTTTTCTTCATCGGCGTGCTTGAATTGCAGCCGGCCGCTGAACGCCTCCGGCAACGCCGCAGTGAACGTGGCAGGCAACAGCAGTCGTGACAGTTGGTCCGGCAGCCCGAGCACCTGTTGGGCAAAACCGATGTCCATCAACAGCACGCCCGGCGCCATGTCCGCCTGGACGTGCAGTGGCGGCAGGTGTTGTCCATCGACGGTTTGAGGCCGGTCGCCCTCGCCCATTCCCAAGGCTTGCAAGGTGTGTGGAGCGATCCAGGTGCGGCCTGGATCGCTGAAGAACTCCACCACCTCGGTGATCTCCCGTGCCTGACCGGCCAGCGCCGCACCGGGAGGCAGCGACACCGGGTCGATGCCCATCAGTTGCAGGCGCTGGTCTTCGTGTTCCTTGAGCGTCACCCGCGCTTGCAACACCGGCGACACCGGCCAGCCCTGGCGCCGCAGGTCGACAAACCATTGCTGCGGGAAGGTGCCGCCGCCGGGCGCACTGAGGCTGGCCTGGGGTTCGCCGCCGATAAGCTGGCTGGCCCGGGCATAGCTGTCCCGGGCCTGACTGTTCAGCGCCTGCACGCCGGTGAGCAGGCTGGTGGCAAGCCAGAGCCCGGTCAACACACTGAAGAACCGCACCGGGTGCTGACGCCAATGGCTGAGCAGCGCCTTGAGGGTCTGACGAAAGATCATCACCCTTGGGCCACCTGAGCCAGGCGTCCATGGTGCAACTCCACGCGATGGGCCAGGCGGGCCGCCACCCGGGGACTGTGGGTGACCATCAGCAGGCTGGTGGGGCTGCCGTCCAGCAACTCCAACAACAGGTGCAACACCTCGTCGCTGGTGGCTTCGTCGAGGCTGCCGGTGGGTTCGTCGGCCAGCAACAGAGGCGGTCGCGAGGCCAGCGCCCGACCCAGCGCCACTCGTTGCTGCTGTCCGCCGGACAGCTGCTCGGGATACCGTCGCAGCAGGTCTTTCAGCCCGAGCCTCTGCACCAGATGGGCCTGCCAGACCGGGTCATAGCGGCCACACAGCCGCGCCTGGAACGCCAAGTTGTCCTCCACCGGCAAGCTGCTGATGAGGTTGAACTGCTGGAACACCAGGCCGATTTCCGTGCGTCGCCAGTTCGCCAACTGGCTTTCGCTCATGCCATCGAGACGATACTCGCCGCTGCGAATGCTGCCGCGATCCACCTTGTCCAACCCGGCGACCAGGTGCAGCAACGTGCTCTTGCCACTGCCCGACTCCCCCATCAGCGCCAGGCTGCTGCCCGGCTTCAGCGTGAGGTCGACGCCCTGCAGCACCGGCAACGGGCCCTGGGGCGTGGCGTAGCTTTTAAAAACAGCACGAACTTCCAGCATGAAAAGGCTCGACGGATAAACGTGAGGCTCAGGATAGCGGAGTTACGTGACGGCTCCACCAGGGGGATGAAGCGTTGCGGACGCCGGGCTGGCCGTGTTGGCGGTGTCGAGTGTGCAATTGCGTCCACGCCGATCAATGCCCCACCGCCATTTCAGCCTGCCCAGGTGGCGGTGTCACGATGCTGCCCAGATCGATGTGTTTCCACGCTGGCTTGGCGCCCAACCGTGCGTTGAAACGGTAGTTGAAGGTGAAGTCATCATCGGTCGGTTGGTCAAGGGATTTTCCATAGACCGCTTCGACTCCGGCCGGGTCATACCCCATCAGGTGCAACAGCGTCGGAAAAATGTTGTAGTGGCTCGAGCGGTCCTTGTTTTGCGCCCAGGCATCGCGCCAATCGAGGGTGCGCAGTTGGCTGCCCTGAATCACCACCAACGGCACCAACCCCTCTTCCGCCACTGGTTCCCCGCCGCAGTGGGTGTTGAGCCCAGGGTTGCCGCGCTCGTGCAGATCCTGGCCGTGATCGGAGGTGTAGATCAGCACAGCGTTGCTCAGATTGGCCTGCTGAAAAATCCGCTTGAAGAACTCGCCGATGTTCCACAGCAAGGTGTTCTGGTAGGCGTTGCGGTACAACAGCCAATCATCTTTCTGCCCATTGAAGCCTTCGCGGCTGCCGGTATCGGCCACTTCCTGGAACTGCCCGCGCGGCAAGGCCGGGCGGTAGTTCATGAAATCATCGGGGTATTTGTCGTGTACCGGGAAATGCGCCCCCACCTTGTTGATCACCACCAGTTCGGCCTGGTGGTCGCCCAGCAATTCGATCAACTTCGCCGCCGCCGCCATGTCGCGGTCGCGCACGCTGACCGCGTCGAATTGGACGAACTCATCGATGTCCTGTTTTTCAAGGTCGCTCATCAGGTTCTGCAGGTGGCCGCCGGTGCGCTGGGCGTCGATGTAGACGGTACGCAAGCCGGCCTTCTTGGCGTACTGCCAAATCGACGGCCGGGTGCTGTTGATGCGTATGTAGTCGGTGCGAGTGCCGCCGTAACGCAGGGTGACGTTGGTGTCGGCGCTGCAGTTGGCGATGGAGGCTGCGTAGCCGAAATTGAAGACGTCCACGCCCTCGGGCGGCGTCTTCAGACCGGTGTGTACGCCAAACGGCGTGTTGATATCCAGATAATTGCCACCGATGCTTTCATCGATGATCAGTACGATGTCCTGCTCGATCAAAGATGATCGCCGCGTCAGGGTGACCGGCTCCCGGGGGCCGATGGTGTTGTGCAAGGACTCGTAGGCAAAGAGATTCAAATAGGCCAACGGCGTGTACATCACCGGCAGGCCGCGCGCGCCCTCGCCCGCCCGCACGAACAGCACAGCGCTGAGCAGTAACACCCCCATCACCGGCGCGGCGATGGGCAGAAAACCGGGCAACGACACCGAGCGGCGAGGCTTCAGGCCAAGCCCCAACAACAGCAACAAGCCACCGGCCGCAGCGCTGATGATCACCTCGCGGTACTGATAGGCCGCCTCTTGGATGAAACCACCGGAGTACACCAGTGACACGAACTGGCTGTACGTCAGGTAGCTGTCGGTCACCCGGGTGTACACCTCGAAGAACACCGCCGAAGCAAACATCGCCAGCGCGAACAGATGCCGCACCAGGGTCTGGCGAATGTGGGCGCTCATCCACAACGCCACCACCAACGCGCCAAACATCGCTGCGAACAACAGCGTAGCGAAACCAAAACCCAGTGCCCCCAGACGGTCAAGGTAATAGTCATACCCCCGCACCAGGTACAGCACCAGCAGCAGTTCCTTGAGGTATCGGAGCATGTCTTTCTCGGCGGTAGCACGGCGTTGAAGAGGGGTTCGTTTCTGCACATTAGCAGCGGGCTTTCAAAGCGCAAGAAAAGCCTTTCCCCAACCACGCGTCAAAAAATAGTTACCCCAAAAATGACACGAATTACCGTCACAAAATGTAAAAAACTATGGATAACTACCGTTCATCGCTTTGTTAAACCCCATAAATACCCAATAAAACCGCCACTTCCCTAAGTCAGTCAATGACTTGATATCAAAAGGCCCGACTTCACTTGAATTGCCAACACTGACAACTGTCATTTTGCTGACACGCTTTTCTGAAGCTGCGCTATACCCCTCTAAACAGTTTCATCCGAGTTACATCATTCGGTTCATGAGGCGCGCCAAAGATGGACGTGAGCGTATTTGGTACGGGGTATGTGGGGTTGATCCAAGCCGCCGCGATGGCCGACGTCGGACACCGCGTTTTGTGCATCGACATTGACCCCAACAAGATCCGGCAGCTGCAACAAGCGGTCCCGACCATCAGCGAGCCGGGGCTCTCCGTGTTGCTCGAAGACAACATCAAGGCCGGACGGTTGTTGTTCAGTTCCCAGGCCAGCGACGCGGTCAATCACGGCGAACTGATTTTCATCGCCGTCGGCACCCCCGCCGATGAAGACGGCTCGGCCGACCTGAGCCATGTGTTGGCAGTCACCCGGCAAATCGCTGATTTCATGGACAGCGACCGCACCCTGATCATCAAGTCCACGGTGCCGGTGGGCACGGCCGACAAAGTCGCCGAGTGCGCGCGCCAGGTCCTTGAACGCCGGGGCCTGAAAAAGCTCACCGTACGCGTGGTCTCCAACCCCGAGTTTCTCAAGGAAGGCAGCGCCCTGGCCGACTGCATGCGCCCGGACCGGATCATTATCGGCACCGCCGACCCGCTGGCCCGCGACCAGATGACGGAGCTCTACGCACCCTTTTGCCGCAACCACGAAAAACTGATGTTCATGGACAACCGCAGCGCGGAACTGACCAAGTACGCTGCCAATGCAATGCTCGCCACCCGCATCAGCTTCATGAACGAACTGGCTAACCTCACCGAACGCCTGGGCGCCGACATCGAAGCGGTGCGCAAGGGCATCGGCTCGGACCCGCGCATTGGCTATCACTTCATCTACCCCGGCTGCGGCTTCGGCGGTTCGTGCTTTCCCAAGGACCTGCGCGCCCTGCTGCACACCGCTGAACAAAACGGCATGCCACTGCGCCTGTTGCGCAGTGTCACCGACGTCAATGACAGCCAGCGACACATCCTGTTCGGGAAACTGGCGCAGCAATTCCCCGACGGCCTGGCCGGCAAATCGATTGCCATCTGGGGCCTGGCCTTCAAGCCCAACACCGACGACATGCGTGAAGCACCCAGCCGCTACCTGATGGAAGCGCTATGGCGCGAAGGCGCCCGGGTCCACGCCTATGACCCGGAAGCCATGTCCGAATGCCGCCGTCTCTATGGCTATCGCAAAGACCTGAACCTGTGCGCCACTCGTGATGACACCCTGGAAGACACAGACGCCCTGGTGATCTGCACCGAGTGGAAAAATTTTCGTGTAGTGGACTTCGACCTGCTGGCCAGCAAACTGCGCGCCCGGGTCATCATCGATGGCCGCAACCTGTACAACCCTGAACACCTGGCGGCCGCCGGACTGCTGTATCGCGGCATCGGGCTGCGGCACACCCTGCCAAGCCTGCCAACCCAAGGGCCGCAAGCGTGAATGTCCTGGTGACCGGCGCGGCCGGATTCATCGGCGCCCATTGCGTGCTGCGACTGTTGCGCGACGGGCATCGGGTGTGCGGGCTGGACAACTTCAACGACTACTACGACCCGCAGCTCAAGCACGATCGCGTGGCCTGGGTGAAAGACCAGGCCGGCGAGTTCCCCCTGGCCCGGATCGACCTGACCGACGCCTCGGCCATCGATGAACTGTTCCAGACCCGCCGCCCGGAGGTGGTGATTCACCTCGCCGCCCAGGCCGGTGTGCGTTACTCCCTGGAAAATCCGCGGGCCTATGTCGACAGCAACCTCACCGGTTTCCTGAACATCCTGGAAAGCTGTCGCCGGCATCCGGTCAAGCACCTGGTCTACGCCTCCTCCAGCTCCGTGTATGGCGCCAACCAGCGCACGCCGTACTCGGTGCAGGACAACGTGGACCATCCCCTGTCGCTGTACGCGGCAAGCAAAAAAGCCAACGAACTGATGGCCCACAGTTACAGCCATTTGTTCGGCATCCCTTGCACCGGCCTGCGGTTCTTTACGGTGTACGGCCCTTGGGGCCGGCCGGACATGTCGCCCATCCAGTTTGCCCGCGCCATCGCCGAAGACCGTGTGCTGCAGTTGTTCAACCATGGCGAGCACCAGCGTGATTTCACCTACATCGACGACATCATCGAGAGCATCGCCCGGCTGATCGAACAACCGCCCCACGTCACACCGCTGTGGGATCACGCACAACCGGACCCGGCCACCAGCCGTGCACCCTGGCGGGTCTACAACATCGGCGGCCAGCACCCGGTGGCACTGCGCACCTACGTGGCGTTGCTGGAAAAACACCTGGGCCGAACCGCCCGCATCGAGCTGCTGCCGCTGCAAGCGGGGGATGTGCTCAATACCTGCGCCGACGCCAGCGACCTGGCACGGGCCACCGGTTTCCGGCCCGGCATCGAGCTGGAGGACGGCCTGGGCCGCTTCGTCCAGTGGTTCCTCGATTACTACGCACTGCCCATCGCCCACGCGCCGCACGCGGCTGAACTCCAGCGGAGGAACCTATGACCCGACATGAGCAGAATATTCCGATCAACACCCTCGGACGCGACAAACGTGTCGACCCCGACCACCGCAGGCGCCTGGACGCCGCCATCCACCGACAAGGCCGTGGCTGGCTGACCGGCCGCGACGGCGGTCGGCCCTGGACCGTCTCGCGCACCAACCGCGTGGTGGCGTGCCTCGGCGCATTGGCGATCCTGCTGCTGCTCTGCCCGCTGCTGCTGGGTCTGGCCCTATTGGTCAAGTTCTCCAGCCCCGGCCCGGTGCTCTTCGTGCAGAAGCGCACCGGTTACAGGGGGCGGGTTTTCGGCATGTACAAGTTCCGCACTATGGTCGCCAACGCCGAAGCCCTCAAGGAGTCGCTGCGCCACCTCAACAAGCACGGTGCCGACGCTATCGACTTCAAGATCGACAACGACCCGCGCATTACCCCCATCGGCCGGTTCCTGCGACGCAGCAGCCTCGACGAACTGCCGAACCTGATCAATGTGGTGACCGGCGACATGCGCCTGGTGGGCCCGCGGCCGACCTCGTTCAACGCCTATCGCTACAAGGACAACCATCTTGTGCGCCTGAGCATCTACCCCGGCCTGACCGGCCTGTGGCAGATCTCCGGGCGCAGCAATATCGACTTCGACCAGCGCGTGGAATTGGACCTCAGCTACATCGCTGAGCAAAGCCTGTTGTTGGATTTGAAGATCCTGATGATTACCCCCTTCAAAGTTTTCAGCGGCCACGGAGCGAGTTAAATGGACGGCTCAACAAATATCCCGACTATCGCAAGCCCGAGCGAGACCAACCTGACCTCGACCGTGCTCGACCCGGATCTGCGGATCCTTCTTCTGACGGCCGCCAACACCGGCACCGGCACCAGCACCAGCACCATGGCGCTGGCCGCTCAACTGGCGCAGATGAGCAGCGGTCGTGTGCTGCTGGTGGACGCCAGCCAGTCACCGCGCAACCTCAGCCAGCAACTGTCGTTGCACAAGGAGCGCGGCTTCACCGACCTGCTGTTCAACAGCCTCGCCCCTCCCCTATTGCAGGACTGCGTGGTGCAGGCGTCCAGCCTGCCCTTCGATGTGCTGCCCCACGGTCGCCTGGGCCGCAATGCCGAGCACCTGAGCCCCGAGCGATTGCGCCCGCTGTTCAGGCAACTGGCGGCGCAGTACCGCTTTGTGGTGGTCGACGCCGATGCGGTGTATTCGGCCAGCGACACGCTGGTGCTCAGCACCCAGGTGGACGGTGTGGTGCTGGTGGTGCGCGGTGAAGACACGCGCTGGGAAGTGGCCCAGGCCGCCCGCCAGCGCTTGTCCCAAGCCGGCGCGAAAGTGGTCGGTAGCGTCTTCAACCGCCGCAAGTACTACATGCCCAAGTGGCTCTACAACAACCTGTAAGCCTGCAAAAGGATGACGAGATGAACGCCAGAATGCTTGTCCTGCTGTTGCTGCCGCTTGCCGGTTGCTCCAGCACCACCGATACCCGCTCGATGCCGGTGCAGATCCTCACGGCTGCACCGGCCAACGCCCAGGCCACCGACATGCCCAGGGTCGAACAGACCCTGAGGCCGCAGGATGTGCTGGATGTGATTTTTCACATCGACACGACCTCTTCCCAGGCTTATCGAGTGCAGCCAGGCGACCAGATTGCCCTGAACTTCACCGCCGCCAGCCAGCTCAACGGCACGCAGCAGGTGATGCCCGACGGCAGTATCGAACTGCCGGGCGCCAACACCTCGGTGAAAGTCGCCGGCCTGACCACCGACGAGGCGCGCCTGGAGGTACAGCGTGCCTACAACCAGAAGATGCTGTTCCAGCCCAACCGCAACCAATTGACCGTTTTGGTGACCAGCCCGCTGTCCGGCGAGACGAACTTGCGCAACACCCTGACCCACCCGGCCACGGGCATGAGCCGGGAAATCATCGTGGGCAGGGATGGCTACGCCAGCTTCCCGGAAATCGGTTCCGTGCCGTTGCAAGGCATGACCGTCACCCAGCTGGAGACCTTCCTCAACGAGCGCTACGCCCAACTGCCCGGCCACATGACGGTGGATGTGCTGCTCAAGTCCACCGCCGGCAACGAGATCTATGTCCTCGGTGAAGTGGCCCAGCCCGGTTCCTATCCGATCCGCCGGCCGATCTCGGTCCTCGAGGCCCTGACCCTGGCTCGTGGCACGAACGTCAAGGCCCGGCTCGACTCGGTGGTGATCATGCGTCGCAACGGCAACCAGGTCGAAGCCCGCCACTATGACGTGGAAAAAGCCCTGAGCGGTGACGCCTCGCAGATCGCCTACCTGCAACCGGAAGACATGCTGTTCGTGCCCAAGACCGGCCTGGCCAAAGCGGGTGAAATGGCTCGGCAACTGGCCGACGTGGTGCTGTTCCAGGGCGTTGGCGTCAGCTTCGGCTACGACCTCGACAACAATAGCAGCGGCAGTAACTGACCCAGGTGACCGATCATGAACCCCAAGGAAAACTATCTGCACGAGTTCTTCAGGATCTTCTTCGCCAACAAGCAGTGGGTGAAGCGCGTCTTCCTGATTTTCGCCGTGATCGCCCTGGTGCTGCCGTTGATGCTCAAGCAGAGCTTCGATATCACCGCCCAAGTGATCGTCCAGTCGAAAAAGCTCTCCCAGGGCGACGCCACCACGTCGCTGAACCAGGAAAACGCGACGTTCGTTCCACCGTCCCTGGCGGACATGGAAACCGAGAGCAACATCCTGCGCTCGCCGGCGTTGATTCGCGAAACCATCAAGACCCTGCGCGACCAGGGTGAATACACCCCAAGCCCGGGCGCCCTCAACAAGTGGGTGAGCGAACCGCTCAAGCGCTACATCACCCAGCCTTTGCGCGAATACGTCATCAATCCGCTGCGCGACGGCCTGGGGCTGGAGGTGGATCCAGTACGCGACACCGTCCTCGATACGCTGACCGATCAGGCCATCGAAAACCTGAAGATCGAAACCCTGCCTGGCTCCAACGTCATTTCGATCGTCTACAGCTTCGGCGACCCTGCCCAGGGCACCCGGTTCGTGGCGCAACTGCTGCAGAACTACCTCACCGGCCGCCAGGACTTGCAATCGATCGAGTTGCCCCAGACGTTCTACGAGCAGAAAAAAGTCCAGTACCAGACGCGCCTTGACGGCTTGGAAGGCCATCGCCTGACACTGCTTGAAGGCATCGGATCTTCCGATCCCAAGGAAGAAATCACTTTTCGCTTGAATGCGATCAACACCGAGGAGCAGGCCCTGAACCTGTACCAGGATCGCCTGCTGCAAAGCCAACGCTGGCTCGATTACCTCAAGACCGCCCTGGCGGCAGCGAACAGCTCGCGGTTCAACGACTACACCTTCCCGTTCACCTTCACCACCACCGTGGACAACATTGCCTTCGAAGACCGGGAAATCAGGCAACTGGGAGAGCAATTGACCAGCCAGGTCAGCCGCTACATGAACGACCTGGCGATCTTCCAACCCAGCAGCGAACCGATGTTGCTGGCTCGCGAACAGATCATGCGCACCCGCCAGCAATTTCTCAAGGTGGTGAACAACCGCATCCAGGAACGCAGTACCGACCTGGCGGTGGTCAGTTCGGTGATCAATCAAAAGGCCCAGCGCATCGCCGACTTCAAGGACCGGATCCATCAGTTGCAGGAAACCCAGAGCAAGCTGCGGCAGATGGACACCGAGATCAACGCGCTGCATGCGGCCTTCTCGACTTATGCCCAGCGCTTCGCCGAGGCCAGCTCCGTGCGCTCGCTGGACAACGACCTGTCCAACGCCCGGGTCCTGAGCCCGCCGTTCGAACCGACCGCCGCGGCCTTTCCCAAGCCGATGCTGATTATTGTCTTCGGCATGTTCAGTGGCCTGCTGCTGGCGATCGCCCTGGTCTATGTGCGTGAGTTCTTCGACCATCGCTTCAAGCACCCAGCGCAAATCAGCCAGCAACTGGATCTGCCGGTCTTGCTGGTGATCAACGAGCAATCACCCACGCAGGTCAATCCGCACCGCAACTGGAGCCTGCCCAGCCTTGTCCATTGGGTGAAAAATTGAACGCGCCGTTCGGCCCGTCCCGCCAAGACAGCCCCCTGTCGATCATTCATCTGCTCGACAGCGGCGGCTTCTATGGCGCCGAGCGGATGCTGCTCGATCATTGCCTGGCGACACCCGGCCAGCATCAAGTGGTGTTTCTGGCGGCGCCACCGACCTTGATCACGCGGTTCCGCCAGGCCGGGGTCGATTGCCACCACTGCGCCAATTGGGCCGACCTGTTGCAGCATTTGCGGCGACGGCGCGCCGAGGGACCGCTGATCAACACCCACAACTTCAAGGGCCTGTTGTTCGGCTGGGCCGCAGCAACGATGCTGCGCCTGCCGCTGGTGATCACCCAGCACGGCTTCACGCCGCGCAGTCCAAAACAGCGGTTCTATACGTGGCTGAGCCTGCAACTGTGCCGTACCGCGCCGGTCAAGCGGGTGGTATGCGTGGCCGAAAGCATCGCCGCTCTGCACCGCCAGGCCAGCGTGAAGGCGGAAAAACTCGACGTGATCCCCAACGGCCTGCCG
Source organism: Pseudomonas sp. G2-4 (assembly GCF_030064125.1). Lineage (NCBI taxonomy): Bacteria > Pseudomonadati > Pseudomonadota > Gammaproteobacteria > Pseudomonadales > Pseudomonadaceae > Pseudomonas > Pseudomonas sp. G2-4. The sequence continues at coordinate 2,240,363 of NZ_CP125957.1, read as the reverse complement.
GCCAGCACGACGCTGCTGCCCCACCGCGACGATCGGCAGCGCTGGCGGGTCGGCTACGTGGGGCGCTTGAGCAGCGAGAAAGGCCCGGATCTGTTCCTCGACGCCATGATCCCGCTGTGCCAGCGCCACGCGTCGCTGCACGCCGTGATGCTCGGCGACGGCCCGGAACGCCAGCCCTTGCTCAAGCGCATCGCCGACGCCGGGCTGCCCACCCGCATCGAATTGCCCGGTTACCAGACCGACATGAATGAGTGGTGGAGCCGCCTCGATGCGCTAGTGATCAGTTCACGTACCGAAGGCACGCCGATGATCCTGCTCGAAGCCATGCAAGCCGGCGTGCCGGTGGTGGCATTCGGCGTCGGCGGCATACCCGATGTGCTGCAAGACCGTCACAACGGCCTGCTCGCTACGCCGGCGGACAGCGACGCGCTGGCCCGCCAGATCGAAACGCTGTTCAGCGAACCGCCCCTGGCGCGGATCCTCGCCGACAACGCACGGTGCACCCAACGCGACCGCTACGACCTGCGCACGCTGGCCGAACGCTGGTCACAACTCTATATCCGCACGGCACGGGAGGCTCGGCGATGATCGTCCCGCTCTCGATCGTCAGTCTGCTGGGGCTGGTGTGCCTGGCACTGCTGGCCAGTCCTTATCCGTTCCTGGCGCCCGGCGCGGTGCTCGGCCTGGTGGGTGTTGCCATGCTCTACCGCAAGCCCGGCTGGGGTTTGCTGGGCATTGCCGCGCTGCTGCCGTTCGAAGGCCTGTTCAAGGACAACGCGTTTTCCGGCAGCAAATTCTTCGGCGTGGCGCTGATCCTGATCCTGATGCTGCAGTTGGCCTTGCACCAAATTCCTGCGACGCGCTTGCGGAGCAATATCTGGAAGCCGTTGATCGGCTTCATGGCCCTGTATGGCCTGAGCCTGTTGATCTCGGAAAACGTGGGCGTGTCCCTGACGCATCTGCGTGAACTCGCAGTAGGGCTGATTCTGTTCGTGATCACGTTGCTGATCGGTCGCGAGCTGAACCTGGACATGTTCGCCCGGCTGATGACAGTGAGCGTCGCCACGGCCTGCTTGCTCGCGATGTTTTCAGCCAGGTACCAGGATCAGGGCCGCGCCTCGGGTTTGCTGGAAGACCCGAACGCCTTTGCGCTGTTGATTGCGTTTACCGTACCGCTGGCATTGTTGTTGACAATACGCAGCCAGAACCTGTTGCACCGGTTGTTCTGGGGTGGCGGTTTCATCCTGTTGCTGGGTGGAATGACCAAGACCGAATCGCGTTCAGGGTTGGTTGTGCTGTTGCTCAGCCTGATGATCGGGTTGTATCACTATCGGGCGCAGCTACCACGCGTACGTCCTCGGCACCTGGGGTTCGCGATGCTCGGCCTAGCACTCATGGTCCCGGCGACAGTTGCCTTGATGCCTGCTGGCTACGTGGCACGCATCCAGTCATTGAGCATCCTCAGTTCCGGCACCAACGCCCACAAGGACGGATCCTTGGGTCGCCGCGCCTCGTACATTGTGGTGGGCAGCCAGATGATCCGAGAGAACCCGATACTCGGTTCAGGCCCTGGGACGTTTCCGCAGCACTACGCCCCCACCGGCTACGCGAAGGCGTTCTCGGCCAATCGCAAACGAGGGGATCTGTACCGCCAGGCCCATAACACCTACCTGGAAATCTTCAGCGAAATCGGCGTGCCGGGCGGCTTGATGTTTGTCGGTACGATTGGGCTGGGCCTCTACAACCTGCTGCGCGCGCGGCAACTCTGGCTACAGCGCCGGGACTGGGCGCAAGCGGACTTGTTGACGCACCTGGGCATGAGCTTCCTGTCGCTGGCGTTGTTCCTGATGTTCCTCAGCGCGCCGAATCACAAGTTGCTGTGGATCATGCTCGCCCTGACCAGCGTGTTGCGCTACGACGCCGAACAGGCCGCGCCGCAGGAGGCTCGCACATGAGCCGCGTCAGTATCGTGATCCCGATGTACAACGAGGCCCTGCACATCGGCCGCACCCTCTTGGCGGCGTGGGAAGCCGCGCGCCAGGCGCAACTGGACTGCGAGCTGATCGTGGTGGACAACGGCTCCGATGACCATGGCCCGCGTATCGCCAATGAGCTCGGCGCGCGGGTGCTGATCGTGCCCGGCGTGCACATCGGTGCCCTGCGCAACCGTGGCGCGGCGGTCGCCAGCGGTGATTGGCTGGCGTTCATCGACGCCGACATGGAGATGCCGGCCGACTGGCTCAAGCTGTTGGTCGAAATGGCAGGCTGCCAGGGCGACGTACTGGGGCTTGATTTGGACACGCCCGGGCAAGCGCCATGGTTCGCACGAGCCTGGCAGCGCCGCAGCCGGCGGCCGGGGTCGCGTCCCCTGCATCGGGTGCAGTGGCTGCCCAGCGCCAACCTACTGATGCGCCGCACCTGGTTCGATCAGGTTGGCGGCTTCGACGAAACCCTGCGCACCGGCGAAGACAAGGATTTTTCCCTGCGCTTGCGCGAGGCCGGTGCACAGCTGTTGTTGGTCAACGAAAGCGTGGCCCTGCACTGGGGCTACGAACGCAGTTGGCGCGAATGGATGAGCAAGGAATTGTGGCGCCAGGGCAGTCATTGGCAGTTGCTGCGCAGCCATGGACCGAGCCTGCGCCTGTTGCGCTTTCCCGCGCTGTCCATCGGCGCCTGGGGGGTGGATCTCCTGGCACTGGTCGCGCTGCTCCAGGGCCAGGCGCGCCTGGGACTGATGCTGCTGTTCATCGCCACGTTGCCGGCCTTGATCCTCAGCCTGCGCCAGAGCCAACGCGACCCGCACCTGGCCTTGCAATTGTGGATCCTGCATGGGGTGCGCCTGCACCTGACCGGCGCCGCGTTGCTACTCAATCTATGTCAATGGAACGTCAGGAGACCCGCCCGTGGCTGAATTCATTTATTGGTCTTGTCTGTTGCTGCCCGTCTACGCCTACCTCGGCTACCCGCTGATGCTGAGCCTGATGGCTCCGCTGTTCCCTGTCCGGCGCTACGGCACGGCCTTGCCGATGGACGTCAGCATTGTCATTGCCGCCCACAACGAGGCGCGTCACATCGAAGAGAAACTGCGCACGTTGCTGGCCCAGGATTACCCGGCCCGCTCGTTGCAAATCATCCTTGCCAGCGATGGCTCCACCGACGACACGGTGGCCTGTGCGCACAAAGTGGTCGACCCGCGCATCACCGTGCTCGACCTGCCACGCCAGGGCAAGGCCGCCGCGCTCAATACCGGCGTGGGCCACAGCAGGGGCGACATCCTGGTGTTCACCGACGCCGACAATCAATGGGCCCAGGACACTCTCGGCCATTTATTGGCGCCGCTGGGCGATCCGGAAGTCGGCGCCTGTGCCGGCCATATGGAAATCCCCGTGCCGGGCAAGGGCCTGAGCCTGGGCGACAGCCTGTACCGGCATTACGAAGGCTGGCTGCGCCGGGTGGAAAGCCGCACCGGCTGCATGGTCTCGGCCGACGGCGCCCTGCTGGCCCTGCGCCGGGCGCTGTTCCAACCGATACCGGCGCAAGTCAACGATGACTTTTTCCTCAGTACCTGCGCGCCGGCGATGGGCAAGTCCATCGTCTACGCGCCACGGGCCCGGGTGACCGATCAAGGCGTGGACGAAGCCAACAAGCAGTTTCGCCGTCGCCAGCGGGTCACCGTCGGCGGTTTGCAGAGCCTGGCCCAGCGCCGGGAGTTGCTCAACCCGCTGCGCCATGGGCTCTACGCCATCGGGCTGATCAGCCACAAGTTGATCCGCCGCCTGGCGCCGGTGTTGCTCTTGCCGCTGTTGCTGAGCAATGCCTGGCTGTGGAACGACCATCCGTTCTATCGCCTGAGCCTGCTGGCGCAATTGCTCGGCTATGCCATGGCGCTGATCGGCTTGATGGACGCGGGCCATCGCTTGCCCCGCCCCTTTCGCCTGGCCGCGTTCGTGCTGGTCACGCTGGCGGGCATGAGCATCGGCCTGTGGCAATTCCTGCGCGGCCAGCGCTACAGCCAATGGAACCCCGAGCAGAATCGCTAAGGAGTGAGGCCGATGTCGATCAAACACGTTTTCAAGCGCACCGGCGGCTGGCTGTACCTGAACACGTCCCTGGGCCGCCACCCGTTGCGTGGCGCTGGCGTCATCCTGATGTTGCACCGGGTGCTGAACAACGACCGCGCCGCCGAACTGCCCCATCGCAACGAGCTGTGCGTGGGTCCGGATGCGTTCGAACACCTGTTGATCTGGCTGCTACGGCATTTTGAATGCGTGCCGTTGATGAGCTTGTTGCTGGCCGACCCCGAAAGCGTTCCGAACCGTCCACGGGTGGCGTTGACGTTCGACGACGGCTGGCGCGACAACGCAATGAATGCCTTCCCGCTGCTGCGCCAGTACCAGGTGCCGGCGAGCATTTTCCTCTCCACTGATTTCGTCGGCAGCCGCCAGCACTTCTGGTGGGAAAGCATCGGCGAGACCCTGTGGGGCAGCCATGGGCAGGTGGCGCGGCATGCCTTGATCGAACACCTGCACCACATCGGCCGGCCGCTGCCGGTGTTGCTCGATGACATCGATGACGAGCGCCGCAGCGTGGCGCTGCTGCATTTTCTGCAAAGCCTCAAGAGCCTCGATCCACATACCTTGAGCGACCTTACCGACGCCTGCCCGCAAGGTTCCCAACCCCAGGCGCTGGACTGGACCCAAGTGCGCATGCTCGAAGATTCCGGGCTGGTGCGCTTCGGCCCCCACGGCGCCAGCCATGCGATCCTGACCGGGCTGGATGACCAGCGCCTGCATGAAGAATTGACCCGCAGTTGGACCGCCCTGGAAAACGGCTGCGCCCAACCCCTGCCGGTGTATTGCTACCCCAACGGCGACCAGGATGCCCGTGTGCGCGAACAGGTGGCAGCCCACGGTTTTCCGTTCGCGCTGGGCACCGAGGCCGGACTGTATCGCCATGACGGCGACCCTCTGAACCTGCCACGTTTCGGCGTCAGCCAGCGCAACGCCTGCCACCCTGAATTACTGGCCTGGCGCATTCGCCGAGGAGCCCGTTCATGAACCGCGCACGCTACCTCAGGCTCTTGGTGCTGAGCATGGGCACGAGCCTGGCGATGATTGGCCTGCGCCTGTTGCGCAACGTGTTGCTGGCACGGATCCTGGGGCCCAGCGAACGCGGGCTGTTGGCACTGCTCAGCACCCTGCCGGACCTGATCAGCGCCACCACCAGTGGGGGCTTGAATTCCGCCGTGGGTTATCAGGCGGCGCAGCACCGCTCGATGAGCCTGTTGCTCAGCCACGTGCTGGTCTTTGGTTGCCTGCTAGCGGGGTTGCTGACGCTGCTAGTGGTGGCGCTGGTGCGTGAGTTCGGCGCCGAACTGGACATCACCACCCAACTGGGACTGCTGGCCTGGCTGCTGTTGCTGGCCGTGCCACTGGCGGTGCTCAAGAGTGGCCTGCTGACGTTGCACAACGCCTCCGGCGGCGTCGGCGCGTTCAACGCCTTGCGGCTGACGGAGTCCCTGGTCCCGCTGTTGCTGTTCGTGGCGCTGTTCTGGATGTGGAAAGACAAAGCGCTGGAAGCGGCACTGATCAGCTGGCTGGCGGGCCTGAGCCTGGTGGTACTGGCGGGTTGGATGTGGTTGCGTCGCGACCATGTTGTCACCCTGCGCTGGGATCGCACCGGCCAGAACGAACTGTTGCGTTACGGTGTCCGCAGTCATCCGGACCTGTTGTTCCAGCAACTGATGATGCGCTCGGATTACCTTTTCATCGGCGCACTGCTGGGCAGCACGGCGCTGGGGCATTACGCCATGGCCAGCGCGGCGGCCGAACTGCTGCATATCGTGCCGGAAGCGGTCACCACGCCACTGATGAAACGCCTGCTGCAGCAAGACTCAGACATGAAGCGCCTGACCCCGCTGGCCTTGCGCCTGACCGCCACGGCCATGCTGGGCGCCTGTCTGGGCATGGTACTGATCGGCGAATGGCTGATCGTTACCATGTTCGGCATCGCCTATCAACCGGCGTACCCGGCCCTGCTGGCGCTGCTGCCAGGGGTGTTCGGGTTGTGCTACGCGAGCATCCTGCGCCTGGATCTACTGGGCAAGAACCGTCCCGGTAGCGTTTCGTTGCTGATGGGCGTGGGTGCGCTATTGAACCTGGCGCTGAACCTGATTCTGATTCCGCGCTACGGGATCGTCGGCGCTGCCGCCGCTTCGTCAATCGCCTATCTGGGCGTGACCCTGGCGATGCTCGCATTGTATTGCCGCCTCAGCGGCGTGGCGGTGTGGCAGACGCTGATTATCCTGCCCAGCGATTTGCTGCCGATGCGTCAGATGCTGTTGGGGAAATCCGCGTGAACACCATTGCCAGTCATACCGCCATCGCGAGCAGGCTCGCTCCCACAGGGTCCGGTGTTGGACATGACAGATCTACCGTGGGAGCGAGCTTGCTCGCGATGGGGGCAGTGCAGCGCATGCTCAAAATCGGCGGCTGCCTGTGTTTCCTGCTGTTGGCGACGTTGGCCCAAGCAGCGTCCATGCAATGGACCGGTATCCGCGACGGCAGCCTGTACCTGCAAACCGACCGCCCGGCCTCTGTCACCGTGCGCTGGGTGCCTGCCTGGCAAGCCGAGGCCAATGCCGAACATCTGTATCTGCTCGACGGCCACGGGCAATTGGCGGGTGAACGCGTGGTCAAGGCGGATCAGACCCGTGGCGAACAGCAATGGCCGCTGCTGCCGGGTGCCGCCAGTTATCGGCTGGAAATTCCCGGCTACAGTTTCCGGCGCTATAGCGTCGAACACGACGCGCGCACCCGTGCCCTGTTTGCCCCGGCCAAGGTGCATTTCAGCGCCGAAGCCCACGACGGCGACGAGTTGTATTTCAAAGTGGCGGCCGGTGAGCAGGCGGTGTTGGCAGGCAAATTCCACAACGGCGCACGCGCATTGCAAGCCCGGCGCGTCGCCGACGGCAAACAGCTCCAACTGAACCTCAAGCCGTACCGCGCCTATTGGCAGTTCGACCAAGTGGCCCTGCCGGTCACGGACGTCGATCAAATCTGGCGCCTGCATGTGCAGGGCAATGGCAAACTGGCGTTCTGGCTGGACGGCACGGCCAACCTGTTCGCCCAGGACCCGGCGCACCTGCAACCGGTGCGCCAGGAGCCGGGGCAGACCCACCTGACGTTGTACGACGAAGCGCTCGGCAAGACCCCCAAGCTGGGCATATACATGCCCTATGAGCTACTGCCGCCATCCAGCTACGCTATGCTCGATGCGCTCAAACCCCAGGCGGCAACCCTCTACAGCTTCGTCGACGTCATGGCCGCCAAGGTCAATCATGAAGATGCCTTCCGACGCTTGTACCGGGGCCGCTTCGGCATCAGCCAAGACATCACCCTGCTGGCCGCCACCCAGCGCCGTGCGGATCTGCAGGCCGACCGGACCAGTCTCAGCGGTTTGCAAGCCTGGCTCATGTCGACCCGGGCTTCGGGCGACAACGGCATTCATTACCTCAGCTTTGCCGATGAGCCAAACCTCAACTACCCAGACTTCGCCAGTTTCCAGCAACTGTTCCAGACCATGGCTGCCCAGGTCCGCGCCGATCCCGCCAACGCACGCGCCGGTGTCCGCATCGCCATACCCGCCAGCTCCCGATTCACCAACGGCCCCTTCACCGAAAATGCAGCTGACAAGCGCGGGATCGACTGGGCACGGCGCCTGCTCGCGACGTCCGACGACCAGATCGACGCCCTGGCCTGGCATGAATGGATGATCCGCGATCTGCTGGCGACCCGGGTCTACCGCGACAGTGTCCGTCAGGCCGCCAACCTGGTGGGACTGGACAGCCAGGGCCGGCCCCGCAAGGCTTTGCTGTTGGACCAGACCAACATGTCCAGCGGCTCGAGCCTGAGCCCTTACGACCAGGAAACCCATTACGCCGCTTTGTGGTGGACATCGGTGGCGATCAACGCCTCTGCGGATGGTTGGCTCGACATGCTCAACTGGTTCATGCTCGCCGACGAACCTGAATACCCCAAAGGCATGGTGCGGGTGCTGGACAATCAGCGCTTCGAGCTCAAGCCCGTGGGCCTGGCCCAGCAGTTTATTCAACAGCACTGGCTCGATCAGGTGCTGCGCCTGGACAACGATGCGTTTGAAGTCGACGCGCTGGCCATGGCCACTGGAACGCAACGCAATCTGCTGGGCGTGAACAAAAGCACGCGAGCCCACCAGGTCAGCCTCGACGGCACGGTCTGCCCTCAGTCAGGCATGACCCTGATGTATTTCGGCCCAGACAACCGCAGCCACAGCGTTCCGTTTGATTGCAAGGCCGGCCAGGTCGGGTTTCTCCTGCCAGGGGAAACCGTGTTCGCCCTCAGTTGGACAGCTCCTCTTTCCCCCCACCCTGCCAACCGTCAGGAGGCACCATGAACGCTCTGCAAACATTGCGTGATCGCATTCAGAAAAAAGGTCTGCGCGCCGTTCTAATACAGCTATGCAGACGCTACGTATTTTCCCACACCCGACTGGTGTGGCTGGAGCATGACATACGGACCCCGCTCCCCCCACATAACCTCAAGCCCTACCCACCGATGCGCCTGGAGTTCATCACGGTCAGCAATGCCGATGCTTTTGCCCGGCACTTCGGCGACCGCGTCGACACCATGCGCGAGCTGGCGGCCGAAGGCTACACAGGCTTGATGTACCTGGATGATCAGGGCGACACCGTGGGCTTCGCCTGGGCCAGTACACGGGACTATTTCGACCGCCATTTCTACCGCTGCAACTTTCCGATCAAGCCTGGCGAGTACTTTCAGTTCGGTGGCGAGGCGATTCGTCAATACTGGGGTACCAGTATCTCGGCGGACATGCAGTTGGAGGTGTGGAAAGTCATGGCGGACCAGGGTTGCAACACAATGGTCGATGTCTGCGATTTGCAAAACATCCAAGCGATCAAGATGCATATCCGCATGGGCTTCCAGGAGCGCGGCCAGATCACCCACCTATACCGTTTGCTCGGTCATTGGCGGTTCCTGCGCAATACGTCTTACACCGGCACGGCACTGGACGCCTTTCGTAAACCGGCCCAGCCGGCTGCCTCGACTTCGGCGGCCTGATCCCCATGACGATCCGGTTCCAATGGTGTCGCTCCCTGGGCGCGGCGGACTTTCCTGTATCAGCTTATGAACAGCTGCTGACCCAGGTGGCCGACGCAACGCCGTTCAACAACCTGGCCTGGCTACAAGCGGCGGAATTCGCGCTGTTGCCCGAGCAGCAATTGCATATGCTGCTGGGCTGGCAGGACCAGACCTTGTGCCTTTGCCTGCCCCTGATATCAGGATTTCAACGTATCGGCGGGCTGCGGTTCCGGGTGTTGCATCACTTGGGTTTTCCAATGACAGACCGCATCGCCTTGCTGGCGCTTCTGGACGCCGAAGGCATGGGCCAGGCATTGATGCAGATCCGTCAGCATCTGCCTCACGCGTTGCTGCAATTGAATGAAGTGATCGAGCCGGTCGGTGAGCAAAGCGTCCTCAGCGCCTGGATGGCGCTGAGTTCCACCGGGGAGCGGCGCCTCAGTTGCCGGGTTCCGGTGCACTTGATCAGCGACAGTGACCGTCAAGAGATATCCGGCGATCCACGCTACAAATTGCGCCGGGCGCGCAAGCGGATTGCTGCCTGCGGAGCGGAGATCCGCCGGGTGACGCCAGACGCCATTAGCATGGGCCAGTTGTTGCGGGCCCTCGCTGAAGTCGAGGCCGTCAGTTGGAAAGGCGAGGAAGGCGTCGGCATCTTCGCCGACCCGAGGCGCCGGCAGTGGATGAACCACGCCTTTACCGCCCTCGCCGCCCAAGGCCAGGTGCGGGTGGTGATGCTGGAGCTCAACGGCGAATGCATCAGCTATCGCCTTGGCCTGCTGGACCAGGGGCGGCTGTATGACTACAACCTGGCCTTCCTGCCGCAGCACGCAGACCTGGGCAGCGGCCGGGTATTGCTTGAGGAGTGGATTCGCTGGGGGCTGGACGAGAACTGGCGCTGGATCGATGCGTCGCGGGTCAGCCTGGAGAACTCCAGCCATCAACTGCATGAACGCATGACCGGACAACTGGAGCACTGGCGCTGGAGCTTCTATTCCTGGCAGCCCGATGGCTTGCTCCTGGGCTTCGCCCTGCGGCTATGGAAAAGCTTGAAGCCGTGGCTTGGCAAGCGCCGGGCCAAACCGACCGCGACGACACCATCTTCTCCCACCCAGCCTTCGGAGAACACGCATGCCTCGCCAAGTGATCGTCAACGCTGACGACTTCGGGCTTAGCCTCAGTGAAAACGAACTGATCCTGCGGGCCTTCGAAGCAGGCGTGATCAGCTCCGCCACGGCCATGGCGAACATGCCGGCGTTTGATCAGGCGTGCGAGCTGGCCCGGCACCCGTTGCTCGAAGGACGTATAGGCCTGCACTTCAACCTCACTTATGGATCGCCGCTGAGCCAATCGATCACCTCACGGGCGGCCTTCTGCGATATCAACGGCGAATTCGACCTCAACCTGTCGCGCTACTGCCTGCGCCTGAGCGCTAAAGATCAGGCGGCGGTGAAAGAAGAACTCCAGGCACAGTGGCAACACTGCCTGGACCGTGGCCTACGTCCCAGCCATCTGGATTCGCACCAACACGTGCATAACATCTGGCCCATCGGCGCATTGGTGGCACGCTTCGCCGCCCGGCACGGTGTGCCCGTGCGACTGGCGCGCAACCTTGGACCGAACCTGAACACGCCCAAAAGGATTTTCAAGACCTTGCTCAACCGGCGCCTGCGCCGACTCTGCGGTGCAACGGCCGACTACGTCTGCACACCGGCCGACCTGCACCACGCTGCACCACCGGACCACGGTTCGCTTGAAGTCATCGTCCATCCGCTGCAAATGGACGGGGATTTTGGCGATGCCAGCCTGATGCCCGGCAACTCGCTGAGCCACGTGCTGCACAGGCGTCTGGCGGGGGTGCCGAAGGTCGGGTATGGCGAGAATGGACGGAGGTTTGAGCTGGTTGAACTGGGGGATGTGCAGTGATGCCTATTGGGCCTGCCGTTTGGAATGCTCGCTTGTCATGGCATCGTCCTCGAGAGTGATGAGTGCTGAATTTCGAGTGGGTGAAACGGCAAGAATTCGATCGAGTTGCGCCTCGGAAGATTGAGGGCCGGGCACGCTCCCTCGCCACAGGCACACCGTCCGAAATTCCAGCGCATCCTGGAAGGAATCTGTTAAAAGGCAGCTTCTGACTCTCGTAGCGAATTGCGTCGATGCCTTCATCCTTACTCTCTAGCCTCAAACAGCGTTGGCTGGCCTGGTTTTTCATGGCAGCGATGGTGGTCGGCCTACCGGTGGGCTGCGCCGTTTTGCAGCACAAGGAGCGCGAGTTGGTGTTTCGCATCGAGCCGGGGACGGCCCGTTGGTTCAGCGGGCTTCCCAGCGGCGTGCAAGAATTCGATCTCAAGCCCAAAAGCTTCAAGGCCGGAGAAAGTATCCATGGCTGGTGGTGGCCGGCCGAACAAAAAAACGCGCCGGCGATTCTGTATTTGCACGGTGTGCGCTGGAACCTGACCGGCTAATTGTTTCGTATCCAGCAGTTGCGAGCCCTGGGTTTTTCGGTGCTGGCTATCGACTACCGCGGCTTCGGCAAAAGCCAGGGCAATCTACCATCGGAAGCCAGCGTCTACGAAGACGCGCGCATCGCCTGGCAGCGCCTTGAAGTACTGCAACCGGACCCGGCCCGGCGGCTGATCTACGGCCATTCCCTGGGCGGCGCCGTGGCCGTGGACCTCGCTGCCGAACTTGGCCAGAAGGCAGCAAAAGACGGCAGCGTCGTGCCAGCCCGAGGCTTGGTCATCGAATCCACGTTCACGTCCCTGGGCGATGTGGCAACCGCCATGGCGAACACCTCGCTGCCAGTGCGCTGGCTGCTGTCGCAGAAGTTCGACTCCATCGACAAAATCCATGAGATCAACATGCCGTTGCTGGTGGTGCACGGTTCCGCCGACCGCTACGTCCCTCCGCGCTTCAGCGAGCAACTGTTCAACGCCGCCCAGGAGCCCAAGCGTCTGTTGCTGGTGCCCGGCGCGACGCACAACAACAGCATGAGTCTGGCGGGCCGAACCTACCGGCAGGCATTGGATGCCCTGATGAAACCGGCTCCCTCGCCAGTGGCAAGACGCGCCCAGGCCAGTTCAGCCAAGGCTGGCTGATCTCTGTGGGAGCGAGCTTGCTCGCGATAGCGGTGGGTCAGTTTGCAGAGATGTTGACTGTGCTGACGCCTTCGCGAGCAGGCTCGCTCCCACACTGGTTTCGAGTCGTTCAATGACCTTGCGTGCACCACAAATCCCCTGTGGGAGCGAGCTTGCTCGCGATAGCGGTGGGTCAGTTTGCAGGGAGGTTGGATGTGCCGACGCCTTCGCGAGCAGGCTCGCTCCCACACTGGTTTCGAGTCGTTCAATGACCTTGCGTGCACCACAAATCCCCTGTGGGAGCGAGCTTGCTCGCGATAGCGGTGGGTCAGTTTGCAGGGAGGTTGGATGTGCCGACGCCTTCGCGAGCAGGCTCGCTCCCACACTGGTTTCGAGTCGTTCAATGACCTTGCGTGCACCATAAATCCCCTGTGGGAGCGAGCTTGCTCGCGATAGCGGTGGGTCAGTTTGCAGGGAGGTTGAATGTGCCGACGCCTTCGCGAGCAAGCTCGCTCCCACACTGGTTTCGAGTCGTTCAATGACCTTGCGTGCACCACAAATCCCCTGTGGGAGCGAGCTTGCTCGCGATAGCGGTGGGTCAGTTTGCAGAGATGTTGACTGTGCTGACGCCTTCGCGAGCAGGCTCGCTCCCACACTGGTTTCGAGTCGTTCAATGACCTTGCGTGCACCACAAATCCCCTGTGGGAGCGAGCTTGCTCGCGATAGCGGTGGGTCAGTTTGCAGGGAGGTGGATGTGCTGACGCCTTCGCGAGCAAGCTCGCTCCCACAGGTATGGGGGTACCACAAGCAGTCTTAGCGTCCCTGGCGCGCCCAAAAAAAACGGCACCTTTCGGTGCCGTTCATTCATTGCAGATACAGGTTTATTTGCGGGCCGCCTCCCACGATTTCAGCAGCTCGTTGTAGTTCACCGTTTCGCCCTTAGGCTTCTCGTTTGCCAGTTTCGGCTTCGGTGCGCCCGGTTGGTCGAACCAGTATTGCGCGTCGCGCTCGGGGTTCATTTTCGGTGCGCAAGTGGCCTGGGCCTTGGAGCGTTCCAGACGGGTCATGATCGCGTCCTGATCCTTCGCCAAACCGTCGAGGGCCTGTTGCGGAGTCTTCTCGCCGCTGGCAGCTTCGGCGATGTGGCTCCACCACAGTTGCGCAAGACGTGGGTAGTCCGGCACGTTGGTCCCGGTCGGGGTCCACTGCACGCGGGCCGGGCTGCGGTAGAACTCCACCAGGCCACCGAGTTTCGGCGCCAGGTCGGTCAACGCCTGAGAGTTGATGTCCGACTCACGAATCGGCGTCAGGCCGACGATGGTTTTCTTCAGCGACACGGTTTTCGACGTCACGAACTGCGCGTAGAGCCAGGCCGCCAGTCTTTGTTTCTCAGGCGTGGACTTGAGGAAGGTCCAGGAACCCACGTCCTGATAACCCAGCTTCATGCCCTCTTCCCAGTACGGACCGCGCGGCGACGGCGCCATGCGCCATTTTGGCGTGCCGTCGGCGTTCATCACCGGCAGCCCTGGTTTGGTCATGTCGGCGGTGAAGGCGGTGTACCAGAAAATCTGCTGGGCGATGTTGCCCTGGGACGGCACCGGACCCGACTCGGAGAAGGTCATGCCCGCCGCTTCCGGTGGTGCGTACTTCTTCATCCACTCCACATATTTGGTGGTCGCGAACACGGCCGCCGGGCCGTTGGTGTCGCCGCCACGGGTCACGCTGGAACCGACCGGATGGCAGTCTTCGACGCGAATACCCCACTCGTCCACCGGTAAGCCGTTGGGCAGCCCCTTGTCGCCGCCACCGGCCATGGAGAACCAGGCATCGGTGAAGCGCCAGCCCAGGGACGGGTCTTTCTTGCCGTAGTCCATGTGCCCGTAGACGCGTTTGCCGTCGATCTCCTTGACGTCTTCGGAGAAGAACTTGGCGATGTCTTCATAGGCCGACCAGTTCACCGGGACACCCAGCTCGTAGCCGTATTTTTCCTTGAACTTGGCCTTCAGGTCCGCACGCTCGAACCAGTCGGCGCGGAACCAGTACAGGTTGGCGAATTGCTGGTCGGGCAGTTGATAGAGCTTGCCGTCCGGCGCGGTCGTGAACGAGGTACCGATGAAGTCCTTGAGATCCAGGGTCGGCGAAGTGAAATCCTTACCTTCGTTGGCCATCAGGTCAGTGATCGATTCAGTCTTGCCGTAGCGGAAGTGCGTACCGATCAGGTCCGAGTCGTTGACCCAGCCATCATAGATATTCTTGTCCGACTGCATCTGGGTCTGCAGCTTCTCCACCACGTCGCCTTCCTGCAGCAGGTCGTGGGTCAGCTGGATCCCGGTGATTTCGCTGAAGGCCTTGGCCAGCACCTTGGATTCATACTCGTGGGTGGCGATGGTTTCCGACACCACGTTGATTTTCATGCCGCGAAACGGCTGGGACGCCTTGATGAACCACTTGAGTTCTTCGAGCTGCTGATCGGCTGTCAGGGTTGACGGCTTGAATTCACTGCCGATCCATTTTTTAGCGGCGTCTTCATAGGCGTCGGCCCAGGCCACAGCACTCAATCCGCTGAGCGCCAGCACGGCTGCCAATGAAACGCTATGTCGCAGCTTATTGTTTTTATCGAACATAGAGACCTCCTGTTTGGGTTTAAGAGCCTGATCGTCGAACACTCGCGACTAGCCCCACCGCATCACTGCCAACAGCCACACCAAAGACAACGCGAACGCTATCCAGATGCTCCAGTCGGTAACGCCAATTACCAGCAGATGCAGGTAGGCGCTACCGAGAAGACCGATAAACAACCGATCGCCACGGGTGGTGGCAATCGGCAGGAAACCACGCCGAGGGATACTCGGCGAACGCAATTCCCACGTGGTCATGCCTGCCAGCAGCAAGCCGATGACCCCAAAGAAAGCCGCCGTGGGGGCGGTCCAGTTCATCCATTCCATCATCGACTCCTCAGACCCGGCCCAGGGCAAAGCCCTTGGCCACGTGGTTGCGAACGAACCAGATCACCAGCATACCCGGCAGGATGGTCAACACTCCCGCCGCCGCCAGGACACCCCAATCGATACCGGATGCCGACACGGTGCGGGTCATGACCGCCGCGATCGGCTTGGCATTCACCGAGGTCAGCGTGCGTGCCAGCAGCAGTTCGACCCAGGAAAACATGAAGCAGAAGAACGCCGTGACACCGATGCCGGAACCGATCAACGGAATGAAGATCTTGGCGAAGAACTTGGGGAAACTGTAGCCGTCAATGTAGGCAGTCTCGTCAATTTCTTTCGGCACCCCGGACATGAAGCCTTCGAGGATCCACACCGCCAGTGGCACGTTGAACAGGCAATGGGCCAACGCCACGGCAATATGGGTGTCGAACAGCCCGATGGACGAATACAGCTGGAAGAACGGCAGCAGGAACACCGCCGGTGGCGCCATGCGGTTGGTGAGCAACCAGAAGAACAGGTGCTTGTCCCCCAGGAACCGATAGCGGGAAAACGCATAAGCCGCCGGCAGCGCCACGCCCAAGGAAATCACCGTGTTCAGGCTCACGTAGTACAGCGAGTTCAGGTAACCGGTGTACCAGCTCGGGTCGGTGAAGATCACCTTGTAGTTCTGGAAGGTGAAATCGTGGGGCCACAGGGTCAGGCTACCGAGGATCTCGGTATTGCTCTTGAACGACATGTTCAGCAGCCAGTAGATGGGCACCAGCAGGAACAGGATGTAGATCAGCAGCGGAATCAGTTTTCTCTTGCTCATCGTACGGGCCTCAACGGTTGGCGTCGGAGTGAGTCATGGCGGTGTAGAACAGCCACGACACCAACAGAATGATCAGGAAGTACACCAGGGAAAACGCCGCCGCCGGGCCCAGGTCGAATTGACCGATGGCCATCTGCGTCAGGGTCTGGCTCAGGAACGTCGTGGCGTTCCCCGGGCCGCCGCCGGTGAGCACGAAGGGCTCGGTGTAGATCATGAAGCTGTCCATGAAGCGCAGCATCACGGCGATCAGCAGCACGCTCTTCATCTTCGGCAACTGGATGTGCCGGAACACCGCCCAACTGGACGCCCGGTCGATCCGCGCGGCCTGGTAGTACACATCCGGAATCGCCCGCAGCCCTGAGTAGCACAGCAGCGCCACCAACGAAGTCCAGTGCCAGACGTCCATCACCAACACGGTGACCCAGGCGTCCATGGTGTTGGCCGCATAGTTGTAGTTGATGCCCATGGCGTTGAGGGTCGAGCCCAGCAAGCCGATGTCGGCGCGGCCGAAAATCTGCCAGATGGTGCCCACCACGTTCCAGGGAATCAGCAACGGAATCGCCAGGATGATCAACACCAGGGACGACCACTTGCCCTTGGTCGGCATCGTCAGGGCAATGGCGATGCCCAAGGGAATCTCGATCAGCAACACGCACGCCGAGTAGATGAACTGGCGCAACAGCGAGTCGTGCAACCGAGGGTCCAGCAGCACTTGCCGGTACCAGTCGGCACCGACGAAGTAGCGGCTGGACTGGTCGAAGATGTCCTGCACCGAATAGTTGACCACGGTCATCATCGGGATCACCGCGCTGAAAGCCACCAGCAGGAACACCGGCAACACCAGCCACCAGGCCTTGTTGTTCTGCACCTTATTCATGGCTGTACCTCGCTCAACGGTTCCAGCAAGTATTCATCGGCATAGACCATCAGCCATTGGGCCGGAAAACTGATGTACGCGGTGCCTTCCGGCACCGGTTTGTCTTCGGCCAGGCGCACCTTCAGCGGCGCGCCATCGAGGTTGAGGGTCAGGATCTTGTAGGTGCCCAGGTCTTCGACGTGGACGACGTCGGCCCGCATCGCGTCGTCGTAAGGCCCATCCCAGACATGGACGAACTCCGGACGAATACCGACCTTCAGGCTCTTGCCTTCCGCCTCGGCGATACGCTGTTGCAAGGTCGAGGACAGGGGCAAATGAGTCGAGCCGAAGCCGACACCACCGGGTTGCGCCGTGACCTCGATCAGGTTCATCCCCGGGCTGCCAATGAAGTAGCCGACAAAGGTGTGACTCGGGCGCTCGAACAGATCCCGAGGCGTGCCGAACTGCACGATCTGGCCGCCATACATCACAGCGATCTTGTCGGCGAAGGTGGACGCCTCCAACTGGTCGTGGGTGACATAGACCATGGTGATGTTGAACTGCTCGTGGATCTGCTTGAGCTTGCGCCGCAGCTTCCATTTCAGGTGCGGGTCGATCACCGTCAGTGGTTCGTCGAACAGGATCGCCGACACGTCGTCGCGCACCAGGCCACGGCCCATGGAGACTTTCTGTTTTTCATCGGCGGTGAGGTTGCGGGCCTTTTTGTCCAGCAGGCTCTGCAGGTCGAGGACCTCGGCGATTTCCTGCACCTTGGTATGAATCTTCGCCTCGGCCATGCCCTGGTTGCGCAGCGGGAACGCCAGGTTGTCGAACACCGTCATGGTGTCGTACACCACCGGGAACTGGAACACCTGGGCAATGTTGCGCCGCTCCGGGGTCAGGTCGTTGACGACTTTACTGTCGAACATCACCTGTCCTTCGGAGGGGCTGAGCAGTCCGGAAATGATGTTGAGCAACGTGGATTTACCGCAGCCCGAAGGCCCGAGCAACGCGTAGGCGCCGCCCTGCTCCCAGATGTGGTTCATCTCGCGGATCGCGTAGTCTTCCGGGCCCGCCGGGGTACTGGTGTAGCTGTGGGCGAGGTTCTGCAAACGAATTTCAGCCATCAGGCAACCCTCGCAATACGCTGGCCGGGGGCTTGGACCAACTTGCCCTGGGCATCGAAGACAAACAGTTTGTGGGTCGGGATGTAGATACGGATCGGCGCGTCCACGTCGTACTCGTGCACCCCGGGCAAGTGCAGCACCAACAGGAAATGCTCGTTGCGCACGTGCAGGAACGTCTCCGAACCGCTGATCTCGGCCACCTCGACGGTCACCGCCAGTTCGAGGTCATCGTCGTTGCTGGGCACCAGGGAGATGTGGCTGGGGCGCACACCGAAACGGAACTCGCCCTCGCCCACCGGACGCAAGTCGACGTTCAGCGGGAAGTGCACGAAATTGGCGAAGCTCACCTCATTGCCAGCGATGCGTCCCGGCATGAGGTTGATGGGCGGTTCGGAAAACAGCTCGGCAGCCAGCACGGTCTGCGGCTGGTGATACACCGAAGACGACTTCCCGCTCTGGATGATCCGACCCTCGTGCAGAATCGTGGTCGTGCCGCCCAAGGCCAACGCTTCGTTGGGCTCGGTGGTGGCATAGACGGCGATGGTGTGGCGGGCCTCGAACAGTTCGCGCATTTCCTGGCGAAGTTCTTCACGCAACTTGTAGTCCAGGTTCACCAGCGGCTCGTCGAACAGAATCAGTTCAGCGTCCTTGACCAGTGCCCGAGCCATGGCCGTGCGCTGCTGCTGGCCGCCGGACAATTCCAGCGGATGGCGCTGCAGGAATTTTTCGATCCGCAACATCCTGGCGGTTTCCAGCACCTTGCTCTGGATCACCTCGTTGGACACACCGGCCTGGCGCAGCGGCGAGGCGATGTTTTCGAAAACGGTCATGGTCGGGTAATTGATGAACTGCTGATAGACCATCGACACGTTGCGCAAGCGCACCGGGCGCTTGGTGACGTCGACGCCGTTCATCAGGATGCGACCGCTGTCGGGCTTATCCAGTCCGGCCATCAGCCGCATGAGGCTGGTCTTGCCGGACAGTGTGCGGCCCAGCAGGACGTTGAAGGATCCGGGTTCGAAACTCAGATTGGCATCGTCGATCCAGGTCTGGCCTTCGACGGTGCGACAGATGTGCTCAAGCTGTAATGACATGGCTCGGCCTTTTTATTATTTGGAGTCAAGCGACCCGAACCTAAAAGCGAAAGCCGTGCCAGAAATCACAAGCCTTTGATCGGATTGGTTTTTTCTTTGTTTATTCAAAAAAACGCATTCGTTGATGAACACAAATGAACAGCCGTAAATGAACAACTGAACAATTACCCGGTTGACAATGAACAAATTTGAACAACACTGAATAGGACCTGTGGGATCGAGCTTGCTCGCGATAGCGGTGGGTCAGCTGAACCAAGGTGACTGATCCACCGCTATCGCGAGCAAGCTCGATCCCACAGGGTCTGTGCATATTAAGTAGTGCCTGGATCTGCCCCAGCACAAGGAGGATGTGCGAGACTGCCCACAACAATAAAAACAGCACCTGCGAGAGTGCCCCCATGGCCGCACCTGCCCCCGCCTTGTCCCACGACGCCATCATCCAGGCCTCCTGGTCCCGTTGCCGCGCCTTTGGCCTGAGCCATCAGAGCGCGCCGGCCTTCGATCAACTGCCCGCCGAAGGCATCGCCCAACTGCTGGAGAGCCAGCATTCGCTGGTACAGACCACCCACCAGGAAGTCCTGCCGTATTACGAGAACATCCTGAGCAACTCCAATTGCCTGATCATGCTGGCCGATAATCAGGGCCAGGTGCTGACTTCCTGGGGTACCCAGCGCTTCATCGAGCCGAAACTGGCCCATGGCTTCAGCGCCGGGGCGAGCTGGATGGAGCGCTGCAGCGGCACCAACGCCATCGGCACCGCACTGGCCTGTGAACAGGCGGTACACATCGAACACGATGAGCATTTTCTCAAGGCCAACCGCTTCATGACCGGCTCCGCCGCGCCGATTTTCGACGCCGAGCGCAAGGTCATCGCGGTGCTGGATGTTTCCAGCGACAGCTACCTGCCGCCCTCCCACACCCTGGGCATGGTCAAGATGATGAGCCAGACCGTGGAGAACCGGCTGATCCTCAATCTGTTTCGCGGTGAACACTTCCAGCTCACCTTCAACACCGGATTGAACAACCTCGACAGCCAATGGGCCGGGCTGCTGATCTTCGATGAGAGCGGCCAGGTGCTGTCCGCCAACCGCCGGGCCGACAACCTGCTTGGCCTGAGCCTGTCGCGGGTCAGCATTGAAAGCCTGTTCAAAGTGTCACTGCTGGAACTGCTGAACCAGCCCGACGGCCTGCCGTTCGCCCTGCAAGCGTCCGGCAGCAATCGTTTCCAGTGCTTGCTCAGGCGCCCGAACCAAATAACGATCAAGGCGCGAGTCTTCGCCGAACCATCGCCCGCGCAAGCCCCGGCCGGCCACGTCATCAGCCTCAACACCCTGCACTTCGGCGACAGCCGGGTGGAAAAGGCCGTGCGCCAAGCCGAGCGTTTGCTGGAAAAAGATATTCCGCTACTGATCCACGGCGAGACCGGCGTCGGCAAGGAAGTGTTCGTCAAAGCCCTGCACCAGGCCAGTTCCCGCTGCAAGCAGCCGTTCATCGCGGTCAACTGCGCGGCGATCCCCGCCGAGTTGGTGGAATCGGAATTGTTCGGTTACGAAAAAGGCGCCTTCACCGGCGCCAACCAAAAGGGCAGCATTGGCCTGATCCGCAAGGCCGACCGTGGCACGCTGTTCCTCGATGAGATCGGCGACATGCCCCTGCCGACCCAGGCCCGGCTGCTGCGGGTCTTGCAGGAACGTTGCGTGCAACCGGTGGGCAGCGCCGAGCTGTTCCCGGTGGACATCCGCATCATTTCCGCCACTAACCGCTCGCTGCGCGAACAGGTGCAACTGGGCCGGTTTCGCGAAGACCTGTACTACCGCATTGGCGGCCTGACCCTGGAACTGCCACCGTTGCGCGAACGCAGCGACAAACAGGCCCTGTTCAAACGCCTCTGGGAACACCATCGCGAACCGAGCCAGTGGGCCGGTTTGAGCCGTGAAGTATTGGACCTGTTCGACCGCCATCCGTGGCCAGGCAACCTGCGCCAGGTCAGCAGCGTGCTGCAAGTGGCCCTGGCGATGGCCGAGGAACAACCGATCCGCCCGGAGCATCTGCCCGACGATTTCTTTGTCGACCTGGAAATGGAGCCGGTGGAAACGCCCGAACCGCTGACGGTGGACCTGAACGATGTCGAGGATCTGAACCGCCAGTTGCAGGCGGTGGGCGGCAACATATCGCATCTGGCGCGACGGCTGGGGGTCAGCCGCAATACCTTGTACAAACGCCTGCGGCAACTCGAAAACTGATACGAAACCTATGGGAGCGAGCTTGCTCGCGAAGGCGTCGGGCCAGCCAACATCAATGTTGAATGACACACCGCTTTCGCGAGCAAGCTCGCTCCCACAGGCGTTTCGCTTAACTGACTGGCATTACTCCGAAGAGGCTGCCATTTCGCTTGGACACCGGGTTAATCAAACGCACCGTTGAGCACTTCATAGATGATGCCGCTGGCGATCGCCACCAAAATCAAATCGGTGCCCGCCTGGCGCCATTCATAGCCGTCATAGTGCGGCAACCGTCCCAGTAGGCGCCCGTCCAACTTCTTGGCGATGCCCGGGGGCAACGGTTTGCCCCGGGCGAGGTTCTTCTGGATGCCCGGCGGCAGCGCCGGGCCGGGACTCCAATAATCACGATGGCCACCGAGCAGACCGAGAATACCGCCGCGGTCGATGCTGGGGCCGTTATGCCAATCGCCGCCACCACCGCCACCGGAAGGGTTGCCCTTGCCGCCTTGATTCCCCTTATTGCCGGGATTTCCTTGCCCGCCCCCCTTGTTGTTGCCCTGCCCGCCCTTGCCTCCTTGTCCCTGACCTTGATCGAACTGAGCGTTGCCCTTGCCGTTGCCCGGGTCCGCGACAACAATGCCAGGGCCCGCCGCCAGGGCGAAACAGGTAACTGCAGCAATCAACGAGCGAGATTTGAACATGGCAGTTCTCTCAAAAAAAGGGATGTCCCTGTAAAGATATAGAGACTACCGGTGATGTTAGTTCCATATCACGCTGCGCGTCCGTGCCTGGACCGAGTAACACCTGAACACCGCAATCAAGGAATTTCATGCGCAAGGATTACCTGGCTTTTTTCGCCTCGATGTTCCTCTCTCGACTGGCCGACCAGATTTTGCTGTTCATCGTCCCGCTGATTGTTTTCCAGAGCACCAACAGCGTGTCCTGGGCAGGCCTGGCCTTCTTCGTAGAATCCTTGCCACGTTATCTATCGTTCCCGATCTGCGGAGCGTTGTGCGACAAGTTTGCGCCCATTCGTCTCCTGCACATCAGTCAGGTCTATCGCGCCGTGGCCTGTGGCGTGGCGGTCATGCTCTACGGAATCTTTGGCGGTCTCTATTGGATCGTCGCCGTCTCGGCCCTGTGCGGCGTACTCACCACCCAAGGCATCATGGCGCGCGAAGTGGTGATGCCCTACATCTTCAAGCACTACACCTACACCAAGACCCTGTCCTACTCGCAAATTGCCGACCAGACCGGGTTGGTACTGGGCCCGCTGATCGCCGCGCTGATGCTCGAGGTGTGGGCGTGGCACTGGGTGGTACTGGCGATTGCCGGGCTGTTCCTGCTGGCGGACCTGGCCATGAGATATTGGCAACGCACCAGCTCGGTCACGCTGGAAACCTTCGAGCAACATCACGATGTCTGGCTGAACCCGCTGCGCATTGCCTTCGGCCACATCCTGCGCCTTACAGAGTTGAAAAAAATCATCGGCCTGGCGGTGGGCGTCAACTTGATTATCGGCGTCACCCTCGCCACCTCGGCCGCCATGGTGATCGGCCAATACGCCGCTGGGAAGGACTATTACGCCGGGTTGCAGGCGGCCGGGGCGGTCACCACCATCATCATCCTGTTCTTCCTGGCGCGGGTGAGCTTGCCCTTGAAATTCCTCGGGGCGGTGTCCTACACGTTGATTACCGCTGGAGCCTTCATCACCGCACTCAGTCCAAACATCGGGGGTTATGTCATTGGTTTCCTGCTGATCGTCGGGTTCGACAAGATGTTCAACGTCTACTTCCGCACGTTGCGCCAACAAGTCATTCCACCCAAGGATTTCGGCAAGACGGTCGGCGTCATTACGCTACTCAACAACCTGTCGCAACCGCTGGCGGGCTTGCTGGTCGCGGTGCTGGCTGCGCCTGTTGGAACACAGCGGGTGATTTTGCTGCTCGCGTTCACCACCAGCGTGATCGGCATTGCAGTGGTGGTGTTGCATAAAAAAGCGCCCGTTGTGCCGCAGATCTGCGGCGCAGACGCTGACTGAGCAACGGTCGTCGAGCTGTGTATTATCAGTGACTTATTGTTGAGGCATGGTTGAAACATTGCCGGCGCTGTTGAACGTCCGCACGAGTGCCTCTGGACAGCTGGCCCGCCATTCGTCGCCTGCTAAATGCACCGCCGAATGGACGGTCAGTCTGGCGTAGGGTTTGCACTGGCTTGTGTGAGCAGCCAAGAACGACGCAATTCTGACGCGGCGGCAAATTTATCAATGCTTAGTCAGCCAATGGAGATGTACCGTGTCAACTCTCAACGAAATCGCAGCGAACCACGCGAGAATGGCAAAGGCAAAGGAAGAAGAGTCGATACGGCTGAGTGCGCTTCACGGTCAGGTCGTGGGGAGTTTCGAAATTTCGCCCCCCGAGGCGAAACCGCAGATTCCACTGCACTTCATGGCTGGGGTTCAGGAGCACTCGTTTGGGGAGGCGGCGGCCCTGAGTTATTGAGCGGATGTTGATTGAAACGCTTCGCCCGCGTGTGAGCGGGCGACTTGGCGCTTTAAAAATGCCTGACTAACGCGGCTGCCAGTATTCCGGCGGCAATCGCAGGCAGCGGCTTTTTCAGTAGCAACATGACAATTGCGGTGGTCAGCAGAGCCAGCCGTGCGCCGCTATCACCTTTAACGGCCAGCGGAACCAGAACCGCCACCAACACCGAGCCGGACATGGCCGTGATGAACTGCTGCACCCGATAGTTGATGGGCACGAACGACATCACGAAAACCCCGCCCCACCGAGTCGCCAATGTCACGACGGCCATGATCAATATGACAAGCAACGTGCCATAACCCGCCGTTTCAATATTCATTGTGGTTTCTCCATCCACAGCGCGCCCAGAACGCCCCCCGCCAACGCGCCCACCACGACGTGACTGTTCGCCGGCAAGTACCAGTAGGCCAACAGCGATGAACAGGCCGCCACAGTCCAGATAATGAACATGCGCGGGTTTTTCTTCCCGCCAACGACCATCGCCAACAAGAAACAGCCCATCACCATATCGAGCCCTAAACTGACCGGGTCCTCAATGGCGCTGCCAAAATGAAGGCCCAGCCAACTGCCCAGGATCCAGGTGATCCAGAGCGCTATGCCGCCGCCGAATAAAATCCCGAGCCCCGGCTTGCCGCGACTGAATGCTTGCATCGCCATGGCCCAGTTGGCATCCGAGACGACCAGCATCACTCCGTAGCGTTTGGCAACGGATAACTCTCGCAACCACGGGTAAAGCGTCGCGCCCATTAACAGGTGACGGGCGTTGATGGCGAAGACCGTGATCATCAGCGGAACGACAGGGACTTGCTGCCCCCACAGGTCCAGCGCGGCAAATTGAGACGCGCCGGCAAAGACCAGCGTACTCATGAGCACGGCCGACGTATCACTCAAGCCTGTTTGCGCAGCAGCCAGGCCGAAGGCGACGCCGAACACGATGACGAACAGAGAGATCGGAATTAACTGTCTGAAGCCGTCATAAATGTGTTGAAGCGTTAAGTCGTGCAGATGCGTTTTAACGTTCGACAAGACATCGCCTCCTTAAAATAGCCCTAGTGTAATGGCGGCTTATTCAACAGCCGAACGACTGTTGCGCCAAAACAGATACGCCAGCCCTACCGGCGCGACGAAAATTGCAAACGACCAGCACATGGCCATGGTGAAAGCCTTCACCATCAACATAAACAGTGCGTTCACAAAGAAGACATTGTTGCCCATGATGTATCCAACAACGCTTTCGTAGACGAACCGGGAATATGGATAGAGCAAGGTGTTGATGACCGCCAGTACAATCAGCCCAGGCTTCGCGCCAATCCCTCCGGGGCCATTGGCCGCCAGGGAGATGATCATTACAGCGAAGACCAATCCAAAAAGGAACTGGCGGATGTAATAGCTGGTAGTAAGACCACCAAAGGTCTTGGCAAAAAATGAGTGCATAGAAGATCCCTCTAGAACGCTGATTTAAACGAGGCGCCACCATACCAGCATCATTGATTCACGCAAGATCAACTAAGGCGAGAACGCACGAACCGAAGGCGCTGATTTGCGTCGAGTATCGATCGAAGGGAGAGCGGGTGACATGAGTACACTGGAGAAAGCCATATCGATTTCCGCGCTTGCCCATGAGGGGCAAGCCGATAAGGGGGGGGGCCCCTACATATTGCACCCACTGAAAGTCATGCTGCGCCTGTCTCATGACGAAGAGCGCATCGCAGCTGTGCTGCATGACGTGGTCGAAGATACCGCCATCACCCTTGCCGACCTGCGCGATGAGGGTTTCAGCGAGGCCGTTCTGGCCGCCATCGATGCCCTCACCAAACGAGAAGGCGAAACGTACCAAGCCTTTATCGAGCGGGCGGCACGCGACCCTATCGCCCGCCGGGTGAAGCTGGCTGACCTCGCAGAAAACAGCGACTTGTCACGCATAGAAAACCCAAGCCAGAAAGACCTGGATCGACTTGAAAAATATCGGAAGGCTATTGATTACCTGGCAGCCTTAGAGCGATAGGGACTCAACAATCCCCTCTTGGACGCAGGCTCCAGATCTTTCATACAGTGATGCACGTCACAGATCAGTGGGGCACTTAAGCAGCCAGTGCGGTTTTTCTTCACGTAAACACTTATAAAGCGGGCAGACCAAACGCTTCGAACAATTTTCTGGGCTCAACCGATCGAGAAACCAATAGAATCCGCACGCCAAGATAAGAAAGACCGAAGCCCAGGACATCTCGGAAGAAAAAATCACCTCATGGAACACCAGGAGCCGTAAAAATGAGCACCACTGAACAAACCCAAACCACCGGCAAATACAGCGCCAAGTGGCAGGAACGCTTTAACTTCTTCGACACTTACGGTGCGCCAAGCGATCCACGATTCAAGCCGGCCCTCAAGGCGCTGCCTGGCTTCAAGAAAAAACTGCTCATCAACGCCAACGTGATTGCGTTTTTCTTCGGCCCTATTTACTTGTTCGTCCTGGGCCTATGGAAGAAAAACCTGGCCCTGATCGGCATCATGCTGGCGATCAATATCGTGCTGAGTGTGATTTTCGCGATCGTGGGCATGGACTTTCCAAGGCCGTTGAGCACGGGCCTGAGCGTGGCTTTTTCCATGACCTATGCGCTTATCGCCAACTACTCGTATTACCTCAAAGAAGTGAAAGGTGAACAAAGCTGGAATCCGTTCCAAGGCATGCGTTTCTGATTGCAGGCTAGGGTAACCAAGAGCCCGCACCTCATTAAGATGAGTGTGCGGGCTCGTTGTTTCTGAGTCGTGGAAATGTGAGATAGCCCAGCCTACAGACCACCGAAGCCCAACGTTTCACGCCCATCACATCCCTCGCGCAGGGAATGATTATCGAGGATCGGGATACTCTTTCGCCACCGAATCGGCGGCATCCACATCTGACATATCCTCCTCGAGAGGGGCCTCATCGTCCGGGGGTAGCGGAACTTCAGGGCCATCCTTTTTTGGATCATGGCCTGTTTCATTATCCGTGCCGCGCGTCACGTCCTGTTGGGATTTGTTGCCAGGAGCATTTTCGTCAATTTCCATGTTGGCTCTCCGTTCTGAGGCGCAGAATATCCACGCTTATACATAAGAGGCGGCGGAAAACCGCAAGTGCCGAGCAATGGATGAACGGGAGAAACCTTGAAAGGGGACTCGCAACAGCCGTCTCTCCTCCGTGCGAAACATGCAATTACTGCGTAAAAGGCTCAGCCCGGTTGTTACCCTCAACCGCGAATGCGGCGCTCAGTGAAGTCATAATCTTCCTGGCAATCGCCGGAAGGGTCTGACGCCACGTTGACGTAGTGCACAGTGTCGGCATCAATCAACTCGTAGGTGTAGACATCTGGCAGACGCACTCCATCGGTTCTCATTTCGTTCTTGCCGTTGCCAGCAGAATTGCAACGACTTCCGGGATGATGTAATCACGCCAAAGCAAATGAACCATGCCCTGACGAAGTGTTAATCGATGCCAAAAAAACATCAGGAAACCAAAGCAGCGACGGCTGCTGAAATTGAACGCTCTATCCAGGCACTGAACAAAATGGCCGAACGCCTTTGGGGCGATGGTCGGGAAGCTGAGGCGAAAGCCCTCCTCGATGCCTTGGATGCGTTAAACAGGGCACTCGATCGGATCCGGATTGGAGAGAGCCGAAGAGTGCTTCATTGAACGTGCGTGTCCAGATTGCAGTCCATGCAACCGATTCAAGGGGCGTTAGATAGGGGCGCCTGATCGGGCTGCGCCGAAAGCGGAACATCAAACACCCGATCAAACCCCCATTGAAAAACCAGCGAGTAAAAAAAGAAGAACACAAACAACCCCAAGTTGGTCACCAGTGCCAGCCACAGGCTGATGCCTAGCCACGCCGCAATCACTGGGGTCAGAATCAACGTCAAGCCGCCTTCAAATCCCAAGGAATGCAGCAGTCGTCGCTGCCAGTTGCGATGGCGACTGCGCTGGTGGCGCTCCCACCACTCAAACAGACCGTTGAAAAGCATGTTCCAGGCCAGCGCGACGGCAGAAATCACCAGCGACAACAGGGTTGAATAGCCCATACCTTGGCCGTAGATCAGCGCCAGTGCCGGCGCCACGAACAGCACGCCGCCGGCTTCGTAGAGTACGGCCTGGAGAATTTTGCGGGGCGCCCCTTGCATCGATGGACTCCTGGGTTGGCTTGGAAGACCCCAGCCTGGCAAGTTGAGCGCACGCGCACAATTGAGCTAAATTGAGCCACGCTCAACTTGAGTCACCTACCCGCCCATGTTCGCCAAACTGCCCCTCACCGCCTTGCGTGGCTTCGAGTCTGCCGCACGGCTAGGCAGCTTCAAGGCAGCGGCCCTGGAACTGAATGTCAGCCCCGCGGCGATCTCCCACCAGATCAGAAACCTTGAAGCCTTCCTTGGCTTGCGATTGTTCGAACGCTCCAGCCAAAACGTGCGCCTGAGCGCCGACGGTGCGCGCCTTCACCCGCAACTGCACCGCGCCCTGCTGGATATCCAGCACGGCCTGCAGTCGCTGTCGCCACCGTGTGCTGCGCAGTCCTTGGTCGTGAGCACCACACCGGCGTTCGCCAGCCTGTGGCTGATACCGCGGCTCGGCGATTTCCATCGGTTGCACCCGGAGATCGACATCAGCCTGCACAGCAGCAACGACGTGGTAGACCTGCAGCGTGATGCAAGCGTCGACCTGGCGATCCGCGCCCTCTTCACACCCGACCCGCAGCTGTTCGAGCAGCCGTTGCTGGACGAGTACTTTGGCGTCTATTGCCGCCCCGGCTGGCAACCGCCCGCACCGGGAGCGCCCGTGGAACTGATCGATGTGCCGTGGCTGAGTAGCGCGAATGTCGCGGTTGACTGGCCTGCCTGGTGCGCCAAGGCCGGCACCTTGAGCTGGCTGGACAATGCGCGTTTCCGGCGTTATGACGAGGAACAGCATGCACTGCAGGCGGCGATTGCCGGACATGGGTTGGTGCTTGCCAGCAATGTGCTGGTTGCTGAGACGGTTACGCGTGGGGAATTGATGGGCTATCGGCCTGAGGTTCGTCTGGCGGGTGCTAGATATACGGTGGTGTGCGTGCCGGGGCGGGAGCGGCAGGTAGCGGTGCGGGCTTTTAGTGAGTGGTTATTGGGGCAGAGCAACGGTTGAATGGGAAATGACCGTGGAATGCGCACCCTGAAAACGAAGCCAAGAAATATCAGGTAGAAAAGGTTCGAGAATTTCTCCAACGAGCAGGAGGAAACTAGGGACAGACCACGGTCTTGAGTTCACGTGGAATCGGCCCGTCTCATAATCGAGGCCTGTCCCTGACTTTACCCTGATGCATCTGGTTACCTGGGCGCATTGGAAAGAGGAAAAAGCAAATTGAGCACGCTTACAACACTAATTATACGGATTCGACTCTACCAAACTAAGCGTTAACCGATCGTAGAAGCGAGGATTAAACTTAACTTGCGAAATATTTCCAGCTTCAGCTTGATTGTATAAATAATCATAATTTGTCAACAGAAAATCAGTAATACCAGCCCACTGATTTGTGACTCCGACCGCTCCACCTGTTAGCTGTATCAAGTTCTCTGCGCAAGAGACAGACCAAATATCTATCTGCTCATTAACATCATTACAAGCTTGACCGCCATAGACTCTAGCGGTTTCAATGTTGGCTGCTGTCACGCAATAAAAGCCATGCCCAAGCTCTCCCCCGCCCCAATTATTTGGCACAGGCTGAAGACCAGCTGTCAGCGAAGCTCTATGGCGAGAGCTTGTCCCGTGATACGCAATAACAGGCATAAAAACTCTCCTTAACGAGCACTTCACAACTTCTCAGTATTAATTTATAGCCTATAAAAAATAATACGGTACGAAAAAGGAACAAATTTATTTCCTGTAGCTGTCCCGGGCCAACCTGACTCCACCTCTCATGGAGGAGCGCAGTAGAGAAAAAATAAATCTTTCCCTTCAATACCCAAAATACAACCCACTCCAGATGCTATGCGAGGGCTTATAAAATCCTCGGATCGACCCCTACCGCTCTAAGCGATTGGGAAAACGACTCGTCCAGGACCACTTCTTGGGTCGAAGACGCAGCGTTATCGATATCTATCGTCCTAAATTTTAAAACTCGGCCCGTATGCATCTGTTTAAGCATTGCCTCGGCTTTGTCCCCCCCAGCAACTGCGCAACCACCGATCACTTTATTGACATTAAGACCCTGCGCCTGGGCCTGCTTTATAAGCTTCGGAGTTGGGCCCAAGAAATATGCCAGGGATGGCTTCGCCAAGATGATAGGGGTCTCCTGAGCCGAGATTGTCCATACTTCGTTCTGATCAATCCATATTTGAGCTGTTACAATCGGAATCCGAACCTCCCCATTGGACATCAATCCGACGTAGATCACCCCTTCTTCTTTACGGACAACTGGAAATATGTTCGAAGCACTAAGGATCGAAGTACCCGCAGTGTAATTTCCAGTAGTGACTATCAGGGTAGTTCGTGTGGGAAGTATATCTGTTTCGCTGAATACCTTCCAGGCGGGCCCCGTGCAACCGCCCAGCATCAAAATGGCAACAGCGCTAGATAGCGAAATCAAGCGCTTTTTTTTTCATTGAGTTTCCATATCCATAAAATTGATTGAGGCGGAGTAGACATTCCCGCCGAGCCAGATGAGCGAAGACATGGAATGCGTAGAATTAGCACCATTACTTCACCACTACGAGACAAAGACCCACAGGATGACCTTAGCGTTTCAGATACTCCGATAAAAACGGCCTTCCGCACTTAAGAACCCAACGGCAAACCTGTCCTCTTCCTTTCTAAAAAAACCTGCCGAAGCGGGTTTAAACTAGCAACTCTAAACCCAGTTGTCGTAGCGATTAAGCAGAATGTTATCCATCTGCCTAAGGCTGATTTCCCGGCCAAGTTCTTCTTCGAACAGACTACGAACGCGTGTGTAGAAGTCTATGTAAGTCGCGTAGTTTTTTGACATACCCGCCGTGGTCGGAGCGAAAACCAGCCCCTCCTCATTCGCGATCCACTTCAGCGCTTCCCTGGCTCGCGAATCAACCATTGGGAACAGAGTCGGAAAATGGAAGTGCAGATACTTCGAAGCGAAGCTGCTCGCGTCCTTATTAGTGACGGCACTGATGGCCTCGCAGAGCCGGGAATGCACTTTGTTCACCGCAGTACAGACAGATCCAGCAAGCCGTTCCCCCGCCGGGAGAAAGGACGATTCCAAACCTACGTCCGAGCTACAAATAGATTTAGCCAACCGCTCATAAAAGCCCCCCGTGGAGCCTTCATAACCATCCTCGTCGTCCTCGTCGCCCTTTTTGCGGCGCTCGACCGATGCAGCCAGGCTGCGGCCAATGATCAGCGCCTTTGAAGCCACCTGCGCATGATCCGTATGACTGGGATTCTCTCGCACAAACCCATAGAGCGCTTTGTTGGCAGGTATGAATATGCCGCACCCCTCCTCCGTGCCTATGAATTCGTCAGTCAAGTAATGGCGTTTTTCCTTTTGTAAGAACTGCATGCGTCTCTCCTTAGGTGTGACCTAATAATGCCACTTAATTGCCATCATGTGGTGAACTGCGCCCTTTCGAACGCCTGCGGTGCGAAAGTATGCGTCCAGGAATGTCGGGGGCTTGAAGCAGTGAAATTCGGACAGATCTAGGAATTTCGAGAAGAAATTAGCGCCTTGACTTTCTATATCCAATGGATAAGCGGCTCACCAATGAATCATCACATTCAAAAAACGCAGGCGTTCTCTGCTTGATCCGTAATCTGCGCGAGCAAAAATCGTTATCGCCCGCCCCATTGGTCGCGCCGCAGTACGTACTCAAGGTGATTCATGCGCTAGGCATTGATACTGATGCGCAGCCAGTGCATGGGGCTAATCACTCGATAAGGGACTTAGATGTCTTGCTCTCCTGGCTCTTCCCAAATCTTATGAAGCGGGCGACTACAAGCCGCCCATCTTCATTACTCCGCCGCCTGTGCCCGCAGCGATGTCGTCAGCAATTTACAAAAATCAGTCAGCACCACCGTGTCTGAGCTGATGTCCGAGCGAAACGCGATATTTTCCAAGAGCTGGGTCACCGTGCGGATGCGGTAATCGGCCGTTTCAAAGAGGACGTCTAGAGGGGCTTCGGTGTCGATAAGCAGGGTTGCGGGGATGCAGTCGCTCCCGGTGATGGGCATGTATCGGGTCATGGGTAGTACCTTCATTCAATTGATAAGGACTACCACTCAAGCGTCGCCAAACGAATGGGTGGCAGCTGTGCTCGGGTTGGCGAACCGGGGTTGCTGCCCTGTAATATTTCCTTGAACCGAACACCGTGAGGCCGCCTGATCCATGGTTAAAACAGTCCGTTTACCCAAACCCGCCCCCGATCTGTTGCTGCTGTATGTTGAGCTGAAGTGGATCACTCCGACGATTTGGCGTCGGTTCGCGGTGCCCGAAAACATCACCTTGGGCAAACTGCACGGTGTCATCCAGATCGTGATGGGCTGGAATGACAGTCATCTGCATGAGTTTGAAATTGCCGGTGAGAATTACGGTATTCCTGATCCTGATGGCTGGGGGCCGACGGTGAACCCGGAAGCCCGTAAAACGCTGATCAAGGCGCTGAACGGAAGACGGACATTTAATTATCTCTATGACTTCGGTGACAGTTGGCATCACCGCATCAAGGTCGAAAAAGCGCTACCCGCGATTGCCTGCCCTCAGGTGCCGTATTGCATCGACGGTGCCAATGCTTGCCCACCGGAAGACGTGGGTGGCGGGCCTGGTTATGAGGAATTTCTAGAGGCGATGGCCAACCCCAATCATTCAGAGCATGAGGCGATGGTTGAATGGCATGGTGATGCTTTTGATCCGACCGCATTTGAGTGCGAGCGCGTGAATCAGTGGTTTAAACGGATTAAGGTCTGAGCTGCAAGACGGTGTGGCTCGGACGCTTCGCATCTTCGACAATGCGGCTTTGCGTTCCGGTCAATAGCACGGCACGAGCAGTCTCTTCGCCCGGAGTGGTGTTTTCAGGAAAATTCGATTGGCAACAACTGTCCTGACACCGGGACAGCACAAGCCAGCACCCGAATTGATGCTACTGGAGGGGTGAGCAGCATCAGCATCTTGACTTCCAGTATCCAACTGGATACGGCCCACCCATGAACTATCTCATCAAAACAAACGCAGACGTTCACTGCTTGGCATTCATCGATCCGTGATCTGCGAGCAAAAATCGCTATCGCCCGCCGCATTGATCGCGCTGCAGCAGGTAACCTGAGCGATGTAAAACCTGTCGGTGATGGTATTTCAGAATTGCGTGTGGATGTAGGCGCTGGCTACCGGGTCTATTTCACCCTGCGCGGTGGAGTGGTCATCGTGCTATTGGCTGGTGGTGACAAGTCTTCACAGAGTGCTGATATCCGGCGAGCGAAGAAATTGGCAAAGGAGATTTGAGCATGAGCCAACACCTGACGACATTTGACATGGCGGCACTACTCGATAGCGATGAAGCGATCAGTGAATACCTTTCTCAGGTGTTGGCTGATGGTGATAGCGAGGAGTTTCTCCGAGCGATCGGCTATGTAGCCAAGGCCCGAGGCATGGCGCAGATCGCTAAAGACTCTGGCATGGGACGAGAAAGCTTGTACAAGGCGTTCGCACCCGGATCAAAACCGAGATTCGATACCGTACTCAAGGTCATTCATGCGCTAGGTATTGATCTTCATGCGCAGCCTGGGCATGCAGCTAATCATTCACCGGTCTGAAGAGCGGATTAGACGCCGGATACCGGGGACAGACCACGATTTTTGGGTTCACCTGTTATCGGCCCGCCTCATAATCGTGGTCTGCCTCCGTTTTCCCCTTCGGGTTTAGCACTTGAAAAGTACATTGCACCGGGTACACCACTCTTCAGCTACGGTCCGGTTCATTGGAAAACGGAGGGGAGGATGACTTGTATCGGCAACCGTCAAAACCAGAGAGAAGTTTATGAATCTACGCCGAAGCGCGTCGGCTGGAACGCTCATGCCTGCCCCATCGACTACTCGAAGAACGCCGCCCGACACCCTGCTGTCAACCTGCTGCCACTCATACTGCCAGCCTGTTACCCACGTGAAGTCTCGAACTTGATAGTCGCCGGTGGCGCTTTGGCATTGAGCGAGTTTCTTGTTGGAGAGGTCAAAGACAAAAAATAGGGGGCTTGGATAGCCCAGCATCTGAGTATCGTCAAGGCTCAGACCTTCTTTTAGGTTGATGGATGCTACAAGTACTTTTGCCCGTCTCTTGCGCCATATCAAGTACCCTATGGCGAGGCAAAAAATAGAAAAAGAAGCCACGAAGAGCTGACGTCCTTCGACTGTAAGCTCGGCGGGCCAAAACTGTATCACGCCCCACAAGAGTCCTGTCGTCGCAAGCCCCGATAACCAAGCGGCGGGGATCACTATACGGTTAGCGAGGCTAGCTCCGAGCGTCCTCAAACCGCTTTTCATAACTGTATCCAATATCATTTATAGAAGAACTCATAGGTTATCACTCACAGAGCGCTAACTTATAGGACTTGGCCCGCAATGCGCGGGGACGTGCCTTGAACAGGGCTGCGTTTGCTTGCTTGCGCTGGGAACCTCACCGTTGGCCGACTAACTTCTTCAGTCTTCCAGAGCCATCATCGACGTATGCAACGGGAAATCGGAGACAGACCACGATTTAAAATAACTTACTTGGATCTCACAATCATGGCCGGCCCCCGGTTTTCTCTATTTAGAAGGTTTGTGCACCGGCAGGGTTGGATGTTTCGGCTTATTTCTGGGTTTACGTGGCGCCTTCTATCATCCTTACCATCGTCGCGCGCTGGCTTAGGCCCCGGTTTGATGTTGGTTAGCATGCATTCCCTTGTGTCCGCAAATTGATTTCGATGTGAAATAGAAAGACGGTTGCGGAGCATCTACCGCGCAACCTTTCTAAGCTTCGCAAAAAATACGTAGCGTCAATTTGCCATGGATCAAGGTAACGAGCGAACAGGACGCGGCCCCTTGAAGGACCAAGCTTGGTGGAGCCTGCATAATCGTGGTCTGTCCCTAGACTTGCCGGCGGCGCAACCCATTTGATTCGCCGTAAGGCCAAGGCCTGGCTGATCCTGCTGGTCGCCTGGATCCTGAGCGGTCGCAACGTTCACCGCGCGGCCGTGGTGCCCCGCCGTGACGACAATGGCATGTACGGCATGGCCGAACAACTCGAAGCCATCGCCAAGCGCATCAGCCAGAACTACCCGTAATCACTCCCCTTCCATTAGATAAAGGCCCATAGGAACCTAACGTTAAGGAAAATCAGAACCAGCGCTGTTAAAAGGCCAGGTGAGCGCATCACACCCAGAAAAATGTAGAGAAATGGGTTCAGCATGCCAATCATGAACAAGGCCAACGCTTCAGCGCCTGGTTTGGCCGGGTCAAACAGAGCCCAAATCAAAAGCCCTCCCCATATTGCCCAGAAAAAGTACATCGTCACGCCATCAATGCGGAAAAAGGCCCGCCTAAAAGTGTGTCCTACCGTATCGGTCTCATTGAGCATCTGCGCCACCGCATAATTGATTCACATAAATCATAGCTGAGTTGCCTCCGCCCCCCTTAACCCTCCTCCTTCAAGGCCTGCCGCTATAGCGGCAAGGACAAGTGCGCCTGTGAGTATCATCGACGATGTAATGACGGACAAAATTGATGAAAACGGGAAAACGGGTACAGACCACGATTTGAGCTCACTTGTAATCGTAGTCTGTATCCGCTTTCCTCTTTTGAAACGGACAGCTTATAAGTTGCCCGTCTTAATTATTCCGCCGCCTGCGCCCGCAATCGCCTTCCAATCACATCCATGACATCACATCCATCGCGCAGCGATGTCGTCAGCAATTTACAAAAATCAGTCAGCACCACCGTGTCTGAGCTGATGTCCGAGCGAAACGCGATATTTTCCAAGAGCTGGGTCACCGTGCGGATGCGGTAATCGGCCGTTTCAAAGAGGACGTCTAGAGGGGCTTCGGTGTCGATAAGCAGGGTTGCGGGGATGCAGTCGATCCCGGTGATGGGCATGTATCGGGTCATGGGTAGTACCTTTTCAATTGATAAGGAGCAGGACTTCTGCGCTTCATTCAATCGAGTCGCCAAACCCGAATCGCCATCTGGGCGACAGAGAGACAATAAGTTGGACATCCTGATACTGCAATGCACTGGTTTCCGAGGTTTACGTAGGAATTTGCGTCGATGCCGCTGGCGCGACAACTTTACTCACTGGACAGGAATCGGTTGATTATCATCGAGACCGCCTGCACCGGAGAGGTCAAGGCTGTGTCTATGCAAAACGGAGCTTCATCCCACTGCTCATACTCATGATCCAGTACCGACTGCCAGGTGGGTGGAGTCAGCCCGGAAATATCAGCCATCCTTGCTTCCACCCGGCGCCGATGTTCATGTTTATCGGAGCAAATCACTTGGATGTTTGCCAATCGACTACCCGCCTGTGAGGCGATGCCGCTCCACGCGATTCGGCTTTCGATGACGGGATTGACACCATCAACGATGACCGTGCGACTCAAACGAAGATTACTCAGCGCAAGCTCATTGGCGACCAGGTAACCACTGCTTCCCACATCTTGCGCAAGAGCGCCCGAGTTTCGAATCGCCTGCTCAATCGTATCGATCCGCAGGTACACGGCGCCTGTTGTAGCGGCGAGATCATAGGCGATAGTCGTTTTTCCGGTGCCGGGAAGGCCGCTGAAGACGATGAGCATTCCATGTCCTTTTATTAGTGAGCTAATCCAGTGTAGGCAGCCGTTTTCCCAAGGGGCATCAAGATTGCGGGCTACCTCCCCTCCCACAAAAAACCGACCGAAGAGACTGGGGGGAGACCACGATTTGAGCTCACTTGTAATCGCCCCATCTAATAATCGTGGCCTATCCCCGTTTTCCTTCTGAAAGGAGAACCACGGTACCGCCTCCTGCTCGCTCGCGCAGTGGGGCCTTGGCTGCTTGCAGGCTGGTTCTGCGATCTGGTGGCTTCAGGACGTGTCGCGCACAACCTGAGGTCGCCCTCTCTTTATTCGCCGCAACAAGAAAGCCCCGACCTAAGTCGCAATGCGGTTCATTTAAGAAAAATGATGGACCTGTGGCGAGGGAGCTTGCTCCCGCTCGGCTGCGAAGCAGTCGTAAACCGGAGGGTGCGGTGTGTCTGATGCTCCGCATTTGGCCGGTTTTGGGGCCGCTTCGCGGCCCAGCGGGAGCAAGCTCCCTCGCCACGGGTTTCTCGATTGCCTTAAGTGAACTGCATTACGACCTAAGTCGGGGCTTTCTCGTTTCTGCCAGACGCAAAACCCACTCGATGGCGGGCTGTGCTTATTAGTTTTTGCAGAGCACCTGCGGAGGCGCAGCAGGCGTCAGCTTTTGGGGAATCACAATCGAAGTACCAGGCAAAGTGGTAAGTTCGAGAACCGCCAACATGCAAATTAGCGCTGGCTCGCCATCTTTGCTTGGTCTGCTATCCACCCCTACCACCGCCTCGTAGTCTTTCCCTGGTTCCAACTTGTAAACGAGCGCCTGGCCACCACAGGTCCGGTAAGAGCTGCCGTTGCCCGCAATGGTCGCGCCCCAGGTTGCAATTTGGAATGGCAGATCCGCCCTAACGCGATACTCGGTTACGACCTCTTTGTAAGCCCCTTCCCCCATCCGAATTGCAGGGATGTACTGGATAAGGCTGGGCCAAACTCTTTTCGGTATGCCAATGCTCGCCGACTTCAGGGGATACTGCGGATAATTGACGCTCGCCGTACCGTCCGACCCGAAACGTCCGGCTTCAGCCATCTTATGCCGGGTAGCAGGAGCACAACTGCCGACGATGCTATCTCCATACACATCGGAGTTCGTGATAACGCGAACACGCGCCATTCCCTCTGATTGAGTAGGCTCTTCGTATGGAACTGAAGGTATTCCAGAGCAACCAGCGAGTGCTATAGAAAGAAAAGTTACGAAAATGACAACCCGCATGACCATGTCCTTATGTGCGCCAACAAAAAAGGGCCCACCTTTCGGTGAGCCCTTCTAGACCGCCCAGCAGAGCGGATTTTGTTTGGTAGGCGCGATTGGACTCGAACCAACGACCCCCACCATGTCAAGGTGGTGCTCTAACCAACTGAGCTACGTGCCTGCTGTGAGGCGGCATTCTACGGAATTCCAAAGGGGTGTCAATACCTTTTTTTCACCTAACCCTATGAATATGCAAAATATTTAATTTCATCAATACGACGAAGATTCAGGGGGTGGCTGGCGGCCAATTTTTATCTCGGGTAGGATCGGCGCATTCGTAAAAAATATAAAACAGAGGTTCCAGAATGGCGAACACACCGTATCCAGAGTCTTATTACGCCGCGTCGGCCAATCCGGTTCCTCCGCGCCCCGCCCTGCAGGATGACGTCGAGACGGATGTTTGCGTGATCGGTGCTGGCTACACGGGCCTGTCCTCTGCGCTGTTTTTGCTGGAGAACGGTTTCAAGGTCACGATCCTTGAGGCGGCGAAGGTGGGCTTTGGGGCTTCGGGCCGTAATGGCGGGCAGATCGTTAACAGTTATAGCCGCGACATCGATGTGATCGAGCGCAGTGTCGGTCCGCAACAGGCGCAATTGCTGGGCAACATGGCGTTTGAGGGCGGGCGGATCATTCGTGAGCGGGTGGCGAAGTATCAGATTCAGTGCGATTTGAAGGACGGCGGTGTATTCGCCGCCCTCACCGCTAAACAGATGGGCCATCTGGAGTCGCAAAAGCGTTTATGGGAGCGTTTCGGCCATACCCAGCTGGAGCTGCTGGATCAGCGGCGTATTCGCGAGGTGGTGGCTTGCGAGGAGTATGTGGGCGGCATGCTGGACATGAGCGGTGGGCATATTCATCCGCTCAACCTGGCATTGGGCGAAGCGGCGGCGGTGGAGTCCCTTGGCGGGGTGATTTATGAACAGTCGCCGGCGGTGCGTATCGAGCGTGGCGCCAGCCCGGTGGTGCACACGCCGCAGGGCAAGGTCAGGGCCAAGTTCATTATCGTGGCGGGCAATGCCTACCTGGGCAACCTGGTGCCGGAGCTGGCGGCCAAGTCGATGCCGTGCGGCACCCAGGTCATCGCCACTGAGCCGCTGGATGCTGAGCTGGCTCGCCGTCTGCTGCCGCAGGATTATTGCGTCGAAGACTGCAACTACCTGCTCGATTACTACCGCCTGACGGGCGACAAGCGCCTGATCTTCGGCGGCGGCGTGGTGTATGGCGCGAGGGATCCGGCGAATATCGAAGCAATCATCCGTCCGAAGATGCTCAAGGCATTTCCGAAGCTCAAGGATGTGAAGATCGATTACGCCTGGACCGGAAATTTCCTGCTGACGTTGTCGCGTCTTCCGCAGGTCGGGCGCCTGGGGGATAACATCTATTATTCCCAGGGCTGCAGCGGCCATGGCGTGACGTATACGCACTTGGCGGGCAAGGTCCTGGCCGAGGCGCTGCGTGGTCAGGCTGAGCGTTTTGATGCGTTTGCGGACCTGCCCCACTACCCTTTCCCTGGCGGGCAGCTGTTGCGTACACCGTTCGCGGCGATGGGGGCTTGGTACTACGGGTTGAGGGATAAGCTTGGGTTTTGAGACTCGCGGTTCATCACCCGCAGCCGGCTAACCCTGCTATCGATTCTCGCGGGTATGCCACAGGCGTAGCAGGTAAACGGTGGAATCTATTATTTCGTAACGCATCTCATAGTGGCCGATCTGAATTCGGCGCACACCCCGCGGCTCGAACTCTTCAAGGCGTTCACCGATACGCGGGTTGGTCAGCAACGTGATCGGTGCAGCGGTGAGCTGCTGCACCGTTCGTGCCGCCGCAGGCTGATTCACTGCCGCCAGAAATTCGTAAAGCCGCGATATATCAGAGAGCGCCCTGCTCGTCCACTTCAACTCCATCAGCGCGGCACCGGCAACGGAGTGTCGGTACTAAGGCTATCAGCCCAGGCTTGGACAGCTTGCTGGTCAATCACCCGACCAGCGTCAACATCAGCCAGGGCCTCATGAGTCATGCGACTACGCTCTTCTTCCTGATCTATCCAAGCCGACAGTGCCTGTTTAACGATCCAGTTTTTGGAGCGTTCCAGACGCTCCGCCATCAAATCGACTTTTTGGGCCAGTTGCTCAGGGACGTGAGCCGTGACAGATCGGGTTTTCGTGGTGGTAGCCATGTCAGGATTGCTCCAAATCGTTACGTCTTCTTGAGTTCAGGTCGCCTGATTCTACGCAACTCTTCGGCGATTCGATTTAAAGTTAATCATACTGAATAAGAACGCATCGTCAAACGTGCCGTCAGAGCTGACAAAGTGCGAATGAGGGGGGAAGAAAACCCAAACCACAAAAACAAAAAACCCCGGTCTTTCGACCAGGGTCTTTGCTATCGACTAGAAGATAGCTTTTCAGCCTTCTTCTTAGCTTCAAGGCGTTCAGTGGGCCTCGAAGCAGATATGGCGCAGCGGACGGGACTCGAACCCGCGACCCCCGGCGTGACAGGCCGGTATTCTAACCGACTGAACTACCGCTGCGTATCGCTATGGACTTGCGTCCAGTTAACTCGTCTGATCAAAACCCTTGGGTCTGGATCTCGAACCAGGCGAACCTGCTTCGGAAAATATGGCGCAGCGGACGGGACTCGAACCCGCGACCCCCGGCGTGACAGGCCGGTATTCTAACCGACTGAACTACCGCTGCGCGTCGGTGGAGGCTTTTGACAGCTTCCGTCTTGCTTTCGCAAAACTCTCGTAAAACATGGTGGGTGATGACGGGATCGAACCGCCGACATTCTGCTTGTAAGGCAGACGCTCTCCCAGCTGAGCTAATCACCCTTTGCTTCGTTGAGGCCGCGAAATTTACGCAGGTACCGAAGCTAAGTCAATAGCAGGGTTGGATTTTTTTCAAAAACAGCTTCGAGCCGCAAGCTGCAAGTCAAAAGCGCCAACACCACATAATCGCTTGCAGCTTGCAGCTCGCCACTTGCAGCTGCTCCTCACTCATAAATCATTTTCTTGGTCATGCCGCCGTCCACCACGAACTCCTGGCCCGTGACGAAACCAGCATTGCGCGACAACAGCCAAGCCACCATCGCCGCCACGTCCTCTACCGTGCCAACCCTGCCCGTCGGATGCTGGGCGTGATCGGCGTCGGTCAGTGGCTGCGCACGACGCTGGGATGGGTCGCGGGCATCGATCCAGCCAGGGCTGACGGCATTGACCCGGATCTCCGGCCCCAGGCTGATCGCCAGGGCATGGGTCAGGGCCAGCAAGCCGCCCTTGCTCGCCGCATAGGCTTCGGAGTCGGGCTCCGATTGTGCGGCACGGGTCGAGGCCAGGTTGACGATGGCGCCATTGTGGGCGCGCAGGTACGGCGCGCAATGCTTGGCCAGCAGCATCGGCCCGCCAAGGTTCACGGCCAGGACGCGATTCCAGTAAGCCAGGTCCAAGCTTTCCAGGGTGATGTTGTGCGGGTCGGCGATGGCCGCGTTGCACACCAGCGCGTCGAGCCGCCCGAACTGCCCGAGTACTTCAGCAACGCAGGTGGCGACTTGCGACTCGTCCGCGACGTCCATGGCGATGAACCAGGCGTTATCGCCCAACGTCTTCGCAACCTTGGAACCGCGCTCGCGGTCCAGGTCGGTCAGCACCACCTGCCAGCCTTCACAGATCAACCAGGCGGCAATGCCCAGGCCGATGCCCCGTGCGGCGCCCGTCACCAGGGCAACCCGGCCATGGGTGCCGCTCGGCGGCGTTGCCAGCTCGATCACAAGGCCGCCAACCCGCGGGCCAGGTCGGCTTGCAGGTCGGCTACGTCTTCCAGACCGACCGCGACGCGGATCAGGCTGTCACGAATGCCCGCCGCTTCACGCTCCTGGGGCGACAAGCGGCCGTGGGAGGTGGTGCTCGGATGGGTGATGGTGGTCTTGCTATCACCCAGGTTGGCAGTGATGGAGATCAACCGGGTGGCGTCGATAAAGCGCCAGGCGCCCTCCTTGCCTCCCTTGACCTCGAAGCTCACCACCGCACCGAAGCCGCGTTGCTGACGCGTGGCCAGGTCATGTTGCGGATGGCTCTTGAGGCCGGCGTAATGCACTTTCTCAATACCGTCCTGCTGCTCCAGCCACTCGGCCAGGGCTTGGGCGTTGGCGCAGTGCGCCTTCATGCGCAGGCCCAGGGTTTCCAGGCCCTTGAGGAAGATCCAAGCGTTGAACGGGCTGAGGGTCGGCCCGGCGGTACGCAGGAAGCCCACCACTTCTTTCATCTGTTCACCACGACCGGCCACCACACCGCCCATGCAACGACCCTGGCCGTCGATGAACTTGGTCGCCGAATGCACCACCACATCCGCGCCCATTTTCAGCGGCTGTTGCAGCGCCGGGGTGCAGAAGCAGTTATCGACCACCAGCATGGCACCCTTGGCGTGGGCGATTTCCGCCAGCGCCGCGATATCCACCAGCTCGGCCAACGGGTTGGAAGGCGATTCGACGAACAGCAGCTTGGTGTTGGCCTTGATCGCGGCATCCCAACCGGACAAGTCCGCCAGGGGTACATAATCGACTTCCACGCCAAAGCGCTTGAAGTACTTCTCGAACAGGCTGATGGTCGAGCCGAAGACGCTACGGGACACCAGCACATGGTCGCCGGCGCTGCACAGGCTCATCACCACGGCCATGATCGCCGCCATGCCGGTGGCGGTGGCCACGGCTTGCTCGGCACCCTCCAGGGCGGCGATGCGCTCTTCGAACGCCCGCACAGTCGGGTTGGTATAGCGCGAGTAAACGTTGCCCGGCACTTCGCCGGCAAACCGCGCCGCCGCATCGGCAGCGGTGCGGAACACGTAGCTGGAGGTGAAGAACATCGGATCGCCATGTTCGGCTTCCGGCGTGCGGTGCTGACCAGCGCGAACCGCCAGGGTATCGAACGCTACGCCTTCAAGGTCGCTGTCCAGCCGACCGGCATCCCAATCCTGACTCATGCTGTCACTCCTGAAATCGGTTTAAACGCAAACCGGCCCCTCAGGGCCGGTTCGTTCATCAGTTGTTGTACAGATCGATGATCGCGCTGACCGCCTGGGTCTTGGCCTTGGACGCATCGTTACGCGCGTTCTCGATCTTGTTCAGGTAGGCCTCGTCGATGTCGCCGGTAACATACTTGCCGTCGAACACCGCGCAGTCGAACTGCTCGATCTTGATCTTGCCGCCACCGACCGCTTCGATCAGGTCCGGCAGGTCCTGGTAGATCAACCAGTCGGCACCGATCAGGTCAGCCACCTCCTGGGTGGTGCGGTTATGAGCGATCAGCTCATGGGCGCTCGGCATATCGATGCCGTAGACGTTCGGGTAGCGCACGGCCGGGGCCGCGGAGCAGAAATACACGTTCTTGGCACCGGCTTCGCGGGCCATCTGGATGATCTGCTTACAGGTGGTGCCGCGCACGATGGAGTCGTCCACCAGCATCACGTTCTTGCCGCGAAATTCCAGTTCGATGGCGTTGAGCTTCTGGCGTACGGATTTTTTCCGTGCGGCCTGGCCGGGCATGATGAAGGTCCGGCCGATGTAGCGGTTCTTCACGAAGCCTTCGCGGAACTTGACGCCCAGGTGGTTCGCCAGCTCCAGGGCCGAAGTACGGCTGGTGTCCGGAATCGGGATGACCACGTCGATGTCGTGATCCGGACGCTCGCGCAGGATCTTGTCGGCCAGCTTCTCGCCCATGCGCAGGCGGGCCTTGTAGACCG
The DNA here is from genome assembly GCF_030064125.1 of Pseudomonas sp. G2-4. Taxonomy (NCBI): domain Bacteria; kingdom Pseudomonadati; phylum Pseudomonadota; class Gammaproteobacteria; order Pseudomonadales; family Pseudomonadaceae; genus Pseudomonas; species Pseudomonas sp. G2-4. The sequence continues at coordinate 2,196,748 of NZ_CP125957.1, read as the reverse complement.
AGACACCGTCGATGATCGAATCCGGACGCGCCAGGTAGACGTGTTCGAAGATGCAGGGGGTCAAGGACGGGTTGGTCGCGCACTGACGGGTGTACAGCTTGCCGTCTTCAGTGATGTAGACCGCTTCGCCCGGAGCCAGGTCGCGAATCAGGGTGAAGCCCAGTACGTCCAGGGATACGCTTTCGGAGGCGATCATGTACTCGACGCCTTCGTCGGTGTGACGCTGGCCGAACACGATCGGGCGGATGCCGTGGGGATCGCGGAAACCGACGATCCCGTAGCCGGTGATCATCGCCACCACCGCGTAGCCGCCGACGCAACGGTTATGCACGTCGGTCACGGCAGCGAACACGTCTTCTTCGGTCGGCTGCAGCTTGCCGCGCTGGGCCAGCTCATGGGCGAACACGTTGAGCATCACTTCCGAGTCGGAATTGGTGTTGACGTGGCGCAGATCCGATTCGTAGATCTCCTTGGCCAGCTGCTCGACGTTGGTCAAGTTGCCGTTGTGCGCCAGGGTGATGCCGTACGGCGAGTTGACGTAGAACGGCTGGGCTTCGGCCGACGTCGAGCTGCCCGCGGTCGGGTAGCGCACGTGGCCAATGCCCATGTGGCCGACCAGGCGCTGCATGTGACGCTGGTGGAACACGTCGCGCACCAGGCCGTTGTCCTTGCGCAGGAATAACCGGCCGTCATGGCTGGTCACGATACCGGCAGCGTCCTGGCCGCGGTGCTGGAGCACGGTTAGCGCGTCATACAGCGCCTGATTGACGTTCGACTTACCGACGATACCGACGATGCCACACATGCGACGCAACCCCTACTTAATGGATCTGAACTGAACAACACTCACTGCGGCGTTTTGGCCGTCGGCAAGAGGTGTTCCTTGAACGGTATTTCAGCGGGTACGCTGATACCGCTGGCAAGCCACTGACTGCTCCAACCCAGGATCAGGTTTTTGGACCAGTCTGCGACCAATAGAAATTGTGGCACGAGCCGGGACTCCTGCCACCACGTATCCTGCTGCACCGGCCCCAGGCTCAGGAGCCCGACGGCCACGACCACCAGCAACGCGCCACGCGCCGCGCCGAAGGCCATGCCCAGGAACCGGTCCGTCCCGGAAAGCCCGGTGACGCGAATCAGTTCGCCGATCAGATAATTGATCATTGCGCCGACCAGCAAGGTGGCGATAAACAAGATGGCACAGCCCGCGATCACGCGAGCCGATGGAGTTTCGATGTATCCGGCGAGGTACTGGGACAGCGAACCACCAAACATCCAGGCTACGACTCCCGCGATGATCCAGGTCAGCAGCGAGAGGGCTTCCTTGACGAAGCCGCGGCTCAGACTGATCAATGCGGAGATGGCGACGATCGCAACGATCGCCCAGTCAACCCAGGTAAATGGCACGGTGCAGCCTACAGACGGATAAGGCGGCGCATTTTAGCAGAGCGCAGGGCTGTCGGTAAGCTGCACGATTCAAATCAGGTAAATCGCTGTTAACCGCGCTCTGGCTGGAAGCGCACCACGAAACCCTTGAGGTTTTGCTGACGGCTGAGCAGGTCGCGCAGACGGTCGGCCTCGGCACGCTCGATCAACGGGCCGACAAACACCCGATTCTTGCCATCGACGGAGCGAATGTAGGCGTTGTAGCCTTGGCTGCGCAGGGTTTTCTGCAGGCTTTCGGCGCTTTCACGGCTGGTCAGGCTGGCCAGTTGCACCGACCAACTGATCGACAGGCCGTTGGCATCCACGCGGTTTTGCGTGGTGTCCGGCTTGGTAGTTGCGGCGGTAATCGGTTGGCTTGGGGGCGGCTTGACCGCCGGAGTGGCAGGGACTGGAGTTGGAGCGACGGGCGGCTTGCTCGGTGCGGCAGGCGTTGCGGGCGCCGGTGCAATCGGCATCGAAGGTGCCGGCTGCTCGGCCAGCTCCTCATCGCTGGGAACAGGCTCCTGGGGCAGCGCCTCCGGCTCGGGCACCGCAACAGGCTCGACCTGCACAGGCGACACGGACGGTGCCTGGGGCGCGGCCGGTGCATCGACCGTTACCTGGCGCTGTTCATCCTGACGGGAAAACAGCATCGGCAGGAAAATCACGGCCAGGGCCACCAATACCAAGGCCCCCACCATGCGCTGCTTGTACGCTTTATCCAGCAATGCCATCTGCAGCTTCCTCCGTGGCGCGCCGGGCCACCCATTGAAGGGCCTCGGCAACACAAAAAAATGATCCGAACAGCAGAACCTCGTCCTCGGACGTCGCCAGGGTACATTGACCTTCCAGCGCGGCAGCCACACTGTCGTAGGTTTGCACCGAAGCACCGCGACGCTGCAAGGCTGCCTGCAACTCAGCCGCCGGGCGCGAGCGCGGCGAATCCAGCGGCGTCACCGCCCAATGCTGGACACTAGCACTCAACGCGTCGACAACGCCATCCAGATCCTTGTCGGACAACAGCCCGAACACCGCCAGGCGCCGCCCCTCTACCGGCCGCCGTGCCAGGCGCTCGGCCAAGTACTGCGCCGCGTGCGGGTTGTGGCCGACATCCAGCAACAGGTTCAGGCGCTTGCCCTGCCAATCGACCTGCCGTTGATCGAGACGCCCGACAACGTGGGTCGCTTGCAAGGCCTCGACGATTTGTCCGGCCTCCCACGGCAAGCCCAACAACAGGTAGGCCTGCAGCGCCAGTGCAGCGTTTTCCATCGGCAGGTCCAGCAGCGGCAGATCGTGCAATTCCACCGGATTGCCCTGGGCATCACTGCCCCGCCACTGCCAGTGCTGCTCGGTCATCGCCAGATCGAAATCCCGACCGCGCAGGAGGAACGGGCAGCTCAGTTCACGGACCTTGTCCAGCAACGGTTGAGGGGGATTGAGATCGCCGCAGAGCGCAGGCGCGCCCTGGCGAAAGATGCCGGCCTTCTCGAAGGCCACGGATTCGCGGGTGTCGCCCAAGTAATCGGCATGGTCCACACCGATACTGGTGACCAGCGCGATGTCGGCATCCACCAGGTTGACCGTATCCAGTCGTCCGCCCAGACCGACTTCCAGCACCACGGCATCCAGGCCACTACGGGCGAACAGCCAGAATGCCGCCAGGGTGCCCATCTCGAAATACGTGAGGGACGTCTCGCCCCGCCCGGCTTCCACCGCGGCAAAGGCTTCGCACAACTCGGCGTCAGTGGCTTCGACACCATTGACTTGCACCCGCTCGTTGTAGCGCAGCAGGTGCGGCGAGCTGTAGACACCGACGCTCAGCCCCTGGGCCCGCAACAGCGAGGCCACGAAGGAGCAGGTCGAACCCTTGCCGTTGGTGCCGGTGACGGTGATGACCCGGGGCGCCGGCTTGACCAGTCCCATGCGGGACGCTACCGCTTGCGAGCGCTCCAGCCCCATGTCGATGGCCGATGGATGCAACTGCTCGAGGTAGGCCAGCCAGTCGCCCAGGGTACGTTGGGTCATAGACCAGCAGGCGCCGGCGGAACCACGATCGGCTCGATCGGTGCGGCGACGAATTTCGGCGTCGGCAGGCCCATCAGTTGAGCCAGCAGATTGCCCAGACGCGGACGCAGCTCCTGGCGATGAATGATCATGTCGATGGCGCCGTGCTCAAGCAGGAACTCACTGCGCTGGAAGCCTTCCGGCAGTTTTTCCCGCACGGTCTGCTCGATCACGCGCGGGCCGGCGAAACCGATCAGGGCTTTCGGCTCGCCGACGATCACATCACCCAGCATCGCCAGGCTGGCGGAAACGCCGCCGTAGACCGGGTCGGTCAGTACCGAGATGAACGGAATGCCTTCTTCACGCAGACGCGCCAGCACCGCAGAGGTCTTGGCCATTTGCATCAGGGAGATCAGCGCTTCCTGCATCCGCGCACCACCGGAAGCGGCGAAGCAGATCATTGGGCAACGATTTTCCAGGGCATGGTTGGCGGCGCGAACGAAGCGCTCACCGACGATGGCACCCATGGAACCGCCCATGAAAGAGAACTCGAAGGCCGAGACCACCACTGGCATGCCCAGCAAGGTGCCGCTTATGGACACCAGGGCGTCTTTTTCGCCGGTCTGCTTCTGGGCTGCGGTCAGGCGATCCTTGTACTTCTTGCCGTCGCGGAATTTCAGACGGTCCACGGGCTCCAGGTCGGCGCCCAGCTCAACACGGCCTTCGGCGTCCAGGAAGATGTCGATACGGGCACGCGCACCAATGCGCATGTGGTGGTTGCACTTGGGGCAAACGTCCAGGGTCTTTTCCAGCTCTGGGCGATACAGCACCGCTTCGCAGGATGGACATTTGTGCCACAGACCTTCAGGCACCGAGCTTTTCTTCACCTCGGAACGCATGATCGAAGGGATCAGTTTGTCTACCAACCAGTTGCTCATGCTTTCTTTCTCCAGTACCGGCGGCCCGAACGCTTTGGTTCGCGGCCCCGCGTATGCCCTTGAGCTAAATTCATTGTGCGGCGAGTCGAGGGGCCACCACGGTCAGTGCGAAACATGACCTGCGTGCAACCCAACCTTCCTCAGCCATCCCGACAACCGCTGCAGCGCGGCTACCACTTCGCTATCGGCCCACCCGAAGGCGGTGCCTGCCTGCTTTGTACAGTGCTGGTATGGACGGCGGCAGTCTGCCAGCCGTCACATTGACGACTGGCTGCCGCGTACAGCCGCCATGAACGCACGAATCTTTGCCGGATCCTTGATGCCCTTGCCCTGCTCCACGCCGCCGCTCACGTCCACCGCGTATGGGCGAACCTGGCGAATGGCCTCGGCCACGTTTTCCGCCGTCAAGCCACCGGCGAGGATAATCGGTTTGCCCAGGCCTTGCGGCACCAATGACCAATCGAACGCTTCGCCGGTGCCGCCGGGAACACCTTCCACGTAGGTGTCCAGCAAAATGCCGCTGGCACCGGCAAAGGCCTCGCAGCTGGCCGCAATGTCATCCCCGGCCTTGACCCGCAATGCCTTGATGTACGGGCGATGCCAGCCTTCGCAATCGGCCGGCGTCTCGTCGCCGTGAAACTGCAACAGGGCTAGTGGCACCGCATCGAGGATTTCGCCCAGCTCGCAACGGCTGGCGTTGACGAACAGGCCCACCGGGGTCACAAACGGCGGCAGGGATTGGATGATCGCCCTCGCCTGCTGCACCGTGACCGCTCGTGGGCTCTTGGCATAAAACACCAGCCCGATCGCATCGGCCCCAGCCTCGACCGCCGCCAACGCGTCCTCGACGCGGGTGATCCCGCAAATCTTGCTGCGAACGACCGGCATGTCGTTAAAACCTCAGGTAAATCCGTGAAAGTCCCGGATGGTAGCAAATGCTGCGCAGGCCGTCAGCCGTCGAGTTCCGAGAAGCCCGTGAGGAAATGTGGCCCGATATAGCGCTGCGGCAGCTCGAATTCGTCGCGGTATTCGACCTGCACCAGATACAGGCCAAACGGATGCGCCGTCACGCCACCGGAACGGCGGATACGGCTTTCGAGCACCTCCTTGATCCACTCCACCGGCCGCTCGCCGGCACCGATGGTCATCAGTACACCGGCGATGTTGCGCACCATGTGATGCAGGAACGCGCTGGCGCGGATGTCGAGCACAATCATTTTGCCGTGACGGGTCACGCGCAAGTGATGCAGTTCCTTGATCGGCGACTTGGCCTGGCACTGGCCGGCGCGGAAGGCGCTGAAATCATGGACGCCGACCAGGTATTGCGCGGCCTCGGCCATGCGTTCGACGTCCAGCGGACGGTGGTTCCAGGTGATTTCTTCGTTCAGGTGCGCCGGGCGTATCTGATCGTTGTAGATCACATAGCGATAGCGCCGGGCGATGGCCTTGAAGCGGGCGTGGAAATGTGCCGGCATCGCCTTGGCCCAGCTGACGCTGACGTCGTGAGGCAAGTTGATGTTGGCGCCCATCACCCAAGCCTTCATCGAACGCTCGACCTGGGTGTCGAAATGCACCACTTGGCCGCAGGCGTGCACACCGGCATCGGTACGGCCGGCGCAATGCAGCGACACGGGCGAATCGGCGACTTTGGACAGCGCATTTTCAAGGGTTTCCTGCACCGTCAGTACACCAGAGGCCTGACGCTGCCAGCCGCGATAACGCGAACCTTTGTATTCAACGCCCAGGGCGATCCGGAAAAAGCCGTCGGCCGCCATTTCGGCGGCCGGGTTGTCTATGTTTGCCAAGGAATTACAGCCTGCTGAGGTACGCAAAGGCGGGCATTATAAGGCGGGCGGGTTGGGATGCCAGTGCAACCGTTGATCCAGTGGTGAATGGGCTGACGCCATCGCGAGCAAGCTCGCTCCCACATTTATTTGTCAGCCCCTTGTGGGAGCGAGCTTGCTCGCGATGGGGCCCGCAAAGCCCCCTCAAATTCCCGACCCAAACAAAAACGGCAGCCTCATCGGCTGCCGCTTTTGTTCACCCGATCCTCTCAGACCAGGCGTGACAACATTTCCTGCGCTTCGCTCTTCTGCGTGGTATTGCCTTCGCTGAGGACTTCACCAAGGATGTCCCGGGCACCATCGTTGTCGCCCATGTCGATGTAGGCCTGGGCCAGATCGAGCTTGGTCGCCACTTCATCGGTGCCGCTGAGGAAGTCGAAGTCCGGCTCGTCTTCAGCGCCGACCAAGGCGTCTTCCGCGGTGAAGGTCGGCATGCTCAGGTCGTCAGACAGTCGATCCAGCTCGGCGTTGACATCATCCAGTTCGGCCTCGAAAGCATCCTTTGGCTTGTCCTGGGCGTCCATTTCATCGGCCAGGGACAGATCGAAATCCGCCGGCAGTTCGAGGTCGTCGGCTGGCGTGTCGGTCAAGGCTGGTGTGTCGGTAGCGGGCAGGTCCAAGCCTTTGAGGTCGTCATCCAGGTCCAGCAGGAAGTCTTCGTCGTCGAGGGCTGGCGCCGGGGCATCGGCCCCCAGGTCCAAATCAAACTCCGACAGGTCGTCCAGGCTTTCGTTGGCTTCGGTCTGCTGCTTGAGCACCGACTCGAAACTCAGGTCGTCGTCTTCCGGGAACGCGTCCAGCTCGGCGACAGGCTCGGGGGCCGGCGCGACGGGGGTCGCCTCCATGTCATCCAGGCTCAAGTCGAAAGCGCTGTCCAGCTCCTCATCGGTCGGCGACTTGTCTTCCAGCAGGTCCTTGACGTACTGCGCGTCCAGTTCCGCGGCCACGGCCGCAGCAGCCAGGCCTGCGGTGGCGGCGACCACCATGGCCGGGAAGCGGCTTTTGAGCTGTTCGACCTGGGCGTAGTTGTCGCCATTGGCCACCAATTGACGCTCCTGGGCGACGAAAGCGTCGCGGTCGCCCTGGTGACCGTAGACTTCCATCAGCTTGAGGCGCAAGTCGCTGCGCTGAGGCTCGGCCTTGATGCCTTGCTCAAGCAGGTCCGCCGCCTGGTTCAAGCGACCGCGGTCGATATGGGACTGGGCCTGGGGCAGCACATCGTCAGAACGCTCGGCGGCTGGCGCCACCAATGGCGCCGCGATAGGCGGCGTGACGATCACAGGAGCGACCAACGGGACCGGCTTGGGTACGGGCTTAGGCGCTGGAGGCGGTGTTGGGTCAAGTTTTACGCTTGGCGGTGGGACATCAATGCCCTCGAAGCTGCTCGGGGGCAGATCGAGCTCCGGGGAGAAGTCGGCCTCCTCCTCGAGGGCTCGGGCCATGCGCAAGTGTTTCTCGGCTTCTTGCTGGGCCTTGCGACGACGGGCAAGCAACAACAGCAGCAACAGCAGCAACAGTGCGCCGCCGCCAATCAATCCCAGCAGGATCGGGTTGGTCAGCAGGTCATTGTATTTTTGCTCGTTGGAAGCAGCGGGTGTCGGCTCGACGGGTGCAGCAGGCGGCGTCGCCTCGGAAGACGCTTCAGGCGCAGGGGTTGGAGCCGCCGCCGGGGTTTGTGCCGCTGGCGCCGGGGTCAATTCTGCGGACATCGCCGGGGGCGCTTCTCCGGCAGGCGGAACAGCACTGCCGTCGGCCTGCATCTTGGCCAGTTGATTGTTCTTCAGTTCGATCAGGCGCTGCAGCTTGTCCAGCTGGCTTTGCAGATCCGCCATGCGGCTTTTCAGTTCTTCGTTATCCCGGCGAGCCGAGTCGAGGCTTTCCTGGGTGACCGCGAGCTTGTTGCTCAGGGCCTGGGCATCCCCGGCTGCGCCTTTGCCCTTGCCACCCGCTTTCGCAGATTCGGCCGAGACCAGGCTCAAATTATCGCGACCGGCCGCCTGTGCCGGTGCACCTTCACCACGACCGCGCTTGGTCGCGTCCAACTGCTGCTGCCCATTGCGCGCCCCGCCGGAACGCCCCTGACGCCAGGCGGCATTCTGCGCAGCCACTTCGGCGATGGCCTGGGGTTGCGGCAGCGCAGTGCTTTGCACAGGGTCTGGAAGACGCAGCACCTGGCCAGTCTTGAGCAGGTTGATGTTGCCATTGATAAAGGCTTGCGGGTTCAACGCCTGGATCGCCAGCATGGTTTGCTGGACCGACCCGCCGTTGCGCACCTTGGCCGCGATTTCCCACAGGGTATCGCGCGGCGTGGTGGTGTATTGGGAAGGCTTGGTAGCCCCGGTGACCGGCGTGGACACAACCTGGCCTGGCTTCGCCCGCGCCGCATCAGCAGCCTGCGGCGAGAATTTGGACGGATCAAGCAACACGCTGTAGTCGCGCAGCAGACGGCCATTGGGCCACATCACCTGCACGAGGAATTTGACCATCGGCTCAGACAGCGGCTGGCTGGAGGTCACTCGCAGCACGCTTTTGCCATTGGCGTTGATCACCGGGGTAAAAGTCAGGTCATTGAGAAAGGCCTGGCGGTCGATCCCTGCCTTGGCGAAGTCGTCGGGCGAGGCCAGGCTCGGTACCACTTCGGCGGCGGTCAGTTGCTGGACATCGAGCAGCTCGATTTCGGCGACCAGAGGCTGGTTCGGCGGCGACTTCAGGGTCAATTCCCCGAGCCCGAGCGCTTGCGCCATACCGGAGGACAGCGCCGAGGCGGCCGCTATTGCTAACACCAGTTTGCGAACTTGAACCATAGCCTCTTCCTTTGTTTGAACATTCCTCGGCCAGCGAGAAGGTGTTGATGCCGCTGCCGTAAGGCATTGCGCGCAGCCCCGAAGCGACGGTGCGCGCGATCGTTTCACTCATGCCCCGGGGCAAGCCCCCCGCAGGGATGTTCGCCTTCAACGCTCTGACCAAGCATAGCGCCCAGCTAGAATCATTCGACAAATTGTTGCCAAGTATCTTTTACAGCAGGTCTTTTATCAACAACTCCGCCACCTGCACTGCATTGAGCGCCGCGCCCTTGCGCACGTTATCTGACGTCAGCCACATATTTAGTTCCGCCGGATCGTCGATACCGCCGCGCACACGACCGATGTAAACCACATCCTGCCCCACCGCATCGCCCACCGGCGTCGGGTAATCCCCCGCCTCCACCAGCTCGATACCGGGTGCCGCTTCCAAGGCAGCGTTGACTTTCGCCAGGTCGATGGCGCGGGCAGACTGCACCGTCACGCTAAAGCTATCGCCGAAAAACACCGGGGCTTGAATGCAAGTAACGGAAATCTTTAATAAAGGTTGATTCAGCACCTGGCGCAACTCGCCGACCAGGCGCTTTTCCAGTTGCGTATGACCCTGCTCGTCCGGGGTCCCCACCTGGGCCAGCAGGTTGAAGGCCATCTGCCGGTCAAAGAACTTCGGCTCCACCGGGCGGGCGTTGAGCAGTTCGGCGGTCTGACGCGCCAATTCACTCACGGCAACGCGGCCTTGGGCTGAGACGGCGAGGCTGGCGGTCACGCTGACGCGTTGCAAATCCAGGTCGTCGCGCAGCGGTGCCAGGGCAACCGCCAGTATGGTAGCCGACGAGCTCGGGCTGCTGACCTGAAAGGGCTTGCCCAGGCCGACCAGCACCTGGGCGTTGGCTTCGGGCACGATCTGCGGCGCCTGTTCCGGCGGCAGGGCACCGGACAGATCGATCAGCGCGCAACCGGCAGCCGTGGCGCGCGGGGCGAAACTCAGGGTCACCGCCGGACCGGCGGCGAAGAACGCCAGCTGCACTTTGCTGAAGTCGAACTCATCGACCTCACGCACCCGCACGTTTTTCCCGCGAAACATCACCGAACTGCCTGCCGATTCGCTGCTGGCCAGCAAATGCAAGTTGCCAACCGGGAAGTCCCGCTCTTCGAGAATCTGGACAAGGGTTTCGCCGACAGTACCGGTGGCGCCGATCACGGCAATATCAAAGGACTGGCTCATGGGTCTACCTCGGGTAAAACGTGGGGAGCGGCACTTTACCGGGTGGTGGGTATGCAGGCAATTGGCTGGGGGACTTGCAGCGCCTGGATTGGCCCCATCGCGAGCAAGCTCGCTCCCACATGGGATCTTCAATGACCGCAAAACCTGTGGGAACGAGCTTGCTCGCGATGAGGCCAGCCCTGACACACAACTGTCGCCCAATAAAAAACCCGTACCTCTCACAAGGCACGGGCTCTTTCACAACAGCAATCGATCAACGCTCGAGCAGGATCCGCAACATGCGACGCAGCGGTTCGGCCGCGCCCCACAGCAGTTGGTCGCCGACGGTGAAGGCACCGACGAATTGCGAGCCCATGTTCAGTTTGCGCAAACGCCCCACCGGTACGTTCAGGGTGCCGGTGACCTTGGTCGGGCTCAGCTCCTGCATACTGATGTCGCGGTTGTTCGGCACCAGCTTGACCCAAGGGTTGTGCTGGCTGATCAACCCTTCGATGTCTGCAATTGGCACATCTTTGTTCAGCTTGATGGTCAGCGCCTGGCTGTGGCAGCGCATGGCGCCGATACGCACGCAGATGCCGTCCACCGGGATCGGGCTCTTGAAGCGCCCGAGGATCTTGTTGGTTTCGGCCTGGGCCTTCCACTCTTCACGGCTCTGGCCGTTGGGCAGCTCTTTGTCGATCCACGGGATCAGGCTGCCGGCCAGCGGCACACCGAAGTTTTCGGTCGGGTACGCATCGCTGCGCATCGCCTCGGCGACCTTGCGGTCGATGTCCAGGATGGCGCTGGCCGGGTTGGCCAGGTCATCGGCGACAGCAGCGTGGGTCGCGCCCATCTGCTTGATCAGCTCGCGCATGTTCTGCGCGCCGGCACCGGAAGCCGCCTGATAGGTCATGGCGCTCATCCACTCCACCAGACCGGCTTCGAACAGACCGCCCAAGCCCATCAGCATCAGGCTGACGGTGCAGTTGCCGCCGATGTAGTTCTTGGTGCCCGCGTCCAGTTGCTGGTCGATAACCTTGCGGTTCACCGGGTCGAGGACGATCACCGCGTCATCCTGCATGCGCAGGCTGGAAGCGGCGTCAATCCAGTAACCCTGCCAGCCGGCTTCACGCAGCTTGGGGAAGACTTCGCTGGTGTAGTCGCCGCCCTGGCAAGTCAGGATCACGTCGAGGGTCTTGAGCTCGTCAATGCTGTAGGCATCCTTGAGCGCGCCGGTGTCCTTGCCCACGGACGGGCCTTGGCCACCCACGTTGGACGTGGTGAAAAACACCGGCTCAATGAGATCGAAATCCTGCTCTTCCAGCATTCGCTGCATGAGCACGGAACCGACCATGCCGCGCCAACCGATCAGACCTACACGTTTCATCGCAACTACACCTATACAAAAGTGGGCCACCGTCGAAGCGGTGGGCCGCAAAGATTACAGATTCCGCAGCGCGGCGACTACTGCATCGCCCATTTGCTGCGTACCGACTTTGGTACAACCGGCCGACCAGATGTCGCCCGTGCGCAGACCTTGATCCAGCACCACGCTGACCGCCTTCTCGATCGCCTCGGCGGCGTCGTGGAGGTTGAAGCTGTAACGCAACATCATCGACACCGACAGGATGGTTGCCAACGGGTTGGCAATGCCCTGCCCGGCAATGTCCGGCGCCGAGCCGTGGCACGGCTCGTACATACCTTTATTGTTGGCATCCAGGGAGGCCGACGGCAGCATGCCGATGGAGCCGGTGAGCATCGATGCTTCGTCGGACAGGATGTCGCCGAACATATTGTCGGTGACGATCACATCGAACTGCTTCGGCGCGCGCACCAGTTGCATGGCGGCGTTATCGACGTACATGTGGCTCAGTTCGATGTCCGGGTAATCCTTGGCCACCTGCTCGACCACTTCGCGCCACAGTTGGCTGGACGCCAATACGTTGGCCTTGTCCACCGAGCACAGCTTCTTGCCGCGCACGCGAGCCATGTCGAAACCGACCCGGGCGATACGGCGGATTTCGCTTTCGCTGTACGGCAGGGTGTCGTAGGCCTGACGCTCGCCATTATCCAACTCACGGGTGCCCCGTGGGGCGCCGAAGTAGATACCGCCGGTCAGCTCACGGACGATGAGGATGTCCAGGCCCGAAACGATTTCCGGCTTCAGGCTCGAGGCGTCGGCCAGTTGCGGGTAGAGGATCGCCGGACGCAGGTTGCCGAACAGGCCCAATTGCGCGCGGATCTTCAGCAAGCCGCGTTCGGGGCGAATGTCGCGTTCGATCTTGTCCCATTTCGGGCCGCCCACGGCGCCCAGCAGCACGGCATCGGCTGCGCGGGCTCGGTCCAGGGTTTCATCGGCCAGGGGCACGCCGTGCTTGTCGATGGCCGCGCCGCCGATCACGTCGTGGCTGAGCTCAAAGCCCAGGCCGTACTTGTCGTTGGCCAGTTCCAGGACCTTGACCGCTTCGGCCATGATTTCCGGGCCAATGCCGTCGCCTGGGAGAATCAGAATCTGCTTGCTCATGTTTTCCTCGTTTGCTTTGTCGGCACACGCCTCTGGGCCTGGCCGGGAAAAATGCTATCGCTCGGCCCACAGCACCAGTACATCTGTACTGAACGAACCATCGGCCTCAATCTCAAAATATTCACGCACTTCATTGCCCATCGAGCGCTGCAGTTCGAGGATCGCCGCCCGCATCACCTCGGGGGTGCGCATGCGCTCGACCCAGGAGCGGTATTCCAGGCGCAGGCGCTGACGCGAAGTGCTGCGGGTGTGCAACCCCGCTTCGCTGACCTGGCGCAACCATTCACCGGCCGAATAATCGCGTACATGGCTGGTGTCACGCAGCACTTCGACGCTTTGCAGGTACGTGTCCAGCAAGGGCGCGCCAGGGGACAGGACATCAATGAACGCCACCACCCCGCCCGGCTTTAGCACGCGGCGCACTTCCCGCAATGCCAGGCCCAGGTCGCTCCAATGATGCGCCGAGTAACGGCTGAACACGAAGTCGAACTCATCGTCGGCAAACGGCAGGCGCTCGGCGGCGCCGTGCACCGTGGTGATGTTGTCCAGGCCCCGCTCGGCCGCTGCTGCGGTCACAACATCCAACATCTGTTGGGACAGATCGTAGGCCACCACTTCACCGGCCAGTGGCGCGACCTGGAAACTCACGTGACCGGCGCCACACCCCAGGTCCAGCACCCGGGCATTGCCATGCCCTGCCAGCTCCGCCTGCAGCAGCGCGAACTCGGTGCCCTGGGCGTGCACGGCACTGCTCAGATAGGCCGAGGCCTGTTCACCGAATTGCTTTTGTACGACCTGACTGTGGGCGGTGCTGGTCATGGGATGTCCTTGAAGTTTGTATCGCCTGAGCGGTCCCCATCGCGAGCAAGCTCGCTCCCACAGGGGATTTGTGGTGTTCACAAAACACCTGTGGGAGCGAGCTTGCTCGCGATGAGGCCGGTACTGCCTACCTCAATCTCAAATCAATCAAGCATCGCGAAACAACCAAGGCTGGCTCGCCCGGTGCTTGGCTTCGAACGTGGCAATCGCCTCACCGTCCTGCAAGGTCAAGCCGATGTCGTCCAGGCCGTTGAGCAGGCAATGCTTGCGAAACGCGTCGATCTCGAAATTCAGCACCTTGCCGTCGGGACGGGTCACGGTCTGGGCCGCCAGGTCGATCTGCAACTGATAGCCGGGGTTCGCTTCGACCTGCTGGAACAGCTCGTCCACTTCAGCGTCGCTGAGGATGATCGGCAGCAAACCGTTCTTGAAGCTGTTGTTGAAGAAGATGTCGGCGTAGCTCGGCGCGATGATGCTGCGAAAACCGTACTCTTCCAACGCCCATGGCGCGTGTTCGCGGCTCGAACCGCAGCCGAAGTTCTCCCGCGCCAGCAACACGCTGGCGCCTTGGTAACGCTCGGCGTTGAGCACGAAATCCTTGTTCAACGGGCGCTTGGAGTTGTCCTGGTACGGCTGGCCGACATCGAGGTAGCGCCACTCGTCAAACAGGTTCGGGCCGAAGCCGGTGCGTTTGATGGATTTCAAGAACTGCTTGGGAATGATCTGGTCGGTGTCGACGTTGGCACGATCCAAAGGCGCGACAAGACCAGTGTGCTGGGTAAAAGCTTTCATGCTGCGCTCCTTCAGATCAATTCGCGGACGTCGACGAAACGACCGTTGACAGCCGCCGCCGCGGCCATGGCTGGGCTCACCAGGTGCGTACGGCCACCGGCGCCCTGACGGCCTTCGAAGTTACGGTTGGAGGTGGAGGCGCAATGCTCGCCCGACTCCAAGCGGTCCGGGTTCATCGCCAGGCACATCGAGCACCCCGGCTCGCGCCATTCGAAACCGGCCTCGAGGAAAATCTTGTCCAGCCCTTCCGCTTCAGCCTGGGCCTTCACCAGGCCCGAACCCGGCACCACGATGGCCTGCTTGATGGTCGAGGCGACCTTGCGGCCCTTGGCGATCACCGCCGCAGCGCGCAAGTCTTCGATCCGCGAGTTGGTGCAGGAGCCGATGAATACGCGGTCGAGTTGAATGTCGGTGATCGCCTGGTTGGCGCTCAAGCCCATGTACTTCAAGGCGCGGACAATAGAGTCGCGCTTGACCAGGTCCATTTCCTTGGCTGGATCCGGCACGTTCTGGTCCACCGCCAAGACCATTTCCGGAGAAGTGCCCCAGCTGACTTGCGGCTTGATCTGGGTCGCGTCGAGTTCGATCACCGTGTCGAACTTGGCGTCGGCGTCCGACACCAAGTCTTTCCAGGCTTCGACCGCCATGTCCCATTCGGCGCCTTTCGGGGCGAACGGACGGCCCTTGACGTACTCAACGGTTTTTTCATCGGCGGCCACCAACCCGACACGGGCACCGGCTTCGATGGACATGTTGCAGATGGTCATGCGGCCTTCGACGGACAAATCGCGAATCGCACTGCCAGCAAACTCGATGGCATGGCCGTTACCGCCGGCAGTGCCGATCTTGCCGATGACAGCCAGGACGATGTCCTTGGCGGTCACGCCGAACGGCAACTTGCCCTCGACGCGCACCAGCATGTTTTTCATTTTCTTGGCGACCAGGCACTGGGTGGCGAGCACATGCTCGACCTCGGAGGTGCCGATACCATGGGCCAAGGCGCCGAAAGCGCCGTGGGTCGAGGTGTGGGAGTCACCGCAGACCACGGTCATGCCCGGCAAGGTCGCGCCTTGCTCAGGGCCAATGACGTGGACGATGCCCTGGCGCACATCGTTCATCTTGAATTCGACGATGCCGTATTCGTCACAGTTATCGTCGAGGGTCTGGACCTGCAGGCGCGAGACCTCGTCGGCAATGGCTTCGATGCCACCCTTGCGCTCCGGTGTGGTCGGTACGTTGTGGTCCGGGGTCGCGATGTTGGCATCGATGCGCCACGGCTTGCGCCCGGCCAGGCGCAGGCCTTCGAAGGCTTGCGGCGAAGTCACCTCGTGGATGATGTGACGATCGATGTAGATCAGCGCCGAGCCATCGTCGCGCTGCTTGACCAAATGCGAATCCCAGAGCTTGTCGTAGAGCGTTTTGCCGGCCATCAGACGGTTTCCTCATCAGCTTGTTTCTATGCCCCGGGCCCTGAGCGAATCAATAACCCCTTGGCTTGTGAGGCTGATCCTATGGGGTTACATTAAATAACTCAAATTCATATTTTTCATACTTTGCATAACCAACTGGAATCCGACCGGAAGCGCCATGGACCTCGCCAATCTCAATGCCTTTATTGCCATCGCCGAGACCGGCAGTTTCTCCGGCGCTGGCGAACGCCTGCACCTGACCCAGCCGGCCATCAGCAAGCGCATTGCGGGCCTGGAGCAACAACTCAAGGTGCGCCTGTTCGATCGCCTGGGCCGTGAAGTGAGCCTGACCGAGGCCGGCCGGGCCCTGCTGCCACGGGCCTACCAAATCCTCAACGTGTTGGACGACACCCGCCGCGCCCTGACCAACCTGACCGGCGAAGTGACCGGCCGCCTGACGCTCGCCACCAGTCACCATATCGGCCTGCACCGCCTGCCGCCTTTATTAAGGGAGTTCACCCGGCGCTACCCACAGGTGGCGCTGGATATTCAGTTCCTGGATTCGGAAGTGGCCTACGAGGAAATCCTCCACGGGCGGGCAGAGCTGGCCGTCATCACCCTCGCCCCCGAGCCTCACACGCTGGTGCGCGCCACGCCAGTGTGGGACGACCCGCTGGACTTCGTGGTGGCCCCGGAACATGCGCTGCTGGACAACGGCGCGGTCAGCCTGGCAGACATTGCCTTACATCCAGCGGTGTTCCCGGGCGGCAACACCTTTACCCACCACATCGTCCGACGCTTGTTCGAGGCCCAGGGCCTGACGCCCAACATCGCGATGAGCACGAATTATCTGGAAACCATAAAAATGATGGTTTCCATCGGCCTGGCCTGGAGCGTCCTGCCGCGCACCATGCTCGATGAACAAGTGGCACGCATTCCTTTGCCGGGCATACAGCTCAGTCGCCAGCTAGGCTATATCCTGCACACCGAACGGACGCTGTCGAATGCTGCACGGGCTTTCATGGCCTTACTGGACGCACAAATCGATCTGCCAGGGACAAAGGCATAGGTTGTGCTACTCCTATAGAGCCGCAACACCCGTGCCTAACGCCCAATCTGCCAAGGCTCGTTAGATAATGCCCAAACCCGCTGACCACCTCCCGCCCCTGCCGCGCATCCAGGCGCTCGACCCGAAACGGTCCGAGCAAAGCTGGGACAGCGCACCGCAGTTGCTGGCCGCCCTGAATGGGGCGCGACTGGGGGCCTGGTCGTGGGACATCGATACCGGACAGATCAGTTGGTCCCGGGGCACCCAGGCGCTGTTCGGCTTCGATCCGCGCCAACCGTTGCCGGCGGACGTGGATTACCTGGACCTGTTACTCCCCGAAGATCGGGCCAAAGCCATGCGTGCCTTTCACGCCGCCGTGGCCGGTGTGCCGCTGGAACAGGCGATGCACCACCGCATCGTCTGGCCTGACGGCAGCCTGCACTGGCTCGAAATCAACGGCAGCGTGCTGCCCGACAAGCATGGTCGGCCCCGAATGATCGGGGTGATCCGCGAGATCACCCATCAGCGCGAGCGGGAACAGGCGCTGCGCAGTTCTGAAAAGCGTTTCGCCACGCTGTTTCACCTCAGCCCGAACATGGTGCTGCTGACCCGCCAGGAAGACGGGATGATCAGCGAGGCCAACCAGTATTTCGAGAGCCTGTTTGGCTGGCCGCTGCACGATGTGATTGGCCGGACCACGTTGGAACTGGGCTTGTGGGTCGATCCCGCACAGCGGGCAAAACTGCTTGAAGCGATCAAGAAACAGGGCGAGTTGGTGAGCATGGAGGTGGAGCTGCGGGCCAGCAATGGGCAAATCCATAGCGGTCTTCTCAGCGCGCAAAAAGTCGAACTGGAAGGCCAGCCTTATCTGCTGAGCACCTTCCTCGACACCACCGCACGCAAACTCGCCGAACAGGCCCTCAAGGACAGCCAGGAACGCTTGGACCTGGCCCTCGACTCGGCTCAACTGGGCACTTGGGATTGGCACATTCCCAGCGGCATGCTCTATGGTTCGGCGCGGGCCGCGCAGCTCCATGGCCTGGAGCCCAAGCCTTTCCATGAGTCGTTCGATGCGTTTTTCGACGGAGTACCCACTGAAGAACGCAACAACATGCGCAATGCCTACCGCAGTCTGCGGGAAGGCCCGGCGGGCAACTATCAGCTGACCTACCGTGTACAACTGCCGGACGGCAGCTCCCGCTACCTGGAAAGCCGCGCCCGCCTCTATCGCAATGACGACGGCAGCCCCTTGCGCATGGCCGGTACCTTGCTGGACATCACCGATCAGGTGGAGCGCGAACAAAGCCTGGCGGCATCGGAAGAAAAATTCGCCACGCTGTTCCAGGTCAGCCCCGACCCGATCTGCGTCACTCACCAGGACAGCGGCCGATTCCTCGAGATCAACTCCAGTTTCACCCAGACCTTCGGCTGGGCGGCGAGCGATGTGATCGGCCTCAGCGCCGACGAAATCGGGCTGTGGGATGCCTCGGGCAGCAGCTTGCAACGCATCGAGCGAGTGATCCGCGAGCAATCCCTGAACAACGTCGCCATCGTCGTCCATCATAAAAACGGCCAGCCACTGACCTGCGTGATCTCCAGCCGGCAAATCAACGTCAGCAACCAGCCCTGCATTGTCACCACCTTGCGGGATATCACCCAACAACAGCGCTCCGAAGCGGCCCTCAAGGCCAGCGAGGAAAAATTCGCCAAGGCGTTTCACTCCAGCCCGGACGCGATCACCATCACCGAACGCGAAAGTGGCCGTTACCTTGAAGTCAACGACGGCTTCTGTCGCCTGACCGGCTACCGCGCCGACGAGGTGATCGGGCACACGGTCTACGAGGTGGGAATCTGGGCTGAAGAAAAACAGCGCGCGACATTGCTGGCCGAGCTGCAGCTCAAGGGCCGTGTGCATCACTTGGAGATGCTCGGACGCAACAAACGTGGGGAAATGCTCACGGTGGAGGTCTCGGTGGAGCCCATCACACTCAACGAAACAGCCTGCTTGCTACTGACGGCCCGGGACGTGAGTCTGCTGCGCAACGCCGAAGCCCAGATACGCCACCTGGCTTATCACGACTCGCTGACCAACCTGCCCAACCGGGCCTTGCTGATGGACCGGCTGAGCCAGCAAATCGCCCTGCTCAAGCGCCACAACCTGCGTGGCGCGCTGCTGTTTCTCGACCTGGACCACTTCAAACACATCAACGATTCCCTCGGTCATCCGGTGGGCGACACGGTGCTGAAAATCATCACCGCACGCCTTGAAGCCAGCGTGCGCCTGGAAGACACCGTGGCGCGGCTGGGCGGCGACGAATTCGTCGTGTTGCTCAGTGGCTTGGAGGGCAGCCGGGCAGCCGTCAGCGAGCAAGTGCAGAGCCTGGCCAATACCCTGCGCGATTTGCTCTCGGAACCGATGTTCCTCGATGGCCAGCGCCTGCAAGTCACGCCGAGCATTGGCATGGCGCTGATTCCCGACCACGGTTCCACTCCGACCGACCTGCTCAAGCGCGCCGACATCGCGCTGTACCGCGCCAAGGATTCGGGCCGCAACACCTCGCAGATGTTCCACGCCACCATGCAGAAAGCTGCCAGCGAACGACTGCGCATGGAAACCGACCTGCGCCAGGCTCTGGCACGCGGTGAGTTCAGTCTGCATTTCCAGCCGCAGGTCGACGCTCGGGACAACCGCATCGTCGGCGCCGAGGCCCTCGTACGCTGGCATCACCCGGACCTGGGCGCCCAGTCACCCGCCGAATTCATCAAAGTGCTGGAGGACAGTGGCCTGATCCTGGAAGTCGGGACCTGGATCCTCGATGAAGCCTGCGACGGTTTCAAGCAACTGATCGCCAGGGGCAAGGTCGATCCACAGCAATTCAGCCTGTGCGTGAACATCAGCCCGCGGCAGTTCCGCCAGAGCGACTTCGTCGAACGCATTGAAACCTGCCTCGCTACCCACGGCCTGCCCTGCTCCATGCTGAAGCTGGAAATCACCGAAGGCATCGTGATCCAGAACCTGGACGACACCATCGCCAAGATGCGCCGGCTCAAGAAACTGGGAGTGAGCTTCGCCATGGATGACTTCGGCACCGGTTATTCGTCGCTGACCTACCTCAAGCGCCTGCCGGTGGACACCTTGAAAATCGACCAGTCATTCGTACGCGACGCCACCAGCGACCCCAACGACGCCGAAATCATCCGTGCCATCGTCGCCATGGCCCGCAGCCTCAACCTGAAGATGATTGCCGAGGGCGTGGAGACCCTGGAGCAACTGCAATTCCTGCAAGGGCTTGATTGCCATTTGTACCAGGGGTATTTGCATAGCCGGCCGTTGCCGTTGGAGGCGTTTGAGCGGTTGTTGCCGTAGCCTATGCAGCCAGGCAGGAGGCTTTTGTGGCGAGGGAGCTTGCTCCCGCTGGACTGCGCAGCAGTCCCAATCAATTGCCGATATGCGATTGACTGCTTTTGGGGCTGCTGCGCAACCCAGCGGGAGCAAGCTCCCTCGCCACAGTAATTCTCGGTGCTGCACAATGAAAAAGGGCGCCATTTGGCGCCCTTCTTCAGTTGCGATGCATCAGTTTTGCAACGCGGGTTGCTGCTGCGCCCCATTGATCGGGATGCGCTTGGCTTTCGCCTCTTCCGGGATCACTCGCAACAGGTCGATGCTCAACAGACCGTTGCTCAGACCGGCGGACTTGATCTCGATATGATCCGCCAACCGGAAGGACAGTTTGAACGCACGCTGGGCAATGCCCTGATGCAGGAAGGTCACACTGTCGTTGCTGGCTTCACGCTTACCGCCACTGATGGTCAGCACACCTTTTTCCACCTGCAGGTCCAGGTCTTCTTCCTGGAACCCGGCGGCGGCGACCACGATTCGGTATTCGTCATCACCATGTTTTTCCACGTTGTAGGGTGGATAGCTGCTGCCCGGTTCGTTGCGCAGGGCAGTTTCGAACAGGTCGTTGAAACGGTCGAAACCCACCGAGGAACGGAACAGAGGGGCCAGTGAAAATGCAGTACTCATGATTCAAATCTCCTGAAAAATTCAGCAAGTTTTTTTGTCTCCGCGACCCGAATTCGGCATCGCGTAACCCCTATCTAGGGTCCGCCAAATACTTTTCAAGAGCTTTTTTTGAAATTTTTTCAGGCCGCTTCGGTGCGCTGTACACCCAGCAAACGGCCCACCGCATCCAGCTCGGTTTCCCGCCGAAGGGCGGTAAACAGCGCCACCGCCTCGGGGTAATTGCGGGTCAGCATCGCCAGCCATTGCTTCAAGCGACCGGGCGCCTGACGGGGTGTCAGTTGCTCGACCACCTGCACCCAGAAGTCCTGGAGCATTGGTTGCAGCTCGGCCCAGGACATCTCGACCACTTCTTCACCGGCCCGCGCCGCTGCGATCTGCCGGGCCAGGTCAGGGCGGGAAACGAGGCCGCGACCAAGCATGATGTCTTCGACGCCACTGATCTCGCGGCAACGACGCCAGTCTTCCACGCTCCAGATATCGCCGTTGGCGAACACCGGCACTTTGACCACTTCCTGGACCCTGGGGATCCATTCCCAGTGAGCCGGCGGTTTGTAGCCATCGGTCTTGGTCCGCGCATGCACCACAATGTGCGCCGCACCACCCTCAGCCAGCGCCGTGGCGCAGACCAGTGCGCCGTCCGGGCTGTCAAAGCCCAGGCGCATCTTGGCGGTGACGGGGATGTGCCTGGGCACCGCGCGACGCACGTGTTCGACGATTTGGTTGAGCAGCTCCGGTTCCTTGAGCAACACCGCTCCGCCCCGGGATTTGTTCACGGTCTTGGCCGGGCAACCGAAGTTCAGATCGATCACCTCCGAGCCCAACTCGCAAGCCAACGCTGCGTTTTCCGCCAGGCACACCGGATCGGACCCCAGCAACTGCACCCGCAACGGCACCCCGGCAGCGGTCCGGGCACCGGTCAGCAGCTCAGGGGCGAGCTTATGGAAATAGGCAGGCGTGAGCAGGCGGTCATTGATGCGGATGAACTCGGTGACGCACCAGTCGATGCCGCCAACACGAGTCAGGACGTCCCGCAGGATGTTGTCGACCAACCCCTCCATGGGCGCCAGGGCAATTTGCATGGAAAAACACACTCAACGAAAAAACGTGCGGCAGTTTACCGGATTTTGCCCACATATCCGGCATTCACCACAAATCCTTGTGGGAGCGAGCTTGCTCGCGATGGCGCTGGGTCTGCTTGCGGAGATGTTGGATGTGCCGCCGCTATCGCGAGCAGGCTCGCTCCCACAGGGGGTTGGGGGCGCTCATAGCATCGGCGTCCACCGCAATCTATTGTGGGAGCGAGCCTGCTCGCGATGGCGCTGGGTCTGCTTGCGGAGATGTTGAATGTACCGCCGTCTTCGCGAGCAGGCTCGCTCCCACAGGGGGTTGGGGGCGCTCATAGCATCGGCGTCCCGCAATCTATTGTGGGAGCGAGCCTGCTCGCGATAGCGGTGGGTCAGTCTATGAAGATGCCAGATGGATTCAGCGCCACGCCATAGCCTTCAATGAATTCCGGCGGCATGCGCTTGGGCTTGCCGGTGGACAGCTCGATGCAGACGAATGTGGTCTGGGCGCGCAGCAGAGTGGTGTTGTCACGGGGGCGGATCAGCTGGAAATGCCGGGTCATCTTCAACCGCTGGTCCCAGTCGACGATCCAGGTCGCCAGTTGCAGCTCGTCGCCTTCGTAGGCCGCCGCCAGGTAATCGATTTCATGTCGCACCACCGCCATGGCCCGGTCCAGCCGCCGATACTCCACTAAATCCAGCCCCAGTCGCTGGGAATGGCGCCAGGCACAGCGCTCGAGCCAGGTGACGTACACCGCGTTGTTGGCATGGCCCAGCCCGTCGATGTCTTCGGCATTGACTTGAAGATCAATGATGAATGGCGTTGCCCGATCCCAGCCCATGCCCCTCTCCCGGTCGAATGTGGATCGGGGCAGTGTAACGGATGATCAAGCCGATTGCCGCGCTTGCAGGCTGCGCCCGGCCAGCAGTGATAACACGCCATCAATGACACGGGGATCGGCCAGCACCCGCTGGTGCCCGCCCTCAGGCAAACGCAGCAAGCGGCTGTCGAACCAGGCTTCGTGGATCAGTTGCGACTCCTTGACCGAAACCGATGTGTCGTCCTCGGCATGAACGATCAACCCCGGTACGTCCAGTTGATAATGCGTGACATCCATTTTCGAGGCGGGCATGCCCACATCACTTTCTACCTGGCGAATGAAGGCCGAACGCGCCTTGGGCGGCAGGCCCATCATCCGGGAGAAACCGCGCAGGACACCAAGAATCCTGGCGGGCGCAGCGATACTGACCAGCGTCTCGGTACGCAACCCCAACTGGACGGCCAACAGGGCACTGGCACCGCCCATGGAATGCCCGATCACAGCCTGCAACGGCGGCAGCTCGGCTGCGGCTTCCAGCATGGCCCTGGCGAACAACAAGACATTTGCCTCGTGGCCAGGAGAGCGACCATGGGCCGGACCGTCCAGCGCCACCACTGTGTAGCCGGCGTCCACCAGCGCAGTGATCAACGCCGCGAACTGGGTGGGTCGCCCTTCCCAGCCGTGCATCAGCAAGACGGTCGGGCCCTTGCCCCACCGCAAGGCGGACAGACCGAAACGCAAGGTGATGCGCTCAGAACTGGCCAGCAGCGGCAACTCCCAGTCCCGCGGCGGCAGGTTTCGGGGACGCATGAACACCCCTCGCATCTTCTTCGCCACCAGACGCGGAGCCAGTCGGCCAAGCGTGCCATTGACGCCACGAATCCAGCTCAACCTGTTCATCGCTCATCTCCCAGGCTCGCGCCTTAGCTCATCGCACCGCCGACTTGGCGGCGCGCAGCAAACGATCCGATAACTCGCCCGGGCCCAAGGCCCGTGCCAAAGCCAGGCCACCCACCATCAGGGCGATGTCGGCCAAGACTTTGTCGGCGTCTTCCGGGCTGGCCGCCAACTGCGCGGTCATCAGCTCGACATGCTCATTGAGAACCTCACGGAACGCATCCGGCAGCCGTCCGAGCTCACCGATCGACGCGGGGATCGGGCAAGCATTTTCGGTGGAATCGCGGTGCTTGCGCGACAGATAGAACGCCGCGACCAAAGCGCGCCGCTCTTCACCGGTCAGTTCGGCGTCCATGTCGGCGATCAGGCCGCGACGCCGGCTGAGCAAATGTTTGAATGCCTCCAGCATCAAGGCATCCTTGCTTTCGAAATGGGCATAGAAGCCGCCCACCGTCAGCCCGGCTGCGCCCATCACCTCGCCCACGCTCGGCTCCGCCGGGCCACGCTGGATCAGCGCATCGCTGGCGGCCTTGAGAATGCGTTCACGGGTTAGTGCCTTTTTATCGCTCATCGTCGCCTCCGAATATTACGATTGAAATATTATCTGCATAATAATTTTATGCAAGCGGAAATCCCGACCGCTGATCAGAAGCATTTTTTCGAGAAATAGGAGAATGGCCGAACGCCAGACAAACAAAAGGGCCATTCAAGAATTGAATGACCCTTATAAAATCCCGCAGAGCGGGTAATCGTGGCGTCCCCTAGGGGACTCGAACCCCTGTTACCGCCGTGAAAGGGCGGTGTCCTAGGCCACTAGACGAAGGGGACACAAACCTTCTGTACATGATCAGCGCTGAGAACTGATCGACTCAAGGCCGGTGTGGCCAGACCTTGAACCTGTAAATTGGTGGAGCTAGACGGGATCGAACCGTCGACCTCTTGCATGCCATGCAAGCGCTCTCCCAGCTGAGCTATAGCCCCGGATTTTTCGCCTCGCGGCGGAGCGACATCTTGCAACATCGCTTCTGTAAAACTGGCGTCCCCTAGGGGACTCGAACCCCTGTTACCGCCGTGAAAGGGCGGTGTCCTAGGCCACTAGACGAAGGGGACGCAAACCCTTCTATACAACTGATCAACGCTGAGTGTTGATCGCTTCAAGCCCCGTGTGGCCAGGCCTTGAAGTGTAAATTGGTGGAGCTAGACGGGATCGAACCGTCGACCTCTTGCATGCCATGCAAGCGCTCTCCCAGCTGAGCTATAGCCCCTCATCGCTGAGGACGGGGCGAATCTTAAGGGCGTATCGGAGGGCTGTCAAATTTATTTTCAACAAATTTGAAAGTTTTTTGCCGGGATAACAATCACTTACCGACAAACCCCGGAAAACCGGGGTATGCCCTGCTCCATCGACCGCTTAGGCAATCGCGCCCAACAGTTTTTCCCACTCTTTGTTTTCCTTCTTCGACACGCCACCGAGCAAGTCGATGGCCTGACGCAGGCGGAAACGGGTCAGGTCCGGCCCGAGAATTTCCATGGCATCGAGCACCGACACTGAGCTGGCCTGGCCGGTAATGGCGGCGAACATCAGCGGCATGGCGTCACGCAGTTTCAACTCCAGATGTTCGACAACCGCCTGGATGGTGGCGGTGATGCTGTCTTTTTCCCATTGGCGCAGGCTTTCAAGCTTCCACAGGATCAACTGCATCAACTGGCGGACCTGGTCGCCCGACAGCTTCTTGGATTCGAACAGCTTCACATCCGGCGTCACGCCACCGGCAAAGAAGAAACCGGCCAGCGGGGCGATCTGGCTGAAGGTCTCCACCCGGCCCTGTACATGGGGGGCGATTTTCATCATGTACTCGGGGTTCAATGCCCACTTCTGCACCCGTGCGGCGAACTCTTCCACCGGCAGGTCCCGCAGCCACTGGCCGTTGAGCCACGACAGTTTCTCAACGTCGAAGATCGGCCCACCCAGGGAGACGCGCGACAGATCGAAGTGCTCGACCATTTCCTGCAGCGAGAACTTCTCGCGCTCGTCCGGCATCGACCAGCCCATGCGACCCAGGTAATTGAGCATCGCTTCGGGCATGAAGCCCATGCGCTCGTAGAACGTCACCGAGGTCGGGTTCTTGCGCTTGGACAGCTTGCTCTTGTCCGGGTTACGCAGCAGCGGCATGTAGCACAGCTGCGGTTGTTCCCAGCCGAAGTATTCGTAGAGCAGGATCAGTTTCGGCGCCGACGGCAGCCATTCTTCACCGCGCAATACGTGGGTGATGCCCATCAGGTGATCGTCGACCACGTTGGCCAGGAAGTACGTCGGCAGGCCGTCGGTCTTCATCAGCACTTGCATGTCCATGCGATCCCACGGGATCTCGACATCGCCACGCAGCATGTCCGGCACCACGCAGACGCCTTCGGTCGGCACCTTCATGCGGATCACATGGGGCTCGCCAGCCGCCAGGCGACGGGCCACTTCTTCCTTGGACAGCAGCAACGCACGGCCGTCGTAGCGCGGGGTTTCGCCACGGGCCATCTGCTCGGCGCGCATCTGGTCCAGCTCTTCGGCGGTGCAGAAGCAGGGGAACGCATGCCCCATGTCCACCAGTTGCTGGCAATACTGCTTGTAGATATCGCCGCGCTCGCTCTGGCGGTATGGCCCATGGGGGCCGCCGACATCCGGGCCTTCGCTCCAGTCGATACCCAGCCAGCGCAGGGCGTCGAAAATCTGCTGTTCGGACTCACGCGTCGAGCGCAACTGGTCGGTGTCCTCGATCCGCAGGATGAACTCACCGCCGTGCTGCTTGGCAAAGCAATAATTGAACAAAGCGATGTAAGCGGTGCCGACATGGGGATCGCCAGTAGGCGAAGGCGCGATGCGGGTGCGGACGGTGGTCATGGCATGTCTCGGAATGAATATAAAAGCGAAGATCAAACAGGGGGCGAATGGTAACAGGCGATGGTGGGCGGGCTCCAGTGAGAGCGGGATTTGAGTGGCCAGTCGTCAGACCGAGTCGCGCCCATCGCGAGCAAGCTCGCTCCCACAAGGGATCATTGGGCGACTCGATCAACCTGTGGGAGCGAGCTTGCTCGCGATGGCGCCCTTAAAGCCGCCGAAAAACCTCAGACAGTCAGCAACCGCTCCCGCAACTTGCCAATCTCATCGCGCATTTGCGCCGCCGCTTCAAACTCCAGGTCCCGGGCCAGTTGGTACATTTTCTCTTCCAACTGGCGGATACGCTTGGTGATTTCGCTCGGTGAGCGCAGTTCGGCTTCATAGCGAGCACTCTCTTCGGCAGCCTTGGCCATGCCCTTGCGCTTTTTACTGCGCGAGCCGGGCACGGTGGCGCCTTCCATGATATCGGCGACGTCCTTGAACACCCCTTTGGGCGTGATGCCGTTGGCCAGGTTGAAGGCAATCTGCTTGTCGCGACGGCGTTCGGTCTCGCCGATGGCCCGCTCCATGGAGCCGGTCATGCGATCGGCGTAGAGAATCGCCCGGCCATTGAGGTTACGCGCCGCACGGCCGATGGTCTGGATCAACGAGCGCTCGGAGCGCAGGAAACCTTCCTTGTCGGCGTCGAGAATTGCCACCAGCGACACTTCCGGCATGTCCAGGCCTTCGCGCAGCAGGTTGATGCCCACCAGCACATCGAAGGTGCCCAGGCGCAGGTCGCGGATGATCTCGACCCGCTCCACCGTATCGATGTCCGAGTGCAGGTAACGCACCCGCACGCCATGGTCGGCCAGGTAATCGGTGAGGTCCTCGGACATGCGTTTGGTCAGCGTGGTGACCAGCACCCTTTCTTCCAACGCCACGCGCTTTGAAATTTCCGAAAGCAGGTCGTCCACCTGGGTCAGCGCCGGGCGCACTTCGATCTGCGGATCCACCAGCCCGGTCGGTCGCACCAATTGCTCGATCACCCGGCCAGCATGCTCGGCCTCATAGTTGCCGGGGGTGGCCGAGACAAATATCGTCTGCGGGCTCACACTTTCCCATTCGTCGAAACGCATCGGCCGGTTGTCCAGGGCCGAGGGCAGGCGGAAACCATACTCCACCAGGGTTTCCTTGCGCGAACGGTCGCCTTTATACATGGCGCCGACCTGGGGCACGCTGACATGGGACTCGTCGATCACCAGCAAGGCATCGGCCGGCAGGTAGTCATACAAGGTGGGCGGTGGCGCCCCCGACGGGCGGCCCGACAGGTAGCGCGAGTAGTTTTCGATGCCGTTGCAGTAGCCCAGCTCCATGATCATTTCCAGGTCGAAGCGGGTCCGCTGCTCCAGACGCTGGGCTTCCACCAGCTTGTTGTTCGAACGCAGGTATTCCAGGCGCTCCTGAAGCTCGACCTTGATCCCTTCAACCGCATCCAGCAGGGTTTCCCGTGGCGTCACGTAGTGGCTTTTGGGGTAGAAGGTGAAGCGTGGCAGCTTGCGGATGACTTCGCCGGTCAGCGGGTCGAACGCGGAAAGGCTCTCGACCTCGTCATCGAACAGCTCGATACGGATCGCTTCCAGGTCGGATTCCGCCGGGTAGATGTCGATCACATCGCCACGCACCCGGAACGTCGCCCGGGCGAAATCCATGTCGTTGCGTGTGTACTGCAAATCCGCCAGACGCCTGAGCAAGGCGCGCTGGTCGAGCTTGTCGCCGCGATCCACGTGCAGCACCATCTTCAGGTAGGTTTCCGGGCTGCCCAGGCCGTAGATGCACGACACGGTGGTGACGATGATTGCGTCCTTGCGTTCGAGCAAGGCCTTGGTCGCCGATAACCGCATCTGTTCGATGTGATCGTTGATCGAGGCGTCCTTCTCGATGAAGGTGTCCGACGACGGCACGTAGGCCTCGGGCTGGTAGTAGTCGTAATAAGAGACGAAATACTCCACCGCGTTATTCGGAAAAAACGCCTTGAACTCGCCGTACAACTGCGCTGCCAGGGTCTTGTTCGGCGCCAGCACCAGGGTCGGGCGCTGGATCTGGGCGATCACATTGGCAATGCTGAAGGTCTTGCCCGAGCCGGTCACACCAAGCAGCGTCTGGTGCGCCAACCCGGCCTCGATGCCTTCGACCATCAAGCGGATGGCTTCCGGCTGGTCGCCGGCGGGCTCGAATCGGGTGACTAGCTGGAATTCAGACATAACATAACCTCTGGGTTCACCCCTGTCGGCCAGCCGACAGGAACGAGAAAGACCGAAACGACTGATGCCGTCCGAGGAAAAAGCTGGGATGCACACAATGTGGAGGTGAATGCCTTCGCTTTCAAGACGAACGTCCTACACGCCTTGAAGACTTTGACGCGGCGAAGGGACTAACGGTCGAAAAAAATCGAAAATACTTACCGTAAAAGCCGATTCGGCTGTCGCCCTGCCCCGTGATGGCCTCTATACTAGCTCCCCGTTTGTGCACCGCTCTAGTGCATCCGGCTGGAGCGCGACACGTCCCCCTCACTCCATTCAGAGCCGCGCAATAATGAGCCTGTTTTCCGCTGTCGAATTGGCACCACGCGACCCCATCCTGGGCCTCAACGAAGCATTCAACGCCGACACCCGTACCAATAAGGTCAACCTGGGCGTGGGTGTTTACTGCAACGAGGAGGGGCGCATTCCACTCCTGCGCGCCGTTGTCGAAGCCGAGACGACTCGCGTGGCTCAGCACGTTTCCCGTGGCTACCTGCCAATCGACGGTATTGCCGCCTACGACCAAGCGGTCCAGACCTTGTTGTTTGGCAAGGACAGTCCACTGATCGCTTCCGGTCGCGTCATCACCACCCAGGCGGTGGGCGGCACCGGTGCACTGAAGATCGGCGCAGACTTCCTCAAGCAACTACTGCCCGATGCTGTCGTGGCCATCAGCGACCCGAGCTGGGAAAACCACCGCGCACTGTTCGAAACCGCCGGCTTCCCGGTACAGAACTATCGCTACTACGACGCCGCCACCCATGACGTGAACCGCAGCGGCCTGCTGGAAGACCTCAACGCCCTGCCCGACCGTTCGATCGTTGTGCTGCACGCCTGCTGCCACAACCCGACCGGCGTGGACCTGAGCCCGCAAGACTGGAAAAACGTGCTGGCCGTGGTCAAGGCCAAGAACCACGTACCCTTCCTGGACATGGCCTACCAGGGCTTTGGCGAAGGCATCGACGAAGACGCCGCAGCGGTGCGCCTGTTCGCCGAGTCGGGCCTGACCTTCTTCGCGTCCAGCTCGTTCTCCAAGTCGTTCTCCCTGTACGGCGAGCGCGTCGGTGCGCTGTCGATCGTCAGCGAGTCGAAAGAAGAAAGTGCCCGCGTACTGTCCCAGGTCAAGCGCGTGATCCGCACCAACTACTCCAACCCGCCGACCCATGGCGCCAGCATCGTCGCCGCCGTGCTCAACAGCCCTGAGCTGCGGGCCCAGTGGGAAGCAGAATTGGCCGAAATGCGCCTGCGCATTCGTGGCATGCGCAACCAGATGGTAGATATGCTGGCCAAGGCTGCGCCGCAACACGACTTCAGTTTCGTCGCACGCCAGAGCGGGATGTTCTCTTACTCCGGCCTGACCGTTGAACAAGTGACGCGCCTGCGCAACGAGTTCGGCATCTATGCCCTGGACACCGGCCGCATCTGCGTGGCCGCACTGAACCAGAACAACATCGATGCGGTGACCAAGGCGATTGTTCAGGTGATCTGAAGGTCGCTGGGATGAAAAAAACGGGAAGCCATTGAGCTTCCCGTTTTTTTTGAGCGTGCACACCGCCCCGTGGCGAGGGAGCTTGCTCCCGCTGGGGCGCGAAGCGACCCTAAACCAAGCAGCGCGGTGTGCCAGGCCGAATGCGCTGACTGTTTGGGGCTGCTACGCAGCCCAGCGGGAGCAAGCTCCCTCGCCACGGAAATGTGATCGATGCCTACAACTCCGTCGCCCGCTGGCTCGCCGCATCGTCGTACACGACATACAACGACTCAGCGACTTGGCTCTTGATGGCCTTGGCGCTTTCCAGCCCCAGAACGAAGCCTTCGGCCTTGCCCCCGGCACGGTTCAATTCTTCGGCCGTGCTCGCCTGGGCGATCGCGTCGTAAAGCTTCTCGGCGTGCGGTCCCACGCCCTTGGGCAAGCTGATCTGCGCGGTGCTCATAACGACACCTCGGTGCGGTTGGCTGGGTGAAGCGGTAACAGAGGGTTCATGGCACGTACCTTGGTCGGCGAATGGCCGGCAGCGCGTCCTGCCACTTCCGGACGACCATGGTAGCCCTGTCCTGCCGTGGCGGTAACTGCCAATCGCCGATTGACCGTCAAATGACATCAGGGATCTACCGATCGCCAATAGAAGCTTGACTTCTCTTTTCCAATCAGTAACATACGCGCCATTCCGCGATAGCTCAGTTGGTAGAGCAAGTGACTGTTAATCACTGGGTCCCTGGTTCGAGTCCAGGTCGTGGAGCCAGACAGCAACACATCAAGCCCCTGAATTGAAAGATTCAGGGGCTTTTTTGTGGGCAAAAAATAGCAGTGCTGGTTGAAAAAGCCTGTCGAGGTCGCTGCCGGAACAATAATCCGGCGCCAAAAAGGCATTATGGTCTGAATCCTGCTTTCTTTTTCCTACAACCCAAGCTGTCACGTGAGTGTCATGGCCTCGCCGCAAACTGGTTCGGTCCGTCAACAACAGCTTCATAACAACAAGGACGAAGCTATGCCCACGCAAAATCCTCACCGCATTGTCGGCCTGTGCACCTCCAGCAAGGTGTACAACGTATTGACGGAGCTCAGGCACCTGGAAGGCCATCGCAGCGCCAAGTTCCTTTCGCTGCTGGCGGAAAACCTGGTTCGCAAGGGCCTGCTCAACGAGCAGGAAGTGGTGCACATGCTCGACCTGGTCGTCGATTGAGCGGCATCGATTCCTACTATTGAGGCTGTTGATTTTTCGTCCTCACCGCTGAGTCGTAAGGTAACCCCATCGATAGATGGAGGTTCCCATGCCCAAAGTTCAAATCATGTCTGTCATTGGCAGCGCCGTTCCCGCTTCACTCAGAGCACGAGGCCTGCTGGCCTGCTGGTACCTAGTGCAAGACGGCGTGACCATCAGCGGCCCGTTGACTTCCCTGCCCGACGCCCAGGCCCTGTCGCAACGTATCGGCCCTTACCTGCTGAGCGCCTAAGGCAGCTGCACCCGAGGCTTGGCTTCGACGAACAGCGCCCAACTCGACATGAACAGCGCGGCGATCAACGGCCCGATGACGAACCCGTTCAGGCCAAACACCGCGAGGCCGCCGAGCGTCGAGACCAACACCATGTAGTCGGGCATTTTCGTGTCTTTGCCTACCAGGATCGGACGCAGGAAGTTGTCCACCAGGCCGATCACGAACACCCCGAACAGCGTCAGCACCACCCCCTGCCAGATAGCCCCGGAAAGCAGGAAATACACGGCCACCGGCGCCCAGACGATCCCAGCCCCCACAGCTGGCAACAGCGACAGGAACGCCATCAGCACCGCCCATGGCAACACCGTCGGAATCCCCAGGATCCAGAAAATCAACCCGCCCAGCGCGCCCTGGCTGATGGCGACAAGCAGGTTGCCTTTCACGGTGGCCCGCACCACCCGATTGAATTTCAACTGCAGGCGACGTTTTTGATGTTCGGCCAAAGGAATGGCCATGCGCACTTTGCGCACCAGCTCCGCGCCGTCGCGCAGAAAGAAGAACAGCAGGTAGAGCATCACGAAGAAGCTGATCAGGAACTGGAAGGTCCCCTGGCCAAAGCTGAAGGCCTGGGTGGCGAAAAATTCGCTGCCCTGCATCGCGCTCTTGACGATCTTGTCCCGCAATCCGTTCAGGTCGCCCAGGCCGAAGCGATCCAGCAGGTGCTGGAAATAAGGTGGCAAGGCATCCTTGAAACGGGCCAGGTAATCGGCGATGTCCAGCTCCCCACTCTCCAGGCTCTTGTACAACGCCGCGCCTTCCTGGACCAGCAAGGCACTGATCATGATCACCGGTAAAATCGCGCTCACCACGCAGATGCTCAAGGTGAACAGCGAGGTGACGTTGCGATGCCAGCCGAACTTCAATTGCAGGCGGCGCTGCATGGGCGCAAAGACAATCCCCAGGATCACCGCCCAGAACACCGCGCCGTAGAAGGGCAACAGGATCCAGATGAAGGCGATGGTCACCAGGATCAGCAGCAGCATCTGGGATTTGTTTTGCAGCATCTTTCGATTCATCAGCTTTCCATGTCCAAAGGCGGGATAAACATTAGTCAGCCAGGACTCGCCAGAGTGCCTTCGCGTTTGCCCCCGGCGTTGATCCAAATCAATACCGCCAGGCCAACCGTGGCGTACCCTCGCCGCTTTTTGCGACCCTACGCCACCATGATTCTCGCCGCCCCCGAACTGCTCGCTCCCGCCGGCACCCTGAAGAACATGCGCTACGCCTTCGCCTACGGTGCCGATGCGGTCTACGCCGGCCAGCCGCGCTACAGCCTGCGGGTGCGCAACAATGAATTCGACCACGCCAACCTGGCCCTGGGTATTGGCGAGGCACAGGCCATGGGCAAGCGGTTCTATGTGGTGGTGAACATTGCTCCCCACAACGCCAAGTTGCGCACCTTCCTCAAAGATCTGGAGCCGGTGATTGCCATGGCGCCGGACGCCCTGATCATGTCCGACCCGGGCTTGATCATGCTGGTACGCCGCCACTTCCCGCAGATGCCGATTCACCTGTCGGTGCAAGCCAACACCGTGAATTGGGCGAGCGTCGAGTTCTGGCAACAACAGGGCCTGAGCCGGATCATCCTGTCCCGGGAATTATCCCTGGAGGAAATCGCCGAGATTCGCGAACAGGTGCCGGCCATGGAGCTGGAAGTGTTCGTCCATGGCGCACTGTGCATGGCCTACTCCGGGCGCTGCCTGCTGTCGGGCTACCTGAACAAGCGCGACGCCAACCAAGGCAGTTGCACCAACGCCTGCCGCTGGAAATACTCAGCGCAGCCGGCTGTGGAGAACGCAGCGGGCGATATCGTGCAAACCTGTCAGCCTGAGCCGACCCTGGGCCTCGGGGCGCCCACTGATGAGGTGTTCCTGCTTCAGGAAGCGAACCGCCCTGGGGAATTGATGCCGGCCTTCGAGGACGAGCATGGCACCTACATCATGAATGCCAAGGACCTGCGCGCCGTGCAGCACGTCGAGCGACTGGCGCGCATGGGCGTACATTCCTTGAAGATCGAAGGCCGGACCAAGTCGCACTTCTATTGCGCCCGCACCACCCAGGTGTATCGCCGGGCCATCGATGACGCGGTGGCTGGCCGCGAGTTTGACCGAAGCCTGATGACCGACCTGGAATCCCTGGCCCAGCGCGGCTATACCGAAGGTTTTCTACGGCGCCATGTGCACGATGAGTATCAGAACTACCAGAACGGCAGCTCGGTCTCGGAGCGCCAGCAGTTCGTCGGCGAACTGACCGGCGAACGGCGCGAACGCCTGGCCGAAGTGCGGGTCAAGAACCGCTTCGGCCTGGGGGATCACCTGGAACTGATGACGCCCAAGGGCAACTTTCACTTCGATCTGCATCAGTTGCAGAACATCAAGGGCCAGGGCATCGACGTGGCACCGGGGGATGGGCATGTGGTGTACGTGCCGATTCCGGATGCGGTGGATTTGCGGTTTGGATTGTTGATGCGGGATGTGGGCGAGAAGTAAGACCGGCAGCTTCATGTTCAACACAGGTGGTGGCTGGTCGACCGCTATCGCGAGCAAGCTCGCTCCCACAGAGATTTGTGGTGAATAGAGGATTTGCGAACTAACAGGTTTTCAGCCCTCGGCAGGAACTGCCGAAGGCTGCGATCCTTCTTTCCCGATAAGACCCGGTTGCCCAGGTGAAAACATCTGGATCGAGAGCGAAAGATCGCAGCCTTCGGCAGCTCCTGAACGTCAGATCCGGAACTGCCCTACCAGTTTGCCCAGGCGTTGGCCCAAGTCGGCCAGGCTACGGGAGGTCTGGGCGCCGAGCTGGGTTTCGTCGGCGACGCTGTCCACCGCCACGGCGATCTGATGCACGCTGCGGTTGATTTCTTCGGCTACAGCGGTCTGCTCTTCAGCGGCGCTGGCGATCTGGGCGTTCATCGAGTTGATGGTGCCGATCAACTGCGCCATGGTGTCCAGGGACGCGCCGGCCTCGTTGGCCCGCACCGAAGTGCCCTCACCGGCCTCACTGGAGCGGCGCATTGCTTCTACCGCCGCATGCGTACCCGATTGCAGGCGGTCGATCATGCCTTGGATTTCCTGGGTGCTTTGCTGGGTCCGGCTGGCCAGGGCCCGCACTTCATCGGCCACCACCGCGAACCCTCGCCCCGCTTCCCCAGCACGCGCAGCCTCGATGGCGGCATTGAGGGCCAGCAGGTTGGTCTGCTCGGCGATCGAACGAATCACCCCGAGCACACTGACAATTGAAGCCACGTCCTGCTGCAAGCTGTCCAGGGACACGCCGCTGCTGCGAATATCGTTCACCAACGCATGAATCTGCTGGATGCTGCCGGCCACCACGCGCTTGGCGGACTGGCCTTCTTCGTCGGTCTGCTGGGCCGCGACGGCAGCGCCCTGGGCGCTGCGGGCCACTTCCTGGGCGGCCGAAGACATCTCGTTGATCGCGGTGGCGACCTGGTCGGTTTCGTGACGCTGGCGCTCCATGGCTTGTTCGGAGCGCTGGGCTTGCTCGGAAACCTGCGTCACCAGCCCGGTCAGTTGTGAAGTCATCTCGGTGATCTGCCGGACCAGGCCGTGGATCTTGTCGACGAAACGATTGAAGGAGCCGGCCAGTTGGCCGAGTTCGTCCTGGCTGGTGATGGCCAGGCGACGCGTCAGGTCGCCCTCGCCCGCGGCGATGTCATCGAGGTTGTTCTTCATCAGGTGCAGCGGCCGCAGAATGGTATTGGCCAGCACGATCCCCACCACCGCAATCACCAGCAACACCACCGCGGCGATCCCGACAATGCTCAGCACCACACCTTGCAGGCGCTCATTGACTTTGGTCTCCACCAACGCCACTTGAGCTTCGATACCGTCCAGGTTGACCGAGCTGCCGACCGCCATGTCCCACTTGGCCAGGTATTCGGTGTAGCCGAGCTTAGGCACCAGGTCTTTGCTGTTGGGCAGTGGCGAGCTGTATTCGAGATAGTGGGTTCCGTCCTTGGCGACTTTCACCAGGTCACGGTTGACGTAGACACCGTTGGGATCACGGTTGTCCTTGAAGCTTTTGCCCACGCCGTCGGGGCTGTTGGCCTTGAACAGGCGCACGGTTTCAGAGTCGTAGCCGAAGAAGTAGCCATCCTTGCCGTAGCTGACGTTCGATAGCAGCTTGATCGCCTGGGCGCGTGCTTCGGTATCGCCCGCAGCGGCCGCGTCGTACAGCGGCTTGATGGCGGTAAGCCCCACCGCCACGTAGTTCTGCAACGTGGCCTTGGCGTCGGCTAGCAGACGCTCGCGGGTCTGCTGCACCTCTTTACTGGCCTGCTCTTTCAAAATGAACGCCGTGGTCAGGCTGATGATCACCGCGGACAGTAATACGGGCAGTATTGCCAGGGACAGGACTTTAGCCTTCAGGCTCAGGCGCATGCTATTCACTCTTGTCTGTTTTATGGCGTGGTTAACTGTATTAACGGCACAGCGCGGTAAAACTGTAGGACAAGGTGAAAAGGCTTTCGCGAACGGTCTGGAGCAGAGTCGCTGAATGGAAGGCCCATCGCGAGCAAGCTCGCTCCCACATGGGACTGATGGTGTTCACAGGTTTTGTGTTCACAGCAGATCAATGTGGGAGCGAGCTTGCTCGCGATGCAGACGACTCGGTCTTGAGTTACAACACCATCGCCGCCACCCAACCGAACGCCAGCAACGGCAGGTTGTAGTGGATGAAGGTCGGGACCACGGTGTCCCAGATGTGGTGGTGCTGGCCGTCGATGTTCAGGCCGGAGGTCGGGCCCAGGGTCGAGTCCGACGCAGGTGAACCGGCATCGCCCAGGGCGCCGGCGGTGCCGACGATGCAGACGATTGCCAGCGGGCTGAAACCCAGTTGCAGGCACAGCGGCACAAAGATCGTCGCCAGGATCGGTACCGTGGAAAACGACGAGCCGATACCCATCGTCACCAGCAGGCCCACCAGCAGCATCAGCAGCGCGCCGACGCCCTTGTTGTGGCCGATCCAAGCCGCCGAGGTCTCCACCAGGCTCTGGACTTCACCAGTGGCCTTCATCACCTCGGCAAAGCCTGAGGCGGCGATCATGATGAAGCCGATCATCGCCATCATCTTCATGCCTTCGGTGAATAGGTCATCGGTCTCGCGCCAGCGCACCACACCCGATACCGAGAAAATCAGGAACCCGGCCAGGGCGCCAATGATCATTGAGTCCAGCAGTAGCTGAATGACAAACGCTGCCGCGATCGCCAGCCCTGCCACCAGCAGGCTCAAAGGGTTGTAGCGCGTGGCCACCTGCTCGACCCTGGCAATTTTTTTCAGGTCGTAGACGCGCTTTTTGCGATACGTGAAAAACGCCATGACCAGGCCAAACACCATGCCCAGCGCCGGGATGCCCATGGCGTGGGTGATGTTGATGCCACTGACGTCCACGCCACTGCGGGCGACGTTGGCCAGCAGGATCTCGTTGAGGAAAATGTTGCCGAAGCCCACCGGCAGGAACATGTAGGGCGTGATCAAGCCGAAGGTCATGACGCAGGCGATCAACCGGCGGTCCAACTGCAGCTTGGTCAGCACGTAGAGAAGCGGCGGCACCAACAGCGGGATAAAGGCGATATGGATCGGCAAAATATTCTGGGAGGCGACCGCGACCGTTCCCAGCAAGCCGATCAGGACCCATTTGACCGCCGAACCACCGGCGGCGTCCTGGCGATCCACCATGGCCAGGGCTTTGTCGGCCAGCGCGTGAGCCATGCCGGACTTGGCGATCGCCACTGCGAAAGCACCGAGCAAGGCGTAGGACAACGCCACCGTAGCGCCCCCGCCAAGGCCGGCATTGAACGCCTTGAGCGTCGCCTCGATGCCCAGGCCGCCGACCAGACCACCCACCAACGCCCCCACAATCAGCGCGATCACCACATGCACGCGGGACAGGCTGAGCACCAGCATGACGCCAACCGCGGCAATTACTGCATTTATCATCGTTACCTCAAAGCTCAGCGATGGAGAGCCACCGGACAAAAAGGTCGCGACTTTGCAGGAAGCGGCGGCAAGCTGCAAGCGTCATGCGGCGGGTTTTCAAGTCTCGCAATATTTGCAGCCACCACAGAGGTTGGTGCAGATTTCAGCGTTTAGGCAGTTCAATCACAACCTTCAACCCGCCCCACTCACTGTCGGCCAGCGCCAGTGTCCCGCCCCAGGTGTCGACGATGTCCCGGACGATGCCCAGCCCCAGGCCGTGTCCATCGGTCTGCTCATCCAGTCGCGTGCCACGGCTGAACACCTGTTCGCGGCGATCCTCGGGAATGCCTGGGCCGTCGTCTTCCACTGCCAGGCTGAAACCCTCGGCCGTCTCGTTCACCGTCAGGCGCACTTCGGCGTCTGCCCATTTGCAGGCGTTGTCCAACAGATTGCCCAGCAGTTCCAGCAAGTCTTCCCGGTCCCAGGGCAGGTGCAAGCCAGGCGGTGCGAGGTAACTCAAGTGCAGGTGTTCGCCGTGGATCATGTTCAGCGTGGCCAGCAACCCCGGCAGTTCGGCGTCGCAGTCCAAGTGCGCGCCGGGCAACGCATCGCCGGACAGGCGCGCACGGTTGAGTTCGCGGTTCAGGCGCTGCCTGACCTGCTCCAATTGCTCGAGCAACAGCTTGCGCAACTCGGGATAAGGATCGAGTTTTTCGTTCGAAGCCACGCTTTGTAGCACCGCCAGCGGGGTTTTCAGGGCATGGCCCAGGTTGCCCAGCGCATTGCGGGAGCGTTTGAGGCTGTCTTCGGTGTGGGCCAATAAATGGTTGATTTGCGCTACCAGCGGCTCCAGTTCCCGTGGCACCTGCTCGTCGAGCTGCGAGCGCTGGCCGCGCTGCAACTGGGCGATTTGCTCGCGGGCCCGATCCAGGGGACGCAAGGCGCGGTGTACGGTGATGCGCTGCAATAACAGAATCAACAGCAACCCCGCCAAGCCGAGGCCGAGGCCGATCTGCTGCATCCGCCGGAAACTGTCACGCACCGGCGTGTAGTCCTGGGCCACGCTGATGGAAATCGCCTGGCCCAGGCGCCGATAGTCAGTGCGCAGCACCAGCAGTTTCTGCCCATCTGGCCCCAATTGCAGGTTGCTGTGCAGGCCCGGATGGTCGAGCCGGGGCAGTTCCTGGTCCCACAGGGAGCGGGAGCGCCAATGCACATCGGCAAAATCAATGCGGAAGTAATGCCCGGAAAACGGCCGCTGATAGGCCGGCGACAAGCGTCGCTCATCCAGCTGCAAACCCTGGGGGCCACGTACCAGGGCCACCAGCAGGTTCTCGCTGTCGTTGCGCAGCCCGGCTTCCAGATAACGCTGCAAGCCCAGCTCGAACAGCCACAAACTGGTCTGCGCCAGGACCAGCCCGACCACCACCATCACACCAATCAGGCCCAGGCTCAGGCGCCGCTGGATGGATATCACGGCGCCTGCCCGCCGAACAGGTAACCCTGGCCGCGACGGGTTTCGATCACGCTACGTCCCAGCTTGCGCCGCAGGTGATTGACGTGGACTTCCAGCACGTTGGAATCGCGCTCGGTTTCACCGTCATACAGATGTTCAGCAAGATGGCTTTTGGAAAGAATTTGCTCGGGGTGCAGCATGAAATAGCGCAGCAGGCGAAACTCAGCGGCGGTCAGCTGGATCTCCGTGCCGTCGCGAATCACGCATTGCCGCCCCTCATCCAGATGCAGCCCAGCCGCCTTGAGTGTCGGTTGGTTGGCCTGGCCATGGGAACGGCGCAACAACGCCTGGACCCGCAGGTGCAGTTCTTCAGGGTGAAACGGTTTGGTCAGGTAATCGTCGGCTCCGGCCTTGAGGCCTTCGATACGCTCGGCCCATGAGCCGCGGGCAGTCAGGATCAGCACCGGGGTCGCCAGGCCGCCAGCGCGCCATTGGGCCAGCACGTCGAGCCCCGGCACGCCCGGCAGGCCGAGGTCGAGGATGATCAGGTCATAGGGTTCGATGCTGCCCTGATACACCGCATCGCGACCATCGGCGAGCCAATCGACGGCGTACCCCTGTCGTGTCAGCCCGGCCATCAGTTCGTCGGCCAGGGGAACGTGATCTTCCACCAGAAGCAGGCGCATCAATCTTCCTTATCTTTGAGTAAGCGGCCGGTGGCGGCCTCCAGGTCCAGTTCGCGCACGACGCCGTCGGTGTCCAGCAGCTCGACCTCATAAATATAGACGCCGTGCTTTTCCTCCAGCTCGGCTTCCAGCAGTTTGGCGCCGGGATGCAGATCCAGCGCCTGCTGCAGCAAGTGTTCCAGCGGCAGGATCACACCCTGCTGGCGCAGTTGCAGCGCTTCGTCCTGGTCCAGGTCCCGGGCCATGGCCAGCGAACAAAACGCCAGCAGCGCCAGCGTCCATCGACTGCGGGCGCATAGATTAAGCTTCATTACGTATCCTGATGATTCTTGAGCACCTTGCCGGTGACGGCGTCCACTTCCAGATCCCAGTCAATACCCTGGGTATCACGCAGATCCACCTGATAGATGTACCGACCGTACTCTTCTTCCAGCTCGGTATCGGTCAAGGTGGCGCCAGGGTGTTCGGCCAGGGCAATGGCGTTGAGTTTTTCAACCGACAGAATGGTACCAGCGTCTTGCAGTTTGCGGGCTTCGTCATCGTTGAGGTCTCGGGCGTGAGCCAGGCCAGTGCTGAGGGCCATGAGGGTCGCGAGGAAAAAGGCAGTCAGGCGGTTCATGGTTTGTCTCCTTTTATAGGTTTTGCCGGGTGACTGTATCGGGGTGAACTTAACTGAAACTGAATTGCCATCATGGAACCCACATCAATGTGGGAGCGAGCTTGCTCGCGATAGCGACGGCACATCCAGCATCGTTACAAGCTGACCCACCGCCATCGCGAGCAAGCTCGCTCCCACAGGGTTTTGTGTCGCTATAATCATCCGCTTGTACGCATTCGAGACCGGTATGACCGCCATCCACATCAAGTTCCCCGCCCTCACCCTCAAGGCCGGCCCCCGTGCCTTTGCGCGAATCCGCCAGGCCGGCCTGAACGCTGCCGACGTCGGCATTCTGCCCGGCGCCGCTGGCGGCCCCAAGGCCTTGGGCATCCAGGGGCTGGACCTGGCGCTGTTTGGTGAATGGCTGCCCGCCGCGCCCCGGGAGCGCTCGCTGATCGGCGCTTCGGTGGGTTCCTGGCGCTTCGCCAGCGCCTGTTTGCCGGATGCCGCCGAGGGGATCAGGCGCCTGGGCACCTTGTACAACGAGCAGAGCTTCGCCAAAGGCGTGACCATGGCCGGGGTCAGCCAAAGCTCGCAGCGCATGCTCGATGATTTGCTCGAAGGTCGCGACGCTTCAATCCTCGATAACCCGCATTACCGACTCAACATCATGGTGGTCAAGAGCCACGGCCTGCTGGCCCTGGATCATCGCGGGCGGCTGGGCCTGGGCTTGTCGTCAGTGATCGCCGACAACCTGCGCGGCCGTGCGCGGTTGGCACGGCATTTCGAACGGTTGATCATCCACGATCCACGCCTGGCCCCGCCACTGCATCCGCTGAATGACTTTCCGTCACGTTTCGTTCCGCTGGCGGCCGCCAACCTGCGTCAGGCCCTGTTGGCGTCGGGCTCGATCCCGATGGTGATGGAAGGCGTGCGCGACCTGCCGGGCGCCGGTGTCGGCACCTACCGCGACGGCGGTTTGCTGGACTACCACCTGGACCTGCCCTACAGCGGCGAGGACATCGTGCTGTACCCGCACTTCACCGACCGGGTCATTCCCGGCTGGTTCGACAAAGGTTTGCCGTGGCGCCGCGGTAACGTCGAACGCCTGCAGGACGTGCTGTTGCTGGCGCCGTCTCGTGAGTACCTGGCGCGCCTGCCCTTCGGCAAACTGCCGGACCGTAACGATTTCAAGCGCTTCATGGGCGATGACCCGAGCCGCCGCAAATACTGGCGCACGGCAATGGACGAGAGCCGCCGGCTCGGCGACGAGTTCCTCGAACTGGCGGCCAACGGTGGGCTGGGCGAGCGTTTGCTGACCCTTTAGTCAGCACGCTCGCGCAACGCAAGGATCAAACTGATAAACTCCGCCGCCTGCCTCGCGACCGCTACCTTAAAGAGCCCGAACCTGTGGAAATTTTCAAAGAATTCACCTTCGAATCCGCCCACCGCCTGCCCCACGTGCCGGAAGGCCATAAGTGCGGCCGCCTGCACGGTCACTCGTTCAAGGTGGCGATCCACCTGAGCGGCGACATCGACCCGCACACCGGCTGGATTCGTGACTTCTCCGAGATCAAGGCGATCTTCAAGCCGCTCTACGAGCGTCTGGACCACAACTACCTCAACGACATCCCCGGCCTGGAAAACCCCACCAGCGAAGTCCTGGCCAAGTGGATCTGGAATGAGTTGAAGCCGTTGCTGCCGGAACTCAGCGCCATTCGTATCCACGAAACGTGCACCAGCGGTTGCATCTATCACGGCGAATAACCACTTTTCTTGTGGCAAGGGAGTTTCCCGTGGCGAGGGAGCTTGCTCCCGCTGGGCTGCGCAGCAGCCCCAAAAGCAGCGACTCGATTCAACCTGATACATCGCAATCTAAGGCTTGAGGACCGCTTCGCAGCCCAGCGGGAGCAAGCTCCCTCGCCACAACTGTGTTTCTCCCAAGTGAATTGCGTTGGCCTATGCTCTATTCCCTGAGCCATTTTCAGGGGAGCGCCGATCATGACCAACTGGCCGCTGGATCAGCAATTCGACTTCAACGGGCACCGCATTCGCTACGCCATCCAGGGCGATGGCCCGCCGCTGGTGTTTGTCCACGGCACGCCCTTCTCTTCCTACGTGTGGCACCGAATCGCCCCGCTGTTCTTCGCCACCCACAGGGTGCATTACTTCGACCTGCTGGGTTATGGCCAATCCGCGCAACCGGATGCCGACGTGTCCCTCGGCGTGCAAAACCAGCTGCTCACGCAACTGCTGGAGCACTGGGGCCTGGACTACCCGGACGTGGTGGCCCATGACTTTGGCGGCGCCACCGCTCTGCGTACGCACCTGCTCAACGGCAAGAATTACCGCAGCCTGACGCTGATCGACCCGGTGGCGCTGTCGCCCTGGGGCTCACCCTTTGTGCAACATGTACGCCAGCATGAAACGGCCTTCAGCGGCCTGCCCGACTACATTCAGCGGGCCATCGTGCCCACCTATATCCGCGGCGCAATCAAACGGGACATCCCCGACGAAGAGTTGGCGCCCTACGTGCAGCCGTGGCTGGGCGAGACGGGCCAGGCGGCGTTCTATCGACAGATCGCGCAGATGGACGAACGCTATACCCGTGAAGCCGAGGGCCTGTATCCGAACGTGCGCTGCCCGACCCAGATCCTTTGGGGGGAGGATGACCAGTGGATTCCCATCGAGCGCGGCCGAGCTCTGCAACGGCTGATCCCCAAGGCGCAATTTCACCCTGTTCGGAATGCCGGGCATCTGGTCCAGGAAGACGCGCCGGAAGCCATCGTGGCGGCGCTGTTGCGGTTTCTGGCATTGCCCTCCCCGACCTGAAAAACACTGCACTCCCCTGTGGGAGCGAGCCTGCTCGCGAAAGGGGTGTGTCAGCCAATACATTCCTACCGGACTCACCGCATTCGCGAGCAAGCTCGCTCCCACAGGGGATCTTCATGCGCGATGAGATCTGTGTTCCAACTTGAATCACCCGCGCACCGCTTTTGATCCCTTCGTCCCCCCAATCCCAA
The DNA here is from genome assembly GCF_030064125.1 of Pseudomonas sp. G2-4. NCBI lineage: Bacteria > Pseudomonadati > Pseudomonadota > Gammaproteobacteria > Pseudomonadales > Pseudomonadaceae > Pseudomonas > Pseudomonas sp. G2-4. Next base: position 2,153,265 of record NZ_CP125957.1, on the reverse strand, counting down.
AGATTGTCTATACATAACCTCGCGATCACTCGTTTGGCACGGCCGCTGCACGCTTGCGATACTCCCCCTCATCCGCAAGGACCGCCACATGACTCAGAACGATCCGGGCAACGACTACCCCTTGAGCGAAGTCCCGATGCATGCCCGCAAGGGCCTGGCGTCCACGGCCATGGTGCTGCTGGGTTTCACCTTTTTCACCGCCACGATGTTTGCCGGGGGCAAGCTGGGGGTCGCGTTCGGTTTTGCCGAAATGCTCACGGTCATCATCATCGGCAATCTGCTGCTGGGCCTCTATGCCGCGGGCCTGGGCTACATCGCGTTCAAGAGCGGGCTCAATTCGGTACTGATGGGCCGCTTCTGTTTCGGCGAGGTGGGCAGCAAGCTCAGCGACTTGATCCTGGGCTTCACCCAGATCGGCTGGTACGCCTGGGGCACCGCGACTGCCGCGGTGGTGCTGGGCAAGTATTTCGAATTGGACCAGGGCACCGTGCTGGGCTTGATGGTGCTGTTCGGCCTGGGATTCTGCGCCACGGCCTACATCGGATATCGCGGTCTGGAAATCCTGTCGTACATCGCCGTGCCGGCCATGATGTTGCTGCTGATGTTGTCGATGTGGGTGGCGACGGTGAAGGTCGGTGGTCTCGACGGCTTGCTGGCGGTAGTGCCAACGGGCAGCCTCGACTGGTCCACCGCCATTACGCTGGTGTTCGGCACCTTTGTCAGCGGCGCGACCCAGGCGACCAATTGGACGCGTTTCTCCCGTTCGGCGAAAGTCGCGGTGCTGGCGAGTCTGATCGGTTTCTTCCTCGGCAACGGCCTGATGGTGCTGATCGGCGCCTACGGGGCCATCGTCTATCAACAGCCGGACGTGGTCGAAATGTTGCTGTTGCAGGGCTTTGCCATGGCGGCGATGGCGATGCTGCTGCTCAACATCTGGAGCACCCAGGACAACACCATCTACAACTTCGCCGTGGCCGGTTGCAACCTGCTGCGCACCCGTCGGCGTAGAACCGTAACCCTGGGCGGCGCCGTGATCGGCACGCTGCTGGCCCTGCTGGGCATGTACGATTTGTTGGTGCCGTACCTGATTCTGCTGGGCACCGTGATCCCGCCCATCGGCGGCGTGATCATGGCCGATTTCTTCTTCCGCTGGCGCGGTCGCTATCCCCGCCTGGCCGAAGCGCAGTTGCCAGCGTTCAACTGGCCCGGGCTGTTTGCTTACGGAGTCGGCACCGTCGCTGCGTTCAATTCGCCTTGGGTCGCGCCACTGGTAGGAATCGCCACCGGCGCGCTAACGTATGTGCTATTGATCGGCGTAATGGGTACTCGCACCGCCGACGCACCACTACAAGACCTATAAAGGATTCGCCTGATGCACATCATCAACGCCCGCCTGCGCAACCGCGAAGGCTTGCATGAACTGCACCTGGAAAATGGCCTGATCGCCAACATAGCCCGTCAGACCGAGGCCCCCAGCCTGGGCCCGGAAGACCTCGATGCCGGCGGTAACCTGGTGGTGCCACCCTTCGTCGAGCCACACATCCACCTGGACGCGACCCTCACCGCCGGCGAACCGCGCTGGAACATGAGCGGTACGCTGTTCGAAGGCATCGAGTGCTGGGGTGAACGCAAGGCCACCATCACCCAGGAAGACACCAAGACCCGCGCCAAGAAAACCATCCAGACCCTCGCCGCCCATGGCATCCAGCATGTGCGCACCCATATCGACGTAACCGACCCTGAACTCACAGCCCTCAAGGCGATGCTGGAAGTGCGCGAGGAAAGCCGTCACTTGGTTGATATGCAGATCGTCGCGTTTCCCCAGGAGGGCATCGAGTCCTACCGCAACGGCCGCGAACTGATGGAAGAAGCGATCCGCATGGGCGCCGACGTGGTGGGCGGCATCCCACACTTCGAATACACCCGCGACCAGGGCGTCAGCTCGGTGAAGTTCCTGATGGACCTGGCCGAACGTACCGGTTGCCTGGTGGATGTGCATTGCGACGAAACCGACGATCCGCATTCGCGCTTCCTCGAAGTGCTCGCCGAAGAAGCCCGCAGCCGCGATATGGGCGCACGGGTCACGGCCAGCCACACCACGGCCATGGGCTCCTACGACAACGCCTACTGCGCCAAACTGTTTCGCTTGCTCGGGCACTCGGGCATCAGCTTCGTCTCGTGCCCCACCGAAAGCATCCACCTGCAAGGGCGTTTTGATAACTTCCCCAAGCGCCGCGGCGTCACCCGGGTCAATGAACTGCTCGAAGCCGGCATGAACGTGTGCTTCGGCCAGGACTCCATCGTCGACCCTTGGTATCCACTGGGCAATGGCAACATCCTGCGGGTATTGGAAGCTGGGCTGCATATCTGTCACATGCTCGGCTACCGCAACCTGCAAAGCGCCCTCGACCTGGTCACCGACAACAGCGCCAAGGCCATGGCCCTGGGCGAGCGCTACGGCCTGGAACCCGGACGCCCGGCGAACCTGCTGATCCTGTCGGCCGACAGTGATTACGAAGTGATCCGCAGCCAGGGGTTGCCGCTCTACTCGATTCGCAACGGTGAAGTGCTGATGAAGCGACAGATGCCGGTGGTGGAGTTTGCTCCGCTGTTGGGCTGATACAAACCCTGTGGGAGCCGCGGCGCCATTGAGTAGGCGATCCCCGAGGATCGCCCACCTCCCTTACGACGCCAGAAGCGGTGCCTGCAATCGCCTCCCGATCACATCCAGCAAATCACAACCGGCTCGCAACGGAATCGCCAACACCTGGGCGAAATCATGCAGTACCACGGCGTCCGTGCTGATGTCTGAACGCATTGCGAGGTTTTCCAGCAATTGCGTGACAGCGGCGATGCGGTAGGCGGCCGTGTCGTGCAGCACGTCCAGGGGCGCTTCGGTGTCGATCAGGAGCGCGTGGAAATTGTTTTCGATTCCGGTAATGGGCATGTAGCGGGACATGAGGGGTTACTCCTGCGGGGATGGAAGATCAGTAGCGAGTTCGGTACTGAGGAGCCACTGACTAGGGGGCCGAATCCAGGCTGGGGGCTCAGGGGGTGAGCAGGAGATAGAGGTGGAGCTTGATGGAATGGCGAATGATTCGAGCGAGGTTGAAATGACGTGCACCTTACGGACACATGTTTCAAAGCAATAGCTGTAACCTTTTTTCATTGAGTGTTCTCAGGATTAATTGAACAAATCCTAGGTGCTTAGGGCTTCCACACCCTGTCGCTAATTACAGCGACGGAGGGAATGTAGCGTATGGAGCGATCGGGTGAACAGTCAGCGGGGAGCGACGCAGCTTGAGGGAAATTTCCGATGGGGGTGTCCGGCGATGGATTGTGCCGCGTGTCCAACCTTAGCGGCTCGACACGCCTGGATTTCATCACGCAATTAAAGCTATCCAGACCATTGGCAGGCCGCAATGCGGTGTGGTTAGCTACCGGCACTTTCCCCGCCCTTTAGCCGCCGAAGCCAAAAATGAACCTTACCCAGCCTCGTTTGAGATTGCTGTTGATACTGAGCGCGATCCTGTTAGGGGTGGGCGCTGCGTCCTACTACCTGTTTCGCCAGAGCACTACGTGGGCAGATGAAAGCTTCACCCCCGAGGACATGAACGAAGGAGGCATAGAGGACATCGGCACGTTGACGCTGCCTGAGGCGCAAAAGCGTCTGAATTACCTGATCCACGACACCGGCGAAACCCTAAGAATCCTGGACGTGGTCATTGACTCAGAATTTAGCCTGACCGTTGACAAGACCGAGTCGGCCAGCAAGCAAGACCTGCAATACGAGGAGCTGTTTGTTCCTGTCACCAGCACACAGGTGAAAACGGCGCTGGCAGCGAGCCAGGACCTGCGCTTTGCCCAGAGGCTGTTTGCCGACAGTTCCGAAGTGCGGTTCGATACCAGCAACCTTGACCCCCTCTGGAAGCGTGCCGCCACGCCGGATGAGCCGGCGGCCGAACAGTACCGTCCAGAACGCTTGCGTTTTCGAGACGGCAGCGAGAAAGCGTTCGCCGATATCAAGGTGTCCTCCAAATCAGGCCCTGATGAGAGCGAGTCGTTCGATGCCCCCATCACCCTGGCGGTCAACAAACCCTTGGCCAGCCTCAGCCTGACGATCGCATACCGCAGCTACCCGGCGTTCAAAAAAGTGGTCTTGGACAAAGACCATCCGCGAGTGACCCTGGAAGACGGCCAATCCTTTCAGCTCACGGCCCTGGGTGACGCCAGCGCCTCGATACGGCTGAGCACGCCCAAAATGTCGACCTTCGTAGTGCAGGGTTTGACCGACTCGGGCAAGGCGCTTTACAGCAATGGCAACAGCTCCCGCTCCTTCCCTTCGGACGGCGATATTGCGGCGATGCATGCTTTTTACAAAGCCCTGCTGCAGACCAAGGAGGATCTCGATCGGTTCAAGACCAGTCAGGCTGTGCAACAACACGTGGAGCAACTGGCGAACAATCTTTCCACCCAGGCGGGGCCGCTGAAAAACACCGAGGTCGACTACCAGTTCGAGGCCGCGCCGCAGCGTATCGTCATTCATGTGCTCGATCCGATGGAAGACAACACAGTCGTTATCGACGAGGTGCACAACCTCCTGGCGGAGCAAACGCGTTACATCGCCCGCGAGCGGAAATCCGGTCTTTACGGCTTCATCGATCAGGCCGGACAGTGGTTGATCAAACCGCGCTGGACAGAAGTGCAGGATGGCGGAGTGGCGGATACCTACACGTTGTTTACGCTGGAAAAATCCAGCGAGCCGCAACGGGACGTGCAGGAGGTGCGGAGCCAACTCGCTTACTTCGCCGCCGGCAGCAATAAACTCATAAACCTGCCGTTCGAATACATATCGCAAACATTGGACAATGACCTGCTGCTGGTAGAGCGTGAAACCAACGGCCCCTATGGGATCTACGACGCCAAGGCGCACCGCTTCACGCTGCCAATGAAGTTCGTCAATCCCACGGTCACCGGCAACGTGTTCATTGCCCGTCTCGGCACTAAAACCTATGCCACGGAAGGCCACTACGGCGCTTATACCCTGGCCGGCAAGGAGATTCTGCCACCGCAGTTCTCCAACATTGAGCAAAGCGGTGATTACCTCTACACCCACTCAGCCGACCAGAGTCGCCAGGACGTCTTCAACCTGGAAGGCAAGCGAATCAACGCCCAGGGTTACAACGTGATCGGCCGTTTTTTTGGCGAGCAACCGTTGTTGGTGCAGGACGCTAAAAGTAAGAAGTTTGCGTTTATCAACCGCCAGGGCACGCTGCTTCCCATCAAACTGCCCTATGACGAGGTGGAGCCGTTTTCCAATGGTATGGCAGTGGTCGGCCGTGACCAGAGCTATGGGGCCATCGACCTGACCGGTAGATTGCGGATTCCGCTGGAGTACAACAGCATCAACGCGTTCCAGACTCGCTACGCCGCCGCCATCCCGGCCGGAAGTGGATCTGGGCTAGTGCTGATCAGTCAACGCAACGAACAATTCAAGAAGCTCGGCTCCTACACCAGCATGACCGTCCCTGATAACGGCAACGAAGCCCGTTACAGCGTGAGGGATCCGAACAATTCTGACGAGTACCTGGTCTATGACGCCGATGGCAATCTTGTGAAGGAAGAAGAATAAGGGGGGCCTCAAAACTCAGGGGCTCATTATCCGCTTACCTTTCTTCTCCCTCACCTCCAGCGCTTGCCCATCCCGCTGCTTACCCTGCCGCGCCTGGCCCACCAGTTGAGGAATCAGATCCCCTTCCGGCAGGTGCCGCCAGAAGCGCCCGGGCATGTGCTGGCGCAGCGCCTGGGGGTTGAGCCGCGCCGGGTTGAAAATGTGTCGGTAATAGGTCCGCCACAGCTCGGCGCCAGGATCTTCGGCGTGACGCGCCCATTGTCGCCATTGCTCCGGACAATGGCGCTGGTAGTCCAACCTCTGGCCGTCGAAGCGGATGCCGTCGCGAGACGTTGCGATCAGCCAGCGCTGTTTGCCAAGTCGATCGGCAAAATGCCCGCTCGCGCTTTCAAGGATGTCATGGGCTGGCTGGTGAAAGGACACCAGATCCAGCTGTAATGACTCGGCGATTGCCTGCGGCAACGGGATGAAGCGCACGAAGGCGTGCAGGTGATGAGCCTCACGCTGGACCTGCTTGATCCTGCGCTGCAATTCGCTGCCCAGGCGATCACCAGCCAGCATCGCGGTGCGGTCGCCATGGGCGACGCGCCAGAGCACTTCGTACAGCAGGTTCCAACGTTGTTCACCCTGGTAGCGTCCGGCCTGTTCAAGTAGCGCTAACAAAGCCGCGGGCACCCGCGTGCGGAACGGTCCCGGATCTTGTGGTAGCGGCGTTGGCTCGGCCAACAAATCGGCTGTAGGGCCTTGAGCCCAAGTGACATCGCTGGGGTCTATTCCATGACCGAGCAGCGTCCGTGCCTGATCGCGCCAGGTAGAAAAATCGTCATCACACGCCAAGGCGATCATCACCACAACCCCATCTGCACCGGCCTCTGGGGATCGCGCAAGCGCGCCCGCAGCAGGCCGCTTCGCACCTGTGCTTCAGGTGGCCGGTAGTCGCTGGTGACAATGAACGGCCGTGCCTTCTCCAGCACGCAACGCAACTGCACCAAGTCGTCATAGCGAACGCGCCGCTCCCGGCGCAGGACAACCAGACGTTGGACGCTACGCAACCCAATTCCCGGAATACGCGCCAGCAAAGCTGGCTCGGCGCGATTGACGTCCAGTGGAAAAACATCACGGTTGGCCAGCGCCCAAGCCAGCTTGGGGTCGATGTCCAGGTCCAGGTTACTGGTTTTGCTCAAAAGCTCACCCGCCGTGTAACCGTAACCGCGCATGAGAAAGTCGGCCTGGTAGAGCCGGTGCTCGCGCAGCAATGGAGGCGCCGCCAGGGGCACGCTGGCAGGGCTGTCGGGAATCGGACTGAATGCCGAATAGTAGACCCGCCGCAAGCCGTACCCCTGGTAGAGCGACTCGGCGTTGCTCAGGATGGCGTGGTCATCGGTGGCATCCGCCCCCACGATCACCTGGGTGCTCTGCCCGGCCGGAGCGAAACGAGGCGCCCTCGCCTCCCCGGCCACCGCTTGTTGACCCAGGTGGATGGTGCCCATGGCTTGGCGGATCGTCGTCAACTGCTTTTCGGGTGCGAGGCGCTTGAGACTGATCTCGGAGGACAGTTCAATATTCACACTCAAGCGATCAGCCAGACGCCCCGCCTCCTCGATCAATAGCGGATCGGCGTCGGGAATGGTCTTGAGATGGATATAGCCACGGAACTGGTGCTCTTCCCGCAGCAACCGCGCCACTCGTATCAACTGCTCCATGGTGTAATCCGCCGAACGAATGATGCCGGAGCTCAGGAACAGGCCGCTGATGCAGTTGCGGCGATAGAAATCCAGGGTCAGCCGCACCACCTCCTCCGGCGTGAAGCGCGCCCTTGGCACATTGCTGGAACGCCGGTTGACACAGTACTGGCAGTCGTACAGGCAGAAATTGGTCAGCAAAACCTTCAGCAACGAGACACAGCGCCCATCCGGCGTGTAGCTGTGGCAGATCCCCATGCCATCGGTGGCGCCCAGCCCCTCGCGGCCGCGGGAGCTACGCTTGGGAGCACCACTGCTGGCGCAGGAGGCATCATATTTGGCAGCGTCGGCGAGAATGCCGAGCTTGGCGATCAGTTGCATGGGAGCGCTCTCGATACTGGATATATACACAGTATTTTGAGATGCACGCCGATGCAAGCGCCATTGGTCAATTCTGAACCGAGGACGGCCAACCCGTCCAAGGCGCGACATAGGCCATGCCAGCGGGATGGGCTATAATCGGCACACCAACGCGATTGAGGTCCAGCCCCATGGGCAATATCAGCCTTGAAACCAAAAAAGCCTACGCAGCCCGGACACGTCGCTCCAACTATGTGGCCAGCCTGCGCCTGGAAGGCTTCAAAATGACCTTGGCGGACGGCGAAGAAAAAAAATGCCGACCCGTGAAGAGGTCTTGAAGACTTTCGCCAAGACCAAGGCCTGATGCCAGACAAATATGGCGTCGGCGAACTGGTCGAGGGGCTAAACCGTGCGGACCTGATCGTCGCTGTCGCCGAAGTCTATTCCGATATCAACGTCGCCCCCCCTTCCGCGAGGGCAATGGCCGGGCGCAGCGCATTCTTTTTGAACACCTGATCATGAATGCCGGATTTGAAATCAGCTGGTGGGGGATCGAAAAGGAAGAATGGATTTTTGCCAACATTGCGGCTTACAACTGCGCCCTGGCGCCGATGGAGCAGGTTTTCGAGAAGTGTATCGGGCAGGCGATTCAACCTTGATCACACGATTTTCCCACGTTCAGCGCCTTACGGTTCATTGCACCGAGTGATAAAGTTGCCACCCATTAAAATCTGCTAAAGCACAAAAAATGTACCGGACGAAATCATTCCCACCCAACAAAGCAGGTCGTGATTTTGTGGTGGGCGACATTCACGGGCATTTCAAGCTTCTAACAAAAGCCCTGGATAAGTTGGACTTCAATACCGAAGTGGACCGCATTTTTTCTGTGGGAGACCTCATCGACCGAGGCCCCGACTCTATAGAGGTACTGAACTGGCTTGAAAAACCGTGGTTTCATGCGGTTCGCGGCAATCATGAACATATGCTTATTGAATGCATCTCGGGCCACGGCGACATATCCAGGCATATTCGAAATGGTGGGGCTTGGCTCTACGAGTTACAGCCCGTCGCCCAGCGTGAACTCTTAAAAGTTTTGCAAGAGCTTCCATTGATCATTGAAATCAACTTATCAAACGATCAAGTCATCGGAATAGTCCATGCCGAAGCCCCTGCCACCAAGAGTAACGATGGCTGGCCGGAAGCGAAAGACGCTATTACTGGAAGACTCGGAAAACCAAATCAACAACAAGCCTTGAAAACAGCACTGTATGCCAGGGAAAAAATCGAGCGAGAAGACCACACTTCCATCGGAGGAATAACTCGACTCTATGTGGGTCACTCAACAGTACCCAGTGTCATGCGCTTGGGTAACGTCGTCTACATCGACACTGGCTGCTCATTTTCCGATGGCGCATTAAGCCTCGTAGAGATCAAAACCGAAACCATCACCAGCATCGGCATGAGCCGGTGAGTACGTGATAAGCGGCATTCCCCATTCCGCACCTGATAAAAATTTTCCCCGCGCAAGGCAAACAACCGGCGATCGTCCCTTTGATTAGGAGGCCATGTCTTTCTGATCGCCCACACCTTCCACCCCTCAAACGCTCATGACCCATTGCTTAAATTCACGCCCAGAAACCAAGAAAATCAACTGCACATCAACTCTTTGCTACTTGGATTCAAACGGTTGCTCTCTATCGCTAATCATCTTCCATCGGATCTCCCGCATCCAACAACATATGATAATCGTCAATCATTGATCTCTGATCGTCCGTTAGATGGGAGCGAACAACACCCACCTGCGCTGCCGTGAAATGATCATTTTCAAGCTGTGGATTGTTCCTACTGGCATTACTAGCCAGCTCAGAGTACATGCTATATCCCGGCATGGTCTCATATATTCTACCGTTATATTCCAACCACATATGTTCAGGACCGCTCTGCCCTCGGCGAAACCCTCCGTATATGATGCAGGGGTCAGCAGTTATAACGGAATTCTGATTCGCCCGAACAGTGATAACTATATGGGTCAAGGCGGCTGTTCGGGCGCCTTGATTATTAGCAACTGCACCCAGTTGCTGAATTGCCGCCGTGTACGCCGTGTTCACTGCCCTTGCGATGTCATCATCAGAGTACCCAGCGATAGCCCAGACATGGCAAGAAATATCATTGAACGACATACCCTCCTCCTCATTGCTTGTACGATAAAAGCCTCATTGACTTCGACACTTGGAGTGATCTGGATGCAAACTTCAGCACCGCTAGATGAGTATTCTCCTGCACAGGATCAATCCAAGCGTAGCCGATGAGTAGCCAAATGCCATCCACGTAATACGAGCCTCAACCTCTCCCCCAATCCTGATAAACTCCCCACCTCCCAGCCTTGCCCATTTCAGAAACGCCCATGTCCCCAATCCTCGTCGCACCTGCTCCACTCTCTCGCCGCTTCTCCGTTGCCCCGATGATGGATTGGAACGGCTAATCCCGCAGACCACGTAATCCGGTGGTTACAGAGCAGACCATAAAACCCCGTACCACTTTCGTACCACCCATCACCTAAAACGACATCTCCGGCGAGCCGTACAACCTACCGCGCCTATCCCCTGGTCCAAGATTCTGTCGCTCCAATCCCAGCACTATCGACATGCACATCCACGCGTCCCAACTGTGTATGCGAGAGCGTCCGTACATCATTGTCATGAGTGCGCAGTGAGGCGAGCGCACGGCACCGTGCGTAAGTAGTAGTGTTTTTTTTGGGTGAGGCATCGGAGGAAGGTAATATAGGTAATATAGGAGGCTGAACTAGCTACAGCCCTTATTTTCCAAGGGTTGAGACGAAAGCGGAAAGGTAATATCCAAGTAATAAATAGGTTATGTAATTACTATTCTTAAAGGTAATATATGGAATTGATCTACCCCTTATAAATCAATGACTTACAAAAAAAATACCTGAGAGATTACTAAAAATAACTTTCCCAAGTAATCAACGGAAGCCAATGAAACCGGGGCCTTCAGGCACTTGCCATGCACCACATTTCCTAATTACCTTTTTCCGACGCCTTTCCTGAAAACAACCACAGCCACCCCCGGCACCATCCCGCTTTACTCCTACCCTCGCAGGGTTCCGCAGGCTTTTGCCCATTCCAAAACGCCAAGCAAGCGCCCAGCCTGGGCCGCTCCGAGGCATCCGCAGGTACGCAGAAAAAACGACCCATTTAGCCCGCAGGCGAGGTGGGGGGACGACGGCGCGCGCCAGGTGCTGAAGCACGTCACTGGCCCAGATGTGTGGCACGCCAACTCCCCAAAGCCAATCGACCGCCCCAGCAGATTCCCGCTCCGACTGAGCCTCACACACCTGAAGGCCCCGTATTCACTGGACCGAACGCCCCTTAAGGCTTGCCGTGACACCCTTCAAATGCTATGTTGAACTGGGTTTTTTCATGCTATTGAAAGGCAAAACTTCATCGTTCCGCGCCAGACTTTTGCCATGGGAAAAGCCAATCCCCAGACAGCAAAAAGCCGTCACGTGGACGGCTCATTGTTTCGGCGATGAACTCGGGTGACTACGCCTTCAATTCATCTGGCGTATGTGTCTTGAGCCAGTCAGCTAAGGCAGCGTTCATTCGCGTTTGCCAGCCAGGCCCAGAGGCTCTGAATTGCTCCAGCACCTCAGGATCAAAGCGAACATTGACGTGTTCTTTAGGGGCTGCCGACTTTGGCCGACCACGCTTTGGTTTGAGCATTTCCTTTGCCTGAGCCTTGCCAAACAGCCCCGCCAACACGTCGCTGGCTGGCTTGGCTTTGGCAAAGTCCTTGGCCGACCATTCAGGGTTTGCCGTATCGACCATCTCAGGATTGAGTTTCTTGGTCATAGCTTTTGACCTCCCGTTTGTTGGCTTTACGAAAACTGATGACGTGAACCGCATCGCCCCGAGGGGTGAACACCACGACATGCAGCCGATCACCTATGTACCCCATCGCCCGATACCGGCACTCGCCGTAGTCGAAGCGATCATCTTCCACGATCAAGGCCGTAGACCATTCAAAGTCCCGTACTTGGGCAAATGGGAGTCCACGTTCTTCAACGTTGCGAGCGTCTTTGGCTGGGTCATAAGTAATCTGCATGCCATTACTGTACCCACAATAAATCACCCGCACAAGGGTTGGACATAACGATCATCGTTAACTATGGCTGGAGGACTTGATAGGTGGGAAGCCGGATGGTCCTTGTGCACCCCCCTCGGGCGTACGTAACCCCCAAGGCCTCTTACGCAGTTCTTTTTTTTTAACATCAAATGATGTATAAAAAGCGGAACCCGACAAGAAGAGTTTCACTAATGGCCAATGATTTTCTGAACCAGATTGAAAGCTTACCGCCCGAACAGGCTGTAGAACGCCTACTGGGGATTACCGCTGAGGACCTACGTACTGTAGCCCTTCAGTTTTACCGTGTGACCTCTAACGCAGGTCCGCTCCAGCCAAAGGGTTCAGGTGGCACCCTGGCTTGGATCTATGGGACAGAGGCTCTTCGCGCCCTCACCCTTCCGAAAGGATGGAAACCAACGGACCCGAGTAACCAGCCTCGCATTATCTCCCCTGACAACAAGCATGCCGTGACTGTGTGCTGTGGCGACGAAAACACTGGCAATCCGCACGCTGACCCCCTGACACGCAACAAGCGGGGTAATAGGACCAGCCGTAGCGTGCACTACAACGTTCGTCAGATGGACATGTTCCCGGTGGACCGAAGCGACAGGCAGCGACTCCCTTTGGACTCCTCGGCAGAGCAGATTTTCTGGATGCTCCTGTTCTACGTTGACCTGGAAAACCAAGTCGTACACTACGAGCTTTCGAGGCCGATCAACATGGCCGACAACGGTAAGGTTGACGGATGGCTACCGCGCTTTATCATGCCGCCCCTGAACCTGAACGCCCCCGATGATTTCGGTGGATCAGATGCAGGCCCATCTATCGATATTCCTGTAACACCGAGAACATGAACGACATAAGCGATTTCAATCCGGCCCGTTTAGTACTAGCTCGTCAACGCCGAGGATGGACGAAGAAATCGCTTGCGGATGCAACATTGCTCAGCAGTAAAACGATTTCTCTCTACGAGAACGGAGACCAGTTGCCAACTGAGGAGAGCTTGGCCTGCATCGCGCAGGCTTTGGGTTTTCCGATTCCGTTTTTTTCCGGTCGTGATCCGGAAGCCCCTACCGAGGAGAATGCGAGCTTCAGATCATTTTCACGAATGACCGCTGGTCAGCGTGATGCAGCTCTTGCAGCGGGCGGTATCGCGTACATGCTCAGTGACTGGATCGATTCGAAGTACCATCTGCCTGCCCCTTTAGTTCCTGACTGCTCGGGGATGGACCCAGAAGCTGCAGCAGAGGCAGTGCGTGTAGAATGGGGGCTTGGGCAGCTTCCCATAAAAAATCTGGTCCATTTGCTTGAGCTAAAAGGAGTCAGAGTCTTCTCACTTGCTGAAGAAACCAATCAGGTCAATGCCTTTTCATGTTGGCGGAAGGGAACAACACCTTTCGTTTTTCTGAATACACAAAAGTCTGCAGAAGCAAGCCGGTTTGACGCAGCCCATGAGCTTGGCCATTTGGTTTTGCACCGACATGGCAGCAACAAAGGGAAAGAGATTGAGAGCGAAGCCAACGCTTTCGCGTCCGCCTTCCTGATGCCTTATCAGAGCATCCTGGCCCACGGCTGGAGTGTTAATTCGGTTAAGGGCGTTATCCGCGCAAAGAAGATCTGGAACGTTTCAGCTATGGCCTTGGCCTATCGCCTTCACAAAACAGGCGTGCTGTCAGAATGGGTTTACAGAAGCATGTGTATTGAGCTGTCCTCTATGGGGGCTCGGACTCAGGAGCCTGAGCCATCTCAGAGGGAAACCTCTCAGGTGCTTCAGAAGGTTCTCGGCCTTGCTAGGGATACTGGGCGCTCCCTCACTGGAATCGCAAAAGAGCTGGATGTGTCTGTGGATGATTTGATACCAATCCTCTTCAGCATGGCACCTGTTGTCATAAGTGGCGACTATGGGGCTTCGCCTGTTTCCATCCCGAAGCGAAAGCCAAATCTCCGCTTAGTCAAAGCCTGATAATCTTCACCAATCAATGATGATGCAAGCCGCCCTCTCGGGCGGCTTCGTTGTTTTCATGAGGGCTTCAGTCTGGTTCGAATGGTGTAAAGCGCACCACCTCTTCACCCAGCCACTCATTTACCTGGGCCAGACGCGCCTGCAGCGGCTCAAGCTCGTTCTCCGTCCAGACCTGGGCAGCCTCTCGCAACGACCCAAAACCACCAGCGTTCTGCGGAACGATGCCCATCAACTGTGGCGGAATGCGCAACGCCGCGAGCAGATCGTCGCGGCTGATGTTCTTGATTGAGCTGAACTCGTCCTTGGCAGCCACCTCGCTGACAGGAATGAGCTGGATGCCGTCCTTCTTCCCGGCCGGCGCGTAGACAAACAGGTTGCGAAAGTTACCAGGCCCTTTGGAGTTCTTCAGCGCGGTGCGCAGTGAGTCGATGTCTTCCTCTTTTTGCGCCGCGTCGGTCATGTACAGGATGAAACCGGCATGGCTGCCGTTGTTGTAGTACTTGCGGCGGAACAGCGTGGCGCTCTCGTTGAGCAGCGCGCTTTGCAGCGCAGCTAGCCACTCTGGCAAGCCGTAGATCTCCTGATTGATATCAGCTTCCCGCAAGTGGCAGATCGAACCCGGAGCAAACTCATGCTCATCTTTCCATCCACGCACCTGGTAATAGGTCTCCAAGTCGACGCCCCGGCGCATGTACTTCGCCAGCGGTGGCAGCAGGCCCATGGTGCTGCGCAGCATGTTGCTGCGCTTCTCCAGGTAGCAGTTGCCGCACCACAGCCAATCCAGGGCGAATTGCTCAAAGGCCTGGCGACTCAACAACCGATGCGGAACGAACGTGCGGGCCAGCATGTTGCGTTTGAAGTTCAGCCCCGATTGAAGGTACACGCTGGCCCGCGTCGTCTTCGCCAGGCCATCCATGGACATGGGGGTTTCGAACCAACGCCCATTGGCCCAGCACTCCAGATAGTCCAGGACTTCCCTGCCATCGAGTACCGGCGTCGGGTCGCCAAAGGTGAACGCCTCAACGGGTCCAGCCTCGGGCGGCAGCAGCTCCCCCTCAATTGGCGGCTTGGCATTGGCTAATTGGGTTGCGCGCTTGCGTCTGCTCATCAGTAAGACTCCATAAATCCGGTATTCGCCGTGGTCTGCCCTTCAAGGGGTTCGTTGTGCAATGCGTGGAACAGCGCCCATGCCAAGTCGGCATGGCCCGTCTCGTCTGTGCGACCGGCCGTGTAAGTGAACATGCGCCCGGAGGCGGTGATTGTTTTGCGGATAGCCATCAGTGACTGCGCCATGTCCGTCCAGCCGGCATCGAACTCCAGGCGGCCGTTTTTGATGACGTCGTAAGCCTTCAGCACCAGGCGGGTTTTGACTTCGGGCGAATAGCTGAAAGTGGTGATGTTAGGGAAGAACTGCTTCACCAACTGCGCCACGCCGGAGCCCATGCCAGTGATGTCGATCCCGATGTATGTCACCCAATAGCGCCTGGTGACCTGGCGGATGGCTTCGGCCTGGGCCGCAAAGTCCATGCCCCGGAACTGGTGTTTTTCCAGCACCCTGAATTTGCCGCCAGGCACCGTGGGCGGGCCGATTACCACCAGCCCCGCGCTGTCGCCATTCTCGGCGGGGTCGTAACCGACCCAGACCTGACGATCCCCGAACGGCCGAGCGGCAAACGGTTTGTAGTCCTCTGCCCACAGGTCCCAACTGTCGACCATGCACGGCTGCAACATTGCCAACGGGAAAATACTGGCGCCGTCGTCGATGAACTGACACATCAGCAGGTTCTGGAAGGCCTCGGCGTCGTACTCCTGGCGGAGTTCGTCGAGGTCGAACAGGTCGCAGCCACGGTCCTCCGCATCCAGAATGGTGACGATCTGCCGCCAGACACGGTCCTCGCAAAGCCGGCCCTGTTGCAGCGAGTCGTGGGAAACGTCGATTTTGACGCGCTGCGCCGCTGGCTTGCCCTTGTTGAAGCGCTCCCCCGTCCAGAACGTATAGGCTTCGTGCGCCATGCTGGAAGGCGTCGAAAAGTAGGTTCGGCGGTACTGCTTCTGCATCGCCATGCCGCTGGCGACCTTGTTCAGTTCCTTGAACTTGAACGTCCAGAAGAATTCGTCGAAGTAGAAATTGCCGTGGTAACCCTGGGCCGTGCGGGCGTTGGTGCCCAAAAAGTGCAGCTCGGCGCCGTTGCTCAGGATGATCGGATCGCCAGTCAGTTCAACACCGACCACCTCACGGGCAAACGCCTGGATGTAGGCTTTGAAGATGTGCGCCTGATTCTTCGAAGCCGACAGGAAAATCTGGTTGCGCCCCGTGGTCAGCGCATCAATCAGTGCCTCGCGAGCAAAATAGTAAGTGGCGCCGATCTGTCGGGATTTGAGGATTGCGCGGGTGCGTTGGTTGCCGGCCTTGTACCAATCGAGCTGGTAGCCGAAACAACCATCAATGAAGGCCTCGGTCAGCTTTTCGATATGTTCTTCGTCGAACTCGTTGCGTTTCGGCGCCTTCTTCGGCCCTTCGTTGCGCTTGGCCAGGTTCGGATTCAGTTCGGTTTCGGTACCGCCCTCGTTGAAGCGCTGAATGCGCGCCTGCCGCTCAAGCTGGCGGTGCAGCAGGTCAATTTCCTTGTAGTCCGATCCTGACTTGGGGTCTTTGAGGATCAACTGCACCAACCGCGCTTCGGTCGCGGCCTGAATACGCTCCAGAGGCGTGGCCCGGTCCCATTCGTCACGGGCCTTCCAGCTGTGCAGGGTTTTTTCCTTCTCCCCGATCAGTTCGGCGATCTCGCACACGCGATAGCCCTGCCAATACAGGTGCTTGGCATGGCGGCGGTGATCGGTGGGTAATTCGACGATGGCATTCATGGCGCAGATGCTGCCGCCCGCGCGCGTACAGTACCCGCGCCCGTCCTTGTAACAGCCCGTTCTACAAGAGCACGTCGTTGCCCGTCACGCTCGCGCTCAACAACATGCGCTCATCGCCAAGGCACACAGCCACCGCACTGAGGATTCACGCATGGCCGGCAAAACCGACACCCCAGCCAAGAAACAACGCTCCAAGTTTTTCCGCGTCGCCGTTGAAGGCGCCACCACTGACGGTCGCCAGATCGAACGGCAATGGCTGGTCGATGCTGCCGAGACCTACAGCCAAAACACCTACGGGGCACGAGTCTGGATCGAGCACATGCGCAGCATGCTGCCCGACAGCCCCTTCCGTGCTTACGGCGATGTGGTTGCGCTGAAGACTGAAGAAATCGAAATCGCCGGGGCTAAAAAGCTGGCGCTGTTTGCCCAAATCGAACCGACTGCCGACCTGATCACCATGAACAAGGCCCGGCAGAAAATGTTTACCAGCATCGAGATTCGCCCGAAGTTCGCTGACACCGGCCGCGCCTATCTGGACGGTATCGCGGTCACCGACAGCCCAGCGAGCTTGGGTACTGAAATGCTTGCCTTCAGTTCCCAGCACCCGGACAAAAACCCGCTGGCAAGTCGCAAAAGCAACCCCGACAACCTTTTTTCCGAGGCTATCGAGGTCGCACTTGAATTCGAAGACGTTGAGGACGAAAGCAGCAAAGTTGCAGGCATTTTCAGCCGCGTTCTCGAAGCCCTCGGCAAAAGCAAGGACAAGGAAGGCAAGGACGCCGCCATTTTTGCGGAACTCGGCGAATCCGTTGAGGCCATGGCCGAGCATGTTGCCAGCCAAGGCGAAGCCTTTGCCGCTGAAAAATCCGCTCGCGAGAAGCTGCAGGCAGCCCACGAAAAGCTGTCTGCTGACTTCAGCGACCTGGTCAAAAAGCTCGAAAACACCCCGGACAACACCGGCACGAAAACGCAGTTCGCCGCTCGCCCTGCTGCTACGGGCGGTGACGGGAAGCTCGTCACCGACTGCTGATCCACATCACGGACAACACCCAGCCAAGGAACATCGGAGAACACCATGCGTAACGATACTCGCGTCCTTTTCAACGCCTACCTGCAACAACTCGCGCAATTGCACGGGGTGGGCGACGTCACCACCAAATTTACCGCCGCCCCAAGCGTCGCGCAGACTCTGGAAACCCGAATTCAGGAATCCAGCGCGTTCCTCAGCGCCATCAACGTGTTTGGCGTCTCCGAGCAGTCGGGTGAAAAAATCGGCATTGGTATCGACGGCACCATTGCCAGTACTACCGACACCACCGTCAAAGACCGTGAACCCCGCGACCCAAGCGGCCTGGATAACCGAGGGTACGTCTGCACACAGACCAACTTCGACACGGGCATTCGTTACCAGAAGCTGGACCAGTGGGCCAAGTTCAAGGACTTCCAGGCACGAATTCGTGACGCCATCATCAAGGCCCAGGCGCTCAACCGGATCATGATCGGTTGGAACGGTACCAGCCGTGCAGCAACCTCCAACCCGGCAATCAACCAACTGTTGCAGGACGTCAACGTCGGCTGGCTGGAAAAAATGCGTCTGGAAAACCCCGCCCGTGTGATGAAGGAAGTGGTCGACGGCAGCGGAAAAATCCAGATCGGCGCCGGCAAGGACTTCGAAAACATCGACGCCCTGGTCGTGAGCATGGTCAACGAGTTCATCGAACCCTGGTACCAGGAGGACACCGACCTGGTCGTGATCTGCGGTCGCCAACTGCTGGCCGACAAGTACTTCCCGATCATTAACAAAACCCAGGCTCCCACCGAAATGCTTGCGGCCGATATCGTCACCAGCCAAAAGCGCATCGGCAACCTGCCAGCCGTACGTGTGCCGCACTTTCCGGCCAACGGGCTGCTGGTGACCCGCCTCGACAACCTGTCGATCTACTGGCAGGAAAACACCCGCCGCCGCACCGTCGTCGACAACGCCAAACGCGACCGCATCGAGAACTTCGAATCGGTCAATGAAAGCTACGTGATTGAAGACCTGGGCTGCGCTGCCATGGCCGAAAACATCACCCTGAGCTGAGGCCGGCAATCATGACCAACCCTTGCCGTCGTCACTTCCAGCGCGTCACAGCAGCCGTTGCAGCGGCTGCCGTGGCCGGTCCTGCCATGACCATGGAAGGTTCAACCGTTTACGAGCTGCACCTCGCCAAGCTCCAACAGGACTACCTGCGCCTGAAACAGGTGCAGTCGACCGAAGGCAAAGCGGAGCTGAAACGGCAACTGCTGCCTGAGTATGTTCCCTATGTGGAGGGTGTTCTTGCCGAAGGCAAAGGCGCCCAGGACCAGGTGCTGACCACGCTGATGGTTTGGCGGATGGACGCCACGGACTTTGCCGGCGCCCTTGATATTGCCGAATACGTGATCCACCACGCGCTACTGATGCCTGACCGCTTCGAACGCACCACCGGCACCATCGTCGCGGAAGAAATCGCCGAAGTGGCCCTGAAGGCGCAAAAGGCTGGTGGCACCTTTGATCTGGATCTGCTGCTGCGCACCGAGCAGATCGCGGGTGAAGAAGACATGCCCGACCAGGCTAAAGCCAAGCTGCACCTGGCGTTGGGCAAGGCATTCGCCGAAAAGGTTGCTGACGATGACACCTCCGAAAATCAGGTGATCGTCCTCGGCTACCTGGACTCCGCGAAGAAACATCTGGCCCGCGCTATTGAGCTGAACACCAGCTGCGGCGGCAAGAAGGATCTGGAGCGCGTCGAACGCCTCCTCAAGAAATTCGCTGCTCCAAGCAGCTGACCGAGCGTCCCCACGCACCCCGCCGGCTCGGGGCGGATCGGCCAGGCCGCTCCTCCTGAACGTGAAGCCCCGACCACCGGCGACCCATTTCTGAGTGCTGTTTCATGAGCGGATTCGTAGCCAGCGGCACCGTCGCCAGCGGCCATATCAACACCGACGTCTTCTGGCCCTCGATCGACCTGGATCAGTTGCGCGCAACACTGAGGATTGACGCCAGCGTCACCGCGCCGCGCTTGGAGACTGCCGCCATTGCAGCAGCCATCAGCGTCAACCGCGAGCTGGGCAAATGGCGCACCGCTCAACAAGCCGCTGGCCATGCCGAACTGGCCGACGTGCCCAGCGAAAGGATCAACGACGTTCCGGTCCTGGTGCACCTCTACCGCCGGGCCATCGAAGCCGCCACCGGAGCCGAAGTGTGTGAGCGCTACCGATCCTACGACACCACCAACAGCGGCAACCAGAACGCCGAAGACCTCACGCCAAACATCGACGACTACCGCCGCGACTTGCGCTGGACCGTGCGTGACTTCCTCGGTATCAACCGCACCACCGTGGAGCTGATCTGATGCCCGTCACCGTCCGCGCCTTCCAGAACGACACCGTTGACGCGTTGTGCTGGCGTCACTACGGCCGCACCGCCGGCGTAACCGAAGCGGTACTCGAAGCCAACCCCGGCCTGGCCGACTACGGGCCGATCCTGCCCCAAGGCCTGGCCGTGCAAATGCCCGAAGCCCAGACGGCCGCGCCACAGCGGCAGATGGTGAACCTATGGGACTGATCAACCTGCAGCGATCCCACGAACCCACCCACCCTGGATTACGGAATGAAGCGCATGCCTGAACGTCCCGACACCTGGGCCTGGCTCGTCGCCTGGCTCGAACAGAACTGGCCTGCCCTGTACGCGGGGATTCTCGCCGTGGCCATCGCAGCCCTACGGATCATGTATGGCGGTGGCACCTTGAGGCGGATGGCCGTCGAGGCCCCCCTTTGCGGTGCCCTGGCGTTGGCCGCCAGCCATGGTTTGGCGCTGCTCGGTATCCCCGCCTCAACCGCACCGTTCTTCGGTGGGGTGATCGGCTTGCTCGGGGTCGAGGGGACTCGCGCCGCTGCCAAGAAGTTTTTCACTCGCAAGGTAGAACAGCTATGACGACGCTTCGTCACGGCGACCGCTCACAAGCGGTGCGCATCCTGCAAAAAAACCTGAACGACCACGGCGCCGGGCTGGTGGTGGACGGCGACTATGGCGATTCCACTGAAGCGGTTGTACGGGCGTATCAGTTGAAAGTCGGATTGGTCGCCGATGGCGTTGCCGGCGAAAAGACCCAGGCCAGCCTGGCCGACGGTGACTGCCTGTCCCTGCTGAAAAACGAAGACCTGGTGCAGGCCGCACAGATCCTCGACGTACCGCTGGCGAGCGTCTACGCCGTCAACGAGGTTGAATCCAAGGGCAAGGGCTTCTTGGCGAATGGCAAGCCGGTGATTCTGTTCGAGCGGCACATCATGTACCGCCAGCTCGCCACACCGCGCCACGAAGGCGACAACCCCGACGAACTCAAGCGCCACGCCGACCAGCTGGCCGCCGCCAATCCGGCCATCGTCAATCCGAAGTCCGGGGGCTATGCCGGCGGCACTGCTGAGCATCAACGCCTGGGCCATGCGCGCCTGATCGACGACACCGCCGCGCTGGAATCCGCTTCCTGGGGCGCGTTCCAGATCATGGGCTTCCACTGGCAGCGCCTGGGCTATGCCAGCGTGCAGGCGTTCGTCGAGGACATGAGCGCAGGCGAGTCTCAACAGTTTGCCGCCTTCATGCGTTTCATCCAGACCGACCCGGTGCTGCACAAAGCGTTGAAAGGCCGTAAATGGGCCGAATTCGCCAAGCTCTACAACGGCCCGGACTACCAGCGGAACCTGTACGACATCAAGCTCCAGCGCGCCTACGAGCGGCACGCTGAGTGCGGCTGCGGCCAGGCGGTGGCGGCATGATTCCTCCTCGAATTGCTCATCTTGAGATCAGTCCGAGACAAACCGGGAAAACCGAACGGCTGATTCAACGTGCGAAACCCTACCTTGTAGCGGGAAGGAAGGTTTGTTTCGTTACCTTGAAGGGGCTGGTCGAAGACATGCGCCGCCGCTTGCCTGATGCGGTGATTCTGGAAGATGGCGAAGACGTGCCGTGCGATGGAGACGCTATTTGGTTTTACGACGAGTTCGATTGGCTCAACTCGACCAGAATTCGGCCCGACGCCTTTTACGCAACCACACCGAGATTCCAGCGGACGGCGGGCGTACATACCGCAGAAAACGATCTGCTGTTACGCCTGATCGAAGCCAATAACCGGCACTTCTGCCGATACACCTGGCCGATCCATATGCCCGACATTCTCGAAGAGGCCCGAGCTTCGCACAGCCCGGAAGAATTCCGGCTGCTCTACCTTGGAGAGTTCCTAAAATGATCGACCTTGAACGCGTGCAACAGTTGAACGTGCAGGACGGCAACTTGCTGGTGGTGCCCGAAAATACCGAGCAAGTCGATATGGAGCTGCTGTGCGAAGCCCTTGCCTACATGACGCCCGGTTGCCGGGTTGTCATCGTTCGCGGCCCCGTCGAGCAGTTGGACGTCGGAGCCATGAACAAACTGGGTTGGTACCGCGCATGAGTACCCTGCGCCAGGCCCTGTACGGCATCGCCCTGCTGGGTGCCCTGGCACTGCTCATCTGGGGCCAGGAACAACGCATCACCGTGGCCGAGAAGAACACCGAACTGGCGGGGAAGGACATCAAAATCGCCCGCGATGAAGCTGACAGGCTACGCGCCAATCTCAGCACCCTGCAAAACACTCTGAACGACGAGCGCATCGCCCAGGCTGCCCTGCGAACCCAGCAGGCTCAACTGCGCCAGGGCCTGGCAAAGCGCGAGCAAACCATCGAGGCGCTGAAACGTGAGAACGAAGACCTTCGCAACTGGGCTGTCCAGCCTTTGCCTGAGCTTGCTCGCCGGCTGCGCGAGCGCCCCGCCCTCACCGGCGCCGACGCTTATCATCAGTGGTTGTCCGGCCGTGGTGCCCTGCACCCTGCCGGCGACAAGCCCACTCAATAACGGCGATCAGCTCACCGACCAGGACCGCGTCGAGGCCGCATGGGCTGAATGCGCCGGCCAGGTAGACATGGTGTTCAACCATCAACAGGCGGCCCCATGAACAAACCCGAAAGCCTGCGCGCCCACCTGCTGGCGACCGTGGCAGAACTTAAGCACAACCCCGACCGGCTGCTGATCTTCATCGACAACGGCAAAATCCGCTGCACCGCGGCTGCCTCGCTGTCGTTCGAATACAGCTTTGATTTACAGGTCATCCTCACCGATTACGCCGGTCACCCCGACAGCGTCATGTTGCCGTTGCTGGGCTGGCTGAGCGTGAACCAATCCGAGCTGCTGGAGAACCTGAACAAGTCGGCCCAGGGCATCCAGTTCGAGGCCGACATCCTGGACAACAGCAAGGTGGACCTGAGCCTGACACTGCCGTTAACCGAGCGTGTGGTTGTGGGGAAAGACGCCGACGGCAATACCACCATCCACCATCCTGGCGAACCTAAGCAGGTGGCTGCATTCCTTGACCCGGCGTGGATACCTGGTACCCAAGGCACCGGCAGTGAATGGGTCGTGCCGAAATGACCAACCGATTGGAAACGCTGGAGGATTGGGCCGCCGGCCTGCTGGGACAACTGGAACCGGCATCGCGCAACAAACTGGCCCGCAGCATCGG
This sequence comes from Pseudomonas sp. G2-4, assembly GCF_030064125.1. Lineage (NCBI taxonomy): Bacteria > Pseudomonadati > Pseudomonadota > Gammaproteobacteria > Pseudomonadales > Pseudomonadaceae > Pseudomonas > Pseudomonas sp. G2-4. The sequence goes on along the minus strand of NZ_CP125957.1, from coordinate 2,130,043 downwards.
CCAGGCCCTACGGCGCAGCCAGCAACAGCGGATCATCGCCCAGCGTAACCCGGACGGGAGCAAATACGCGCCCCGAAAGCAACGCAACCTGCGGGGGAAGCAAGGTCGAGTGAAGCGAAAGGTGCAGATGTTTCAGAAGCTGCGCACGGCGAGCTTTTTGAAGGTTCAAGGTGATGGAAATGCCATAAGCGTCGGGTTCACAGGACGAATTGCACGCATTGCCCGGGTGCACCAGTACGGATTGAAAGATCGCGCCGAACGTGGGGCTCCTGATGTGAGATATGAGCAGAGGAAGGTCCTTGGGCTAACGGATACCGACTTGGATCTGATTCGGGATTCGATGCTCACTTACTTCACCACCCGAACGTAGCTTTACCGATGGGTTTCCATTTCAACAAATAACAGGTAAAAGCTTACCCAGATGCAATCTAAACAAGGATGGATCCGATAGGAGCAAGTGGGTCATGTCTAAAACTTTTAAGGCGCACTGTCCTCGCTGCGACGGCGAAAGAACTTGTTTTATACATGGTGAACATGAGGAACCATGGAGTTGGCACGATGGGTATAATTCACAGCACGGACAGAATGATTACAAAATAGCGGAATGCTGTGGATGCGAGGTGGTGTTCTTCCACAAAAGTGGCTGGGACTCAGAAGATTGGGACATTAGTTACGACCCGGTCACAAGAGAGGAAATCATCACGAACCCGGTAACTGTTATTACTTTTCCAGCGCCTGAAAAGAAAAGTGAAAAACCGGATTGGGTTTGGGCTATAGCGAAAATCGACCCTCAGCTATTTCATATTCTAGAGGAAATGTACCAAGCATATGAGCATGGCGCGTTAATTCTTGCGGCGGTCGGTTTGAGAACCGCTTTTGATCGTACCACCACAGTACTTAAGATCGACCCAGAGCTTACATTAAAACAAAAGGTCGCCCTACTCCTAGATGAAGGCTATATAGGCGAAACAGAGTCAAAAACACTTGAAGTAGTAACAGATGCTGGTAGTGCCGCCGCACACCGTGCATGGAGTCCAACTCTTGATGGATTTCAAATATTGTTAACTACACTCGAACAGTTTATCCGTCGCACAGTTGTGAGTGGCAAATCGGCCTTGGAAATAGCAAACACCATTCCCAAGCGACCTCCAAAAATACCAAAACCCAAGCCGAAACCAAACGAGCAGCCTTAGGCTTGTAGCGCGTCAACACACAACTCTGCGAAGCTGCACTCCCGCACGCGTGGCGCCACCATCGGCGCCATGAACGACTTAGCCACCCTTGCCCGCCTGATCGAAAACCTCATCCGCTTCGGCACCGTCGCTGCCGTCCAGATGCAGCCCCCGCGTGTGCAGGTCAAAACCGGAACTCTGACCACTGCCTGGCTGCCGTGGATCGCCCTGCGCGCAGGTGCAGACCGGGAGTGGAACCCGCCGACCGTCAACGAACAGGTTTTGCTGTTCAGCCCCTCGGGCCAGCTCGGCAACGGTGTCGCCCTGACCGGCCTTTTCAGCGACCAGATCCCCGCCAACGGCGACCGCGAAGGCCTGCACCGCGTCACCTACCGCGACGGCACGGTGATCGAGTACGACAGCGTCGCCCACCATCTCAACGCCACGCTCGCCGATGGCGGGACCACCAACCTGATCAGCACCGGCGGCATCAACATCGTCGGCAACATCACGCACAAGGGCAATTACACCCAGACTGGCGACCAGAACGTCACCGGTAAGGTCACCGTCTCGGTGGATGTGGTCGCGGCAGGCATCAGCCTGGTCAAACACCTGCACGGCGGCGTTATGCCTGGCAGCGGCAAGACGGGGAAACCGGAATGAACCGACACACCGGCGCCGCCATCACCACAGTGGAAAGTATTGCCCAGTCAATGAGCGACATCCTGAGCACGCGCCTCGGTACCCGGGTCATGCGTCGCGAATACGGCAGCCTGTTGCCCGAGCTGGTGGACCATCCGTTCAATGACATTACCCGCTTGCAGGTGTATGCGGCCACCGTCATGGCGCTGATGCGCTGGGAGACTCGAGTCAGCCTCAGCCGCGTGCAGTTTCTCGGCGCCAACTTGCAAGGCCAGTCGTTCCTGGACATTGAGGGCAGCATCGTGGACAACAACGAGCCGCTGAGCCTAAGTGTGCCCCTGCACTTGGGGGCTAGCGCATGAATTCGTTTGTCGCCATCGACCTGGGCCAGCTCCCGGCGCCGCAGGTCGTTGAACAGCTCGATTACGAGCAGATTCTCACCGAGCGCAAGGCCTACGCCATCAGCCTTTGGCCCGCCGAGGAGCAAGCCGAAATCGCCGCTCGTCTCGAACTTGAGTCGGAGCCGCTGACCAAGCTGCTCCAGGAAAACGCCTACCGCGAAACGGTCTGGCGTCAGCGCGTCAATGAGGCCTCCGTCGCCAACATGCTGGCCCTGGCCAAGGGCACCGACCTGGAAAACCTCGCCGCCAACTACAACGTCAAACGCCTGGTCATTCAGGCCGCCAAACCCTCTGCCGTTCCGCCCATTCCGCTGCTGATGGAAAGCGACGACAGCCTGCGAGAACGTGCGCAGATGGCGTGGGAAGGCCTGAGCACCGCCGGCCCGCGTAACAGCTACATCTTTCATGCGCGCTCGGCTGACGGCCAGGTTGCCGACGCCACTGCCGAGAGTCCCGCCCCGGCCGAGGCGGTGGTGACTGTGCAATCGATCCTGGGAGACGGCACCGCCTCGCCCGCGCTGCTGGCAAAGGTCAAGGCCTACCTCAGCGACGACGACCGCCGTCCTGTCGCGGATCGGCTCACCGTACAAAGCGCGCAGATCATCAACTACCAGGTCAAGGCCAAGCTGTTTCTTTCGACGTCCGGCCCTGAGAGCGAGTTGATTCTCGCGGCGGCCAATGCGCAGTTGCTGGCCTTCCTGCACCAACGACGTCGCCTGGGCCTGGAGGTCTCGGAATCGATTATCCACGCCTCACTGCACGTCGAGGGTGTGCGCAAGGTCGTGCTGGAGAACTGGGCAGACATCGTTGCCACGAAATACCAGGCCCCGTACTGCACGGCCGTCGATTTGGCTCTGGGGGTCGAGTGATGGCAGACGCGCCCCTTCTTCCAAGCAATTCGACGCCGCTGGAGCGCCAAGCGGCGCAGGCGCTGGCTCAGATCCAGCGTGTGCCGATTCCATTGCGCACGCTGTACAGCCCAGACCTGTGCCCGCTGCCCCTTTTGCCCTACCTGGCCTGGGCCTTCTCCGTGGATCGCTGGGACAGCAAGTGGACCGAAGCGGCCAAGCGCGCCGCCATCCGCAGTGCGTACTACATCCACTCGCGCAAGGGCACTATCGGCTCACTGCGCCGCGTTGTTGAACCGCTCGGCTACCTGATTGAAATCATTGAGTGGTGGCAGACCGTTCCGGTGGGGCCCCGTGCCACTTTCAGGCTCAAGGTCGGCGTGCTGGACACCGGTATCACCGAAGAGATGTATCAGGAGCTGACCTGGCTGATCGACGACGCCAGGCCTCTGACACGGCACCTCACCGGGCTTGCCATCAGCCTGGAAACCACCGGCCTTGTTCATATCGGCGCCTGCATCACCGAAGGCGACGAGATTGATATCTACCCACCCACACAGCGGGACATCGAGGTCACGGGCTTCATCCACCAGGGTGGCCGTGAACACCAGATCGACACCATGGACATCTACCCATGACAGACCAAAACAGCCAGTTTTTTGCCATCCTCACCGCCGTCGGCAAGGCCAAGCAGGCCAACGCGGACGCCTTGGGCGTTCCTTGGACGTTCGCGCAAATGGGTGTCGGTGATGCCAACGACACCGATCCGATCCCCGGCGAACAGCAAACGCAGTTGATCAATGAACGTCGACGTGCCCCACTGAACCAGCTGAAGGTTGACCCAACCAACCCCAACATCATCATTGCCGAACAGGTTATCCCCGAGAACGTCGGTGGGTGGTGGATTCGTGAAGTGGGTCTGTATGACGCCGACGGCGACCTGGTGGCGGTGGCCAACTGCGCCCCCAGTTACAAGCCGCTTCTAACCCAGGGTTCGGGCCGCACCCAAGTGGTACGGATGAACCTCATTATCGCCAACACTGCCAATGTCGAATTGAAGATTGATCCGTCAATTGTGTTGGCAACCCGTCAGTACGTTGATTCGAAAATCCTTGAGGAGTTGTACAAGCTCGACAATAAGCAATCGGTACGCGTAGCGACCACGGCCAACATTGTGCTGTCGGGCCTTCAGGTCATCGACGGAGTGACGCTGCTCGCGGGCGACCGAGTGCTGGTAAAGAACCAGACGGCGGCCAAGGACAACGGCATCTACATTGCCGCAAGTGCTGCATGGAAGCGTGCGCCTGATGCCGACACCAATGCTGAAGTGACTTCGGCGATGATCCTGTCGGTCGAGCAAGGCGCCGCCCAGGCCGACACCCGCTGGCAACTGATCACGGACGGGGCGATTGTGCTGGGCACCACGGCTCTGACTTTACAGAACGTGACACAGGGATTCGCGGCGATCAATTCCCCGGCCTTCCAGGGAAACCCAACGGCCCCGACGCCGGTCGTTACGGATAACGATACGTCCATTGCGACGACCGCGTTTGTTAGAAACGTTTTGGCCCGCTATGGCATAGCCAGCTATGGCTATGTGTGGAATGGCAACATCGACCTGATTAACGAAACGGGGGTTTACACCTTCAGCGACGGCTCATCTGGAACGCGACCCAAGAATCCTACGACCGGGGCTGATATTCCGAGGGGTGTGTTCTTTCACATGGAGCGTGATAACACGCTCTCGGCGCTACAGATGTGGGAATCGGTCAATGCCGGTGTTGCTCTGACGTTTAAGCGCTCTCGCTTGAGTAACGGTGTATGGACCGCTTGGGCGCAGTTGTGGGATGAACTCAACACGCCAAAACAGGCAACCCCGCTGGATCTGACCACTGGGGCGATGTTGGCGGTAGGCGCTTTCGGGGCTGGGCGAGCCATCTTAAGCACCGAAGTGGACATGAACAATTATCGGGTACCCGGTAATTATCTGACCCCTGCTGCCGGTCTGCTAAACCTCCCGCCCGACTGGCCTCCGGCGGCCCGTTACAGCCTTGTTGTTGAAGGCTACATGAGCACCAACTATCTGGTGCAGCGAATCACCGGTGGCTTAGCGAGCGGTCGCACGCCGGTTTTTGCCTCGCGCACCATGCAAAGCGAAGGCGAATGGACGCCTTGGCAGTTCGGCATCACCAGTGAGCAAGCGCCTTTTCGCGGTACCCAAGTATTCAAAACCGCAGGTGTCTTCACCTGGGCGGTGCCTGTTGGCGTGAAGAAGGCTTGGGTTACGGTTATCGGGGGGGGAGGCGGCGGCGGTCGTGCAGGCGTCTCCGGGGCAGGATCAGGTGGCGGTGGTGGCGGTGGCTTGGCACAAGAGCTAGTTGATCTCTCAGGCGTGACCAGTGTCACGGTGACCGTTGGCGCTGGTGGCGCTGGCGCTACCGTAGAAGCGGGTGTTGGCGAAACCGGTGCGACGTCTTCATTTGGGACCTATCTATCTGCTACTGGCGGGGCCGGGGGCTTTGGTAACGCCTCGTCCGGTTATGCAAATGGCCCGGGGAGTGGTGGGCTCGGCACTGGCGGGGACTTCAACACGTCACTTGGGGTCGGACATCCCAGTTATGGGCCATACGGTGGTTCAGGTGGTGGCCCCGGTAGTCGATCCACGCAAGGGCAGGTCCCAGGTAATACCGGTGTTGGGCCTGGCGGCGGCGGGTCAGGTGCGTTCTACGGGTACAACGGTGGTGCAGGTGCCGCCGGCAACGTAATTATTCAGTGGTGATCAGCATGTGGGCAAGAATCGAAAACGGGACGGTAGTCGAAACTACCGACGTTGATCCAACGGAACGCTTCCACCCGGATCTGTTGTGGCAAGCTTGTCCTACGGATACGCGGCCAGACTGGACCGTAGTGGATGGCAACTTCTCCCCGCCACCGGCAGGGGACGCCTCCGAACAGGTGAATGCCGAGCGGGTATGGCGCAACCTAGAATTGCAAGCAACTGAATGGCTTGTCACGCGCCATCGTGATGAACAGGATTTGGCGTTGGTTCCTACGCTGGCGACTGAGCAGTTTGCAGAGCTGCTCACCTATCGCCAGTCGTTGAGGGAATGGCCTCAAACCGATACCTTCCCAAATATTGAGTCCCGACCAGTGGCGCCGTCATGGATTGCCGAACAGGTTCAGTGAACACCTCACGTTACCTCCTCCTGTAACCCCCTCCCCTACAAGCCCCCGCGCTCGCCCAACCGGCGCGCGCGCGGCAGCCTGTGCACTGTCATCCCAATCACTGCGCAGGCAAACCCATGGCCGATTATCTTCACGGCGTGCGGGTCATCGAACTCAACGACGGCACCCGCCCCATTCGCACCATCCCCACCGCTGTTATCGGCATGGTCTGCACGGCCGACGACGCTGATGCCACCGTCTTTCCATTCGACATACCGATACTGTTGACCAACGTACAAACCGCCATCGGCAAGGCCGGCACCACAGGCACCCTGGCGAAGAGCCTTCAGGCCATCGCCGACCAGACCAAGCCCTACACCATCGTCGTGCGGGTGAAAGAAGGCGAGACCGAGGCAGAAACCACCAGCGCCCTGATCGGCACCACCACGGCCGAGGGCAAATACACCGGCATGAAAGCCCTGCTCGCCGCCAAGGCTCGCGTTGGCATGGTGCCGCGCATCTTGGGCGTGCCAGGCCTCGACAGCCTTCCGGTGGCCACCGCTCTGGTGTCCACCGCCCAGCAGCTGCGCGGCTTCGCCTATGTCAGCGCTTGGGGCTGCAAAACCAAGGAAGAAGTGGTCGCGTACCGGGATAACTTCGGTGCCCGTGAGACGATGGTTATCTGGCCGGAGTTCCAAAGCTGGAACACCGTCACCAGCCAGACCGACACCGCCTCGGCCGTGGCACGCGCCCTGGGCCTGCGCGCCAAGATCGACCAGGAGGTTGGCTGGCACAAAACGCTCTCCAACGTCCCGGTGAATGGCGTTACGGGCATCAGCGCCGATGTGTTCTGGGATCTGCAAAACCCGGCCACGGACGCCAACTACCTCAACAGCAACGAAGTCACCACGCTTATCAATGAAGGCGGCTTCCGCTTCTGGGGTAGCCGCACGACCAGTGCCGATCCACTGTTTGCCTTCGAGAACTACACCCGCACCGCGCAGATTCTCGCTGACACCATGGCCGAGGCGCACATGTGGGCCGTGGACAAGCCCCTGCATGCGTCCCTGGTGCGGGACATCATCGAAGGGGTGAACGCCAAGTTCCGCGAGATGGTTTCGGCGGGGTACCTGATCGGCGGTAAGTGCTGGTACCCGGATGACGCCAACGATAAGGACACCCTCAAGGCCGGCAAGCTGTTCCTCGATTACGACTACACGCCCGTGCCACCGCTGGAAGACCTCACGCTGCGCCAACGCATCACCGACCGCTACCTGATCGACTTCGCCAGCAAGATCAACAGTTAAACCGGGCCTCCCCGCAAGGGGAGCTGACCCCGCGCCTGCGCAACGGAGAACACCGCCATGGCCATGCCCCGCAAACTTAAAAACCTCAACCTCTTCAACGACGCCAACAGCTATTTGGGCGTAGTCAAGACCGTCACCCTGCCCCCGCTCGGCCGCAAGATGGAAGCCTATCGCGGCGGCGGCATGAACGGCCCGGTCAAGGTCGACCTCGGCTTCTCGGACGACGGTATCCAATTCGAATGGAAAACCGGCGGACTGGATCTGATTGCCCTGAAGCAGTTCGGCGCCATCAACGCCTCAGGTGTTGCCCTGCGCTTCACCGGTTCGTTCCAGCAAGACGACACTGAAGAAATCACCGCCGTTGAGGTTGTCATGCGCGGCCGCCACGAGACCATTGAAATGGGTGACGGGCAGGCAGGCGAAGACACTGAACACAGCATCACCACCACCTGCACCTATTACAAATTGATCGTCGACAACGAAGAAATCATCGAAATCGACCTGCTCAACTTCATCGAAATCGTCAATGGCGTGGACATGCTGGCCGAACAGCGCCAAGCCCTTGGCATCTGATCATTCCTGCCCTATTGGGCGATTAACCCCGCGAACTGGAGCCTTACATGAAAACTGACGACACCCTTGAAGCCCTGCCCCCAGTGGATGACAACACCGTCATCCTCGACACCCCGATTATCCGAGGCAAGTCCGTCATCGACAGCATTACCTTGCGTAAACCGCAGTCCGGTGAGCTGCGCGGTGTGCAACTGGTCGAACTGCTGAACATGGACGTGGCCACCCTCATCAAGATCCTGCCGCGTATCAGCAACCCAGGCATCACCGCACCCGAAGCCGCATGCATGGACCCGGCCGACCTCCTCGCCTGTGGCAGCAAGATTTCCGGTTTTTTGTTGCAGAAGTCGGTGAAGACGGACGCATCCCTCGTTGCGTAGAAGAAGCCATGGCCGATCTGGCCGTGGTTTTTCATTGGGCACCGACTGACATGGACCAGTTGGGCCTGCTTGAACTGATGGAGTGGCGCGAGCGCGCCCGGGTGCGGAGTTCCACCGATGGCGAATGACTTAAAACTTCAGGTGTTGCTCAACGCCATCGACAAGGCGAGCGGCCCACTGAAGGCCATCAACAACAACAGCATCGGTGCCGCCCGCGCCCTCAAGGAAGCCCGCGACCGCCTCAAGGAACTCAACACCCAACAGAAAGACATCAGTGCCTGGCGCACCCAGCGCGCTGCCGCCGAACAAACCGAAAAAGCCTTAGGCGCCGCCCGCGACAAGGTTCGGGCGCTGTCCCAACAGTTTGCTGCTACCGGTGTGCCAACCAAGTCTATGGCCAAGGACTTCCGGGCTGCCGTGCGTGAAGCGCAAAAGCTCAAGGAACAACACCAGCAGCAGGGCGAACAGCTCCAGGCGCTACGGAGCAAGCTGCACGGCGCTGGGATCAGCACCAAAAATCTGAGCAGCCACGAACGTCAGCTACGCGAGCAGATCGGCGCCACCAACGCCAGCATCAGCGAGCAGGGCAAACGCCTGGTCGCGTTGAATGCCCAGCAGAAGCGTTTCGCTATCGAGCGCTCCAAGATGGAGAAAACCCAGAATCTCGCCGGCAACCTGGCCACGAACGGCGCCGCCGGCCTGGGCGTGGGCTATGCGGCGAGCCGCCCCGTGGCCAAGGCTCTGGGCGCCTTTGCACCGAATGAAGATTCGGCCACACAACTCAAGGTCTCAATGATGGACGGCACCGGCAAGGTGTCTGAGGACTTCCAGAAAATCACCGATCTGGCGACCCGGCTGGGCGACCGCCTGCCCGGCACCACGGCTGATTTTCAGGAAATGATGACCATGCTGCGGCGTCAAGGCCTCAGCGCGCAGAGCATTCTCGGCGGTACTGGTGAGGCGGCCGCGTACCTGGGCGTACAGCTGAAAATGCCGGTGGCCGAGGCGGCCGAATTTGCGGCCAAGATGCAGGACGCTACCCGCACTTCCGAAAAAGACATGATGTCGCTGATGGACACGATCCAGCGTGGCTTCTACGCAGGTGTAGACCCGACCAACATGCTCCAGGGCTTTAGCAAGATCGCGCCGGTGATGGACACCATCAAAAAATCCGGTATCGACGCCGCTGCTGAACTGGCCCCGCTGCTGGTCATGATGGACCAGGCAGGCATGGAGGGCGGTGCGGCCGGCAACGCCTACCGGAAAATCTTCCAGGCTGGCCTGGACAAAGACGGGGTCAAGGACGTTAACAAAATCATGGAGCTGGAAGGCAAGCCCATCCGCTTCAAATTTACCGACGACAAGGGCAACTTCGCCGGCCTGGAAAACCTGTTCGCCCAGGTCGAAAAACTCAAGACCCTGAACGACGAAGACCGCACCGCCACCATCAAGGATCTGTTTGGTGACGACTCCGAAACCATGACCACCTTGAACACCATGATGAACAAGGGGCTCGCAGGTTATCAGGAGGTACAGCAGAAGCTGCAAAACCAGGCCGACCTGCGCAAGCGCGTCAACGAACAACTCGGTACCCTCACCAATGTCATGGAGGCCGCTCAAGGCAGCTGGACCAATGCCATGGCTGAGTTTGGCGCCGCCGTGGCGCCTGAGCTGAAAGAGGTGATCCAAACCTTGGGAGAGGTCGCCAACAACGTCGGCGCCTGGGCTCGCGAGAATCCCAAGCTGGCGGGCGGCCTGGTCAAAGTCGTGGCGCTGGTCGCCGGCTTGTCCTTCGCGTTCGGTGGCCTGGCGTTAACCCTTGCGGGTCTGATCGGCCCATTTGCGGTGGTGCGCTACGGTATGGCGATGTTCGGCATACGCTTGGGCGCGGTACGAGCCCAATTGATTGGTACCCGCACCGCAGCTATAGGCGCAGGGGCAAGCATTGGTCGGCTCGGGCGAGTCTGGCGAACGTTGGTGGTTACCCGCTCGGCTGGCGGTTTGTTCAGTGCCTTACCTGCTTTCGTCAGCAGCGCCCGCCTGGCAGCAGCGAGCGTGCTGCCAATGCTCGGCGGTGCGATCAGCGCGGTCGGTGCCGCCATCATGGCGACACCCATAGGCTGGTTGCTGGGGGCCATCGCGGCTCTGGTTGCTGCGGGTGTGTTGGTCTACAAGTATTGGAACCCCATCAAAGGGTTTTTCCTCGGTTTCTGGCAAGGCCTTGTCGGCGCGCTACAACCCGTACTCGATAGTTTCGCGGGCCTGGGCCAATCTCTGCTGAGCTTGGGTCAAGTAGTCTTGACGCTTCCAGGTATCGGCACTGCCTTACAGCTTCTGGGCAGCATTGCACGCCCCTTATTCAGCCTGATCGCGAACGGCGTCAGCAGCTTGATCAATTGGTTTGGTCAGCTACTTGCGCCCGTCGAAGACGTCGGCGGCGCCGCTCAATCCATGGGGCAACGTTTTGGTTCCGTCATCGGCGGCACGCTCAGCCTTTTGCTAGGCCTACCTGCACGTTTCGCCGAACTGGGTTCGCAGATGATCCAAGGCCTGGCAAATGGCATCACCAACAGCTTGACGGTAGCCAAAGAGTCCATCACCGGGGCTGGTGATGCAGTGATTGGGTGGTTCAAGGAAAAGCTCGATATTCACAGCCCCTCGCGGGTGTTCGCGGAGCTGGGCGGCTTTACCATGGCAGGCTTGGCGCAGGGGTTGGAAGGTGGCCAGAAAGGACCACTCCAGGCGGTGAACCAGCTCAGCAAGCAAATCACTGAGGCCGGGGCCTTCGCTCTTGGCGCTCCGGCGGTACCCGCCCCACTATTTGACAGTACGGCGCTGGCTGAACCATTTACGTCAGCCGCACAGACCAAAGAAACCCGAGCGGCCGCACTTGGACCTATCGCCGAACAACGACCAGCGATGAACGAAGGCAGCAGTCTACTGCCGAGCATCATCAATCTAGGCAAGCAACTGGCTGCCGGGGCATTGGCGTTCGGCTCGATGTCTCTACCGTCCTTCGCCATCGATGACCGTGCGCCTCTCAGCCCTACCCCGGCATCGACCTACGACAGCCATGACAACTACGAAATCAACATCCACACCACGCCGGGGATGGACGCGCAGGCGATCAGCCGTGCCGTGCGTGCCGAGCTGGCACGCATTGCCAGTGAAAAAGGCGCCCGCCAGCGCAGCAAACTGTCCGATCTGGAGTAACCCCCATGATGCTTGCCTTGGGCATGTTCGTGTTTAGCCTATCTACCGCCGCATACCAGGAACTGCAACGCCAAACCGAATGGCGCCACGCGAGCAACAGCCGCGTCGGCGCAGCCCCGGCGCGGCAGTTTGTCGGACGTGGTGACGATTCCATCACACTGCCCGGCGTCATCCTACCGGAGCTGGCCGGCAGCTCCCTGAGCCTTGACGCCCTGCGCCTGATGGCCAACACCGGCAAAGCCTGGCCGATGGTCGAAGGCAGCGGCCGAATCTACGGCCTCTGGATCATTGAGAGCCTGAGCGAAACCAAAACGATCTTCTTCCGTGACGGCACGCCACGACGGATTGAGTTCTCCCTCAGCCTCAAGCGTATCGATGATGACCGTATCGACCTGCTCGGCGCGGGTACCAGCGCCGGAGTCAACATCATGAGGACGCTGTTGTGATCGACGCAGTCCTCTCCCGCGTCACCGGTTATCTGGATGACTTGGCCGAACGCTACCGCCGCGACGCCGCCTACCCTGTGCCAGCATTCCGAATCACAGTCGACGGCAACGACATCGCCCAGTTGATCAGCCCGCGGCTGATGAGCCTGGACCTGGCCGACAATCGCGGCATTGAGGCCGACCAACTCAGCATCACCCTCAGCGACCACGACGGGCTGCTGGCCATCCCACCTAAGGGGGCAGTCATCCGTCTATGGCTGGGCTGGAGTGACACCGGCCTGGTGGACAAAGGTAGCTATACCGTCGACGAAACCGAGCACAGCGGCGCGCCGGACGTGCTAAGCATCCGCGCTCGCTCTGCGGACCTGCGCAAGGGCCTCAAGACCAAACGCGAACGCAGCTGGAGCAACACCACCCTCGGCGACGTCCTGGGCGACATCGCCCTGGGCAACGGCCTCACCGCCACCATCGCCGGCGCCCTGGACGGTCTACCCATCCTCCAGCTCGATCAGGCCAACGAATCCGACGCCAACCTGATCAGCCGCATGGGGGAAGAATTCGACGCGGTGGTCACCGTCAAGGCCGGGTGCCTGCTGTGTCTGCCGGCCGGCGGCGGCAAGACGGCCACCGGCGCCGAGCTGCCGCATATCACGCTCACCCGAGGCGACGGTGACCAACACCGATACCTGCAAGCCGACCGCGACAGCTACGACGGTGTGCGTGCCTATTTCTACGACGTGAACAGCGCAAAGAAACAGGAGGCCATTGCCGGCGGCGGTGAAAATCTGAAAGATCTGCGTCATACCTTCAGCGACCGCCAGTCCGCCCTGCGCGCTGCCCGGGCGGAACTCAATCGATTGCAGCGTGGCAGCGCAACGCTTAGCTACACCCTCGCCCGGGGCAGGCCTGACCTGATTCCCGAACTGACCTACACGCTCCAGGGCGTGAAGCCGGAAATCGACGAAATCATCTGGTACGGCGGTAACGTGCAGCACACCCTGAGCCCGGATAATGGGTACACCGTGAGCCTGGAGCTGGAAAGCAAGCTGCCCGAGGATACGGTTGAGGATCTGGCGGAGGAAAACAAAGGCGATTACACCGGGATCATCGCGTACTACCGCGACAAGAAAACCGGGAAGGAAAAGACGGTAACGGCTGGGGATCAGAGCAAGCCGAAGCGGTTGCGGTGGTTGTATGCGACCGAGAAGACGGCCAAGCGGGCGGTGGATCGGGAGTGGAAGCGAATGCAAGCAGATAAAGCCTAAACCCTTTACGGAACTGGGTTTAGGCTTTGGAAGCCATCAAGAAAGATCTTTTTCTTTCTGCTTCATGCGCTGCTGTTCACTTTGCTGTTCCTGCTGCTTTTTTAACTGTTCCTTCCGGCGTTCCTGCGTAGCTTCGTGAGACGCCTTGGCGATATCAGTAAGGGTTCTATTCGCAGTGCCCATCATCGCAGCGCCAACCATGAAAACAATGACCTCACCAAAGAAACCAAGGTTCTGCAGTTTCAATGGGTCATTGAAATCCATTTGAGCCGCGAGTTTCCAGATGGTGCTCAGAACAGGGAGCTGCGTACTTGAATAGATAACGCCCACAAGGTGTTTTACCCGATCCCACCCTTGATAGTCAGCGTAACCGTATATCGAAAGGAGCAGCGAGACCAAAATGATCACGCCGCTTACAGCCATGATAATGAGGCCCCAAAGCCACAATTTTTTAGCAGATTTTGTTTCTTTATCGACGTCCAAACATTTCACCCTTAACTGAGCCTGACAGATAATGAAGGCCTAGCCGATCTGATTCGAAACGTCTGCCATATGGCGGGCGAAACAACCCTGTCTCGGAAAAACCTCCTCCGTGTATCTGTCGACAAAGGGATAATTTTCTTGAGTGTTTGACTAAAAAAACAAAACCCGGCACATGGCCGGGTTCATTTTACTGGGAGGCTAGGAGCACATCGAGAAAGCGAATTAAGTCTTTCTGACTAACCTCGTCGAGCAGCCTGAATAGCTGAACAAATTTCCGTTCACGCTCATTCAACTCAGACCATCCAATTGCTTCAGATTGATCGACATCTACCTTTTTCATCACCGACATGTGTCACTCCATTCAACACGTTCGGGCGCCCGGCACCAACATCGGTACCAACCAAAGCGCCCGGGGAGTGAGTCATTCTCAGCATGTTTGGGTGTGTCACCAGCCCATCGCAAAAAATTTTATTGCAAATTACGCCCCATCGCAGAGCGCCTGAGCACGTTGGACAATATCGCTATAGTCCATCTTGATGGATGGCATCGTAGGATTGGGCTTGGTGATGTCCTGGCCGTCCGACCAACCGCGATCTTTTGCCTGACTCCGTGCACTACCACTCAAGGCATAGACGGTCCCATCTGACGTTCGGGCCAACGCCTTGGGCGAGGGTCCAAAGCACAACAGGTCAACGCTATCAACCGTAAACGGCCAAGCGTCTCCGTAGTCCTTACTCGAAACCTCCTGAGTCCTTTCCTTGGCACCACACACACCCGAAGCGAGCATTGCCAGCGCCACTACCGATAACGTTATCCTTTTCATGCCAAAACTCCTTATTTGTTAACTGTAAAAGCCCTGAGAAGGCGCATCACCGCCCCCTTATCCTCATCGCCCAGGTTGCGTACGTGCTTCACGATTTCCAAGTCATCGTTCGACAGCTGATTTTCGCCCATAGACGAACGTTGGCCGGTCACCACATAGAGAACATCCACACCCAATCCCTCAACAGCAGCCAAATACTTGGCATCCGGTGTTCCCGCGCCCTTTTCGTAATTGATTTGAGTGGTTTTGCCGACGCCACCAGCAGCGCCTAAATCAGTCTGGCTAAGTCCCAAGCGCGACCTTTCTTCCTTCAGCCGCTCGCCAATGGTCATATTTTTTGAACCTCAAGCATTGACAGGTTCAAATATCTGAACCAATATCTTCGCACCATTACGCGAAATCACACGAATCTGAACTATGCACGCCACCTACGCACCCGAGCAAGCCTGCCAGGCCGCTAGAAAGCGCCTGGAGCTTCGAGGCATTTCCGTAAAGGACTTCGCCATTGAGAACGGCCTTCATCCTTCGACCGTTTACGCGGTGCTGAATGGACAGAAGAAATGTCTGCGCGGAGCAGCTCATAGGGCAGCGGTCCTGCTGGGCATTAAAGCTTCTGAGCCTACAAATTAGGGCCTTGGGCTCTGGGAGAAAACCAGAAGATGAAACGCCCAATACTAGCGACCAAGCGCCAAGTCATGAGCGCAGTCATTTGCGCTTACCCCGGCGGGCGCGAGTGTGCCGCTGCCCGGCTCGGCTATGAACTCAAGAAGTTCGACAACCATGTTTACGAGAACGCAGGCAGCCGCCCTCTCAGTGATGAGCAGATTCATTTGCTCGAGCAGGATGCTGGCACAACTCACTTGCCTGAATACATCGCAGCCATGTACGGCGGCATGTTCGTGCCACTTGCTAAACCCGAGACTCTGGACAACATCGACCTGTACAGCCGGTCAGTACATGCCGCTGCGAAGCGTGGTTATGTCGATCAGATCATCGCGAAGGCGCTAGAGGACGGGGTAGTTGAGCCAGGCGAGGCTGCGGCAATTCTCGGTGCTCACAATCGCTACATGGCTGCGCGCCACTCCGAAGTGCTGGCCACCATCCAGTTGCACAGCAAGGAGCGCAAGCATTGAGCACTTACAAGCTGGTCTGCCCTCACTGCCAAGACCGCATGCGTATCCGTACCAGCGAAGGCACACACATTTTTCTGCGGGTGGCCTACCTGCAATGCACCAACGAGGCCTGCGGCTGGTCGGTGCGGGCTGAGTTCGAAATGACTCATGAAATGAGCCCCAGCGGTATGGCTAACCCCTCCGTCAAGTTGCCCATCGCCGACATTGCCCTGCGCCGTGCCGCGATGAAATCCGCCAACGATCAACCCGACCTGCTCGACCAAATGGAAATGGAGTGTGCGCAATGAACCATGAAGAGCTTGACCACGACTACCGCAGCAGCATGCAGCGGGTGGCATTCGCCTACCTGCAACGGCACGAAGCGCAGCACCTGGTGGGCTCAGACCTGCTGTACGAGAACTGCGTTCGGCACATGACCACCGCGCTGGAAGTGCCGGTGTTCATGGCGCAGAAGCTGGTGCACAACGCTTGGACTGAATTGCAGGTCATCAACCAGCGCAAGTGGATCGGCGTGGACTGGGGCAACAGCCCAGGCAGCACTGTCGTCCACTTGATCGATACCCGGGCCGACCTTCGGTACCCGGTTCCGGCAAGGCTGCTGCCGCAGACCCTGCTCGCCCAGCGCGATGACGCGCTGAAGCAACACCCTCAGTAACCCCCGTTTAAACAACCCGCCCTGCCCCGCTTCCCGTGGGTTTGGGTGAGCTTTGCCCGAAATCCGAGGTGGACCATGCAAATCGACGTCGCCATCACCGCAAAACTGCCACGCGAAGAGGCCGAAGCGCTGCTGCAAGCGCTACGGAGCCAGTACGCCCAGCAGTTCAACGAGCATTGGTACGACGACCGCTTTCGCATGATCCCCGAGGGGTTGCGGCATGGCTCGTTGCTCGCGGCCTTCCCGGTTATGGCCGCGCAAAAACGCCTGATTGGCGCCCTTAAACACAGTCTCGGCGAAGTGAAGTAAGCCCCGATGAAAATGGAATACGAGTTACGCGCCGACATTCTTGACCGCCTGAAGTCCGATTACGGTTTCAAGCACAAGGCCGGCAAATACATGCGGGAAGGCAAGTGCCCTGCCTGCAATAAAAAGGAGCTATTCGCTTTCCACGATGATCCCTGGGTCATCCGATGTGGCCGTGGTAAATGCGGCCAAACCTGGCACGTAAAAGAACTCTACGAGGATCTTTTCAACGACTGGAGCACTCGCGCACCGGCCACTGAGCTGCACCCGAACGCCACTGCCCGCGCGTACCTAGAGTTCGCACGGGGCTTTCGTTTCGATGTTATTCAAGGCTGGTTTACCCAGGACTCCTACTTTTCCAATGATCTGAACGAAGGCAGCGCCACGGTGCGGTTTGCACTCGATAAAGGTGGCTACTGGGAGCGGTTGATTGACCGCCCGCACCGCTTCGGCAAGATGAAAGCCCGCTTCAAACCTGGTGGCAGCCCCCGTGGCGTTTGGTGGTGCCCGCCGTGCGTCGAGCTGCTGGATGTCAAAGAGCTGTGGATTGTCGAGGGTATCTTTGACGCCATCGCTCTGGTGCACAACGGCATTGCGGCGGTGTCTGCGATGTCATCCGGGGCCTATCCCGAGGAATCGCTTAAAGAGCTGGCCCGCCAGCGAGGCGGCAAACTGCCCAAGCTGATTTGGGCCCTGGACAACGAGCCAGGTGCTCACCGCTATACAAAGCGCTGGGTGCGTCAGGCACGAGCCCTGGGTTACGTCTGCGAAGCGGCGCAAATCCCTCAGCCCGACAGCCGCAAGGTTGACTGGAACGACCTCCATCAGCGCTGGCAGTTTGTCGAAGGCGAAGAGCAACGCGCCCAGCAAATCGAAAAAGACCTCAAAACAGCCCGCTATCACGGCGACCTGCTGCTGGCCGAAAGCGCCTCGGAAAAAGGCGTCCTGATGTACGACTGGAGCGAGCGCCACGAATTTTTCTTCGGGTTCGAAAGCCGGATGTACTGGTTCAAAATGGACCTGGAGAAATTCCACAAGGCCATGCAGTCACTGGAATCGTCCGAACGCCAAGAAGACCAGTTGCTCAACGATAAACAGCGTAGAGACAAGGCTCTGCGGCAGTGCGGCGGCGTGGTCGAAATTGCCAACTGCTACCCACAGGCTCTGTACTTTCAGCGCAACGAAGTGACCGATGAATCCTGGTACTACTTCCGGGTGGACTTCCCGCATGACGGCTGCAGCGTCAAAAACACCTTCACCGGTGGTCAGGTCGCAGCGGCCAGCGAGTTCAAGAAACGCTTGCTCAGCATGGCGGCTGGTGCGGTGTTCACCGGTAGCGGCCAGCAGCTCGACAAAATCATGAAAGACCAGCTCTACGGCCTCAAAACCGTGGAGACAATCGACTACGTGGGCTACAGCAAAGAACACGGCGCCTACGTGTTCGGCGACCTCGCAGTGCGCAATGGCGTAATCAGCCAGGTCAACAAAGAAGACTTTTTCGAATTCGGCAAGCTGCGCCTGAAGACGTTGCAAAAGTCGATCGCGATGCACATCCAGCGCGACGCCAAGCAGTACCGCAGTGACTGGCTTCCGATGCTTTGGCTGTGTTTCGGCGCCAAGGGCATTGTCGCCCTGGCCTTCTGGTTCGGCTCGCTGTTCGCCGAGCAGATCCGCGCACAGTACAAGTCGTTTCCTTTCCTGGAAGTCACGGGCGAGGCCGGCGCCGGTAAAACCACCCTACTCATGTTCCTGTGGAAACTACTGGGCCGTGAACACGAAGGCTTTGACCCATCGAAGTCAACCCGTGCGGGCCGTCAGCGGGCCATGGGCCAGGTTTCCAACATGCCGGTGGTGCTGATCGAGGGTGACCGCAACGAGCCAGACAAAGCACATGCCAAGGGTTTCGACTGGGACGAGCTGAAAGACTTCTTTGGCGGCGGCACGCTGGGCACCAAGGGGATGAAAACCAGCGGTAACGAGACCTACGAACCGCCGTTTCGCGGTGCGATTGCGATCAGCCAGAACGCCGACGTCAGCGCCTCGGAAGCCATCCTGACCCGGATTATCAAAACTCACTTTGCGCGCCCGGAAGTGACTACTGAGAGCCGTGCAGCGGCAGACAATCTCAACCTGATCCCGGTGGAACAGCTCAGCCACTTCTTGTTAATGGCCGTGCGCGCCGAAGCTCAGATCATGGCGAAATTTGCCGAACGCGTCCTGGTGCACGAACAGCATCTGCGCAAACTCAAGGACATTCGCGTCGAACGGATCATCAAAAATCACAGCCAGATCATGGCCCTGGTCGACTGCCTCTGCCTGATCTGCCCACTGAACGAAAACCAGCGAGTCACTACCCACCAGGCCCTGACCGTCATGGCCTTGGAACGGCAGTCCGCGATTAGCGCCGACCACCCGCTGGTTGCTGAATTCTGGGAAGTCTACGAGTACCTGGAGAGCCTGGGCGATGGCCCGCAGGTCAACCACAGCACTGACCCCAAGCTGATCGCCATCAACCTCAACGAATTCGCCGAGTTAGCCAGCATCCACCGCCAGAATTTGGCCGACCTCAAGACCTTGCGTTCCCTGCTGACCGAGAGCCGTAGCCGCAAGCTGATGGAAACCAACAAGGCCACGTATAGCGCAGTCCGCGCCTCTCAAAGTGCCGGCAATTCCATGTTCAACAAACCGTTAACCGTGCGCTGCTGGGTGTTCCAGAGCGCGTAACCATAGGGACGAATTAATGAGGGTGTCGGCATGAAATGGGCAGCGAAACGAAATCGAGATGGGCAGATTCAGCAGAACTGCTGGATTACCGACAGCGGCTACACCGTGGCCGAGTGCCGATTGCCCGAGTCCCGCTACCCCATCACTCGCCCAGGCGGCGAACTGCCTTTCGCATATGCGAAGGACCGGGACGAGGTCGTAGCGATCATCAAGCAAGACCTGGCCACAACGGCCTGAAAGATGGTGCCTAGGGGCTGCAACCCCTAGGCATAAACCACCCAAAGGAGAAGCACCATGCATGTACAAATCGTTACAAGCGAGGGCCAAAACGGCGCAACGAACCGGCTCAGGCATTTGACAGAGTTGAAGGCTTGGTTTGGCGAAACCTCAAAAGTCATTCATGCCGAAGCCTATGCACCTGACGGTCTGATCAAGATTCTGGAAGTTCGCGCTGCAACCGATTTTGAAATTCTGGTGCTGGAATGCAACCGGGCACAGATAGAGGCAGTTCTGCTGTGGCAATCCGAAACTGAAGAAGTTGCCGCGCTTGAAAATGTCCTTGTGCACCTGGTGCGCAGGCAAAACACAACCGGCGAAAGCCAGTAAGAAGGTGGTGCCGAGGGGCTGCAACCCCTCGACACCGACCACCCAAAGGAGAAGCACCATGCAAGTGAATCAACCCCAAGGCGGCACCGCAGAGGCTACCACAACACCGCTGACTGTCGGCGGCAAGGTCAGCTACACGGCAATCAAAGCCCAGGGTCACGGCTACCGCCTCAGTGCCCGCAATGGCGTAATAGTTGAGATCAACGGCTCGCTCGCAGTAGTTCGGGCTGGAAACGGCCACCGGATCACTCTACCGCTGACAAAGCTCACCCCGGAGGGCCAACCAAATGAGCTGATCCGCATGCTTGCGGGAGGACGGTGATCATGGCCGGCTTTTTCTACAAGTCCAGCGAGCCAGCCACCGTCGCCACTGTTCGCGACTTCTACGTCCAGAAGGACATTTTCATCGCCCAACTGGCCGTGCTCGGTTCAATGTTAGGTGGCAAGGTCGCCCCAATGCGTGACGTTGATTCCAACTTCGCCGGCGGTGTGAAACTCAGCGGCGGAGCGGAGCTTGATGTGCACTGGTGTCGCCCTGATGACCACGGATATCGCTCACTGCGTGCGGCTGCAAAGCCTGGCAAAGACGTTTCAAAGGAGGATCGAGCAGCGATTCGGGCGGAACACGAACGCCTGGTAGCAGTGTGGAAAGAGTACTGCCCCAAACGCCTGAGCGGCAGCGACTACTGGGATCGACTCGGCGTTAACACCGGCAATCTTTGGTTGTGTGGCGGTATCAAGTTCGAACTCGACGGAATCGCTTATTTCCACCTAGGTTTCCAAATCAACAAAGCCGAACACCAGGCGAAAGTCGCGGCGGGGCAACCAACCTGCGGATGGATCGACGGCGCAGTTGAGATCCTGGCCAGTGAGTACGGAACCGCACGGTTGGCGAAGTTAAAAGCTATCGAGGTGGCGAATGCCTGAGTCAGCTGGCCCCGAGCGCGAGCGTCCAACCATGGCGAGTCATCGACTTGACCTGCCAAACCGCTGCGATATCTGCGGCAACGCACGCTCCACCCGCAAGCACCAGGCATGTAGCCGTATCCGCCAGAAGCGCAAATCTGAAGAGTGGGCGGCTTTCATGGCTGAACGTGCAGCGGCCAAACAAAACAAACCGCGTCGATACGCGCACTGATATCAGTACAGGCGAAACACGGGGAGCTGCAACTCCCCCTTCGCCTCAAAGGAGAAGCACCATGCAAATCGATCAATCTCAAGACAGCACCGAAGAGGCTGCTGTTACGTGCTATCACACCCTAGTTTTCCGTGGCGCCCTCGGATCTGTTATCCCGAAAAAGGTAGATGGCGGTGAAGTTATCTCTTGGAGTCGCGGCCATGAACTGGCAGCCATGGAAGCCTTGGAAGAGTTCGTTGAAGACCTGGCCGCTGATGGCTGCTTGTATCCGGCTTCCATCACTGAGCGAGCGCAAAAAGTCCTAGACCTGATGAAACTACGGCGCGTCCATGGCTGGTATGCAGAGGCGGCGACGGTGCGTGCAGTCGAGCAAGAATTCCCCAAATGCGCCGACGAGCCCTTTAGCCCATGCGATGAATGCTTCACCGCGCGGGGTGCTTCTGATGCTTAAGCGCACCTTCACCCATTTCCATCTCTGCTGCGGGCTCGGTAGCGGTGCCGCCGGCTTCAGCGACTCCAAGCCCACTCTCGGCGCGATTCAAGCCGAATGGCGCTGCCTGGGAGGCGTTGACGTTGATCCGGCCGGGTTACGCGACTTCCAGATGATGACCGGCGTACCCGGCACGCTGATGGACTTGTTCACCCGGCAGCAGTACATCGCCTTCCATGGGCAACAGCCGCCCGCCGGGTGGAAAGAGGCTACCGCCGAGGATCTGCGCCGCGCCGCCGGCAATGAAGACCCTGACGCCGTGTTCATCAGCAGCCCGTGCAAAGGCGCATCAGGCTTACTGTCGGAAACTATGAGCCAGACGCCGAAGTATCAGGCGCTCAACGAGCTGACCCTGCGTTGTGTTTGGCTGATGTGTGAGGCTTGGAAGCACAACCCCGTGTCGCTGATCGTGTTCGAAAACGTGCCCCGCCTGGCTACCCGTGGCCGTCATTTGCTGGACCAGATCAATAAGCTGCTGCGCCACTATGGATACGCCGTAGCCGAGACCACCCATGACTGTGGCGAAATCGGCGGACTGGCCCAAAGCCGCAAGCGTTTCCTGCTGGTCGCCAGGCACGCCGAAAAGGTACCGGCATTCCTGTACGAACCAGAAAAACGAAGCCTGCGGGCCGTGGGCGACGTGCTGAGCCGTATGCCACTGGCAGGTGACGTGGAGCAGGCAGGACCAATGCATCGGGTTCCAGCATTGCAGTGGAAGACATGGGTACGCCTGGCCCTGGTTGAGGCAGGTAAGGATTGGCGCAGCCTGAGTCGGTTCGCGATCGAGGATGGCCATCTGCGCGATTTTGTAATCGTGCCGGAGTACCGCGCCGGTTATCTCGGCGTACATGATTGGCAGGATACCGCCGGAACCGTGGCCGGCCGGTCGAGCCCTACCAATGGAAAATTCTCAGTAGCGGACCCACGGCCGGCGAGCAAATTCGAATACACCCAATACGGCGTGCTGCCCTACGACCGCCACTGTGGTGTTGTCACAGGCCAACGAAGCCCTGGGCAAGGAACGTTCAGCGTGGCAGACCCGCGTATGAGCGGCGAGCGGCATAACAATGTGTTTCGCGTGGTTCACAACGACCAGGCCGCCGGCACCGTCACCGCAGGGCACGGGCCAAGCTCTGGAGGCCAGGCCGTGGCCGACCCTCGGCAACCCTCCAAGGGCTTCGGCAAGTACCTGGTAACCGACTACAGCAAGCCGGCCGGTACCGTCATCGCCGGCAGCACCACCGGGCAAGGCGCTTTTGCCGTGGCGGACCCTGCTTATAAGAACTGGCACCCAGGGGCCAGCTCGCAAAAGTTGCGCATCACCCCCTGGGATGACAACGCCAGGACCGTGACCGGTTCACAACAGGTTGCCAGCGGTGCCTTATCCATCGCTGATCCGCGCCCGGGCATGTTCCGCACCAAGGGCGACGCCTATTTGACCGGGGGTCATTACGGGGTGGTCAACTGGAAGGATCCGGCAGGCGCGGTTTCTGCCAGTGCCTGCCACGACAACGGCCGGTGGTCGGTTGCGGACCAGCGTATGCCAGCGCCCAACGACAGGCTCACCTGCATGATCACCAGCCTTGACGGCACCTGGCACCGGCCCTTCACCACGCTGGAGCTGGCCGCGCTGCAATCGCTGTTCGATCCGGAGGAGCACTGGTCAGCAGATCCGCAGACCGCGCATGAAATCCGCGTGATGCAGCGGGTTCGCAAGATCGAGGAGGCGCGGTTCTTCCAACTGGACGGTGTCAATGACGGCCTCCACCGGGAGCGGATCGGTAATGCGGTGCCACGGGCGGCGGCGAAGGCGATGGGCGACGTGTTCGGCATGACGCTGCTGCTCGCCGAGGCTGGGGAGACGTTCATGCTCAGTAATGTGTCGATTTGGGTGCGGCCGGTGGCGGTTGCGTTGAGTGTGGCTCAGCTGGAGGCCGGTATATGACCGTTTTCTTCTGCTTTACCTATGCTCAGACGCAACACGTACGGATTGCCAGGTGATACCCGCCCAGCGCTGGGCCGGCCCAGACGCCTATGAGCAATGCCTCGGCGCGGTGCCAGGGATTACTCGGGCATTGAGCGCACCGAACCGGGAGCGACATCGGTTTGTTTGCGAGATTCAGACCGACAGCGCACAGCCGGCAGGAAGTGCCGGCCGGCAGACGCTCATTCTTCAATCGTTTCGGATGTGAGGGACATCATGAACACAGCATTTATCCTGATGGCCCAGTACGACGGCCAGGCGATTATCTCGCTGGAGCAGGTTTGCCGGGACTACTTCACGCACCTGACGCCTGACATGTTTCAACGCAAGGTGATGAGCGGGCAGATCAAGATCCCCATCACCCGCCTGGAACGTAGCCAGAAGTCGGCAAAGGGAATTCATATCACCGACTTGGCTGCGTATCTCGATCTACAGCGCGCAGCCGCGGTTAAAGAGAACAGCCAGCTCAACGGGTTAAAACACGCCTTTTAAGCCACTTCATTGATGCGGCGCCCAGTTGGACGGGCGCCCTCAATATCTCTTCGTGCCATTCCCACCCTATGTAGCGGTCACCTTTGCCGCGTAGGTGTGTGTAGCGCCTCAACGAATTCCAGTCCCGATGCCCCGAAACGCTCGCCACCCGGGGGATATCCCAGTCCATTTCGAACAGACGGCTTACACCTTCGTGACGGAGGTCATGGAAGTGCAGATCTTGGATATTCAATAGCTTGCAGGCCTTCGCCCAGGACGTGGAGATTGATTCAGGGCTGTAGGGGAAAATATCTTCCCCGGCACGGGGCATAGTCTGGAGGATCTTCCAGGCCTCGTCTGGCAGGTAACACCACACGTCGTTGCCGATCTTCTGGCCTGGGTTCTTCATGTCGCGAACCAACACGCGCTGGCCGGGCTCGTCGAGGTCGTCCCAGCGAATCCGGGTTATTTCGTCGAGACGGCGAGTCGAGAACAGGGCGAAGCCCACCACTTTCATCATGTTGATGATGCTTCGACGCCGAGCCTGCATGTCCTGGTAATGCTTCATGAGCTTGCCCAGCTCGTCCAGCGTAGGGCGCCGGTCACGCTCGCGGCTTTTCAAGTTGTAGCCGAGCTTGCGCAGTACGCGCCGTGCGCCCCCCATCGCCAGAGGATCAAGCTGGTAACCCCAAGCGTCCTTGCCGATGGAAAGCACTGCGCCGAGGTGGGCCAAGTCGTTGCCGGCGGTCTGCGGCTGGACGCCTCCCCCCTCGGGACTCATCCGCCATAGCGCGTAATCGACCAGGCATTGCGTGTTGACCTGGGTATCGTCCAGCTTGCCCATGTACGTTTCGCCAATTGCCGTGAGCGTTGCTCGTTTCGTCTTGCCCAGCGGCCGGGCTTTCTCAACCTCGATCAAATACCGGTCAATCATCTCTTTGAGCGTGACGCCTTCGCGACTCGCTCGCTCAATCGCACCAGGTTCATCCAGTTCGGATTCACGCTTGCGCGCCCAGGCCTGCGCCGCCTGTTTTCGGGCGAAGGTCTGGCTCTCTTGATAGACTTGCACTCCGTCGCGCTTGATGCGGATCTGAGCCGTGTAGCTAACAGACCCATCCGCCAGTTTTCTTGCCCTGATAGTCGCCATGTCAAAAGTGGTACGCGTCAGTTTTGAAGTGGTACATCGTACCACCGAGCCCTCAAAAACGCCTGAAAACGCCCGAAATCACGCCCAGAACACGTTGAAGAAAATGCTAGATAAACAGAGCTTTAGCCCAGTAAATGCAAGGCCTACGCTGTCTCGGCGCTTTAGTGTTGCACCCATGATGGATTGGACCGACCCCCACTGCCGGTTCTTCCTACGCATCCTCTCCAAACACGCCCTGCTCTACACCGAAATGGTCACCACCGGCGCGCTACTCAACGGCGACCACGAACGCTTCCTCCGGCATCACGAAGCCGAACACCCACTGGCCCTGCAACTGGGCGGCAGTGTCCCTGCCGACCTGGCCGCCTGTGCACGGATGGCTCAAGAGCACGGCTACGACGAGGTCAACCTCAACGTCGGCTGCCCCAGCGACCGGGTGCAGAACAATATGATCGGCGCGTGCCTGATGGGGCATCCGGACTTGGTGGCCGATTGTGTTAAGGCGATGCGCGATGCGGTGTCGATTCCGGTGACGGTCAAGCATCGGATCGGGATCAATGGAAGGGACAGTTACGAGCAATTGTGTGAGTTCGTCGGGACGGTGCGCGAGGCCGGTTGCACGAGTTTCACCGTGCATGCGCGGATTGCGATCCTGGAGGGGTTGTCGCCGAAGGAGAATCGCGACATCCCGCCCTTGCGGTATGACGTGGCCGCGCGGTTGAAAGCGGACTTTCCCGAGCTGGAGATTGTGCTCAACGGCGGGATCAAGACGCTGGAGGCGTGCCATGAGCATTTGGAGACGTTCGACGGCGTGATGCTGGGGCGCGAGGCCTATCACAACCCATATTTGCTGGCCGAGGTGGATCAGCAGCTGTTCGGCAGCACGGCGCCGGTGATCACGCGGGCCGAGGCGTTGGCGCAGTTGCGGCCTTATATCGCTAATCATCTGGCCGCTGGTGGCGCGATGCATCACATCACCCGTCATGTACTCGGGTTGGGCACTGGCTTCCCGGGAGCACGACGGTTTCGGCAGTTGTTGTCGGTGGATATTCACAAGACCAAGGATCCGTTGGCGTTGCTGGATCAGGCCGGGCAATTGCTGGAAGGACGTTAACCGTCACTTGCTTTGAACCTGCGGCCGGTTTTGGCATCGTATCTACCGCTACCCGCCCCGGCCTTTCAAACAGCCGTTTTCAGGTTGTTGCCGCCGGAACCGTTGATACCTCTTCACGCCCTTGAGTGGCTGCCGGCCCTCGGGTAATGTCAACAGACCCATAGGACAGAGCACGCTCATGACTTCCAAGCTGGAACAACTCAAACAATTCACTACCGTCGTGGCCGATACCGGCGACTTCGAAGCCATCGCCCGCGTTAAACCCGTGGATGCCACCACCAACCCTTCCCTGCTGCTCAAGGCTTCGGCCATCCAGGGCTACGCCGAGTTGCTGAACGCCTGCGTCGCGGACTGCAAGGGTGACGTCGGCCTGGCCAGCGACCGTTTTGGCGTAGCGGTTGGGCAAGAGATTCTGAAGGTGATTCCGGGACGCATCTCCACTGAAGTGGATGCGCGCCTGTCGTTCGACACCGAGGCCGTGTTGAAGCGTGCGCATCGTCTGATCGACCTGTACGAAAAAGCCGGCGTTGGCCGGGATCGCGTGCTGATCAAGATCGCTTCCACCTGGGAAGGGATTCGCGCCGCCGAGCAGTTGGAGCGTGAAGGCATCCAGTGCAACCTGACCTTGCTGTTCTCCTTCGCCCAGGCCGCAGCCTGTGCCGATGCTGGGGTGTTCCTGATTTCTCCGTTCGTGGGCCGTATCTACGACTGGTACAAGAAGACCAATGGCAACGACTACACCGGTGCCGATGATCCAGGCGTGCAGTCGGTGACGCGCATCTACAACTACTACAAGGCCAATGACTACAAGACCGTGGTCATGGGCGCGAGCTTCCGTAACCTCAATCAGATCGAGCAACTGGCCGGCTGCGACCGCTTGACCGTCAGCCCGGAGCTGCTGGAGAAACTGGCCGCCGACGAAGGCAAGCTGGAGCGCAAACTGGCGCCAGGGCAAGCCGGGGAAGCACGTTTGATCCTCAATGAAGCCCAATTCCGTTGGTTGTCCAACGAGGATGCCATGGCGACTGAAAAACTGGCGGAAGGTATTCGTCAGTTTGCCCGAGACCAGGAGAAACTGGAGGCGTTGCTGCAAGCCAAGCTTTGAGCTGATTCAGCCGGCATGCAAAAAGGGCGAACCTGGTTGGGTTCGCCCTTTTTTATGCCGCTTGGCTTAAGAGATGTGGCGAGTCGACAAACGCCATCGCGAGCAAGCTCGCTCCCACAGGGGATGTCGGTTGGGCTCGATTAAGAGAATGCCACAACACCTGTGGGAGCGAGCTTGCTCGCGATGAAGCCGGTGCAGCCTACACAAAGCCCAAGGCTCAAGGCCGCTCCAGCGCATTCACCAGGTCATGGAACGCTTCACGATTGGAGTCGTTGAGCCCCATGAGGATCTTGTGGGCTTCAAGCACCTTGATCCGCACTTCTTCTTCAGACTGGTCCTGATCAGGCAGGTCGTCCAGGCATTCAGGGCATGGCACGGGATCGCCAACGATGTTGAACACCTGATCAAAGCCCATGGACTGCAGCAGGCGAGTGATGTCGTTGTGGGTGGTGACCACGGTCGGCAGCAGGCCGACCTTTTGCCGCGACAGGATCGACAGTTTGGCCAGCAGGCCCAGGGTGGTGCTGTCGATGCTGCGGGTTTCGGTCAGGTCGATCACGATGGCGCTGAAGTTCAGCGCAGTGAAGATCCGCTCAATAGTCGCATCCAGCGCCGAACACAGGGTCAGGCGCACTTCACCGACAAACTTCAGGACGAAGGTGCCGTCCTGCTCGGCGAACTGGATTCTACCGGTACTCATCAAAGATTCCTGCTCAACACTAACAGGGCGATATCATCCGGCATCTCCCCTAGCGTGGCTAATCCAAACACTTGACGCAAGCCTTCCAGGCTGCCGCCCGCTGCTCTCACCCGTTCAGGCAAGGCCGCTTCTTTCTCTTTGAGTGTAGGTTCTGTCAAAAGGTCCAAAATGCCATCAGACATCAGCGTCAGGCTGAATACTGGCGGCAATTCCAGTACGTGGTCTTCGTAGACAGCCTCATTGAACAGGCCCACCGGCAAACCACGCCCTTCCAGATAACGAACACTGTCTGGTGTATACAACACAGGCAACGGCAGGTGACCGCCGATGCTATAGGTCAACAAACCAGTCTCCTCGTCGATGACCCCACCGACCATTGTGACGTGTTTGCCCAGCTTACAACTGATCAGGCCTCGGTTGATATGCCCAAGGACTTCTGACGGCTTGAATTCTGGCAACGTGCCGTTGCGCTTGGATTCGAACAACAGGCGCGTGGTCATGAACTTCAACAGAACCGTCACGAATGCCGAGGAAGCGCCATGGCCGGAAACGTCCGCCAGATAGAACGCCACTCGTCGCTCATCGACCCGGAAATAGTCCACGAAATCCCCCGACAGGTACAACGACGGGATGATCTGGTGGGCAAAGCGGAAATCGTCGACGGTCCAAGGGCTGACCGGCAGCATGTTCATCTGCACCTGACGCCCGGCGTTCTGGTCTTCCTGCAACAGGTTCAAGCTGGCTTCCAGCTCGCGATTGGCGGTTTCCAGCTTTTCGCGGTAGCGCTGGTTTTCCACCAACAGGCGCGAACGGTCCAGGGCCCGGCGCACCGAGTGCTCGAGCACAGCCAGGTCTTCGAGGGGCTTGATCAGGTAATCCGCCGCGCCCAGGCGCAACGCCTCGACCGCGTCGTTCATCACGCCCGCGCCCGAAACCACGATCACCGGGGTCTGCGAGGAGATCTCGGTGACCTGGCGAATGAGTTCGAGTCCGCCCATCTGCGGCATGCGCAGGTCGCAGATGACCAGGTCGGGCTTGTCTTGCTCGAATACCTGAAGACCCTGTTGGCCATTACTGGCCTGCAGGACGCTGAAACCACTGTCTTCCAAGTAGGCCGCGAGGCTGGCTCGCACCACCTCGTCATCATCGATTATCAGCAGCGTGGCACTGGTTTTTGGCATGTGGGCAAACGGCGCCAGAATTAGGTTGGCGTAGCGGGCTGAGGCAATTGACCTGGCACGCACTACTGGATTCGCTTTCTAGCCTCTCTGTCGTACCGGCTTCAGGCTTTTGCCCTACGCACAGTTACATCAAAGGTGCCCTTCTAAGGCGCAGACGGTACTCCCATCCGCGGGGCGTTTCAAGCTCAGGCAGATAGCCGCTCGCCGTCTTTATTTGTCAAAGCACAGAGAGTTATAAGAACCGAGCGAAGCGTAACTCAATGGAAGGATCAAACCGGCGCAAACACCGCCTCAAAGCAAAGAAGGCGGCCTTTTTGGCCGCCTTCCGGGTGTATGAGTCGAAATCAGAAATCGTCTTCGACCTGGCCATCCTTTACCTTGAATTCGCGGTTTTGCAGGAAGGCGTTGCGCAGGAATACATATTTGTCGCCGGTCACCATCTTCTCGGCCGACAGCAGGCTGGCGCGGGTGTCGATGACGTTCAGGCCTCGAATGGAGTTACGCACCGACACGTTATCGATATAACGATACGGGGCCGTGTAGTCATCGACCAGCTTGGCCGGCGCGTCACGCAAGGTGCTTGGACCCAGCACCGGCAGCATCACATAGGGACCGCTGCCCACCCCCCAGTAGCCCAGAGTCTGGCCAAAGTCTTCATCGCTGCGCTGCAGGCCCATCTGGGTGCCGACGTCGAAGAAGCCCAGCAGGCCAAAGGTGGTGTTGAAGATCAAACGGGCCGTGTCGACCCCGGCAGCGGCCGGCTTGGCCTGCAGCACGTTGTTGGCCAGGTTGCCCACGTCACCGATGTTGCGGAACATGTTATGGATGCCGTCTTCGAGAAACTGCGGCGTCACATACTGATAACCCTGGGCCAATGGCTTGAGCGCATAGGTATCGAGGGTGTCGTTGAAGGTGAAGATCGGACGGTTGATGCTTTCCCAAGGATCTTCTTCCGTAGCGGCCTGGGCAGCGAACGGAACCAGCAGGACGCCGGCGGAAAGACACAGCTGAGCTAGACGATGGCTCCAGCGCATAAGGGAAAACTCCTTGGATTGTTCAGGCAAGGGCGCCGAGCCCAGGCGGTAAGCTGGCTAGTATAAGGCGGAAAAGTCCTACTGGCAGCATCCAAAAAAAGAAGCCGATTCTAGGCCCCCTCTGTCAGTTGGGGGCCGACACCTCACTGTCACCGGGCTGTCATGGAGGACCGTTAGGCTGCTGGTTATTTCAAGGATGTTCCCATGCCCCGCGCCGAAGCCCTGCCCCTCCCCGCTCCCAGCCTGACCGCCGTACTGTTTGGCCTGAGTGGATGCCTGGTGGATTTCGGGGCGCGCATTCGTCAGCCAGGGGCAACGCCGGTCGAGCATGCGCAACCGACGCTTGGCGCCCTCGAATGTTTGCATCACTTGCAGCGTCAGGAAATTCCCTGCGCCTGGCTCGACGAACTGCCACCCGCCACCGGCCATGCCCTGGCCGCCTCGTTACCGGGCTGGATCCAACCGCCGCAACTTCCAGCAACAAATAATCCATGGCCGGCGCCTCATGCCTGTTGGCAGGCCTTGATGGCACTGAACGTCCAGCAATTGGACGGTTGTGTATTGGTCAGTGGCGAACCCAGGCTGTTGCAGTCAGGGCTCAACGCGGGTTTATGGACCATTGGCCTGGCGTCCTGTGGTTCGCTGTGCGGCCTGGCGCCTGCCGAATGGCAGGCGTTGAACCAACAGCAACGGGAAACCAAACGCGCCAAGGCCACCGTGCAACTGTTCGGCCTGGGCGTGCATTCGGTCATCGATCATCTGGGCGAACTCGACACCTGCCTGGCCGATATCAGCCTGCGCCGACTCAAAGGCGAGAAGCCATGACCGGGATCATGCAGGGTGCGTGAGGGTGGATTACTCTTAAGGCAAGCCATGGACTTTTGACGTGCCGTCGCGGTCCATGGCTGTGCCTATCAATAAAGGGAGTACGCCAATGCCTGCCCGCGAATTGCAAGAACAGCTCAACACACTGCGCGAGCAATTGGAACAGAATCCACCCCTGTCCGAAGCCGAACGCGCCGACCTGCAGGCGCTGATGGAACAGATCGAATTTGAGCTTGAACTGGAAACCAAAACACCGGACACCAACCTCGCCGACAATGTGAACCTGGCCGTCGAACGCTTCGAGCTGGAACACCCCACCCTTGCCGGGACCTTGCGCAACATCGTGCAAGCCTTGGGCAATATGGGAATCTGACCCCCGCCAAACGCAAAAAGCCCCGCTATCGATAGCAGGGCTTTTTGGGAGCGAGCTTGCTCGCGATAGCGGAGTTTCAAGCAACATCAATGTTGAATGGACTGGCCTCATCGCGAGCAAGCTCGCTCCCACAAACGCTCTTTATTGCCGGACCAATCGGTGATTCGGCAATTGCACCGCTTCGGTACTGCGATACGGATTGATATCCAGCCCACCCCGACGCACATACCGCGCATACACCGTCAACTTCTCCGGCTTGAGCAAGCGTTGCAGATCGAGAAAGATCCGCTCCACGCATTGCTCATGGAAATCCGAATGCTGGCGAAAGCTGACGATGTAGGCCAACAGGCTGGCGTGGTCCAGGGCCGCGCCGCGATACTCCACCGCTACGCTGCCCCAATCTGGTTGGCTGGTCACCGGGCAGTTGGACTTGAGCAGATGGCTGTGCAAACTTTCCTCGACGATGCGTGAATCATCGCAACGCAGCAGTTCCGGACGCGGGTGCTCGTACGAGTCGACACTGATGTCCAGGTCGTCGATGCATGCACCGGGCAGCGCCACGATGCCTTCGCTTTCCACATCCTTGAGGCTGCGAATCCGCACGCCCACCGGCTTCCCGGCCGCCGCCGACAGGTCCTGGCGCAGGGTGGCTTCCAGGCTTGCGGTATCGGTGAACTGGGTCTGGTTCAGGGAGTTGAGGTACAGCTTGAAGGATTTGGATTCGATGATATTCGGCGAATCCGCAGGAATCGCAAACTCACCGATGGCCACCACTGGCTTACCCGACGGCAACAGCCACGACAGTTCGAAACAGTTCCAGAAATCCACGCCCTTGTACGGCAAGGTCTCGGCCGTCAGGCCCAATTCCGCCCATTTCGCGGCGCGCGGGATCGGAAACAGCAGTGACGGCGTGTACGTGGCGATGTATTCGCTGGATTTACCCAGCGGCGAATGTTCGGCTGCGGGATGCATGACGGAAACCTGACTGAAGAATCAGCGGATTCTATCAGCCTTTGCCGCAGCCTTTGAGTGCTTACTGACTGACAGTCAGGTCGCCCTTCATCCCGGCCTGGTAATGACCGGGGACATTGCAGGCAAATTCAAGGCGTGTAGCCTGGGTGAATGTCCAGGTCAGCTCGGCGGTTTTACCCGGCTCCACCAGTACGCTATTGGGGTCGTCGTGTTTCATGCTGGCCTGATCGTGGTTCATGGCGCCATGATCCATCCCCGGCTTCATCGCGGTCGGCGTCATCTGTCCGCTCTGCTGCATCTTGAGCATTTCCTGCTGATGTTCGACGTGCATCGCGGCGTTGCCCAGGTTGAATTCGTGGAGCAACTGTCCTTTGTTGATCAGCACGAACCGGACAGTCTCCCCAGCCTTGATATCAAGCGCACCGGGATCGAACGTCATGTCCCCCATTACCACATCAATATTGCGATTGGCTTTGGCCGCCGGTGCTGGCTGGCCGAAATCGAAATGGCCCGGCGACGCCCACGTGGGCGTACTCAGCACCAGTGTAAAAGCAGCCAGGATCAAGCGGTTTCCCATCAACATGTCCATACTCCTATCAGATTCGGCTTGTGGGAAACTCTATCCGTGTGCAACTGCCAGTCGGCTGACACCTTGATTACAACTTTGTCAGCTTGCGCCATGACCCTGCCCGTCACGGTATAACGCCTACGTTCAAACCCTGCCTTGAGCCGCCCATGAAACTGCTGATCGTCGAAGACCAAACGAAAACCGGCCAATACCTGCGCCAGGGCTTGAGCGAAGCCGGGTTTAACGCCGACCTGGTGGCCGATGGCATCACCGGCCAGCAATTGGCCTTGAGTGGTGAATACGCCTTGCTGATCCTCGACGTGATGTTGCCCGGTCGCGATGGCTGGCAGATTCTGCAAGCCGTCCGCGGGGCCGGGCTGGATACACCCGTGCTGTTCCTCACGGCGCGGGATGCAGTACAGGATCGGGTGCACGGCCTGGAGTTGGGCGCCGATGATTACCTGGTCAAACCTTTTGCTTTTTCCGAACTGCTGGCGCGGGTGCGCAGCCTGTTGCGCCGGGGCAGCTCGACACCCCAGGAAACCAGCCTGCAACTGGCGGACCTGCGTCTGGACCTGATCCGCCGCCGCGTCGAACGCAGCGGTCGGCGCATCGACCTCACCGCCAAGGAGTTCGCCTTGCTGGAAATGCTCCTGCGCCGCCAGGGCGAGGTGCTGCCCAAATCCCTGATCGCGTCCCAAGTCTGGGACATGAATTTCGACAGCGACACCAATGTCATCGAAGTCGCGATCCGGCGCCTGCGCATCAAGATTGACGATGACTTCCCCAGCAAACTCATCCACACCGTGCGCGGCATGGGCTATGTGCTTGAAGAGCGCAGCCTGTGAGGGGTCAGTGGTCGCTGAGCAGCCGCCTGGCCCTGCTGTTCGCCGCCTGCACGGCGGTGGTGTCGTTGTTTGCCGGAGTACTGTTCAGCCGCGGCAGCGAGGCGCACTTCATCGAATTGGACCAGCAACTGCTGGAAGGCAAGCTGATCGGCCTGCGCCGCACCCTGCAAGACCTCGACGCCGAGCAGACCCAAACCCGCCTGGAAGATGAATTGAGTCGTCAGGGCGACCTGGCGCTGCGCATCAATGGCAGCGATGGCGTGCGCTGGTACGACAGCTCGATCCGGATTCCTGCTCAACTGCCGGAGCGTCCCGGCCTGTCCACCCTCAGCGATGGCGACAGCGCTTACCGCGTGTTGAACGCACCGCTGTACCCCGACCGACCCAATTCGCCGCAACTGACGCTGTTGCTGGACATCACCCATCACCAGCACTTCCTGCAACGCATGCAGCACCTGATCTGGCTGACCGTGGGCCTCTCGGCCCTGGCCACCGCCCTGCTCGGCGCGTGGGCCGCCCGACGGGCCTTGCGCCCGTTGCGACGCATGGGCGCCATCGCCGGGAGCGTCTCGGCCCGCTCCCTCAACGCCCGACTGCCTGAAGAGCAGATGCCTGCCGAACTGGCGGAACTGGCCCACAGCATCAATGCCATGCTCGGACGACTCGACGACGCCTTTCAACGACTCTCGG
This sequence comes from Pseudomonas sp. G2-4, assembly GCF_030064125.1. Taxonomy (NCBI): domain Bacteria; kingdom Pseudomonadati; phylum Pseudomonadota; class Gammaproteobacteria; order Pseudomonadales; family Pseudomonadaceae; genus Pseudomonas; species Pseudomonas sp. G2-4. The sequence continues at coordinate 2,095,264 of NZ_CP125957.1, read as the reverse complement.
CGTTCTCAGCCGACATCGCCCATGAGTTGCGCACGCCGCTGTCGAACCTGCTGACCCACACCCAGGTCACCCTCACCCGCGAGCGACCGCTGGAGGATTACCGCGAGGCCTTGCACAGTAACCTCGAAGAACTGCAATGGATGGCGCAGCTGGTCAACGACATGCTGTACCTGGCCAAGGCCGACCACGGCCTGCTGGCACCCAACCGCGAACCGCTGGAGCTGGCAGCGGAAGTCGACGTGCTGCTGGAGTTCTTCGCGCCCCTGGCCGAAGACGCCAACGTCCACTTGAGCCGTGAGGGCGAAGGCTGCATCGAGGGTGACCGCAGCATGTTGCGCCGGGCCCTGTCCAACCTGCTGGACAACGCCCTACGCTTCACCCCCAGAGACGGTGAAGTGCGGGTGCGGATGGTCGATGAGGCTCACCGGGTGTGCGTCAGCGTGGAGAACAGTGGCGAGGGGATTGCGGCGGACTTGCTGCCGCGCCTGTTCGACCGTTTCTACCGTGCCGATCCGGCTCGTCAGGAAGGTAGCAGCGAACATGCGGGGCTGGGACTGGCGATAACGCGCTCGATCATTCGCGCCCATGGCGGGCAGATCCGCTGTGAATCAGCCGATGGCTGGACGCGGTTCTTGATTGAGTTGCCCAAAGCCGGCCAGCCCTGACACAACCCCTGTGGCGAGGGAGCTTGCTCCCGCTGGAGTGCGAAGCGCTCCCAAAAAATCTGAAAGCCTGCACATCATCCAGAATAAGCCCGCCGCTTTTGGGGCTGCTGCGCAGCCCAGCGGGAGCAAGCTCCCTCGCCACGGGGGGGCTGGCTGCGGCGTATCAGGAATACCGCAACGCCTGCGCCGGCTCGATCTTCGCCGCACGCCACGCCGGGTACACGGTGGCGAGAAAGCTCAGGATGAACCCAGCGGAACAGATCAGCAGCACATCGCCACGCTGCAGCTCCGACGGCAGGTTGCTGACGAAGTACACATCGGAACTGAAGATGTGCTGCCCACTGACCCGTTCCAGCCAACCCACCAGGGCGCTGACGTTCAACGCCGCAATCACCCCCAGCACGCCACCGATCAGGGTGCCGACCACACCGATCACCGTGCCCTGGACCATGAAGATCGCCATGATCTGCCGCGGCGTGGCGCCGATGGTGCGCAGGATCGCGATATCCGCGCCCTTGTCGTTCACCACCATGATCAGAGTGGCAATGATGTTGAACGCCGCCACCGCGACGATCATCAGCAACAGCAAGCCAATCATGGTTTTTTCCATTTTCATGGCACTGAACAGGCTGCCCTGGGTGTGGGTCCAGTCATCGGCTTTATAGCTCGCGCCGAGCCCCGCCGCGATGTCGCCAGAGACTTGCGGCGCGGCATACAGGTCTTTCACCGCCAGGCGTACGCTCTGCACCTGGTTCGGCTGCCAATGCTGCATCTGCGCGGCGTCGGCCAGGTGGATCAGGGCCATGGAGCCGTCAAGTTCGGCACCGACCTTGAACACGCCTACCACGTTCAGCCGCTGCATCCGCGGGGTAATACCACCGGGAGCAGTGCTGATTTCCGGCACGATCAGGGTGACTTTGTCGCCGACGTTCAGGCGAAAGCGTCGGGCGGTGATTTCGCCGATCACCACGCCATACTCGCCCGGTTTCAAGGCGTCGAGACGGCCCTGGACGATATGCTGGGCCACGATGGATACCTTGCCTTCCTGGGCCGGATCAATGCCGCTGATCTGGATCGGTTGCATCGAACCCTTGTGGCTGAGCATGCCTTCCATCTCGGTGAACGGCACGGCAGCAGTAACTTCGGGATTTTTCAGCGCCGCGGCGGCCACCGGTTGCCAGTCGTCGATCGGATTGACACCGACGATGGTGGCGTGGGGCACCATGCCGAGGATGCGCGAGCTCATTTCGCGCTGAAAGCCGTTCATCACCGACAACACCACGATCATCGCCAGCACACCCAGGGCGAGGCCGATCATCGAGGTCATGGAGATGAACGAAACAAAGCGATTGCGGCGCTTGGCGCGGGTATAGCGCGTGCCGATAAAGATCGATAACGGTCTGAACATTCGCGGGGCACCGTATAAAAATAAAAGACCCGGCGTTTGTCACAAACGCCGGGCTTCGGGCGGTCAGATGGGCGTCAGGCAACCTTCCTGCAAATGCAGGACGCGGTCCATCTGCCGGGCCAGGTTCATGTCGTGGGTCACCACCAGGAACGCGGTGCGCATCGACGTACTGAGTTCCAGCATCAAGTCCTGAATGCCTTGGGCGGTGTGGGAATCGAGGTTGCCGGTCGGCTCGTCGAGCATCACCAGGCCAGGCTTGTTGACGAGCGCCCGGGCAATCGCCACGCGCTGGCGCTCGCCACCGGACAGTTCGGCCGGCTTGTGCTCCAGGCGATGACCCAGCCCGACCCGTTCCAGCAAAGCCGTAGCGCGCTGGCGGGCTTCGGGAATCGCGGTCCGACCGATCAACAGCGGCATGCAGACGTTTTCCAGCGCGGTGAACTCGGGCAGCAAATGGTGGAACTGGTAGACGAAACCCAGGGAACGGTTGCGCAGCAGGCCGCGGGCCTTTTCGTTCAGCGCCGAGAGCTCTTCGCCTGCCAGCCAGACGCTGCCGGCGGACGGCGTATCGAGGCCGCCCAGCAGGTTGAGCAAAGTACTTTTGCCCGACCCGGAGGTGCCGACAATCGCCACGCGCTCGCCAGGGTGCAGCTCCAGCTGCAGGCCCGACAACACCACCACCGACTCCGGGCCTTCCTCGTAGGATTTACCCAGGTTGCGGCAGCTCAAGATTGCTTTTTCACTCATGCCCGACTCACTCATAACGTAACGCCTCCGCAGGCTGGGTGCGCGCGGCACGCCAGGCTGGATACAGGGTGGCGAGGAAACTCAGGACCAACGCGGCGCCGCAGACCATCAACACGTCATCTGCCTGCAATTGCGACGGCAAGTAGTCGATGAAGTACACGTCGGCGTTGAGAAACTTGTGCCCGATCAGGCCTTCGAGGGCGGCAATCGCGGCGCTGACGTTCAACGCGGCGAACATCCCGACCAAGGCGCCGACAACCGTGCCAATCACGCCGATGACGGTGCCCTGGACCATGAAGATGCGCATGATCTGTCCCGGCGTGGCACCCAGGGTGCGCAGGATGGCGATATCACCCTTCTTGTCGTTCACCACCATCACCAGCGTGGAAATGATGTTGAACGCCGCCACAGCGACAATCAGCAACAGCAGCAGGCCGATCATGGCTTTTTCCATGCGGATCGCCTGGTACAGGTTGCCATGGGTACGGGTCCAGTCCCGGGCGTAGTAACGGTCTTCACCGAGCTGCTGGGCAATGGTCCATGCGACGCGCGGTGCCTGGAACAAGTCGTCGAACTTCAACCGCAAGCCCTGGACCTGATCCGGTTTCCAGCGATGCAGGCGCGCCAGGTCCTGAAGGTTGGTGACGCCCAGGTAACCGTCCAGTTCTCCGGCGCCAACATGGAAGATGCCGACCACGGTAAAGCGCTTCATGCGCGGGAACATGCCACCGGGTGTCACGGTGACTTCCGGCGCGACGAAGGTCAGCTTGTCGCCGATGGCCACGCCGAGCTTGGCCGCGGCCTTGTCCCCAATGACGATGCCGAAGCTGCCTGGCGCCAGGTCATCGAGCTTTCCCTGCTGCATGAAGTTGTCGATGATCGACACCTGCCGCTCAAGCCCGGGATCGATGCCATTGAGCAATACCTTCGAAACCTTGCCGTTGTTGGTCAGCAGCCCCTGCATCTGGGTGAAGGGCGCAACGGCCAGCACCTGCGGGTTTTGCTTGACCTTGGCGGCCAGGCTCGGCCAATCGCTGATGGCTTCGCCGGACTCAAGAGTCGCGTGGGGCACCATGCCCAGCACGCGGGTGCGCATTTCATGATCGAAGCCGTTCATCACAGACAGCACGACAATCATCACGACCACGCCAAGGGCCAGTCCGATGATGGACGTCAGGGAAATGAACGATACAAAATGATTGCGACGCTTTGCACGGGTATAACGCGTGCCGATAAATACGAAGAGAGGTCTGAACATGTCGGGGCTTGTTCGGAGGGAAAAGGAACGTCCTTGTGGCGGGGGTCACAAACCAGCTTTACACTCAGACCACCGCCGCTACCATGGGTTCGCCATGTCGACATTAGATGAAGAAGATCGCCGCGAATACTACCGTATCGAGGACACGATCGCACTGGAAATTCGGCCCCTCTCCATTCCTGAAGCTGCTGACCAGGAAGTGTTGCAGGATGCTTCTCCACTGTTCAACCTGCTCAGTGAACTGCACCTGAGCGAATTCGAATCACAGCACCTGCTGCGCCAGATCAGCGAGCGCGAACGCAGCGTCGCCGCGTACCTCAAAGCGATGAACAAACGCATGGACCTGCTCAGCCAGGTCATTGCCCTGACCGTGCTCGGCGAAATCGGCGAACCGCAACCGGTGATCATTTCCGAAGGCGGCATCGACTTCCAGTACCCCAGCGCCATCGCCGTTGGCGCGCACCTGTCGGTCAAGCTGGTGCTGATGCCGCAGGCCCTGGGCTTGCTGCTTCGGGCACGGGTCACACACTGCGACCCAAAGGGCGACGGCTACGACGTCGGCACCGAGTTCGAGCGCCCCACCGACGCCCAGCGTCAGTTGCTCGCCCGCTACATCCTGCAGAAACAGGCGCAAGAACGTCGCCAGGCCCGGGAACTGAACGAATCAGGTATCAATAAGGAAGAACCGTGACCCTCATTTATGGCCACCGCGGCGCCAAGGGCGAAGCACCGGAAAACACCCTGACCGGCTTTCAGGAGTGCCTCAAGCACGGCGTGCGCCGTTGCGAGCTGGACCTGCACCTGTCCATGGACGGCGAGTTGATGGTGATCCACGACCCGTCCCTCAAGCGCACCACCGATCGCCGGGGCAAGGTGGTCGAACATACCGCCGCCGAACTGGTGACCTACGACGCGCGCAAGGGCGGTCCAGGCTGGATCAAGCCGTGCCCGATTCCGCGCCTCGAAGAGCTGTTCGAAAAGTGCGATTTCGAGCACTGGCAACTGGAAGTCAAAAGCGCTTCGCGCACCCGGGCCGCCGCCACGGTGCTGGGAATCCGCGAAATGGCCCAGCGTTTCGGCCTGCTGGACAAGATCACCATCACCTCCAGTTCCCGGGAAGTGCTCAAGGCCGCCCTCGACCTGACCCCAGATATCTCCCGCGGCCTGGTGGCCGAATACGCCTGGCTCGACCCGCTAAAGGTCGCCCAGAGTTATGGCTGTGAGATTCTGGCGCTGAACTGGACCTTGTGCACGCCGGAACGCCTGATCAAGGCGCAGCGTCAAGGCCTGCATGTGTCGGTGTGGACCGTCAACGAACCTGCGTTGATGCGCAGGCTCGCCGACTTTGGCGCTGACAGCCTGATTACAGACTTTCCCGGTTTGGCCACTGCCACCCTTGGGAATTGCTGAAATCGGTCTCCCCGGCCGGCTCAGGCCACCGGCCGGAGCCGCTCAAAAAAGCCGGTTGAGCCCGTCATAGGCCGCTACCCGATAGGCTTCAGCCATGGTCGGGTAGTTGAAGGTGGTGTTGACGAAGTACTTCAGCGTGTTCAGTTCGCCCGGCTGGTTCATGATCGCCTGGCCGATGTGCACGATCTCGGAGGCCTGGTAGCCGAAGCAATGCACGCCCAGCACTTCCAGGGTCTCGCGATGGAACAGGATCTTCAGCATGCCCTGCGGCTCACCGGCGATCTGCGCCCGCGCCATGCTCTTGAAGAAGGCCTTGCCGACTTCATAGGGCACCTTGGCCTGGGTCAGCTCTTGTTCATTCTTGCCGATGGAGCTGATCTCCGGAATGGTGTAGATGCCGGTCGGCACGTCGTTGACGAAGCGCCAGCTGCCGTTGTCGACGATGCTGCCGGCGGCCGAACGCCCTTGGTCGTGGGCGGCACTGGCCAGGCTTGGCCAGCCGATCACGTCACCGGCACCGTAGATGTTCGGCACGCAGGTGCGGTAGTTCTCGTCGACTTCGATCTGGCCGCGGCCGTTGACCTTCACGCCGATGTTTTCCAGGCCCAGGGTGTCGGTGTTGCCGGTACGGCCGTTGCACCAGAGCAAGGCGTCGGCCTTGATCTTCTTGCCGGACTTGAGGTGCAGGATCACGCCGTTGTCCACGCCTTCGACGCGGTCGTAGTCTTCGTTGTGACGAACCGTGATGTTGTTGTTGCTGAAGTGATAGCTCAGGGCCTGGGAGATTTCCGAGTCCAGGAAGCTCAGCAACTGCCCGCGGTTATCCACCAGCTCCACCAGCACACCCAGGCCGCTGAAGATCGAAGCGTATTCGCAACCGATGACCCCGGCGCCGTAGACAATGAGTTTGCGCGGGGTGTGACCCAGGCTCAGGATGGTGTCGCTATCGTAGATACGCGCGTGGCTGAAATCGATGTCAGCCGGGCGATACGGGCGCGAACCGGTGGCGATGATGATGTGCTTGGCCACCAATTTCTCGACCACGCCATTGCCGCAGACCACTTCAACAGTCTGCTCGTCGGCAAAGCTGCCGGTGCCGAAGAACACATCGACCCGATTGCGGGCGTAGTAGCCGGTGCGCGAGGCCACTTGCTTGGAGATCACCTTCTCGGCGCTCTTGAGCACGTCCGGGAAGGAGAACCAGCGCGGTTCACCGATGGCCCGGAACATCGGGTTGGTGTTGAACTGCATGATCTGCCGCACAGAGTGACGCAAGGCCTTGGACGGGATGGTGCCCAAGTGGGTGCAGTTGCCGCCGACTTGCCGACGGCTGTCGACCATCGCCACCTTGCGCCCCGCCTTGGCGGCGTTCATTGCCGCGCCTTCCCCCGCCGGGCCGGAACCCAGTACCACCACGTCGTAGTTATAGACAGCCATGCGTACTCCTCAGAACAGGCCGCAGCACCTCATTTGGCACCGACGGCTAAATCATGCCGGCCTGCGGCATGAAGGAACAATTTTCAGGCCGGCTCACGAGCCCGGCCACAGTCTATAGAAGCGTCAACGCCGCGCACATTACCCCTTGGTCGCGTCATAGGCTAGTTTTGCCTGCGCTATTTCGCCACACCTACGCTTTCGCCAGCCTGTCATCGCTGTTACTCAAGGTTTGCCTTAATCAATGTGGCGAGGGAGCTTGCTCCCGCTTGAGTGCGAAGCGCTCACAAGTGGGTCTGCTGCGCAGCCCAGCGGGAGCAAGCTCCCTCGCCACAGGTCACCTACATCCTGAAGGTTGTCATCATTGGGTTTTCCCGCCGCTGATCCGTTCAAACGCATCGTTGGTCCGGGTGACAAAACGATCGCCATCGCGCATCACAAAAAATACGCCGATGCCGTGTTTTTCGGCATAGTCCCAACCCCGTTCAGGACCGAGAATCAGCAACAGCGTCGATAGTCCATCGGCCATCAACGCCGAAGGATGAATCACCGTGACGGACGCCAAGTTGTGTAGGACCGGTGCACCGGTGCGCGCATCAAAGGTGTGGGAATAACGCGCCCCGTCCTGCTCGAAGTAACGCCGGTAGTCACCGGAGGTCGAAACGCCGTAGCCATTGACTTCGATGACACGCTCGGCCACTTGCCGGTCGTCCCGAGGCTCTTCCAGGGCAACTCGCCAGGCCGAACCATCGGGTTTTCGCCCCGCAGCCTTGAGCTCGCCGGTGGCTTCGGCCAGGTAACTGTCGATGCCCAGGGCCTGGAGCCTGGCGGCGATCCGGTCGACGGCATAACCGGCGGCGATGCTGTTGAAGTCGACTTCTACTGCGGCGTCCTTGCACAACCGGTCGCCGTCGATGCGCAAATGACCCTGCCCGACGCGCTGGCGCACCAGGGCCAGGGCTTCAGCGCTCGGCACTTGCTCTTCTCGGGATTGCGGACCGAAGCCCCACAGGTTCAGCAGCGGCTCCACCGTCAGGTCGAACGAGCCGTCGCTTTGAATGGATAACTGCTCACCGATTTGGATCAACTCGAGGACCGGCCCCGGCATGACCTGGCAGCTATTGGCCGGCAATGCATTGAAACGCTCGATGTCCGAGTCGCTGCGATAGGTCGAGAATTGCCGATCTACTTCGGCAAGGATGTTTTCCACCTCGGCCTGCACCGCTTTCGGACCGGGCGTGACGGAACGCCTGACGTATTGAACGGAATAGTGACTGCCCATGGTCGGGCCGTCGAAGCGCTCCAGGGTGTCGCCATTGCCGCAGCCGGACAAAACACCGGCCAGCACCACAAGCTTTCCCCACCGTCCAGTTAACAAATCTTCATCTCCCCTCAAAACCGCGCCGGCCATTATGGGCTTCAGCGCGTGCATGCGCGAACCTGTGGAAGCGAATTTGCTCGCCCCCACAGGTACTGCGATTCCAACAAGATGTCAGAGTGAGTACCTACCCATGCCTTCCACCACGAGCAACGGCAAGGCGATATTTCGCGTTGTCAGCGGTAACTTCCTGGAGATGTTCGACTTCATGGTCTACGGCTTTTACGCCACGGCCATTGCCAAGACATTCTTCCCTACCGACAGTGCTTTCGCCTCGCTGATGCTGTCCCTGGCCACGTTCGGTGCCGGGTTCCTGATGCGTCCCCTGGGGGCGATTTTTCTGGGCGCCTACATCGACCGCCACGGCCGCCGCAAAGGCTTGATCATCACCCTGGCGATGATGGCCATGGGCACCATACTGATCGCCTGCGTGCCGGGCTACGCTGTCCTGGGCGTGGCGGCGCCTCTGCTGGTGCTGCTGGGCCGACTGCTGCAAGGTTTTTCCGCCGGCGTGGAGCTGGGCGGCGTATCGGTATACCTGGCGGAAATTTCTACGCCGGGGCGCAAAGGCTTCTTCGTCAGTTGGCAGTCCGCCAGCCAACAGGCTGCCGTTGTGTTTGCCGGTCTGTTGGGGGTTGGCCTCAATCACTGGCTGAGTCCCCAGGAGATGGGCGATTGGGGCTGGCGCGTGCCGTTCCTCGTAGGCTGCATGATCGTGCCGGCGATATTTTTCATCCGTCGCTCACTGGAAGAAACACCTGAATTCCAAGCGAGAAAGCATCGCCCGACCTTGTCGGAAGTCATCCGCTCAATCGGTCAGAACTTTGGCATCGTCTTGGCTGGCATGGCGCTGGTGGTGATGACTACAGTGTCGTTCTACCTGATCACCGCTTACACGCCGACCTTCGGCAAGGCCGAACTGAACCTGTCGGATCTGGACGCACTACTGGTCACCGTGTGCATCGGCTTGTCGAATTTTTTCTGGCTGCCCGTGATGGGTGCGTTTTCCGACAAGATCGGACGCAAGCCCCTGCTGCTCGGCGCGACTATCCTGGCGATCCTGACGGCGTATCCGGCGCTATCCTGGTTGGTGGCAAACCCCAGCTTTAGCCATTTGCTGATCGTCGAGCTGTGGTTGTCGTTCCTGTATGGATCGTACAACGGCGCCATGGTGGTGGCCTTGACGGAAATCATGCCGGTTGAAGTGCGCACCACCGGTTTTTCCCTGGCCTACAGCCTGGCGACAGCAACGTTTGGTGGGTTTACCCCGGCGGCGTGCACCTATCTGATCCACGTGCTGGATAACAAGGCCGCGCCTGGGATCTGGCTCAGTGGTGCGGCGGTGCTGGGGTTGGTTGCGACCTTGGTGTTGTTCAAGGGCAATCGGCATGAACTGCGGACTGCGCAAGCTTCGATGGCGAGCGGCGCCTGATAGATTGCCTTCGCGAGCAGGCTCGCTCCCACATTGGACCGCATGCATCAGCAGCATGGTCAACGGTGGGAGCGAGCTTGCTCGCGATGAGGCCAGCCCAGGCACCACAAAACCCGGACAAAAAAACGCCCCGACAAGTCGGGGCGTTTTCATGTGCGGCTAAAGCTTAGCGCGGGAATGCTGGCGGGTTTACCCCAGCCATGTCTTCCATCACGCGAACCACCTGGCAGCTGTAACCGAACTCGTTGTCGTACCAGACGTACAGAACAACGCGGTTGTCTTGGCTGATGGTGGCCTCGGCATCCACGACACCGGCGTGACGCGAGCCCACGAAGTCGGTGGACACCACTTCCTGCGAGTTAACGAAGTCGATCTGCTTGTGCAGGTCGGAGTGCAGCGCCATGTAGCGCAGGTACTCGTTCATCTCTTCACGGGTGGCGGCTTTCTCAAGGTTCAGGTTGAGAATGGCCATCGACACGTTCGGCGTCGGCACACGGATCGCGTTACCGGTCAGCTTGCCAGCCAGCTCAGGCAGGGCCTTGGCAGCGGCGGTGGCAGCACCGGTCTCGGTGATGACCATGTTCAGCGCGGCGCTGCGGCCACGGCGATCGCCCTTGTGGAAGTTGTCGATCAGGTTCTGGTCGTTGGTGTACGAGTGAACCGTTTCAACGTGACCGTTGATGATGCCGAACTTGTCGTTCACCGCCTTGAGCACCGGCACGATGGCGTTGGTGGTGCAAGAGGCAGCGGAGACGATCTTGTCGTCAGCGGTGATTTCGCCGTGGTTGATGCCGTGAACGATGTTCTTCAGCTTGCCCTTGCCAGGCGCAGTCAGCACGACGCGGTCGATGCCCGGGCAGGCCAGGTGCTGGCCCAGGCCCTCGGCATCACGCCATACGCCGGTGTTGTCCACCAGCAGTGCGTCCTTGATGCCGTACTGGGTGTAGTCCACCTCGGTCGGGCTCTTCGCGTAGATCACCTGGATCAGGTTGCCGTTGGCGAGAATGGTGTTGTTTTCTTCATCGATGATGATGGTGCCGTTGAACGAACCATGGACCGAATCGCGACGCAGCAGGCTGGCGCGCTTGGTCAGGTCGTTCTCGGCGCCTTTACGCACCACGATCGCCCGCAGGCGCAGGCCGTCGCCGCCACCGGTTTTTTCGATCAGGATGCGCGCCAGCAGACGGCCGATACGACCGAAGCCGTACAGGACCACATCAGTGCCTTTGCGAGGCGAAGCATTCTGCTGGCCAACCACATCGGCCATCTCTTCACGCACGAACTGCTCGGCGCTACGGCCATTGCCTTCGTTGCGGAACTTGAACGCCAACTTGCCCAGGTCCACCGAAGCCGCGCCGAGCTTGAGCTCGCTCATGGCTTTAAGCAGGGGGAATGTTTCGTGGACGGAGAGTTCGCTGTCGTCGGAAGAACGGTGGCGAGCAAAGCGGTGAGCTTTGAGGATCGCGATGACAGACTGGTTGATCAGGCTGCGGCCATAGATCGAGCTCACCACGTTGTTATTGCGGTAGAGCTGACCGATGAGAGGGATCATCGCTTCTGCGAGAGCTTCACGATCAATCCATTCACCAAGACACTGGTCGGGCTTCTGAGTCACGGTAACCTTCCACATGTAGGGGCTGAAAAAAGGGGCTACATTATGCCGCCGAGTCCATCGCGGAGCAATGCGCGCCCGTCGCACCGTGGTTTTCCTGTCTGCCAAGGTAGTCTGCGACTGACAGCCGCCCCCTTCCCCCGCTACACTTGTCGACTTTGTCGCAACGCTGGAGCTCAATCTTCCGTGCCCGTTCTGCGTCTTCCGCTACTCCCTGCCGCGGCAGGTAAACAGCACTGGGGCAACCTGCCCGGTGCCGCCCTGAGCCTGGCTATCGCCGAGGCTGCCAGCGCTGCCAAGCGTTTCACCCTGCTACTGACCGCCGACAGCCAAAGCGCTGAACGGTTGGAACAGGAGCTGAGTTTCTTCGCCCCGGACTTGCCCGTGCTGCATTTCCCGGACTGGGAAACCCTGCCCTACGATCTGTTTTCGCCCCACCAGGACATCATTTCCCAGCGAATCGCCAGCCTTTATCGGCTGCCGGAGCTCAGTCATGGCGTTTTGGTAGTGCCGATCACCACAGCCCTACATCGCCTGGCTCCAACCCAGTTCCTGCTCGGCAGCAGCCTGGTGCTGGACATCGGCCAGAAGCTCGACGTCGAGCAAATGCGCAGCCGTCTGGAGGCCAGTGGCTATCGCTGCGTCGACACGGTGTACGAGCATGGCGAGTTTGCCGTACGCGGCGCACTGATCGACCTGTTCCCGATGGGCAGCAAACTGCCTTATCGCATCGACCTGTTCGATGACGAAATCGAGACGCTGCGCACCTTCGACCCGGACAACCAGCGCTCCATCGATAAGGTGCAGTCGATCCGCCTGTTGCCGGCCAAGGAATTTCCCCTGCAAAAAGACGCCGTGACCCGCTTCAAGGCGCGGTTTCGCGAGCGCTTCGATGTGGATTTCCGCCGCTGCCCGATCTTCCAGGACCTGAGCAGCGGGATTACCCCCGCCGGTATCGAGTACTACCTGCCGCTGTTTTTTGAAGAAACCTCCACCCTGTTCGATTACCTGCCCCAGGACACCCAGGTGTTTTCCCTGCCGGGCATTGAACAGGCGGCGGAAAATTTCTGGAACGACGTGCGCAATCGCTACGAAGAGCGGCGCGTCGATCCTGCCCGTCCTTTATTGCCACCGGCCGAGCTGTTCCTGCCGGTGGAAGACTGCTTTGCCCGTCTCAAGAGTTGGCCACGGGTGGTGGCGAGCCAGCAGGACGTGGAAACCGGCGTCGGCCGTGAGCGCTTCCCGGCCAAGGCATTACCGGACCTGGCGATCGAAGCCAAGGCTACGCAACCCTTGGCGGCGCTTGCCGGCTTCCTCGACGCGTTCCCCGGCCGCGTACTGTTCACCGCCGAATCCGCCGGCCGTCGCGAAGTGCTGTTGGAGCTGCTCGAACGCCTGAAACTGCGCCCCAAGACAGTCGACAGCTGGCCGGATTTCGTCGCGGGCAAGGATCGGCTGGCGATTACCATCGCGCCACTGAATGATGGCCTGGTGCTGGATGACCCGGCCCTGGCGCTGGTTGCCGAAAGCCCGCTGTTCGGCCAGCGCGTCATGCAGCGGCGCCGGCGCGAGAAGCGCGCCGACGCCGCCAACGACGCAGTCATCAAGAACCTCACCGAGCTGCGTGAAGGCGCGCCGGTGGTGCATATCGATCACGGCGTGGGCCGTTACCTGGGCCTGGCGACCCTGGAAATCGACAGTCAGGCTGCCGAATTCCTGACCCTGGAATACGCCGAGGGCGCCAAGCTCTACGTGCCGGTGGCGAACCTGCACCTGATTGCCCGCTACACCGGCAGCGACGACGCCCTGGCGCCGCTGCACCGCCTGGGCTCGGAAACCTGGCAGAAAGCCAAGCGCAAAGCCGCCGAACAGGTGCGCGACGTGGCTGCCGAGTTGTTGGACATCTATGCCCGCCGCGCCGCGCGTGAAGGTTATGCCTTCGCCGACCCGAAAGCCGATTATGAAACCTTCAGCGCCGGTTTCCCTTTCGAAGAAACCGTCGACCAACAGACCACCATCGAAGCCGTGCGCGCCGACATGCTCGCGCCCAAGCCGATGGACCGGCTGGTGTGCGGCGACGTCGGCTTCGGCAAGACCGAAGTGGCGATGCGCGCCGCCTTCATTGCCGTGCACGGGGGCAAGCAAGTGGCGATCCTGGTGCCCACCACCCTGCTCGCCCAGCAACACTACAACAGTTTCCGCGACCGTTTCGCCGACTGGCCGGTGACCGTGGAAGTGATGAGCCGCTTCAAGTCCACCAAGGAAGTGAACGCCGCCGTGGCCGATCTGGCCGAGGGCAAGATCGACATCGTCATCGGTACGCACAAGTTGCTGCAGGACGACGTGAAGATCAAAAACCTGGGCCTGGTGATCATCGACGAAGAACACCGCTTTGGTGTGCGCCAGAAAGAACAGCTCAAGGCCCTGCGCAGCGAAGTCGATATCCTGACCCTGACGGCCACGCCAATCCCGCGCACGCTGAACATGGCGGTGTCGGGCATGCGCGATCTGTCGATCATCGCCACGCCGCCAGCCCGTCGCCTGTCGGTGCGCACGTTCGTCATGGAGCAGAACAAAAGCACGATCAAGGAAGCCTTGCTGCGCGAGCTGCTGCGTGGCGGCCAGGTCTATTATCTGCACAACGACGTGAAGACCATCGACAAGTGTGCCGCCGACCTGGCCGAACTGGTGCCGGAGGCCCGCATTGGCATCGGCCATGGGCAGATGCGCGAGCGTGAACTCGAACAGGTGATGAGCGACTTCTACCACAAGCGCTTCAACGTGCTGATTGCCTCGACCATCATCGAGACCGGCATCGACGTGCCCAGCGCCAACACCATCATCATCGAGCGTGCCGACAAGTTCGGCCTGGCCCAGTTGCACCAGTTGCGCGGCCGGGTCGGGCGCAGTCACCACCAGGCCTATGCCTACCTGCTGACGCCGCCGCGCCAGCAGATCACCCCGGATGCGGAGAAGCGCCTGGAGGCCATCGCCAATACCCAGGACCTCGGTGCCGGGTTCGTGCTGGCCACCAATGACCTGGAAATCCGTGGCGCTGGCGAATTGCTGGGCGATGGCCAGAGCGGCCAGATCCAGGCCGTCGGCTTCACCCTGTACATGGAAATGCTCGAGCGGGCGGTCAAGTCGATTCGCAAGGGCGAGCAGCCGAACCTTGACCAGCCCCTCGGCGGCGGACCGGAAATCAACCTGCGGGTGCCGGCACTGATCCCGGAAGACTATCTGCCGGATGTTCATGCGCGGTTGATCCTCTACAAGCGCATCGCCTCGGCCAGCGACGAGGACGGCCTCAAGGACCTGCAAGTGGAGATGATCGACCGGTTCGGTCTGCTGCCGGAACCGACCAAGAACCTGGTGCGCACGACACTGCTCAAACTCAAGGCCGAACAACTGGGCATCAAGAAAGTCGACGGCGGCCCCAACGGCGGTCGTATCGAGTTCGAGGCCCAGACGCCGGTCGATCCGCTGGTGCTGATCAAGCTGATCCAGGGCCAGCCCAAACGCTACAAGTTCGAAGGTGCCACGATGTTCAAATTCATGGTGCCCATGGAACGCCCGGAAGAGCGTTTCAATACCGTAGAAGCGCTGTTCGAGCGCCTCACTCCGACCACTGCTTGAAGGACGCCACATGCGCCTGTTTCGCTCACTGACCTTGCTGATGACCTTGGTCGCTCCCCTGGCGTTTGCCGACGACCTGTATCAGGTTGAAATGATTCTGGTCCGACAAAACGCGGAGCCGGCGATTGTCAGCCGCGCCGCGCCGGAGGACTGGGACGCCGGCGCGCAACGCCTGGACGCGACTAACCAGCGCACACCAGCGTTGGGGGGCATCGTGGAAAAACTCAATGCCAGCGGCCAATACACGGTATTGATGCACAAGGCCTGGCAGCAAAAGGTGGGCGAACAGGGCAGCAAAGTCGCCATCAGCGACGGCGCTGAACAGTTCGGTCAATTCCCTATCGAAGGCACCCTGGAACTGAAACTGGGGCGCTTTACCGATGTGGATGCCGATTTCTGGATCAACCAGATCGACGCCAATGGCCTGGTGACGTCCAGCGAACGCCTAAAGCAGCAAAGCCATACCAAGAATGACCAGTTGAACTTCCTCGACAACGGCCACCTTGGCCTGCTGATCAAGCTCACCTCGCTGACCGCACCTGCGCCACGGCAGGCGCCTGAAGCCATTCCGGACTGATCGGCGCGCCTATGCCCTTGCCCCTGAGCAAACCCCTGGCACCTTCCTGGGTCAATCGATTCAAGGAACAAAGCCTGGAGCGCGGGCGCCGTTACGCCCTGGAAAACCGCGTCAGGATCGTCGAGGCCGGCGACAGCACCATCACCGCCAGTTGCGAAGGCTCTGGCGGCAACGTCTATCGTCAGACCATTCGCCTTAAAGAGTCAGCCAAGGGTGCGTTGATCCTGCTCGAAGCGGCTTGTACCTGCCCGGTGCGCATCAACTGCAAGCACTGCGCGGCAGTATTGCTGCAAGTCCAGGAAACCCTGGCGTACCCGGCCGCCGAGAAAGACGCGCATCTGCTGGAAAAACTCCAGGCAGTGCTGGACAACCGCAGCCCCAAAGCCCCGCCGCAAGTGC
The DNA here is from genome assembly GCF_030064125.1 of Pseudomonas sp. G2-4. Classification (NCBI taxonomy): domain Bacteria; kingdom Pseudomonadati; phylum Pseudomonadota; class Gammaproteobacteria; order Pseudomonadales; family Pseudomonadaceae; genus Pseudomonas; species Pseudomonas sp. G2-4. The sequence continues at coordinate 2,079,308 of NZ_CP125957.1, read as the reverse complement.
TGGTGGATAACGTGCAGCCAGTGCCGCGCCTATGGCTGGCCAGCATCGAGTTCAGCGCCTTCGAACCGCGCAACGGCAAGATGCAGCGCTACATTCAGCACCGCGCCGCCCTGTCCTTCAGCTACCTGGACGAATACGTCAGCGGCCAGCGCAATACAGACGTGCTGATTCGCCAGGAAACGCAGACGCTGCGGATCAAACGCCATACCGATGTGGAACAGTCCTACCGCGAACAGTTGCGAATCCTCGGTTTCAAGATCGCGACCCGGCAAAGCAAGGCCCTGCCGGAAAGTGCCGGCGAACTGTACGAAATGGTCAACGACAGTGCCTGGCTGACGTTCACCCTCAACGACCTGCCAAAACTGCGAGGCCAAGGCTGGGAATTGCAGATCGATGAGGATTTCGGTTTCGACCTGACGGCCGTGGACGAGTGGTACGCCACGGTGGAGGAAACACCGGAGCGGGACTGGTTCGACCTGGAACTGGGGATCATCGTCAATGGCGAACGCCTGAGCCTGCTGCCGATCCTGCTGAACCTGATGCGTTCGCACATAGAATTGTTCAACCCGGAACGCCTGGCCAGGCGCCGTGACGATGAGCTCATCCTGGTCAACTTGCCCAACCGCCCGAACTCCGAATTCGGTCCGCAGCAAGTGGCCCTTCCCTATGGCCGCCTGAAACCGGTACTGGCGACCCTGGGCGAGTTTTACCTGCAAGAGCCGGGCACCACCAAGCTGCGCCTGAACAGCGCAGACGCTTTGCGCCTGAACCCGCTGCAAGACATGCCTTTGACCTGGGAGGGTGGCGAACACATTCGCGGCCTGGCCCAACGCCTGCGGGACATCAAGGATTACACCGCCACCGCGCCAGAGGGCCTGAACGCGACACTGCGGCCTTATCAACTCGATGGCCTGAGCTGGATGCAATCGCTGCGACAGCTGGAAGTCGGCGGCATCCTCGCGGACGACATGGGCCTGGGCAAGACCCTACAGACCCTGGCGCACATTCTTAGCGAAAAAAACGCCGGGCGCCTCGACCGGCCATGCATGGTGGTCATGCCCACCAGCCTGATCCCCAACTGGCTCGACGAAGCGGCCCACTTCACGCCGCAGCTCAAGGTACTGGCCCTGTATGGCGCCGGGCGCAAGAAACATTTCGACCGGCTGGCCGAATACGACCTGGTCCTCACCACTTATGCGCTGCTGCCCAAGGATGTCGAGCGTTTGGCCGCGCAGCCGTTGCATGTGCTGATCCTCGACGAAGCCCAGTACATCAAGAACCCCACCAGCAAAGCCGCCCAGGCTGCTCGTGAACTTAACGCCCGGCAGCGGCTGTGCCTGTCCGGTACGCCCCTGGAAAACCACCTGGGCGAACTGTGGTCGCTGTTCCACTTCCTGCTGCCGGGGTGGCTCGGGGACGTCAAGAGCTTCAACCGCGATTACCGCGTACCGATTGAAAAGCGCGGCAGCGACGTACGGCTGCAGCATCTCAACGGTCGGATAAAACCCTTCCTGCTGCGCAGGACCAAGGAACAAGTGGCGACAGAATTGCCGCCCAAGACCGAGATCATCCATTGGGTCGAACTCAGCGATGCCCAGCGCGACGTTTACGAAACCATGCGCCTGGCCATGGACAAGAAAGTCCGCGATGAGATCACCCGCAAAGGCGTGGCCCGCAGCCAGATCATCATCCTCGACGCGCTGCTCAAGCTCCGCCAGGTATGTTGCGACTTGCGCCTGATCAACGACGCCACCCTCCCCAGCCGCGGCAGCACCTCCGGCAAGCTCGACAGCCTGATGGAAATGCTCGAGGAGCTGTTTGAAGAAGGCCGCCGGGTGCTGCTGTTTTCCCAGTTCACCTCCATGCTCGCGCTGATCGAAGATGAGCTGAAAAAGCGCGGCGTCGAGTATGCGATCCTGACCGGCCAAACCCGGGACCGACGCACGCCCGTCAAGGAATTCCAGAGCGGCAAGCGTCAGATCTTTCTGATCAGTTTGAAGGCCGGCGGCGTAGGTCTGAACCTGACCGAAGCCGACACGGTGATTCACTACGACCCGTGGTGGAACCCGGCCACCGAAAACCAAGCGACCGACCGCGCCTATCGGATCGGCCAGGAGAAGCCGGTATTCGTCTACAAACTGATTGCCCGGGGCACGGTGGAAGAGAAAATTCAGCTGCTGCAGAAGGAAAAATCCGATCTGGCGGCCGGCGTGCTGGATGGGCGCGTGGCCGGAGACTGGAAACTGCAGAGCGACGATATCGAGGCATTGTTTGCGCCGCTGCCGGATAAGCTGGAGAAGCGCTGATCAACACCGATCCCTGTGGGAGCGAGCTTGCTCGCGATAGCGGTGGTTCAGTTCATGGAGAGGTTGACTGTGCCGCCGTCATCGCGAGCAGGCTCGCTCCCACATTGTTTTCCGAGGTGGCCGCAATATTCGCAAACGCCGCAGATCCTGTGGGAGCCGAGCTTGCTCGCGATAGCGGTGGTTCAGTTGTCGGAGATGCTGGCTGCCGCCGTCATCGCGAGCAAGCTCGCTCCCACATTGTTCCGAGGTGGCCGCAGGACGGGCACTCTGCAAAAATCCCCTGTGGGAGCGAGCTTGCTCGCGATAGCTGACGATCAGGCAACAGACTTAACCATCCACTAGCCCGCCATCAACACCCGCGCCAACGTCGACTTCACCTTCCCCATCCCGTCATGCAATGCCTGCTCGATCTCGGCCATGGTGATCACCGCCGTGGACTTGCCCGCCGCCGGATTCACCACCAGGGCCAGGCAGGCGTAATCCAGCTCCAGTTCACGGGCCAGCGCCGCTTCCGGCATGCCGGTCATGCCGACGATGTCGCAGCCGTCGCGCTCCAGACGGGCGATTTCGGCGACGGTTTCCAGGCGTGGCCCCTGGGTGCAGGCGTACACGCCGTGGCTGCTGTAGCCGCAGCCTTCGGCGGCCAGGGCGGCGATCAACTGCTGACGCAGCCTCTCGCTATAGGGGTAGCTGAAATCGATGTGAGTCACCGCTTCCAGGTCATCGGCAAAATAAGTGTGCTGGCGACCGCTGGTGTAATCGATCAACTGATGGGGCACGCAGAAATGCCCGGTTCCCATCCCGGCGTGAATCCCGCCCACGGCGTTGACCGCCAGGATCGCCTCGGCGCCGGCCTGTTTGAGCGCCCAAATGTTGGCCCGATAATTCACTTGGTGGGGCGGCAAGCGATGAGGATGACCATGGCGAGCCAGGAACAGCACTTCGCGCCCGGCGTAGTCGCCGATCTGCACTTCGGCCGATGGCGCGCCATAAGGTGTATCTACCGCCAGAGACTGACGAATCGTCAGGCCTTCGAGCTGGGTCAGGCCGGTGCCGCCGATAATTGCGTAAACGGTCATGAAAGGGGTCCTTAATCGATCAGTTGGGCGGCTTTCAGCGCGCCGATCGCCGTCAGCCAACGGGGATCCTGGCGGTATTCAGTGGAGGCGAAGGCCTGGCCGCGCATGCGGGCAATCCGCGTCGATGGCTTGACCTTCAGGCGCTGGGCAGCGCTCAAGGCCAGCTCTGCAGCAGCGCGGTCATTGCACACCAACCCCATATCACAACCCGCCGACAATGCCGCCTCGATCCGACTGGCCGCATCACCGACCACGTGGGCACCGGCCATCGACAAATCGTCGCTGAAAATCACGCCATCGAATTGCAGCTCGCCTCGCAGGATGTCCTGCAACCAGCGCCGGGAAAAGCCCGCCGGGTTGGCGTCAACCTGCGGATAAATGACATGGGCGGGCATCACTGCCGCCAGTTGCTTGCTCAGCTTGGCAAACGGTACCAAGTCGTTGGCGCGGATTTGCTCGAGACTGCGTTCATCGTTGGGAATGGCCACGTGGGAATCAGCCTCAGCCCAGCCATGCCCAGGAAAATGCTTGCCGGTAGCGGCCATTCCGGCGGCGCTCATGCCACGAATGAATGCACCAGCCAACGTCGCCGCACGCTCAGGGTCGCCCTCGAAGGCACGACTGCCAACCACCGCGCTGCGCTGGTAATCGAGGTCCAGCACCGGAGCAAAGCTCAAGTCGAGGCCGACCGCCAGCACTTCCGTGGCCATGATCCAGCCACACTGCTCGGCCAGATACTCTGCATTCGGATTGTCCGCAATCGCCCGCATCGCCGGCAAACGCACAAACCCCTGGCGCAAGCGCTGCACTCTCCCCCCTTCCTGATCCACCGCTAGCAAAAGGTCGGGACGGATGGCACGGATCGAGGCACTCAACTCGCGCACCTGCCGTGGATGCTCAATGTTGCGCGCAAAAATAATCAGGCCGCCCACTTCGGGCTGGCGCAACAGGTGGCGATCTTCGGCCGTCAGCCAAGTACCGGCGACGTCCACCATCAACGAGCCTTGCAGGCCAGCAGTCATAGCATTTCCTTAATAACGATGAACCCCGCATGCACAACCTCACCGCCGGGCTCCAGGCCCGGCAGGTCACGGTCATGCGATGAAATATAAAGCGGGTTCGAAACGAGAGTCGGCATGGGCGGCTAGCTTAGCGGATGTGAACAGCCGCGCCCACCCGTGTACTCAAGCCTTGGCGAGCGCCGGGGCTGATTTGCTGCGCGGACGCAACTGCGCGGCGGCCATGGCCTCATCAGTGACACCGCTTTCGGCACGCATGCCGGCTGCCAGGAACGGCACCATCAGGCGCATCACTTGCTCAATCGAGGTGTTCACACCGAAATCGGTTTCTGCGATGGCTCGCAGCGCCTTGATACCGGACATGCTGAACGCAGCGGCGCCGAGCATGAAGTGCACGCGCCAGAACAGCTCGATCGGTGGGATGCGCGGCGCGGCCTCATTGACCAGCAGCATGTAGCGGCGGAACACCTTGCCGTACATGTCTTCCAGGTAACGCCGCAAGTGACCCTGGCTCTGGCTGAATGCCAAGCCTAGCAGGCGCATGAAAATGGAAAGATCGTTACCACTGCGTGGCTGCACGGCAAGCGCTTGCTCAACCAGCATTTCCAGCAGTTCTTCCAGGGTTGGCTTGACGTCGGGCTTGGCCTGGCGACGTTCCAGCTCGCGATCGAGACTGAGGCAGAAAGGCCCGAGGAAGCGCGAGAAAACCGCCTGGATCAGGGCTTTTTTCGAACCGAAGTGATAGTTCACCGCCGCCAGGTTGACCCCGGCCTTGCTGGTGATCAGACGCAACGAGGTTTCGGCGAAACCTTTTTCCGCGAACAACTGCTCGGCAGCATCGAGAATGCGTTCAACGGTTTCCGACTGGGCCATGGCTACTCCGCCTGACAAACACTTGTTTGAAACATACGTTTCAGCCTTGGGGTTGTCAAGCCTGCCAGGACGTTTTGCGAACGCCCGGTCAGCTATTTAACCACACCTTTAAACAGGCTGTAGCCATGCCCGTTTCCAGCAGCCGACCGACCGTCCAGCGGCCAGGGGAAAAAGGAGGATTGCCAAGCAGCGGCTACTGTATATAATCCCAGTCACTGTATAAAAAGACAGAGCGATCATTATGCTAAAGCTGACGCCACGCCAAGCAGAGATTCTGGCCTTCATCAAACGCTGCCTCGAAGACAACGGCTACCCGCCGACCCGCGCGGAAATCGCGCAGGAACTGGGTTTCAAATCGCCCAACGCCGCTGAAGAACACCTCAAGGCACTGGCCCGCAAGGGCGCGATCGAAATGACCCCAGGCGCGTCCCGCGGCATTCGTATCCCTGGCTTCGAAGCCAAGGCCGACGAGACCACCCTTCCGATCATCGGCCGGGTAGCAGCAGGCGCTCCGATCCTCGCCCAGCAGCACGTCGAGGAGTCTTGCAACATCAACCCTTCATTCTTCCATCCACGAGCTGATTACCTGCTTCGTGTGCATGGCATGAGCATGAAGGACATCGGCATCTTCGACGGTGACCTGCTGGCGGTCCATACCACTCGCGAGGCTCGCAACGGCCAGATCGTGGTGGCGCGAATCGGCGATGAAGTGACCGTCAAACGCTTCAAGCGCGACGGCAGCAAGGTCTGGCTGATCGCCGAGAACCCCGAGTTCGCCCCCATTGAAGTGAACCTGAAAGATCAGGACCTGGTCATCGAAGGCTTGAGCGTTGGCGTCATTCGCCGCTAAAGGAGGCTTTATGCAGTTCCCACACACACCACAGCACACGCAACTTCCGCTGTTCGAGGCGTTTATGGCCCAACCGCTGGCTCCTGTCCTGAAAGAAGTGATCGAGTCACCCTGGGGCATCGAACCCGAGGCGTTCAGTGAACTGTCGTTACGTGGTGCGGCCGGGAACTGCCTGAACCTGCTGGCGCCGATTCTGCGAGAGCTCAGCCAGGACCAGGACGCTCGCTGGTTGACCCTGATCGCACCGCCGGCCAGCGTTACCCAGGCCTGGCTGCGGGACGCCGGCCTGAACCGTGAGCGCATCCTGCTGCTGCAACCACGGGGCAGCCAAAGCGCCCAACAACTGACTTGTGAAGCCTTGCGTCTGGGCCGCAGTCATACGGTGGTCAGCTGGCTCAATCCGTTAACCGCGACCGCACGGCAACAATTGATCAGCGCCGCTCGCACCGGGGACGCACAAAGCCTGAATATTCGATTGGGCTAAAAACGCAGGGCTTCTCCAGGGCAGAGAAGCCGGCCATTCACACTATCTTCCAAAAAAGCGACAGACGGAATCAATGAAGAACCCGCGGCCCCTCTTCCTTGTTGAATTCGCCTTCAACCAGGCGACCCGCCATCTGAACGCCCACGCTCAGCATCGCCTTCGCGACTTCGACGTGTTGGCCCTGGAGGAATACCTTGGCATCTTCGGAGAAGTTCAGGGTAACCAGAGAACCTTCGTCCTCAGCCCTGCGCAGCTCGATGCGGCCATCAGGAAGTTCGACAATTTCTAGAAAGGACGTAGGCATAAAAGTCTGTTCTCCACGAAAGGCGAGGATTATATAGTCATCGGCCAGGCTTCGCTCGGGATCTTGACCAAGCGTTATCAACAAACAGACCGGACTGAAGGAAAATTCAGCACTCGTTCAAACCTTCGCGAAAGCGAATCGCCAGACTTTTCAGGTTCTGACGCCAGCTCTCCAGCTCTTCCTGGCTCAGCTCCTGCTCGGGGTCTTGCTCATCCAGGTTGACCGCAACGATCAACGGTTGAGTCACGTCGCCCTTAGGCTTTCGAGGAGCCCGTGGCGGTTGGAACAGCGCCGCGTGGGCTGCCAGCAACTGGGCCAGCCAGGTTTCCGGGTTGTGGGCCAGTTCGACCATCTCGGCCAACTCAGGAATGGCAATGGTATCCAGCACTTCGCGGGTCAACAGCAGCTCGGCCCGTGGCGCATTCGCTTGTGGCAGACGATAGAAGCCCGCAATTTCATGGCACAGCCCCAACAACGCACCGTACAGATGAAACAGCGCTGATTCGCGCCCTGCCTGGATCAGCGCCGGGGAATTCATCGCACGCCCATCCTCCGCCCTGGCGAGCGCTTCGAGCGACAGGCCGGCGAAATAGATTTTCTGATTGGTGCGGGTGTAGAGTTCGTGGGCCATGACGGCATTCTCCCCAACGAAATAAAAGCTTCACGCAAGGGCGACAGTGTCGTGGATCAACCGAGGCCACTGCAAGCCAAAAACAAAAAGGCCGCATGAAAACCCTTGGGTTGTCATGCGGCCTTTTGTTAGGTCTATGCGGATTTAGCGATTGTAGAGGGCGGCTGCGCCGCCAGCGGGAGCAAGCTCCCTCGCCACAAGAGCCTCAACCCCGCCCTCCAGACAAGCCCTGGCGATCAGCGCTTGTCCTCGACCGTCCATTTACCGCCATCGTAGTACGCCTTCCAGCCGGTAGGCTTGCCGTCGACTTCGGTCTGCACGTACTGCTCCTTGGTCTTGCGGCTGTAGCGAATCACCGCTGGGCGACCTTCCGGGTCTTTTTGCGGTGCCTCACAGAGGAAATGGTACTTCGGATCGATCTCGCTCTTATGCGGAAGGATTTCCATCACCAATGGTGCACGGGTCTCGCGGTTTTTCGGGAACTGACTGGCCGCCAGGAACAGGCCAGACGCACCGTCGCGCAAGATGTAGGTGTCATTGACCTTCTCGCACTTGAGCTCCGGCATCTTCACCGGATCCATCTTCGGCGGCGCCGCATCACCGCTCTTGAGCAGTTTGCGGGTGTTCTTGCAGGTTGGATTGGTGCAACCGAAGAACTTGCCGAAACGACCGGTCTTGAGCTGCATCTCGCTGCCACACTTGTCGCATTCCAGGCTCGGGCCTTCATAGCCCTTGATGCGGTAGGTGCCCTCTTCGATCTCGTAACCGGCACAATCTGGGTTGTTACCGCAGATGTGCAGCTTGCGCTTTTCATCCAACAGGTAAGCATCCATCGCCGTGCTGCAGATCGGGCAGCGATGCTTGCCGCGCAAAACCAGGGATTCCGATTCGCCCTCGTCGTCGGCTGCGATTTCATCGCCGGGCACCAGGTTGACCGTCGCCTTGCAGCGCTCCTTGGGTGGCAGGCTGTAGCCCGAGCAACCGAGGAATACACCGGTCGAGGCGGTACGGATCTGCATTGGACGCCCGCAGGTCAAGCACGGAATGTCGGTCATGACCGGCTGGTTGGCCCGCATGCCGTTGTCCGGGCTTTCGGCCACTTCGAGTTTTTTCTTGAAGTCGCCGTAGAACTCGTCGAGGACGTTTTTCCAGTCCCGCTCACCCTGGGCCACATCGTCGAGGTTCTCTTCCATACCGGCGGTGAAGCCGTAGTCCATCAGGTTCGAGAAGCTCTCGGACAAACGCTCGGTAACAATGTCACCCATCTTTTCCGAATAGAACCGACGGTTGTGCAGCGCCACGTAGCCGCGATCCTGGATGGTGGAAATGATCGCCGCGTAGGTCGAAGGACGACCGATGCCACGCTTTTCCATTTCCTTGACCAGGCTGGCTTCCGAATAACGAGCCGGCGGCTTGGTGAAGTGCTGCGTCGGATCAAGCTTGATCAGCTTCATCACGTCGCCCTGGGCCATGTCCGGCAGGACGTCGTCGTCCCCAGGCTTAGTGATTTGCGGCATGACGCGAGTGTAGCCGTCGAACTTCAGGATGCGGCCCTTGGCACGCAGCTCGAAGTCGCCGGCACCGACGCTGACCGTGGTCGACAGGTATTGCGCCGGCAGCATCTGGCAAGCCAGGAACTGGCGCCAGATCAGTTCATAGAGACGCTCGGCATCGCGCTCCATGCCAGACAATTTACTTGGCTCGGTGTTGGCGTCGGACGGACGAATCGCTTCGTGCGCCTCTTGCGCGCCGGCTTTACTGCTGTAGACGTTCGGCGTTTCCGGCAGGTATTTCTTGCCGAACTCGCTTTCTATATAACTGCGCGCCATCGCCACGGCATCGACCGAGAGATTGGTCGAGTCGGTACGCATATAAGTGATGTAGCCGGCTTCGTACAGACGCTGGGCCATCATCATGGTTTTCTTCACGCCAAAGCCCAGGCGGTTGCTCGCAGCCTGTTGCAAGGTAGAAGTAATGAACGGCGCCGACGGTTTGCTGCTGGTCGGTTTATCTTCGCGCTTGACGATGCTGTAGCTGGAAGCCTTGAGCTTCTCCAGCGCGGCCATGGCCTGGGCTTCGTTGAGCGGCTTGAAGGCCTCGCCCTTCTCCCGGGCCACGTCGAAGCGCACGGTGGCGCCCTTCGCGGTGCCGAGGTCGGCGTGGACTTCCCAGTACTCTTCAGGGATGAACGCGCGGATCTCCCGCTCACGCTCCACCACCAACTTCACCGCAACCGACTGCACACGACCAGCCGACAGGCCGCGGGCGATCTTGGCCCACAGCAGTGGCGAGACCATGTAGCCCACCACGCGGTCAAGGAAACGACGCGCCTGTTGGGCGTTGACCCGATCGATGTCCAGCTCGCCTGGTTGGGAAAAGGCTTCCTGGATGGCCTTTTTGGTGATTTCGTTGAACACCACGCGCTTGTAGCGGCTGTCATCCCCACCAATGGCTTCGCGCAGGTGCCAGGCAATGGCTTCCCCTTCGCGGTCCAAGTCCGTCGCGAGATAGATGGTGTCGGCATCCTTGGCGAGCCGGCGCAGCTCTTCGATGACCTTTTCCTTGCCTGGAAGGATCTCGTACTTGGCCTTCCAGCCGTGTTCCGGATCGACCCCCATGCGTGAGACCAGCTGCTTGCGCGCCTTGTCTTTCGGCGACAGCGCCGGCGCTTCACCGGCAGCAGCCTTGCCGCGCTTGGCGGCTGGCTCCTTGCTGGCGCTAGCCGAACCGCTGGTGGGCAGGTCTCGGATATGGCCGATACTCGACTTCACCACGTATTGGTTGCCCAGATACTTGTTGATGGTCTTGGCCTTAGCCGGGGATTCCACAATGACCAGCGATTTGCCCATGGATCAGAAAATTCCTGAATTCTAAAAAGTGAAAGGCGGTTGGCGCCTGACGCGGCACCGCTATATATAGTGGCTGCAGGGTGAGGTCAAGCGCAGGGTTACCCGCATGTTGGCCTCAAGGCTTGGAAAAAATGCTCTCCTCGGCCTGCACCAAAGCAAAGCGTGGCACCTGTTCTCCGTCAACCTCGACGGACTCCTCGAACATGCTCAAGGGACGCACCCAAAAGCCGTAATCGCCATACAGGGCTTGATAGAAGACCACTTCTTCCTCGGTCTCGGAGTGCCGTGCAATGCTGAATACACGGTACTGCGGACCTTTGTAATGTTGGTAGAGCCCAGGTTGTATCGGCATGCTTTGGCCCTCACTGAAATCTTTCCAAAATAAAAACAAAATTTTTCTTACTAAACCCAGAAAAACAAAAACCGGGGCACTTGGCCCCGGCTTCCATCGACGTAACGCTTAGACGCGTTCGAAGACAGTGGCGATGCCTTGGCCGAGACCAATGCACATGGTGGACACCCCAAAAGTGCCGCCGTTCTGCTTCATGACGTTGAGCAGGGTGCCAGAGATACGCGCACCGGAGCAACCGAACGGGTGACCCAGGGCGATCGCGCCGCCGTGCAGGTTAACCTTCTCGTTCATCTTGTCGAGCACTTTCAAATCTTTCAGCACGGGCAGGGCCTGTGCGGCGAAAGCTTCGTTGAGCTCGAAGAAGTCGATATCGGAAATGCTCAGGCCTGCACGCTTCAAGGCTTTCTGCGTGGCCGGTACTGGACCATAGCCCATGATCGCCGGGTCCACACCCGCCACCGCCATCGAACGAATCACCGCCATCGGCTGGATGCCCAGGTCCTGGGCACGCTGGGCCGACATCACGATCATGCACGAGGCACCGTCGGTGATCTGCGACGAAGTCCCGGCTGTCACGGTGCCGCCCTTCGGATTGAAGGCCGGCTTGAGGGCCGCCAGGCTTTCCAGGGTGGTTTCCGGACGAATGGTTTCGTCGTAGTCGAACAGCTTCAGGAAGCCGTTCTCGTCGTAGCCCTGCATCGGGATGATCTCATCCTTGAACTTACCCTCCACGGTCGCCTTGTGGGCGAGCTGGTGGGAGCGCACGCCGAAGGCGTCCTGCTGTTCGCGGGTGATGCCGTGCATTTTGCCGAGCATTTCCGCGGTCAGGCCCATCATGCCCGAGGCTTTCGCCGCGTACAGCGACATGTGCGGGTTCGGATCGACACCGTGCATCATGCTCACGTGGCCCATGTGCTCGACACCGCCGACGACAAACACGTCACCGTTGCCAGTCATGATCGCCTGGGCGGCGGTGTGCAGCGCGCTCATGGACGAACCGCACAGGCGGCTGACGGTCTGGCCGGCCGCCGTGTGGGGAATCTGGGTCATCAGCGAGGCCATGCGGGCGATGTTCCAGCCCTGCTCCAGGGTCTGGTTCACACAGCCCCAGATCACGTCCTCGACTTCGTTTGGGTCGACCTTGACGTTGCGTTCCAGCAGCTTGCTGATCAGGTGCGCCGACATGTCTTCGGCGCGGGTGTTGCGGTGCATGCCGCCCTTGGAGCGGCCCATCGGCGTACGACCGAAGTCGACAATCACGACGTCTCTAGGATTCAAGCTCATAAATGTTCTCTCGCTCTAGTCGTTGGGCGCTTAACCGAAGAAGCTCTGGCCGTTCTTGGCCATTTCACGCAGCTTCGCGGTCGGGTGGTACAGCGCGCCCAAATCAGCGTACTGGTCAGCCAGGGCAACGAACTCGGCCACACCGATCGAATCGATGTAGCGCAGCGCACCGCCACGGAATGGAGGGAAACCGATACCGTAGACCAGACCCATGTCGGCTTCGGCGGCGGTTTCGACAATGCCGTCTTCCAGGCAACGCACGGTCTCGAGGCACAGTGGGATCATCATCCAGTTGATGATGTCCTCGTCGGTGACTTCGCGCTGTTCGTAGACGATCGGCTTGAGCACTTCCAGCACCGACGAATCGGCGACTTTCTTCTGCTTGCCGCGTTTGTCGGTCTCGTAGGCGTAGAAGCCCTTGCCGTTCTTCTGGCCCAGGCGCTTGGCTTCGTAGAGCACGTCGACAGCCGAACGGCGGTCGTCTTTCATGCGGTCCGGGAAGCCTTCAGCCATGACGTCGCGACCGTGGTGGCCGGTGTCGATGCCGACCACGTCCATCAGGTACGCCGGGCCCATCGGCCAGCCGAATTTTTCCATGATCTTGTCGATGCGCACGAAGTCGACGCCAGCGCTGACCAGCTTGGCGAAACCGCCGAAGTATGGGAACAGCACACGGTTGACCAAAAAGCCCGGGCAGTCGTTGACGACAATTGGGTTCTTGCCCATTTTCTTGGCGTAGGCAACGGTGGTGGCTACGGCCAGTTCGCTGGACTTCTCGCCACGGATCACTTCCACCAACGGCATCATGTGCACCGGGTTGAAGAAGTGCATGCCGACGAAGTTTTCCGGACGCTTGAGGGCCTTGGCCAGCAGCGAAATGGAGATGGTCGAGGTGTTCGAGGCGAGGATGGTGTCCTCTTTGACCTTATCTTCGACTTCAGCCAGCACCGCTTGCTTGACCTTAGGGTTCTCGACCACAGCTTCGACCACCAGGTCGACATGGCCGAAATCGCCGTAGGACAGGGTCGGACGGATGCCGTTGAGCACTTCGGCCATCTTCGCCGCGGTCATGCGACCTTTATCGACGCGACCAACCAGCAGCTTGGCGGCTTCGGCCAGGCCCTGCTCGATGCCGTGTTCGTTGATGTCTTTCATCAGGATCGGCGTGCCCTTGGACGCCGACTGGTAGGCGATACCGCCACCCATGATGCCGGCACCGAGCACGGCGGCCTGCTTCACGTCACGGGCGATTTCGTCGTAGGCCTTGGCCTTTTTCTTCAGTTCCTGGTCATTGAGGAACAGACCGATCAGGCTTTGTGCTGCCGAGGTCTTGGCCAGCTTGACGAAGCCGGTGGCCTCGACTTCCAGTGCCTTGTCGCGACCGAAGTTCGCGGCTTTCTGGATGGTCTTGATCGCTTCGACCGGTGCCGGGTAGTTCGGGCCTGCCTGACCGGCGACGAAACCCTTGGCGGTCTCGAAGGCCATCATTTGCTCAATCGCGTTGAGCTTGAGCTTCTCCAGCTTCGGCTGACGCTTGGCCTTGTAGTCAAACTCGCCGCTGATGGCGCGCTTGATCATTTCAAGGGCCGCTTCCTGGAGTTTGCCAGGCTCGACCACGGCATCCACCGCGCCGACTTTCAGCGCATCTTCAGCGCGGTTTTCCTTGCCGGCGGCAATCCACTCGATAGCGTTGTCGGCACCGATCAGGCGCGGCAGGCGCACGGTACCGCCGAAGCCTGGGTAGATGCCCAGCTTGACTTCCGGCAGGCCGATCTTGGCGACGGTGGACATGACGCGGTAGTCCGCCGCCAGGCACATTTCCAGGCCGCCGCCCAGGGCGATACCGTTGATGGCCGCGACGGTCGGTACGTTGAGGTCTTCGAAGTCGCTGAAAATACGGTTGGCTTCGAGGTTGCCAGCGATCAGTTCGGCATCGGGCAGCTTGAAGTTATCGACGAATTCGGTGATGTCGGCGCCGACGATGAAGACGTCCTTGCCGCTGCTGACGATCACACCCTTGATCGAAGCATCTGCCTTGATAGTGTCCACTGCCTGACGCAATTCATTCAGGGTTAGACGGTTGAACTTGTTGACGGACTCACCCTTGAGATCGAACTTCAGTTCGACGATGCCACTTTCAAGAGCCTTAACCGTGATGGCTTTACCTTCGTAAATCATCAACTGATCTCCACGATATGGAAGCTGAACAGTACACGTTGGACGCTGGCTGCTGGTTCGGCATTGACGTTACCGTCGATGCTACGCCAATCCGCCAGGCACACCCGTCAACGCGATAGTCGGGTTCTGTAGGAGCATTCTGAAAATACAAACGCTCAATTCATACGCCCGTTTGATTTGGGTACGTCACCTTCACGGAATTTCCGACAATTGTCAATCGCCCTAAACAGGGGCTTGAACGCGACTTTACGGTCATTTCCGTACCGTACGGATCCGCAACACGGCACCGCATGAGCAGCTATTCATAGAATCAATAATTAGAAAAATCGCCCTAATTCCAGACACACCGGATCCAGCCGACTACGCTGTCGGGAGCGCGATTGAATATTCGGGAACAGAGGACGTTACGAACGCACGCCCTGACATGAGATTGATTACCGGCCTGCCTGGCCAACCCGCCCGATGAGACTGTCGGGCTTTTTTACGCCTCAGGCCAACGCCTTCAGCACATTGGTAATGTCCTGCAAAACACTGGCTTCGCCCTTTTCGCCCCAGTACAAGGCGATCATTTGCCGGTCGGCTTCGATTTTGTAGACGTTGGCCGGCAATTTTTCGAAATGATTGAGCAGGGACTCATCCTGGCAGACTTCCCGCCACTGGTTGACCCACACCCCCGGCGCAGTTTGCCAGTAACTCCACACGGCCGGTTGCTTGCCACGGCGAGGCCGGTGGTACTGGGCACAGGGGTTTGGCGGCTGCTGGCCGAGCCAGTGTGGCCACTCCTGCGGCGCCAGTTGCATGGCCAGCCCCAGGCGTCGCGCCTCCATGCGCAGGGCCATGCGACCACTCTGAACACGGGACGGCCGCAACCATGCCAAAGGGCTTAACACCACTAACAGGATTGACACCACTATCCAGACCGTCATATCTGTACTCCCGAATTCTGATGAGCCCATTGAGCCACCCTGCCATCAATGCGCTTGAAACCAGCCATACTTACCGTATCGCAATTCTCTGGAGTGCTTTCCATGTACTACACAAACGTCCTGGTCGCCGTAGACCTCACCGAAGAATGCGATCCCGTCGTCAAACGCGCTCGCGCCCTGTGCGACGGCAGAGACACCAAGCTGTCGCTGGTGCATATCGTCGAGCCGATGGCCATGGCCTTTGGTGGTGATGTGCCGATGGACCTTTCCCAGCTGCAGCAACAGCAATTCGATCAAGCCAAGGAACGCCTTGACCGATTGATCGTGAAGTACCCGGACCTGAAAAAGGAGAACTGCCATCTGACCTACGGTCAACCGCGCCAGGAGATCCATCACTTGGCCAAGGAACAGGGTTGTGACCTGATCGTCGTCGGCAGTCATGGCCGCCATGGCCTGGCGTTGCTACTGGGCTCGACCGCCAACGACGTGCTGCATGGCGCGCCTTGCGATGTACTGGCGGTGCACCTGGTCAAGCGCAGCTAATTCACCGAAGGAGCTCACTGAACCTGTGGCGAGGGAGCTTGCTCCCTCGCCACAGGTTCAGTGAGCGTGCGGGTTCAAGCGTCCAGTTCAGCCCAGCGCTCAACCAGTGCATCCAGCTCGGCTTGCAACTGCTCCAACTGCGCGATGACCTTGGCAGTTTCGGCAGCAGGCCGCTGGTAGAACCCGGCGTCGGCCATTTCGGCTTCTACCGCTGCGATCTGCTTTTCCTTGGCGTCGATATCGCCCGGCAGCGCTTCCAGTTCGCGTTGCAGCTTGTAGCTGAGCTTTTTCTTCGCCGGCGCCGCTGCTGCGACAACCGGGGCCGGCTCGGCCTTGACCACCGCCGAATTCAGGTCGGCCTTGCCAGACTTGCTCTCGGTCACGCCCAGTAGACGCGGCGAACCGCCCTGGCGCAGCCAGTCCTGATAGCCACCGACGTATTCGCGCACCAGGCCTTCGCCTTCGAACACCAGGGTACTGGTGACCACGTTATCGAGGAATGCCCGGTCGTGACTGACCATCAGCACGGTGCCGTTGAACGTCAACAACACCTCTTCCAGCAATTCGAGGGTTTCCACGTCCAGGTCGTTGGTCGGTTCGTCGAGCACCAGCAGGTTCGCCGGTTTGCTGAACAGCTTGGCCAGCAACAGGCGGGCACGCTCGCCGCCGGACAGCGCCTTGACTGGCGTACGAGCGCGCTGGGGGCTGAACAGGAAATCGCCCAGATAGCTCAGTACGTGGCGGCTCTGACCATCGATATCGATAAAGTCGCGGCCTTCAGCCACGTTGTCGATCACGGTCTTTTCCAGGTCCAACTGATGGCGCAACTGGTCGAAGTAGGCAACGTCGATCTTCGTGCCCTCTTCCACCTTGCCGTTGGTCGGCACCAGGCCGCCGAGCATCAGCTTGAGCAAGGTGGTCTTGCCGGTACCGTTGGCACCCAACAGACCAATGCGATCACCACGCTGCAGCACCATGGAAAAGTCCTTGATCAGGAACGGGCCGCCAGGGTGCGCGAAACTCACGTTTTCAAGAACCATCACCTGCTTGCCGGACTTGTCAGCAGTATCCAACTGAATGTTGGCCTTGCCGGTGCGCTCGCGACGCTCGCTGCGTTCCATGCGCAAGGCCTTGAGCGCCCGCACGCGGCCTTCGTTACGGGTGCGACGAGCCTTGATGCCCTGGCGAATCCAGACTTCTTCCTGGGCCAGCTTCTTATCGAACAGCGCGTTAGCGGTTTCTTCCGCAGCCAGCGCCGCTTCCTTGTGCACCAGGAAGCTGGCGTAGTCGCCGTTCCAGTCGATCAGGCCGCCGCGGTCCAGTTCGAGGATGCGCGTTGCCAGGTTCTGCAGGAAAGAACGGTCGTGGGTGATGAACAGTACTGCGCCCTGGAAATCCTTCAAGGCCTCTTCAAGCCAGGCGATAGCGCCAATGTCCAAGTGGTTGGTCGGTTCGTCGAGCAGCAAAAGGTCCGGCTCGGACACCAGGGCCTGGGCCAGCAGGACGCGACGACGCCAGCCGCCGGACAACTCGGCGAGGGTCTTGTCGGCCGGCAGTTGCAGGCGGCTCAGGGTGCTGTCGACCAGTTGCTGCAACCGCCAGCCATCACGGGCTTCAAGGTCGTGCTGCACGTGCATCAACTTGTCCAGGTCAGCGTCGGTGACGATGTTCTGGCTCAGGTGGTGATACTCGGCCAGCAGCGCGCCGACACCGTCCAGGCCTTCGGCAACCACGTCGAACACGGTCCGCTCGTCGGCCACCGGCAGTTCCTGGGGCAACTCGCCGATTTTCAGGCCTGGTGCGCGCCAGACCGAGCCGTCATCGGGCTTCTGATCGCCCTTGACCAGCTTCATCATGCTCGACTTGCCAGTGCCGTTACGGCCGATGATGCACACCCGCTCACCACGGGCGATCTGCCAGGACACCTTGTCCAACAACGGCATAGCGCCGAAAGCAAGGGACACATCGCTGAATTTGAGCAGGGTCATGAGCTTCTCCAAAAACCGGGCGCGCATTCTACCTGAGATGAGGCTTCAAGAGTCCGCCAATTTCGCCAAGGAAGCACTCTGCACAACAAATGTTGCGAACTTGCACCGGTGGACCCGCAAAGCTTTCGCCGGTTGCTGGCAAAAGGCTAAGCTACAGACAGTTACCCTGGGTTAACCCTTGGGCTTGTCATGTTTTTTTCTGCCCGGACGTATCATGCGCAGTCGCCTTTTTAGTGTTTTATCTTGTCTTTTCGTGTGTGCCACTGCCGTTCAATCCGCTCAGGCGGTGGACATCTCCACCCAACGTCAGTATTACAATGAGGCCAAGCGTGCCTTGGCCAAGGGTGATTCCGGCCCCTATTTTCGCTACAGCCAGGCCTTGCGCGATTATCCTCTGGAGCCCTATCTGGCCTACGACGAACTGACCGCTCGCCTCAAGAGCGCCAGCAACGCCGAAATCGAGAAGTTCCTCGCCGAACACGGTGACCTGCCCCAGGCCAACTGGATGAAACTACGCTGGCTGCGGTGGTTGGCCGAGCGCGGCGACTGGGCGACGTTCGTCAAGTACTACGACCCCAAGCTCAATTTCACCGAACTGGACTGCCTCAACGCCCAGTACCAGCTCAGCCATGGTCTTAAGGCCGAAGGCTACGCCAACACCGAAAAACTCTGGCTTACCGGCAAGTCCCAGCCGACAGCGTGTGACGCGCTGTTCGGCCTGTGGGCCTCCCAAGGCCAGTTGACCGAACAAAAACGCTGGGAGCGCGCCAAACTGGCTGCCCAGGCGCGCAATTACCCGTTGGCCAACAGTCTGGCCAGCGGCCTGACCACCCTCGCTCCTCGTGGCAAATTACTGGTGGACGTGGCGCAGAAGCCCGAACTGCTCAACCAGCCTTCGCGCTTCACCCCCGCCGATGAACCTATGTCCGATATCGTCAGCCTCGGCCTGCGCCGCCTGGCGCGCCAGGATCCAGAAAAAGCCATGGCGCTGCTGGACGGCTACGCTAGCACCATGCATTTCTCCCGGGATGAAAAAGTCGCGATTGCCCGGGAAATCGGCCTGACCCTGGCCAAGCGCTTCGACAGTCGCGCCTTGGACGTGATGACCAAATACGATCCGGAACTGCGGGACGACACTGTTTCTGAATGGCGTTTGCGCCTGTTGCTGCGCCTGGCCCGCTGGGACGACGCCTACCAACTGACCCGCCGCCTGCCCGAGACGCTGGCCAGCACCAACCGTTGGCGTTACTGGCAGGCCCGTACGCTGGAACTGGCTCAGCCGCAAAACCCCGAGGCACTGACGCTCTACAAGCATCTGGCCCGTGAGCGGGACTTCTATGGATTCCTGGCCGCCGACCGCTCCCAGTCGCCGTACTCGCTCGTCAACAAGCCGCTGGTGATGAGCCAGGCGCTGATCAACAAAGTACGCAACACGCCCGGTATCCGCCGCGCGCTGGAGTTTCACGCCCGTGGGGAGATTGTTGACGGACGCCGCGAGTGGTATCACGTCAGCCGGCATTTCAACCGGGACGAAATGGTCGCCCAGGCGAAATTGGCCTACGACCTGAAGTGGTATTTCCCGGCGATCCGCACCATCAGCCAGGCCAAGTACTGGGATGACCTGGACATCCGTTTCCCGATGGCCCACCGCGACACCCTGGTGCGCGAAGCCAAGGTTCGTGGCCTGCATTCAAGCTGGGTGTTCGCCATCACCCGCCAGGAAAGCGCCTTCATGGACGACGCCCGCTCCGGCGTCGGCGCCACCGGCCTGATGCAACTGATGCCCGGCACCGCCAAGGAAACCGCGCGCAAGTTCAGCATTCCCCTGGCATCGCCGCAGCAAGTGTTGAACCCGGACAAGAACATCCAGCTCGGCGCGGCCTACCTGAGCCAGGTCCACAGTCAGTTCAACGGCAACCGCGTCCTGGCCTCCGCTGCCTACAACGCCGGCCCCGGTCGCGTGCGCCAGTGGCTGCGGGGCGCCGATCATTTGAGCTTCGACGTCTGGGTCGAGAGCATTCCCTTCGACGAAACCCGCCAATACGTACAGAACGTGTTGTCATACTCGGTGATCTACGGCCAGAAGCTCAACTCGCCACAGCCGCTGGTGGACTGGCATGAGCGGTACTTTGATGATCAGTGATTAACTCTCCCACAAAGCCCTCTTCCTGTGGGAGCGAGCTTGCGCGCGATGGCGTCGGAACCTGCAACATGAATGCAAACTGACTCACCGCTATCGCGAGCAAGCTCGCTCCCACAGGGGCCTGCATCAAACACAAAATCCTTATCCACTGAACATCCCATGTGGACGCTGTATTAGTCAGTTGTCGCCTCCAGCCCCACATTGAACTGCAACGCCGCCAACCGCGCATACAGCGCATTGCTGGCGACCAGTTCCTGGTGGGTGCCCACGGCGACCACTTTGCCCTGGTCCATCACTGCGATCCGGTCGGCGTTTTTCACCGTGGCCAGGCGATGGGCGATGACCAGGGTGGTGCGGTTTTTCATCAGGCTGGGCAGGGCCTGCTGGATCAGGTGTTCGCTTTGCGCATCGAGGGCACTGGTGGCTTCGTCCAGCAGCAGGATCGGCGCGTCCACCAACAAAGCCCGGGCGATGGCCAGGCGTTGGCGCTGGCCGCCGGATAGCCCCAGGCCGCCATCGCCCAGGTGGGTCTGGTAGCCATCGGGCATTTTTTCGATGAAGTCGTGGGCGTGGGCGATCTGCGCGGCTTCGCGCACCTGCTCGGAAGTCGCGTCAGGATTGCCATAGCGAATGTTCTCTTCGACCGTACCGAAAAACAGCGCGGGGTTTTGCGAGACCAGGGCGAAATGGCGGCGCAGGTCCAGCGGATCGAGTTGGGTCAGCGGCACGTCGTCGATGAGAATCTGCCCTTGCGCCGGATCGTAGAAACGCAGCAGCAGGTCATACACCGTTGATTTGCCGGCGCCGGAAGGTCCGACCAGGGCGAGGGTTTCACCGGCGCGAATGGTCAGGTCAAGACCGTCGACCGCATAGCTTTCCGGTCGGGACGGATAGGAGAAACGCACGCCTTCAAGGCGCAAATCGCCGCGAACCCGCTCCGGCAACGTCACCAGGCCTGAAAGCGGCGGTTGGATGATGTTCTCCGAACGCAGCAACTCGGCGATGCGCTCCGCCGCACCAGCCGCGCGTTGCAACTCACCGATCACTTCGCTCAGGGTGCCAAAGGCACTGCCAACGATCAGGCTGTAGAAAACAAAAGCCGCCAGTTCACCGCCGGAGATCCGCCCGGCGATCACATCCATACCGCCGACCCAGAGCATGACCCCCACCGCTCCCAGCACCAGCACGATCACCAGCGTGATCAGCCAGGCCCTTTGAGCGATACGCTTGCGGGCAGTGTCGAAGGCCTGCTCCACCGTCACGGAAAAACGCTGTTCATCCTGAACCTGATGATTGTAGGCCTGCACGGTCTTGATCTGGCCGAGGGTTTCGGAGACGTAGCTGCCAACGTCGGCGATGCGGTCCTGGCTCTGTCGCGACAGGCTGCGCACCCTCCGGCCGAAGATCAGGATCGGCGCCAGCACCAACGGCAATGCAATCACAACGATGCTGGTCAGCTTGGGGTTGGTGATGAATAGCAACACGATGCCGCCAACGACCATCAAGGCATTACGCAGAAACAGCGACAACGACGAACCGATCACCGACTGCAACAGGGTTGTATCGGTGGTCAGCCGCGACTGTATTTCCGAACTGCGGTTGTTTTCGTAGAAGCCGGGATGCAAGTACACCAAATGGTTGAAGACCTGCCGTCGGATATCGGCCACCACCCGTTCGCCGATCCACGACACCAGGTAGAAACGGGCAAACGTACCGATCGCCAGTCCCACCACCAGCACCATGAACAGGCCGATGGATTGATTGAGCAGGTGCGGTGAGCGGGTCATGAACCCCTGGTCCACCAACAATCGGATGCCTTGCCCCATGGACAAGGTAATGCCAGCGGTAACAATCAGGGCCAGTAAAGCGCCGATGACCTGCTTGCGATAAGGGGCGATGAAACCGCTGGCCAGGCGTATGGCACGGCGTTGCTGGGAAGAAAGCATCAGGAGCATCCGATAGAACAACAGGAAAAAAGACCGGCCAGCGGCACCGAAACGCAACGCAACCAGGGTTGAATCAGAATGAGTCAGGTTAAATATGACCGCAGCGACTAGCGTATAGATGTTATCGGTCTAAAGTCTGGCTGGAAACGCAACTGTGTTTCTGATTGAGTGGAGGTGTCGCCATGAACCTACAAGGAGTGTCATGGCTCGGTCACCTGGCGACATTAAAGTAGGCGCACAACCTGATGAGGAGACAGGCCATGTCCTTGCAACACAGCAGCGACGACAAGATTCAAGTGATCCGCACGCAACCGGACCAATCCCTGGGCTGCTCGTTTATCGATGCCCAAGGGCGCGAAGTCCCGATCACTGAAGACATGATCCAGAAGGCGTGCAGCGAGCTGGAGAAACGCCTGGTCAAACCTGTCGAACAAAAGTGATACAGCCCGTCTTCAATTGGACCCGACGTTGATGTCGGGTTTTTTATGCCTGCCAGACAGAAACCTGTGGCGAGGGAGCTTGCTCCCGCTGGGTTGCGAAGCAACCCCTATTCCTGAGGGCGCAGAAGCGACGACTGCTGCGCAGCCGAGCGGGAGCAAGCTCCCTCGCCACAACAGCCTTGCCTAAACCGCGGTGGCACCGAGCGCCGTCACGATCTGTTGCAAGGTCGCGGACGCCCCTTCGATACGCACCTTCAAGCTGTCGATTTCCCGGCGCGGCGGATAGTGCTTGCGCAGGGCATCAAACGCACTGCGTTGCTCACTGACCGTTCCCACCAGGCTGCGACGAAAATCCGCGTCGTCGCGACGTGGGTCGTACACGCTCCGGCACAGCGCCGCCAGGGCCCAGGCCGGGTCGGTTTCGGCGTCCAGGGTGATGCCCGCCAGCCAGGGCCGGGGCAGCAGGTCACTCAGGCGTACTTCAACCGGTCGTTCCAGGAAAGCGCACAAGGCCTCGTAGATCTGCGCCGTGCCGCGCTGGCGACCATCAAGGCTGTAGCCGGCAATGTGCGGCGTGGCGACCACACACAGGTCGGCCAGGTCCACATCCACGGTGGGCTCCTGCTCCCAGACATCCAGCACCGCTTGCAAGTCCTCTCGCTCCAGCAGCACCTCGCGCAGCGCGGCATTATCGATCACCGGGCCTCGGGCCGCGTTGATCAACCAGGAGCCGGGCTTGAGCTGGTTCAGGCGTTCTTCATCGAACAGGTGCCAGGTCGGGTGTTCACCGTCGCGGGTCAACGGTGTGTGCAGGCTGATCACATCGCACTGCTCGATGATCTGCTCCAGGCTCACATACTCGCCACCCTCGGCGACCTGGCGTGGCGGATCGCAGACCTTCACGGTCCAGCCAAGCCCCTTGAGCACCTCGATCAACCGCCCGCCCACCTGACCGGCCCCCACCACGCCGAAGGTCCGCTGCTGGAGGTCCGCGCCTTCGATTTCAGCCAGGGTCATCAGGCTGCCCAGCACATAGTCCACCACGCCACGGGCATTGCAGCCCGGCGCACTGGCCCAGCGGATGCCGGCCTCGGCGAAATAATCGAGGTCCAGGTGATCGGTGCCAATGGTGCAGGTGCCGACGAAGCGCACCTTGCTGCCTTCCAGCAGCGCCCGATTGACCTGGCTCACCGAGCGCACCAGCAGCACGTCGGCCTGCTCGACCATCGCCCGGTCGATACCCCGCCCGGGCACCCGGCGGATTTCGCCGAAACCTTGGAAAAACGCATCAAGCAGGGGGATGTTTTCGTCAGCGACGATCAGCATGGCAGAGCTCCTTTGGCGGGGTAGGCAGTGTAGGCGCTACGCGCCTCGATGGGCCAGCGCATTACTTCAGTGAACGATGTTGTGGCGAGGGAGCTTGCTCCCGCTGGGTTGCGAAGCAACCCCAATCCAAAGAGCGACGACTGCTGCGCAGCCGAGCGGGAGCAAGCTCCCTCGCCACAGGTCACCCTGTCTCCGGCCCAAACAGTCCAAACAGTCCAAACAGTCCAAACAGTCCAGGCTGAACACACGGAGAGCTCGATTACAAATCCACAACAGAGGTTTTTTCCTGACCGCTGCGTCAAGGGGTAGAATCCGCCGCCTCGCGCTTATTTTTTTGGACGTTTCGCCTGTGAATCCTGTTATCGACACCCCCCTCTCCCGCCCGGCTCGGGTTCGTCTGGAGCTCAGGACGCTGCTGGCCTTGGCGTTGCCAATCATGGTGGCGCAACTGGCGACTACTGCCATGGGTTTTGTCGACGCCGTGATGGCGGGGCGCGTCGGCCCACGGGATCTGGCGGCAGTGGCGTTGGGCAACTCGATCTGGGTGCCGGTGTTCCTGTTGATGACTGGCACGTTGCTGGCCACGACTCCGAAAGTCGCCCAGCGCTTCGGCGCCGGTACGTTCGACCAGATCGGTCCGTTGGTGCGCCAGGCACTGTGGCTGGCGCTGGTGGTCGGATTGATCGCAACGCTGGCACTGTTCAGTGCCGAGCCGATCCTGCACATCATGAAGGTCGACCCGGAACTGATCGGTCCGTGCATGGAATACCTGCGAGGTATCGGCACCGGCCTGCCGGCGGTGGCGCTGTATCACGTGCTGCGCTGCTTCAGCGACGGCCTGGGTCGTACGCGACCGGCCATGGTCCTGGGCTTGTGCGGATTGGCACTGAACATTCCACTCAATTACATCTTCATCTACGGCCACCTCGGCGTGCCGGCCATGGGCGGCGTCGGTTGCGGCTGGGCCACGGCCATCGTGATGTGGTTCATGGCCCTGGGCATGGCGGGTTGGGCCTGTTGGGCACCGGTCTATCAATCGAGCCGGTTGTTCAGCCGTTTCGACTGGCCACACTGGACCGTCATCAAGCGCCTGCTGGGCATCGGCCTGCCGATTGGCATCGCGGTGTTCGCCGAGTCGAGTATTTTTGCGGTAATTGCCCTGCTGATCGGCAGCCTCGGCGCCACGGTCGTGGCCGGGCACCAGATCGCGCTGAACTTCAGTTCCCTGGTGTTCATGATCCCCTACTCCCTGGGCATGGCCGTGACCGTGCGGGTCGGCCAGGCCCTGGGGCGCGCTCAGCCCCGTGAAGCGCGCTTCGCCGCGGGTGTGGGGATGGGCACGGCGTTGGCCTATGCCTGCCTGTCGGCGAGCCTGATGTTCGCACTGCGCGGGCCCATCGCGGCGATCTATACCGCCGATCCGGTGGTGATTGAGGTAGCGTCGATGCTGATCGTCTACGCGGCGCTGTTTCAGTTTTCCGACGCGATCCAGGTCACGGCGGCGGGCGCGTTGCGCGGCTACCAGGACACCCGGGTGACGATGATCCTGACGCTGTTCGCGTATTGGGGCATCGGCCTGCCAGTGGGTTACGCCCTGGGCCTGACCGATTGGCTCGGCGCGCCCAGCGGCCCGAGCGGGTTGTGGCAAGGCTTGATCGTGGGCTTGAGCTGCGCGGCGCTGATGCTGTCGATTCGCCTGGCCCGCAGCGCGCGCAAGCAGATCCGCATCAGTCGCTCATCGGATTAAGCGAGCTTCTTGCGGATCCAGTAGAGGTAAGTGCCAGCCTCCTCATGCTGGGCCACCAGCTCGTGGTCCAGAAACACGCAAAACTTGGGGATGTCGCGGCGGGTCGAAGGGTCGGTGGCGATCACCTTCAGCAGTCCGCCGGGGGCCAGGTCGCGGATATGCTGGTGCAGCATCATCACCGGCTCCGGGCAATTGAGGCCCGTGGCATCCAGCGTGCCGTCGACCGGCGCATCGTTCATTTCACTCATGTTCTACTCCTGAAACTGGCCGGCATTGTCGCGCAATGCCGGCGCCCTTAACAGTTCTGCATCAATCCCTGTGGCGAGGGAGCTTGCTCCCGCTCGGCTGCGCAGCAGTCGTCGCTCTTTGGACTGGGGGTTGCTTCGCAACCCAGCGGGAGCAAGCTCCCTCGCCACAAAAACCCTTCAAGGCATCAACGGGACTTCGGCTTTTTCGTGTCCAACCGCCGCAAATGGCAGGTTACTTCCTCACGGTCGTGGTACAGCTGCTTGCAACCGATCTCGACCTTGATGCCCCGGGCCTTGAAACCGTCGGCGATGCGTTCGAGCAGACGCTTGACCTCGGCATAGCGCTGTTTCATCGGCAGTTTGAGGTTGACCACCGCTTCGCGGCAATGGCCCTCGCCGATCCATTCTTCCAGCATCGCCGCGTTACGCGCCGGTTTCTCGACGATGTCGCAGACCATCCAGTCCACCGGCTGTTTCGGCTTGAAGGTAAAACCGTCCGCCATCAGGTGCTGCACCAGGCCGGTGTCCATCAGGCTTTCCGCCATCGGACCATTGTCGATCGCGGTCACCAGCATCCCACGATTGACCAGTTGCCAGGTCCAGCCACCCGGTGCCGCGCCGAGGTCCACGCCCGTCATGTCACCGTGCAGGCGCTCGTCCCATTGGTCCCGAGGGATGAAATGGTGCCAGGCTTCCTCAAGCTTGAGGGTGGAGCGACTCGGCGCCTCCCGGGGGAATTTCAGGCGGGGAATACCCATCGGCCACATTGCCGAATTATCAGCGTCCGCCAAGCCCAGGAACACTTCGCGGCCACTCTTGAACGTCAGCAGCAGGCGCGGCTTGCGCGGATCGTCCACCAGCTTGCCGGCAGCGGCCAGCGCCTTGCGCAGCGGCCCCTCGAACTTTTTGCAGAAGTTCGACAGCTCCTTGCCGTCGTTGGTGTCCACGACTTCCAGCCACAGGCTGCCGCAGGTCGGGAAATCGGCCATGTGGGCCAGGATGACGCTGATGCGGTCGGTTTCCGGCAAATCAATGAAGGTGCCGCGCGCCCACTGGCGCGGAAAAATCAGCTCGGCGAAACGCTGGCCACGCATCAGCCGTTCGGCGCCGTCATCTTCGGTGCAGACAAATTCAGCGCAGGCACTGGCCGATTTGGCCTTGGCGTAGCCGGCCACGTTGAGTCGCGCGGCGTGCTCGGCGATCTCGGAACAGACCTCGCCTTCGAAGCCCGGCCGGCAGTGCATAAAAAGCGTGTTCATTGAAACTCCGTAGCAAAGCCTGTCACGAAAACCGCCGCATGATAGCGGAGTTCGGAACCCCGAACCTGCCCATAGAGTCCAGTGATTAGTCTTACACTTAAAACAGGGCTAGGTTAAAGGCTCTGTCCGTCCCGTCAGTCCGTAGCCGTGCGGACCCAAAGGAGTCATTTCAATGCCGTCCCTCGATAGCCTGAAAACCCTTAAAACGCTGCAAGTCGACGCCAAGACCTACCACTATTTCAGCCTGCCGGACGCCGCCCGAAGCCTGGGCGACCTGGACAAGCTGCCCATGTCCCTGAAAGTACTGCTGGAAAACCTGTTGCGCTGGGAAGATGAAAAAACCGTTACCAGCACCGACCTCAGGGCCCTGGCCGGTTGGTTGAAGGAGCGTCGTTCCGACCGCGAGATCCAATACCGCCCGGCACGGGTGTTGATGCAGGATTTCACTGGCGTTCCCGCCGTGGTCGACCTGGCCGCCATGCGCGCCGCCGTGGAAAAGGCCGGCGGCGATCCCCAGCGGATCAATCCGCTGTCGCCGGTGGACCTGGTCATCGACCATTCGGTGATGGTCGACAAATTCGCCAGCAGCCAGGCGTTCGAGCAGAACGTGGACATCGAAATGCAGCGCAACGGCGAACGCTACGCCTTCCTGCGCTGGGGCCAGAGCGCCTTCGACAACTTCAGCGTGGTACCGCCGGGCACCGGTATCTGCCATCAGGTCAACCTCGAATACCTGGGTCGCACCGTGTGGACCCGCGAAGAGGACGGCCGCACCTACGCATTCCCCGACACGTTGGTGGGCACCGACTCCCACACCACCATGATCAACGGCCTCGGCGTGCTGGGCTGGGGCGTCGGCGGGATCGAGGCAGAGGCGGCGATGCTTGGCCAGCCAGTATCGATGCTGATTCCCGAGGTCATCGGCTTCAAGCTTGTCGGCAAGCTGCGCGAAGGCATCACCGCCACCGACCTGGTGCTGACGGTCACGCAGATGCTGCGCAAGAAAGGCGTGGTGGGCAAATTCGTCGAATTTTACGGCGACGGCCTTGCCGACCTCCCCCTGGCCGACCGCGCCACCATCGCCAACATGGCTCCGGAATACGGCGCCACCTGCGGCTTCTTCCCGGTGGACGACGTGACCCTGGACTACTTGCGCCTGTCGGGGCGACCGGCGGAAACCGTGAAACTGGTGGAAGCCTATTGCAAGGCCCAGGGCCTGTGGCGCCTGCCCGGCCAGGAACCGGTGTTCACCGACACCCTGGAGCTGGACATGGGCAGTGTCGAAGCCAGCCTTGCCGGGCCGAAACGCCCGCAGGACCGGGTCTCGCTGCCCAACGTTGGCCAGGCCTTCAGTGACTTCCTGGGGCTGCAGGTCAAACCCACCAGCAAAGAAGAAGGTCGCCTGGAAAGCGAAGGTGGCGGTGGCGTCGCGGTGGGCAATGCCGATCAGGTGGGCGAAACCGAATACGAATTCGAAGGCCACACCCATCGCCTGAAAAACGGCGCGGTGGTGATCGCCGCCATCACCTCGTGCACCAACACCTCCAACCCCAGCGTGATGATGGCCGCCGGGCTGCTGGCCAAAAAAGCCGTGGAAAAAGGCCTGACCCGCAAACCGTGGGTCAAGAGTTCCCTGGCGCCGGGCTCCAAGGTGGTCACCGATTACTACAAGGCCGCCGGCCTGACCGAATATTTGGACAAACTCGGTTTCGACTTGGTGGGCTATGGCTGCACCACCTGCATCGGCAACTCCGGGCCGTTGCCGGACCCCATCGAAAAAGCCATCCAGAAAGCCGACCTGACCGTGGCCTCGGTATTGTCGGGCAACCGCAACTTCGAAGGCCGGGTGCATCCGCTGGTGAAGACCAACTGGCTGGCTTCGCCGCCCCTGGTGGTCGCCTATGCCCTGGCCGGCACGGTGCGCATCGACATCAGCAGCGAGCCACTGGGCAACGACCGGGACGGCAACCCGGTGTACCTGCGAGACATCTGGCCCAGCAGCCAGGAAGTGGCCGAAGCCGTGGCCCAGGTGAACACCAGCATGTTCCACAAAGAGTACGCCGCGGTGTTTGCCGGTGACGAGCAATGGCAAGCCATTGAAGTGCCGCAGGCGGCGACTTACATATGGCAATCCGACTCGACTTACATCCAGCATCCGCCATTCTTCGATGACATCGCGGGTCCGCCACCGGCCGTCAAAAACGTCAAGGGCGCCCGCGTCCTGGCCCTGCTGGGGGACTCGGTGACCACCGACCACATTTCCCCCGCCGGCAACATCAAGACCGACAGCCCGGCCGGCCACTACCTGCGCGAACAAGGCGTGGAGCCCCGGGACTTCAACTCCTACGGCTCAAGGCGCGGAAACCATCAGGTGATGATGCGTGGCACCTTCGCCAATATCCGTATCCGCAACGAAATGCTCGGCGGCGAAGAAGGCGGCAATACGATCTACATTCCCAGTGGCGAAAGAATGCCCATCTACGACGCCGCCATGCTGTATCAGGCCGCGGGTACGCCGCTGGTGGTGATTGCCGGCCAGGAATACGGCACCGGCTCCAGCCGGGACTGGGCGGCCAAGGGCACGAATCTGCTGGGGGTCAAGGCGGTGATCGCCGAAAGCTTCGAACGTATCCATCGCTCCAACTTGGTGGGGATGGGCGTGCTGCCGTTGCAGTTCAAGCTCGACCAGAACCGCAAGAGCCTGAACCTCACGGGCAAGGAAACCCTGGACATCCTCGGACTGGACGACGTCGAACTGACACCCCGCATGAACCTGCCGCTGGTGATCACCCGGGAGGACGGCCGCCAGGAGCGGATTGAAGTGTTGTGCCGGATCGATACCTTGAATGAAGTGGAGTACTTCAAGGCCGGAGGGATCCTTCACTACGTCCTACGGCAATTGATTGCAGCTTAAAAAGACCCGTCCTACGAAAACACCGCCGCTTAAGGGCGGTGTTTTTGTATCAGCCTGCCTATAATCCCGCCGGCTCAGCCTGCCTGCCCGCCTCAACCGTTCACCCGCCTCAAAAGGATGTGATATGCCTGCCCTGCCCTGGCCCTACCTGGCCCTCCTCTCCATCGGCTATGGCCTGGCCCTGATCTTCGGTCAGTTGGCCTGGACCGCGGTCATTTCGATCGCACTGCTGCTGTTCGCCGGGTATGCGGTTCGTCAACAACAGATGCCGGTGGGTCGGTTTCTCGGCCATGTCCTGTTCCTGGTGATGGCCCTGGCCCTGGCCCTGCACTGGATGCCGGGCTTCTTTAACGGGCGGGCGATCCCGGCGCAACGCTTGACCGATGATGCAGTGCCGTTTGCCATGTACCTGAACCAGGACAAGGCACTGATCGGCTTCTGGCTGCTGCTGGCCTGCCCCTGGATCGTCGGCCGGCGCTCGTTTCGTTGGTCGGTCTACGCCACGGCCATGGGCCTGGTGCTGAGCGCGGTGCTGGCCCTCGGCGGGGCGGTGCTGCTGGGCATGATCCAGTGGGCGCCGAAGTGGCCGGATCATGCCTGGTTGTGGGTGCTTAATAATCTTTTACTGGTCACCCTGGTGGAGGAAGCACTGTTTCGTGGCTACATTCAGGGAGGCCTGAGTCGGCGCTTCAAACATCTGAGCCAAGGCGACAACCTGGCGTTACTGCTGGCCTCGGTGCTGTTTGGCCTGGTGCACGTCGGTGCGGGCTGGGAATGGGTGCTGCTGTCGGGTCTGGCGGGGATCGGTTACGGCCTCGCTTATCGTTTTGGCGGCCTGGGCGCAGCGATTGCCACCCACTTCGGTCTGAACCTGCTTCATTTCGCCCTATTTACCTATCCGATGCTGGCGTGATAGCGACAGGGAAAATAACCTCAATAAAAACGTGACGGCGCCGACAACTTTTTCAAGCCTTTCAAGCCTTTCAAGCCTTTCAAGCCTTTCAAGCCTTTCGGATGTACCACAACATGCGTAACAACCAACCCGTCACACAACGCGAAAGGACCTTCCCGGCCCAGCAACGTTTGATTTCCACCACCGACGCCAAGGGCGTGATCACCTACTGCAACGATGCGTTCGTTGAAATCAGCGGGTACTCGAAAGATGAACTGATCCGTTCGCCACACAATCTCGTCCGTCACCCCGATGTTCCGGCTGCCGTGTTCGCGCACATGTGGGGCACGCTGAAACAAGGCTTGCCATGGATGGGCATCGTCAAGAACCGCAGCAAGAACGGTGACCATTACTGGGTCAACGCCTACGTCACGCCCGTGTTCGAAGGTAATCAGGTGATCGGCTACGAATCGGTGCGAGTCAAGCCTTCCGCCGAGCAGATCGCCCGTGCTGAAGCCCTATATCAACGTATCAACCAAGGCAAATCCGCGATTCCCGGCAGCGATAAATGGTTACCGATACTGCAGGACTGGTTGCCGTTTATCCTGGTCAGCCAACTGAGCTTCGTCGTCGGCGCGTTCCTCAATTCGTCCTGGGGCTTTGCCTTGGCCGCCGCACTGTCGGTGCCTTTGGGGCTGTTGGGCCTGCAGTGGCAGCAACGCGGGATCAAGCGCCTGTTGCGCCTGGCCGAGCAAACCACCTCCGATCCGCTGATCGCCCGGATGTATACCGACAGCCGCGGCGCCCAGGCGCGCCTGGAGATGTCGATCCTCAGCCAGGAAGCGCGCCTGAAAACCTGCCTGACCCGCCTGCAGGACACCGCCGAGCATCTTAACGAGCAGGCCCGACAGTCCAACACCCTGGCCCACGACAGCTCCAGCGGCCTGGAACGCCAGCGCGTCGAAACCGAGCAAGTCGCCACAGCGGTCAACCAGATGGCCGCGACCACCCAGGAAGTCGCCAGCCACGTGCAGCGCACGGCCGACGCTACCCAGGAAGCCAATCGCTTGACCAGCCGCGGCCGCGACATCGCCGGGGAAACCCGCGAAGCCATCGAGCGCCTGTCGGTGGTCGTCGGCGAAACCGGCCAGACCGTGACCCAACTGGCCAAGGACAGCGACGAGATCGGTGGCGTGGTGGACGTGATCAAGGGTATTGCCGACCAGACCAACCTGCTGGCCCTCAACGCCGCCATCGAAGCGGCCCGAGCCGGGGAAATGGGTCGCGGTTTTGCGGTGGTGGCCGATGAAGTGCGGCAATTGGCGCAACGTACCAGCGAATCCACCGGGCAGATTCATGCCTTGATCGCCAAGCTCCAGCAAACCGCGACCAACGCCGTGCAGACCATGGACGCCGGCCACCGCCAGGCCGAAGAGGGCGTGGCGCGGGTCATGGAAGCGGACCAGGCCCTGGTGGGCATCAGCGAAGCGGTGGCCCACATCACCGACATGACCACCCAGATCGCCGCCGCCACCGAGGAACAAAGCTCGGTGGCCGAGGAGATCAGCCGCAACATCAGCAACATCTCGGCGCTGGCTGACCAGACCTCGGGCCAGGCCCACAGCTCGGCGCTGCTGAGCGAAGAACTGACCCGTACGGCGAATACGCAGTATTCGTTGGTGGAGCGGTTCAACCGCTGACAGACGCCTGCCTCATAAAAAACCCGGACAGCGAAAGCTTCCGGGTTTTTTATTGCTTGAGAGACCGCTATCGCGAGCAAGCTCGCTCCCACAGGGGATCAAGGATGTTCATTCAAATACATTTCCAATTGTGGGAGCGAGCCTGCTCGCGATGAGGCCATGACAACCAGCAAAGAACCTACTGAAGAAACGCAGCCACCTTGCCCGCCGCAGCCTCCAAATGCTGCTCATGACTAAACCCCGAAGCCTTCAGCGGCTTCAGGTTGTGATCCCCCGCTACCAGCCACATCACCTCGATGCCCGGTGACAAGTCATAACCCTGCACCGCCTCCCGGTTACCCAGCGCATCGCGCTCGCCCTGGACGATCAAGGTGGGGGTCTTCAATCCCGCCAGGTGCTCGACCCGCGGTTTCTCCGGTTTGCCCACTGCATAGAAGGGATACCCCAGGCACACCAGCGCGTCGACGCCCAATTCATCGGCTACCAGGCTCGCCATGCGCCCGCCCATGGACTTGCCGCCAATGGCCAGCCGCCCAGCGACATAAGGCCGCACCGTGGCGTACACCTCACGCCAGCACTCCAGCAGCTTCGGCGCCGGGTTGGGTGGGCGCTTGCCCCCATCCAAACGTCGTTGAGCCATGTAGGGAAACTCGAAGCGCAACACGTTGATGCCATGCGCGGCAAGGCGCGCGGCCATTTCCGCCATGAAGCCGCTGTCCATCGGCGCACCCGCGCCGTGGGCCAGGATCAGGGTCGGTGGCTCGGTGCCAACGGCCGATTGCCCGGCGGTCCAGAGCCAGCCGTGTTCGGCCACACATCGCGCCCATTGATCTCTATCAATACTGGCCTTGTGCTGTTTGTCCATGCTGACCTCGCTTTTAGTCTGCCTATAACTCCAGGCGAAGGACGCCGCACTGCCTTGCGCAGGCGCTCACTTCGGCTGAACCGTGGATGGGGAACCATGAACACTTCTATCAGTACCGCCTACAACTACAAGGTGGTCCGCCAATTCGCCATTATGACGGTGGTGTGGGGCATCGTCGGCATGGGGCTCGGGGTTTTTCTCGCCGCCCAATTGGTCTGGCCACAACTCAACTTCGATTTGCCATGGACCAGCTTCGGCCGCCTGCGCCCACTGCACACCAACGCGGTGATCTTCGCCTTTGGCGGCTGCGCATTGTTCGCCAGTTCGTTCTATTCGGTGCAACGCACCTGCCAGACTCAATTGTTCGCCCCGAAACTGGCGGCGTTCTGCTTCTGGGGCTGGCAATTGGTGATCCTGTTGGCGGCCATCAGTCTGCCGCTGGGCTACACCAGTTCCAAGGAGTACGCCGAGCTGGAATGGCCGATCGACATTCTCATCACCATCGTCTGGGTCACCTATGCCATCGTATTCTTCGGTACGCTGGCCAAGCGCAAGACCAAGCATATCTATGTCGGTAACTGGTTCTTCGGCGCGTTCATTATCACCGTGGCGATCCTGCACCTGATCAATAACGCCGAGTTGCCAGTGAGTTTCACCAAGTCCTATTCGGCCTATGGCGGTGCGACCGACGCGATGGTGCAATGGTGGTATGGCCACAACGCCGTGGGCTTCTTCCTCACCGCAGGCTTCCTCGGGATGATGTACTACTTCGTGCCGAAGCAGGCCGAACGCCCGGTGTATTCCTATCGCTTGTCCATCGTGCACTTCTGGGCGCTGATCACCCTGTACATCTGGGCCGGCCCGCACCACTTGCACTACACCGCGCTGCCGGACTGGGCGCAGTCGCTGGGCATGGTGATGTCGCTGATCCTCCTGGCGCCAAGCTGGGGCGGCATGATCAACGGCATGATGACCCTTTCGGGCGCCTGGCATAAATTGCGCAGCGACCCGATCCTGCGTTTCCTGGTGGTGTCCCTGGCGTTCTACGGCATGTCGACCTTTGAAGGTCCGATGATGGCGATCAAGACCGTCAACGCCCTCTCTCACTACACCGACTGGACCATCGGCCACGTACACGCCGGCGCCCTTGGCTGGGTGGCGATGATCTCCATCGGTGCGCTGTATCACATGATCCCGAAAGTCTTCGGCCGGGCACAGATGCACAGCATCGGCCTGATCAACGCGCACTTCTGGCTCGCGACCATCGGCACCGTGCTGTACATCGCCTCCATGTGGGTCAACGGCATTGCCCAGGGCCTGATGTGGCGCGCGGTGAACGAGGACGGCACGCTGACCTACTCCTTCGTCGAAACACTGGTGGCCAGCCACCCAGGCTTCGTCGTACGGCTGGCAGGCGGGGCGATCTTCCTCCTCGGCATGCTGCTGATGGCCTACAACACCTGGCGCACAGTGCGGGCCTACCAGCCTGCCGAAGCCGCCGCTGCCGCGCAGATGGCCTGAGGAGTCCACCATGAAACACGAAACAATCGAAAAAAACGTCGGCCTGCTGATGCTGCTGATGGTCCTGGCCGTGAGCATTGGCGGCCTGACCCAGATCGTGCCGCTGTTCTTCCAGGACGTGACCAATAAACCGGTGGATGGCATGAAGCCTTATACCGCGCTGCAACTGGAAGGCCGTGACATCTACATCCGCGAAGGTTGCGTTGGCTGCCACTCGCAGATGATCCGTCCGTTCCGTGCCGAGACCGAGCGCTACGGCCACTACTCGGTGGCCGGTGAAAGTGTCTGGGACCACCCGTTCCTGTGGGGTTCCAAGCGTACCGGGCCGGACTTGGCCCGGGTTGGCGCACGCTACTCCGATGACTGGCATCGGGCCCACTTGTACAACCCACGCAACGTCGTGCCCGAGTCGAAAATGCCGGCCTATCCATGGCTGGTAACCCAGGCGGTAGACAGCAGCCACACCGAAACCAAGCTGCGCACCATGCGCACGTTGGGTGTGCCGTACACCGACGATGACATCACCGCCAGCGTGGCCTCGCTCAAAGGCAAGACCGAAATGGACGCACTGGTGGCCTACCTGCAAGTGCTCGGCACTGCCATCAAGAGCAAGAGGTGAGCCATGGTTCTTGAAATGAGTACTGGAATGATTCGCGGCCTGGGCACCGTCGTGGTGTTTATCGCTTTCATCGGCCTGACCCTGTGGGTATTCAGCAGCAAGCGCCGTTCAGAGTTCGCCGAAGCGCGCCTGCTGCCGTTCGCCGATGAGCCACCCGTCGACATCGCCACCCCCCAAGACCCTGCACCAAGGAGTACCCGGCCATGACCACCTTCTGGAGTACGTGGATCTGCGTACTGACCATCGGCAGCCTGATTGGCCTGACCTGGCTGCTGATTGCTACCCGTAAGGGCGAGACCAAGGGCAGCGTCGACCAGACCATGGGCCACAGCTTCGACGGCATCGAGGAATACGACAACCCGCTGCCGCAGTGGTGGTTCCTGTTGTTCGCCGGCACCCTGGTGTTTTCAGTCGGCTATCTGGTCCTGTATCCGGGCCTGGGTAACTGGAAAGGTATCCTGCCGGGCTACGAGAATGGCTGGACTGGCGCCCATGAATGGGAAAAGGAAATGGCCAAGGCCGACGCCCGGTTCGGACCGATCTTCGCCAAATTCGCCGCCATGCCAGTGGAAGAGGTCGCCAAGGACCCGCAGGCACTGAAAATGGGCGGCCGCTTGTTTGCCTCCAACTGCTCGGTCTGCCACGGCTCGGACGCCAAGGGTGCCTTCGGTTTCCCGAACCTGGCCGACAGCAACTGGCGTTGGGGCGGTGCCGCCGACACCATCAAGACCACCATCCTGGGCGGTCGCATGGCGGCGATGCCAGCGTGGGGCGAAGTACTGGGGGACGCAGGAGTCAAGAACGTAGCCGCGTATGTACGCCACGATCTGGCGGGCCTGCCTCTACCGGCAGACAGCGGTGCCGACCTGCAAGCCGGCCAGCTGGCCTACAACACCACCTGCGTCGCCTGCCACGGCGCCAACGGCCAGGGTACCGAAGCCATGGGCGCGCCAAACCTGACGCAACCAGCCGGCTTCATCTATGGCACCAGCCTGGCCCAACTGCAGCAGACCATTCGCCATGGTCGCCAGGGCCATATGCCGGCGCAGAATGAACTGCTTGGCAATGACAAGGTGCAACTGCTGGCCGCCTACGTCTACAGCCTGTCCCACAATGCGGGCACCGAACCCCTGCAAGCTCAAAGCAAAAGCGAATAAATCCTGACCATACGAACAGCCGCATCCATCCGGGTGCGGCGGTTCCATGCCCCTGCGCGACGCATTGTCGCACCCTCCGCACCCGTGCCTTTCGGTTCTCTGGAATCAGGTCTAAGCTGACCCTGCGTGCACTGGCGACTGCCGGTTTCAGGTCGACCCGACCCGATGTGTTCGACAATCCGTTCGGCAAAAAAGGCCGCAAAGGCAGGTAGATACCGGCTGTTGCGACCATTGCCTTGCATCTCCCGAACGTCGTGTTCCAACACACCCCGTTACAACCGACCCGACCCCCTCGCCTCTTTCCTTCGTTGCGACATTTTGCCGAGGGCCAATTTTGTCCCTACACGGAACATGGAAAGGCCGCAGAATCGGCTTTGGAAAGCATTGACCCAGGTCATGGCGCGTTGCAATGACCCCCCGCTTTCTCCATACTTGCGACCGATTTTTATCCTAATAAAACACCCAAACCGTGGAACCTTAGAATGAGCACAGCAATCAGTCCGACTGCTTATAACTATAAGGTAGTCCGCCAGTTCGCCATCATGACGGTGGTCTGGGGGATCCTTGGCATGGGGCTCGGTGTCTTTATCGCCTCGCAACTGGTCTGGCCGGAGTTGAACTTCGATCTGCCATGGACGACGTTTGGACGCCTGCGCCCGCTGCACACCAACCTGGTGATCTTCGCCTTCGGTGGTTGTGCTTTGTTTGCCACTTCCTATTACGTCGTGCAGCGAACCTGCCAAACGCGACTGATTTCCGACAGCCTCGCGGCCTTCACCTTCTGGGGTTGGCAAGCGGTGATCGTCGGCGCCATCGTTACCTTGCCGCTGGGTTACACCACCACCAAGGAATACGCAGAGCTGGAATGGCCCCTGGCTATCCTGCTGGCCATCGTCTGGGTGACCTACGGCCTGGTGTTCTTCGGTACCATCGTCAAGCGCAAGACCAAGCACATCTATGTCGGTAACTGGTTCTACGGTGCCTTCATCGTCGTGACCGCCATGCTGCACATCGTCAACCACGCCTCCCTGCCGGTCAGCTTCTTCAAGTCGTACTCGGCCTACTCGGGTGCGACCGACGCGATGATCCAGTGGTGGTACGGCCACAACGCGGTGGGTTTCTTCCTGACCACCGGCTTCCTGGGGATGATGTACTACTTCGTGCCGAAACAGGCCGAGCGTCCGATCTATTCCTATCGCCTGTCCATCGTGCACTTCTGGGCGCTGATCACCCTGTACATCTGGGCCGGCCCGCACCACTTGCACTACACCGCACTGCCGGATTGGGCTCAGTCCCTGGGCATGGCGATGTCGATCATCCTGCTGGCGCCAAGCTGGGGCGGCATGATCAACGGCATGATGACCCTCTCGGGCGCCTGGCATAAGCTGCGCACCGACCCGATCCTGCGCTTCCTGGTCGTCTCCCTGGCGTTCTACGGCATGTCGACCTTCGAAGGCCCGATGATGGCCATCAAGACCGTCAACTCCTTGAGCCACTACACCGACTGGACCATCGGCCACGTACACGCCGGTGCCCTCGGCTGGGTCGCGATGATTTCCATCGGCGCCATCTACCACATGATCCCGAAACTGTTCGGTCGTGCGCAGATGCACAGCACCAGCCTGATCAACGCGCACTTCTGGCTCGCGACCATCGGTACCGTGCTCTACATCGCCTCGATGTGGGTCAACGGCATCACCCAGGGCCTGATGTGGCGTGCAATCAACGACGACGGCACCCTGACCTACTCGTTCGTCGAAGCGCTGCAAGCCAGCCACCCTGGCTTCATCGTGCGTGCCTTGGGCGGCGCGTTCTTCGCCAGCGGCATGCTGTTCATGGCCTACAACGTGTATCGCACCGTTCGTGCCTCTGACCCGGCTGAAGCTGAAGCCGCCGCCAAGATCGCCGTAGTTGGAGCTCACTGATGAAGCACGAAGCAGTAGAGAAGAATATCGGCCTGCTGGCCTTCTTCATGGTCATCGCCGTCAGCATCGGCGGCCTGACCCAGATCGTTCCGCTGTTTTTCCAGGACGTGACCAACAAGCCGGTCGAAGGCATGAAGCCGCGCACCGCCCTTGAACTGGAAGGCCGCGACATCTACATCGCCAACGGTTGTGTCGGCTGCCACTCGCAGATGATCCGTCCGTTCCGCGCCGAGACCGAACGCTACGGCCACTACTCGGTTGCCGGTGAAAGCGTCTGGGACCACCCGTTCCTCTGGGGTTCCAAACGTACCGGCCCGGACTTGGCCCGCGTTGGCGGCCGCTACTCCGACGACTGGCAACGCGCGCACTTGTACAACCCGCGCAACGTCGTGCCTGAGTCGAAAATGCCGGCCTACCCGTTCCTCGTAGAAAACAAGCTCGACGGCAAAGACACCGCCAAGAAAATGGAAGTCTTGCGTACCCTGGGCGTGCCTTACACCGACGAAGACATCGCCGGTGCCAAGGATGCAGTGAAGGGCAAGACTGAAATGGACGCGCTGGTGGCCTATCTGCAAGGCCTGGGCACCATCATCAAAAGCAAACGGTGATCTGGATGGATATCGGGATGATTCGTGGCCTGGGCACCGTTGTCGTGATGGTGGCCTTTATCGGTCTGGCCCTGTGGGTGTTCAGCCCCAAGCGCAAGTCGGAGTTTGAAGACGCGACCTTGCTGCCGTTCGCGGATGATCCCGAAGCCATCAAGCACGTCGAGCAAGCTTCTAGGAGTAACAAAGAATGACTACGTTCTGGAGTCTGTACGTCACAGTCCTCAGTCTGGGTACGATCTTCGCCCTGACCTGGCTGCTGCTGTCGACCCGCAAGGGCCAGCGCGCCGAACAAACGGACGAGACTGTTGGTCACTCGTTCGATGGCATCGAAGAGTACGACAACCCGCTGCCTAAATGGTGGTTCATGCTGTTCGTGGGCACCATTGTGTTCGCCCTCGGTTACCTGGTGCTCTACCCTGGCCTGGGCAACTGGAAAGGCCTGCTGCCAGGTTACAACTACCTGGACAACGAAAAGCAGACCGCCTTCGCCAACGGCCAGACCGGCTGGACGGGCGTCCATGAGTGGGAGAAGGAAATGGCGCGTTCGGACGCCAAGTTCGGCCCGATCTTCGCCAAGTTCGCCTCCATGCCGATTGAAGAAGTCGCCAAGGACCCGCAAGCCCTGAAGATGGGTGGCCGTCTGTTCGCCTCCAACTGCTCGGTTTGCCACGGTTCCGACGCCAAGGGCGCCTATGGTTTCCCTAACCTGACCGACGCCGACTGGCGCTGGGGCGGTGAGCCAGAAACCATCAAGACCACCATCATGGGCGGCCGTCACGCCGTGATGCCGGGCTGGGCTGCCGTGGTCGGCGAGCAAGGCGTCGCCGACGTGGCTGCCTACTTGGTGACCAGCCTGCACAGCCGCAAACTGCCGGAAGGCGCCAAGGCCGATCCAGCCAATGGCCAGAAACTCTTTGCCGCCAACTGCGTGGCCTGTCACGGCCCTGCTGGCAAAGGCACGCCTGCCATGGGCGCACCTGACCTGACGCACCCGGCCGGTTTCATCTACGGTTCGAGCTTCGCTCAGATGCAGCAGACCATCCGCTACGGTCGCCAGGGCCAGATGCCTGCCCAGGCCGATTTGCAAGGCAACGACAAGGTCCACTTGCTGGCCGCCTACGTCTACAGCCTGTCTCACGGCGAAAAAGCTCCTGCGACTGACGCCCAGTAAAGCCTGCGCCTGATGTACCAAAGGCCCCGTCAACCCAAGTTGACGGGGCCTTTTTTGTTGCCGCCGCAACATGCCGAGCCGGTTTTATCTTGCCCGCAATCAACGCCGGTAGTAACGTGCCTACATTCAGTTCTCTTGAGGACACCGCCATGTCCATCACCACTATTTCCAGCCGCGAATTCAACCACGACACAAGTGGTGCCAAAAAAGCTACCCACCAAGGGCCGGTCATCATCACCGACCGTGGCAAGCCGGCCCATGTGCTGCTAAGCATTGAGGATTACCAGAAACTGACCGGCGTCGGCACCAGCATTGTCGAGTTGCTGGTCA
Source organism: Pseudomonas sp. G2-4 (assembly GCF_030064125.1). NCBI lineage: Bacteria > Pseudomonadati > Pseudomonadota > Gammaproteobacteria > Pseudomonadales > Pseudomonadaceae > Pseudomonas > Pseudomonas sp. G2-4. The sequence continues at coordinate 2,038,831 of NZ_CP125957.1, read as the reverse complement.
TGCCCGACACGCCGGATATTGATTTCGATACCGAGCGCGCCGTCATCACTCCTCGACCGGTGGACCTGTCCTGATGTACCTACTCGACACCAACGTCATTTCGGAACTGCGCAAGCCTCAAGCCAATAAAAACGTACAGGCCTGGGCGCGTAGCGTGCCCGCCCCCAGCCTTTACGTCTCGGCGATTACCGTATTGGAACTGGAAACGGGAGTGTTGCGCTTCGAACGCAAAGACCCGGAGCAAGGCAGCCGCCTGCGCGCATGGCTGGATAACCATGTGATGCCCGCCTTCGCCGGAAGAATCCTGGCAGTCGACCGCGCCGTCGCGCTGCGCTGCGCTCGCCTGCACGTTCCGGATCGCAGCAATGAATGCGATGCACTGATTGCTGCCACTGCGTTGGTCCACGGACTGACCGTAGTCACCCGCAATGTGACTGATTTCCAAAGCAGCGGCGTGGCATTGCTTGATCCGTGGTCAAGCTAGTACCCCCCCACACAAACCACCCGATTTTAAGCTTGATTCAGCGTGAGCCGTTGGCACGATCTGTTTTTCAACAGCGCTTTTGAATGGACCATGGCGAAGAGCCGTTTCACGGAGTCGACTGTTTCACTGATGGCGAGGAGGCTTTGCTCTTCCCCACGCCTTTATCGAAATAAACATTATCAATATAACCGCGGCACCTTCTGGCGCCCGCACGTGCGCCTCGATAAAGTCCCGCCCAGTAACACAAGAACTCAAACCACTCACTATTCATGGAAAAGGATTTCGATGAAGAACTTAATCCATCTGAGGCTTTTATCAGACTTACTACTTTGCTGCTGCGTACCGGTCACCCATTCATTTGCTGCTGATACACCCCCCGGCCACATCGTATTCGCTGCAAGCCCGAAGTACCCCTCCAGTGAAAGATCCGAAAACGGCGAGGCAGAGCCAGCCAGCGACACAGAGTCCCGGTCCCGATGGCTGATCGAGGCCCAGTACGCCAGCATTGCCGCGTTCCGGGCGCAGTCGGGTGGAACTGCTGCCGTCCCGGTCATGATCAACGGCAACCTGACCCGATCAGGCCATTCCAGTGAGCGCGGCTATATCAAGACAGTCCTGCAGAACAAACTGAATAATCTTTACGACTACGGTCTGGGTAACCATGACTACGACTTCAATGTCGGAAGTTGCGCCAGTTGCGCCGCGGGAAGTATCGATGACCTCAAAGCGCGATATTGGGGGAAAGTCCCAAACATGGACCTTTCGGCCAGAGCCTCTGGCCTGACGAAAACCTGGTACGGAAGCCTCGCCTACTCCAAGGATTTTGGCGATGTACACGTGGTTCAGTTACACAACCAGCCGGCCTATTCGGCAAATTTTTCCACCCATGCCGTTTTCAACACCACTGCCTATGAAATTACCCCGTCCCTCGACTGGCTGGAACGTGATCTGCAATTAGCACGCGCACAGGGAAAAATCATTCTGTTGAACTTGCACCAGGCGTTTCACTGGCCCGTCAGGGAGACGGAAATCCATCGTTTCAAAAAGTTGATTGATGATTACGGCGTCACCGCCGTGTTTTCCTACAGCGCGGACAAGAAGCACGGCTATTACCCGTCCAACTATATCTACGGCGACGTGCCACTGTTCATGAGTGGCTCGGCCGCGCGCAAGACCTGGTTGTACATAAAGATCGCCGACGACAGAAAACAACTGACCGTCAATGTCATTGCCGACAACGACTGGCGCAACCCTGTCGCCAGCCACACCATCGACGTTCGATAAGACTCAAGGCGACGCCGATGGAGTTCTCATCGGCGTCATCTGCTTCGGCTAGACGGCTATACTCGACAAGTCAATTGATCTGGATCATGCCTTGTTACATCCATTACACCATTCACCCCCAGCGCCCAACGCGACCAAAGGTCGCACCCTTGAGCTAGACCGACAGGCGTATCATTGCGCCATTGCAACGCCCTTCTGACCGTGGTCGGCACGTACTGGCCTTGGCACTTTTCCACTGCCGTGGGATGCATTTTGATGAGCAACCAGATTCCGGTACATGACGTTACCCCGCCTGCCAAGGACGCGAACACAAGCGTCGACCTGTATGCCTCTCGGGAAAAAATCTACACCCGCGCCTTCACCGGCCTGTTCCGCAACCTGCGGATGGTGGGCGGTGGGTTATTGTTCCTGCTGTATTTCGGTACCGTCTGGTTGAACTGGGGCGGCCATCAGGCCGTCTGGTGGAACCTGCCGGAGCGTAAATTCTTTATTTTCGGTGCGACCTTCTGGCCCCAGGATTTCATCCTGCTGTCCGGGCTGTTGATCATTGCCGCCTTCGGCCTGTTTTTCATCACGGTCTATGCCGGACGAGTGTGGTGCGGTTATACCTGTCCGCAGAGTGTGTGGACCTGGATCTTCATGTGGTGCGAAAAAGTCACCGAAGGCGACCGCAACCAACGCATCAAGCTCGACAAGGCGTCCATGAGCGTCAACAAGCTCCTGCGCAAGTTCGCCAAGCACAGCCTGTGGTTGCTGATCGGTTTCGTCACCGGCATGACTTTCGTCGGTTACTTCACGCCCATCCGTGAACTGATGTTCGAGTTCTTTACCGGCCAGGCCGATGGCTGGTCGTATTTCTGGGTGGGTTTCTTCACCCTCGCCACCTACGGCAACGCCGGCTGGCTGCGTGAGCAGGTGTGCATCTACATGTGCCCTTACGCCCGCTTCCAGAGCGTCATGTTCGACAAGGACACCCTGATCGTGTCCTACGACCCGCGCCGCGGCGAAAGCCGTGGCCCGCGCAAAAAGGGCGTCGACTACAAGGCCCTGGGCCTGGGGGACTGCATCGACTGCACCATGTGCGTGCAGGTTTGCCCTACCGGCATCGACATTCGCGACGGCCTGCAGATCGAATGCATTGGTTGCGCAGCCTGCATCGACGCCTGCGACAACATCATGGACAAGATGGATTATCCCCGCGGCCTGATCAGCTACACCACCGAGCACAACCTGTCGGGGCAGAAAACCCATAAACTGCGCCCGCGCCTGATCGGCTATGCCTTGGTCTTGCTGGCAATGATCAGTTTGCTGGTGACGGCGTTCTTCATGCGTTCGCTGGTGGGTTTCGACGTCAGCAAGGACCGCGTGCTGTACCGCGAAAACGCCGAAGGCCGGATCGAGAACGTCTACAGCCTCAAGATCATGAACAAGGACCAGCGCGACCATACGTACGTCCTGGAAGCCACCGGCCTGCCCGATCTCAAGCTGCAAGGCCGACGGGAAATCAAGGTCGCGGCCGGCGAGATCTTCAGCCAGCCGGTGGAACTGTCCAGCGCACCGGAGCAATTGCCATCGAGCACCAACGAGGTGACCTTCATCCTCAAGGATGCCGATGACGAAAGCGTACATGTCGAAGCCAAGAGCCGGTTCATCGGCCCACAAACTCGTTGAGAGAAATGAACATGCCTGCAGCAACCGCCACCAGCCCTTGGTACAAGCACCTCTGGCCGTGGATCATCATTGCGATCCTGACCTGTTCGGTGACACTGAGCCTGACGATGGTGACCATTGCGGTGAAAAATCCGGACAACCTGGTCAACGATAACTATTACGAAGCCGGCAAGGGTATCAATCGCTCGCTGGAGCGCGAACTGCTGGGCCAGACCCTGCAACTGCATGCCAACGTTCAGTTGGATGACGTCACCGGTGAAGTGAACCTGCGCCTGAACGGCAACAGCCGCCCCCAGACCCTGGAACTGAGCCTGATCTCGCCGACCCAGCCGGAAAAGGACCGCAAGATCGTCCTGACCCGTAATGACAGTGAGCCGGGGCGGTACGTCGGCCAGTTGACGGACAAGATCGAAGGCCGACGCTTTGTCGAATTGCTGGGCGTGGAAAACGACAAGACCTGGCGCCTGTTCGAAGAAGAACAGATCAACCACGACCAGGACATCCTGCTCGGCGATGAACCGCTGCAAGGCGCTGAAGACCTGAAGAAGTAGACGGCTTTCCTGTGGCGAAGGAGCTTGCTCCCGCGGGGCCGCCAAGCGGCCCCGCCTTTTTTGTTTATTCAAACAAAATTGGCTAGGCGACTGCTTCGCAGCCGAGCGGGAGCAAGCTCCCTCGCCACGAACAGCGTTCACAAACCAGCAAGCTCCTTAGTCACAAAGGCTTTCGTGCGACAACCATGACCACTCCACAGCCCTGCTACCACTGCGCCCTGCCCGTCCCCCCCGGCAGTCGCTTCACCGCCGTTGTCCTCGGTGAAACTCGCGAGCTCTGCTGTCCGGGTTGTCAAGCGGTGGCCGAGGCCATCGTGGCTGGAGGCCTGGAGAGTTATTACCTGCATCGCAGCGAAGCGTCGGCCAACCCCGAAACCCTGCCCGTTCAACTGACCGATGAACTGGCGCTGTACGATCGCCCTGACGTGCAGCAGTCGTTCGTGCACCATGAAGGTGAACTGGCCGAAGCCACCCTGCTGATGGAAGGCATCAGTTGCGCCGCCTGCGGCTGGTTGATCGAAAAACAGTTGCGCAGCCTGCCGGCCGTGGCCGAGGCACGGTTGAACCTATCCAATCATCGCCTGCATGTGCAGTGGGCCGACGCGCAATTGCCGCTGAGCAAACTGCTCGCCGAGCTGCGCCAGATCGGCTACGTCGCCCACCCGTACCAGGCCGACCAGGCTTGCGAACAACTGGCCGCACAAAACCGCCTGGCCCTGCGCCAATTGGGCGTGGCCGGGCTGCTGTGGTTCCAGGCGATGATGGCGACCATGGCCACCTGGCCGGAATTCAATATTGACCTGAGCCCGGAGATGCACACCATCCTGCGCTGGGTCGCGCTGTTTCTCACCACCCCCATCGTCTTCTATAGCTGCGCGCCGTTCTTCAAAGGTGCAATGCGCGACCTGCGCACCCGGCACCTGACCATGGATGTTTCGGTGTCCCTGGCCATTGGCGGCGCTTACGTCGCCGGGATCTGGACGTCGATCACCGGCGTCGGCGAGCTGTATTTCGATGCAGTGGGCATGTTCGCCCTGTTCCTGCTGGCCGGTCGCTACTTGGAACGCCGGGCTCGGGAGCGCACCGCTGCCGCCACTGCACAACTGGTCAATCTGTTGCCGGCCTCGTGCCTGCGCCTGGAAGATAACGGCCAGAGCGAGCGCATCCTGCTTCGCGAATTGCGCACCGGCGATCGGGTGCTGGTGCACCCAGGCGCGGTCCTGCCGGCCGATGGCCGGATCCTCGAGGGCCAGTCCAGCATCGACGAATCGCTGTTGACCGGTGAATACCTGCCGCAACCGCGCCAGGTGGGCGATGCGGTCACGGCGGGTACGCTGAACGTCGAAGGGGCGTTGACGGTCGAGGTGTTGGCCCTTGGGCAGGACACTCGATTGTCGGCCATCGTGCGGCTGCTGGAGCGGGCCCAGGCCGAGAAACCACGACTGGCGGAAATCGCCGATCGCGCCGCCCAGTGGTTCCTGTTGTTCTCCCTGGTCGCGGCGGCTGCCATCGGGCTGTTGTGGTGGCAACTGGATGCCTCCCGCGCCTTCTGGATCGTCCTGGCAATGCTGGTCGCCACTTGTCCTTGCGCCCTGTCGCTGGCCACGCCGACCGCCCTCACCGCCGCCACCGGCACCCTGCACAAGCTTGGCCTGCTGCTGACTCGCGGCCATGTGCTGGAGGGCCTGAACCAGATCGACACGGTGATTTTCGACAAGACCGGCACCCTCACCGAAGGTCGTTTGGCATTGCGCGCCATTCGACCGTTGGCGGCCCTGGACAGCGATCAATGCCTGGGACTGGCCGCGGCCCTGGAAAATCGCTCCGAACACCCTATAGCCCGCGCCTTCGGACGGGCGCCATTGGCCGCCGAACAGGTGCAAAGCAGCCCAGGATTGGGACTCGAAGGTTTAGTGGACGCACAGCGCCTGCGCATCGGCCAGCCCGGTTTCGTCTGTGAACTGAGCGGCGCAGCGGTACCGGCAATGCCGGACGAGCCCGGTCAATGGCTGTTGCTGGGCAATGATAACGGGCCGCTGGCCTGGTTCGTCCTCGACGACCGTCTACGCGCCGATGCCCCGGCGCTGCTGGCGGCCTGCAAGGCACGGGGCTGGCGGACGTTGCTGCTGTCCGGCGACAGTTCGCCGATGGTGGCCAGCGTCGCCGCCGAACTGGGGATTGATGAGGCCCGGGGCGGCCTGCGCCCGGACCACAAACTGGCCGTGTTGCAACAGTTGCATCAACAAGGCCGCAAGGTGCTGATGCTCGGCGATGGGGTGAACGACGTGCCGGTGCTGGCGGCGGCGGACATCAGTGTCGCCATGGGCTCGGCCACGGACCTGGCCAAGACCAGTGCCGATGCGGTGCTGCTGTCCAACCGCCTCGACGCCCTGATCCATGCCTTCGACCTGGCCCGGCGCACCCGCCGGGTAATCATCGAGAACCTGGTGTGGGCAGGGCTGTACAATGGCCTCATGTTGCCGTTCGCCGCCCTCGGCTGGATTACGCCGGTGTGGGCCGCGGTCGGCATGTCCATCAGTTCGTTGACCGTGGTGTTGAATGCGCTGAGGCTGACCCGTCAGCCCAAGACGCAGGTTGTCGACGCCACGCCCGATACCCGCCCGCTGCCGGCCTGAGCCGCGCGGGCATGGAGTCCTGACATGCCAGCTCTTTACGTGATGATTCCGGCCGCGCTGCTGATCGTGGCCATCGCCGTGTACATTTTTTTCTGGGCCGTGGACAGCGGGCAGTACGACGACCTCGACGGACCGGCCCACAGCATCCTGTTCGACGATCAGGACCCGAACCACAAGGCAGCGGTGGACGAAGCCAGCGGCCAGCCCCGCGAACCGGACGACAAGGCCCCGCCCCATGCTTGATCTGGCGCCATTGCTGGTCTCGGCGGTCATCCTTGGTCTGCTCGGTGGCGGTCATTGCCTGGGCATGTGCGGCGGCCTGATGGGCGCCTTGACCCTGGCGATTCCCAAGGAACAACGCAGCCGACGCTTCCGACTGCTGCTGGCGTACAACCTGGGGCGGATTCTGAGCTACGCCACCGCCGGATTGCTGATCGGCTTGGCCGGCTGGGCCGTGGCCAACAGCCCGGCAGCAATGATCATGCGGGTGCTGGCCGGTTTGCTGCTGATTGCCATGGGCCTGTACCTGGCGGGTTGGTGGAGCGGCCTGACCCGTATCGAAAGCGTCGGGCGTGGCTTGTGGCGGCACATCCAGCCCTTCGCCAACCGCTTGCTGCCGGTGTCGAGCCTGCCCCGGGCCTTGCTGCTCGGCGCGCTGTGGGGCTGGTTGCCGTGCGGGCTGGTCTACAGCACCCTGTTGTGGTCCGCCAGCCAAGGCAACGCAGTGGATAGCGCGCTGCTGATGCTCGCTTTTGGCCTCGGCACCTGGCCGGTGCTGCTCGCCACCGGTCTGGCCGCCGAACGCGTCACCGCCTTGCTGCGCAAACGCAGCGTGCGCATGGCCGGTGGGTTGCTGGTGATTGTCTTTGGTCTCTGGACGCTGCCGGGGCCACATCAGCATTGGCTCATGGGGCACTGACCGAGTCGCCTCGATTGGCGAGCAGGCTCGCAGCCAGTGGGGAGAGTGAATTCAAAAGTCGGGCGCACCCCTGTGGCGAGGGAGCTTGCTCCCGATGGCCTGCGAAGCGGGCCCCAACAATCTTCAGATAGGGCGCATTAGCTGACTAGTGCGACTGCTGCGCAGCCGAGCGGGAGCAAGCTCCCTCGCCACGGGTCCTGAGTTGCCTGGGCTGACCTCAACGGCTCCCGACGCCCCGTTGACACAAATCAACACGCCCGTTCCCCCGCCCTCGTAGACTTTCGAGCATGCCAGCCTATCCGGGGAACGCCCGCATGCTCGACGCCATTCGTTGGGACACAGACCTGATCCGCCGTTACGACCTGGCGGGTCCACGCTACACCTCGTACCCGACCGCAGCGCAGTTCGGCAGCCAGGTGGGCACCTTCGATCTACTTCACGCCCTGCGCGACAGCCGCAAAGCCCTGCGACCGCTGTCGCTGTATGTGCACGTGCCGTTCTGCGCGAACATTTGCTACTACTGCGCCTGCAACAAGGTCATCACCAAGGACCGCGGCCGCGCCCACGCCTACCTGCAACGCCTGGAACAGGAAATCCAGCTGATCGGTTGTCACCTGGACCCGGCTCAACGCGTGGAACAACTGCACTTGGGCGGTGGCACTCCGACCTTCCTCAGCCACGACGAGTTGCGCCATCTGATGGCCACACTGCGCAAGCACCTGAACCTGCTGGACGACGACTCAGGCGACTACAGCATCGAAATCGACCCTCGCGAAGCCGACTGGTCGACCATGGGCCTGCTGCGGGAACTGGGTTTCAACCGGGTCAGCATCGGCGTGCAAGACCTGGACCCGGCCGTGCAACGGGCCGTCAATCGCCTGCAAAGCCTGGAAGAAACCCGCGCCGTGATCGAAGCCGCCCGGACCTTGCAGTTCCGCTCGATCAACATAGACCTGATCTATGGCCTGCCCAAGCAGACGCCGGAAAACTTCGCCCGCACTGTTCAGGAGGTCATCGAGCTGCAACCGGATCGGCTCTCGGTGTTCAATTATGCGCATCTGCCGGAACGGTTCATGCCCCAGCGGCGCATCAACAGCCAGGACCTGCCGAACCCGGAGCAGAAACTGGCAATGCTACAAGGCACCATCGAGCAACTGACCACCGCCGGTTATCGCTACGTCGGCATGGACCACTTCGCCCTGCCCGACGATGAATTGGCGATCGCCCAGGAAGAAGCCACGCTGCAGCGCAACTTCCAGGGCTACACCACCCACGGTCATTGCGACTTGATCGGCCTCGGCGTCTCCGCCATCAGCCAGATCGGCGATTTGTACTGCCAGAACAACAGCGACCTGAACCAATACCAGAACACCCTCGCCGACGGGCAATTGGCGACCAGTCGCGGGCTGATATGTAATACCGACGACCGGTTGCGGCGTGCGGTAATCCAGCAGCTGATCTGCCATTTCAACCTGGTCTTCGCCGAGATCGAGCAACGCTTCAATATCGATTTCTACGGTTACTTCGCGCCGTTGTGGCCGCAATTGCAGGCGATGGCCGAGGATGGGCTGATCGAGGTCGACAACACACACATCCGGGTACTGCCCGCTGGGCGCTTGCTGGTGCGATCAGTGTGCATGGTGTTCGATGCCTACTTGGAGCAGCAAAATCGACAACGCTTCTCCCGAGTCATCTGAGCGCGACAATTTGGCGAGGAAAGCGCGCTGGTCGGAGTGCCTGCACTGGGGTACCCTTACAGCTTATGCGTGTTTTCCCACAAGGATTGAAGAAATGTCCGAGCCAGTCAAACTGCGCGCTCACAGCCAGGCCCACTGCAAGGATTGCAGCCTGGCACCCCTCTGCCTGCCACTTTCACTGAATCTGGAGGACATGGAAGCGTTGGACGACATCGTTAAACGGGGCCGCCCGTTGAAAAAAGGTGAGTTCCTGTTTCGACAGGGCGACACTTTCGATTCCGTCTATGCCGTGCGCTCGGGCGCCTTGAAAACCTTTAACCTGAGCGATGGCGGCGAAGAGCAGCTCACCGGCTTCCACCTGCCCAGCGAGCTGGTGGGTTTGTCCGGCATGGACACCGAGAGCCATCCGGTCTCTGCCCAGGCGCTGGAAACCACCTCGGTGTGCGAGATTCCCTTTGATCGCCTGGACGAACTGTCCGTGCAACTGCCGCAACTGCGTCGTCAGCTGATGCGCGTCATGAGCCGGGAGATTCGCGACGATCAGCAAATGATGCTGCTGCTCTCGAAAAAAACCGCCGACGAGCGCATCGCCACGTTCCTGGTCAACCTCTCGGCACGCTTCCGTGCACGAGGGTTCTCGGCCAACCAGTTCCGCCTGAGCATGTCGCGCAACGAAATCGGCAATTACCTCGGTCTGGCGGTGGAAACCGTGTCCCGGGTGTTCACCCGTTTCCAGCAGAATGAGTTGATCGCCGCCGAAGGCAAGGAAATTCACATTCTCGACCCGATCCAGCTTTGCGCCCTGGCTGGCGGCTCGCTCGAAAGCTGATGGGCAGGCGCGGCTGAGGGATTCTTCACGCCGCGCTATACTGCCGCGTTTGCAGCCCTGCCAGGACACCTCCACGATGGTCTTCGACTCCTTCGACATCAAATCCCTGATCCGCCCCGTGATCGATTTCCCCAAGCCCGGCGTGATCTTTCGCGACATTACTCCGTTATTCCAATCCCCCACCGCCTTGCGGCTGGTGATGGACAGCTTCGCCCACCGTTATGTCGAGGCCGAGTTCACTCATATCGGCGCGATGGATGCGCGCGGTTTCCTGATCGGTTCGATCCTGGCCTACCAGTTGAACAAGCCGCTGGTGTTGTTCCGCAAGCAAGGCAAGCTGCCAGCGGATGTGCTGGCCGAGGGTTACCAGACCGAATACGGCGAAGCCTTCCTGGAAGTGCATGCCGACAGTCTGTGCGAGGGGGATTCAGTGGTGATGTTCGATGACCTGATCGCCACCGGCGGCACGCTGATCGCCGCCGCCAACCTGATCCGCCGCATGGGCGCGAAGGTCCACGAAGCCGCGGCGATTATTGATTTGCCGGAACTGCTCGGTTCCCAGCGGTTGGAAGACATGGGGATTCCGACGTTCTGTTTGACGCAGTTTTCGCTCAGCGAAAGATAGTTGCCAGAAAACCACTGAACCTGTGGGAGCGAGCTTGCTCGCGATAGCGATTTACCAGTCGCATGGATATTGACTGATCCACCGCTATCGCGAGCAAGCTCGCTCCCACTGGTACTGTGTAGCAGCTACAACGCGATCGGCTTGCGCCCGGCAAACGAATGCGCCAGCGTCCCACCGTCCACCAATTCCAGCTCGCCACCCAACGGAACGCCGTGGGCGATGCGGGAGGCGATCAGGCCTTTGTTGTTCAGCAACTGGGCGATGTAGTGGGCGGTGGCTTCGCCTTCGACCGTCGGATTGGTGGCGAGGATGACTTCCGTGAACGTGCCCGCCTCCTCGATCCGAGCGACCAACTGGGGAATGCCGATGGCTTCCGGGCCCAAGCCGTCGAGCGGCGACAAATGGCCCTTGAGCACGAAATAACGGCCCCGGAAACCGGTCTGCTCCACCGCGTACACATCCATCGGCCCTTCCACGACGCACAGCAGGCTGTCGTCCCGACGCGGGTCGGCGCACTGTGGGCAAAGGTCGTCTTCCGTGAGGGTCCGGCATAAACGGCAATGCCCGACCCCCTCCATGGCCTGGCTCAGGGCCTGGGCCAGGCGCGAACCGCCGCTGCGATCACGCTCAAGCAATTGCAACGCCATGCGCTGGGCAGTTTTCTGACCTACACCTGGCAAAGTTCGCAGGGCATCGATCAGTTGGCGAATCAAAGGGCTGAAGCTCATGGAGGAAATGTCCGACATAACAACGAGACGCGGTTTATACCCGCGCCTCCGATTAGCGTCAAATATTCAATCCTGCGCCACCCGCACCACCAACTTGCCGAAGTTGCGCCCTTCCAGCAGACCGATAAAGGCCTGCGGCGCATTCTCCAGCCCATCGACGACGTCCTCACGGAACTTGACCTTGCCATCGCGCACCCAAGGCGCCATGGCGCTGATGAACTCCGGCTGGCGGTCACCGTAGTCGTCAAACACGATAAAACCCTGGATCCGCACGCGCTTGTTCAACAAGGTACGTTGCAGTTGCGGCAAGCGATCCGGACCGCTCGGCGCTTCATGGGCGTTGTAGGACGCGATCAGGCCACAGAGCGGGATACGCGCCTTGGCGTTGAGCAACGGCACCACCGCGTCGAAGACTTTGCCACCGACATTTTCGTAGTAGATATCGATGCCCTTGTCGCAGGCCCGAGCCAGTTCCTCGGCAAAGTTTTCAGCTTTGTGATCGACGCAAGCGTCGAACCCCAGCTCTTCGACCACGTATTGGCATTTCTCCCTGCCGCCGGCCACGCCAACCACCCGCAAGCCCTTGATCTTCGCCACCTGGCCCACCACCGAGCCCACGGCGCCCGAGGCCGCCGCGACCACCAGGGTTTCCCCGGCCTTGGGCTGGCCGATGTCCATCAGCCCCATGTAAGCGGTCATGCCCGGCATGCCCAGCACACCCAGGGCCATCGATGGGCTGGGCAGCCCCGACGGGACGGGAAGCACGTTGCGTCCGTCGCTGATGCTGTGGCTTTGCCAGCCAGTGGCACCCACCACCAGATCCCCCTCGTGGAATTTCGGGTGCATTGAGCGCTCGACGCGGCTGACAGCACCGCCGGTCATCACCGCATCGATTTCTACCGGCGCGGCGTAGGACGGTGCATCACTCATTCGCCCGCGCATGTAGGGGTCCAGGGATAGGAACAGCGTCTTGAGCAGGATCTGCCCCTCCACCAAGTCCGGCAGCGTCACCTGTTCAAGACGAAAATTGTCCGGGGTCGGTGCGCCCTTTGGGCGGGAGGCGAGGACGATGCGCTGGTTGGAGGTCGATGCTTGTGACATGGAAGCGTTCTCCTTGATCGTTGAGAGGACCTATAGGGAGCAGACCATTGCCGAGGGGGCGGCGTTCGATGTTTGTTCGGTTGGACCGCAGTGACCGCATCGCGAGCAAGCTCACTCCCACATAGGACCTGCGACGAACCTCACAATTGAGAACGCTTCCATCCAGTGTGGGAATGAGCTTGCTCGCGATAGCGGCCGAACATCCAACGCTGTATTTGGGCCAGAAATAAAAATGCCAGGCGCGATGCCTGGCATTGTGTGTAGCCCATCCCGACCGGGATGGCGAATCAGAACGGCAGTTTCATGCCCGGCGGCAGTTGCATGCCGGCGGTCATGCCGGACATTTTGTCCTGGCTGTTGGCTTCGATCCTGCGGACGGCGTCGTTGACGGCGGCGGCGAACAGGGCTTCAAGCATTTCCTTGTCGTCTTCGCTCAAGCCTTCGACCACGCTCGGATCGATGCTGACGCGCTTGACGTCGTGGCGACCGGTCATGACCACCGTCACCATGTCGCCACCGGATTTGCCGGTGACTTCGGCGTTGGCCAGTTCTTCCTGCATCTTGGCCATTTTTTCCTGCATCTGCTGCGCCTGCTTCATCAGGCCGGCCATGCCACCTTTCATCATGGGAATCACCTCGAAAGTACTTGGATAAACACCGCGCCCGACCCGTTCGGCCCGACGCTTTCAGTTATGAGCCCTGGATAACCGGGGCCTCGACAGGTTCGATAGTATCGTGACGGACCACAGCGCCGAACTGTTGCATCATCTGCTGGATGAACGGATCGCCGTGGATCGACTCCTCGGCTTCACGCTGACGGTTGGCCCGGCGCCGGGACGCGGCCTGGGCCGGGGTTTCCTGCTCAGGCTTGATCAGCTCGATGCTCAGCGTCAGGGTACGCTCGTGGTACTGGTTCAGCGCATCGTTGAGGCGACGCTGCTGGGTCGCGTTGAACAGCGCGCTGTGAGCCGGGTCCAGGTGCAACAGCCAGTGGTCACCCTCTACGGAAATCAACGTGCAGTTGGCGGCGATGCTACCGGTCATGCCGGTGATCGGCAGCTTCGGGAACAGCTCCAGCCATTGCAGGGCCAGGCCAGTGGCAGGCATCGCCGCGGGTTCCGGCTCAGGCTCCGGTGCTGGCTCGGCGGCGTGCTCGCTGGCCAGATCGTCCAGATAACTGTAGGCCGAATCCATGTCCGGCTCGATGTAATCCTCATCCAGCGGAGGCTCGTCGTCCAGGTCTGCGCCCGGCGTGGCGACATCGACGTCGGCCACCGTAGGCTCAGGCACCGGCGCCGCAACCCACTCCGGCGCATCGGGCACCACGCTGTCGGGCGTCGGCAAAGGCATCGGCGGCAGTTCGGGTTGCTCGGCGGTGGTTTCCAGCACCGGCTCCACGGCAGGCTGCTGGATGACCTCAGGTTCGACCGGGTCGTTCCAGGGCAGATCAACGACCTCTTCGGCGACCGGCTCGGGCTCGACAACCGGTTCAGGCTCGGGTTCAACGGGCACAATGACAGCCATCGGGGCCGCTTCGGCCACAGGCGCCACTGCTGCCGGAGCCGGAGCCACTGCCGGCGCAACAACAGGCGCGGCAGCCACTGGCTTGGCGGAATCAGCTGTGGCCTGGCTGATCCCCACTGGCTTTAGCGGTTGCCTCGGGGCGTCCGCCGTGTCGGCCGGCCGGAAGGCCAGCATTCGCAGCAGCACCATTTCGAAGCCGCCGCGCGGGTCCGGTGCCAGGGGCAGGTCACGACGACCGATCAGGCCCATCTGGTAATAGAACTGCACGTCCTCGGCGGGAAGCGCCTGGGCCAGGGCCAACACGCGATCACGGTCGCCTTGGCCGTTGTCGACGCCATCAGGCAAGGCCTGGGCGATGGCGACACGGTGCAACACGTTGAGGATTTCCGAGAGCACGCCACTCCAGTCCGGGCCCTGCTCGGCCAGGTGACGTACCGCTTCGAGCAACGCCTTCGCATCACCTTCGATCAGCGCATGCAGCACATCGTAGACCTGGCCGTGATCGAGGGTGCCCAGCATGGCCCGCACATCGGCAGCCATGACCTTGCCTTCACCGAAGGCAATGGCCTGGTCGGTCAGGCTCATGGCGTCTCGCATCGAACCATCAGCCGCGCGGCCCAGCAGCCACAACGCATCGTCTTCGAACGGTACGTTTTCGACGCCCAGCACATGGGTCAGATGCTCGACGACCCGTTCCGGCGTCATGTTCTTCAGGGAGAACTGCAAGCAGCGCGACAAAATCGTCGCAGGAAGTTTCTGCGGATCAGTGGTGGCCAGGATGAACTTGACGTAGGGCGGCGGTTCTTCAAGGGTCTTGAGCAGCGCATTGAAAGAATGGCTGGAGAGCATGTGCACTTCGTCGATCAGGTAGACCTTGAAGCGCCCACGGCTCGGCGCGTACTGCACGTTGTCGAGCAGCTCGCGGGTGTCTTCGACCTTGGTGCGGCTGGCGGCGTCGATCTCGATCAGGTCGACGAACCGGCCCTCGTCGATTTCCCGGCAGACCGAACACTCCCCGCAAGGCGTGGAGGTAATGCCGGTTTCGCAGTTCAGGCACTTGGCTATGATCCGTGCGATGGTGGTCTTGCCCACTCCGCGGGTTCCGGTGAACAGATAGGCATGGTGCAGCCGCTGGCTGTCCAAGGCGTTGATCAGGGCCTTGAGCACATGGGTCTGGCCGACCATTTCGCGGAACGAGCGCGGACGCCATTTACGTGCAAGAACCTGATAACTCATCGAAAACCGTCGCAACGAAGGAACATAAGCGGCTAATGCTAGCGGAGCAGGGGCGAAATTGCATCCAGTGTGCTCGTCTAATCTGACTAAGCTGATGTCAGAGACTCGGTTGTCGACACGGTTTTACGCAGTCAGGAGAGTTTATGCGCTCAGCCATGGGGGCTTTGCTGTTGGTGGGTACAGGTTGTCTTGCCGAAGAAGTACCGTTGCGATTCGCCATTACCGACGGCTGGGCCATGCCTATGGTGCAGATCGAACGAGGCCGTCCGACCCAGGGCATCATTCCCGACATCATGACCAGCCTGGCAACACAAATGGGCATGCCGGCTGAATTTCACGTCCTGTCCCGCGCCCGCCTGGACGGCGCCATGAAACACGGCGAATTCGACATACGTTGTTATGTCACCCCCGATTGGGTGGCCGACAAGGATGGCGACTATCTCTGGAGTGTCCCACTGTTTTTCCAACGCGACATCCTCGTCAGCACGGCAAGCGCACCCGCAGCGGTGACGCCAGCGACGCTGCCGCACCAGCCCATTGGCACCGTGCTCAGCTATACCTACCCGACCCTGCAACCGTTGTTCGATAGCAGGCACCTGCGGCGCGACGATGCGCGCAGCCAGGAACAAGTGCTGGCCAAACTGTTGGCCGGCCGCTATCGCTATGCGGTCAGCAACCAGTGGGTGCTGGACTGGTTCAATCAACGGCACACCGCTGACCGGCAATTGCACGAAGTAGCTGTTCTCCAGGAACAGCAGTTGGGCTGCTACGTGCGCGATGCCCCGGAAATTCCAGCACAACGCATCTTGCTCACTTTGCGGAAAATGAAAATGTCAGGGGAAATCGACGCGATCATCCGCCTCTACACCGGCCTCAATGAAACATCAGAGGCCGCTGTCGGTTCTCCCTGAATGGCCGGCAGCTGTTGCCATTGCGGCGGCGGAATGAACCCCGCCACCCAGCCGGGGACTTGTTCGGCCGGCATGGGCCGGGCGATGAAATAGCCCTGAGCCACCTCGCAGCCCAGGCGCAGCAGCAGTTGCCCATGTTCCAGACTGTCCAGCCCCTCGGCGACGACTTGGCGACCAAACGCCCGGGCCAGGCCGATCACTGCCTCGGTCAGCGCCAGGTCGTCCCGGTCATCGAGAATATCGCGGACAAAGGCCTTGTCGATCTTGATGGTCTGCGTACGCAAATGCTTGAGGTCATTGAGCGAGCAATAGCCGGTGCCGAAGCCGCCCAGTGAAAATCCCACGCCCAGGGCCTGACATGACTGGAGGCAGGCGCTGACGTGCGCAAGGTTTTCCACGGCGACGGATTCGACAATCTGCAGATCCAGCAGGCGCGGCGACACGGTCGGGTGCCGCTCCAATACGTCTCGCAGACGCTCGACGAAATCCGCGCGCTGGAAATGCCGCGCCGAGATGTTGATGCTTACTGGCCAGCCCTGCCCTGCCTGCTGCCACCGTTGCAGCTGGGTCAGTACCTGCTCCATCACCCACTCGCCGATCTCGACGATCAGGTCGGTTTCCTCTACCAGCGGCAGGAACTCCCGAGGCGGGATCAGGCCACGCTGCGGATGCTTCCAGCGCAACAATGCCTCCAGCCCAACCACAGCGCCGTTGCGCATGTTGACCTTGGGCTGGAAGTGCAGCCGTAGCTCACTAGTCGCCATCGCCTGGCGGACCCGCTCGACGGTCTGGTAAGTGGCCCGGACCTCCTGGTCCCGGGACACATCGAACAGATGGAAACGATTACGGCCACTTTGCTTGGCCACGTACATCGCCTGGTCGGCGTGGCGCAACAAAGTCTCGGCGTTTTCGTTGTCCCACGGGAACAGCGTGACGCCAATGCTGGCAAAGACCTTGATGCCCTTTCCGTTAATGGCGTACGGCATTGAAACGGCGACCAATACGCGGTTCAGCGCGGCGTTCAACTCATCCATTCCACGCACATGGCGCAACACCAGCACGAACTCGTCCCCAGCCAGCCGAGCCACCACGTCTTCGCCACGTACGATACTTCGCAATCGCCTGGCAACCTCCACCAACAACCGATCGCCACTGGCATGGCCATGACCATCGTTCACGGCCTTGAAGCCATCAAGGTCGAGCATGCACACCGCCAGAGGTAGATTTTCCGCACGGGAAAACGCCAGGGCCTGGTCCAGCAGCTCGGACAGATAGGTGCGGTTGGGTAACCCGGTCAGCACATCGTGCCCGACCCGCCATTGCAAGGAGTGCAGCAGCCGACGCTTTTCGCTGACGTCGAAGCGAATCGCCAGATAGCGCTCGACTTGTCCGGTCTCGTCGTCAATGACCGGAACCAGGGTGGTGTCGACCCAGTGAAGCGTGCCGTCTTTGGCCCGGTTACAAACTTCCCCTTTCCAGACCTGCCCCTGGGAAATGGTGTACCACATGGCGCTGAAAAACTCGTCGGGGTGCTGGCCGGAATTAAGCAGGCGATGGTTCGCACCCAGCAGCTCGTCGCGTTCGTAGCCAAAAAGGTTACAGAATTGGTCGTTGACGTAAGTGATGCGCCCACTCAGATCGGTTTCGGAAAAAATCGCGGCGGCGTCAACGGCTCTGCGGTACTTCTTATCCATCGAAGCAGTCATCCATGAGTCAGGCTCATTTGTCGCGCGCGGTTGGACCGCCTCTGGAACAGGCGAAAATCAACTAGGCTCAAACACCTTGAGATAAGCTGGAGCGCGGGCCCTGAAAGCGCTACTTGAGAGGGGTAGGCCCCTGCCTTGTGTGACGGCAAGAAACGCAAGGCCCACTCTTTTCGCACATCCAGGCTTCTGAAGCAGATCACTAAATACCCGTGCTAAAGGCCGATTCTACGAAACACATCACATTTTGCAAGTCAAGGTGATGAATAATGCGGTTGCCTAATGCAAAAATCTATCGTTAAGTTCTTGATTCTAAATGGGAATTGAGCGATGCAAATTTCAAGTTTGGGTGCAGCCATCAGACGCTATCGCAAAATAGCGGGGCTTACTCAGGCTGAACTTGGCGAAAAAACCGGTTTTGACCCCAAAACCATCAGCCGTTTCGAAACCGGCACCTACACCCCCAGCGTCGAAGCCCTGTTCCTGCTTGCCGACGTACTGGATGTGCAGCTGAAAGCCTTTTTTGCCGACATGGGCGATGAAGACGAACAGCGAGCTTATCTGTTCGGTGTCATACACAGAGCCACCCCGAAGGATCTGGGAAAGCTGATCGCAGCGGTTGACCAGGCCTTGTCCAAGCCTTGATGAAG
Source organism: Pseudomonas sp. G2-4 (assembly GCF_030064125.1). NCBI lineage: Bacteria > Pseudomonadati > Pseudomonadota > Gammaproteobacteria > Pseudomonadales > Pseudomonadaceae > Pseudomonas > Pseudomonas sp. G2-4. The sequence continues at coordinate 2,020,282 of NZ_CP125957.1, read as the reverse complement.
TCATGAAAAAGAGAAGCAAGGCCTGTCGAGGCAAGACAGGCCTTGCTTCTCTTTGGCGTTTGCCTAGCCAACTGGCTAGTTGTACGCAGACTCCCACAGCCCTTCGCTGCTATGGGGCGAACCAATAGATAATGTCACGTTGACATCGCCAGCCCCGAGCCCCGACTATCAGAGCCCATCTTGCATCCCACGATGCCTGCGACTCGCCGACATCCATAGAATCCCAAGGGCACACCGTGCATAAACTCTCGATCATTCTTGTTTCGATACTCGTCACCGGCTGCACCGCTAAATATGCGCAACAGGATGTCCTTCCCAGCCAGGTAAAACTTGATCGGCAAATGCCCATCGCCATCGCCACGCCGATCGACGGCCGCTACGAAACGACGGTGTACCCTGCGTCCGGCGACATGACAGCCGCCGCCGTTAAAACGGCGTTCTCGCATTACACCAACCGTGTGACGGTAATGGGCGCGTGCCGCGAACTGAGCTGCCTGAGACAAAACAGCCCCTCGGGCTACTACGTCATCCCGGAAATCCTGCATTGGGAAGAGCGCGCCACAGAATGGTCAGGCATCCCCGACAAGATTGAAGTGAAGCTCGCCATCTATGGCCCGACGGGCGCGGAACCGCTGGGGTCTGCGATCCTGACGGGTAAAAGTAAATGGGCGACCTTTGGCGGGGATCATCCGCAGGATCTGCTGCAAGAGCCAATTGGTGAGTATGTGAAGGCTCAATACTGATCAGACAACCGCAAGCGCTCTGAGCCTGGCCCTCTCGGACCAGGCTGATTCTCCTGGACTTCGATTGCACTGCCCGGTCAAAAGCCGGACAGCAGAAAGCAACAATCGATATCGATCAGCAAAAAAAGAAAATCTGAAATTTGGACAAGCCTTGCGAACGAAGGCCTGGGCGTTATGGAGGCAACCCCACCAGCCACACCCCGGCACACAATGTTCCCGCTGTGGCTGCTTCCTTCCGGATCTGACCAGGTTCACGGGTAATCGTTGCGGGGGGACCGATGGGGTCACCATAACGACGCCCGCCTGACGGCGAGCCGCGCCATTGTACCTATCTGACGAGAAGTTACAACCGTTCGCGCCGGATTAAAAAACTGAAGATGTTCAAGCACTTGCCGAGCATGCTGGCGATGACGTCGACAGATTCGACATGGATGCCCTCTGACACACCGCTTTCGCGAGCAAGCCCGCTCGCACTCGGATCTGTTGCGAACACCGAAGCAGTGAACACCCCAGAACCCATGTGGGAGCGAGCTTGCTCGCGAAGGCGTCGGCACATTCAATATAGAGACTGGACCAGACGCCTTTTAAACTTTCTACGTCAAATCACTCCAAATGCTGAATTCTTGGCAACTAGACGCATATACCTTAATTCGACGAAGTATTACAAACCAACACTGGACAAAACGGTCCGTACTCACCATTAAGCGCCTGAGCCCGAACTTGAACATTGAAGTACACCGGCTTGGAGCCACCACTGACGCCTATTTCATGGCGGTACCAACCACGATGGTCCGGCCGGACAGTGGTGGCGGGGACAAACTGCCCCTGCCCAGTAGACACGGCAGTCACTCTAAACGTATGAGCGGCAATCTGGTCGGGGCGGACGTTATCCGAGATTTGCCAGGCCAATATAATTGTGTAAGTACTTTGTCCTGCCTGGGAAAGCCTCCGGGGCACATTGGGAATGGTCGTCGTTTTATCCATCTGATCGTGTTTCATAAAATTTTCCATAATAAATATAGCCATCATCCATGACGGCCTTAGGGTAAAGGAAAGTCAGAATACAAAACCACTATCAAAAACAAATGGCATTACTTTAACTTCGCCCAGCCTCTTATCTAGAGTCGACTCTGTATCTGGCGAGCAAAAACTTGCTAGGGGAGCCTACAACAGCACCTCATCCGCCCGGCCACCCTCTTCCTGGATCACCAGGTGAATGAAATGCAGCTTGGTGATGACGGCGGCCGGTACGACGAACGGGTAGAAATCCGGCTGGCCCATGCTGCGGGACAGTTCGTTGAGCATGCCGGCCAGTTCGATCCAAGCGTTGACGAACGAGAGGAAGGCCGCGCCGCCGGTGTGTTCAGGGTCGTACAAGGTCTCAGGCGGGAACGGCTGGTAATCAAAATCCATTTCCCGGGCACTCATGCCAAAGCCCAGCGCCGTGTCCACCGCGTCCATCATGTGCAGGTAGTGGGCCCAGGTTTCGGCCCAGTCTTCCCAAGGGTGCATGGTGGCGTAGGCACTGACGTAGCGGGTTTGCCAGTCCAGCGGCGCGCCTTGCTGATAGTGGCGCTCCAGGGCTTCGGCGTAACTGGCGCGCTCGTCGCCAAACAGTTCGCGAAAGGCACCGAGCCACTGGCTGTTGGCGATCAACCGATCCCAATAATAGTGCCCAACCTCGTGACGAAAATGCCCGAGCAAGGTGCGATACGGCTCGCGCATCTGCTGGCGCACGTATTCGCGATGAGCATCGTCAGCCTCTTTGATGTCGAGGGTGACCAGTCCGCTGGCGTGACCCGTGGTCGGTGGCGTGCCAGCGGGATCGACGCCGATGAAATCGAACGCCAAGCCGATATTTTCGTCGACGGTTTTCGGGATGACCGGCAAGCCGAGGGTGATCAGTTGCGCCACTAGCCGGCGCTTGGCAGTTTCTACTTTGCGCCAGCGTTCGGGGTTTTCCGGGATCGATAGATCAGGAATGGTGCGATTCAGGCTGCAGGCGATGCACAGGGTATCGTAGCCGTTGGCCGGTAACAGCCAGTTGCACGCTGCCGGTGTGTCGAGATTGGCGCAGCGGCGGAACAGTCCGGCTTGCGGGTCGACGTCCAGTGTCCAGGTGTCGGATTGCTCGCCGGGTTGCAAGGACGACAGGCGACTTTGCTCAGGCTGATAGCCCAACACCGCCAGGCAAGCCAGGCATTGGCTGTTGCGAAAAAACAAGGACTGGCCGCAGCGGCACGACCAGATTTTACTGTTGCGTGAGCGGTCGCCCATGAAAGGCGCGGCGATGCGTGAGGTCAGTTGTTCGAAGAAACGGTACATGGCGATCTCCCTGGAGCCTGAAGCACTAGATTCCCCCTTGTACATGATCGTTCCCACGCTTTGCGTCATAGCACCGGATAAACCGTGGCGAGGGAGCTTGCTCCCGCTGGGTGGCGCAGCCGCGCCAATCGGAACGACGCAACCTCCCCAGACGGACCGCGTCAGCCGGCTTTACGACGGCTGCGCCGCCGAGCGGGAGCAAGCTCCCTCGCCACAAGAGCGAGCGCTCATGGTTAAACCGTGATGCCATGCTTACTCAAAAACACCACGAACGCCTCTTCGTCGAGCACCTTGAGCCCCAGCTCATTGGCCTTCGTCAGCTTCGAACCGGCCCCCGGTCCGGCCACGACGCAATGGGTTTTCGCCGACACCGAACCGGCCACCTTGGCCCCCAGGCTCTCCAATTTGTCCTTGGCGACATCGCGGCTCATCAACTCCAGCGAGCCAGTCAACACCCAGGAGTGTCCTGCTTCGGGCAGGCCTTCGACGACTTTTTTCTCGCTTTGCCAATGCATACCGAAGTCGCGCAGTTGTTGCTCCGCGGCCTCGGCCTGTTGGCGATTGGCGGCGATGGCGAAGAACTCGCGCACGGCGTTGGCTTGTTTTTCCGGTAACGCCTGGCGCATGTCCAGCCAGTCGGCGCTCATCACCGCTTCGAGGGTGCCGAACTTGTCTGCCAGTTTCTGTGCCCCGCCCGGTCCGACCGACGGAATGTGCAGCTTGTCGAGAAAACCGCCCAGCGTCGTGCTGGCAGAAAATTCGGCGCCCAACTCGCCCTGGTCCTGGATATCGAGGCCGTGGCGCAGCAGGTCCTTGATCACCTGGCGGTTGTGCGGGTCTTCAAAGAAGCTGTGAATCTCGTAGGCCACTTCCAGGCCGACATCCGGCAGGTACGTGAGCACTTGGGGTAAGGCCGCCTGCACCCGCTCCAGCGAACCGAGGGAGCGGGCCAGGACCTTGGCGGTTTCCTCGCCCACGTCCGGAATACCGAGGGCGTAGATGAAACGCGCCAGGCTTGGTTTTTTGCTGTCGACGATGGCCGCCAGCAGGTTCTTGCTCGACAGCTCGGCGAAACCTTCCAAGTCGACCACTTGCTCGAAGGTCAGGGCATACAAATCGGCTGGCGAGCCCACCAACCCCTCGTCCACCAGTTGCTCGACGCTCTTCTCGCCCAGCCCCTCGATATCCATGGCCCGACGCGACACAAAATGAATAATCGCCTGCTTGAGCTGCGCGCCACAGGCCAGGCGACCGACGCAGCGGTACACCGCGCCTTCGCTGATGGTCTCGCGGCCCTTGCTGCGCTTGATCAACTGCGTGCGCTCGACATGGGAGCCACAGACCGGACATTGTCGGGGGACTTCCACGGGACGGGCATCGACCGGGCGACGCTCGGTGATCACTTGTACCACTTGCGGAATCACGTCACCGGCGCGACGGATAATCACCGTGTCGCCGATCATCAGGCCCAAGCGCGCCACTTCGTCCATATTGTGCAGTGTGGCGTTGGCCACGGTCACGCCGGCAACTTTCACCGGCTTGAGCCGTGCAACAGGCGTGACAGCACCGGTACGGCCGACCTGGAACTCGACGTCGAGCAACTCGGTGAGTTCTTCAGTGGCCGGGAATTTATGGGCGATGGCCCAGCGCGGCTCGCGGGCGCGGAAGCCCAGTTCGCGCTGGGAGGCGATGCTGTTGACCTTGAACACCACACCGTCGATTTCATAGGGCAACGCATTGCGCCGCTCGCCGATGTCGCGGTAGTAGTCCAGGCATTCGTCGATGCCGTGGGCGAGTTTCAGCTCACGGCTGATGGGCATGCCCCAGGCCTTGAGCTGCTTCAGATTGCCGATGTGCGTATCGGCAATGTCCGTAGTCACCTGGCCGATGCCGTAGCAGCAGAACTCCAGGGGACGGTTGGCAGTGATCCGCGAATCCAGCTGGCGCAAGCTGCCGGCCGCCGCGTTACGCGGGTTGGCGAAGGTCTTGCCGCCCGCCTCCAGTTGCGTGGCGTTGAGGCGCTCGAAGCCGGCCTTGGACATGTACACCTCGCCACGCACTTCCAGCACCGGCGGCCAACCGCTGCCCTGCAACTTAAGGGGAATATTGCGCACAGTACGCACATTGACGCTGATGTCTTCACCGGTGGTGCCGTCACCGCGCGTGGCGCCGCGCACCAGCATGCCATCCTGATACAACAGGCTGACCGCCAGACCATCGAGCTTCGGCTCGCAGCTGTACTCCACCGCCGCGCCACCGCCCAACAAGTCGCCCATGGGCAGGTCGAGACCTTCCGTCACCCGCCGGTCGAACTCGCGCATGGTATTTTCGTCGAAAGCGTTGCCCAGGCTGAGCATCGGGATCTCGTGACGCACCTGGCTGAACGCCGACAGTGCCACGCTGCCGACCCGCTGGGTCGGGGAATCGCTGGTCACCAAATCCGGGTGCTGTTCTTCCAGGGCCTTGAGCTCGTGGAACAGACGGTCGTACTCGGCGTCCGGGATGCTCGGCTCGTCGAGGACGTGGTAGCGGTAGTTGTGCTGATCCAACTCGGTGCGCAGCTGTTGGATGCGGGTTTCGACGGCGTTCATGGGTGTTCTCTCATAAAGCAAAAGAGCAGCCTAGGCTGCTCGATTTTTCTTGATACATGGGGGGGTGCTTCGCACCCCAGCGGGAGCAAGCTCCCTCGCCACAAAAGCCTTCAGCCACAAAGGCTCTGCTGACTTCAGCGCTTCTGGGTCAGCGCCCGACGCTCGAATTCGACGATGCGCTGGCGGTAGTGCTCGATGGTCTGGGCGGTCAATACGCTGCGCTGGTCATCCTTCAGTTCGCCGTTGAGCTCCTGGGACAGCTTGCGCGCCGCGGCCACCATCACGTCAAAGGCCTGCTTGGGATGACGTGGACCCGGCAGGCCGAGGAAGAAGCTGACGGCCGGGGTGCTGAAGTGATCGATGTCGTCCAGGTCGAACACGCCTGGCTTGACGGCGTTGGCCATGGAGAACAGCACCTCGCCATTGCCGGCCATGCTTTCGTGACGGTGAAAAATGTCCATCTCGCCAAAGCGCAGACCACTTTCCAGGATGTTCTGCAGCAACGCCGGGCCCTTGAAGCCGGCCGGGTCGCGGCAGATCACGCTGATCACCAGCACTTCTTCGGCCTGGGCCTGGTCTTTGTCGGCGCTCGAGGTTTTGTTCTCGTCCGGGAAATCGTCGTCACGGCTGCTGAAGCTCGGGCCGCCATCCAGGTCAAGGTTGAGGTTCAGGTCACCCTGGGACGGCTCGCTGTTGCGCTTGCCGCGCTTGGCATTCGATTCCCGCGGCTCGCGCGCAGGCGCGCTCATCGATGGCAGGTCGTGCTCGTCCAGCTGCGGTTCCTTATGGGTGTCCAGCACCCGGGGCGGGCCCAGCAGTTCGGCATTGCCGTCGTCGTCCGGCAGGTTCGACAGGCTGCGATCAAGACGAAACTTCAGTTTCCCCTTGCCGCCGCGCATGCGGCGCCAGCCGTCGAAAAGAATACCGGCAATGACAATGATGCCGATGACGATCAGCCACTCGCGCAGACCGATTTCCATGTAATCCCGTGCCTCTATAAAAATGCTGAAAAATAAGGGGCTTAGCTATTTGCAAACCGCTTTAAAACGTGGCGCCAACTCTATGTTCTGAATGGCGTTTTGCCCACGCATACGAAAAATTGACATTAAACTAGCACGACCAAAGATAACTTTACACCGTCTGTCGCATAGCCTTGTGCCCAATCTGTGGATTGGACAACAGGCCCAAGGGTAAAAAATACCTACAGCGCTCCAGGTAGATGCCCTACGGCCTGTGTTTCAGGCATCCACCATGGCCATGGCCTCCTCCACATCCACCGCCACCAGACGCGAGCAACCTGGCTCATGCATGGTCACGCCCATCAGTTGATCGGCCATTTCCATGGCGATCTTGTTGTGGGTGATGTAAATGAACTGCACCGTTTCGGACATTTCCTTCACCAGCCGTGCGTAACGACCTACGTTAGCGTCGTCCAACGGCGCGTCGACTTCATCGAGCATGCAGAACGGCGCCGGGTTCAACTTGAAAATGGCGAAAACCAGGGCCAACGCGGTCAACGCCTTTTCGCCACCGGAGAGCAAATGGATGGTGCTGTTCTTCTTGCCAGGAGGACGCGCCATGATTGTCACCCCTGTATCGAGTAAATCTTCGCCCGTCAGTTCCAAGTAAGCACTGCCGCCACCGAAAACTTTTGGAAAAAGGGCCTGCAACCCGCCGTTGATCTGATCAAAGGTATCCTTGAAGCGGTTGCGGGTTTCCTTGTCGATCTTGCGGATGACGTTTTCCAGGGTCTCCAGCGCTTCCACCAGATCGTCGTTCTGGGCATCCAGATAGCGCTTGCGCTCGGACTGCTGCTGGTACTCGTCGATGGCCGCCAGGTTGATCGCCCCCAGCCGCTGGATGCGCTGGGCAATACGTTCCAGTTCTTCCTCGGCGTCCTTCTCGTTCGCCCCGCCCACCAACGTGGCAAGCACACCGTTGAGGTCGTAGCCGTCCTCCAGCAATTGGTCCTGCAAGGCTTTACGCCGCACCGTCAGGGCTTGCCACTCCATGCGCTGCTGTTCCATCTGGCCGCGAATCAGCTGGGATTGCTGCTCGGCCTGGCTGCGGCGTTTCTCGGCGTCGCGCAATTCACGGTCGGCGTCTTCCAGAGCAATTTGCGCGGTCTTGAGCTCTTCGTCGACGCTCATGCGCTTGTCGAGTAACTCTTCGAGTTTGAGGCGCAGCTCTTCCAGTGGCGCTTCGCCCTCTTCCAGATTGAGGCTCAACTGCTCGCGTTTTTCGGTCAGGCGTTCGGACTGCATTTCCAGCCGTTCCAAGGCCTGGCGCGTGGAATCGTATTGAGCCTTGAGCGAACCCAGGCGCACCGCCAGCTGATGGGCATGATCCTTGTGCTGGCGAGCTTCCTGGCGCACTCGGTCCAGGCGTTCACGCAGGCTGTCGCGCTGGGCCAGCAACAGTTCGCGCTGTTCAGTGTCCAGCGCCATGGCATCGAGGGCTTCCTGCAATTGCAGGCGCGCCTCACCGATCTGTTCGTGCTCCAGGGCCCGCTGCTCGCCCAACTCGGCGATCTCTTCTTCCAGGCGGGTGCGGCGCAGGGCCAATTGTTCGAGCTTGGCTTTGCCGGCCGATAACTGCGCCTTGAGCTCGCCTTGCTGACGCGCTTCGTCCTGCAACAGCCGACGCAGGTGCTCGCGACCGTTCTCCTGTTGACGCTGTTGTGCCCGCAGGTTTTGCAATTCGGTTTCCAGGGCCTCGACGCTGGCCTCGCGTTCTTCGCGCTCGGCACTCAGGCGCTGGATTTCCTGGCCTCGGGCGAGCATGCCGCTCTCGGCTTCGCTGGCCCGGCGCACCCGCAGGAAATGCCGGCCGACCCAGTAACCGTCCTGGCTGATCAGGCTTTCGCCAGCGGCCAATTGCCCACGCAAGGCCAAAGCCTGTTCAAGGCTTGCCACCGGCTTGACCTGCCCCAACCACGGCGACAGATCAACCAGGGCCTCGACTTTGTCCAGCAAACTGCCGGGTACACGTACCCCGTCGCCGGCCGGGCTGAGCAGGCGCAGATCGCCTTGGGTGAAGCCCGACAGGTCGAAGCCGCCGAAGTCATCCACCAGCACTGCTTGCAGGTCCGCGCCGAGTACGGTTTCCACTGCCAGTTCCCAACCAGCATCAACCTTCAAGCCCTCCGCCAGTCGCGGGCGCTCGGCCAGGTGCTGATCGCGCAGCCATTCGGCGGTGCCGGTGCCCGGGTCCAGCGCGGCTTGCTGCAAGGCCTCCAGCGAGGCCAGGCGGCCATTGAGTCGCTGCAACTCGCCCTGGGCCTGTTGCTGGTTCTGCAACGCCAATTGCAAGGCCTGGCGCAGTTGCTCAAGCCGTTCGACCTGGGCGTCTTCGCTGGCCTGCAAGTCTTCGAGGGTGGCTTCGCTGGCGGCCAGTTGCTCGCTCAGGTCCAGAATCGCCGCGTCTTCCGGGTCCGCCGCGAGCAAGGCGCGTTCTTCGGCCAGGCGGCGTTGACGCTCGGCCAGGCGCTCCATGCTGGTTTCCAGCTGCTGGATGCGCGATTGCTGGACCTCAGCCTGACGCCGCGGCTCGGCCGAGGTCAGGTTGAAACTGTCCCACTGCTCTTGCCAGCCGTGCATGGTCAGCTCGGCCTCTTCCAGGGCGGCAGCGGCTTCTTCGGCGGCGGCGCTGGTGATTTCCTGCTCCGGCGTGAGCCTGTCCAGCTCTTCGCCAAGGGTCAGCAGCAACGTGCGGTCGTGACCCAGGTGGGATTCGGTTTCCAGGCGCGCTCGCTCGGCTTCCTTCAAATCATCCTGCAACTGACGCAGCCGTTGCTGGCCGTGCTGGATGCTCTGCTCGACCCGGGCGATGTCGCCGCCTACCGAATAGAAGCGCCCTTGCACCAGGTTGAAGCGTTCGGACAGATCGTGGTGCCCGTCCCGCAGGCGCTCGATGGCCGCATCGGCGTTGCGCTGTTCGGCCACCAAGGCCTCGAAACTGACTTCCTGGTTGCCGATGATCGCCTCGCGCTGGCCGACCTGCTCGTTCAACGCCTGCCAGCGCAGGGCCGACAACTGGGCCTTGAGCTGACGCTCCTCGCCCTTGTATTCCTGATACTTCTTGGCGGCCTCGGCCTGCCGGTGCAAGCGTTCAAGCTGACGTTCGAGTTCTTCGCGCAGGTCGGTCAGGCGCGCAAGGTTTTCGTGTGTACGTCGAATACGGTTTTCGGTTTCGCGGCGCCGCTCCTTGTATTTGGAAATCCCCGCGGCCTCTTCGATGAAGTTACGCAGGTCCTCGGGCTTGGCCTCGATCAACTTGGAGATCATGCCCTGCTCGATGATCGAGTAGCTGCGCGGGCCCAGGCCGGTGCCGAGGAAAATGTCGGTGATGTCGCGACGCCGACACTTGGTGCCATTGAGGAAGTAACTGTTCTGGCTGTCGCGGGTCACTTTGCGGCGAATGGAAATCTCCGCATAGGCCGCATACTCGCCCACCAGGGTGCCGTCGGAGTTGTCGAACACCAGCTCGATGCTGGCCTGGCTCACCGGTTTGCGGCTGGTGGAGCCATTGAAGATGACGTCGGTCATCGACTCGCCGCGCAGGTTCTTGGCCGAGCTCTCGCCCATCACCCAGCGCACGGCGTCGATGATGTTCGACTTGCCGCAGCCATTGGGCCCGACCACCGCCGCCATGTTACTGGGGAAGTTCACCGTGGTCGGGTCGACGAAGGATTTGAACCCCGCCAGTTTGATGCACTTGAGCCGCACGTTCAGGCCTTCGTCAGGGCGGAAACCACCAGATCGCAACTGCGCTGGGCGTAGGCCGTCAGCACGATGCGAATCTGCGGTAAATCACGGGCCAGCACAGCGGCGAGCAGGCGCTGGAACAGGTCGAGGAACTCGCCCATCTCGGCCTTGCGCTGTTCCAGGGCGAGGAAATAGGCACGACTCATGGCCGGTTGCAGGTTCTCGACGGTTTCCTGCAAGTAAGGGTTGTTGGCGAACGGGTACGCGGCGCGCATCACGCTGAAACTTTCGTCGACGAAGGTGCGGATGTCCTGGCGCGCAAAGGCGTCCTTGAGACGCTGCTGGATGGCCACGAACGGCGCCATGTCGGCCTGATCCTGCCAGCCATGGGCCACGGCATTGCCCAGCAGGATGTAGAGCTCACTCATCAGCGCACACAGGCTGCGCACATTATGCTCAGTGAGTTCGGTGACGTGGGCGCCACGGCGCGGCAGGATGGCGATCAGGTGGCGCCGTTCCAGAATCAACAGGGCCTCGCGCACCGAGCCGCGGCTGACATTGAGCGCCAGGGTGACCTTTTGCTCCTGGATGCGCTCTCCCGGCTTCATTTCGCCGCGAATGATGCGCTCGGCGAGGTAATGGGCGATTTGCTCGGCGAGGCTGTCCGGGGCCTTGAACGTCATGGTTGTCCTTCAAACTCTTCGATCTGCACAAGCGGCGCAGTGTAGCGCACTCAATACGTCATGGCGCAGGGCCTGCACCGGGTTTTTGGCACGATATAAGCAAAAAAAACTTTAGCTTTTCACCCTGAACTAAACCTGTGGGAGCGAGCTTGCTCGCGATGGCGGTGCGCCAGCCGATGAATGCATCAACTGACCCGGTGCCATCGCGAACAAGCTCGCTCCCCCAATGGGTCCATACTGACCCAACACGGGCAGTTGATCGACAAAACGAATTTTCCTGACCTTTAAGTCAGAAAATCATTGACCGAAAAGTCAGAACTGATAAATTCGGCCCAAGTCGATACAACAATAATGAGTCTGCGAGGCCTTCCGTGATCCAGTTTTTACTCAACCAGGAACTCCGTAGCGAGCACGCCCTGGACCCGAACCTGACCGTGCTCAACTATTTACGCGAGCATGTCGGTAAATCCGGTACCAAAGAAGGCTGCGCCAGCGGCGACTGTGGCGCATGCACCGTGGTGGTGGGCGAACTGCATACGGACGAAAGCGGCCGTGAACGCATGCGCTATCGCAGTCTCAATTCGTGCCTGACGTTCGTCTCGGCCCTGCACGGAAAACAACTGATCAGCGTCGAAGACCTCAAGCACCAGGGCCAGTTGCACAGCGTCCAGCAGGCAATGGTCGATTGCCACGGTTCGCAATGCGGCTTCTGTACACCCGGCTTCGTCATGTCATTGTTTGCCTTGCAAAAGAACAGCGAGCAACCCGACGCGCACAAGGCCCACGAAGCCCTGGCCGGCAACCTCTGCCGCTGCACCGGCTACCGACCGATCCTGGCCGCCGCCGAGCAGGCCTGCTGCGGTAAGCAGTCGGACCAGTTCGACGCCCGCGAGGCCGATACCATCGCTCGCCTCAAAGCCATCGCCCCCACGGAAACCGGCGAGCTCAACAGCGGTGACAAGCGCTGCCTGGTGCCACTGACCGTGGCCGACCTGGCCGACCTGTACGATGCTTATCCCCAGGCGCGCCTGTTGGCCGGCGGCACCGACCTGGCCTTGGAAGTCACCCAGTTTCACCGCACCCTGCCGGTGATGATCTACGTGGGCAACGTGGCGGAACTCAAGCGCATCGAACGCTTCGATGATCGCCTGGAAATCGGCGCCGCCACCGCCCTCTCCGATTGCTACGAAGCCTTGAAGGCTGAGTACCCGGACTTCGGCGAACTGTTGCAGCGTTTTGCCTCGCTGCAGATCCGCAACCAGGGCACCTTGGGCGGCAACATCGGCAACGCCTCGCCGATTGGCGACTCGCCGCCGCTGCTGATTGCCCTCGGCGCGCAGATCGTGCTGTGCAAGGGCCAGACCCGCCGCACCCTGGCGCTGGAAGACTATTTCATCGATTACCGCGTCACCGCCCGCCAGGAAAGCGAGTTCATTGAGAAGATCATCGTGCCCCGGGCCAGTGCCGAGCAGGCGTTCCGCGCCTACAAGGTGTCCAAGCGCCTGGACGATGACATTTCCGCCGTGTGCGCCGCGTTCAACCTGCGGATCGACAACGGCGTGGTCCGCGATGCCCGGATCGCCTTCGGCGGCATGGCCGCGACGCCCAAACGCGCCAAACATTGCGAAGCCGTCCTGATCGGTGCGCCGTGGAACGACAGCAGCCTCGAACGTGCCTGCGCGGCCCTGGCCGAGGACTTCACACCGCTGTCGGACTTCCGCGCCAGCAAGGAATACCGCCTGCTCAGCGCTCGCAACCTGTTGCGCAAGTACTTCATCGAACTGCAAACGCCGCACATCGAGACTCGGGTGACCGCTTATGTCTAACCATCACGCCGTAGAGAAGACTCAAGCCGAACTGGCCGAGCTGTTCGCCCGCGACCTGACCACCGGCGTGGGCCGCAGCGTCAAGCATGACAGCGCCGCCAAGCACGTGTCCGGCGAAGCCCAGTACATCGATGACCGTTTGGAATTCCCCAACCAGTTGCACGTTTACGCCCGACTCTCGGACCGCGCCCACGCCCGGATCATCCGCATCGACACTGCGCCCTGCTACGCCTTCGAAGGCGTGCGCATCGCCATCACCCATGCCGACATCCCGGGCCTAAAAGACATCGGTCCGCTGCTGCCCGGCGATCCGCTGCTAGCCATCGATGACGTGCAGTTCGTCGGCCAACCGGTGCTGGCCGTCGCCGCCAGGGACCTGGACACCGCCCGCCAGGCTGCGATGGCAGCCATCGTCGAATACGAAGACCTGGAGCCGGTACTGGATGTTGTCGAGGCCTTGCGCAAGCGCCATTTCGTGCTCGACAGCCACACCCACCAGCGCGGTGACTCGGCCACGGCCCTGGCGAGCGCCGAGCATCGCATCCAGGGTTCGCTGCACATCGGCGGCCAGGAACACTTTTACCTGGAAACCCAGATCTCCTCGGTGATGCCCACCGAGGACGGCGGCATGATCGTCTACTGCTCCACCCAGAACCCCACCGAAGTGCAGAAACTGGTGGCCGAAGTGCTGGGTGTGTCGATGAACAAGGTCGTGGTGGACATGCGCCGCATGGGCGGCGGATTCGGCGGCAAGGAAACCCAGGCCGCCAGCCCGGCGTGCCTGTGCGCCGTGATCGCGCACCTCACCGGCCAGCCAACCAAGATGCGCCTGCCCCGGGTCGAAGACATGCTGATGACCGGCAAGCGCCACCCCTTCTATATCGAATACGACGTGGGCTTTGACAGCAGCGGACGCTTGCACGGCATCGCCCTGGACCTGGCGGGCAACTGCGGTTGCTCGCCGGACCTGTCGGCCTCGATTGTCGACCGGGCGATGTTCCATGCCGACAACGCCTATTACCTGGGCGATGCGACCATCAACGGCCACCGCTGCAAGACCAACACCGCCTCGAACACCGCCTACCGTGGCTTCGGCGGGCCGCAAGGCATGGTCGCCATCGAAGAGGTGATGGATGCCATCGCCCGGCACCTGGGGCTCGATCCGCTGGCGGTGCGCAAGGCCAACTACTACGGTAAGACCGAACGCAACGTCACCCACTACTACCAGACCGTCGAGCACAACATGCTCGAGGAAATGACCGCCGAACTTGAGCAAAGCAGCCAATACGCCGAACGCCGCGAAGCGATCCGTCGCTACAACGCCAATAGCCCGATCCTGAAAAAAGGCCTGGCGCTGACGCCGGTGAAGTTCGGTATTTCATTCACTGCCAGTTTCCTCAACCAGGCAGGAGCCTTGATCCACATCTACACCGACGGCAGCATCCACCTGAACCATGGCGGCACCGAAATGGGCCAGGGCCTGAACACCAAGGTCGCCCAAGTGGTGGCCGAGGTATTCCAAGTGGAAATGGACCGGGTGCAGATCACCGCGACCAACACCGACAAGGTGCCGAACACGTCACCCACCGCAGCCTCCAGCGGTGCCGACCTGAACGGTAAGGCGGCGCAGAATGCTGCCGAGACCATCAAGCAGCGCCTGGTGGAGTTCGCCGCGCGGCAGTTCAAGGTCAGCGAAGAAGACGTGGAATTCCACAACGGCCATGTGCGGGTGCGCGATCACATCCTGTCGTTCGAGGCACTGGTGCAGCAGGCGTATTTCGCCCAGGTCTCGTTGTCGAGCACCGGTTTCTACAAAACCCCGAAAATCTATTACGACCGCAGCCAGGCCCGTGGCCGTCCCTTCTACTACTACGCCTTTGGCGCGGCCTGTGCCGAAGTGATCGTCGACACCCTCACGGGCGAGTACAAGATGCTGCGCACCGACATCCTCCACGACGTCGGCGCTTCGCTGAACCCGGCCATCGACATGGGTCAGGTCGAGGGCGGCTTCATCCAGGGCATGGGTTGGCTGACCATGGAAGAGCTGGTGTGGAACGACAAAGGCAAGCTGATGACCAATGGCCCGGCCAGCTACAAGATCCCGGCCGTGGCCGACATGCCGCTAGACCTGCGGGTCAAACTGGTGGAGAACCGCAAGAACCCTGAAGACACGGTGTTCCATTCCAAAGCGGTGGGCGAGCCACCGTTCATGCTCGGCATCGCCGCGTGGTGCGCCATCAAGGACGCCGTGGCGAGCCTGGGGGATTACCAGCACCAACCGAAAATCGATGCGCCGGCGACACCGGAGCGGGTGTTGTGGGGGTGTGAGCAGATGCGGGGGTTGAAGGCGGTCAAGGCTGAGGAAGCTGAAGTCGAAGTGGCTTCGCTCTAGACCGCGGCGCGGCCAATCGCGAGCAAGCTCGCTCCCACAGGGGATTTGTGAACACCGATCCTATGTGGGAGCGAGCTTGCTCGCGATGAGGCCGGAACAGACAACACAGATGTCGAGGTGAATATGTACAACTGGATCAGCGCCCTCGCCGAGCTGCAAACCCGCGGCGAACCCTGCGTGCTGGTAACGATCATCGAAGAACTCGGCTCCACCCCGCGCAACGCCGGTTCGAAGATGGTCATCAGCGCCAGCCAGATTTTCGACACCATCGGTGGCGGGCACCTGGAATACAAGGCCATGGAGATCGCCCGGCACATGCTCGCCAGCGGCCAGCAAGGCACGCATCTGGAGCGCTTCAGCCTTGGCGCCAGCCTGGGCCAGTGCTGCGGCGGCGTGACCGTGCTGCTGTTCGAACCCATGGGGCAGGTGCAGGCGCAAATCGCCGTGTTCGGTGCCGGCCATGTCGGTCGCGCGTTGGTACCGTTGCTGGCGAGCCTGCCCTGCAAGGTGCGCTGGATCGATTCGCGAGAAGCAGAGTTCCCCGAGCACCTGCCCCACGGCGTACGCAAGATCGTGACCGAAGACCCACTGGATGAAGTCGACGAGTTGCCCGCCGGCAGCTATTGCATCGTCATGACCCACAACCACCAGCTCGACCTGGAATTGAGCGCCGCGATCCTCAAGCGTAACGACTTCGCTTACTTCGGCCTGATCGGCTCGAAGACCAAACGGGTCAAGTTCGAACATCGCCTGCGGGATCGCGGCATCGACAGCAGCACTTTGCAACGCATGCGCTGCCCGATGGGCATCGGCGAAGTCAAAGGCAAGTTGCCTGTGGAAATCGCCATCTCCATCGCCGGCGAAATCATCGCCACCTATAACGCGGATTTCGGCCAGCACACCGCCCGCGCCGAACCGATTGCCAAGCTCCTGCCGGTCTCGCGCCGCAGCCAGGCGAACCGTTGAACAATCGTTGAGAATACCCATGCCCCTGACACGCAAAGCCTACCGCGCCGCCCTGCTCCATAGCCTCGCCGACCCCGCCGAGGTCGGCATCGAGGCATCCTATGAATATTTCGAAGACGGTCTGCTGGTGGTGGAAAACGGCCAGATCAGCGACATCGGCCACGCCCACGATCTGCTGCCAACCCTGGCGGCGGATATCGAAATCTGCCATTACCCGGATGCACTGATCACCCCCGGCTTCATCGACACGCACATCCACCTGCCGCAGACCGGCATGGTGGGCGCCTATGGCGAGCAATTGCTGGACTGGCTCAACACCTACACCTTCCCCTGCGAAAGCCAGTTCGCCGACAAGGCCCACGCCGACGCCGTGGCCGATATTTTCGTCAAGGAACTGCTGCGCAACGGCACCACCACGGCGCTGGTGTTTGGCAGTGTGCACCCGCAATCGGTGAATTCGTTTTTCGAAGTGGCCCAGCAGCTCGACCTGCGGATGATCGCCGGCAAAGTGATGATGGACCGCAATGCCCCGGACTATCTGGTCGACACCGCCGAATCCAGCTACACCGAGAGCAAGGCACTGATCGAGCGCTGGCACGGCAAGGGCCGCCTGCATTACGCCGTAACCCCACGCTTCGCCCCCACCAGCACCCCGGAGCAATTGGCCCTTGCCGGTCAGTTGCTGGGGGAATATCCCGACTTGTACATGCAAACCCACATCAGTGAAAACCTGCAGGAAGTGCAGTGGGTCAAGGCGCTGTTTCCCGAGCGCAAAGGCTATCTGGACGTCTATGACCATTATCAACTGCTCGGCGAGCGTTCGGTGTTCGCCCACGGCGTGCATTTGTGCGACGACGAGTGCGCACGCCTGGCCGAGACGGGTTCAGCCATCGCGTTCTGCCCGACCTCGAACTTTTTCCTCGGCAGCGGCCTGTTCAACCTGCCGATGGCCGAAAAACACAAAGTGAACGTAGGCTTGGGCACGGATGTGGGCGGCGGCACCAGCTTTTCGCTCCTGCAAACCCTGAACGAAGCCTACAAGGTGATGCAGCTACAGGGTGCGCGACTGAGCCCGTTCAAATCGCTGTACCTGGCCACCCTCGGCGGCGCCCGGGCATTGCGCCTGGAAGAGCGGATCGGGACTTTGCAACCGGGCACGGATGCAGACTTTCTGGTGCTGGACTACAACGCCACGCCGCTGCTGGGCTATCGCCTCAAGCAGGCCAGGGACATTGCCGAGCGGTTGTTTGTGTTGATGACGCTGGGGGATGACCGGACGGTGGCGCAGACTTATGCGGCGGGTCGGTTGGTGCATCAGCGGTAGACTTTTATTGGCTGTTGGATTGCTATCGCGAGCAAGCTCGCTCCCACAGGGTATGTGAACACCCCAAATCCAATGTGGGAGCGAGCTTGCTCGCGATGAAGCCGACTCGGTGCCGCTGACTGCACTCGATCAGAGCTTGGCCGTCGAGCGCCCAGGTTTCTTGCTCTGCAACAGATGCGAAAACACCGCATGCAAATCATCCGACGCGCTTTCTTCATCGAGGTTGAGCTTGCTGTCGATGTGGTCCATGTGGTGCATCATCAGGTCCACCGCCAGCTTGGCATCGCGCGCCTCGATGGCGTCGATCAACTGGGTATGTTCATCATAGGAGCAGTGGGAACGGTTGCCGCTTTCATATTGGGCGATGATCAGCGAGGTCTGGGATACAAGGCTGCGCTGGAAGCTGATCAGCGGGGCGTTTTTTGCCGCTTCGGCCAGCTTGAGGTGGAACTCGCCCGACAAGCGGATACCGGCGCCGCGGTCACCGCGAGAAAAACTGTCGCGCTCGTCGCTGACCATTTGCCGCAGTTCAGCCAGTTGTTCGGCCGTGGCGTGCTGCACCGCCAGCTCCGTGATCGCCCGCTCCACCAGGCGCCGAGCCAGGAACACCTGGCGCGCCTCTTCGACACTTGGGCTGGCCACCACGGCGCCGCGGTTGGGCCGCAGCAACACCACCCCTTCATGGGCCAGGCGTGACAATGCCCGGCGAATGATCGTGCGGCTGACCCCGAAAATCTCCCCCAGTGCCTCTTCGCTCAACTTGGTGCCGGGCGCCAGGCGCTGTTCGAGGATAGCCTCGAAGATATGCGCATAGACAATATCGTCCTGGGTTCCGCTGCGGCCGGCTTTGCCTGCTCGCGGTTGTTTCTTGAGGGGCTGCAACTGTTCGTTCATGGGCACTCGGGTCGGGAGAACTGCGGCGAATTGACCGTGACTGTAATACGGCACAGCGGGTCGCTGGCAAGTATCGCGTAAACAACACGGCGATTGTACACAACCTCTGATGGCAACACGACTGTACGGCTGTTTGCGGGCATGGCTGTATTGCAATCGGCAGCTGGGTTGAGTTTAGGCTTAAAACCCAAACCCATGGCCAGGCCCCATGGCTGCTCCAGGCTCTACCAATTTATAACAAGGATCATCACCTGCCATGACCGAAGTCACGACCACGCCACTTCGCCCACTCGCCGACACGTCGCCCTCGGCCATCGTCGCCGGTTTCATTGCCATGATGACCGGCTACACCAGTTCCCTGGTGCTGATGTTCCAGGCCGGGCAGGCAGCGGGGTTGAGCGCCGGACAGATTTCGTCGTGGATCTGGGCGATTTCCATCGGCATGGCGGTGTGTTCCATTGGCCTGTCGTTGCGTTATCGCACGCCGATCACCATCGCCTGGTCGACACCCGGCGCGGCGTTGCTGATCACCAGCCTGGGCGGGGTCAGTTACGGCGAAGCCATCGGCGCCTACATCACCTGCGCGGTGCTGGTGACGATCTGCGGCCTGACCGGCAGTTTCGAGCGTCTGGTCAAGCGCATTCCGGCCTCGCTGGCGGCGGCGTTGCTGGCCGGGATCCTGTTCAAGATCGGCAGCGAGATTTTCGTCGCCGCCCAACATCGCACCGGCCTGGTGCTGGGGATGTTTTTCACCTACCTGATCGTCAAACGCTTGTCGCCACGCTATGCAGTGCTGGCGGCGCTGCTGATCGGCACGGCGCTGTCCGGCTTGCTGGGGCTGCTGGACTTCAGCAGCTTCGCTCTGGAAGTCGCGACGCCGGTCTGGACCACCCCGCACTTTTCCCTGGCGGCCACCATCAGCATCGGCATTCCGCTGTTCGTGGTGGCGATGACCTCACAAAACATGCCCGGCATCGCCGTGCTCCGGGCCGACGGTTATAACGTGCCGGCCTCGCCGTTGATCACCAGCACCGGCCTCGCCTCGCTGCTGCTGGCCCCGTTCGGTTCCCATGGCATCAACCTGGCAGCCATCAGCGCCGCCATCTGCACCGGGCCGCACGCCCATGAAGATCGCAACAAGCGCTACACGGCAGCAGTCTGGTGCGGGATTTTCTACGGGATCGCCGGGGTATTCGGCGCCACGTTGGCGGCATTGTTCGCGGCACTACCCAAGGAGCTGGTGCTGTCCATTGCGGCGCTGGCACTGTTCGGGTCGATCATCAATGGCTTGAGCATCGCCATGAGCGAAGCCCGGGAGCGGGAAGCGGCGCTGATCACCTTCATGGTCACGGCATCGGGGCTGACGCTGTTTTCCATCGGTTCGGCATTTTGGGGGATTGTGGCGGGAGTGTTGACCCTGGTGATTCTGAACTGGCGTAAAGCTTGAAAGCATCGCGAGCAGGCTCGCTCCCACAGAGGGAATGTGCACAACTCAAATCCCCTGTGGGAGCGAGCCTGCTCGCGAAAGCGTCCTGAAGGTCACTCAATACCCAACAGACAGGCACAAAAAAACCGGCACCCGTAAGGGCTGCCGGTTTCGGAACATCAAGCGACCGGATTAATCGGCTTTTCCGGGTACCAGACGTCCATCAGCGGGCTGACTTCAACGCTGGTCAGCTCAGGACGCGCCTTGAGCCAGGCCTCAACGGCAGCACGCTGCTCTTCGGTCACCGAGCCACGCTTCTGCAGGCAAACCAGACCGTAGTCATCGCCGCCAACATAGCCCAGGCCATTGGCTTCCATGGCTTCTTTCAGGAAAGCGTCGAGGAAAGCGTCAATAGCCTCATCGGCCAGATCTTCTTTGAAGTCCAGGTTCAGTTCGAAACCCAGCTCTTGAAATTCATCCACGCACAGTTTTTTGCGCAGACGCTGGGAACGGTTAGTCGCCATTGAAACAATCCTCATAAGTAATAACGGCCGGCACTTTACCAGTTTGGCGCGTCGATTGCCCGACTGATCGGGTGTGTCGACCTACCGTCGGTAAAAAATAGCGCCTGGAAGGGCTCAGGCACGGCACACGCCGTTGCACCTTGGGGCATAATGCCGACACTTTCATGACCGTTGAGGGCGTTCATTTTCATGCCCTCGTCTTTTCACCCCTCGCCCGTAGGGTTTTATTTCACATGATCAAATCTTTGCGTCCACTGCTTCTGGCCAGCCTTCTGCTTCCCTTGGCCCTCCCTGCCACCACCAGCGCTGCCACCATCAACACCGCCCTGTCGCCCAACGTGCAGAAGGCCCTCAAGGCCAGCAAGCTGCAAAATGATGCCTTGTCCCTGGTGATGATCCCACTCAACGGTCCTGGTACCCCGACCCTGTACAACGCCGACGTCTCGGTGAACCCGGCTTCTACCATGAAACTGGTGACCACCTATGCGGCCCTGGAAATGCTCGGCCCCAATCACCAGTGGAAAACCGAGTTCTACACCGACGGCACCCTCAGTGGCGGCATTCTCAACGGCAACCTGTACCTCAAGGGCGGCGGCGATCCCAAGCTGAACATGGAAAAGCTCTGGCTGCTGATGCGTGATCTGCGAGCCAACGGCGTGCAGCAGATTACCGGCGATCTGGTGCTGGACCGCAGTTTTTTCATCCAGCCGCAACTGCCCGAGTTCAACGATGACGGCAACGACGAAAACAAACCCTTCCTGGTCAAGCCCGACTCGCTGCTGGTCAACCTCAAGGCCCTGCGCTTCGTCGCCCGCAATGACGGCGGCCGGGTGCTGGTGTCGGTGGAACCGCCGATTGCCAGCATTCGCATCGAAAACCAGGTCAAGGCAGTCAATTCCAAGCAATGCACCGGCGGCGTCCGCTACAACCCGGTGCCCCAGGCGGACGGCAGCGTGACCGTGACCGTCGGCGGCCAGCTCGGTGACGGTTGCAGCTCCCAGACCTACCTGTCGCTGCTGGACCACGCCACCTACACCGCTGGTGCGGTGCGGGCGATCTGGAAGGAACTGGGCGGCAGCATCCAGGGCAAGGACCGCCTGGCCCCGACCCCGAGCAGCGCCAAGGTGCTGGCCCGGGCGTTCTCGCCGGACCTGGCGGAGATCATCCGCGACATCAACAAATACAGTAACAACACCATGGCCCAGCAGTTGTTCCTGAGCCTCGGCGCGCGGTTTCGCAACGAGGCCGACGGCGACGACGCCAAGGCTGCGCAGCGGGTGGTGCGCCAGTGGCTGGCCAAGAAAGGCATTACCGCGCCCCACTTGGTGATGGAGAACGGTTCCGGCCTATCCCGCGCCGAACGCGTCAGCGCCCGGGAGATGGCTGCGATGCTGCAAGCCGCCTGGCGTAGCCCGTATTCGGCAGAGTTCATCAGTTCGATGCCGATTGCCGGCACCGATGGCACCATGCGCAAACGCCTCAAGACCACCGCCATGGCCGGTGAAGCCCACGTCAAGACCGGCACCTTGAACACCGTGCGCGCCATCGCCGGCTACAGCCGTGACATCAATGGCAACACCTGGGCGGTGGTGGCGATTCTCAACGATCCAAAGCCATGGGGCGCTTCGTCGGTATTGGATCAGGTGCTGCTGGATCTGTACCGCCAGCCGAAACTGCCGCAGACGGCTTCGGTGCTCTGACCCAGGACAAATCCAGTGTGGGAGCGAGC
This sequence comes from Pseudomonas sp. G2-4, assembly GCF_030064125.1. Taxonomy (NCBI): domain Bacteria; kingdom Pseudomonadati; phylum Pseudomonadota; class Gammaproteobacteria; order Pseudomonadales; family Pseudomonadaceae; genus Pseudomonas; species Pseudomonas sp. G2-4. The sequence continues at coordinate 1,998,153 of NZ_CP125957.1, read as the reverse complement.
CTGCTCGCGATAGCGTCGTAGCATTCAGCCTCTTCATCGACTGAACTACCGCTATCGCGAGCAGGCTCGCTCCCACATGGGTTAGCGTGAAGCCTTTAACCCGGCTGCGAATCGACCCGATCCCGCCCGGCCTGCTTGGCGGCGTACACGCCCGAGTCAGCCCGCAACAGCAACGCATCCGCACCCTCCCCGACACGCCAGCTGGCGATACCGAAACTGGCGGTGACGATGCCCACGTCATCGATCGGCGCACCGCGCAGGCCTTCCCACAATTCAACGGCCAAGGCATAGGCGCTGGTACCGTCGGTGTCTGGGCACAGCACCACGAACTCTTCCCCGCCCAGCCGGCAGAACACGTCGGTCCGCCTCAATCGCTGGGCGATGCGCTGGCAAACCGCCTGCAATACGAGGTCGCCCACCGCATGGCCGTGCTGATCGTTGATACGCTTGAAGTGATCGATATCGAGCATGATGACCGCCAACTCGCCAGAGCCGCGTTCGACCCGGGCCATTTCCGTGCTCAGGCGCTCCTGGAAATAGCGCCGGTTGCGGATCCCGGTCAAGGCGTCGGTCACTGACAAGGCGCGCAGTTCTTCCTCTACCCGCTTGAGATCGGAGATATCCGAGATATAGCCGTGCCACAGAACCCCGCCGCCAGGCAATTCCTCTGGCGTCGCCTCGCCGCGCACCCACCGCAGGCCACGCAGGGGGAGTTGCACACGGTACTCCTCGCGCCATGGGCTCAAGGTATCGGCCGACGCGCGAATCGAGGCACGGACCCGGGCGTTGTCCAGCGGGTGAATACGCAAGAACATCGCTTCGGCATTCGCCAGCAGTACATCGGGCTCCAGCTCATAGATCTCGCGGATGCCGTCACTGGCGTAGATCACGCTGAAGTGGCCATTGAAGTCCATTCTGAACTGGTAGATTCCGCCGGGAACGTGGGCGCTGAGTTTTTTCAGCAACAAGTCACGGGCAGCCAGGGCCTCGTGGACGCGCTTGCGTTCGGTGATATCGATACAGATCGCCAGATGCCCGACCCATAGCCCCTGGTCATCGAGCATCGGTGTAGCCAACATATTTACCGTCAGATGGCTGCCATCGCGACGCACCAACGTCCATTCCCGGGCCTGCTGACCACCCTGCTCACCCCCTTCGACCAACATTGCGTGGCATGTAGGGATGGGTTTGCCATAGCGCGCGCCGAGCTGTGCGGCCCGGGCCTGGAGTTCGCGCGGAACGTGAAGACTCTCCAGGGTCATGCTCTGCAAGACTGCGCTGCTGTCATAGCCAAGCATCTGTTCGGCGCCAGCATTGAACGTAGTGATGACACCCCGCAGGTCAGTGGCGATGATCGCGACCTGGGTCGCGGCATCCAGCACACCACGCAACTGTCCATGGGTGCCGCGCAACTCTTGCTCACGTGCGCGCAGTTCCTGGGTCCGTTGCTCCACCAGTTTCAGGGCCCGTTGCCGCTGGCTGACCAACACGTAGAGCAAGGCGCTGAGCAACAGGCTGAGCAAACTGCCCAGCACCACCAGGCCCATTGCGGTGGAATGGTTGGTCGCCAGAAAGGTGCTGCTGGGCCGCAACTCCACCTGAAAGTCATGATCGGCCAGGCGTAACAGGCGGGTCGCCGAGAAATTGCTGTCGGCCGCTGGGTCGGGGGACTCGAACAGCACCTCCTCCCGATCATCCGTGGACAAATCCAGGACGCGCATCGAGAGGTTGTCATGACCGAACTCCGGCAGGCCATCGCCCACCAGCTGGGGCATGCTGATTTCAGCCACCACGTAGCCGAACGGCTCCTTGGCCGACGCCCTGGTGACCGGCGCAACCAGCAAAACCCCACGGGTAAAGCCCGGGTCGACGCCCATCAGGTCCAATGGCTGCGAGACCACCAGCGTGCCATGCTGGCGAGCTCGCTCGAGCGTGGTACGGCGCAATGGGTCAGCCAACAGATCCAGCCCCAACAATGATCCGGAGGACACTTGGCTCTGGATATAGAGCACTGGCGCGTATTCGTCCCGTTCAGTGGCTTGCCGCAGGCCACCGGTGTCATCGACCTCACGGATAGTAAAGCTGTCTGCGCCTTCGGCTCGTGCCTGCTGTTCGAATGATTGCCGTTCGCCCCTAAGCACCCTCGGCGCCCAGGCGAAGGCGCGAGTGCGCCGCAACAACGCATCGGCGTAGCCGCGGAACTCATCGTTGGAAACCCCTTGCGAATTAGCAAAGAAACGCCTGAGGCTGTCGAGGAGTTGCTCCTGGCCCTCGAAGCGCTCCTCAAGGCGACTGAAGCGCTCTTTGGCTTGCAACTCGAAGCGCTGGCTTAACTGCTGTTGGAACAGGTTCAGCATTGCCCAGGCCAGCAAACCGGTCAGGAACGTACCGGCCAGCAAGACCAACGAAGCCACCAGCCAAGCCGACACGTCTTCGTTGATAAAGCCCAGGATTCTGGGGCGCACCTGATGCAATGCCATAAATACAACTCAGGAAAGGAGCCAGGCATAGGCACAGCCCTGGACACAGCCTAAGTTATAGCTATTCGCCATTACTTTTGCCAGCCCCCAAACAGCCCAGAAGCCTTGAGCTACAAGGCTTCGTGGATCCAATCAGCTACAGCTCAACGGGCCATGATCTTCCAGGCGCGATGGATCTTGCCGTTGCGGGCAAAATCCGGATCAATGGTCTTGGCGGTGATCTCTTCCACCGCGTAGCGCTCGCCGAGGTTCTCCTCGAGCTGGAACTTGCGGAAGTTGTTGGAGAAATACAGCACGCCGCCCGGCGCCAGGCGAGCCATGGCCAGGTCCAGCAACTGAACGTGGTCGCGCTGCACGTCGAACACCCCTTCCATACGCTTGGAGTTGGAGAAGGTCGGCGGGTCGATGAAGATCAGGTCGTACTCGTCACGGCTGGCTTCAAGCCAGGCCATCACATCGCCCTGTTCCAGGCGGTTCTTGTCGGAAAAACCGTTGAGCGACAGGTTGCGCCGGGCCCAATCCAGGTAGGTTTTCGACAGGTCGACGCTGGTGGTGCTGCGCGCCCCGCCCTTGGCCGCGTGGACGCTGGCGGTCGCGGTGTAGCAGAACAAGTTGAGGAAGCGCTTGCCGGCCGCCTCTTTCTGGATCCGCAGGCGCATCGGCCGATGATCGAGAAATAGCCCGGTGTCCAGGTAGTCAGTGAGGTTGACCAACAGCTTCACGCCGCCTTCGTTGACCTCGGTGAACTTGCCCTGGGCGCTCTGGCGCTCGTACTGCTTGGTGCCGCTCTGACGCTCGCGACGCTTGATCACCACGTGGTTCTTGTCAATGTTCAGGGCCTGGGGAATCGCCGCCAGGGCGTCGAACAGCCGGGCCGAGGCCTTTTCCGGGTCGATGGATTTTGGCGCGACGTATTCCTGGACGTGCACCCAATCGTGGTACAGGTCGATGGCCATGGAATATTCCGGCATGTCGGCATCGTAGACCCGGTAGCAATCCACCCCTTCACGCTTGGCCCACTTACTCAGCAACTTGAGGTTTTTTTGCAGGCGATTGGCGAACATCTGCCCACCTTCACTCAACCGTGCCTGCTCCACGACGGGGGCTGGCGCCGGGGCCGGTTTGATCGGGTTGCCGTTCTTGTTGTACTGGCGCTCTTGCGCCACTTCAGGGGTTTGATCGTAGGCGGCCTGTTCACGCTCGGCCTGGCGCTGTTCCGGAGTGCGCCGCTCGCCGGTGACGAACTGATCCGGCAACACCTTGATCAGCAGCAACTTGCACGGCAAGGCACCGTTCCAGAATGAATACTGCTTGTGGCTGCGAATGCCCATGCGCTTGCCCAGGTCCGGGGCACCGGTAAACACCGCCGCTTCCCAGTTCAAGCACGCCTGGCGCAGACGCTCGCCGAGGTTCTGATAGAGGTAAAGCAGGCTGGCTTCGTCACCCAGACGCTCGCCGTACGGCGGGTTGCAGATCACCAGGCCTTTCTGGTTCTGGTCTGGACGCGGTTCGAAGGTGGCGACTTCACCTTGATAGATCTTGATCCACTCGCTCAGGCCCGCACGTTCGACGTTATTGCGGCCCGGCTGGATCAGCCGTGGGTCGGCTTCGTAGCCGCGAATCCACGACGGGGGCTTGGCCAGCCCGGCGGCGGCGCGGGCGGTGGCTTCATCATGGAGCTTCTTCCACAGCGCCGGCACGTGGCCGAGCCAGGCGGTGAAGCCCCACTGCTCGCGACGCAGGTTCGGCGCCATGTCGGCGGCGATCATCCCGGCTTCCACCAGGAACGTGCCCACACCGCACATCGGGTCGGCCAGCGCCCCGCCTTCAGCGGCAATGCGCGGCCAACCGGCGCGGATCAGGATCGCGGCGGCGAGGTTTTCCTTCAGCGGCGCGGCGCCTTGCTGCAGGCGATAGCCGCGTTGATGCAGGCTATGGCCGGAGAGGTCCAGGGAGAGGATGGCCTCGCCACGGTCCAGGCGCAGGTGAATGCGCAGGTCCGGGTTGAGCTTGTCGATGGAGGGCCGCTCGCCCGTTGGGGTGCGCAGCTTGTCGACGATGGCGTCCTTGACCTTCAAGGCGCCAAAATGGGTGTTGTCGATGCCCGAGCCGTGCCCGCTGAACTCCACCGCCAAGGTGCCATCGGCCAGCATGTGGTCTTGCCAGTCGACGTCCAGCACGCCGTGGTACAGGTCTTCGGCGTCCTTCATCGGGAAACGCTTGAGTACCAGCAACACGCGGTTGGCCAGACGCGACCAGAGGCACAGGCGATAAGCCGTTTCCATGTCGGCCATGCCGCGCACCGCCGAGGTGTGCTCGCGCGCCTCTTCAAGGCCAAGCCCGACGGCTTCCTCGATGAGCAGGCCTTCGAGGCCCTTGGGGCAAGTGAGGAAGAGTTCGAAACGATCGGACATGGGATTTCCAGCGCCTTTGGCTAAGTGGCCCGGGCAACGCATTGCCGGGCCGGGTTCAATCAGGTGCTTTTCTCAAGAGCACCCGTGTGGCACGAGAGTGTGCCGCCCCGCCCTCGCTGCTCAGGTTAAAAGAGCTTAGATGCGAGGGCAGATAAAAAATTCTGCGCAACAAATTGTGAAAACTCGACCCTTTCGTCGAATAGTACCTGAGTGCAACGGGGGGACATTCTCATCCGCGCCAAACCAGGCACTTCGGCGCAGGGCCGATCATACAGGGGTCTTGCTCATTAGCGGGCATCGAACATCATGTTACTTATCTCCCTAACGTCTTTATTGTTACGTGCTTATGACAAAACGATCATTCCATCCATGTGACGCTTTGGTTAGAACTCAACACAGGTTGACGTCGCAACGGCGTCAACACCTAGGCTCGTCACGCCGGCAACGAGCCACCAACGGCAGAATGATTCTGCCCCGGCCTCGATAGAGGTCGACGCTAAGCAACAGTCAACAAGTGAGGGCAACACCCTATGAGAAGACTTAAGCGTGATCCGTTGGAAAGAGCATTTTTACGCGGTTACCAATATGGCGTTGGTGGTAAATCCCGTGAGCTTTGCCCCTTTACTCTACCGTCGGTACGTCAAGCCTGGATCAATGGCTGGCGAGAAGGACGCGGCGACAATTGGGACGGTATGACCGGCACTGCGGGTATCCACAGACTCAACGAACTTCACGCCGTCGGCTGACACAGGGCTTAACACTCAAGAACTCGACAATTTGATATCCCAATCGATTTAACCACGCGCGTCCCACCCGGACGGCGGGCTACGGCCCAGGGGGCTCCTTCGAGGAGCCCTTTTTAATGCCTGGGCTTTATGTCATTGCTTGAGCTGCGAACACCGTTGTGGCGAGGGAGCTTGCTCCCGCTGGGCTGCGCAGCAGCCCCAAGAGCCTTACACGGTGAACCAGGCAAATGGCATCCGCCGGTTTCAGGACTGCTGCGCAGTCCAGCGGGAGCAAGCTCCCTCGCCACAAGGGTTGTGCTCAACCTTGAATCAACGCAATGCCGCGATAGCATCCACCGACTCACGAATCAACGCCGGCCCTTTATAGATAAAGCCCGAATAAATCTGCACCAGGCTCGCCCCGGCGGTGATTTTCTCGGCGGCATGCCGACCCTCAGTGATGCCGCCCGCCGCGATGATCGGCAAGCGCCCCGCCAGTTCGGCGGCCAGCACCTTCACGGTGTGGGTGCTCTTGTCACGCACCGGCGCGCCAGACAACCCACCCGCCTCGTCACCATGTTCCAGCCCCTCGACCCCTTCGCGACCCAGCGTCGTGTTGGTGGCGATTACCGCGTCCATCCCTGTCTCGATCAGGGCCTGGGCGACCTGGGTAGTTTCTTCGTCGGTCATGTCCGGGGCGATCTTGATCGCCAGCGGCACATGCCGGCCATGCATCACTGCAAGCTCGGCGCGGCGCCGGGCCAGGTCGGCCAGCAGTTGCTTGAGGGAGTCGCCGAATTGCAGGCTGCGCAGCCCCGGGGTGTTCGGCGAACTGACGTTGACGGTCACGTAGCTGGCGTGGGCGTAGACCTTGTCCAGGCAGATCAGGTAATCGTCGACGGCGCGCTCCACCGGCGTGTCGAAATTCTTGCCGATGTTGATGCCCAGCACGCCCTTGTACTTGGACGCGGCCACCCGGGCCAGCAAGTGATCGACGCCCAGGTTGTTGAAGCCCATGCGGTTGATGATCGCCTCGGCCTCGGGCAGGCGGAAAAGCCGTGGCTTGGGGTTACCCGGCTGCGGGCGCGGGGTGACGGTGCCGATTTCCACGAAACCGAACCCCAACTGGGCGAAGCCGTCGATGGCCGCACCGTTCTTGTCCAGGCCTGCCGCCAACCCCACCGGGTTGGGGAACTCCAGGCCCATGACCGTCCCCGGCACTTTCGCCGGGGCCTTGCACAGCAAACCGTTGAGGCCCAAACGTCCGCCCGCGCCGATCAGGTCCAGGGACAGATCGTGGGAGGTTTCCGGGGAAAGTTTGAACAGCAGCTCACGGGCCAGGGTGTACATGGGTGGGTTTGACTCTCTGGGCGATAAAAAAGTGACGGGATTATACCGGGCAGGAGGGCGACCGGCGAGAACCCTGGCTATTGGAGTCTCCATCTTTGCGTCAAGGCACCGCAGCCATCACCTCGGAGCGTTATTTGATAGTTGGCATCGCAAAAAGCATTCAAAAGATCCCTGCAGCTGCCATTGCAGCCCCAGTATCCCTCCGCCACGCAGGATCAGGAAATGCTTATTTCTTCCCCAGGTTCACCTGTCGCTCGATCCATTCCCAATGAAGCCGGTCCGGACATTGCCATCACGATAGACGACCGTTCACCCCATACCACCATAGAGATGTTCAATGCACATATCCCCGCCGACGAGATCGCCCCGCTTTCCTCAGAAAACTTAAGGTTCGCGCTGATGGGCGTCGAGGAAGCCCTTCACGAAATCGAAACAGAGCAAAAGGGAAGCGCCGACAACGCCACTCAGAAATTCATCGACGCCATCACAGTGCAATTAGACGATGGTCCTGACGACCCAGTGCTCACCGACGATATCGGTCTGAATATTCCCAACTTGGCACAGTTCGAAAGCTCAAGTCATTCGTCAGATCCCGACACGTTCATGCGACGCGGCCAAATCATCCTGGAATACCTCGGCGAGCAACTGGGCAAACTGGTCAACAACGAATTCGAAGGCGATCTCGGACGCTGGGCCAGCAACCTGACCATTTCCAGCGTACGCACTGGCCTGGTCACTGCTACCCTCACGGTGCTCAGGCAACTGGTCGGGTTCGCCCTGGAAAAAACCCTCCAATCCAATGCCCCCTCACCCCTGACACGCAGCGTTATCAGCACAGTCGTCCAGAGCCTTGGCCCACTGCTGAATGTCCTCGGCGCAATCAGGGACGAGTGCAATAACACGGCAAGCTGGGAAACGCGCGCGGCACGTCTCGTCACACTCGTATTATCGGTCCTGGCTTTCGCAGCCGCTGCCACCGTGCCCACCGCACTACCTGCATTGGCCCCCTTCGTCTCGCAAATGGCGTTTTATACGTTTGCCCAGGATTTGGTGAGCCTGTTCTGCCCGACCGGCGACAATGCGAAAGCCAGCCCTGGCGGTACGGCCATCGCCGGCCTGCTCAACGGCATGCTCCAGTTCCTGTCGTTCACGGGAATGAACTATACCGCGCCACACTCCGGTCCCGGGTATGTCATGGCGCAGGGTAATCAGCCATTACCGCCAGAGTCAGAAGGCTTGGCCTTTCAACTTGCGAATTGGTGCGAAAAACAAAAAACCGACCCAAACCTGCCGCCTGAGGCCCAGGCCGAACAGATTCTAAACTCCCTGACTCTGGAACTGGGTCACGACATAACACGGGGTGGGCTCAATGCCTCGGCCGACATTCTTGGCCAAGTGCTCATGGGCGAAGCGGGGCACGCCTTACAAGAAAATCCTTCGGAAAAGGGGTTTCGAATCAACCCCATCTCTTTCCGAATACCCACCGCCGAGCAAGCGGCCAACCAACTCCTGTCCACTAATGCGATACGCACCTCCGTAGGCCAAATCATCATGGGCGTCGTCATCTCGGCCTCCCGCTACTTTTCGACCCTGCCGATTCCCAAAGAAGTGGTGGACCATATCGCCAACTTGTTGGTCGCTGCCGTGGTGTTCGCTGCGCGTCCCGGTACGGCCTATGTCAACGCGCGCAGCACGCCCGCATAGGTTTTTCTTTGCAAAGGGCGTGTTCCTTGCCTGACACCGGTCGGTCAGGCGAGGCGAACCGTGGCGAGGGAGCTTGCTCCCGCTGGGGCGCGAAGCGGCCCCCATCTTGGGTCTGCTGCGCAGCCCAGCGGGAGCAAGCTCCCTCGCCACGGGGTTATCGCTGGTTTCAACGTGTTCGCAGACCTGCTAGGGATGCGCGGCGTCAATCACCACTCACTCTTCTCCCAAGCCTCATCCCCCATCGGCTGAAACACATCACGCATAACGCCCAGGACATAGACTTCCATGGCGAACGCCAGGCCATTGGCCCCACGGACTTCCTTATAGAGCTGCGACTTTTCCAGGCCCTCTTCCTTCAACCGAACCAGCACCTGTTGCGTGATCGTCTTCAATGCCGTGGCGGTGGGGTAGGCAGCGGTTTCTCCGTCCGCCCCGCGCAATGTGCGAAGAAACTCATGAATCGCCTTCTCGCCCTGCCCTTCCATGGCCAACAGCAATTGATACAAGTGCTCGAACTCAGGGTCCGGACGTTTGTTTTGCTCACCGGCAGCCAGCAGGCGCGACTCCAGCGTCTCGACTGCCAGACTTGCGCTGCGATCCAGCACGCTGGAACCGCTCATGGTTTCAATCTTCATGGTGAACCTCGGTTGGCGTGGAATCGGTAGGACGCTCGACGAAGCTTGAGCACAGGTCCGCCAGGGTCTGTAACGATGCCTGGTCCAGGGAGCGAACCGACTCCGGCAGGGCGGCGATGCTCGCCAGCAACCTGGGCGCCAACCGTTCCTGGATCGCTTCAACGTCGAATTCCAGCAGTTGATCCGCCAGCCGCAGCACGTAGCGGTCCTGCGGGTGATATTCCAGGATCAGCTCGCCGGCCCATTGTTTACGCAGGCTGTCCCGCAGTTCATGACCGCGCGGGCGGCAATGCAGCGGCAACAGCACCTGCAGTACTGCAGTGGAGTCGCCCGGCTGCCCGGCCAGCCAGCGCTCCAGCACTTCATCCAGCCATTGCGGCTGATTCATGACGTGGGCGAGCAGACCTCGCGCGGCCCGAGCCAGCTCGTTGCGCAATTGCAGGCCCAGGGTTTGAGACTTCAGCAAACCGTCCGCCAACTGCCCGGTGACGCGCAGGAGGCCCTCGGCATAACCCTGTTGAAACGCCTGGGCCTGCAGCGCTTCGGCATCGCGCTGGGCCTGCTCGACACACTCGCGGGCCCGACGCTGGGCCTCCATCTGCAAGCGCTGACGGCGCCGGACGGCGGCGATGTCCTCGCGGGTCAGGCGCACGTCCTCGCCCACAGGCAGATCAGTCAGGGAGCGGATAGAGTCGAGCATGCTGCACCGCCAGAAAGAACAAGCTTGGATCGGGTTTCGTGAGCGGGCATTGTCGATGCAAGCCCACGACCGTCTCGGAAAATTGCAACGCCAGGCGATCGAGCAGCGCGGCAGGAACCTGTTCGTGCCAGCTCCACAGTGCATTGAGGCCAGCCGCTTCGACCTGCTCCACCGAAACAGGTGAGCGGTTGATCGGCAGACCGCCTCGAGCCCCCAAGCTGTAACTCGCGAAACGACGAACCGGTATCGGCAGGCATCCCAGCGCGGCGCCTCGCGCCAGATCGGGCATCAAGCGATAAGCGCCCATCAGCAAGGCGATATAAGGCAATCGTCGCCAATGACGAACCCATTGTTTCGCCACGCCGGTCAGCGGCGACGGCCACGGCCCTTGCAACGCCAGCCCTTCGAGCACTATCCGGTTGAGCAGGCTTCGCGCCTGGGCCCCATCGAATCCCGCTGGCACCACCAGGCGCTGAGGATGCAGATACTCCAAAGGCTCAGCGAGAATTTTCTGCAAGCCGTCAACGTCCGACATCACGCCGCCTTGCACTTGACTGGTGATAGACCCAGCCGCCGCCGGCCATCAGCAATCCACCCACCACGACCAACAACCACGGCCAACTCGAATGTCCCTGGGTTGCAGCAACTGTCGGCGCGACATGCTGGGTCGGAGAACGCCTGGACAGCACCACCGAAATGTTTTCGTACTCCACTGCCGCAAAACTGTTCTTGAGGAAACGCTTGATGTCGGTGATCAGCAATTGCGGTTCCACATCGCGCTCATGCAGCACCATCGCCGAGAGGTGGATAGGCGGCGACTTGCGCCCGCCTTCGCCGGCATCCAGGTCATAACTGACATGCACCCGGGCTGAAACCACGCCTTCGAGAACGCCCAACGACTGTTCGATGCGCTGCTCCAACGCTGAATACAACCGGGCTTTTTCCGCCCGGGGCGAAGCCACCAGGGAGTCGGAGGGAAACATCTCGGCGACTTGCAGACGTGGCCGGGACGGCAACGAATAAAGGTTGAGCAAATCGACGGCGGCGGAAAAATCCAACTGATCGATTTTCACCGCATAACCGGCTTTGCCGGCGTCGACTTTCACCGCCGCGATGTTGTTGCGTTGCAGGACCGAAAGCACCTCATTGGCCTGCTGCTGATCCAGCCCTTCAAGCAGGCTCGGCTGGCGACACCCCGCCAGCACCAGGCATATCACCAGCAACACCGCGCCCGGTTTCATGACGCACGCAACAAGGTTTCTGCCGTGCCTACGGCCTTGCGCACCAGCACGTTGAGCAAGTTGATGTCGACGTTGTATTGCCCGGTCATCTCCTGCAACTGGGCCAATACTTCAGGGTCGCTGATATCCGGACGCAGCAGCAATTGATTGATCGCGGCGACTTCCTGGCCGCTGTCCACGGCGGAACCGGCAAACGCCTCGATCAAGCGCGATTCAAGTGAAACGACCGAGCCTTCCTGCGGACCACGCAGCTCAACGAAGGTCGCGCCATGAACAAGCGAAGGGGAAACACTGAGGATGGACATACGATGCACTCATGAAAATGGCCATCGTCTCGGGCGATGGCCAGTCGAAAAAAGTCAGCGTTCAGCGAGCCGCCTGGATGATCGCCATGTCGATATCCTTGAAGCCCTTGATGGTGTTGGTCTGGGCGTTGCGGAAGACCGTGTAGGAGGAAAATGCGGTCTGATAGGCCGCTAGCTTTCCAGGATCAGAGGCGTCGGTCTTGAGGTCATCCAATGCCTGGTCCAAGGCTTCCTTGAGGCCTTGGGCGCCGAGCTCGAACGCTGCAGCTTGCTGTCCGAGGAAGTCATCGGGAAATTCGGGAAACATGATCGGGATACCAGGCATACGTCACCTACTTTGCTTGTTGGAAAAATGCCACGACGAAGCACTCGTCTTGACGTAGCCCTGTGGGCCGGTTTGAAACGACAGGCCCTTGAGCCCGTCGTCCTTGAGCTCGACAGTGAAATGCACGTAGCGATCACCCCACTGCCGGTAAAAACTGTCGACATACTGGCGAGCGGCGGCCAATTCGGAATCCTGCAGGTTGCCCTCGACGGCGAACGTGACACTGTCCGCGTGCTCGACCCGGCTGAAGCCCAGTGCAAGTCGTTGCAAACCACCCTGCGCAAGGTCGGCAAGCAACTTGTCATCCTGCATCTGCACCACGACGTCGCGGGCATAAGGTGCTGCCGCGAGCAACGTATCGAACAGCTTTTCCTGCTTGTCCGGGGTGAGCAGATTGCGTTGCGCGCTGAGCAGCAGGCGCGGCGTCGATGGGTCCTTGAGGTCGAGAAAATGCCAGGCCAGTTGCGGATCGTGATCGATCAGCACCTGTTCCAGTCGACGACGCTCCTGGTCCACCATCAGCACCTTGCCACTCAGGGTGTTGTGGCGCGTCAGCACCTGTTGGCTCCAACCGGCATCGCGCTCGGAAGCCACAAAGACGTAGACCGAATGATCGCGCCCCGGCAGCACCTGAACCTCGGCACTGGCGCCGGTGATCAGCGCGCGAATATCGGTTTCCGGCGCCGGCCCTGGCACCGCCCAAAGCCCCATCACGGTCACCAGAACAATCAGAGCCAGACCGGCCGCGCCCCATCGCATCCAAGGGGCCCGCGAACTCACGGAGGCGGTGGCATTGGACGGCGTCTCGGGGGCTAGACCAAGGCATTCGGGCGCCCAGGGTTGGTGTTCAGGACGCAGGGCGATTTGCAGGCTGCCGATCTGCAGCCTGGCCTGGAAGGCACAATGGCGTACCTCCACCGAATCGCCGAGCAGCCGCAATGGCAAACCGTTCGCCGTAGCTTGGTCGGCCAGCACTTCGAAATTGCGGCCACCTTCCTCCAAGGGAACGAAGATGGACTCCGTCGGAACGCTGGCAGCACGTGCGCCATCCCCGAGCACCTCCACAGCCCCGACCAAGAACAGGGTCGTGCCTTCACCAAGGGGAAACTCACAACCCTGCAACGGACCATTGAGTATCCGCAAAATACAGGGCGGTAGAGGGGTGGCGATCGGGACTGTCACCGTCCAGGCTCCAGGGCCATCAAATGAGCGGACAGGTTAGAAACGCCGACCACGGGGTTCCTGATCGAATTCTGCCGATCGCCTCCCGCAAAGGATCAGAATCCCGTAACCAGCCCGGTTCACGGCGCCGTCATTCGCGCCTGGGTGAACGCCTGATAGCGTTTCCAGACTTTGCGTGCATAGCGAAGCCGCGCCGCCTGACGGTGAGGCGAATGGCCGGCGTTGTAGGCGCCGACCGCCGTCCAGTTGTAGCCGTAGCGGGCGATGAATTCGGCCAGCACCTGCGCACCGACTTCCACCGACAGGCACGGCTCATCCAGCAGACGCTGCTCGGTAATGCCTTGGGCATTCAATCGAGGCAAATGGATGCTGTTGATCTGCATCAGCCCGATATCGCGGGTGCCGTTGCGGTTGTGGTTGATTGCGTCGGGCTGCTGCCCGGACTCGACATCGGCAATCGCTTGCAGCAGCTCGGGTTCGATGGCATGCAACTGCCCCGCCCTGCTCCAGCACCAGGCATGCGCCTGGCTCATGCCAAGTCCCAGGCCCAGACACATCGGCACGCATAACCACTTGCTCTTGCGCCGCCTCATGCCAGGCGCCGCTCGCTGATCCACCTCAGCTGTTCGTGAATACGCCCCCGCAAGATCTGCGCCCGGACACAACCGGGGTCATGCCGCAGACACTGGTCGATAAACTGCGCCGCCTGCTCATTGCGCCGCCAGAACCAGTGATGCCAGGCATGAAAATACAACACGTCAGCCTGATCGGCCGACAACAGGCAGCGTCGGAACAACACCTGGGCCGCCTCCTCGCAGCCACGCAAACTGGTGAGCAACGCCAGGCGCGTCAAGGCCGGGAGACTGCCGGGGTCCAGCGCCAGGGCACTGGAAACCGCTGAATGCGCCTCTTCGATGGCACGTTTCTGGTCACCCAGGCCCATCAGCGCCTGCCCCAGCCACACATCCGCCAAACCGCACCAGGGCGGCGCGTAGCCGGCATCGAGTTTCAAACACTGGCGGAACAGCACAGCGGCATCGCCCAGGCTTTGCGCGGTGTGCCGTTGCAAGCTGCACAGCCCATTGAGATATGCCACCGCCACCGGGTACGACCCACAACGGTCACCGACCGGGCGCAACCCGGCTACACGCTGGGCCACCAGACACGTCAATGCACCCAGGGCCTCGCCAGGATCATGGGCGTCCAACGTCTGCCCGTGGACCAGCGCCTGGTCGCTGCCACGAATCAACTCCACCGACCAATGTCGCTGCCCGCCCGAACCAATGAACCGCCCGCTCAAGCAGTAATCCGCCGACAACCGCCCGACCCACGACCGCACATCGTGCGAGGGCCCGTCGACCGGGATCAATCCGGAGGGAATGACGTGCAACGCCTCGCCAAACGCGGTGGTCAACTGACGGATCATCACATCCTGCAGATCCAGCGCCGCCGTCTCGTCCAGGTGACGAAAAGGCAAGACCGCCAACGAAGGCGCCACCGCCCCCGTCTGCCTCGGCACGTCGAGCTCAACCACCGAACCGGTGAATCGATAGCCCTGACCGTAGACCGTTGCAATGTAATCCTTGTTTTCCTTGAGCAATTTGCGCAAAGCGTAGATACAGCGTGTCAGCGACTCCTCCGCCGCATCCATCCTGGGCCAGACATGGTCCAGCAAATAATCCTTACTGACGACCGTACCCGCCGACATCAACAACAGGCGCAGTACGTGCAGCTCTTTGGGTGGAACATGAACTCCTTGTCCATCTCGCATCAGCGTTCCATCGCTTTGCAATAGCCAGTGGTCAAAAACGAATGACTTCACCGGCGTTTGATCAGTTGCACTGTCCATACTCTGGGACTTCTCTATAGAAAGTTACTGAAGCGCGATTGAGCCTGCCGGGTGGGCAGGCTCGGGATGGCGAGCTGCGTGACTATAGGAAGTTGTGTGGGGGGATTCCGTAGGATGGCACGCCTATTAGCTGAAGAAATCACGCCTGTAACTGTAGGAAAAGCCTAAATGCGAGGCGCAGCCACGCATTAGAGCGCTTGCCACATGCGGCGTCAGTGGCCAACTACGAAGCATTGCTGCCGTGAAACTACTCACCGGAAATGCCACAGTAAACGAGATGTGTGAGTTGATGACTCTTTGCGCCGTCCAATCAGTGGATGACACGCCGAAGTTTACTGACAAGTGCAAGAGAGGTGCGCCCGCAATGTGAGCAATAGCCGCCGCGAGATGCTAGCGGCGGTTAAAAATATACAAATGAGCAGGTGATTTTATCGATCTTGGTCGACTTACCGCCCTCAGAATTAGGGGAAAATCAGCTGGAAATGCATGGCTACTTCATAGGGTCCTTAAAGGCGATAGCATCCACCTAACTCTAAGTGAGCAATGGCGCCTGCGAATTAATCTTATCCATTCTCAACACCGATAGGGAGTTTAAGTTCGCGATAATCGGCAGGCCTTGGAGTTTTACTTTCAGGCATGCCTTTGATTTTGTGTAACATATCTTTAGTTGGCAGTATGAATTGCCCATCGCTTCTGGACAATATCAACGCATCGATATTCTCACCCTGTTCCAAATGATGAATGATCTCATCAATACCAAATGCGCGCGATTCATTCAAGGGATGATCCCCTTTGTTTACCCAAATATGCAGGTGCAAGGTAGCGGTTGATGGCGCTACCGGAAAATGGAAAAATAAACTGATTTTATCTTTTTCAGCAGACACCCCGTAAATATCAACTAGATACTGTAGAGCGTCCAACTTTAACTTTTCCAACATCCCGACATCACCCCAATCTAAATCCAATATAGAAGTTAATGACTTCACGCCCGACATTAATTCAGCGCGATGCTGATTTAATTCTGTCCTCTGGCTAGCTTGTGTTTGCCCTATTGAAAGATCACCGTTGATTTCCCGGATCAAATCCTGTGGCGCCGTTGGATGAACAGCCCAAGCCGTCAGTTGGATCCCTTCAGGTCTAGTGGCCAGATCCGTGACTTTTCCAGCGGTATAAGTTTGCGACATGTAGGGAATATTCGGGTAAATCAGGAATCCATTGCCCACCCCCAACGGGGCAGAGTAATGAAAGACATCGGGATTTTCCTTGTACACATCTTTGTATACCTTATCGCTTGGCTCCCGGCTGCTACCGTACAGCAGTTCAACCAGAAATTGGGTGACATGTGTGTTTTTGTATGTTTGCTGGAGCTGTGCCAGGTTAGTGGTTGTCAGGGTTACCTGAGCCAAATCGGTAGTTTGATATTTCTGCAAACCTCTTGGGTTTATCCATCTAAAACTACCGTAATCGTCTTCAAGTTTTTTGGATATGTAGGCACCATGATTAAAATCGGGGACACCTGACTTTCCTGGCTTAATCAAAACATGGTATTTATCCCGATTTAACTTGCTTAGGGCTTTCCGGTTATCATCTATACCATAAGCATCCAATGTTCTGCGGAGCGCAGAGCTTTTATGTGTTTTCAGGTTAACCTGAGAGTTACGTACTGCCTGTATACTCAGGGTCTGATGGCGGGACTGACTCGAGTCAGCGTGCGTAGCCGTAGCAGAACACCGCAATGACCGAATTGAAATCATTAGTAACCTCCTATTCTTGTCATACGGCAAATGACAAGTGCGTTGGCTGCGCCTAGGGACTAAGGCCTAGCTGAACGTACTGCACTGGCAAGACAACGGCCGCACATAAATCACAAAGGCAGATTTAAAGCGTTGTCGCTCAGACCTTTGAATGGAATGCCACTAATATCCTTGATAGAGTCCGAGACAGGTAAAAAATAGGAACCCTCGTTGCGACTCAGAACAAGATCTCCGATGTCTTCTCCAGTCTTAAGATGCGCAATGATCGTGTCAAGATCGAAAGACCTTGGTTCATTCAGCGGGTGATCGCCTTTGTTAACCCAGGTGTGCAAGTGAAGCGTGGCGGTTTTTTCTGCAACGGGGAAATGAAAGAACATTCTGGTACTATCATGTTCATCTACAGCGTAAACATCCCGAAGATGCTGCAATGTCCCAAGCCGCAACTTTTCGAGCTGAGGAAGATGCTCCTGCTTTAAACTTAAAATACTGGTCAAGGACTCAAGCTTTGTTTTATCACCGATCGTTCTTTGTGACGTTTGCTGGCTTGCTTCAAGTCTTCCGAGGCCAGATTGATAATGTCGCGCCGCTAGAAACGCGGAATATATAGCCGGGTGAATCGCATAGGTACACAAGATGATGCCATGTCTACTATTTTTGAGTGTCTGAGGAGCATTGACATAGGTATCTAACAACTTTTCATCACTGTACGGTGAATTCGGCCTAATGAGATAGCCATGTTGCGTGAGATCGATCGGCGAAATAAATTCAGCCAGGCTAGCATTTTGACGATAAAGATCAGTATCTGGACAGGCTTCTACATTGAGTATTTTGATGAGAAAATCCGGCAAGGGAGTCTCCAAATATGTATCACTGAGCTGCGCCAATTGATCTTTGTTCGCAAAGGTGATAACAGCGACATCTTTGGTTTGATACTTGATAAGACCCTTTGGATTTAACCAGCTGAAGTTACCATAGCCGTCTTCGTCCTGTTTAGATACATAAGCGCCATGGGTTAAATCGGGACTGCCTGAGCGATTTTTTTTTACCAACACATGGTATTTTTCCCGATTTAGCTGGCTTAATACTCCACGAGTATCGTCTATGCCATAGGCGTCCAGCGTTCTGCGCATCGGTGAATCTTGAGTGTTGTGCACCGCCCTCACCGTTATGGCCTGATTACGCTGATGACCTTGCTCAGCCGGTATAATAGCGATAGAACGTTGCGATGTTTGGATTAGGGTCATCGTGTGTATCCTTGACAACTTAAAAAATTGATCAAGCTTGTAATTTCTGCCCTCATCCCGGCCTAGCCCGGTAGAGGTGTCGTATTCGATAATGTAGTGATGGCGGATCACCCTGCTGCTCCGCTCGATATCCGCCGATCCGAGCGATGTGATTGACGCTGTTTTCCAGCATTAAATACTTGCCTTTATCGGCGGTCAGATATTATTTTCAATGCAGCATAAAAATCATAGATGACTTGACTGAGTTTATTTCCAACTACTGCAAGCGGATCAACCAACGCTTTCAATTCGAAACCATCATTGCACTTACCCAATGTCAAATGACCCGTTTCAACGTACTCCATTGCGCTTGTGATGACGGGCATTATATACCTAGAATTCTCTATCAATAACTCCTCGCTAATCGCGATGAACGACCAGATAAAAAGGCGATCTTCGACCAGCGAAATATTAATGGATTGTTCTTCATATATATCAATAGCTATGGTTGAGTGCGAGTCAAAATCGTGCAACAAGCAATCTGAAACCCCCAGCACAGCCAGTGCATCACGAACTAGAGAACTAAGTTCCTGATGAACATTTTGAGAGAATGATAAAGAGCAGTAGGACATAACCATCTATAATGACCCGTTTTCAACTTCCGAAGTAACCATGCATTTTGGCTGACTTCAGCCTCCGCTAATTTTAAAAGCGCGTACCAACTCAGCTGTCACCGAATCTTCTTCGGGACATAGAGCTGGATCAACAAGCGACCTTTTAAGCCAACATCCTTTATTCGACTGAATGCCGAACAAGAAATCGCCTCTGAAATTATCAGCAGCGACCGCTAAAAATAACACTTTACTGATTTACTGTACCGCAATTAAAGTTATCGACAACGGCGCATGCGCAGACTTTCCGAGGCAATCAATGCCAACAGAGCCACCAAGCACATTCACGATATTTAATTTCAGACAAATCTCAGCCGCGGTTCGCCCCAAGCCTTCAATTACAATACACTCTCGCTACCTGCAATTGAATTAACAATATCGTTCACAGACCGCCATTCCGCTACCTGGCTCGACGATAACTCTACATTAAAGGCCTCCTCCACAGTCATGACAATCTCTACTATATCGACAGAATCAACATTCAGATCTTCCACCAGCCGCGAATTTCTACTTATTTTCCGATGTACTTTCGAAAAACACCCAGTCAACAGCCTTATTACCTGAGACTCAATAGCCACCTCAGCAACAGTCACGTTCACTCTCCATAAACTTAATTAAAAATTCAACATCGCCCTCAACATATCCGCAAACTGATTCAAATGCGCCGACAGTGTCTTGTTGAAATTGTCATGATACGAATTGGCATTCGAATATTTCTGAGTAAGGGACTGCAGCATGTTTTTCAGGCGTTCTTCCTGGGCGTTGAAGCCGGTTTGCCATTGGTTGTACTTGGCGGTATCCCACGTCACCGTGCCGCTATACGACGCCAGGCCGCTTATCATCGTCGTCAACGGGCTGGTGTCGATGACCACGCACCAGCCGCTGCCTGGAGGGGGATTCTTTTTAAGGCAACTGACAGGCAGGCCCAGTGCCTTGAGCCATTTCTCTGCTTCTTCCTTACTGGTTCCGCCACTGTCAGGGTCCGGAAAAAGCACAGATTCGGAGTTGGGATGGGTGTACTTTTCGAGCAACGTAGTCAATGCGTCGCGCAACGCGTCGACATTCACCTTGACGTCCTTACCGTCGTTCGCCCCCTCGATCCAGTCCTTCATCTTCGCGGTGATTGCAGCGTTGAAATCGGCAAAGAAGTCGGTATAGGCCTTGATGATGTGTTCGTAACCGGCGAGGTAGCCGTTCTTGATCAGGTCGATCAGCTCGAGCAGTTTTTCGAAGAAGTCATTGGAGGAATTGATCCCGGCAGCCAGGGCCTCCGCGATTTCGAAGGGTGTGTCCTGGTCCACGGTTTGCTTGAGGCTGCGCAGGATTTCGCCTTGTTCGTCATTGAGCTGGCGCAGGCGACTTTCGTCCAGAAGCGTGGACTTCATGCAGTGGCTCATCACCGCACAACACTGACGGACGCGCTGGGCCCACAGGTGTGAGCGATCGCGCTTGGCGTGGATCTGTTCGAGAAGCTCCGGAATAAGTTGCGCCACGGACTCGGTGGTCATGCCTTCCAGCGACTTGGCGTTGAACGGGCCCCTGAGCAGAGTGGCGAGGCTGCGATTGAGTGCGTTCACGGAGCGGTCGAGCAACTGTGTCAGAGAGCTGACCGTTTGTGCCTCAACGGGAATGTCCACAGGCAGCGGCGCATCGACCGTGGCGTCGATGTTTGGCAGCAATACCACGGGCGTCTGGATGAATCTCGTGATTTCCATATTCCTCTCCTCAAGCCGTCACGGCGCGAATAACGTCACTGCGTGATTGAAAAAGCTGCATGACCATGTCCATCAGTTTTTGCAGCAATGCGGCATCGGCCGCGTCTTTTTGAGCGACTTCATCCCCCAGGCCCTTCTGGCTGTTTTGCGCACTTTGCTGCAGCATCTCTTTCTCCCGCGCGGCGTACTCGGTCAGGAGGCGCACCATGCTCGACACCACCTGGCTCAGGTTCGTCGACATGGCGCTGAGGGCGCGGCCGATTTCCAGTTTCCTTTCAATACCCCGGCTGCCCATCTGGCTTAGCCAGTCGGAGGTCTCGCTGACTTTCTGCGCGTTGAATATTTGTTTTTCGAACCAGGCCTGGTCCTTGGGCGACAGGGGCGAACCCTTGGGCTTGAAATCGACCAGCGTCGGACGGCCGAACGCGTCGAATGTCCTGATCTTGTAGGTGGTGTCCGAATTCCAGTCCGTGCGGTCGCGCTCAAGCTTGAGGTCGCTCTCGATGTTCCTGGCGTTCAGGGCGTTGGGCTTGTGCAGGTTCAACCGGTTCTGGGGGTCTGTCTCGCTCAGCCACTTGGCGTTGCGACCGACCTCCTGTGCCTTGAGGATTTCCTTGTCGAACCAGGCCTGGTCCTCGGCTGGCCGGGGTGAACCGCTGGGTTTGAAATCGACCGTCTTCGCGCGACCGAATTCATCAAGGGTCTTGATCTTGTAGGTGCTCTGCGGATTCCACTCGCTGCGACTGCGTTCAAGCTTGAGGTCGCGTTCGATATTGCGAGCATCCATGGCGTTGCGTTTGTGCAGGTCGATATCAGCATGCTTCAACGTTTGACCCTGGAAGGTCTTGAGCAAGGCGAACCCAGAGATCGCGCCGGAGACGATTGCCCCGGTGATAGCGCTGTACAGTGCCGCCTCGCCTGACTCGATAATGGCCGCGCCTTGGGCCTTGGCCGCCTCGGAGGCCATGACGCTGAAATGTCCACGCAGTTGAGCGTTGGCGACCCGCGCGATGTTCAGCGCGATGATTGCCGCCACCAGTACGTTCGCGTGTTTCTCCCAGGCGCCTGGGTCGAAGATCAGGTCGTTGCGTACTTCATCGCTGAGCATCGTCGCGGCGGCCGTGAAGTCCTGCCAGTCCGACTCGGAGGGCTGGTAGGCGTTGATCGCACTCTCCAGTTCCGCAGCTGATGGTGCCGTGATGCTGGGGGTCTGGAGGACTTGTCTTGCGGTGATCTTGTCGAACATCGGCGAAGCCGAGAGAGACTTATCTTTGCGATCTTTTGAAGACTGCTCTTGGACAACGCTCCCCCCTGCATCAGGGACGAGGTAATGCCTGTTCGTAGTGTCAATAGCGTTCATCGTAGGTACCTGTTATCCGTGATTTCAAACGTTCCGAACCATGTTCAGGCTGACGTTGTGACTGCGCTGCAGATCGGCAAACACCTGTTCGATCTGATGGGTTCGCTCCCGCATCGCCTGGCCGTAATCGTCGACCACCTGGGTCAGGTATTTGCTGATTTCCTCGCTGATTGCCATGCGCACTCGCACATCGGCCAAATGCACGGCCGCCTGGGCCTGATGCCGACCGGCTTCGATTTGCATCACGCCCTGCGCCGCGACATGGCCGAACTCGGTGACGGCCTGGGCGATCTCCAGGTTGGCGGCGTAGCGGGCCAGCGATACCGCATCGGCGCCGTTGGTCACCAGGCTGCGCAACTGCGTGAGCATCTGGGTCAGCGAGTTGCCCACTGAGGTTGCCATCTGCTTCATGGCTTGCATTGCGGCGGGTGCTGCCTGGGCGACCACCGATCCAAGTTTCGAGGCGACGGCGCTGACCATTGGCCCGACCACCTGCACTCCAACGATGGCCACCAGGGCCACGGCTGCCAGCGTCGAAACGACGCCCTGGATCATGCCGGCGATTTTCCCGATCTCCTTCGCCGTGTCCTCATCGACACCCAGGTCGATCAGCATTTGGGTGTAGATCTCGGTGAACCGCTGGATGGCTTCCTGCATGACGACGGTCAGCGGTTTCATGGCCTCGGCCATGAACGACTTGCCGGTTTTTTCCTCGACTATCACATCGGCCAACATGACCCCCAGGCCAACCACCCCTACCACGATCAGCGGCAGGCTGCCGGTCATGACCCCGGCAACGATGGCGGCAACGGACAATATCGCCCCGACGATCTTGCCGATGCATCCCATGGTTTTCTGCAGAGCCTCGGCCTTGCGCACTTCCTCCAGGTATTTATCCGACTCACGCTTCATGAGCTCCTGAAGCTTGGCCTGCAGCTCCTGGAACAGCTCCTGGCTTAGCTCCTCCTTGTTCTGCGCCGCCTCGCCGAGCAGTTCGATGATCTTCAAGCGGTTGAGCAAGGCCAGTGCACTGCTGCTGAGGGCTTTTTCGTCGGTTTCCTTGTGGTCGGGGCCGGCGCCGGCCCCCACCACTTTCATGACCACCCCGCTCAGGGTTTTGGCAAAGGTATTGGCGATCTCGATCAGCTTCAGGTGCGCAGCGGTCGCTGCGTTGAACGTTTGGGTGTGGCTCGCCAGTTCGCCCTTGAGCTGGTCGCGATGGGTCAGCTCCTCGGCGTATTCGGGTGATTCAGGGTCCAGCTGCGCCAGGCGCGCCTCGCTGTCTGCCAGTAGCCCTTGGAAATGCAGGAGCCGTTCGTGCAACTGATCGAGGTGCTCCTGGCTGCTACCGACATCCCCCTCGGCGTCCGCCATGGCCTGGACGGCGGCGGCGTATTCGGCCGAAAGGTTTTCAAGCCCCTGCTGCCGGGCACCGGCCATGCTCTGCAACATCGCCAGGCGGTTCTTCAGCTTGTTGACGTCGACCTCACCGATCAGCTCGGCAATCATCGCCATCAACAGGGTGAACAGGTCACCGTTGGTTTCCTGTTTGTTGCCATCGGCCCGCGGCGGCGGCGCGTGCAGCACGGGCCGGCCAGTGCTGGCGGTGGTCGGGCCAGCGTGACCGTCGTATTGCACTGACATGAGGTCCGCCAGGGCTTTGCGACCGGCCTCCTGATAATCCTTGGTCCTGGCGGCCTTGCTGGCAGCCGCGCCGTATTTTTCAAAGGCTTCGGTGCGGCTCATTGCCCCCGGGAAGGGAGCGCTACGGGTGCTTCCAATGTCAGTCATGTTCAGTCCTCCGAACAGTGCAGTTCCATGTGGGCCAGGGTGTCGAGATACACCTTGGCCTGCTCGCGCAGATCGTCTTGCGTGGCTTGCTCGATGACGTATTCGAAACACAACCTGGCCTTGCCGACCTTGCCCAGGGCCAGATGACACTGGCCGGTGTACAGCATTGGCCGGTAGTCGTTCTTGCCTTGGGCAAACGCGATGGCATACAGGTCGATTGCCTTCTGGTGGTTTTGCTTGAGCTGGTGCACCGCCGCCAGTCCCATCCAGTAATGGCTGTTGTAGAAGTCGTAGATGCACAGGAAGTGGAAGAACTTCTCGGCATCGTCCAGCCGTCCTTGTTCGTAGAACTGGAAAGCGAAGGCATAAAGACCGTCCATGTGCTCGTCACTGAGGCCTTGCACGTCTTTCAACGCCGCGCCACCGAGTACCGCGTCCACGACCTCCAGGGCCACCTGCTCGTCTTGTTTGTTGTCGCGACTCATCGGCCACACTCCTGAAAAAACGTCAGCGTCGCTGACGGGGGCATTGAGCCAAAACGCCGTCGGGCACGCTGCCAAATTGCGCTCATCCCCTCGGCCTTGGATGCCTTTGTGGCGAGGGAGCTTGCTCCCGCTGGGCTGCGCAGCAGCCCCCCGAAGACCACTCCAATCAACCTGATACACCGCGTCGTCGGGTTTTGGGGCCGCTGCGCGACCCAGCGGGAGCAAGCTCCCTCGCCACGGGGTGTACGGCGCCGTCGAGGGTGAGTTGGCCTCACGCCTGTTCGACCTGTTCCAGCCAGATCAGCAGGCGCAGCACTTCCTCGACTTCCTGCACCTGGAGGAAGCTGTAGCGCTGGTGGGTCTTGAAGATCCGTCGGGCCAATGCTTTGTCGTTGATCACCGGCACGCCGACCTCCTTGGCATACGCCCGCACGGCCAGGGCGCGTTGGTTGGTTTCCATCAGGGAGATGAACGGCAGCAGCGTGATTTCCGGGCGGAAATACACACCAATGGCAATGTGCGTCGGGTTGGCGACGATCATGCGCGAGCTGCGCACGTCGGATTTGACCTGCTCCGACAACAGCTCCATGTGCAAGTCTCGGCGGCGGCCCTTGATCTGCGGGTTGCCGTCCTGCTCCTTGTGTTCACGCTTGACCGCGTCCTTGTCCATCATCTGGTCTTTCATGAACAACCAGTATTCGCTGAGGGCATCGAGCACGACGATCAGCAGGATGGAGGCCAGGAACGCCAGCACCAGTACCAGCAGCAAGTGCCCCCAGATCGCGAACAGATCGGGTGCCTGGGCGAAGAGTTGGGCAAACAGCAATTGCCGCTGCGTGACCCAGACGATCCACAGCGCCATGGCAAAACTGCCCAGGTACAACAGCGCCTTGAAGGTGTCCTTGACCGTGCGCAGGCTGAACAACTTCTTGAAACCATTGATCGGGTTCAACGCGCCGAGATTCAGCTTCAACGCTTCGCTGGCCAGTGCGAAGCCGCTTTGCAGCAATGCCGGCAACGCACTGGTCAGCACGCACACCAGCAACAACGGCAGCAATGCTTTGAGACCGATCAGCACCAGCGTCGCTGAATAGCTTTGTAGATCCGCATCAAAATCGCTGGCGATGATCCGCCGGTAGACCTCCATGATCTCCCCCAGCGAGCTGTTGAACACCATGTAGCTGATGCCGCACAGGGTCAGGCAGGTGATGACCAGGTCCTTGGCCTTGAACGTCTGGCCTTTGCGGGCGGCATCCCGGAGGCGCTTGGCGGTAGGCTTTTCAGTCTTCGAGGCGCTGGATGACATGGCCGTCCTCCCCGTCGCCACCCAGATACTGCGCCAGCCCATCGGACATCCCGCCCATGCGCAGGACTTCGTCCGGCAGGTGCGCGCCGAAATACAGCATCAGCACCACCAACGCCACCAGACTCTTGACCGTCAGTGACACAGAGAAAGCATTCATCTGTGGCGCATACCGCGAGAGCAAACCGAGCAGCGCCTCGCTGACCAACAAGGTCGCCACCACTGGCGCGCTGATCACCAATGTCTTGCTCACCAGCGCATCGAGTAATTCATAGATAGTCGACAGGTGCATCTCGCAGCCGTTAGCCGGCGCACAAATGCGATAGCTCTGCGCGACGGTTTCCAGCATCAACAGCATGCCGCCACCTTCGAGGTACACCGCCGCCGCAAACAACTGGAGAAAATTCGCCAACTCCGACGTGTCGACGCCGTTCGCCGGATCCACCGTACTGCTGAGCATGGCCCCGCGTTGGTTGTCGATCAGGTTGCCCATGGCATGCAACAGCCAGAACGGCCAGCACAGCAGCACCCCCAGCAGCACGCCGATACTCGCCTCCCGCAGCATCAAACCGAGGAACGCCAGGCTGTCGAGGGCGGGCGTTGGCACGCCGACGTAGGCCCAGAACCCCAGCGCCACCAGGACAATCACCGCTTGGCGCGCCACGCCGGTCAGCACGCCGCTGTTGAGAAACGGCAACATGAAGAAAATCGGCGCCAGGCGCGCCACGCCCAACAGCGCGGCAGCGAACCCGGCGTACAACTCGAAGAACAGCGTCACCGCCATCGACCTAACTCAGCGCCAGGCGGATGACTTCGCGGCTAAAATCCAGCAGGGTTTCGCCGTACCAACCCGAGAGCAAAAACAGGCACGCGGCGACCGCCATCAGCTTGAAACCAAACGGCAGGGTCTGTTCTTGCAACTGGGTCACGGTCTGGATCAAGCCGACCACCAGGCCGACCACCGTGGCGACGATGATTGGCCAGGCCACCATCAGCAAGATCAGGTACAGAGTCTTGTTGCCGGCGTAGACCAGATCGTTCATGGGTGCGCCTACGCCAGCAAGGTCAGGTATTGCTTGACCAGCCCGGTGGACAGCAGCGCCCAGCCATCCAGGGCGACAAACAGCACCAGCTTGATCGGCACGGAAATGATCACCGGACTCATCATCATCATGCCCAGCGCCAGCAAGATGCTGGAGATCACCAGGTCGACAATGACGAAGGGCAAGTACAGGTAGAAACCGATCTTGAAGGCGCTTTTGATTTCACTCAAGGCGTAGGCCGGCAGCAGCGAAAACAGCGAAGGCGCCAGCGCTTCATCGGCCGGCCAATCGGCGTCGGTTTCATCCTGGACCGCCTGGGCCCGCTCGAAGAACAACGCCAACTCCGGGTCGGTGTATTTGCGCAGGTAATCCTTGTAGCTGCCCAGGCCGTTCTCGGCGAAATTCACCACCGATTCGATATCGGTAAAGGCCACCGCCTCGGTCTTGTAGTAGTCATGACCCTGCTTCATGACCGGCGTCATGACGAACACCGCGAGCATCAGGGCAATCGCGTTGAGCGCCATGTTCGACGGTACTTGTTGCAGGCCCAAGGCGTTGCGCACGATGACGAAGACGATGGAGAACTTGAGGTAGCAGGTACCCGCCGCCATCAGGAACGGCAGCAGCGAAGCGAACGCCAGCAGCGCGATCAGCGAGACGTCATTCATCGTCGCCGTCCCGATAGACCTTCAGCAATTCGACACCCAGTTGTCCGTCCAACTGCACCAGTTCGCCCAGGGCCACGGGCTTGCCGTTGGCGCGCACTTCGATGTGCCGGGCGGCGTCGTCTGTCAGCGGGATCAGTTGTCCGGCGATGATCCGCGACAGCGCGGCCAGGTCGAGGTCATGGGTGGCGAGCAGGAACTCCAGGCGCACCGGGAGCGCCCCCAGATCGATCTCCACGGCAGGTTCTGGCGGGCTCTCTGGACTGGCCTCGGTCACGGTCGGTTGCATGTGTAAACCCTCTTCGGTAAAGGTGAAAACGCCGAGGCATTGGTCCGCCACAACGCAGCGTTGCATGGCCTTGGTAATGCGCAGCACGTCGCCCTCCCCCAGCCGTATTCGACTGGCAAGGCTCAGGTGACTGACGCCGAGGATCAGCTCCAGGCGCAATGGCAACGTCTTCAGCCATGAGTCGTTTGCCATGGGGCCGCGCAGGGCAGTCCTGGGCGGCAGTTGGGTCAACCACAGGCGTCCCCGGGGCGTGTCGAGCCACGGCACTTCGCCCGTCGGCAGGCACACCGGGGCCATGGATTCGATGTCCGACAGATGGCTGTAACGCAACTCGTCCACCTCCAGTGACAAAGGCCGTGGCACCGCCCGGAACAGCTCGACGATGCGGGGCAACGGGCACGGCTGCATCAGCAGCGATTGCAAGGCCGGGAGCGAGTGATGCAACCAGTCACGGGCCAGGATCAGCGCGCGCCAGGGAGCACCATCACCCTGTGCGCAGAAGCTCAAATAGTCGGCACGCTCGGGCACCTTGGCCAGACCCGCCTCCCAACCGGCGCGCCGCCAGCGTTGAACCGCCTGGGCGTGGGCATGCCCCCAAGGGTCGACCCGACGTAGCTGCAATGCGCTCATGCCGGGTGCTCAGCCTGTTCGTCCGCATCCTCGTCCGGCCCCTGCTGCGAACCCTGGCGCGGCTGCTCGCCACCACTGTCGGCCAGCCGCCAGGCAGGCTCCCGGGCCAGCGCGAAAGGTTCCTTGAGCTGCTCGAACACCAGGGCATTGCTGGGGCTGATCGTCAGGTGTCGAGTGGGCTCCTCGGACACTCGGCTGATCGTCACTTGTCCGCTGGCCGCCCCTCGGTTGAAGGGGACTTGCAGGAACCCTCGATTCGGACCCGGCAACGTCTCAACCATGACATCGAGCGCGGGTGGCAACGTCGATGAAAGGATGGATGCAGTGACAACCGACGGCGGATGGCTCGTGTCCTGGAGACTCAACGGCGCCTGGGGCAGCGGTTCATTGCCCAATGCCGACGACTGCTCACTGGGGAACGGCTCACGCCGTGGCGGCTCAATCGATGCCGAATAGGTCGGCAGCGTTGATTGATCCCCCGCTGGCCCCAAGCGTTGAGACAACGGATGTCGTGCCATCTGGCTGGGCAATGGGCCGGCGTGTGGAAAAGTCATTGCGACCCGGGCACGGGGTGGCGCGCGAACGGCTTCAACCTCCACCGCTCCCTGGGCTCCCGACCGCTCCCCATCGTGTTCAACCTCCGCACCTCCCTGAACAACGCTCATCGAGCGCCAGGCCAGCGCACGGCCGTTGTCCATCGGCTCGCGATGAGGCCGAACCAACAAAGCCATCAGGTCCAGCACGCCTTGCGGCAGCTCATCCTCTTGCACTGCGACGAGCGGGTCCAGCAGCTCATCCAGCGGGCCTTCGTCGACGGGGTCCAGGACCAGGACCGGCAAAGAGGGAACCCTAGAAACCTCTTTCATCGACGCACCCGGATCATGTCTTCCAACTCCCGTTCTTCCCGGCGGACCGCCTCGAGCCGTTGCTCTAGCAACAGCTGCCGGAAGGAACGCTCGTACTTGTCGTGTTGGCGCAGCAGCCCACGCAGTTGTTCGCGATGCTCCTGCAACTGCTGTTCGACCTGCCGGCACTGCTGATCCACTCGCCCACGCTCGACACGCAGCAGATCGATCCGCCGACGGATCACCGCCTGGGTACGCAACAACGCCAACAGCTGCCCGTGATCCAGCACGCAGTCATTGGCGCGATGGCTGTCCAGCAGGCCTTGCAGCGCGGCTTCCTGCGCCTCGAAGCCGTCGCGCTCTGTCTGCAACGGCTGCAATTGGCGCTGGACGCGGCGCAGCGCCTGCTCGCCGCGTTGCCGCCGGAACTCGCTGAAGGCCAATAAGCGTCGCTGGTCAGGCAAGGATTTCATGCAGGCTCCGCAAGGTTTCGTCCGGCTCGCAACACTCGCCTGTCGGCTGGCGCAGCCATCGGTCGAGGGCTTCGCGACGTTGCATCGCGTGGTCGTTGGCCGCGTCCGCGCCCGGGCTGTACTCGCCCATGTCGAGAAAGACCTGCAACTGTTCAAGACGGGCCAGGGTTTCCCGGGTCGACGCGGCCAGTTGCTGCACCTGCGGCGTGGTGACTTGCGTCGCCACCCGACTGACGCTGCGCAAGACATCGATGGCCGGGTAGTGCCCCTTGGCCGCCAGGGCACGGCTGAGGTAGACGTGGCCATCGAGGATGGAACGAATCTCCTCGGCGATCGGATCCGGCTCGTCGTCGCTTTCCAACAGCACCGTGTACCAGGCGGTGATGCTGCCGGTCGCGGTCACCCCAGGTCGTTCCAGCAAGCGCGGCAACGCATCGAACACCGAGGCCGGATAGCCGCGCCGCGCCGGAGTTTCACCGGCCGCCAACGCCAGGTCACGACGGGCACGGGCGTAGCGCGTCAACGAATCCAGCAACAACACCACGCGCCGCCCCTGGTCGCGAAAGTACTCGGCGATGGTGGTGGCTTGCAGCGCCGAGTTGCAGCGATCCACCGAGGAAAAATCCGAAGTGGCATACACCACCACGCACCGGGCGCACTTGGGCGACTGGCGCAGATGCTCGATGAACTCGGTCACTTCCCGCCCACGCTCGCCAATCAGGCCGATCACGAAGACCTCCGCATCGGTGTGCTCGATCAGCATGTTGATCAAGGTGGTCTTGCCGGATCCGGCGGCGGCGAAAATGCCGATGCGCTGGCCGACGCCGCAGGTCAGCAAGCCATCGATGACACGAATGCCGGTGCGCAACGGTTCCGCCACCGGGCGCCGCTGCTGGTAGGACGGCGGGTCGGCATCCACTGGACAATCCCGTTGCGCCACCGCAGTCGATGGCGCCAGGCGCTCGACGATCGTGCCCTGGGGATCGACCACACTGCCGAGCAAGGCGTCACTGCAGGTCAGTTGCAAGGTCGAGCCAGTGGGCACGATCATCGACTCCCGGGACAAGCCTTTGCCATCGCCCAGCAGGCTGAGCAACACAGCACCGGGCTTGAAGCCGATCACCTGCGCCCGAGCAACCACCTCGGGCGAGCGCCAGTGCCGACGCACTTCACAGACTTCGCCGACCACCACGTCGCTCAGCGCGGCTTCGATCAATGGGCCGCTCAAACGCAAGGGGTGAGCGGCCTGCCTTTCCAGCCGGAATTTCATCGACACAGGATCTCCAACAGCCATCGGCAGGGGTTCCTCACAGCGTTTTGATGACATTGACGGACACGCTCTCGGAGATTTCGCCGAACGACATGACGTCCAGCTCCCGGAAGCGTCCCTCGATCAGTTTCTTGATGTAGCGCCGCACATCCACCGAACACAGCAACACCATGTCCTTGTGGGCGATGTGCACGCCGTCCAGGCCGACACTGAGGCGGTCCATCAGTTCTTCCGATTCGGCCGGTTCCAGGTTGAGGAAACTGCCGCCGGAGGTTTGCCGGATGCCTCGGCGCACCACGTCTTCGAACTCCGGTGACAACAGCAGCACGCGCAGGTCGTTGCCCTGGGCAAACTTGTTGCTGATGTAGCGGGCCATGGCGCCGCGCACGTGCTCGACCAACGCCAGCACGTCCTTTTCCCGGGAGGCCCAATGGGCGAGGGATTCGAGGATCAGCTTCATGTTACGCACGGAGATGCGCTCGCCAATCAGGCGCTGCAGCACTTCGGCGATCTTCTGCACCGTCACGTGGCGATAGACTTCCTTGAGCAGGTCGGGGTAGCGGGTTTCCATTTCGTCGAGCAACTGCTTGGTTTCCTGCACGCCGAAAAACTCCTGGATGTTGCGCGCCAGCAGCGTGACCAGGCAGCGATAGCATTCTTCATCGGCGGGCCGCAGGTGATAGCCCAACTGCTGCACCCGCTCGCGGTCGGCGGCAGTGACCCAGACGCCGCCCAGGCGATTGCTGTCGGTGCCGCGCACCAAGGCAAAACCCAACGGTTCCAGCTCGGGCGAATAGTCCAGCAGACGCCAGTGGTCGAAATGAATGTCGAACTGCTCGGCGCGCACTTCGTTGATCAGCACCGCCACTTGATGCGCCGGCAGCGCCTCGCTGGCTCGCAGCTGTGGTTCGGGAATGCGTAACCCGTAATCGACGAAAAACTGGCTGCGAAAGCGCGCTGCCCAACGATTTTTTTCCAGCGCTTCGAGTTGCGTCTTGGGTACCAACAGCATCAGGGCAATGGTTTCTGTCGCAACGTTGTCGACGTCATCAAGCAATCCCGATTCGCTCGGCAGTGCGCCTTGCTCGGTGGGTTCGGCGCGGCTTTCGCCCGGGCCAGCCTGACGCAAAGATCGCCGGTGGCGCACAAACACAACCAGCCCCAGCACGCTGGCAATCGACAGGAAAGTCAGCAGCGGAAAACCCGGCAGCAGGCCCACACCCACCGCCAGCAACGCGGTGACACCGAGCACGAATGGGTTGCCCAGCATCTGGGCGAGCATATTGCGCCCCAGGTTGGCGTCGTCGCCGTTGACGCGGGTGACGATGAAGCCAGCGCCGATGGCGATCAGCAGCGCGGGTATCTGGGCGACCAGGCCATCGCCGATGGTCAACAGGGTGTAGGTCGACAGGGCCGTGGACAGGTCCATGCCCAGTTGCCCGACGCCGATGGCCATGCCGCCGATGAAGTTGACGAAGATGATGATGATGCCGGCGATCGCATCGCCCTTGATGAATTTCATCGCCCCGTCGAAAGAACCGTACAACTGGCTTTCACGCTCCAGCACGCTGCGTTTTTCCCGGGCCTGGGCCGCATCGATTGCGCCGGCCTTGAGGTCACCGTCGATGCTCATCTGCTTGCCCGGCATACCATCAAGGGAGAAACGTGCCGCGACTTCGGCGACCCGTTCCGAGCCTTTGGTGATCACGATGAACTGGACGATGGTGACGATGGAAAAAATCACGAAGCCCACCACCAGGCTTTCGCCAATCACAAAGTCACCAAACGAAGCGATGATCTCGCCGGCATCGGCCTGGCTGAGAATCAGCCGGCTGGTGCTGATCGACAGCGCCAGGCGAAACAACGTCGTCAACAGCAGCAACGCCGGGAACGTCGAATAGCTGAGGATGCGTTCGATGTAGAACGAGCCCATGAACACCAACAGCGAGATGACGATGTTCAAGCCAATGAGAAAATCCACCAGCACCGTGGGCAAGGGGATGATCAGCATGGCGATGATCATCACCATCAAGGTCAGGATCAGCAGCTCCGGGCGAGCGCCGACGTTGCGCAAAAATACATTGAGCAAGGTCATGGGCAACCGCCCGAGCGTCGCTGATCGATGCATTCGTGGGCATAGGCGACGTCAGCCAAACGCGTGAACTGTATCGCCAGGCGCTGTGGCGCCTCCTCATCGGCAAACAGGGGCAAGGGCAATCGCAGGCTGAGCCGACGCAGGGTCTGCAACAGCATCGAACGTTCCCGGTGGGCACTGAGCAGCACCTGCTCGCCCAACGCACCGAGCAATAACTGGTCGAGGTCATCGGGGTAGGTCAACACGCCGAAGAGGAACACCAGCCAGTCGGACTCATCAGGGTTGTGCCGGCAGATGACGGCATCGCCGAGCAGTGCGCCGATAAACAGCGCGTCGGCCGAGCGCAGGCGCTTGAGGTCGGTCACTTTGCAAAGCAGTTGGCCGAACTCGGCGCGCGAACAGCTGGGGTCCTGGGCGCTGATGTCGATGAGCAACGCCGCTTCGATGAAGGCCAGCACCCCGCTGCGTTGCGCCGCGCCATACAGGGCGATCCAGTCCTGGTAACAACTGAGCGGGCCTTCTTCGGACTCGAGGAAATCCCGGTAAGTCTCGCGCAACAGGCCGGCCCGCACCGCCAGGCTCTTGCCGAACATCCGAGCCTTGAGCGCCGCGTTGATCCCGGCGTTCATGCGCTTGGGGGCGCCTTGGGCAACCACCGTCTGCAAGAGCGTTTCGAGCCGCTGCCGGGTGAGCGTTTCCAGATTCCTGCGGCGCAATAACGCTCGCAGCACCAGCGCCAGGTCGCTGTCATCGGGGAACAGGCTCCGCGCCATTTGCAGCAACCAGGCGACGGGCTTGTCCGCCAACCGCGCCAGGCTCAGCACCTGCCGTGCCTTGGGCACGGTATCGTCTTCCAGCACACGTTCGAAGGTGTCGGTCATGGCATCGGACTTGAGCTCGAACAACCGTCGACCACGGAACTGGGTCAGTGCCGCCGAGAGCTCGTCGCTGATCTGCACGAGGCGCTGCGCCACCACCACCGTTGCGCTGTCCTCCGGCGCTTCGGCATCGACGGGGGGTTGCGGGTGTTCGGCGGCTTTCTCGGCATTCAGCCGCGCCTGGGCGGCCCGGCCACCGATGGAGACCGGGGGCAACATCATTTCTCCGACATCCGGAAGTACATTCGACGCACCCGCTCGTGCTGCCGGGGGGGCAACAACTGTCCGCCCGGCTCGCTCGTGGTCGGTTCAAAGGCCTCGAGAATCTCCTTGGGCTGGATCAGGAACACGCGCACCGTGTTGGCCGTGCGACCCTGGCGATAGCTGAACAACCGGCCGATCCATGGAATCGAACCCAGCACTGGGACGCGTCCGATCTGCTCGCCGTGGTCATCGCGGGTGAAGCCGCCCACCAACAGACTCTTGCCTTGGGGCACTCGGGCCACGGTACTGATGCGCGTGCGACCGACCGTCGGCAACGCGCCCTGGCGCTCGCCCTGGCCCGGATTCTCGACTTCGTTGCCGTCCTCGATATTGAGCGACATCTCGATCTCGTCCGCGTGGGCGAAACGCGGCAGTACGTTCACGAGGGTGCCGTAGGTCACGTGCTGCAAATCGACGCTGCGCTCCCCAACCAAGGGGGCATAGAAGGTGCGGTTGTTGTCGAAGATCGCCGGCACGTTCTCTTGGGTCAGGATCACCGGGCGCGAGACGACATTGGCCCGCTGGGTCCGCTCCAGGGCCATGACCTGGGTGACGAACGAGGCCCCATCGAGGGTGGTCGCCGAGCCGGCATTGAGGGATGCACTGAAGGTGGGCCC
Source organism: Pseudomonas sp. G2-4 (assembly GCF_030064125.1). Lineage (NCBI taxonomy): Bacteria > Pseudomonadati > Pseudomonadota > Gammaproteobacteria > Pseudomonadales > Pseudomonadaceae > Pseudomonas > Pseudomonas sp. G2-4. Next base: position 1,963,872 of record NZ_CP125957.1, on the reverse strand, counting down.
CGACTTCACCGCCCCTTGCCAGTTGATGCCCAGCTGGTTGAGTTCATCCTTGTGCAGATCGATGATCCACAACGACAACTCGACGTGTCGTTTCGGCGTGTCCAAGGCGTTCACCAGATTCTCGATGAAACGCACCTGCTCCGGCAGCCCCTTGACCAACAGGCTGTTGGTGTCCGGGTAGGCCACCACCCGAATGTTGCCGGCGGCCACCTCCCGCGCAATGATTCGCGGTGCCGTCGGGTCTTGGTTCGAGGGCGTATCCGCCAGGCCCTCCAACGGAAACAGCGGCATCGCGCCTCGCACTCGCGACTCGGAGCCTTGCGCCACCGACGGCTCGACCTCATGCTTTTCGCCACGTAACAGGGCCTCGATCACGGTGGCCAGCCCTGGAATGGTCACTTTGTCATCGCGCAGCTCATAGTGGCGGTCGCTGACAAAGGTGTTTCGCACCTGGATCACACCGATCTGCTGCTTGCCCAACAGCAGCTCCGAGCGCTGGTTGTCCATCAACCCGGCGGCTTGCACCACCAGATCGACATAGATCGGCGGGCCCGACACATGGAAAGTCCGCAGGCCGTCGTGACGTAGCGGATAGCGGGCATCGTGCAGCCCCGAGCGCCCAAGGAAGGCCTGGAGCTTGGCCACGGTCAGGGTCTGCAACGACATCATCGAGCTTTTGATTTCCGAGGCGTCGTACAGGTAAATCGCCTGGCCATCGCTGTACCAGATCAAGCCCATCTGCGCGCTGACACGCTCGAAAGTCCGTTGCGGCGTGCGCAGATCGAAGGTACCGCCGATTCGTTTGGCCGCTGCGGCCTTGCTGACGATGACGGGTTTGCCCAGTGATCCGGACAACTCACTGAAAAAAGTCCGGGCACTCTGTTCACGGGCCTCGAAGGTATAGACATCGGCTCGCGTGACAAGGGGCCAGAGCAGCAACACGCTGCTTAAGCAGACGGATAACAGGGATAGGGATAACAGTCGGCGGCTCATCGGCTCACTTGCCTGGCAGGTAGGTGATATCAGCCAGGCTGCTGGGCGCGAAGCCCACCAGCTCGCGGACTTCCTTGGAGAAATGCGAAGAAGAGGCAAAGCCGAACTCCAGCGCCACGTCGGTCAGCGAGCCGTCCTGAAGGCTCATGTTCAACAGCGCCTGGGCCGTGCGCCAGCCGCGCAGCACCGGTTTGGCCGCGCTACCCAGGGCCTGTTGGCACAGCCGCCGAAAATGCGAAACCGACACGCCGTAGCGCTGGGCCAGCGTGTTGAGTTTTTCGCTGTGGGTGCCTTGTTCCAGCAGAAACCGCACGAGCCCGTAACTCTCCTGGTGACGCAGCAGGTTGGCGACAGCGTGATAGATCCCGGCACCGCTCATCGCCTGGCCGATGTACCAGCGCTCAAGCCGTTCCTGGGATCGAACGACTTGCTCCGCCACCGGCAACAGCGCCCACGGTGCAACGTCGACCTGTTGCTCGGCGAAGGCATCGCTCATATCGAGAAACGCTTGCAACTTCACCAGCGACGCTTCACACACCGGCAATACGTGTCGCTCGCCACCGCTGAAGCGCAGTGAATCGCTCAGTACCACCAGCCCTTCCCAACCGGCCGGCAGGCAATAGCTGAGACCCGACCGTGCGGCCTCCAGATGCACTGGACTTTGACCAACACGCAGGTGCAGCACGCGCTCGCGCAGCTCAGGAAATGCCGTGGAGCGAAATGATTGGTCCTGCACACCGTTCCCCTTTGCTACGTGGCGTTGGAAGGTCGACAGGATGAAAGACACCGCGATGGGAATCTTGATGGGAAGCTGATGGAGCACGCTGGCATATGCCTTGCACCCTTTTCGTTCATCGGTGCCCATGCCAATGGCGGATGAGTGCCACACTGATTTAAAGGACAACGGCGTCGTCATCCGGCCCTGCCCTGGCAGCGCTGGGTACGGCGCTTTTTTTACGTGGAAGGTGATGCGCGATGAATGAAGTTCCAGCCAACCCCCTGGCTTGGGTCAATGGCAGCGATGCCCCGGAAAAGAGCGCGATCAACCTGGGCTTCATGGCCTTGAGTGACTGCGCCCCAGTCGTGGTGGCCGCCACCCAGGGCTTCGCCCAACCCTACGGCCTGACCCTGAACCTCAAGCGCCAGACGTCCTGGGCCAACCTGCGGGACAAGCTGGTCAGCGGTGAAATCGATGCCGCCCACAGCCTGTACGGCTTGATCTACGCCGTGCACTTGGGCATCGGCGGTGTCGCACCGACCGACATGGCCGTGCTGATGGGCCTGAACCAGAATGGCCAGAGCATCAACCTGTCCCATGGTTTGCAGGCCCAAGGCGTGACCAGTCCTGAGGCACTGGAACAGCATGTGCACCAAACTCGCCCGAAACTGACCTTCGCCCAGACCTTCCCCACCGGCACCCACGCCATGTGGCTCTATTACTGGCTCGCCGCCCAGGGCATCCATCCGTTGTCGGATGTCGACAGCGTGGTGGTGCCACCGCCACAAATGATCGCGCACCTGCAAGCCGGGCGTATCGACGGCTTTTGCGTCGGCGAGCCTTGGTGCGCCAGCGCAGTGAAGCAGAACCTGGGGTTCACCCTGGCGACCACCCAGACCATCTGGCCCGATCACCCGGAAAAAGTCCTGGGCTGCACCCGCGCATTCGTCGAGCAGTACCCCAATACCGCCCGGGCCCTGGTGATGGCGATCCTCGAAGCCAGCCGCTTCATCGAACAAAGCAGCGAAAACCGTCGCAGCACCGCGCAACTGTTGAGCGCACCTGAATACCTCGACGCACCACTGGACTGCATTGAGCCCCGGTTGCTGGGGATCTACGCCGATGGCTTGGGCAACAGTTGGCAGGATCCCCACGCCATGCGCTTCCACGGCAATGGCGAGGTAAACCTGCCGTATTTGTCCGACGGCATGTGGTTCATGACCCAGTTCCGCCGCTGGGGCCTGTTGCGCGAAGACCCGGATTACCTGGTCGTGGCTCGGGACGTCCAGCAGCTCAAACTGTACCGTGAAGCCTCTGGAGCACTGGACATCGCGTCACCACCCGAGGACATGCGCAGCAGCCAGTTGATCGACGGCACCACCTGGGACGGTTCGGACCCGGCCAAATATGCCCGTAGCTTCAAACTGCACGCATTGAGCGATGCGGCTCCCCTTTTCGCCAGCCGCTGACAGGAGCCTCGACCATGCTGCGTATCCTGCTGATCAACGACACCGCGAAAAAAGTCGGTCGCCTCAAAGCCGCCCTGATTGAAGCCGGATTCGAAGTCATCGATGAATCCGGATTGACCATCGACCTGCCGGCGCGCGTCGAAACGGTGCGTCCGGACGTGATCCTGATCGATACCGAGTCACCCGGACGCGATGTCATGGAGCAAGTGGTGCTGGTCAGTCGCGACCAGCCCCGACCGATCGTCATGTTTACCGACGAGCACGACCCGGATGTCATGCGCCAGGCGATCAAGTCGGGCGTCAGCGCCTACATCGTCGAAGGCATCCACGCCGCACGCCTGCAACCGATCCTCGACGTGGCCATGGCCCGCTTCGAAAGCGACCAGGCCCTGCGCGCCCAGCTCCTGGCCCGTGACCAGCAACTGGCCGAGCGCAAGCGCATCGAACTGGCCAAGGGCATGCTGATGAAGATGAAGGACTGCAATGAAGAACAGGCCTACACCCTGATGCGCCGCCAGGCCATGAGCCGCCAACAGAAGCTGATCCAGGTGGCGGAACAGATCATCGCAATGAATGAGTTGCTCGGCTGAAGGCCTTGTAGCGCCTGGCCTGGTTCCATCGCGAGCAGGCTCCCACAGGCTCTGCGGCCACTGCGGATCATTGTGGGAGCGAGCCTGCTCGCGATAGCCATCTAACGTCCAACATCAATATCGACTGACCCACCGTCATCGCGAGCAAGCTCGCTCCCACAGGTTCTGCGGCCCCTGAAGATCCATTGTGGGAGCGAGCCTGCTCGCGATAGCCCTCACACCGATCCCCGCTGTTGGCACAGATCTCGCTTAAGTAATCCCACAGGTAACCAACGGCGGTTGCCCCACCTACGACAAAGACGTCGCATACCCTCCTTGCCTCTCTGGCAATCCGGGTTGCGGCGTTTTTTTGTTTTGGCTCTTCGGGGCCGGTGGTGCGACCACAGGCGGCGCACTGCTCAAAGCACTGACTCATTTCTCGAGACTTTTACAGCTGAGGTGCGCGATGAATTCAAGCTTCTGGAAATCCGGCCACACCCCGACTCTGTTCGCGGCCTTCCTCTACTTCGACCTGAGTTTCATGGTCTGGTACCTGCTCGGTCCACTGGCGGTACAGATCTCCGCCGACCTGCACCTGACCACCCAGCAACGCGGCCTGATGGTGGCGACGCCGATCCTGGCCGGTGCCGTGCTGCGTTTGTTCATGGGCCTGCTGGCCGATCGGATTTCGCCAAAAACCGCCGGCATGGCGGGCCAGGTAATTGTGATCGGTGCGCTGTTCTGCGCCTGGAAACTCGGCATCCACAGCTACGAGCAAGCCCTGTTGCTGGGCCTGTTCCTGGGCGTGGCCGGCGCGTCGTTCGCCGTGGCCCTTCCGCTGGCGTCCCAGTGGTATCCGCCACAGCACCAAGGCAAGGCCATGGGCATTGCCGGTGCCGGTAACTCGGGCACCGTGCTCGCCGCGTTGATCGCACCGGTCATGGCGGTGGCGTTCGGCTGGACCAACGTGTTCGGCTTCGCCCTGATCCCGCTGGTGCTGACCCTGGTGCTCTTCGCCTGGCTGGCCAAGAACGCTCCCGAGCGGCCGAAAGCCAAATCCATGGCCGACTACCTCAAGGCCCTGGGCGACCGTGACAGCTGGTGGTTCATGTTCTTCTACAGCGTGACCTTCGGCGGCTTCATCGGCCTGGCCAGCGCCCTGCCCGGCTACTTCAACGACCAATATGGCCTGAGCCCGGTGACCGCCGGCTACTACACCGCCGCCTGCGTCTTCGGTGGCAGCCTGATGCGGCCATTGGGCGGCGCCCTGGCGGATCGTTTCGGCGGCATCCGCACGTTGCTGGGCATGTACACCGTCGCAGCGGTCTGCATCGCGGCGGTGGGTTTCAACCTGCCAAGCTCCTATGCGGCCCTGGCCCTGTTCGTTTGCACCATGCTTGGTTTGGGTGCGGGCAACGGCGCGGTGTTCCAACTGGTGCCCCAACGCTTCCGTCGCGAAATCGGCGTGATGACCGGGCTGATCGGCATGGCCGGCGGCATCGGTGGCTTTGCCCTCGCCGCGGGCATGGGTGCGATCAAGCAAAGCACCGGCAGCTATCAACTGGCGCTGTGGTTGTTCGCCAGCCTCGGCGTGCTGGCCTGGTTCGGCCTGTACGGCGTCAAGCGTCGCTGGAGGACCACCTGGGGCTCGGCCGCCGTCACTGCGGCGCGGGTATAACCAGCCCCCATGAGCCTGCAACTGAGTTTCGCCGAAGCCAGTGCCATCGGCCCGCGGGAGGAAAACCAGGACGCCCTGCGCCTGGTCACCCCGGCCCCGGCCCTGGCTGCCAGCAAGGGCTACCTGTTCGCCATCGCCGACGGCGTGAGCCAATGCGCCGATGGCGGGCTGGCCGCCCGTTCGACCTTGCAGGCCCTGGCCCTGGACTATTACTCCACGCCGCAAACCTGGGGCGTGGCCCAAGCACTGGACCGACTGTTGCTGGCGCAGAATCGCTGGCTGCAGGCCAACGGTGGCGGGCAACCGCTGCTCACCACCGTCAGTGCCCTGGTCCTGCGGGGCCGGCGCTTCACCCTGGCCCACGTCGGCGATTGCCGGGTCTACCGCTGGCACGCCGAGCACCTGCAACGGGTCAGCGAAGACCACGTCTGGGAACAACAGGGCATGCAGCATGTGCTCAAGCGTGCCCTGGGGCTGGATCAACACCTGATCCTGGATTTCCTTGACGGCGAACTGCGCACCGACGAAACCTTCGTGCTGCTCAGCGACGGCGTCTGGGCGGTCCTGGGCGATACGGCCATCGCTGGCATTCTGCGGGACCAACCGGACCTGGACCTCGCCGCCCAAACCCTGGTCAACGCCGCGCACCTGGCCGGCAGCCAGGATAACGCCAGCGCCTTGTTGGTGCGGGTCGACGCATTGGGCGAAGCAAGCATCGGCGATGCGTTGATCCAGTTGCAGCAATGGCCCCTTCCTCCGGCATTGAAATCCAGCCAAGTGTTCGAAGGCTGGCAGATCGAAAACCTGCTCGGCCAGAGCCAGCAATCGTTGCTCTACCGTGTACTCGACGGTCAGGGCCAACCCTGGTTGCTGAAAACCTTGCCGGGACATCTACGGGACGACAGCCGTGCCGGACAGGCGTTGCTGTCGGAAGAATGGTTTCTCAAGCGGGTCGCCGGACGGCAGTTTCCCGAGGTCCATGGCGTTCCCCAGCGTCAGCATTTGTACTACGTGATGCGCGAATATTCGGGCATGACCCTGGCCGAACTATTTAGCCAGGGCGGGCCACTGCCTCTGGCCCAGTGGCTGGACTTGGCGCAACGGTTGGTGCGGGCGGTGGGCCTGTTGCATCGAAGGCAGATCTACCACCGCGACATCAAGCCAGAAAACCTGCACCTGGGGGATGACGGGGAATTGCGTTTGCTGGACTTCGGCCTGGCCTACTGCCCGGGCTTGTCCGAGGACCAGGCCAACGTGTTGCCCGGCACGCCCAGCTACATCGCCCCGGAAGCCTTCGCCGGCACCGCGCCAACCGCGCAACAGGACCTGTACTCGGTCGGTGTGACTTTGTACTTCCTGCTGACCGGGCATTATCCCTACGGCGAAATCGAGGCGTTCCAGCGCCCGCGCTTTGGCGTGCCGGTCAATGCCAGTCGCTATCGACCGGACCTGGCCGAATGGCTCGGGCAAAGTCTGGAACGTGCCGTCGCCGCGGATCCGGAGCAACGCTTTGAAACGGCTGAGGAGTGGTTGTTGCTGCTGGAGCAAGGCGAACGGCGCAGCTTGAGCGTAAGGCCCCGGCCATTATTGGAAAGGGAGCCGCTGAAGGTTTGGCGGACCTTGGCGCTGGTGTCTTTGGTGGTGAATATTGTGCTGCTGTTTCTGGTGTTCCATTCGTAATGACCCGTGGCGAGGGAGCTTGCTCCCGCTGGGCTGCGAAGCAGACCCAAGAACTTGCGACCGCTTCGCGCTCGAGCGGGAGCAAGCTCCCTCGCCACAAGAGCGCCCTCAACGGCGCTCCATTACCGGGCAACACGCTTTGATTCGGTGCAATAAATCCCCTTCTCCATCGCCCACCCAGCCTGTCCCCCAATAAATCCAAGCCCTCAAGCCACTTGGCACAACCACTGCATAACCTCTCTCACCATACATAAAGCCACGCCTCCAACGATGAAGGCGGTGCTTCCCGAGAGAACGGGACCAGGACAAAGGCGTCCTCGCTAGGCAACTAGCGGGACGCCTTTTTTTGTTTTCGAAAAAATTGCCGAGCCAGCCCGATCACCGTGATGAAACGGGCCTGAACTTGCGGAGAACCCTGATGAAAAAACTCAAACTGGTAATGATCGGCAACGGCATGGCCGGGGTTCGAACCCTCGAAGAACTGCTCAAGTTGAGCAATGAGCTTTACGACATCACGGTGTTCGGCGCCGAGCCCCACACCAACTACAACCGCATCCTGCTCTCGCCGGTGCTGGCCGGAGAGCAGACGTTCGAAGAGATCGTGCTCAACGACCTGAGCTGGTACCTGGACAACGACATCAAGCTGCTGCTCAACCGCAAGGTGGTGGAGATCGACCGAGTCAAGCGCCGGGTCATCGCCGCAGACGGCAGCGAAGCCGAATACGACCGCTTGCTGATCGCCACCGGCTCTACCCCGTTCATCCTGCCGATTCCCGGCAACACCCTGGACGGCGTGATCGGCTACCGCGACATCGCCGACACCCAGGCGATGATCGACACCGCAAAGACCCACAAACACGCCGTGGTGATCGGCGGTGGCCTGCTGGGCCTGGAAGCCGCCAATGGCTTGAAGCTGCGGGGCATGGACGTGACCGTGGTGCACCTGGGCGAATGGCTGCTGGAACGGCAACTGGACAAGACCAGCGGCCAGCTGCTGCAAACTGCCCTGGAAAACCGCGGCCTGAAATTCCGTCTCAGCGAGCAGACCCAGGCCCTGCACGATGCAGGCAACGGCCGGGTCGGTTCGGTGCAGTTCAAGAACGGCGACATCATCCCCGCCGACCTGGTGGTGATGGCTGCCGGCATCCGCCCCAACACCGAACTGGCCGAAAAATCCGGCATCCCGTGCAACCGCGGGATCCTGGTCAACGACACCCTGCAAACCTACGACCCGCGCATCTACGCCATCGGCGAATGCGCCAGCCATCGCGGCACCGCCTATGGCTTGGTCGCGCCGCTATTCGAACAGGCCAAGGTCTGCGCCAACCACCTCGCGCAACTGGGCTTCGCCACCTACAAGGGCTCAGTGACCTCGACCAAACTAAAAGTCACCGGCATCGACCTGTTCTCCGCCGGCGACTTCATGGGTGGCGAAGGCACCGAGACCATCACCCTTTCCGACCCGATCGGCGGCGTCTACAAAAAGCTGGTGATCAAGGACGACGTGCTGGTCGGCGCCTGTCTCTACGGCGATACGGCGGATGGCGGCTGGTATTTCCGCCAGATCCGTGAGAACCACGGCATCAGCGAGATCCGTGATCACCTGATGTTTGGCGAGAATGCCTTGGGCGACGTCGGCCACCAGGGCCAGGACAAAGCCATGAGCATGGCCGACAGCGCCGAAGTCTGCGGCTGCAACGGTGTGTGCAAGGGCACCATCGTCAAGGCGATCCAGGAGCACGGGCTGTTCAGCGTCGATGACGTGAAAAAACACACCAAGGCCGCCAGCTCCTGCGGTTCCTGCGCCGGCCTGGTGGAACAGATCCTGATCAACACCGTGGGCGGCGCGGCGGACGTCAAGCCGAAAAGCGAAAAAGCCATCTGCGGTTGCAGCGACCTCAACCACGGCCAGATCCGCCAGGCGATCCGCGACCAACACCTGCTGACCATCGCTGGGACCATGAGCTACCTGAACTGGCGCACCCCGAACGGCTGCGCCACCTGCCGCCCGGCGCTGAACTACTACCTGATCTCCACCTGGCCCGGCGAAGCCCAGGACGACCCGCAGTCGCGCCTGATCAACGAACGCGCCCACGCCAACATCCAGAAAGACGGCACCTACTCGGTCGTCCCGCGGATGTGGGGTGGCGTGACCAATCCTGCGGAACTGCGGCGCATTGCCGACGTGGCCGACAAATACAACGTGCCCATGGTCAAGGTCACTGGCGGTCAGCGCATCGATTTGCTGGGGATCAAAAAGCAAGACCTGCCGGGGGTCTGGAAAGACCTCGACATGCCGTCCGGCCACGCCTACGGGAAGTCCATCCGCACCGTAAAAACCTGCGTGGGCAGTGAGTTCTGCCGCTTCGGCACGCAAAACTCGACCCAACTGGGCATCGAACTGGAGCACGACCTGTTCAACATGTGGTCGCCCCACAAGGTCAAGCTGGCCGTCTCCGGTTGCCCGCGCAACTGCTCGGAAGCCGGCATCAAGGACGTCGGCATCATCGGTGTCGACTCCGGCTGGGAGATGTACATCGGTGGCAACGGCGGGATCAAGACCGAGGTCGCCGAGTTCTTCGTCAAACTCAAGACTGCCGAAGAAGTGCGCGAATACAACGGCGCCTTCCTGCAGCTGTACCGCGAAGAAGCCTTCTACCTTGAACGCACCGTGCACTACATGCAGCGGGTCGGCATGGAGCACATCAAGAAAGCCGTGCTCGAAGACCCGGAGCGGCGCAAAGCCCTTCACGAACGCCTGAAGTTTTCCCTGTCGCTGGAACAGGACCCGTGGAAACAACGCCTGGAACAACCCCAGCTGAAAAAAGAGTTCGAGGTCATTCCTGTGAAGACGCTGGAGGTGCTGGCATGAACTGGCTGGATATCTGCGCACTGGATGAGATCAATATCCTCGGCTCGCGCATCATCAATGGCCCGAAAGGCGATATCGCGATTTTTCGTACCAGCGATGATGAGGTGTTCGCACTGGATGACCGTTGCCCTCACAAGGGCGGACCGCTCTCACAAGGCTTGGTGTACGGCAAGCGCGTAGCCTGCCCGCTGCACAACTGGCAGATCGACCTGGAAAGCGGCCAGGCCCAGGCTCCGGATGTGGGCTGTGCCCATCATCATTCGGCGCGGGTCGAGAATGGCCGGGTGATGCTGGCCCTGCGGGACGCAAGCTGATGAGCCGCCAGACCACTGCCTCGACCTGCTGTTATTGCGGGGTCGGTTGCGGCGTGCTGATCGAGCATGATGACGAGCGTATTCTCGGCGTCAGTGGCGATCCCGCCCATCCGGCCAACTTCGGCAAACTGTGCAGCAAAGGCTCGACACTGCACTTGACCGGCGACCTCGCCGCACGCGCCCTGTATCCCGAACTGCGCCTGGGCAAAGGCCTGGCGCGGGCCCGTAGCGACTGGGACAGCGCCCTGGATCATGCCGCCAGTGTCTTCGCCGAGACCCTCGCCGAGCACGGCCCCGACAGCGTGGCGTTCTACATCTCCGGCCAACTGCTGACCGAGGATTACTACGCCTTCAACAAACTCGCCCGGGCGCTGGTGGGCACCAACAACATCGACAGCAATTCCCGACTGTGCATGTCCTCCGCCGTGGTGGGCTACAAGCGCAGCCTCGGTGCCGATGCCCCGCCCTGCAGCTATGAAGACCTGGAGCTGAGCGACTGCGTGATGATCGTCGGCAGTAACATGGCCTACGCGCACCCCGTCCTGTTTCGTCGCCTCGAAGAAGCCAAATCCCGCCGGCCGCAGATGAAAGTCATCGTCATCGACCCCCGGCGCACCGACACCTGTGACCTGGCGGACCTGCACCTGGCGATTCTGCCCGGCACCGATGTCGCCTTGTTCCATGGAATTTTGCACCTGTTGCTGTGGGAAGACTGGGTCGACCGCGACTTCATCAAGGCCCACACCGAAGGCCTGGCGGACCTGAAAAACCTGGTGCGCGACTACACGCCGAGCATGGTCGCCCAACTGTGCGGTATCCGCGTCGAACAACTGCAGCAGTGCGCCGAATGGGTCGGCACGTCGCCGAGTTTCCTGTCGCTGTGGTGCATGGGCTTGAACCAGTCCACCGCTGGCAGCGCCAAGAACAGCGCATTGATCAACTTGCACCTGGCCACTGGCCAAATCGGCCGGCCAGGTGCGGGGCCTTTCTCATTGACCGGCCAACCCAATGCCATGGGCGGACGGGAAACCGGCAGCCTGTCGAACCTGCTGCCAGGCCATCGCGAAGCAGCCAACCCGGAGCATCGCGCCGAAGTCGCCCATTACTGGGGCGTCGAGCAATTGCCCGCCACCACTGGCTTGAGCGCCATAGAACTGTTCGAGCAGGTGCGCAGCGGCAAGATCAAGGCCTTGTGGATCGCTTGCACCAACCCGGCCCAATCGATGCCAGACCAGACCGCGGTACGTGAAGCGCTGCAAGCCTGCCCATTCGTGGTGTTGCAGGAGGCTTTCCGAACCACCGAAACCGCCGCGTTTGCCGACCTGCTGCTACCAGCGGCCAGTTGGGGCGAAAAGGAAGGCTCGGTGACCAACTCCGAACGGCGCATTTCCCACGTCCGCCAGGCAATCGGGGCACCGGGTGAAGCGCGGGCGGACTGGGCAATTACCGTGGATTTCGCACAACGCCTGGAGAAACGCCTGCGGCCGGGCCAGCCCAGCCTGTTCGCCTTTGAAACGCCGGCCCAGCTGTTCGATGAATACAAGCAGTTGACCCGGGGTCGGGACCTGGACTTGTCCGGCATCAGCCATGAACTGATCGATCAACTCGGCCCACAGCAATGGCCTTTCCCGGAAGGTGCGACCGTTGGAACGGCGCGTCTGTACGTGGACGGGATTTTTCCCACCGACAGCGGCCGCGCCCGGTTCGTGGCCGACCCGTATCGCGCTGCCAAGGAGCTGCGTGACGCCCGCTACCCGCTGACACTGAACACCGGTCGACTACGCGATCAGTGGCACGGCATGAGCCGTACCGGCACTGCGGCGCAATTGTTCGGCCATGTGAACGAAGCCGTACTCAGCCTGCATCCCGACGAAATGCAACGCCATCGCCTGCAAGCCGGTGACCTGGTCAGCCTCAAAAGCCGTCGCGGCGCCGTGATCGTGGCGGTGGAAAGCGACGAAAGCGTGCGCCCCGGCCAAGCATTTCTACCCATGCACTGGGGCGACCGGTTTCTCAAGGGCGGGGTCAATACCCTGACTCAACCAGCCTTCGACCCCATATCGAAACAACCGGAACTCAAACACAGCGGCGTCCGCCTGGATCCCGTGAACCTGCCCTGGCAGCTTTTCGCCTTGATCGAAGGCGATGTTCAACAGCATCTGGAGACGCTACGACCGCTGTGTGAGGCGTTTTCCTACGCCAGCCTGAGCCTGACCGGCCGTGAACGTCCCGCGTTGCTGATTCGCGCGGCCAGCGCCGTCGCCCCCGAACCGCAACTGCTAAGGGCGATCGACGAGCAATTGGGGCTGATTGAAGGCCCCGTATTGGCCTATGACGATCCACGGCGCTCCATCGGTAAACGGGTGCGCATCGAAAACGGTCGCATCACCGCCATTCGCCTGGCCGGCGAAACCCTGGCCCGGCACTGGTTGCAGAACCTGTGGCAGGAAGGTCGTGCCGACGAGCAGCTGCGGCGCTGGCTGCTGGCACCGTTGAGCGCGCCGCCGGGCAACGTCGGCAGTTCGCTCAAAGGCAGCAAAACGCTGTGCAACTGCATGAACGTCAGCCAGCGAGCGGTTTGCGCGGGCATTGAACGTGGCCTGGATCTGCAGGGGTTGAAAAAGGAACTGGGGTGCGGCACGCAGTGCGGCTCCTGTGTACCGGAAATCAAGCGCCTGCTGGTTGCCACTGCGCAACCGGTGGCCATTATCTCGTGAGGAAAAACACTATGAACGCAAAAGTCTGGCTGGTGGGAGCGGGTCCCGGTGACCCAGAATTATTGACCCTCAAAGCCGTGCGCGCCTTGGGCGAAGCTGACGTGGTGCTGATCGATGATCTGGTCAATAGCGCCGTGCTTGAGCATTGCCCCGCCGCACGCATCATTGCCGTGGGTAAACGCGGCGGATGCCGGTCCACGCCACAAGCCTTTATCCATCGCCTGATGCTGCGCTACGCCCGCCAGGGCAAATGTGTGGTGCGCCTGAAAGGCGGTGATCCGTGCATCTTCGGCCGGGGCGGTGAAGAGGCGCAGTGGTTGCGCGAACACGGTGTCGAGGTCGAACTGGTCAATGGCATCACCGCCGGGCTTGCAGGCGCCACCCAGTGCGATATTCCGCTGACCCTGCGCGGGATTGCCCGTGGCGTGACCCTGGTGACGGCCCACACCCAGGACGGCAGCAGCCTCAACTGGCAAGCCTTGGCCCAAAGCGGCACGACGCTGGTGGTGTACATGGGCGTGGCGAAACTGAGCGAAATCCGCGAGCAACTGCTGGCCGGTGGCCTGGCGGCGGACACCCCGGTGGCGATGATTGAAAACGCTTCCCTGCCCTACCAGCGTGACTGCCGCAGTGACTTGGCCTCGATGGAGGTCGATGCCAGTGCGTTCCAGCTCAAGAGCCCGGCAATCCTGGTGATTGGTGCGGTGGCGGGCACCGCCGAACTGACAGGATCACAACCCGCCTGGGCCCAGGCTTCGGCGCTATAACAAACCACACCGAACCTGTGGGAGCGAGCTTGCTCGCGATGGCGGCGTATCAGTCAACATCAATGATGCAGACCCGCCGCTATCGCGAGCAAGCTCGCTCCCACAGGTTTTGCTTTGTCTAACACAGGCTGCGCCCCACAAATCGCAGGCAAAGAAAAGCCCGGCCTAAGCCGGGCTTTTCTACAGCTTCGGGCTAATTACTTGCCTTGAGCTTCAACCTGCGCTTCTACGCGACGGTTAACTGCACGACCAGCTTCAGTGGCGTTGTCAGCAACTGGGCGGGATTCGCCGTAGCCAACAGCCTGAACGCGGGACGATTCAACACCGTACTGGTTGGTCAGAACCTGCTGAACGGCTTTTGCACGACGCTCAGACAGTTTCTGGTTGTAAGCGTCAGGACCGACGGAGTCAGTGTGACCTTCAACAGTGGTGCTGGTGGATGGGTACTGCTTCATGAAATCAGCCAGGTTCTTGATGTCGCCATAGCTGTTTTCTTTAACGGTCGACTTGTCGAAGTCGAACTTGACGTCCAACTCAACACGTACAACTTCGGCAACTGCTGGGCAGCCATCAGCGTCAACGGTTACGTTGGCTGGGGTGTCAGGGCACTTGTCGACGTTGTCGCACACGCCATCGTTGTCGCTGTCGGAGCAGACTTCAGCCGGAGCTGGAACTGGAGCAGCAGCAGGCTTGGAGCCGCCACCGAAGTTCACACCGATACCGACGCTTGGAGCCCACTCGGTGTCGCCCTGGTCGATGTTGTACTGAGCTTCAACGCCAGCACGGGCGTAGAAGTTCTCGGTGAAGTACAGCTTGGCACCGCCGCCAACGTTGGCGAAGGTGGAACCGTTACGACCGCTTTTGCCGTTCTGGCCGATGCTCTGATCGGAGAAACCAGCCGAAACGTACGGACGCAGCATGTCGCCCGGGTTGTTGAAGTGGTACAGAGCATCCAGAGCGGTGTTGGAGCCCTTGATGTTACGACCGTCTTCGGCACGTGCGTTGTGCACTTCGTCGTAGGCCAGACGCAGTTCTACGTCGTCGGTCAAGAAGTAACCAACCGAACCGCCGAACAGGTTGCCGTTGTTCTTGAAGTCCCGAGCGCTGTCGAACATTTCTTTCTTGGCGAAGCCTTCGATTTCAACTGCGCCTTGGCCTTGTGCCAGAGCGCCGAACGAAGTGGCAGCAATCAAAGAACCAATGGCAAAGCCCAAGGTGTTTTTCAGTTTCATCCGTTAAATCCCCATCTGGTGATTGTGAAGCAGTCCCGCATACCGGGGGACAACTCGGCGGCAAGTCTATCAGAACTTGCCTACACGTAAGAGATATTTGCGTCGAACTAAGTTTCAGCAATGCCCGCAAATTTCTCACGCAATTTGTCAAGAGCGCGCTTGTAACGCATTTTTGTCGCGCTCAAACCCATGTGCATTATGTCTGCGATCTCTTGGAATTCCAGTTCTGCGACAAATCGTAGCACCAGAATCTCCCGGTCAATCGGGTTCACGTATACCAGCCAGCGATCGAGCCCACCCTTTTCCTCGGGCTTGGGCGCCTTCTCTTCAGACGCTTCCTCGAGAGGGTCCAGGCTCAACGCGTCCATCAAGCGACGCTTGCGTCGCTCCTTGCGATACTGCGTGATGCATTCGTTGTACGTGATGCTGTAGAGCCAGGTCTTGAACTTCGATTTCCCCTCGAAGTTCTTCAAGCCATACAGCACCTTCAACATCACCTCCTGACAGACATCGTCAGCATCGCGATCGTTCCCCAGATACCTTGCACAAACGTTAAATAATGTTCTCTGGTAACGCCGCATCAACTCTTCGTAGGCGCGTGTAACGTGAAACAGCTCCGTATGCGCGCGCGCGACCAACTCCTCATCTGAGAGATCACGGGGGTCGTAGCGCGTAGATAGCGTTTGGGGTTTGTTCAAAACAAGTCGGGCCGACAGTCTAGGTCAATGTGCGCCACAGCCTGCGATAACAGGCATTTCGCGGCGGCATACATTAGCAGGGTTTGCCGGGTTAGCGGCTACTCACATGCTGCTCCAGCAGGATCCGATTGGAGAGTGACACCAGTTCGCCCTCCTCGGTCAGCAATGTGGTCTTCACCGTGCCGATCTCTTCGATCTGGCCTTCGACCTCGCCAACACGCACTTGTTGCCCAACCTCATACAGCTCACGCACATAGATTCCCGCAAGAATCTGGCCGGCGATTTCCCGGCTTCCCAACCCCATTGCCAGCGCAACCGCCAGACCAACGGTAATCAATACGATCACAATCACGTGGTTCAGCAGGTCAGTCTTGACCTCCAACTGGCTGATCGCGACCGAAATACTGATGATAATCACCAGGCCCTGGGCAATTCTCCCCAAGCCCTGGGCGTAATCGAGCCCTACACCCTCGGCCGCGCCGCGCACCAGCCCGTTGGCCAGTTGCGCCAGCAGAACGCCGACCAGCAAGACCAGCGCAGCCCCGAAAACCTTTGGCAAATACAGTGCAAGCATATCGAGCGTAGCTGAAACTCGCTCAAGACCAAGGGATTCAGCCGCAGAAACCAGAAAAATCAGCAGCACGAACCAATAGACGATCTTGCCGATCAAGGTCGAAATCGGTACCTGGATGCCGCCACGGGACAGCAGTTTGGTCAGGCCGGTGCCCCCCATCAAGCGGTCGAGCCCCAGTTTGGCGAGCAGTTTGGAGAGCAGCGTGTCCAGCAGCTTGGCGACGACGAAACCCAACAACAGCACGACCAACGCGCCGAAAAGGTTAGGAATGAAGTTAGCCACCTTGGTCCACAACGCAGTCATTGCCGTGACGAGGCTCTGGGTCCAGAGATTAAGTTCCATATTCAATCAGCCTTATCAGCGGTGCGAGTAACAGGTTTACGACGGGACACCGGCGAGACGTGGGCCGACCCATTATTCAAGGCGATCATCAACGCGGGCAACCAGCGGCCCAGCAGGCTGAACAGATCGCCGGCGCCGACCTGACGGTTGGCGGTTTTCAGCACACGTCCCAGGCATGCATCGTCGTCCCGGCTGGACGGCGAAGCCTTGAGCATGTCGCGCAAAGACTGTTCAAACGGATCGTGCATACGCACCTCTCGTGATGTCAGTGGGAGACGCGATCAAATTTCGTCGGGTCACATGAAGCCTTGTCACACCCAGCGCAAACGGCGGAATAACCACCACTGCCCCAGCGCCACGCAGACCATCAGCAGGCAGGCAACCAGGAAGCCGTAAGCGCTATCGGAGAACGGAATGCCGCCGACGTTAATACCCAAAAGGCCGGTGAGAAAACTCATCGGCAGGAAAATTCCGGTGATGATGCCAAAGCGGTACATGGTGCGGTTCATGCGCACCGAAAGACGCCGGTCCTCGGCCTCCAGCACAAGCCCCACGCGCTCTCGGGTCAATTCCAGCTCCTCGAGGTAACGGGTCAGGCTGTTGTTCAATTCATTCCAGTAGTCGCCGTCGTCGTCGATGAACCACGGCAGTTTAAGCCGTGTCATCTGACCGAAAATGTCCCGCTGTGGCGCCAGGAATCGCTTCAGCCCGGCCGCCCTTCGACGGATATGCAAAATGGCGTCGTGCTCGGGTGTATACCGTTCGTCAGTATCGAGTTTCTCTTCCTCGCTATCGACGATTTCAGAAAGACCCGTGACCAGGTCCTGCACCTTATTGGTGAGGTATTGCGCCATATAAAGGATGAGCTCCGACGCACTTTTCGGCCCCTTGCCCTCGGTCAATTGCGCCAGCAGCTCATCTGTAGCACGCAGTGGACGCAGACGCAGGGAGATCACGCGCTGGGCGGACGCAAAGATCCGCACCGAAACCATGTCTTCCGGCTCGGCGCCCGGGTTGAGGTTGATCCCCCTGAGGAACAGCAGCAGCTCAGCGTTGGGCAACGGCAACAGCCGCGGCCGGGTGTTCTCCTCGAGCAGCAGGTCGCAGTTGAATTCACTCAGTCCACTGGACTTGCGCAGCCACGTGTGGGTTTGCGGATGACTGCGATCCCAGTGCAGCCACAGGCTTTCATGGGCCTGCAACTGCAAATCGTCGAGTTCGGTCCGGGCTATGGAACGCGCGCCACCTTTACCGTCCAGCACGAGGGCATGCACCAGCCCCCATTGCGCGTTTTCTTCCTCGAACATCCTCATCCCTTATGGCTGTGGCGCTTCATTCAGGCATTGTCAGCGGGCTTGGCGAGACGATCACGCCGTTGTTGTCCGCATAGACATACTCGCCCGGGCGAAACGTCACGCCGGCAAAGGTCACCGGCACATTGAGCTCGCCGACACCACGCCGGTCGGTCTTCATCGGGTGACTGGCCAGGGCCTGGACCCCGAGGTCCGTCTGGGCGATGACGTCGACATCGCGGATGCAACCGTAGATCACCAGACCTTCCCAGCCGTTTTTCGCGGCTTTTTCCGCCAGCATGTCGCCCAGCAGTGCCCGACGCAGGGAGCCACCACCATCGACCACCAACACCTTGCCGTTGCCCTGGAGTTCAACCTGCTCCTTGACCCGCGAGTTGTCCTCGAAGCACTTGATGGTCACGATTTCGCCGCCGAAGGAATCGCGGCCGCCGAAATTGCTGAACATCGGCTCCAACACCTGCACCAACTCCGGGTAGGCGTCGCACAGGTCGGGCGTGAGGTAATGGTTCATCGAGCAACTCCTGTAGGGCTTGAACGTCAGGTTGAATGAACAACCGTTTATGACCGTAACAGCGCAACGCGTCATATCTTAGCCGCAAGCCGAGCAGAGCGAAATGCCCCTTTCAGAGCCTTTCGCTCAAACTGCCTCGGCCAGCGCCGGCAAACTTTCCAACAACGGAACGTGCTGATCGTGCAGCCAACGCGCCACCAGAGGCCAGACCTCCGTGTGCGCGGCTTTGCTGACCAGCATTTCGACATGGCCGAAATCGTCACTGAAGCCCTGCTTGCGGCCCAGGCAGACAAACTGCTTGTGCTCGGAACCGATCTGCTCGAAGAGTTTGTGGCAGGCCCAGGTCGGGTCCTGATGATCACCCACTGCACTCACCGCCAGCACGGGCACCTGCACATCGGCCAGGCCCGCCCACCAGTTCTTCTCGGCATCGCCGAAACGCCCGAACAGGCCGTACCAACGCATGCTCTCCAGGGCCAGGCCGATGGGCTCGTCCTCGGGGCCGCGCTTGAGCCTTGCGCCGGACAATTGGGCGAAACGCTTGAGGATGAACCGGCCGCTCCACTCCACCGGTGGGATCTTCAGCGGCCAGTAGGTGCGGCTGACCTGGGTGCCAAAGAACGCCGCCGAAGCCACGGCCGGTGCCCCCAGATAATGGCCGCCCAAAGCTGCCGCCAGGGTGATGCCACCCAGGGAGTGGCCGATCCAGTGCGGCACTTGTCCGCTCTGCTCCCGCACGAAGGCACCGATGGCCGGCAAGTCGTAACGGGCGTAGTCGGCCACGCGATTGTTGCGGTAGCCCTGGTTGCGCTGGGACAGCCCGTGGCCGCGCATCTCGGGGATCCAGACATCAAACCCCAGGCGTGTCAGGTACGCCCCCAGGCCCAGGCCCTTGGGCGAATACCAGAAACGCCGGTTGGAAAAGCTGCCGTGCAACAGAATCACAGGGACGCCACGGGTTTCGGTGGCGTCGGCCATGCCCAGCCGGGTGACGGCCAGTTCAACGCTGTAGTCCGGGCTGTTGCCGGGTTTCAAGCGATAGACATCTTCGCTCAGATCGCCGCGCCGCTCGGCGCTGATCAGGGCGACAGGAAATAGGTTGCTGCTGCTTTGCATAATCTTCTTGCACAAAAAAAGACGACTGTGGGAGCGAGCTTGCTCGCGACTGCGGTGGATCAGCAAAATAATCTTGGCTGACACTCCGCTATCGCGAGCAAGCTCGCTCCCACAAAGGTTACCCGGCTTACATTACCGGTGAGGCCGCTTCACTCGATCAGACCGCAGCCTGACCCTCAGCCAGGAAGAACCAGGTTTCCAGTACGGAGTCCGGGTTCAACGAAACGCTTTCGATGCCCTGTTCCATCAGCCACTTGGCCAGGTCCGGGTGATCCGAAGGGCCCTGGCCGCAGATGCCGATGTACTTGCCTGCCTTGTTGCAGGCGGCGATGGCATTGGCCAGCAGTTTTTTGACCGCCGGGTTACGCTCATCGAACAGGTGCGCGATGATCCCGGAGTCACGGTCCAGGCCCAGGGTCAACTGGGTCAGGTCGTTGGAACCGATGGAGAAACCGTCGAAGAATTCGAGGAATTCTTCAGCCAGGATCGCGTTGGACGGCAGCTCGCACATCATGATCACGCGCAGGCCATTGTCGCCACGGGCCAGGCCGTTTTCCGCCAGCAGGTCGACGACCTGGCTCGCTTCGCCCAAGGTACGGACGAACGGCACCATGATCTCGACGTTGGTCAGGCCCATTTCGTTGCGCACACGCTTGAGGGCGCGGCACTCGAGCTCGAAGCAGTCACGGAACGCTTCGCTGATGTAGCGCGAGGCGCCACGGAAACCCAGCATCGGGTTTTCTTCTTCTGGCTCGTAGAGCTTGCCGCCGATCAGGTTGGCGTATTCGTTGGACTTGAAGTCCGACAGGCGCACGATGACCTTTTTCGGCCAGAACGCCGCCGCCAGGGTGCTGATGCCTTCCACCAGTTTCTCGACGTAGAAGCCGACCGGGTCGTCATAACCGGCGATGCGCTTGTCGACGCTGTCCTTGATCTCCGGCGGCAGGCCGTCGTAGTTCAGCAGCGCCTTGGGGTGCACGCCGATCATGCGGTTGATGATGAACTCCAGGCGGGCCAGGCCGACACCGGCGTTCGGCAATTGTGCGAAGTCAAAGGCGCGGTCCGGGTTGCCGACGTTCATCATGATCTTGAACGGCAGGTCCGGCATGGCGTCCACGGAGTTCTTCTTGATGTCGAAGCCCAGTTCACCTTCGAAGATGTAGCCGGTATCGCCTTCGGCGCAGGAAACAGTCACGCCCTGGCCGTCCTTGAGCAGTTGGGTGGCGTTGCCGCAACCCACCACTGCCGGGATCCCCAGTTCACGGGCGATGATCGCCGCGTGGCAAGTGCGCCCGCCACGGTTGGTGACGATGGCGCTGGCGCGCTTCATCACCGGCTCCCAGTCCGGGTCGGTCATGTCGGAAACCAATACGTCACCGGCCTGGACCTTGTCCATCTCCGAGACGTCCTTGATGATCCGTACCTTGCCGGCGCCGATGCGCTGGCCGATGGCACGGCCTTCCACCAGCACGGTGCCGGTTTCCTTGAGCAGGTAGCGCTCCATGACGTTGGCCTGGGTGCGGCTCTTCACGGTTTCCGGACGGGCCTGCACGATGTACAGCTTGCCGTCGTCACCGTCCTTGGCCCATTCGATGTCCATCGGGCACTTGTAGTGCTTCTCGATGATCATCGCCTGCTTGGCCAGCTCGCTGACCTCGGCGTCGCTCAGGCAGAAACGTGCGCGCTCGGCCTTGTCCACGTCGACGGTCTTCACCGAACGACCGGCCTTGGCTTCGTCGCCGTAGATCATCTTGATGGCCTTGCTGCCCAGGTTGCGACGCAGGATCGCTGGGCGACCGGCTTCCAGCGTGCCCTTGTGGACGTAGAACTCATCCGGGTTCACCGCGCCCTGCACCACGGTTTCACCCAGGCCGTAGGCGCCGGTGATGAACACGACGTCACGGAAACCCGACTCGGTGTCGAGGGTGAACATCACGCCGGCGGTGCCGGTTTCGGAGCGGACCATGCGCTGCACACCGGCGGACAGGGCGACCAGTTTATGGTCGAAGCCCTGGTGAACGCGGTAGGAAATGGCACGGTCGTTGAAGAGGGAGGCGAAGACTTCCTTGGCCGCGCGGATGACGTTTTCCACGCCGCGGATGTTCAGGAAGGTTTCCTGCTGGCCGGCGAAGGAGGCGTCCGGCAGGTCTTCGGCGGTGGCCGAGGAACGCACGGCGACGGCGACGTCGGGATTGCCTTCGGACAGCTTGGCGAAGGCCGTACGGATTTCGGCGTTCAGCTTCTCGGGGAACTCGGCGTCCATGATCCATTGGCGGATCTGGGCCCCGGTCTTGGCCAGGGCATTGACGTCATCGACGTCCAGGGCGTCGAGCGCATCGTGGATCTGCTGGTTCAGGCCACTCAGTTCCAGGAAATCACGATAAGCCTGAGCGGTCGTGGCGAAGCCACCTGGCACTGATACGCCAGCACCGGCGAGGTTACTGATCATCTCGCCCAGGGATGCGTTCTTGCCCCCCACATGCTCTACATCATGGACGCCGAGCTTATCGAGGGAAACTACGTACTCTACCAAGGTGATCTCTCCACTAACTGTGTTGGAAAAGCTCAAGGCACCGGTGGCTCCAGGGGAGCAAATACCGGCGATATGGCCTGGACCTGGAAAATAAGTGAGAATGCGGGCCACTGGCGGCCGGCAAATCGCGCCTATCATATCCAAGAATCGTCACTAGCTCACTAGCTAAGGCCCAAGGCGCAAATGAAACGATCTGCTTTCTTTATCTCCGACGGCACCGGCATCACGGCCGAAACGCTAGGCCAAAGCCTGTTGGCACAGTTCGAAAACATTACCTTCGCCAAGCTGACACGTCCGTACATCGACAACGTCGACAAGGCGCGGGCCATGGTACAGCAAATCAATAAAGCCGCCGAAACCGACGGTTTCCGTCCGATTATCTTCGATACCATCGTCAATCAGGACATCCGTGAGATTCTCGCAACGTCCAATGGTTTCATGATCGACATTTTTTCCACCTTCCTGGCGCCCCTGGAACAGGAACTGAGCGAACATTCGTCCTACTCGGTCGGCAAGTCCCATTCCATTGGCCACAACTCCAACTACATGGAGCGGATCGAGGCGGTCAACTTCGCGCTGGACAACGATGACGGCGCCCGTACGCATTATTACGACAAGGCCGATCTGATCCTAGTGGGGGTGTCGCGCTGTGGTAAGACGCCGACGTGTCTGTACATGGCGATGCAGTTCGGCATCCGCGCGGCCAACTATCCGCTGACCGAAGACGACATGGAACGCCTGCAGTTGCCCAGCGCCCTGCGCGCCCATCAGCATAAGTTGTTCGGCCTGACCATCGACCCGGATCGCCTCACCGCGATCCGCAACGAACGCAAGCCCAACAGCCGCTACTCGAGCTATGCCCAGTGCGAGTTCGAAGTGCGCGAGGTGGAAAATCTGTTCCGGCGGGAGAACATTCCGCATATCAATTCCACGCATTTTTCCGTGGAAGAGATTTCGGCGAAGATTTTGGTGGAGAAAGGGGTGGAGCGTCGGTTCAAGTAAGTAATGAGGTAACACAATCCCTGTGGCGAGGGAGCTTGCTCCCGCTGGGGCGCGAAGCGGCCCCTGGCAGGTTGGATGCAGGCTGTCAGATATACCGCGGCGTCTGGCTTTAGGGCTGCTGCGCAGCCCAGCGGGAGCAAGCTCCCTCGCCACGGGGGCCGGTCTTATCCATTTAGAGTGCCGCTGCTGCCTGTTCCTCCATCTTCTTGCGCAAGCTCAGTGGCCGCATGTCAGTCCAGACTTCTTCGATGTAGGCCAGGCATTCCTTCTTGAACCCGCTTTTGCCGACGGTGCGCCAGCCTTCGGGAATCGCTTTGTAGTCTGGCCAGATCGAATACTGCTCTTCGTGGTTGACCACGACCTGAAAGACGATGTCCTCGCGGTCGAATACTGAAGTCATGGGTGTCTCTCCATCTTTGCTCGAGGTTTGCTGCGGCACATGCGCAGCCAGGATATGAAAGGAACGTACGGGGCCAGGTGAAAATTAGGTATCGGCCACAGCCGCCTTCAAGGCTCGTCCGAAAATCTCGGCGACCCGGTCGATTTCTGCCGCGGTGATGATCAGCGGCGGCAGGAAACGCACCACGCCACCCTGCCGGCCACCCAATTCCAGGATCAGCCCGCGCTTGAGGCATTCGCGCTGCAGCCGTGGCGCCAGCCGCGCATGCACCGGCAGATGGCCCAGGGCGTCTGGCTTGCCTGCCAGGTCCACCAGTTCGACGCCGAGCATTAGCCCACGACCACGGATATCGCCCAGTTGCGGGAAGTCCCGCTGCAGAATGCGCAGGTGCTCGCTCAAGCGCTCGCCCATGGCGGCGGCGTGGGCCGGCAGGTTGTGCTCCACCAGATAGCGCATCACCGCGGAACCGGCGGCCATGGCCATTTGATTGCCACGGAAGGTCCCGGCATGGGCACCCGGCAGCCACGTGTCGAGCCAGTCGCGATAAACCACCACCGCCAACGGCAGGCTGCCGCCGATGGCTTTGGACAGCACGACTACGTCTGGAATGATCCCGGCATGCTCGAACGCAAACATTTTTCCGGTACGGCCGAAACCGCTCTGGATCTCGTCGACGATCAGCGCCACCCCGGCCTGCTCGGTAATGCGCCGCAAGCCGCGCAGCCAATCAAGGTCGGCCGGGATCACCCCGCCCTCGCCTTGTACCACCTCGACGATCACCGCCGCCGGCAATTGCACGCCGGCCTCGGGGTCGTTCAGCAGGTTTTCCAGGTAATGCAGGTTGGCCTTCACCCCCTCGGCGCCACCCAACCCGAACGGACAGCGGTAATCGTAGGGGTATGGCATGAATTGCACGCCGTTGCTGAGCAGGGCACCCAAGGGTTTCTTCGGTCCCAGGCTGCCCATCAGACTCAACGCGCCCTGGCTCATGCCGTGATACCCCCCCTGGAACGACAGCACGGTGCTGCGCCCGGTGGCGGTGCGCACCAACTTGAGGGCGGCTTCTACCGCGTCGGTACCCGTGGGGCCGCAGAACTGGATCTTCGCCTCGGCGGCCAGCTGCGCCGGCAACAGGCCGAACAGGTCCTGGACGAAGCGGTCCTTGACCGGCGTGGTCAGGTCCAGAGTATGCAAGGGCAACTCATCGGCCAACACCTGTTGGATCGCCTCGATCACCACCGGGTGGTTATGCCCCAGCGCCAGTGTGCCGGCACCGGCCAGGCAGTCAATGAAGGTACGGCCTTCGACGTCCTCGACATACAGCCCCCTGGCGCGCTTGAGGGCCAGCGGGATGCGCCGCGGATAACTGCGAGCGTTGGACTCCTGCCGGTTCTGGCGAGCCAGCAGTGGCGATTCATTGAATTGATAGAGCGTCTCGGTCGGCGCGACATTGACCCGCGCCGGCTGTGCTTCGATAAGGCTGTTGGCGACTGACATCTCTCGACCCCGCAATCCACTGTAAGTAGCGACCCAAATGGCACACCGGGCAGGTGCGCATCTGGTCGGGCGCACGTGCAGGTTTCCTGTTGTGGAAACGCATCAGCGAGGCATGGATTTACTCTCGGGCCGAACTTTCCCTACGGGTTCGATCAGTGGCTTATGCATCGCGATGGCCGTGACACCGTCGATGACGAAAGCCTCGGCACTTTGCTCGAACCCCATGCGCCGATAGAACGCCTGGCTGGTGCCCGTGCTGTCGAGTCGCACCTGGGCGACCCCACGCTCGCGCAGCCACGCCTCGATGTCGCGTACCAGCGCCTGCCCGGCACCACGGCGAAACCATTCCGGCTGCACGTAGCAAAACGCGATCCGTCCATCGACCGAGGCCATGGCGGTACCCACCGGCCGCCCCTGCAAACGCGCCAGGGTCAGGCGCAGCCGTGGATCGGCCAGCCAGGGTTGGACATATGTGAGGGTGTTATTGCGGACCCAGGCCTCCACGATACGCGGGTCATTACGGTGTGCGACGGCACAACCGACCCGGATGGAGCGCTCGGCGATCCGGCTGATGATGCCGGCATCGTTGGGCGTGGCTGTGCAGACTTCGATGAACGTGTCCATGGCGCGGTTTTCCTCAGTCCTTGAGTCGAGCTGAAAAAAACATAGACCCGGATAAGGTGGTTGCGCCAATGGCAGGTCGTTACGGCAGATGTACAACCCACGCTGGGGGATTACCAATGTTCTTGGGGCTAGCCTGAATCATTGTGGCGAGGGAGCTTGCTCCCGCTGGACCGCGAAGCGGGCCCAAATCCGCCGCCCGGGCCCCACCAGACTCACCGCACTCTCGGGCTAGGGGGCTGCTGCGCAGCCCAGCGGGAGCAAGCTCCCTCGCCACGGAACCACTCACTTGACCAGGGGTTGCTGCACCGGCATCGTCAATTCAACCCGCAGCCCATCCGGGCGGCTGTCGAAATGCAGGCCGCAGCCGCACCGCTGGACGATGGCCTGGACGATCGCCAGCCCCAGCCCGCAGCCGGTGCTCTGGCCGTTGCGCCAGAAGCGTTGAGTCAGGTGCTGGATATCGTCGGCAGCAATGCCGGGCCCGTGGTCACGTACCTGGAAACGCACGCGCTGGCCGATCATCTCCAGGCTCAGCTCCACATCGGTATCGTCCGGGGTATGGCGCAGGGCGTTATCCAGCAGATTGCGCAAGGCGGCAATGGAAAGCACCGCCGGCATCTGCACCGGGGCGTCGGACAGTCCTGGCGATACATGCAGCTTGATCCGTCGGGAATCATTGCTCGCCGCGTCCTGGATCGCCAGCCGGGCGACCTGCTCGGCGTTGCACTGCACGCCGTCGTCGAACGACAGGCTGCCTTCGACCCGGGCCAGCAGCAGCAATTGCTCAAGCGTGCGGTGCATGCGGTCGGCACCCTCCTCGGCCCGGGCCAGGGATTGGTCGCGGGCAGCGCCTTCGGTCATGCGCGCCACTTGCAGGTGCGTCTTGATGGCCGTCAGCGGACTGCGCAATTCGTGGGCGGCATCGCCGGTCAGCCGGCGCTCCCGCTCGATGGTCTTGCCAATGCGTTGGAACAGCTGGTTCTGGGTTTCCAGCAAGGGCCGCAGCTCACTGGGCAACGGGTGGATCTGCAAGGGCTCAAGAGAGTCGGCATTGCGTCGCATCAGCGCGTCGCGCATGCGGTTAAGCGGTGCCAGGCCCTGGCCGATGCCCAGCCAAAGCAAGCACAGACACCCGAGCAACGCCACGCCAACCGGCACCGAGGCCGCCAGCAGTATCGACATGTTCAAGGCTTCGCGTTCAATCTGACGGTCGGCGGTGGTGATGCGCAGATCACCTCGGGCCAAGGTGAAGCTGCGCCAGGGCGCACCGTCGATCATCTGGTCGTGAAAGCCCATTTTCTCGGCTTCCAGGGCTTGCTCTGGCGTGCCGTGACTACGAGCGAGAATCTCACCGCGCAAGGAACTGACCTGGCAGGCCATACCGCCAGGAATACTCAATTGCTCAGCGCTGAAATGCGTGCCTTCGCCCTTGCTGGGCAGCGGTGGCAACTGCTCCAGCAGCCCGGCGACCATCCGCGCCGAGGCCACCAGACGCTGGTCGAGGGAGAACATCATCTGGTTGCGCAGATCGCTGAGCATCCATGCCGCGGCCAAGGCCCAGATCAGGGCAAAGGCCGCGCCGAGGGTCAGGCTCAGGCGCAGTCGCAGGCTCATCACTTGGAAGATTCCCCGCCATCGGCCGGACCGAGGCGATAGCCCAGTCCACGCACGGTCTCGACGATTCCGTTACCCAGTTTGCGTCGCAGGTGATGGATATGGACGTTGAGGGCGTTGCTTTCCAGCTCGTCATTGAACCCGTAGACGCTGTCCTTGAGTTGCTCGGTGGACAGCACCCGGCCACGGTTGTGCAGCAGCGCTTGCAACAGCGACTGCTCCCGACGGGACAGGTCCACCGGCTGGCCAGCCAACGTGGTTTCCCGGCTGCTGGGGTCGTAAGTCAGGCGGCCGTGTTCGATCAGATTGACGCTGCGCCCCGCCACGCGCCGCAGCAGGGTGTGCAGGCGCGCCGCGAGTTCGCGCAGGTCGAAGGGCTTGAGCAGATAGTCATCGGCACCGGCCTGCAAGCCATCGACCCGATCGGTCACCGAGTCCCGGGCCGTGAGGATCAACACCGGTATCTCCAGGCCTTGCTGGCGCAGTTGCTTGAGCAATTTAAGGCCGTCCTCGTCGGGCAACCCCAGGTCCAGCACCATGACGTCAAACTCGGCCACGCCGACCATCGCCCGCGCCGCCGATGCCGTGGCGACGTGTTCGACGGTCAGGCCCTGGGCCGTGAGCCCGGCAACGATCCCGCTGGCGATCAGCTCATCGTCTTCGCAGACCAGTACGTGCATGGTAAGCCCCGTGGAAAAAGGTACATTAGGCCGCTGGCCGATTAAGCCGACATTATGCGACGAGTACGGCAAACATGGGCGATCATTGCTGCCTACCGGTCGTCGCCGGGTTAATCGACGGTTAATCGCCAGTCGCCATTGTGCTTTCCACTTGCTCCGTTCTAAGGCTTTATCCATGCGTCGATTGTTTTTGCTGTGGCTGCTGCTGATTTCGGGCCTGGCCCAGGCCGCCAATCCCTTCGAGACCAAACCCGATTTCCTGCCGGTGGAAAAGGCGTTCGTGTTCACCTCCGAACGCCTGGACTCCGGCGAAACCCAGCTGTTCTGGCAGATCGCCGATGGCTATTACCTGTATCAGAAACGACTGAAGTTCGACGGGCTTGCCGAGGCGCAACAACCGCAGCTGCCTGAGGGTGAAGCCCACAGCGATGAGTTTTTCGGCGACCAACAAGTCTATCGCCAGGCGCTGGAGCTGAAGATTCCGGCTGGCGCCACCGGCAAGATCAAGGTCGGCTTCCAGGGCTGCGCCGACGCGGGCCTGTGCTATCCACCCCAGACCCAAGTGGTGGACCTGGGTGGCAGTGCAGCCGCGGCAGCCAATAGCGAAGCGCCGGACCAAGCCCTGGCCAGCGGCCTGCAACAACGGGCATTGGCCTGGAGCCTGCTGGTGTTCTTCGGCCTGGGGCTGTTGCTGGCCTTCACGCCGTGCTCCCTGCCCATGCTGCCGATCCTCGCCGGGCTGGTGGTGGGTAGCGGCGCCGGGCCTCGGCGCGGGCTGGCGTTGGCCGGCAGCTACGTGATCAGCATGGCCTTGGTGTACGCCGCCATGGGCGTGCTCGCCGCGCTGTTGGGGGCTAATCTCCAGGCACTGCTGCAACAGCCGTGGTTGCTGGGCACCTTCGCGGCGATCTTCGTGCTCCTGGCGCTGCCCATGTTCGGTTTCTTCGAATTGCAATTGCCGGCGGCCCTTCGCGACCGGCTGGAAAACGCCGGACGCCAGCGCCGCGGCGGCAGCCTGCTGGGCGCCGGTGTTCTCGGCGCGCTGTCCGGGCTGCTGGTCGGCCCGTGCATGACTGCCCCGCTGGCCGGCGCGCTGCTGTACATCGCCCAGAGCGGCAATGCGCTGCACGGCGGACTGATCCTGTTCACCATGGGCATCGGCATGGGCCTGCCGTTGTTGCTGCTGGTGACCGTAGGCAATCGCTTCCTGCCCAAGCCCGGCGCCTGGATGAACCTGCTCAAGGGCGTATTTGGCTTCCTGTTCCTGGGCACTGCGCTGCTGATGATTCGTCCGATCATTGATGGTTCGCTGTGGCTCGGCCTGTGGGGTGTGCTGTTGTTGATTGCCGCCTACAGCGCCTGGCGCCAGACCGAAGGCTTCGGCCGCATTGCCTATGTCTGCGGCAGCGCGTCATTGCTGTTCGGCCTCTGGGGCAGTCTGCTGGTGATTGGTGCAGCAGGCGGCGGCGAAGATTTTTTCCAGCCCCTGAAGGTCTACGCCGGCACCGAAAACAGCGCAACCTTCAGTGCCCACGATGCTTTCACCACGGTCAGTGAGCCGGCAGCCTTGCAACGGGAACTGGACGCGGCGAAGGCCCAGGGCCAGTGGGTGTTGCTGGACTATTACGCCGACTGGTGCGTGTCCTGCAAGATCATGGAAAAGCAGGTATTCGGCCGCGCCGAGGTATTGGACGCCCTGAAAGACGTGCGCCTGCTGCGCCTGGACGTAACCGCCGATAACGCCGCCAGCCGCGAACTGCTGGGCCGTTACCAAGTACCGGGACCACCGAGCCTGCTGTGGATCGGCGGCGACGGTGAAGAGCGCCGCAGCCAGCGGATCACCGGGGAAGTCAACGCCAAGGTGTTCCTGGAGCGCTGGAACATCACCCGGGACGCGCGCTGATGCTGACGTTTACCCTCGGGACCTTTGCCATTGCCCTTAACCATCTGTTGCTGATCAGCGCCCTCGCACTGGCGACTTTCGTCGGCTGGCGAGTGGCCAAGCGCGGTGGCGAAAATCCCGAGTCGGTGCTG
The DNA here is from genome assembly GCF_030064125.1 of Pseudomonas sp. G2-4. Taxonomy (NCBI): domain Bacteria; kingdom Pseudomonadati; phylum Pseudomonadota; class Gammaproteobacteria; order Pseudomonadales; family Pseudomonadaceae; genus Pseudomonas; species Pseudomonas sp. G2-4. The sequence continues at coordinate 1,933,925 of NZ_CP125957.1, read as the reverse complement.
TTCGTGCTGTTTTTGCTGGGGATCCTGGCCGCGCGGATCGGTTTTGTCGCGGCCTACTGGAGCCATTACCAGGATGATCCGTGGCAGATCGTCGATCTGCGCGATGGGGGGTTCCTGGCCTGGCCTGGCATCGTGGCGCTGGTGATTGGCGCGTTGCTGTGGGCCCGGCGCCGACCGGCCCTGCGCCGGTCGTTGGGTTTCGGCGTTGGCAGTGGCCTGCTGTTCTGGTTGGTGGCGACGATGTCATTGACGATCTATGAGCAAGGCACCCGGCTGCCGGACATCCCCCTGCGCACCGCCGACGGCGAGACCGTAAAGCTCACCGATTATCAGGGCGGCCCCCTGGTGATCAACCTCTGGGCCACTTGGTGCCCGCCCTGCCGAAGGGAAATGCCGGTGCTGGAAGAAGCCCAGCAACAGCGTCCGGACCTGACGTTCCTGTTCGTCAACCAGGCCGAAAGCATGCAAAGCGTCAGCACCTACCTCGCCACCCAGGGCTTGAGCCTGGACAACGTGCTGTTCGATGGCAGTGGTCGCCTCGGCCAGGCCGTCGGTTCCATGGCGCTGCCAACGACACTGTTCTACGGCGCTGACGGCCGCCTGCTGGGCAGTCACTTGGGCGAATTGTCGGAAGCGAGCCTGGCCCGCGCCCTGGAATACTTCGAAACGCCGGGTTCGACCACGGCGTCCCACCCTGCCACAAGGAAACCGCCATGCCCCGCCTCCACCGCCTGCTGACGCTGGCATTCGCCAGCGCACTGCTGCAGGCACCGCTGCTACAGGCCGAAGAATTGCCTGCGGCCATCAAGAAAATCGAAGCCAAGGGCGCGAAAATCGTCGGAACCTTCGAGGCCCCGGACGGCTTGCGCGGTTACGCGGCGCAGTACCAGAACCGTGGCATGGCGTTGTACCTGACGCCGGATGGCCAGCACGTCCTGCTGGGCAATCTGTACGACGCCGACGGCAAGGACCTGAGCGTGGAGCCGCTGCAAAAGCTGGTATACGCCCCGATGGCCAAGGAAGTCTGGGCGAAGATGGAAGCCAGCAACTGGATCGCCGACGGCAACAAGGACGCACCGCGCACCGTGTACCTGTTCAGTGATCCGAATTGCCCGTACTGCAACATGTTCTGGGAACAGGCACGCCCATGGGTCAAGGCCGGCAAGGTGCAGTTGCGCCACATCATGGTGGGTATCATCCGCGAAGACAGCCCGGGCAAATCCGCCGCGTTGCTGGCGGCCAAGGACGCGGAAAAAGCCCTGGAAACCCATGAAAAGGCCGGCAAGGGCAGCGCACTCAAGCCCCTGAAGGACATACCACCGGCCATCCAGGCAAAACTGGACGCCAACCAGCAGTTGATGGACGAACTGGAACTCTCCGCCACTCCGGCGATTTTCTATCTGGATGACAAGGGCGACCTGCAACAACAGCAAGGCGCGCCATCACCGGACAAACTGGTGAAGATTCTCGGGCCGAAGTGACAGACGACCCTGCAAACCTTGTGAAGGGTCGCTCCCGCAAGGGAGGGGTGGCGTGCACGCCCCCCCGTGGCGAGGGAGCTTGCTCCCGCTGGGCTGCGCAGCAGCCCCAACCATTTGCCTGACACACCGAGTCGCCAGGTCTCAGGGCCGCTTCGCGCCCCAGCGGGAGCAAGCTCCCTCGCCACAAGGAATCCGGCTGGATACACCACCGAATCCCCCTGTGGGAGCGAGCCTGCTCGCGAAAGCGGTGGGTCAGCTGCGCAAAAACTCAAGCAGTGCAGTGGTCACGAATTCCGGATTCTCCAGGTTGGAGATGTGCCCCGCCTCCGGGATCAGCAGACAAGGGCAACCGATCAACTCCGCCATCTCCTGGGCCTCGGACGGTGGGCGCGGTTTGTCCTGATCGCCGCACAACACCATGGTGCGCTCGGCATCCAGTTCATGCAGGCGTGGCAGGATATCGTCCCGCCCGAAAATGATCCGCCCCAACGGTACGATGCTGTCGCGCAAGCGGTCGGCTGGCAATGCCGCCAGTGCGGCGCGGAACTGCTGGTAGAGCGGTGACTGCGGATCGATGCCCGGCCGGAAGAAGATCGGCACGACGATGTCCAGCAAAGGTTCGGGAATGCTGCCGATGGCTTCGATCTTGTCGAACAGCGAGAAGTAATACAGGCGGGTCGGCTCCGGCTCGACGCCGACATAGGTGTCTATCAGCACAAGGGAACTGAGTCGTTCCGGCGCCGTCAGCGCCAGCCGCGCGCCCCACATCCCGCCCACCGAGAGCCCCACCAGGTTGAAGCAGTCGATGTCCAGGTGATCCATCAACGCCAATGCCTGGCGGGCCAGGTCGTCCAGCGAGGTCATGCCCTCGGGCAACCGACCGGATTGGCCGTGGCCCCACAGGTCCAGGGCGATCACCCGGTAATGCCGGGACAGGGTTTCGATCTGCGGTGCCCACATGGTGTGGTCCCACAAATAGCTGCTGCCCAGCAACACCACCGGGCCTTGGCCCTGGTCCAAGTAATGCAGCGTTTTTCCGTCAATAGTTGCAAAGGGCATCGATGACCTCCTGGTTTGAGTGTGGAAAAGCCCTGGGGAGCCTGAGCCGTGCAGGACGAGGCGTCAACCGGGGGCTTTGCGGTGTTACTAATGACGCCATCGCGAGCAGGCTCGCTCCCACATTGGATTTGCATCGATCACAAACCCTGTGGGAGCGAGCTTGCTCGCGATGACGCCTCTATAGACGCCGCAAAACTACAACCCTTCCAATTCCGCCATCAGATCATTCAGCCGATCCACCTTCTCCTCGGTGATTTCACTGGCGGCCAGCCCGTCGATGTACTCAGCCAACTCCTGCACCGTGCTGCACTCGAACATCGCCCGCAGCGGTACGTTGCGTTGCAGGGCCTTTTGCACCCGCGAGGCGATTTGCGTCGCCAGCAAAGAATGCCCGCCCAGTTCGAAGAAGTTGTCCCGCACCCCTACTCGCTCGACTTTCAGCACCTGGGCCCAGATGTCCGCCAGGGTCTGCTCCAGTGCATTGCCAGGGGCCTGGTAGTCCCGGCTTTGCAACTGGCCGATCTCCAGGGCCGGCAAGGCCTTGCGGTCGAGTTTGCCATTGGCGTTGAGCGGCAGGCGCTCGAGCCATAGCCAGTGCAGCGGCACCATGTATTCCGGCAACTCGCTGCGCAGGCGTTGCTTGATGCGCTCCAGGCGTTCGCTCGGTTGCAGCGTCGAATCGGCGGCAACCAGATAACCCACCAGATGCTTGCCATTGGCGCCTTCCTGCACACCCACCGCGCCATCGCGCACTTCGGGCTGTTCATGCAGCCGCGCTTCGATTTCCCCCAGTTCGATGCGGTAGCCACGGATCTTCACCTGATGGTCGATGCGTCCGACATACTCCAACACCCCATCGCTGCGGCGCCGCGCCAGGTCGCCGGTGCGGTACAGCCGCTCCCCTGGCGCGCCGAACGGACTTGGCACGAACATCGGGGCGGTGCGCAATGGATCGCTGACATAACCGCGGCCAACCCCGGTGCCCGCCACGCACAACTCGCCGACGGCGCCCAACGGCACCAAGTCCAGCGCACCATCGAGCAGGTACAAACGGTTGTTGTCGGTGGGCGTACCAATCGGCAGGTAAGTGCCGCGGGTCGAGGCCATGTCGACCCGGAAAAACGCCACGTCATCAGAGCATTCCGCCGGCCCGTAGGCATTTACCAGGCCGATGTCGGGGTAGCGCAGCAACCATTGATGGGCCAGTTCCGGCGGCATCGCTTCGCCGGTGGGCAGCATCCAGCGCAGGCCGTCCAGGCCAATGCGCTCCTGGGCGAGCATGCCCTGGATCAGCGACGGCACGCTTTCCAGCACGGTGATGCCCTGCTGCTGCACATGCTCCAGCAGCCCCTGGGGATCGTGGGCAATGGCGTTGGGCACGATGTCCACCCGCGCGCCGAACAAGGGCGCGGCGAGGAATTGCCAGACCGAAATATCGAAGCTCTGGGACGCCGTCTGCGCAATCACATCCGCCTCGCTCAGCGCCAGGTAAGGCACCTTGCTGAGCTGGTTGTTGAGCATGCCCCGCTGTTCCACCATCACGCCTTTGGGCTGCCCGGTGGAACCGGAGGTGTAGATCACGTAGGCCAGGTTGTCCGGCCCACTGTAGACGCCAGGGTTTTCCAGCGAGACATCGCTGGCCTGGACGTCTTCCCACACCAGCAGCCTCGGCCGCCCGGAACAGGCGAACGCGTCCAGCAGCGCCAGCGCCTGGGCGTGACAGGCCTGGGTGCAGACCAGCAAGGGTGTGCGGCTCAGTTCGATGATACGGCTCAGGCGCTGGCTTGGCAGGCCCGGGTCCAGCGGCAGGTAACCGGCACCGGCCTTGAAGCTGCCGATGATCATGCCCAGCAACTGCGCATCCCGTTCGGCCAGCAGCGCCACCGGTTGATCGAGCCCAACGCCTGCAGCGATCAGCGCATGGCCCAGGCGGTTGCTGCGGGCATTCAACTGGGCGTAGTTGTAGGTTGTCTCCAGGCAACTGACGGCGATGCGCTGCGGATGGGCCGCGACCCGTGCTTCGAACAGCTCGACGTAGCTCTGCTCCAGCGGATAGGCCCGCTCGCTCTGGTTGCAGCCATCGACCAGGAACTTCTGTTCCTCGGCGCCAATCAGCGGTAGCTCGGCCATGTCACCGTGGAAACCCTCCATCAGCGCCAGCAGCAAGCGTTTGAACTCGTCCAGCAGGCCCTCGACGGTGGATTCATCGAAATAGCGCTGGTCATAGGAAAGATGCAGTCCCAGGTCATCCCCCGGGTAGCAGACCGCCGTCAGCGGGAAGTTGGTGTGGGTGCGCCCCGAGTCCGAGGTGGCGTTGAGGCTTTGGGCGCGGTCCAGCACCGAGACTTCCACCGGCGCGTTCTCGAATACAAAGAGGCTGTCGAACAGCGGCTGGCCCTTGGGCAGTTCACTGACGTCCTGAATGCTCACCAACGGCAAGTACTCGTACTCGCGCAGTTGCATGTTGCTGTCCAGCAAGCCGCTGAGCCACTGGCGCACACTGCAGGGCTGACCGTCCGCGGGCATCTGCACCCGCAGCGCGACGCTGTTGATGAACAGCCCCACCGTGCGTTGCATCTGCGGCAGCTCCACCGGACGCCCGGCCACGGTGACGCCGAACAGCACGTCCCGGTCGCCGCTCACCCGTCGCAGGACCAGGGCCCATGCCGCCTGGGCGAAAGTGTTGATGGTCAGTTGATGGGCCTGGGCCAATTCGCGCAAGCGTGCACCATCACGAACGTCGAGCCGGGTGTAGCAGTCGCCAACAATCATGCCGCCGCTGTCACCGGCATGTTCGCGCAGGAACGGTCGGTCGCCGGGGATCGGCGTGGTCCGCTCGAAGCCTTGCAGGTTGTGCTTCCACCACTGCCGGGCTTCGGCCAGGCTTTGGTGTTGCAGCCAACTGATGTAGTCGCGATAGCGCGGCGGTACGGCCAGTTGCGCCTCGCGATGTTCGCCGAGGGCGGTGTATATCTCGAAGAAATCATCCATCAGCAGCGAGCGGCACCAGGCATCGATCAGGATGTGGTGGTTGCTCATCATGAACCAGTAGCGCGCCGCGCCAACGCGGATCAGCCGCAGGTGGAACGGCGCCTGGTTCAACAGATCGAAACCGGCCTCGCGCTCGTCCTTGAGCAGCGCCTGGAGCTTGGCTTCCTGGGCGTCTTCGGGCACTTCAGCCCAATCCAGATAGTCCACCGGCGTGCTACCGGGCTTGTGGATGATCTGCAGCATGTCTTCGCCGACGTTCCAGCAGAACGACGCGCGCAAGGCTTCGTGGCGGGCGATGACCGCCTGCCAGGCTTGGGCGAAACGCTGCGGGTCCAACTCGCTGTTGATGCGGTAGCGGTCCTGCATGTAGTACAGGCCGGTGCCCGGTTCCAGCAGGGTGTGCAGCAGCATGCCTTCCTGCATCGGCGTCAGCGGGTAGACGTCTTCGATCTGCCCGGCCGGCACCGGCAGGCTGTCGAGCTGGCCCTGGGTGAGTTTCGCCAGGGGGAAGTCCGACGGCGTCAGGCCGCCCGCCTCGTCCGTCAGGCAATGTTCGATCAGGCGTTGCAGCTCATCGAGGTAGGACTCGGCCAGGGTGGCGATGGCTTGCCTGTCGTGGCGTTCGCGACTGAAGGTCCAGCGCAATACCAGCTCGCCGCCGCTGACCTGGCTGTCGATGCTCAGCTCGTTGGGCAGCGGCGCATCGGGGTCATGGATGGCCCCCAGCGGTGCGTCCAGCGGCCGGAACAGCGCGTCATGGCCGAGGGTCTGGTCGAGCTGGCCGAGGTAGTTGAAGGTGATCGCCGCTTGCGGCAGGCCGGCCATCACCGCGCGACTCGCCGGGTCGGCCAGGTAGCGCAGCACGCCATAGCCGAGGCCCTTGTGGGGCACCGCGCGCAGTTGTTCCTTGACGGCCTTGATCGACGCGCTGAAGTCTTCACCCGCTGGGCTCAAGCGCACCGGATAAACGCTGGTGAACCAACCCACGGTGCGGGTCAGGTCGATGTCATCGAACAACGCCTCGCGGCCGTGGCCTTCGAGCTGGACCAGAGCCGAGGCATGGCCGCTTGAACGGCACAGCACCCGAGCCAGCGCCGTGAGCAACAGGTCGTTGACCTGAGTGCGGTAGGCACTCGGGGCCTGTTGCAGCAGTTGCCGGGTGCGCTCGGCGTCCAGGCGCACGCTGAGCGTTTCCGCGTGACGCTCCAAAAGCCCGCCGTCAGGACGCGTGCACGGCAACGTCACCTCCGGGCCGCGCAACTGCGCTTGCCAGCCATCCAGTTCTTCGCGCAGGGATTCGCTGCCGGCGTAGGCCTGCAACCGCGCGGCCCAGTCACGCAACGGACTGGTCTTGGCTGGCAGTTGGACTTCTTGTCCGGCCGTGAGCTGGCGGTAGACGGTTTGCAGATCGTCCATCAGCACCCGCCACGACACCCCGTCGACCACCAGGTGATGGATGACGATCAGCAGCCGTTGCTGGCCATCCGGCATCTGCGCCAGCACGGCACGCAGCAGAGGGCCGGTTGAAAGATCCAGACTGCGTTGGGCCTCGGCGAATACACGCTCACAGGCCTCCACGCCCTCCACGGACACCTGTTGCAACAGCGCCGCCTCGGACAACGGCCGATGCTCGGCACGCCAATGCCCCGCAGACGGGTCGAAGCCCAGGCGCAAGGCATCGTGGTGTTGGAAGACAGCGCGCAGGGCCTGCTCCAGAGGTTGCGGGTCCAGGGTGATGGCCGGTTCCAGCAACAGCGCCTGGTTCCAGTGGTGACGGTTGGGGATCGGACTGTCGAAGAACCAGTGTTGGATTGGCGTCAGCCCGGATGCACCCTGCAACAGGCCCTGTTCGGCGCTTATCTGCTGGCTGTGGGTGGCGACAGCGGCCAGGGTCTGCACGGTCTGGTGCTGGAACAGGTCGCGAGGAGTGAAATGAATGCCCTGTTGCCGGGCGCGGCTGACCACCTGGATGGACAGGATCGAATCACCGCCCAACTCGAAGAAGTTGTCGTTGAGACCGACCTGCCCCACGTTCAACACGGCGCACCAGATCGCCGCCAGGGTCTGCTCCAAAGCGTTGCTCGGCGCCACGTAGTGTTGGCGATTGAGTCCGGGATCCGGCATCGGCAAGGCACGGCGGTCAAGCTTGCCGTTGGCGGTCAGCGGCATGCTCGCCAGCAGGATCAGGTGCGCGGGCACCATGTAGTCGGGCAGCTGTGCCTTGAGGTGGTTTTTCAACGCATCGCGCAGGGCCGCCTGTAGTTCGGCGTCCTGTTCGGCGACATCGGTCACCAGGTAACCGGCCAGTTGCTTGCCGGCCGGCGTGTCGAGGGCCAGTACCACGGCCTCGCGCACGCCGTCATGCTCCAGCAGGCGGGTTTCGATTTCCCCCAGTTCGATGCGGAAGCCACGGATCTTCACCTGATGGTCGATCCTCCCCAGATACTCCACCAAACCGTCGGCACGCTGGCGCACCAGGTCACCGGTGCGATAGAGGCGCCCGCCGTCGGCGGCAAACGGGTCGGCAACAAAACGCTCGGCGGTCATGCCCGGACGCTGGTGGTAACCCTGGGCCAAGCCGGCGCCGCCGACATACAATTCGCCCGTGGCGCCTTGGGGCACCAGGGCCAGGTCGGCGTCGAGAATGTAGGCCACCCGCGCACCGATCACACTGCCAATCGGCACACTCGCCGCACCCTCCTCCAGGTGCTCCGGGGCCAGGCTCGCCAGCGGCATGACCACGGTTTCGGTCGGACCATAAGCGTTAAAGAACAGACTCGGGCTGAACGCCGCGCGAATCCGTTGCAGGTGCTCGCCAGTCAGGGCTTCGCCGCCGGTGATGCACATGCGCACCGGCAGGGTCTGCCCCTGGGTCGCCAGCCATTGCGCCAACTGGCTGCCGTAGCTCGGGGTGAAGCCAAGGATGTTGATGCCATGTTGGCGAATCAACCCGCAGATTTCCTCGGCGTCCCACTGGCCCTGGGCCCGCAGCACCACGTGGGCGCCACTGAGCAGCGGCACCAGCAGACGCTCGGTGGCGGCGTCGAAGTTGATGGAATAGAAATGCAACTCGCAATCGTCCGGGCGCATGCCAAAACGCTTGATCACCGCCTGGCAGTGCATGGCGATTTCACCGTGGGACACCACCACGCCCTTGGGCTTGCCGGTGGAGCCGGAGGTGTAGATCAGGTAGGCCTGGTGTTGCGGCAGATTGATCAGCGGCGGCGCATGTTCGGGGTATTGCACCAGCGCCCCCGAATCGTCTTCCAGGCACCAGTGACCCACGCCGTCCGGTAATGAGCCCAGGGATTGGAACATCGCCCGGTCACTGAGCAGCACCCCTACACCACTGTCTTCGATCATGTAATGCAAGCGGTCCAGCGGGTATTCCGGGTCCAGCGGCACGTAGGCGCCGCCGGCCTTGAGGATCGCCAGCAGGCCGATGACCATTTCCAGCGAACGTTCCAGGGCCAGGCCCACCCGCGCCTGCGGCCCGACACCGCGCTCGCGCAGCATCCAGGCCAGGCGATTGGCGCGGCGGTCGACTTCGCCGTAGGTCAGGGTCTGCCCGGCGAAGGTCAGGGCTGGTGCATCGGGACGGGCCAGGACCTGCTCGTCGAACAGTTCATGGAGGCATTGGTCGAGGCGATGCTCACCGGGCTCGACACCCAGGCTGTCGAGCATCTGTTGCTGCTCGCCGGCTTCCAGCAGAGGCAGCTCGCTCAACCGTCGAGCAGGATCGGCCAACAGCGCTTCCAGCAGATTGCGCCAGTGCCCGGCCATGCGAGCGATGCGCGGTTCGTCGAACAGGTCGGTGCTGTAGGTCAGGCAGCAACCCAGGCGGTGGTCGAGGTCGGTGACCTCCAGGTTCAGGTCGAACTTGGTGGCCCGGGCGTCGTTGACCAGGTATTCGACGGTCATGCCGGCCAGCGTACGGCTCTGCTGGAACTCCCAACGCTGCACGTTGCACATCACCTGGAACAGCGGGTTGTAGGCCGCACTGCGCGGTGGCTGCAAGGCTTCCACCAGATGATCGAACGGCAAATCCTGATGGGACTGGCCTTCGATGACGGTGTGGCGCACCTGCTCGAACAGTTCGCCCACCGACATGTGCCCGTCGAGCTGGCAACGCAGCACCTGGGTGTTGAGAAACGCGCCGATCAGCCCTTCGCTTTCCGGGCGGATGCGGTTGGCCACCGGCGCGCCGATGCGCAGGTCGGTCTGGCCGCTGTAGCGATAGAGCAGCACGGCCAGGGCGGCGGTCATGGTCATGAACAGGGTCAAGCCATGTTCCGCGTTGAAGTGGCGGACTCGCGCGGCCAAATCATCGCTGAGGTCGAAACGGAACAGTTCGCCGCGATGGCTTTGCACCGGCGGACGCGGACGGTCCCCCGGCAACTCCAGCAGGGGATGCTCACGGCCCAGTTGCGCGGTCCAGTAATCCAATTGCCGTTGACGCTCACCGGATTCCAGCCACTGACGTTGCCAGACGCTGTAGTCCAGGTATTGCACCGGCAAGGGTTCCAGGGGCGATTCGCGGTCGTCGATAAAGGCTTCGTACAGGGCGCTCAGTTCTCGGGCGAAGATATCCATCGCCCAGCCTTCGGTGACGATGTGATGCAGGGTCAGCACCAGGTAATGCTCGTGCTCGGCGGTCTTGACCAGGCAGGCCCGCAGCAGCGGCCCGGTTTCCAGGTCGAAGGGCTTGTGCGCCTCGCTGTCGGCCAATTGTTGCACCCGCTGCTCGCGAACATCGGTGGCCAGCCTGGAGAAGTCTTTCCAGTCCATGCGCAGGCCCGTTTCGGTGTGCACCTGTTGCCGGGCCACACCGTCGACGCTGGGGAAGGTGGTGCGCAGAGTTTCGTGGCGCAGGATCAGCGCCTGCAAGGCTGCCTCGAAGCGCCCGACATCCAGCACCCCGCGCAGGCGCGCCATGCCGCCGACGTTGTAGGCCGGGCTGTCCGGTTCCATCTGCCAGAGGAACCACATGCGCTGCTGGGAATACGACAGCGGCACCGGTTGGCTGCGATCGACCGTGGCGATCGGTGGCTGCTGGTTGGTCTGGCCGCTGGCCTGGATCAAGCGCACTTGCTCACAGAACGCGCCCAGTTCACTGGCCTCGAACAGCGTGCGCAACGGCAGTTCGACGTCACACGCCTGGCGGCTGCGGGAAATGATCTGGGTCGCCAGCAGCGAGTGGCCGCCCAAGGCAAAGAAATCGTCCCGCAGGCCAATGCGCGCGAGGCCCAGCACTTCACGCCAGATGCCGGCGATCTGCTGTTCAAGGGCACTGACCGGCTCGACGTGCTCGCGCACCTGCCATTGCGGCTCAGGCAAGGCACGGCGGTCGAGTTTGCCACTCGGGCTCAGGGGCATGGCGGCCAGGCGCAGCAATTGGGCGGGCACCATGTAGTCGGGTAGTTCGGCGGCCAGGGCGGCGTTGAGTCGGCTGTTCAGCGTGTCTCTGTCTTCAACCACATCAGGGGCGGTGTAATAGCCGATCAGCTGTGGGCCGCCCGCGGTATCGCGCACCAGCACCGCCACTTGGGCGACACCGTCCTGGGCCAGCAGGCGCGCTTCGATTTCCTGCGGCTCGACCCGAAAGCCACGCAGCTTGACCTGCTGATCGAGACGGCCGAGGTATTCGATCACACCGTCGGCGGTCCAGCGCGCCCGGTCGCCGGTGCGGTACAGCCGCGCCCCAGCCGACCCCAGCGGATCGGCGATGAAACGCTCGGCGCTCAGGCCCGGACGGCCGAGGTAACCCCGGGCCAGGCCCAGGCCACCGATGCACAACTCACCCGACACCCCGGCCGGTACCGGGTTGAGCTCGCTGTCGAGCACGCGGCACAGCACATTGCCCAAGGGACGGCCGATGGGCGAGCGCTCGCCATCGGCCTCGGTGCAATGCCAATGGGTGACGTTGATCGCGGTTTCGGTCGGGCCATAGCGGTTGTGCAATTGCGCCGACGGCAGTTGCGCCAGCACGCGGTTGCGCAGCTCGGCCGGCAACGCTTCGCCGCCGGAAAACACCCGGCGCAGGCTGGTGCATTGGGCGCTCAAGGGTTCGTCGATGAACAGGCTCAGCAGCGGCGGTACGAAGTGCAACGTGGTCACGCCAAACTGCTGCACCAACTGGGCGATGCGGTGCGGGTCACGGTGTTCGCCGGGGCCGGCGAGGAGCAATTGGCTGCCGGTGATCAGCGGCCAGAAGCATTCCCACACCGACACATCAAAACTGATGGGGGCCTTTTGCATCAGCACATCGGTTTCATCCAGCCCATAGGTGGCCTGCATCCATTGCAAGCGTTCGGCCAGGGCGGCGTGGGTGTTGCCGACGCCCTTGGGCTGACCGGTCGAACCGGAGGTGTAAATCACGTAGGCCAGGTGCTCGCCGTGCAGGTGCAAGCCCGGCGGATTGCTCGGCCATTGCTCCAGATGCAGGGCGTCCATGGCGATGACGCTGACACCTTCGCAGGCCGGCAAGCGTTCGAGCAACCCGGTTTGGGTCAGCAACAGATCGACGCCGCTGTCCTGGAGCATGTAGGCCAGGCGTTCAGCCGGGTAATCGGCATCCAGCGGCACATAGGCGCCGCCGGCCTTGATGATCGCCAGCACGCCGATGAGCAACTGCGGCGAACGCTCGGCGGCAATCGCCACGCACACGTCCGGACCGACGCCTTTGTCCCGCAGGTAATGGGCCAGGCGATTGGCCTGGGTGTGCAGTTCGGCATAGTCCATGCGCCCGCCGTCCCACAGCAGCGCAGTACGTTGCGGCGTGCACCGGGCCTGTTCGTTCAACAGTTCCGGCAACCATTGGCTGGCCGGCGTACACGGGGCCGCACTCCATTGCTGCTGTTGGCTGTGTTCACTGATGTTCAACAGCGGCACATCGCCGATGGCCAGTTGCGGATCGGCGCAGACGGCTCGCAGCAGGTTGCAGTAATGCTCCGCCAATCGCGCAATGGTCGCCGTCTCGAACAACTCGTCGGCGTAGTCGAACGACAGCGTCAGCCGACCGTTGCGATCCTCTTCGCTGTGCAGTTGCAGGTCGAACTTGGCTTCGCGGCTGTGCCACGGCAACTCATCGGCCAACAGCCCCGGCAGACGCCGCAAGGCGCTCAGGTCACGCTGCTGGTGGTTGAACATCACCTGGAACAGGCCGTGCTCCCGAGCCTGGGGAAACGCTTCGAGCAACTGTTCGAACGGCACGTCCTGGTGGGCCTGGGCCCCGAGCGTGGCTTCCCGGGCCTGGGCCAGCAGCGCGGCAAACGCTTGACGTGAATCGACCTGCCCGCGCAGCACTTGGGTGTTGATGAAGAAGCCGATCAGGCCTTGGGTTTCCAGGCGCGGACGGTTGGCGTTGGGGACGCCGATGCGGATGTCGGATTGGCCGGTGTAGCGCTGCAACAGTGCCTGGAACGCTGCCAGCAACAGCATGAACGGCGTCGCGTCATGGGCCTGGGCCGCTCGACGCAGGGCCTCGCCAAGGCCTTTGTCCAGGCGCAGGCTATGACGCGCGGCACTGCGCTGGCGTTGCGCACTGCGCGGATGATCCGTGGTGAGGGCCAAGGTCGGATGCTCGTCGCCCAATCGCTGTTTCCAGTAGATCAGTTGGCGCTCGGCCTCCCCTTGGGCCAGCCACTGACGTTGCCAACTGCCGTAGTCGGCGTACTGCAAGGGCAATGGTGCCAGTTCGGCAACCTGCCCTTGGCTGGCGGCGGCGTACAACCGCGAGAATTCTTCGATCAACACATTCATCGACCAGCCGTCGGCAATGATGTGGTGCATCGTCACCAGCAATTGTTGGTCGTCCTCATTGAGTCGCAGCAAGGTGACCCGCAACAGCGGGCCTTTTTCCAGGTCGAACGGCGTGGCCGCCTCCTCGTCTCGAATCTGCCGGGCCCGGGCTTCGCGCTGGTCGGCAGGCAAGTCGCTGAGGTCGAGCACTTGCAGATTGAACTCACCGGCCGGATCGACCTGCTGCAGGGCCACCCCATCCCGCTCCAGAAACCGCGTGCGCAGGGATTCGTGGCGTTCGATCAGTTGTTGGAAGCTGATGCGCAAGGCGTCTTCGTCCAGTTCGCCGCGCAGGTGCAAGGCACCGGGAATGTTGTAGGCATGGCTCGCCGGATCCAACTGCCAGGTGATCCACAACCGGTTCTGGGACAAAGATTGCGGCAGCGCTTCGTGGCGTGGCAAGGCTTGGATCGCCCTCGGGCCGTCGCCCTGTGGCTGACTTGCCACCGCTGCGGTGAACGCGGCCAGAGTCGGGGCTTCGAACAGCAGGCGCAGGTTGAGTTCAAGGCCTAGTTGGTCCCGCAGTCGCGCGATCACTTGGGTGGCTCCGATGGAGTTGCCGCCCAGCAGGAAGAAGTGATCGTCGGCCTGGACCTGTTCGACCTGCAAGTGTTCGCACCAGACCTGGCCGATCAAGGCTTGCAGCGCCGATGCCGGGCTCGTCCCACGGGCATCTTCAGGCTCGGCCGACGGGAACAGCGCATAACTGTCGAGGCTGCCGTCCGCCAACCGGGAACGGCACGCGGAACGCTGCAACTTGCCGCTGGAAGTCTTGGGCAACGCACCGGGATTGAGCAGCACCACCACGCTCGGGGCTTGCTGGCAGGCTTCGGCCACGGCCTGTCGAATGGCTTTGATCAAGGCCTCGGGTGGCAGGATTTTCTGCACGCTGCGGCTGATTTCTGCGGCGATGCCAATGCCTTCCTCGCCACCCTCATCGACCGCGAATGCCGCTACCCGGCCTTTGCGTACCACCTCCACTTCGCGCTCGATGGTTTGCTCGATGTCCTGGGGATAAAGGTTGTGACCGCGCACGATCAACAAATCCTTCAGGCGCCCCGTGATGAACAGCTCACCGTCGCGCAGGAAACCCAGGTCGCCCGTGCGCAGCCAGATGCGGCCATCGTGCTGGACAAAGGTCTTGGCCGTGGCTTCGGGGTTGCGCCAGTAACCGTGGGCGATGCTTGGCCCGGTGGCCCAGACTTCACCGACCCGATTGTCCGCCTGCGCCTGCAATGTATTGGGCTCGACGATCAGCACCGCGTGCCCGGGCTGGCTGATCCCGCAGCTCATCACCGCACTGCCCTGCCCCGGCTCGGCGCGGTTATGCGCCAGTGCCGCGTCATCCATCCGCAGCGAAGGAATGCCGTGACGGCGCGGCGTGCCGGCCACGAACAACGTCGCTTCGGCCAGGCCATAGGAAGCCATGAAGTTGGCCGGCGTGAAGCCGCACGGAGCGAATTTCTCGGCAAAGCGTTCCAGGGTGTCGAGGCGGATCGGCTCGGAGCCTGAGTAGGCCACGCGCCAGCCGCTCAGGTCGAGACGCGCGAGGGCTGAATCGCTGACCCGCTCGCTGCACAACCGATAGGCAAAGTCCGGGCCGCCGCTGATGGTGCCGCCGTACTCGCTGATCGCTTCGAGCCAACGCAGAGGCCGGGCGAGGAAGTACGCGGGCGACATCAGCACGCACGGTACGCCGCTGAACACTGGCTGCAACAAGCCGCCAATCAACCCCATGTCGTGGTACAGCGGCAGCCAACTGACGATGACATCGTCGGGGTTCAGGTCGATGCCGAAGCCGTGACGAATCAATAATTCGTTGGCCACCAGGTTGCCGTGGCTGACCTGCACGCCCTTGGGCAACGCGGTGGAGCCGGAGGTGTATTGCAGGAAGGCGATGTCATCGTCCCCCAGCGTCGGCGCCAGCCATTGCCCGGCGCGGGCCGGGTCGAGCGTATCGACGCACAACACCGGCGGGGCCGATTCGATGGCTTGCAAGGGCGCGCGCAGGTCGCTGCTGGTCAGCAGCAGGCGTGGTTCTGCGTCGGCGATGATCGACAGCAGGCGTTCCTGATGATGGCGACGGGCGGACTCCGGTGGATAGGCCGGCACCGCGATCACCCCGGCGTAGAGGCAGCCAAAAAACGCCGCGACGTAATCCGGGCCGCTGGGGAACAGCAACACCGCGCGCTCGCCAAATGCCGCTTCGGCCTGCAAGGCGGCGGCGATGGTCCGGGCCCGCAAGTCCAGGTCACGATAACTCAACACCACGCCCTGCTCCGGGGTGTCAGCAAGGAAGCGCAAGGCCACCCGGTCCGGCGTCAACGCGGCGCGGCGCTGGAGGGCGTGAGCCAGGGTGCTGGGGAGTTCAAACGCGTCGGTCATGGGGTTTCCTGCCTGAAATTCGACTTGCAAGTGGTCACCCATGGGAACGGATAACGCCGACAAATAATTAGTCAGCGACCGCCTGCGCCAGCCCCTTGAACGGCAACGCGCCGCGGCAATGGGTCGCATGCCTCACGCTGGACTTGTGCACATCAATAATTCTTCTTCTCAATTGACAATCATTATCATTCAGCCTAATTTGTCGCTCGATGCGTAGGACGAGCCCGGCAGTTCGGTCGTCCTCCCAACTCTTTGCAGCAAGGTGAATTCCATGACGGAACAAGTATCCACAAGCAGGTGCGACTCACCGCTACTTCAGGCATTCGTCGATAACCGAATGATTCTGGTCAAAATCGCGGCGCGCATCACCGGTTGCCGGTCCCGAGCAGAAGATGTGGTGCAGGACGCTTTTTTCCGGCTGCAATCGGCGCCGCAGATCACCTCTTCGTTCAAGGCCCAGCTCAGCTATCTGTTCCAGATCGTGCGCAACCTGGCGATCGACCACTACCGCAAGCAGGCGCTGGAACAAAAGTACTCGGGCCCGGAAGAGGAAGGGTTGAACGTGGTGATCCAGGGTGCTTCGCCAGAAACCTCCCACATCAACTTTTCCACGCTGGAGCACATCGCCGACGCGCTGACCGAATTACCCAGCCGTACCCGCTACGCCTTCGAGATGTACCGCCTGCACGGCGTGCCACAGAAGGACATCGCCAAGGAGCTGGGGGTCTCGCCGACGCTGGTGAACTTCATGATCCGCGACGCCCTGGTGCATTGCCGCAAGGTGTCGGGGGTTCGTGGGGATACGTTCGCCCGGCGGTAACTTGCGGTGGTTTTGCCGGCCTCATCGCGAGCAAGCTCGCTCCCACAGTTTTGTGGCCACTGAGGATCACTGTGGGAGCGAGCTTGCTCACCACAGTTTTGTGGCCACTGAAGATCCACTGTGGGAGCAAGCTTGCTCCCCACAGTTTTGTGGCCACTGAAGATCCACTGTGGGAGCGAGCTTGCTCGCGATGAGGCCATAAGGCCTTACATCAACGCACACCGATCAAAAAACCGCTCACGCCCCAGGATCATCAGCGCCGCACGCTTGTGAGGGAAATCGAATTCCTTTTCACAATGGAAGCACTGATTGTGCAGATGACCGATCATCCGGGCGTTGTCAGCGCGGGGTTCGGCCACCACACGCTGGGTCCGTGGGTCGTCGAGAAACAGGTAATGCACCAGCGCCGACAGCCAGCTCGCCACCTTGTGCGGACCTCGGTGTTGCTCTTCGCCCACCAGCATGTGGATGCCGCGATCGTAGTTCCCGGCGTCATAGAATGGCGCGATTCGATCTTCCTTGGCCCAATAGGCTTCGAAATAGGCGAACGGCTGGTCATCGAAGCAACCGATCAAGGTCAAGACCCGGGGATCGCCCTGCAGTTTGTCCAAATACTCGCGATGCTGTTCCAGGCTACCCTCCTCCTGCCAGAAACTCGCCACCCGCGGACTGTTCTGCCAGCGGTTGAAGCGGGTCAGGTCCTGCTCGATTTCCAAGGTGCGCAAGGACACCCAGGCACCCAGCCGTGCATCGAAGCGTCGATACACTTCCCCTCGCGGCTTCACCGGCCGACGCGGATGGCGCTGGCCATCGGTGATGATCATCTGCTGCGGATAACTGCCGCTGAACGATTCCCCCAACCATGGCTGCGGCAGCTGCCAGAACGTCGTGCGCTCGCAGACGTATTCGCCGGGCCGCTCAGTGACCGTCAACAGGCCGCTGAGCAAGGCTTCGCCGGGGCGTTCGTTGAGGTGCCAGGTCAGGCGCTGGCAGGCGCAATCGCGGGCAAACAGCCAATAACAGGCGGCCCATAGCGCCGGACCGACGGGACGGTCGTTGATTTCCTGCAAGTGCACGTGCAGTTCGGGACTGCGCTCCAGGCGCAGCCGGATCAGCGGCGCGCCTTCAAGCATCAGGCTCAGGTGACGTTCGGTTTCATCGGCGCCGAGGCGACGGCCGCCGGGCAAGGGCAGCGTCATCGGCTGGTCGAGATTGGACATGGAAGGAGCTCGCGTATTCGTCGGTAGTCAACGTGTGACGTGAGCCAGGAACGGAAATTTAGTGGCGCATCAATGAGAATGCGTCGGCACCAGGGCAATTTGGTAGGGGCTGAAAATCGCCAGCAACTGGCCGTTATCCCGCAGTTTCTGCAGCAGCTGCCCAAACGCTTCGGCCGAGATCGGTGCCTTTGGCCGGATCAGCGCGTAATGGTGGTAAACCTGATCGATCCGTTCAGACACCAGCAACTGCGGGCCGACGTCGGGATTGCGCAACACATAATCGTTAAGATACGAACGGGTCACCAGTGCAACGTCCGCTCGTCCTCGCAACACCATCAGCAGGTTGCTGTCGTGGGAATACGTCAGCGTGGCGTTGAATTGGCCAGTCAAGAACTTGGGATCGGCGTTGAATTCGGCAAAGGCGTAGTGGTAACCGCTGAACAGGGCCAGGCGCTTGCCCCTCAAGTCCTCGAAATAACTCTGCTGTCGATCCGGCTGGCGCTGGGCTACAAAGATCTCGGCATCTTCCAGGCCCATGTCGACCGCGGTATGCGGCACGTCCTGCCAGCCCCAGTCCGGGTTCTCGAAAATCGCCATATCGACCCGGCCTTGCTTGAAATCATTGAAACGGCGCGGAATCGAAGTCGGCACCAGTACGAACTGGTAGTCGGTTTGCAATCGATTCAAGGCTTCGATCATTTGCGGCAACAGGCCGGTGTCGGCACCATTCTCGGGGCGAACGGTGTAGGGCGGAAAATGGGCTGCGCCGATCCGGACCAGTTGCGCCGCTTCAGCCGACAACGTCAAGAAAATGGCCAGTACGGCCAGCACAACACGCGAGGTCATCCCTATCGATGAAAACGTCAAGATAACCCACTCCCCAAAAGTACCCATCACTACTATCAAGCTAGGTGGTTTCAGCCGCTTAGCCAGCGCACGGCCCTTGGAAAGCACCGCTTGATTATTGTTTTTCTTCAAGCACCAGGATCAGGGCCTGCTCGGCCAGCTCATCGAGGCTCAGGCTGCCTTCGGCGCGAAACCAGGTCGTGGTCCAGGACAACGCGCCGGTGAGGAAACGCCGAGTAATGAACACGTCACCGCGAATATACCCGGCTTCCTTGGCCTGGCCCAAGACCTCGAGCCACAAGTCCTCATAAATATCACGCAAGGCCAGCACTTGCCTTTGTCCTTCCTCGGATAACGAGCGCCATTCATAGACCAGCACCGCCATCGCCTCACCGCTGCCGCCCATGATCGACTGCAATTCGCAGCGGATCAATGCCAGCACGCGTTCACGCACGCTGCCCGCCTCGGCCAGGGCTGCACGCATCAATGCGGTGTTGTAGCGAATGGTTTCCTCCATCACCGTGCGCAGGATGTCGTCCTTGCTTTTGAAGTGGTGAAAGAGACTGCCCGACTGAATACCCACGGCGCTCGCCAGGTCACGCACCGTGGTACGTTCGAAGCCTTTGTTGCGAAACAGGTGAGCGGCGGTCTGGAGCAGTTTGCCGCGAGCGCTGTCCGGATCGGTCAATTGCCCGTGGTCGACCAGCTCACGCATCACGCTCAGGGCTTTTTGCTCGTCCACCCGTTCTCTCCTACAGTCGATCGATCAACGTGCGGCCACGGCAGCAAACCGCCGAGGTGGCGCGGGCAATTTAAGCTGGCCGGGGCAACCTAGCAAGCGCTTGGGACGAAGAACGGACGACATTGGCGCGGCTCGGCGCTTGACCACCAGGTTTTGTTGCAGGTCGAAACAGGCACTAGGCGGATGCGCTGGGTTTGACTACGCTCAGACCCATCAGTACGCCGATACCGGGAACCCTGCAATGCCTCACTGGCTGGTGATTGATCTGGAGGCCACCACCGATGAAGGGGGTTGGCCGGTAACCGAAATGGAAATTATCGAAATCGGCGCCACTTTGGTGAACCGTGACGGCCGTGAGGTGGATCACTTCCAGCGTTTCGTGCGGCCCCTGAGACGACCGCTGCTCACGCCTTTCTGTCGCGAACTGACCCACATCACCCAGGCCAACATCGACAGCGCCGCACCGTTGACCGAGGTCTGGCCGGCGTTCGAACGCTGGCTGGCACCCTATAGCTCGAACCTGGAAAGCTGGGTCAGTTGGGGTGATTACGACCGCCAGCAACTGCTTCAGGAGTGGCAGCACCAGCAGTTGCACAGTGTCCTGGGCCATATACCGCATATGAATCTCAAACAGCGCTTCGCCAAGGTCCGGCGCCTGGAACGACCGCTGGGGCTCAATGGCGCGCTGCAACTGGCGGGCCTGCAATTCTGCGGTCAACAGCACCGTGCCCTGGAAGATGCGCGCAATACGGCGCGGTTACTGCCCCTGGTGCTTCCAGGTTGAGCCGCGGGACACAACCCGGCGCGGCAGATGACGTGTGTTGAAGCCTTGTGCATACTGGCCGGCCTTTTTCAGCCCTTTTCGAGGAATCGCCCATGTTTAAAGTCAACGAGTACTTCGACGGCACCGTCAAGTCGATCGCTTTTGGCACTGCCGAAGGCCCTGCGACCATCGGCGTCATGGCACCGGGCGAATACGAATTCGGCACAGCCCAGCGAGAGATCATGCACGTCGTCTCCGGCGCCCTGACCGTGAAACTGCCTGACGGCAACGATTGGGAAACCTTCGCGGCCGGCAGCCAGTTCAATGTACCGGCCAACAGCAAATTCCAGCTCAAGGTGGCCGTAGACACAGCTTACCTGTGCGAATATCGCGGCTGAGCCTGCTCCGTAAATAAAAATGCCCGCGTCCAACGACACGGGCATTTTTCATTTCGAATAGGCTGTTTTATTCGAGCACTTCGACCGGCATGCCGACTTCAAGCCGACCGTTACCGTCGTTGACCAGGTTCTGGCCGAACATCGCACCGTCCGGTGTCGAACGATACTGCTGCAGCGTCGCGAAAGGTTCGCGGCTCGGATCGCGCTCGCCGGTTTGAGGATCGACCGTGGTCATGATGCAGCGCGAGCACGGCTTGACCACTCGAAACTCTACCTCGCCAATACGGATCCGCTTCCAGCCGTCCTCGGCAAACGCCTCACTGCCCTCGACCACCAGATTGGGCCGAAAGCGCAGCATCTCCAGCGGGCGACCGACTCGATTCGACAGGTCCAGCAGTGAAGCCTGGCCGATCAACAGCAACGGGAAGCCATCGGCAAAGGCGACCTTGTCATCATCCTTGCCATAACCCGCCGCGGTGGTACGTGCCAGTTCCACCGGCACATGCACCAGCCGGGTAGGATGGCCGATGAATTCGCTGACCCAGGCCGCCGCCTCGTCACCGGCATCCGGCACACGCAAAGTGTCGCGCCAGATGATAACCCCGCGTCGCTGCTCTTCAAGAACAACCGGCAGCGACACGTCGACGGTGCCGTAGCCTGGCGCGCTGAGCGTCAAGCCGCCCGCCTCATTCCACAAGGCCGAGAGCTGGCTCATCTTCGCCACGGCGCGTTGGGTCAGGAAACGACCGGTACCCTCGTCCACCAGCATCCAGCGCCGGTCACCATCCAACCCGAGCTTATCCAGGCCAATCCCTTGCAGGAGCTGGCCCTTGCCGGACTTCAACGGATACCGATACAGCGCACTCAGCCGCAACATGGTCAACTTCCCTGGAGGCGAAAAAATGCCACCTTATACGAGCCAACCATCGAAGCAAACCACCACCGGATTCAGTCGAGCATCAAACGCTGGCGCACCACATCGACCAGCTTGTCCGGCTGGAATTTGGAGAGGAAATTGTCGCAGCCGACCTTCTTGACCATCGAATCGTTGAAGCTGCCGGACAGCGAGGTGTGCAGGACCACGTAGAGCCCACGCAGACGCGGGTCGTTGCGGATCTCGGTCGTCAGGCGATAGCCGTCCATTTCGGGCATTTCCGCGTCGGTGAAGATCATCAGCAACTTGTCGGTCATCACCTCCCCGGTATCGGCCCAGGCCTTGAGCATGTTCAAGGCTTTCAGACCGTCACTGGCGATGTGCATCTTCACCCCCAATTGACCCAGGGTGTCGCGCAGTTGGGAAAGCGCGACGTTGGAGTCATCCACCAATAGCACTTCACGTCCGCGGGCGCGCTCCAGCACCGGGTCTTCGAGTTTTTCCCGGGAGACCTTGGCGTTGTATGGCACGATCTCGGCCAGGACTTTTTCCACGTCAATGATTTCCACCAACTGATCGTCCACCTTGCTGATGGCGGTCAGGTAATGTTCACGGCCGGCACTGGTCGGGGGCGGCAGGATGGCTTCCCAGTTCATGTTGACGATGCGGTCTACGCCGCCCACCAAAAATGCCTGAACCGAACGGTTGTATTCGGTGACGATGATGGTGCTATTGGCCCCCGGCACCAACGGACGCATGCCGATGGCCTGGGACAGATCGATCACCGGAAGCGTCTGGCCGCGCAAATTGACCACGCCGCACACGAATGGATGGCGCTGCGGCATCAACGTCAGCTTCGGCAGTTGCAGCACTTCCTGGACCTTGAATACGTTAATGGCGAACAACTGTCGCCCCGCCAGGCGAAACATGAGAATTTCCAGGCGATTCTCACCCACCAGTTGGGTTCGCTGATCTACTGTATCGAGAATGCCGGCCATCGATGACTCCTGGGCTTGTTCGGATGAATCTTATAAAGGGCTATCGGCTGCATGTGCCGAATCTTGACCCCCAGATGAAATACGACGAAGGGTGTTGATGTCACATTAACATCATGCTTTACTGGCTTCACGGTTTAATCCGCCCTTTTCCCCCGCTGCGCGACATCTGTTTGCGCATAAGGTTCCCTTGCGTAAGGGATTCCCCTAGCAACAATCAGGTCCAACCTGATATTCCCGCTTTCCAATAGCCATTAATGTGACGCCATTCTCATTGCTGAATGGAGTCAGGCCTTTGTGCGCGACCGCAGGACTTCGGATTTCCAGCCTTTCGGCCGATCCCGCCAATGCAATGGGTTGCGATTTGGTCATTGCCGAACGGCAACGATATGCCGACTCGTCTTCGTTCGTTGTTGGCGGTGAAGTCCAGCCGTTCGCCACACGCGATTTTCTTTCGCCTGACATGATGTTGGAGACAAGCATGCCGAACGATCGTAAGAACTGGAGTCAGCGCCTTCCTGAGTTTTTGACCGAAGCCGAGACGCTTCTGGCCAAGTCGGAGGAATGCCTGAGCCATTTGCAACTGATCAGCAACGACAAGGACGCCATCGATTGCATGCTCAGCACTTTGCTGAAGCTCGCCAACAAAGCCGATGCCCTGGCGCTGGAAGCCGTTTCGGAGTTCTCCTTGCATATCCATGGCTTGCTCAGCCATGCGCAAAACCACGTGGAACTGCATGATCAGGCCTTGGGCGCGCTCAAGGATTGTTTCACCCTGATGGCCTGGCAACTGGAGCTGGTCGATCACAGCACTGGCCAACTCGGCCTGGACAGCAGCGAACAGACCTCGCTGATCGAAGCATTTGCGGTCCAGGTAGGCCAGGACCCCTGCGAGACATTGCCAGCGCCGCGCCCGATGGGGTTGGTACCCTACCCGCAGGAACAAGCCTGATGCTGTACCTGGCCCATGACAGTTTTTTCGCCTCCATGCCAAGCGCGACCAACGATTATTGAAGTGGTACTATCTCTCGCGTCAGTCGTTTCAGACAACGGCGCAAAAACCGTCAACTGAAGATGACTTCGACCTGAAACGTTTACCCGTCCCGGCCTGTCAGATGCGCTGACCGGCTTGCCCGCAGCGAACATTCATTGGCTCCATCCGCTATGTATGCCAGCATCAAGTCATTCATCACCTGGCCTCCCTCCCGAGAAAACGCCCGCCGCTTCACATTATTATTGTGTATCTGCTCGGCCCTCGGCTGCCTGCTGACTTATCTGTTCGCCCATACGGTGCCATTGAGCCTGCTGGCACTGAATGTCGCGGCCATGACCTGTGTCTGGATCCACCACCGGCTGTCGCGCAAATCCATCAAGTTCCAACCCCAGGAACTGGCCGACCGGTTACTTGAGGTCCAGGAAAACGAGCGCCATCGACTCAGCCGCGAATTGCACGACGACATCGGTCAGCTGCTGACTGCGGCGAAATTGCAAAGCGAATGGCTCAAGCGCCGGATGCCGGAAGAACTGCAGGGCCAATGCGCGATCCTCTGCGAAACCCTGGACGAAACCCTGAACAAGGTCCGCGATGTGTCAGCGATCCTCAACCCCCGGCAGCTGACCAGCCTGGGACTTGAAGCCTGCCTGCGTGCGCACTTGCTCAAGACCCTGGCCAACACCCCGGTGAAATGGAGCCTCGATTGCCAGCAGCGCATGACAGGTATTCCGGAGGAAATGACGGTCGCCGCCTTCCGAATCACCCAGGAGGCGGTCACCAACATCTTGCGCCATGCCCAAGCGAAGAATCTGCTGGTGCGCCTGCAACGCTTACCCGAAGGACTGACGCTGCTGGTCAGCGACGATGGCCAGGGATTTGTCCCCGCCGCCCACCCCGCCCGCGAGGGCCAACGCGGCATGGCCGGAATGTCGGAGCGGGCCGAGCAATTGGGCGGCACCCTCAAGGTCATCAGCGCGGCCGGCAAAGGCACACACATCGAAGCACGCTTTCCCTGGGCGCCCCGAGCCCTGGAACGAGCCAGTAAGAATAAGGTTCTCCATTGATTTGTAATTTGCTCCTGGTAGACGACCATTCGCTGATCAGGGCCGGCGTGCGCGCCCTGGTCATGGACCTTCCCGGCTATGCGGTCATCGGCGAAGCCAATGACGGCTCGCAATTGCTGGAGCTGGTAGAACGGCTGGTTCCGGATATCGTGCTGCTGGACATCTCCATGAAAAACACCAGCGGCCTGGACGCCTTGCGACAGCTCAAGCAGGTGCGCCCTCACAGCAAGGTGCTGATCCTGTCGATGCACACCGATCCGGCGCTGATCATGCAGGCCCTGGAGTCCGGCGCCCATGGCTATCTGCTCAAGGACACGACCCCCACCGAGCTGGAGCATGCCCTGGAGGCGTTGCGCAACGACGAACGCTACCTGAGCCCCGCCATCGCCCACACCGTGATCAACCAGGCGCTGACCCGTGTCCAGAAACATCAGCCCGACCCCGCCCAGACCCACAACCTGACCGCGCGCCAATTGGAAATACTGCGGCTGATCGTGCGCGGCAAGTCCACCCGGGAAATTGCCAACGGCCTGAGCCTGAGCATCAAGACCGTGGAAACCCACCGGGCACAAATCATGAAACGGCTACACATTCATGACGTGGCCGGGCTGGTGTTGTTCGCGGTGCGCGAACAGATCATCAGCCTGGACGATTGAGCCTCGCCGACGCGCCAAGCAGAGGCGAATCGGATGGCAAGTGCAGGTGCAGCGCCTTTGCACGCACAGTGAAGCGCAGGCTGTTCACCTCCAAGGGTTCGCCATCGAGGTTGATGTCCAGGCCCTGGGCGACCTTGATCTCCACCCACGGCAAGCGGGCGCGCACAAACATGTTGTCGATGCCCAGGCCACCGGCCAGCAAGTCTTTCAACGTACTGACCACTTCCTGAGGCGCCGGCAGGATGCTGATATCCAGCAATCCGTCATCGGCCAGCGCCTCCGGGCACAGCACATGGCCACCCCCGGCCTGCCGGCCATTACCGATGCCCAGCGCCAGCAAATCGCCCTGCCATTGGAAGCCGGGGCCCTGCAACTCGCCATAGGCCGCACTCAGCTCACTGAAGCGCGATAAGCCCGTGAACAGGTACGCGGCACCTCCCAGGACTTTCTTCAGGTCTTCGGAGGTGTTCGCGGTCACCTGGCTGCCAAAACCGCCTGTCGCCATGTTCAGGAAAATCTGGCCGCCGACTTCGCCCACATCAACGGCCTGGGGCGCGACATCCAGCAAGTCCAGTGCTTGGGCCGGTTCCAGCGGGACACCCGCCGCCCGGGCAAAATCATTGGCAGTGCCCAGCGGCAGCAACACCAGGCTGGCATCGCTCGACTTGAGGACAATTGCCTCGGCGATATCACGCAAGGTTCCGTCACCGCCACCGGCAATCAGGCGCGTGTAACCGGCGGCCAGCGCTTCTTCGACGCATCGCCGGGCATCACCGGCCTCCCAGGTCAACCGTACTGCCAGGTCCCAGCCCTGCTTGCGCTTGAGCATCACTGCGGTACGAACCTCGTCGTTGAGCGCTTGCTTGCCATGCAAAATCATCAGCGCCTTGCCTTTGCTCATCGTTGTCTCCGTCACTGGAAGGTTCTGGGAATGGGACCGCTTATTTGCCCGAAAAAGCCCAGCTCGCCTCAATTTAATAAAAAACACGATATCCGACGCCCAGGAAAAAACGACGGAGCAGCCCACCCGATCAATACTTCTCCATTCGAAGAATTTTCTTACAAGACTTGGCGAATCAGGTCAATTGACCCTCTAGCCATATTGAGACACCTTGGCATTCTGTTGTGCGGGACCCTTAAAACGCTCATTTACACAAGGATGTGCTAACTCATGGATGGATACATCACGGCCCGCTGGGGCCGGATCAGAGGTTCGAACAGTTATGGCCAAAGGGATGAAGCGTCCCATGCGTAGCCATGAATACAAGATCTCGGCCCCGCAGCTCGCGTCCTTTGGGACTGGGCGGGCCGATACTCGAAACGAATGCAAAAGTTGCAGTAATCCCGCTGGAGGAATTGATTTGGAACCGCGCGTCGTTGAACTGGAAACCCACCTCAAATACATCCGCAAAGACATGGATGAAATCCGCACCGACGTAAAGGTGATCCGCCACAGGCTGGCCTATTCGGCCGGCGCGGCAGCGGTGGTCATCGGTCTGCTGGGATGGGTTGCGAACAGTCGTTTTGATCAGTTGGTGCTGCTGCTCTCGCGATAAAGGCAACGGGCATGAGGGCCCGAGTATTCGACTCGGGCCGCAGTCCGTTACTGCAGCAGCACTAGTCCAGGACTTCGCTCAAGGGGATAAAGCCAACTGGGTCACCGTCGACCAGCGTCTGCCCTTCGAGCACCTCGACCAGACCGTCAGCCCAGGCTGCGCTGCGCAGGACACCGGAGCTTTGATTTCGGTAGATGATCGCCCGACCGTTTTCCATGCGGCCTCGCAGGTATTCGCGGCGACCGCCTGCCTTCGGCCAGGCAAACCCGGCCGGCACCGTGAACTTGAGCGGTGCTACCGACTGGACACCTTGGCGTCGCAGCAGGTAAGGCCGTGCCAGCAGTGCGAACGTCACCAGTGTCGAGGCGGGGTTTCCAGGCAGGCCTATCACCGGCACGCCCCGAAAATGCCCGAACGTCAGCGGTTTCCCAGGCTTGATGGCGAGTTTCCAAAGCGTCAACTCCCCCTCCTCGCGCAAAGCGATACCCAAAAAATCCGCCTCCCCTACCGATACGCCGCCAGTGGACAGGATCAGGTCGACATCCGACAACTGCGCGAGGCGTTTACGAGTGGCTGGCAAGTCGTCGGGCAGGATACCCGCATCAACGATTTCACAACCCAGGCGCTGCAACCAGCCACAGAGCAGCACGCGGTTACTGTTGTAGATCTGACCCGGGCCCAGCATCAGACCGGGCTCGACCAGTTCGTCACCGGTGGACAGGACGGCGACGCGCACCCTGCGCACCACTTCCAGCGACGCACAGCCCAAGGATGCCGCCAGCCCCAGCTCGATCGGCCCCAAGCGAGTACCCGCAGATAGGACTTGCTCCCCGACGGTTGTTTCCTGCCCTTGAGGGCGAATGTTCTGCCCACTGACCATGGGCTCGGTAAACCGCACCCGCTCGTCACTTTCGATGACGACGTTTTCCTGCATCTCGACGCAATCGGCGCCGGCAGGGACTGGCGCCCCTGTGAAGATCCGTGCACAAGTGCCAACCGCCAGCGGCTCCGGGGCCTGCCCGGCGAAAATACGCTGGCTGACCACCAGCGGCTCTGCATTCCAGTCAGCCAGCCGCAAGGCATAGCCGTCCATGGCGCTGTTGGGCCATGGTGGCAAATCAAGGGTCGACACCAGATCCTCGGCGAGTACCCGCCCTTGTGCTGCGGCCAAAGGCACACGCTCGCGCTGGACAATCGGCGTGGCCGCCGCCATCTCGAGCAGTCGCTCCAACGCGACTTCGACGGCCATCAAGGCCCCGGCCTTGCCCGGTTTACCCACGGGATTCACAAGCCGCTGCCTGTTTCAAATGGGGTACGAAGTTACACGGGCGATGCCGTGCATCCAGTTGCTCGGCGAGGATTCCGTCCCACCCGGTGCGCACCGCATTGGTGGAGCCCGGCAGGCAGCACACCAGCGTGCCATTGGCCAAGCCCGCCAGCGCCCGGGACTGAACCGTGGAAGTGCCGATATCCGCCACGGAAATCTGCCGGAACAACTCGCCAAAACCATCGACCTGCTTGTCCAGCAGGCATGCAACGGCTTCCGGGGTGCTGTCGCGACCGGTAAAACCGGTGCCGCCCGTGATCAACACCACTTGCACCACGTCCTCGGCAATCCAGGTCGCGACTTGCGCCCGAATCTTGTACAAATCATCTTTGAGCAGGACCCGCTCCGCCAGGTTGTGGCCGGCCGCCGTGAGCCGGTCGACAAAAACCTGCCCGGACGTGTCGGTTTCCAGGGTACGGGTATCACTGACTGTCAGCACCGCGATATTGAGCGGTACGAAAGGTACATCAGC
Source organism: Pseudomonas sp. G2-4 (assembly GCF_030064125.1). Classification (NCBI taxonomy): domain Bacteria; kingdom Pseudomonadati; phylum Pseudomonadota; class Gammaproteobacteria; order Pseudomonadales; family Pseudomonadaceae; genus Pseudomonas; species Pseudomonas sp. G2-4. Next base: position 1,905,482 of record NZ_CP125957.1, on the reverse strand, counting down.
CTTGGCTTTCATAGGCTCGTCCAGTTGTAGAGAAAACAGCCCGGTGTTATATCACAGCGCTTCATTTTTTCGCCTGTGCGGAGATACGCCATGACCACAAACACGCCGCTGCCATCATGCTCCATTCTGCTCCTGGCGGGCGGGCGCGGACAACGCATGGGCGGGCAAGACAAGGGTCTGTTGGAGTGGCAAGGCGAGCCGCTGATTGCCCATCTGCATCGCCAGACCCGGGCGTTGAGCGATGACCTGATTATCTCTTGCAACCGCAACCCGGAACGTTATGAGCTGTACGCCGATCAACTAGTGCATGACGAAGAAGGCGACTTTCCCGGTCCGTTGGCGGGTATCCGCGCGGGCCTCAAGGTGGCAAGGCATCCGTATCTGCTGGTGCTGCCTTGCGACGTTCCGCAAATCGACTCACACCTGCTCGACAGCATGCGCGAAACAGCCAGCCATCATCCTGGCATGCCGCTCATGGTGCGTCACGGTGAGCATTGGGAACCGCTGCTGTGCGTCATTCCGCGGGCACTGGCCGCGGCCTTCGAACAGGCCTGGAACGCAGGCGAACGCAGCCCCGGTCGCATCATGCGCAACCTCCACGCCGTTGCCTTGCAATGCCCAGCCAACGACCCTCGGCTGGCCAATCTGAACACACCGGAACTTCTGACCCAACACAAAGGCGTGTCAGATTGACACTAGCCAGGAACTTGCATGCGATGTATACGTCTGAAGGTTAGTAACTTGAAGAATCCATTTCGGAGAAACACCATGACTCAACGGACCCTCGCCACTTTCATGCTCGCACTGGGCCTCGCCACTCTCGCCGGTTGCGCATCGCCAACAGTGATCACCTTGAATGACGGTCGCGAAATCCAGGCCGTCGACACGCCTCAATACGACGAAGACAGCGGCTTCTACGAATTCGAGCAACTGGACGGCAAGCAGACTCGCGTGAACAAGGATCAGGTTCGGACCGTTAAGGACCTGTAATCTTCATCACCATAGCCAGATACAGAAAGACGGCGCTTTTTCCGAGAGGGAAGGCGCCGTTTTTTTTGGGCTTCGTTTTGGGGGGTGATGGATGTGTATCTTATGGGTGGGGTTTCTTAGTTCGTGTGTATATCCGTTTTTTCGGTAACGGCGACTGGCGGTTCCGCTTTTACAGCGGCTCACTTTTGAGAAGCGCAAAAGTAAGCAAAACGCTTTTGCCCCACCACTCGGTGCCTCGCCTAGGCTCGGCATGCCCGAACGTAGGCATTGCTCCGTGGGCCCGCCGCGAAGGACCATCCATGGTCCAGCGCGGCTACCTCGGCATCCATGCCGAGGTGCCCACTGCGCAATACCTACGTTCGGCCATCGTGGTTAACGGGGCGCCGAGATCAACGTCCGCCGCGAGGCGGCCTGAGAGCCGACCTGGTTCTCTCGGTCGTACTCCGATCCAACTGTGGGAGCGAGCCTGCTCGCGAAGGCGGCCTGACAGCCGGCCTGTTTCTTGCGGCTGTACTTCGATCCCCTTGTGGGAGCGAGCTTGCTCGCGAAGGCGGCCTGACAGCCGGCCTGTTTCTTGCGGCTGTACTCCGATCCCCTTGTGGGAGCGAGCTTGCTCGGGATGGCGATGGATCAGTCAATGAAGATGTTGAATGCTCCGGCCTCTTCGCGAGCAAGCTCGCTCCCACAGGAGAAACGCGGTCCTACCCCAAACCAGGTCGGCTCTCAGGCCGCCTCGCGGCGGACGTTGATCTCGCTGCCCCATTAACCACTATGGCCGAACGCAGGCATTGCGCAGTGGGCCCACGGAGCAATGCCGCAGTGAGGGCACACCGAGCCTAGGCGAGGTGCCAAGTGGTGGGGTGTTTTTGGTTACTTTTGGCGCTCTCCAAAAGTGACCCGCCGTAAGGGCGGAACCCTAAGTCGCCGTTACCGAAGAAAAGGATATACACACAAACTATAAAGCATTCCATGCGGGCTTTTTTTGCCACTCCGAAAGCCAGACTGATTACCAGTGCAGCACAATGCCGCTTTCAAAAACACGTTCCTGGCCAATGACAGGATCGATGAAACGCAACCCTTGGGCCAGCAGCTTGAGCGGATTGGCGTAATCGTCCTCCGCATCCCGAAGCACGTCGGGGTAAAACGGATCGTTGCAGATACCCGCGCCAAGGGCGCTCATGTGAACCCGCAACTGGTGCTTCTTGCCCGTGACCGGATACAGACCATAGCGCCACAGCTCGCCGTTTCTCTCCAACACTTCAATGGTCGTTTCGGTATTGGGTTCACCCGGTCCTTCCTGCATCCGAAAGAACGGTTCGCCATCGATCATTCGGCTTTTATGCACCCGAGGAAAAGCCAGTTCAGGCAACGCACGAGCAATGGCCTGGTAGCGCTTCTCGATCCGACGCGTGGGAAACAGTGATTGATAAGCCGAACGGGTGTCCGGGTTGGCTGAAAACAACACCAGCCCGGCCGTGTGTCGATCGATACGGTGCAAGGGCACCAGATGGGGATTGTCCAATCGCCGGATCAACCGTCGCAACAAGGTTTGCTCGACATACTCACCCGCCGGGGTGACCGGTAGAAAATGCGGCTTGTCCGCCACCACCAAATGCTCGTCGGCGTACAGGATCGACTCCACCACCGGGATCGGTTTTTCGTCGGGCACTTCACGAAAATAATGGATACGCAGGCCTTCACGGTACGGCAGGTCGATACGGATCGCCTTGCCCTCCGCATCCAGTACCCGGCCCCGGGCGATTCGGTCCAGCCACTGTTCGCGACTGATGGCGCTGAAATGCGCGCACAGACACTCCAACACTGTCTGCCAGGTGCCGGGGGGCAGATACAACGTGCTGGCCTGATGGTGCGCGGCGGAAAACGAGGAACCGGACATTGAAAACTCTTGATCTTTTTTGCAGGGCCGCATTATCCGACAGTCTCGCCCGCTAACCCAACAATGATTGTTTCATGCCGGGATCGACGTTGGCTTCGCCGCCGCCTCGGTGAACTCTTTCAGCCAGCGCAGCACCTCCACCGCCTCCCAACGACCCGGATCGTACAAGGCGTACAACAGGCCTTGGTAACCCACCACATCCAGCTGCTTGTGGTAACCGGCACGCTGGAACAACGCCTCGATCTCAGCGAAGCAGGTGTTGAAGTGCAGTTTGTTGAAGGGCGTCTTGCCTTCGGTCACCAGCCCGTCCAGGCGCAACTCCTGGACCGCCTCGCGCACAACGTCCACGGACATCCGGTTCACGCTGTTTTTCAATTGTTCGACATTGACCAAGGGACGCACTCCAGATAGCTGTATGAACATACAGTAACCCAAGAATGCGATTTTCGCCAATGCTGGCGTGAGGACTCATACGGCGGAAAACGATCAACGTAGAAACGCGGCGACCCGGTCGGGGTCATCGAAAGGCCAGTCCAACTCCTCCCCCGTATCGACTCTGAGCAACACCGGAATACGCAGTCCATAGGTTTCGGACAGCAGCTCGCTCTCGGCGATATCCACCAGCTCCACCAACAATCCATGTTCAACGAAAGGCATCAGCACCCCTTCGGCAACTTCACAAAGATGGCACCCCAAGGTGCCTAGCAACTGGCATTCAGGCGACATGACAGGTAGACCCACGAAAGAGAGACGGTCATTCTAGGCCCGTCCCGGGCAACCGTCGAGCCGGGGCCATGCCTCATGGTTGTTTCGGTAAAACGCTGATGCAAATCACTGAACGCTGAAGTTGTTTCGGCGATGCTTATCGTTTTTTCCGCTCTACGCTGTGCATCAGAGTCTTGAATCGGAGTGCCCCTTGTTTGCCAATCTGCTGATCATTCTTGCCTCGTCCCTGGTGGTCATCGCCCTGTTCCGGCGACTGCGCCTACCACCGGTGCTGGGCTATCTCTGTGTCGGCCTGGCCGTCGGGCCAACGGCGCTGGACTGGGTGAACGACAGCGAAGATCTGCCAGACCTGGCCGAGCTCGGCGTGGTTTTCCTGCTGTTCTCGTTGGGGCTGGAGTTCTCCCTGTCGAAGATGCTCGAACTGCGCCGGGTGGTGTTTGGCCTCGGCAGCCTGCAAGTGCTGTGTTCGGGCGCAATCCTGGCTGCCTTGCTGGCATTCTCCGGCGCACCAGTGATCGCGGCTCTGTTGCTCGGTGCGGGACTGGCGTTGTCATCCACCGCCATTGTCAGCAAGGAATTGACCAGCCTGGGGGAGATTTTCAGCAGCCACGGCCAGAACGCCATCGGTGTGCTGCTGTTCCAGGACGTCGTCGCCGTGCTCTTGTTGACCCTGGTGCCGGTGTTCGCCGGCAGCAGCGAGCACCCATGGTACTGGGCACTGCCCCTGACCCTGGGCAAGACACTGGTGCTGTTTGGCGGCTTGTTGTTGGCCAGTCGCCTGTTACTTCCCCGACTGTTCCATGAAGTGGCCGCGTCAAAGTCCGCTGAACTCTTTGTGCTGCTGGCGCTGGTGATCGTGTTGCTGACGGCATGGCTGACGCATCTGCTCGGCTTGTCACCCGCACTGGGGGCGTTTCTGGCGGGCATGCTGCTGGGGGAAAGCCATTATCGGCATCAGATCGAGGCCGATATCCGGCCATTCCGCGACATCCTGCTGGGATTGTTTTTTGTCAGCATCGGCATGTTGATCGATCTGCAGCTGTTCGTGGATGACGGCTTGCTGATCCTGGGATTGACCCTGGGCTTGATGCTCCTCAAGGGCGCCGTGGTCGCCGTGCTGGTGAAATGCCGGGGCAGTGACGGTGAAACCGCCTGGCGCAGCGGCCTGGCCCTGGCCCAGGGTGGCGAATTCTGTTTCGCCCTGATGGCGTTGATGCAGCAGAACCGCCTCATGCCCGCCGACATCAGCGGCCTGCTGCTGGCGGCGACGTTCTGCTCGATGCTACTCACCCCGCTGTTGCTGCGCGCTGCGCCACGCATCGCCGCCCGCCTGTACCGCAAACCCAACGAAGCAGCGCAACTGGACCAGATCAGTGCGCTCAACGCAGGCTTGTCGGGTCATGTGGTCATTTGCGGTTATGGGCGCGTCGGCCAGTCCATCGGGCGATTCCTGCGCCGTGAAAACCAGGCGTTCGTCGCCCTCGATGACGACCCGATCATCATCCAGGAAGCCACCGTCGGGGAACACTGCGTGCATTACGGGGATTCACGCCGGGGGGATCTGCTCGCCGCCGTCGGACTGAGCCGCGCCAGGTTACTGGTGATTGCAGTCGACAAGACCGACATCGCCATCACTGTGCTCAAGGAAGCCCGGCGGCTCAACCCAAAGGTGCCGATCCTGGTACGCACCCGCGATGACAGTCAACTGGCCGAGTTGCAAGCTGCCGGGGCCAGCGAAGTGGTCCCGGAGCTGCTGGAATCGAGTCTCATGCTAGCGTCCCACGCCCTGATCATGCTCGGCCTGCCGGAGCAGCAGGTCCGGCAGCATGTGGATCAGGTCCGTCATGACCGCTATCGTTTGCTGCACGGTTTTTATCCTGGCAATCAGGACAAGGAGCCTTAGCGCAAGGGTCAGTCCTGGCTGACCGCGCCGATCTTGTGAATTGACAGGTCGGCGCCGTAATACTCCTCTTCCTGGGTCAGCCGTAGCCCCAGCAGGAACTTGATCACGCCATAGACCACGAACCCTCCAGCCAGGGCGATAAAGACCCCCAGCGCCGTGCCGATCAATTGGCTGATCAAGCTGACCCCACCCAGACCGCCCAAGGCGCTGTGCCCAAAGATGCCGCAGGCTATGCCACCCCAGACGCCGCACAGCCCATGCAACGGCCAGACGCCCAGCACATCGTCGATTTTCCATTTGCCCTGGGCAGCGGTGAAACACCAGACAAACAAGGCACCGGCAATGACTCCGGTGGCCAGCGCGCCGATTGGGTGCATCAGGTCGGAGCCGGCGCAGACCGCCACCAAGCCGGCCAGCGGACCGTTGTGCAGAAAGCCCGGGTCGTTGCGCCCGACAATCAGTGCCGCCACGGTACCGCCCACCATGGCCATCAGTGAATTGACTGCCACCAAACCGCTCACCCCAGGCAGGGTCTGGGCACTCATCACGTTGAAACCGAACCAGCCGACAATCAGGATCCACGACCCCAGGGCCAGGAACGGAATGCTCGAAGGCGCGAACGCCACCAGGCGACCGTCCCGATAACGGCCGTTACGCGGCCCGAGCAGAAGTACGGCGGCCAATGCCAGCCAGCCTCCCATGGCATGCACCACCACGGAACCCGCAAAGTCGTGGAAGCTGGCACCGAACTGCGCTTGCAGCCAGGCTTGCAGACCGAAATTGCCGTTCCAGATCAAACCTTCGAAGAACGGATAGACAAACGCCACGATCAGCACAGTGGCGCACAACTGCGGCGCGAACCGGGCACGTTCGGCAATCCCGCCGGAGATAATGGCCGGGATCGCGGCGGCAAATGTGAGCAGGAAAAAGAACTTCACCAGGCTGTAACCATGATCGGCACTGAGCGCCGCTGCCGGCTGCAGAAAGGTCACACCGTAGGAAATCCAATAGCCTATGAAAAAATAAGCCAAGGTCGAGACAGCGAAATCGCTGAGAATTTTAGACAGTGCGTTGACCTGGTTCTTTTGCCGGACGGTTCCCACTTCAAGGAACGCAAAACCGGCATGCATCGCCAGAACCATGACCGCACCGAGCAGAATGAACAGCGTATTGGAGCTGTGGACGAGACTTTCCACAGCACTTTGCATATTTTCCATGGTGTTGGCAGACCTGAAAAAGTTGAAAAAAGCACCAAACCGGTTCGCTCGCCCTGCCGACGCACCAAGTTGAAACGATGCAAGGGCCAGCCGAAAGCCCGCGAACCGCTTTGGTGCGAAAAAATTGACAACACGACGTCCCGCTTTGAGGCACTTCGCGGGTTTTGATTATTTGGGTTAAGGTTTCGCGGGGTTGTGCCCAGCTTCAGCGCGCTGGCGCGGGGTGTCGCACCAGTACATGGCAAAGCCTGAGCAAAAGTTGTACCAGACACTTTCACTGAACCTTCCAGCAAGGCTCATACTCGAACGCTTCAGACGTCACTTACGGAGATTCACCCATGGCCAGAACCCAGGCAAAGACTGCTCAAGAAATCCTGATGGAAGATTTTCAGACGCTGGTCAGCGACACCGAGCGGTTGCTGGATCACACCGCGACACTGGCGGGTGATCAGGCTGATGAATTGCGCAGTCAGATTCACGAAAGCCTTTTGCGCGCCCGTGAAACCCTCAAATTGACCGAAGACTCGGTACGCGAACGTGGCCAGGCTGCGGTCGCCGCCACGGAGGAATACGTACAGGCCAACCCTTGGCAATCCGTCGGCATTGCAGCGGGCGTGGGCTTTTTGATTGGTCTACTGGCAACACGGCGCTGATCATGGGTATCGAACAACCGGGCTCGTCCGAGGCGGGCACACAACCTACGGCGCGCCGCCTGGGCGCGGCATTCCTTGGTTTGCTGCACAGCCATGTCGAACTGTTCGGCATTGAATTGCAGGAACAAAAGGCCCGTACCGTCAGCCTCTTGCTGTTTGCCGGGCTTGCGTTGGTGTTCGGTTTGCTGCTGTTGGTCGGGCTTTCGGCGCTGGTGCTGATCCTGGTGTGGGACACCTATCGTCTGGCGGGAATTATCGGGCTGTGCCTTTTTTACCTGCTGGCCGCGCTGTTCTGCGGTCTTCGGCTCAAGGCAGCGATCTATGATGAGTCCTCCCCCTTCCACGCCACCCTCGAAGAATTGGCCAATGATCGGGAGCGCCTGTTGCCATGAGCCTGCCTGATATTCCTCAAGCCCGGACACGCCAGGAAATGCGCAAGGCGCTGGTGCGCCTGCGCATGGAAATGCACCGCCAGGAAATCCGCCAGGAAACGCGCCAGTTGCTGCAACCCCTGCAACGGGTTCGCGGCTTGACGCAAAGCTGGCATGAAGGCTTCGGCATCAAGCATGCGCCACTGTGGGGCGTGGCGGCGGTGTCCTTGCTCGGCTTCATCACCGGCAAACGCAGCCGCAGCGGTCGCTCCGAAGGCCTGGCCGGCCTGGTCCGACTGGCGACAACGCTGTTGCCGTTGATTAAATTGGCCAAGGACGTGCGCAAACCCTGAGACCCCTCGCCACGGGGTTTTGTGCTCTGCGCACGAACCCATATCGCTTGCAGGGCGCCCCACGAACCGGGAAGCTAGGGCATCGACCCCATCAAACGGAGTAACCGGCCTTGGATTGGCATACCCTGCTGACTCGCGAACGCCTCGGGAAAACGTTGCACAGCCCTGAAGAACTGGGCCGAACCCCCTTTCACAAAGACCACGACCGCATCATCTTTTCCGGCGCCTTCCGCCGCCTCGGGCGCAAGACCCAGGTGCATCCGGTCTCCAGCAACGATCACATCCACACGCGCCTGACCCATTCCCTGGAAGTCAGTTGCGTAGGACGTTCCCTGGGCATGCGCGTGGGAGAAACCATCCGCGGTGCCCTGCCCGACTGGTGCGAACCGAGCGACCTGGGCATGGTGGTGCAATCGGCCTGCCTGGCCCACGACATCGGTAACCCACCGTTCGGTCATTCCGGCGAAGACGCTATCCGCTACTGGTTCCAGCAAGCCGCAGGCCGCGGTTGGCTTGACGCCATGAGCGAAGCCGAACGCAACGATTTTCTGAATTTCGAAGGCAACGCCCAAGGGTTCCGGGTCCTCACACAGCTTGAGTACCACCAGTTCGACGGCGGCACCCGGCTGACCTATGCCACCCTCGGCACCTATTTGAAATACCCCTGGACCGCCCGCCACGCCGACTCCCTGGGCTACAAGAAGCACAAGTTCGGTTGTTACCAGAGCGAACTGCCCCTGCTGGAGCAGATCGCCCACAAACTCGGGCTGCCACAGATCGAAGACCAGCGCTGGGCGCGGCATCCATTGGTGTACCTGATGGAAGCCGCCGATGACATCTGTTACGCGCTGATCGACCTGGAAGACGGTGTGGAGATGGACCTGCTGGAGTATCCACAGGTGGAGTCGCTGCTCCTGGACCTGGTGGGCGACGATCTTCCAGACACTTACCGTCAGCTTGGACCACTGGACTCCCGTCGACGCAAACTGGCGATCTTGCGGGGCAAGGCCATCGAGCACCTGACCAACGCCGCCGCCAGGGCGTTCGTCGAGCAACAAGAGGCGTTGCTGGCCGGCACGCTGCCAGGAGACCTGGTGGAGCATATGCACGGTCCCGCCAAGCGTTGCGTGCTGAATGCCAAGGACATGGCGCGCAAGAAAATATTCCAGGACAAGCGCAAGACCCTCCACGAGATCGGCGCCTACACCACGCTGGAGATCCTGCTCAACGGCTTTTGCGGAGCGGCCCTGGAACAGCACGGTGGCCGTACGCCCTCGTTCAAGAATCGGCGCATTCTCGACCTGCTGGGCAACAACGCGCCCGACCCCAACGGCCCTCTGCACAGCGCGTTCCTGCGAATGATCGATTTCATCGCCGGGATGACCGACAGTTACGCCAGCGAAATGGCCCAGGAGATGACCGGCCGCACCCGCCAGTGAAAGGCGATTTACGGATCCTGTGCCCGAGCATGAAACCTGTGGGAGCGAGCTTGCTCGCGATAGCGGTAGGTCAGTCAACTTCAATGCGGCTGATCCGACGCTATCGCGAGCAGGCTCGCTCCCACAGGGATTTGGGGTGGACATGAGATTTGAGCAATGCCCGTACTTCAGAAAACAGCGTGTAACCAGCGGCAACTGTTAAACAACCCTGTCGGCCACTTGTTTACATAAATAACATCCTGAAGGAAATATCCTTTCACAAACGGCCAGCAAGCCCTCTTCTGTTTCATCAACCTACTAAAAACCCAATTACACCGTAGTACCTTGCCTCTTTTTTTGTAGGAAAGATCTGAAACTAAGGATGCATGCCTTGCTCCACGTACGGCCCCAGCTTTAACTGGGCTAAGGTGCGCGCTTTATTTAAGCGCGTAGGATACTTTACTCATGAACTCCGTTTTCATTGTCGACGATCATCCGGTCATCCGCCTCGCCGTTCGCATGCTCCTGGAACATGAGGGCTATAAGGTCGTAGGGGAAACTGACAACGGCGTCGACGCGATGCAAATGGTGCGCGAATGCATGCCAGACCTGGTTATCCTGGACATCAGCATTCCCAAACTTGACGGGCTGGAGATCCTTTCGCGCTTCAACGCCATGGCCACTCCGCTGAAAACGCTGGTGCTCACGGCACAGTCGCCAACGCTCTTCGGTATCCGATGCATGCAGTCCGGCGCCTCCGGTTACGTTTGTAAACAAGAAGACCTCAGTGAACTTGTCAGCGCCATCAAAGCCGTATTGTCCGGCTACAACTATTTTCCCAGCCAGGCGCTGAACCCGGTACGCCAGGATGACCCGCGCAGTATAGAGCTGGATCTTTTCAAGAGCGTCAATGATCGGGAATTGATGGTATTGCAACTGTTTGCCCAGGGCCGCACCAATAAAGAAATAGCCAAGGGTATGTTCCTAAGTAACAAAACCGTCAGCACCTATAAAAAACGGCTCATGCAAAAGCTGAAAGTCAAATCCCTGGTAGAACTGATTGAAATGGCCAAGCGCAACGCGTTGGTATGAGAAGGAACAGGATGCTCACATGCATAAGAGATTGTCTCCTGCTGATAAGCGCATGGTTATATGCAGGAGCCCTCGCAGCAGCCTCGGGCATGCCCGAGGCCTACACGCTTCTGGGTCGTTCGACTCCCGCCCATAACGAGGCCAGACTGGATGACGCCCACCGCGCCTGGCTACAGGACCGGAAGGCGTTGGTTCTGGGAACCTCGGCGCCGGACTATCCGCCCTTCGATCTCTCCACCAGCGGGCGCGACTATGAGGGCATGACTGCCGACTACGCCGCCGTCATCGCCAAAGCGACCGGGCTGCCCATGAAGGTCCTGCGATTCGACTCCCGTGAGGCGGCCATTGCTGCGCTCAAGAATGGACAAATCGACATGCTGGGGACTGCCAACGGTTTCGAAGCCCGCACCCCCGACATTGCCCTGTCGACGCCGTATGCAGTAGACCAACCCGTCCTTGTGACCCGTCTGAATGAAAGCCGATCCTTGACTGAAGACCTCAAGGGATTGCGGCTAAGCATGGTCTATCACTACCTGCCACTGCAGGAAATCGAAAATCTCTACCCCCAGGCGATCATCACCTCCTATCCCTCCTACCAGAACGCCATAAACGCCGTCGCCTTCGGCCAGGCCGATGTCTTTCTCGGCGATACCATTTCCACCCATTACATGATCAGCAAGGGTTATCTGAGCAACATCCGCATGGCCAGCTTCGGAAAGCATGAGTCCCACGGGTTTGGCTTCGCGGTACGCCGCAACGATACCCGGCTATTGGAGATCATCAACGCCACGCTGAACCAGATTTCCATCGCCGAGCAAGCAGCCATCTTCAAGCGATGGAGCGCAGGCAGTGACCTGTTTCTCACGGAACACAAAATACAACTGGCCGACCGGGAAGAGCGCTGGCTGGCCCGGCATCCGGTGATTCGGGTGGCCGTGAACGAGACGTCGGCGCCCTTCACATTCTTTGATTCGGACGGCGATTTTCGCGGGATCAGCGCCGACCTGCTGGAACTGATCCGACTGCACACCGGCCTGCGCCTGGACATCCAGCGGCATCCGAACGACAGCGAAATGATTGCCGCGGTCCTGAATGACGAAGCCGACGTGATTGCCGCCCTGTTGCCGAGCAGGGAACGGCAACAACAGTTGAAATTCAGCCGTCCCTATGTCGATACCTCGTTCGTCCTGCTGACGCGTAAATCATCCGATACACCTGCGACACTCGACCAGTTCGGGACCCGTAGCCTGGCGATCGCCAAAGGCAATCCGGTTATCGCATGGCTGCGCAAGCAGTATCCGAACATCAAAATAATCGAAACTGTCGACCCTCTGCACGCCATTGAAATGCTCGCCCAGGGCCAGGTCGATGGCGGCGTTCACTCCCTGGTCATGGCCAACTATTTCATCTCGTCCCATGCACTGCGCGACACCTTGCAAATCAGCAGCACGGTCGGCACGCAGCAGGCCATGTTCTCCTTGGCCACCGCGAAAGATGCCACAGAGTTGAATGCCATTCTCGACAAGGCCCTGACCAGCATCGACCCCGACGAACTGGGCGTCATCAACAACCGCTGGCGCGGCTACGTCTCGGCATCGGAACAGACCTGGCGCACCTACAACCGCCTGTTCTTCCAGATTGTCGCAGGCGTCGGCCTGTTGCTGCTGCTTTCACTGGCCTGGAATGCCTACATGCAACGCCAGATCAGGCAACGACAACGGGCAGAATTGGCCCTCAATGACCAGCTCGAGTTCATGCACTCGCTGCTCAACGGCACCCCTCACCCCATCTACGTAAGGGATCGCAATGGCTTCCTGCAAAGCTGTAACGACAGCTACCTGGAAACGTTCGGGGCCAAACGCGAAGACGTCATCGGCAAGAACGCCATGCCGGGGTCCATGAGCAATGCTTTCGAAGCGCAGGAGTACCAGGCGGACTACCAGCGCGTCATGGCCGAAGTCACTGCCCTTGTCGTGGATCGGCCGCTGCACATCGGTGATAGACAGCTGACGATCTATCACTGGATCCTCCCCTACCGCAACTCCGCCGCTCAAGTGCAAGGGATCATCGGCGGGTGGATCGACATCAGTGAGCGGCGCCAGCTTTTCGAGGAACTGCGAGCCGCCAAGGAACGGGCCGACGGCGCGAACCGGGCCAAAAGCACGTTCCTGGCAACCATGAGCCATGAAATCCGCACCCCCATGAACGCGGTGATCGGCATGCTTGAACTGGCCTTGAAACATGCCGACAAGGGCCACTTTGACCGCTCGACAATCGAAGTCGCATACGAATCAGCCGCCGGCATGCTGGAGCTGATCGGCGATATCCTGGACATCGCACGGATCGAATCAGGTCATCTGAGCCTGGCACCCGAGCGGGTCAATCTCAGGGCCATGCTGCAGTCGGTCATTCGGGTCTTCGAAGGCGTGGCCCGGCAGAAAAACCTGGCGTTGTCATTGCAATTTGACCCGCGCGAAGGCAACCCGGACGTGTTGATGGACCCGTTGAGATTCAAGCAGGTACTGTCGAACCTGATCAGCAATGCCCTCAAATTTACCGAGCAGGGTCAGGTGCAGGTCAAGGTCCACCTGTCTCGAACCGCTCAGGACAACGTCGTGCACATGCAGCTGGAGGTCATTGACAGCGGCATCGGCATCTATCCGGCGGACCTGAAACGTTTGTTCGAGCCTTTTGCCCAGGTCGACAATACCGGTCGGATGGCCCGAAAAGGTGCAGGGCTGGGCCTGGTGATCAGTCGCAACCTGTGCCAGATGATGGGCGGTACCCTGCACATGAACAGCCAGCCGGGCACCGGCACGCAGGTCCAGGTTGGCCTGCAACTGACCGTCCTGCCCACGACAACGGCTGACGTTCTCCCGACCCCGGTGATCGAAACGGCCGCGGCCGCTTTGAACGTCCTGGTGGTGGACGATCATCCGGCCAATCGCTTGCTGATGTCGCAGCAGCTGGAATACCTCGGCCATCACTATCAGGTGGCCCACGATGGCGCACAAGGGTTCAAGGCTTGGCACGCGGGGCATTTCGACCTGATCATCGCCGATTGCAACATGCCTATCATGAGCGGTTACGAGTTGGCCCGATCGATTCGGCGGCAAGAGACCGAACAACAACTGCCGCCCTGCACCATCCTGGGGTTTACCGCCAATGCACAACCGGAGGAAAAGCAACGCTGTCAGGACGCCGGCATGGACGACTGCCTGTTCAAGCCGATCAGCCTGAGCGCCTTGAGCCAATGGATGAAGGCGGTCAAACCCGCCAGCCGACCACGGGTGTTCAATATGCTGAGCCTGCAGGCATTGACCGGCGGTGACCCTTCATCCACCCGGCGCCTGTTGGCCGAATTGCTCAACAGCAACCGCGCGGACCGCCAGGAATTGCTTGAGATCGCCCGTGCCGGCAACCGCCAGGCACTGATCGAAGCGGCACACAAGATAAAAGGCGTCGCCCGGATTGTGCAGGCAACCTCGTTGCTCCAGCGGTGCGAGGCACTGGAGCAAGCGTGCCAGCAAGCACAGGCGCCTGAACGGATGATCGAATGCGCGGAAGCCCTCGAACATGCCATGACGGAACTGGAGCGAGCCCTGGAAAAAGAGATCGCCAAGGCAAAATAATCCAGCGTTTACTATGCTGTTCGCTCAGCAGTGCGTATCAGGGGGCGTTCTTAATCAATTACCCCACCGTACCGGAAGACTGATTGAGAACGCCCTAACACTTGGAGTGACTGCAATGCCCAGCGCACCGCGTCCGGAAAAACGCCGGTTTCCCCTGCACGTCCACATCAGCCTGATGTTTACCCTGCTTCTGCTGCTGACGGGTGTGGTGCTGGGCATTTTCAATTATCGACAAACCACGCAAATTATCCTGTCCAGCAGCGAGAAACTGTTCAACCGCATCGAGCAGGATGTGCGCCTGGATTTGTACGACACCTACGAACCGATCCGCCACCTGTTGGACCTGCTGGCCGACTATCCAGCGACACGCACTCCCCAGATGGCTGAACGCCTGGCCCTGCTCGTCCCGTTCAGCCAAGCCCTGCGGGACAACCCGAACCTGGCGTCGCTGTACCTGGGCGATCGCAACGGCGACTTCCTGATGGTCCGGCCACTGCGCACGGCGGGCCTGAAAGCTATCCTGAAGGCACCGGCCAATGCGGCCTATCAAGTCTGGACCGTGGAGCGGGCTAACCATCAAGGCGCGGTTCGCTCCCAGTCGTTGTTTTACGACGAAGCCCTGACGCTCATCGCTCGCCTGGACATCGTCGACGAAACCTATGATCCGCGCAGTCGCGATTGGTTTGGCAGTGCACTGAACAGCGCTGGCCAGATCACCACCGAACCCTACGCATTTTTTTCCACCCGCCATATCGGCACCACCCTGGCCCGGCGCAGTGGTGAGCAGGCGGTCATCGGTGCCGACCTGACCCTGGCCGCGCTGTCCCAGACCCTGGCCAAGCACAAAGTGACCGCCAGCACCGAGATCGTGTTGCTCGATCCCCAAGGCAATGCGGTGGGCTATCCCGACAGCGACCGGCTGATTGCCGACAGCGAGTCGGCACGCCTGATCAAGGCCCGCGACCTCAGCCCGGCCATCGCCGCAGCGCTCGATAACAGCACTGACACCCCTCGCCTGACGGCGGCTGGACGCCAGTGGATCGTGTCTCGCAGCCACATGCAGGAAGGCGGGCCGCAGGGTCTGGAACTGGCGTTGCTGGTCCCTGAAGATGAGTTGCTCGCCGATGCCTATCGCCTGCGCTGGCAAGGCGCGCTCGTCACTCTCGCTACCTTGCTGCTGTGTCTGCCCCTGGGTTGGCTGACCTCAAGGATCCTGGTCAAACCCTTGCGCGAGCTGGTGCAAGAGGCCGATGCCATTCGCAGCTTTGATTTCAACTACCCGGTGTCGCGTCGCTCCCCCGTGCTGGAGGTCGATCAGTTGGGCGTTTCGATGGCCCGAATGAAGGACACCTTGGCAAGCTTCTTTGAAATCACCGCCAGTCTGCGCGCCGAAACCCGCTTCGCCCCGTTGCTGGAGCGAGTGCTGTTCGAGACGGTAAAAATCGGCCAGGCCCAGGCCGGTCTGATCTACCTGCGCGAAAACGACGAGGATCGGATCAAGCCATACGGGCTGGTCATCAATGGAGCTCCCCGCGACCTCAAGGACTTCCAGCTGAAAGGTCATGCACTCAATGCTGAAGACAGCCCGCCATGGCTCCAGCCACTGGCCGCCTCGGAAAACCTCGTGACCTCACTGGGCTTCGAGCAGGCCGCCGACCTGCGGAGCGTTCTGTTGGCACTGGATTCTCCCCGGGTCCATCTGATCGGCATTCGCCTGCGCAACCGCCATCAGGAAACCGTCGGCGTACTGGTGCTGCTGATCACCGACAGCGGCACCGAAGCCGACCTGGAAAAACTGCAGCCAGACCGCATTGCCTTCCTGCAGGCCGTGTCCGGCGCCGCCACCGTGAGCATTGAAAGCCAGCGCCTGCAAGCCAGGCAAAAGCAATTGCTGGACTCGTTCATCCAGCTGCTGGCCGGTGCGATCGATGCCAAGAGCCCCTATACCGGCGGCCATTGCCAACGGGTACCGGCCCTGACACTGATGCTCGCCCAGGCCGCCGCTGCCAGCCAGGCGCCGGCGTTCCAGGCCTACCAGCCGACGGAAGATGAATGGGAAGCGCTGCACATTGCTGCCTGGCTGCATGATTGTGGCAAGGTCACCACACCCGAGTACGTGGTGGATAAAGCCACCAAACTGGAAACCCTGAACGATCGAATCCACGAAATTCGCACCCGTTTCGAGGTGCTCAAACGCGATGCCTGGGTCGACTATTGGCAGGCTGTGGCGACGGGGGGCGAGCCGTCAGCCCTGGCACAGCGGCGCGACGCGGCACTGGCCGGCCTCGATGACGATTTTGCCTTTGTCGCCCGCTGCAATCTGGGCTCCGAAGCCATGGCCGATGCCGACCTGCAACGCTTGCAGCGTATCGCCCAGCGCCCCTGGACCCGGACCCTCGATGATCGCCTGGGCGTTTCCTGGGAAGAGAATCGGCGCCAGGCGCGCACGCCCAAGCCAACCCTGCCGGTCACCGAGCCGTTGTTGGCGGACAAGCCCGAGCACTTGCTGGAGCGGCACGCAGACGAACTGATCCCGGCGGACAACCCATGGGGCTTTCAACTCGATGTGCCACCCTGGAAATACAACCGTGGCGAACTCTACAACCTCAGCATTACGCGGGGCACGCTGACCCGTGAGGAACGCTATGTCATCAATCATCACATGGTGCAGACGATCCTGATGCTCAGCCAACTGCCCTTCCCCAGCCACCTGGACAGCGTGGCGGAGATCGCCGGCGGTCATCACGAGAAGATGGATGGCAGCGGCTACCCCAAGCGGCTCAAACGCGAGGAGATGAGCCTGCCGGCACGCATGATGGCGATTGCCGACATTTTCGAAGCGCTGACGGCGGCCGACCGCCCCTACAAGAAAGCCAAGAAACTGAGCGAGGCCCTGGGCATCATGGCCACCATGTGCCGTGACGCCCACATCGATCCCGAACTGTTCGGATTGTTCATCGACGAGCAGATCTACCACGATTACGCCAGCCAGTTTCTCGACCCGCAGCAGATCGACGATGTCGACCCGGACAGCTTGCGGGTCAAGGCGGGGCTGAAGGCATGATCAGCAATCCGTCAGGCGCAGGAAGATCGCTGCCAATTGTTCAATGCCGGCCTGGTCATGTTCGGTAAAGCGCGCCAGTTTCGGACTGTCCAGGTCGAGCACGCCAATCAGGCGCCCATCCTTGACCAGCGGCACCACCAGCTCGCTGTTCGAGGCGCTGTCGCAAGCGATGTGGCCAGCGAAGGCATGGACATCTTCGACACGTTGGGTCTGACGCGTCGCCGCAGCGGTGCCGCACACGCCGCGACCGAAAGGAATCCGCACACAGGCAATCTGGCCTTGGAACGGACCCAGCACCAGCTCATCGTTGCGATTGAGGTAAAAACCGGCCCAGTTCAAGTCGTCCAGCTGACTGAACAGAAAAGCCGAGAATTGCGCGGCGTTGGCAATGAAATCGCGCTCATCGGCCAGCAAGGACTCCAGCTGTGCCAATAACAAGCCGTAGCCGTCGAGGCCTTCGCCCGTATTCTTCAAATCGATCATGCCTTGTGCTCCAGCAGTTTCAAGCCCACCCAGTAACGGGCAAACTGATAAGCGCACCGTCCGTTGCGGTTGCCGCGTCCAGTGGCCCAGCGCACCGCCTGGATGTCCAGCGCCTCGTCGCGCTGCCAGGCCAGCCCGGCCTTGGCCGCCAACTCGCCGATCCAGTGCTCCACCACATTGAGGAAATGCTCCTGGGTAAACGGATAAAACGACAACCACAGCCCGAAACGGTCGGACAAGGCGATTTTGTCCTCCACGGCTTCGCTGGGATGAAGCTCGCCGTCGACCCGCTTCCAGTTCTCGTTGTCACTTTCCTTTTCCGGCACCAGATGGCGGCGGTTGGAAGTGGCGTACAACAGCACGTTGTCCGGCGCCTGTTCGAGCGAACCATCCAACACGCTTTTAAGCACGCGGTAATCGCCTTCACCCGACTCGAACGACAAGTCATCGCAGAACAGCACGAAGCGCTGGGGCAGTTTCGCGACCTGCTCGACCACCCGGGGCAGATCGGCCAGGTGATCGCGCTCGATCTCGATCAGCCGCAGGCCATGCTGGGCATGTTCGGCCAGCAACGCACGCACCAGGGACGACTTGCCGGTGCCTCGCGAACCCCAGAGCAAGGCATGGTTGGCGGGCATGCCGTCAATGAACTGCCGGGTATTGCGACCCAATTGTTCGACCTGGCGCTCGACGCCAATCAGGTCCGACAGGCGCATGTCGAGACTGACCTGAAGCGGCAGCAAATAGCCGCTGCGCCCGTCACGTTGCCAGCGGGCAGCCAGGGTCTGGGTCCAATCGATGTCGGGGCGGGTCGCCGGCAGCAAAGGCTCGATCCGCGCCAGCACCGCGTCGGCACGCTCAAGAAAAGCACTCAATCGGGAATCCACGTCTTCTCCTCGGAGAGGTTCACAGTAATGATGGCGCTACAGCAACGAAACGTCGTATCCAATGGCGGGTCTATTCCACACAACACACACCGGCCGCACCGGTATTCAGAGATGATCAGCTATGCTTGACCGGCGAAGGGAAACGTAAGTGGTTCATCACTCCATGGACATCAGATTCACCCAACGGCTGTCTTATAAACAGGCCCGACTGACCGTTCTGGTGGGTTTCGTGCTGGGCACTTTGCTCAGTCTGATGCAGATAGGCATCGATTATGCCAGTGAAGACGCCTCGATCAACCGTGAAATCCTGTCGTTGCTGGAAATCAGCCACAACCCGGCCTCGCGCATCGCCTACAACATCGACTCCGAACTTGCCCAGGAACTGTCCATGGGCCTGTTGCGTTCACCGGCCATCATCGGCGCCGAGCTGATCGACAATAACAATACCGTGCTGGCCAGCGTCAAACGGCCAGAACTGCAAAGCAGTTACCGGTTCATCAGCGACTTCCTGTTCGGCGCCCAACGCCAGTTCGAAGACCGACTCTACCTGGACCACCTGCCAGCCGAATCCTTGGGCCTGTTGCGGCTGGACGTCGACACCTATGCGTTTGGCAGTCGCTTCCTGCGCCGCGCCGAGGTCACGTTGCTCAACGGCTTTGCCCGCAGCCTGATCCTGACCGGACTGTTGCTGGCGCTGTTTTATGTGATGCTGACCAAGCCCCTGGTCCGGGTGATTCGCGAGCTGAGCAGTCGCGATCCCAGCAGCAATGAACAGAACCGCCTGGAATGCCCTTCCGGCCACCAGTCCGATGAAATCGGTGTACTGGTGTCGGTCGCCAACCAACAGTTCGAAAATATCTCTACCGAAATCCAGCAGCGGCGCACGGCCGAAAATCGTCTCACCGAATACCTGGCACAGCTGGAAAACATCGTCTCGGCTCGCACCGCCGAACTCAAGGCCATCAACGCCCGCCTCAGCCAATCCAACGACGAGCTGGAAGTGGCCCGGCGCACGGCCTTGGACATGGCCGAAGCCCGCTCTGCCTTCCTGGCCAACATGAGCCATGAGATCCGCACGCCACTCAACGGTCTGCTGGGGATGATCGCGCTGTCCCTGGATGGCCCCCTGACGGCCGAACAACAACAGCAGCTATCGATTGCCCACGACTCGGGCAAGGTGCTGGTCGAATTGCTCAATGACATTCTCGACCTGTCGAAATTCGACGCCGGCCAATTGGAACTCGAGCGCATCCCCTTCGACCTCAGCTCCCTGGTCGAGGATACCGCCAACCTACTTTCCCAGAACGCAGCCCCCAGCGTCGAGCTGGCCTGCCTGATCGACCCGCAGTTCCCGGCACAGGTCATCGGCGACCCGACCCGAGTGCGCCAGATCATCAGCAACTTGCTTTCCAATGCGCTGAAGTTCACGCGCTTTGGCCGGGTCGATGTGAAGTTGAGCCACTACGACGGCGGTGTGCGGATCGAGGTCTGTGACACGGGTATCGGTATACCTCAAGAAGCCCAAGCGAGAATTTTTCAACCGTTCACCCAGGCAGGCGCCGGCATAACCCGCCAGTTTGGTGGCACAGGGCTTGGCCTGGCACTGACCTACAACCTCTGCGAAGCCATGCAGGGTCGGTTGACCATCAGTTCCGAAGCCGGCTTTGGCAGCCAGTTCCGCGCAGATCTGCCCCTGCCTTGCCATACCCCTGCGGCGCCTGTCGCCCCCCTGAGTGGCAACGTCGTCGCCATCACCTCCGCCAGCAGTGGCCTGGCCGAGCTGCTTGAGATGTTGCTGCCGGGCTGGGGACTGGACTATGTAAGGCGCTCCGTGGATGACAGGCTGCTGGGGCTCAAGCCGGATATTCTGATCACTGACTGCCCGGAATGCCTGTTCAACCTGCGGCCAACCTTCGACGCTCCGATCCTGCTGGTGACCGCCTACGGCAGTTTCATGCCCAGCGAAGAAGCCGCCGCCCTCGCGCCCCTGATACAACAGGCCCGGCCGCTGGCACGCCACGCGCTGTACCAGATTCTGCGACGCGCCCTGCGAAGCGAGGCCACCACCATCAATGACGCGCAGATCGAAGCCCGGGCGCCGTCCAAGCGCGGACGGGTGTTGCTGGTGGAGGACAATCCGGTCAACCAACTGGTGGCCAAGGGCATGCTGGTCAAGCTCGGCTGCGAAGTTACCGTCGCGGCCCATGGCGCCGAGGCCCTGGATCAACTTGAACAGCAGGTTTTCGACTTGGTGCTGATGGACTGCAACATGCCAGTAATGGACGGGTACGAAGCCAGTCGGCAGATTCGACGAAGTGGGCGCTGGCCGAACCTGCCGATTGTCGCGCTGACGGCCAACGCCATGCCCGAGGAACGCGAGCGCTGCCGGGTTGCGGGCATGAGCGATTACTTGTCCAAGCCGTTCCGCCGCGAAGAACTGGCGGCGCTACTGGATCAGTGGGTACCCACTACGTCAGCGCTTTGATCTGTCCCAGCAGATGATCGAGACCGTCGCGCAAACTCGCCAGGCGGTCCAGGTCAATCCCGCTGTCGCACAACAGGCGGGCCTTGAGCGGGCCGACCTGTTCACGCAAAGCCCGACCTGCCACCGACAGACTCAAGTGTACCTCCCGCTCGTCGCGGGCCGAACGCTGGCGATGGACCAGATCCAGTTGTTCCAGGCGCTTGAGCAGCGGCGTCAGCGTGCCCGAATCCAGCAGCAGCCGCTCGCCCAGGGCCTTGACCGTGGGTTGTTCCGGCGCGGTCTCCTGCCATTCCCACAGCACCAGCATCGCCAGGTATTGCGGGTAGGTCAGACCGAGCTGATCCAACATCGGCTTGTAGCCACGAATCACCGCACGGGATGCAGCGTACAGCTTGAAGCACAACTGGCTGTCGAGCTTCAGCGAGTCGACTGACAGGTCATTCATTTGAGCAGCGCTTCAATCTCGCCGGTCAGGTCTTGGGGTTTGGTGGTCGGGGCGAACCGCTTGACCACCTGACCGTCCTTGCCGATCAGGAACTTGGTGAAGTTCCACTTGATCCCTTTGGACCCCAGCACGCCAGGCGCCCGCTGCTTCAGTTGGACAAACAGGGGATGGGCGTTGGCACCGTTGACTTCGATTTTCTTGAACAGCGGAAAACTAACGCCGAAGTTCAGCTCGCAAAACTCGGTAATCGCCCCCTCGTTGCCCGGCTCTTGCTTGCCGAACTGATTGCAAGGGAAGCCCAGCACCACCAGGCCCTGGTCCTTGTAGGTCTGCCACAGCGCCTCGAGCCCCTTGTATTGCGGGGTGAACCCGCACTGGCTGGCGGTATTGACCACCAGCACCGCCTTGCCAGCGAAATCGGCGAGGGTCTTTTGCTCACCCTTGATGGTGGTGCACGGGATGCTCAGCAGGTTGTCGCTCATGGCAAGGCTCCGAAGGTATGGGACAGACGGTTAAGGTAGCGAACGATTCAATTGTGTGCAATTTAATTATTGGAGTCTTATTCACGCAGAAGGAACAATGCAGGTGCTCATGTGGCGAGGGAGCTTGCTCCCGCTCGGCGGCGCAGCCGTCGTAAACCGGGCTGACGCGATTGCCCTGGAAGACCGCGTCAACCCTTATTGGGGGCGGCTACGCCGCCCAGCGGGAGCAAGCTCCCTCGCCACAGGTGAGCCTGTTCCCGATCCAAACAGTACCTAGCGGGGCACGAGATCCAGGCACACCGAGTTGATGCAGTAACGCAGGCCCGTGGGCGGCGGGCCGTCAGGGAAGACGTGGCCCAGGTGGGCGTCGCATTGGGCGCAGACCACTTCGGTGCGGATCATGCCGTGGCTGACATCGCGCACCTCCACCACCGCGCTGCCCTCGATCGGCGCGTAGAAACTCGGCCAGCCACAGCCGGAATCGAATTTGGTCTGCGAATCGAACAGCGGTTCGTTGCAGCAGATACAGTGGTACACACCGTCGGTCTTGGTGGCGTTGTATTTACCGGAGAATGGCCGTTCGGTGCCCTTCAACCGACAGACGTTGTACTGCTCCGGGTCGAGCATGGCGCGCCATTCTTCAAGGGTTCTTTCCAACTTTTCCATCGTCCTACCTCGGCAATTGAAAAAGCCCGATCCGACGCTTTTAAGCAGATCGGGCGGCACGTATGATTGCGCCTCGTCAGACGCCAGTCTGGCAGTCACGTCATGCGCATTCAAACGGATTGTCACGCATGTACCGCGTCAGGCCTGGGCACAGACGCAGGATCCCCAGTACGGTAGTTCATACGCCGCCTGGATCGTTCATTTTCGGGAACACATCGCCATGCAGGTCAGCAAATCGAACAAGCTCGCCAACGTCTGCTACGACATTCGCGGCCCGGTGCTCAAGCACGCCAAACGCCTGGAAGAGGAAGGCCATCGCATCCTCAAGCTGAACATCGGCAACCCGGCCCCCTTTGGTTTCGAAGCGCCCGATGAAATTCTCCAGGACGTCATCCGCAACCTGCCAACCGCCCAGGGCTACAGCGATTCCAAGGGCCTGTTCAGCGCCCGCAAGGCTGTGATGCAGTACTACCAGCAGAAGCAGGTCGAAGGTGTCGGTATCGAAGACATCTACCTGGGTAACGGCGTTTCCGAGCTGATCGTGATGTCGATGCAGGCCCTGCTCAACAACGGCGATGAAGTGCTGGTGCCGGCGCCGGACTACCCATTGTGGACCGCCGCCGTGAGCCTGTCCGGCGGTAACCCGGTGCATTACCTGTGCGACGAGCAGGCCAACTGGTTCCCTGACCTGGCGGATATCAAGGCCAAGATCACGCCCAATACCAAGGCGCTGGTGATCATCAACCCGAACAACCCGACCGGCGCGGTGTACTCCAGGGAAGTGCTGCTGGGCATGCTGGAACTGGCCCGCCAGCACAACCTGGTGGTGTTTTCCGACGAGATCTACGACAAGATCCTCTACGACGATGCCGTGCACATCTGCACCGCCTCCCTGGCACCGGACCTGCTGTGCCTGACCTTCAACGGCCTGTCCAAGTCCTATCGGGTCGCCGGTTTCCGCTCCGGCTGGATCGTCATTACCGGGCCCAAGCATCACGCCCAGAGCTATATCGAAGGCATCGACATGCTGGCCAACATGCGCCTGTGTGCCAACGTCCCGAGCCAACACGCGATCCAGACCGCGCTAGGCGGCTACCAGAGCATCAACGATCTGGTCCTGCCCCAGGGCCGCTTGCTGGAACAACGCAACCGTACCTGGGAACTGCTCAACGACATTCCCGGCGTCAGCTGCGTCAAGCCGATGGGTGCGCTGTATGCCTTCCCGCGGATCGACCCGAAGGTCTGCCCGATCCACAACGATGAAAAGTTCGTACTCGACCTGCTGCTGTCCGAGAAACTGCTGGTGGTCCAAGGCACTGCTTTCAACTGGCCGTGGCCGGATCACTTCCGCGTCGTGACCCTGCCGCGGGTCGATGATCTCGACCAGGCTATCGGTCGCATCGGCAACTTCCTCAAGTCCTACCGCCAGTAAACCCCACGGCGTGCGAGACGTCCTTGCCTCGCACGCTGTTTGATTCAGCAACATATCTGTTCCGCCAGTTCCGGCCGGCCTTCTACACTGGGGGCTGGGCAGCCGAGGGGCGCCCGGGCTCAACGTTCACGGGGTACAGGCACTACATTTCTTTTCCACGATCACTTTCAGAAAAGTCTTTCAAACATTTAGGACGCCTGTAGGACACAGTTTGAAATAGTCAGTGAGTTGAATAGCCTGCGGCGGCACCTTATATACCCCGCATGACGCTACATTTTTAGCATGAGGAGATTTCCACAACCATGATGCGCATCCTGCTGTTTTTGGCCACTAACCTGGCGGTCGTGCTGATTGCCAGCATCACCCTGAGCCTTTTTGGCTTCAACGGGTTCATGGCGGCCAATGGGGTTGACCTCAACCTCAATCAGCTGCTGATCTTCTGTGCGGTGTTCGGTTTCGCCGGTTCCCTGTTCTCGCTGTTCATCTCCAAGTGGATGGCGAAGATGAGCACCAGCACCCAGATCATC
Organism: Pseudomonas sp. G2-4; assembly: GCF_030064125.1. Taxonomy (NCBI): domain Bacteria; kingdom Pseudomonadati; phylum Pseudomonadota; class Gammaproteobacteria; order Pseudomonadales; family Pseudomonadaceae; genus Pseudomonas; species Pseudomonas sp. G2-4. Next base: position 1,880,759 of record NZ_CP125957.1, on the reverse strand, counting down.
AGCCAGCCGCGCACTCGCCACGAACAATGGCTGCTGCAAACCGTCGAGCAGCTGTCTCGCGAAGCCGGTATCAAAATGCCGGAAGTCGGGATTTTCCCGGCCTACGAGGCCAACGCCTTCGCCACCGGCTGGAACAAGAACGATGCACTGGTCGCAGTCAGCCAGGGTCTGCTCGAGCGGTTTTCACCCGATGAAGTCAAGGCGGTGCTGGCCCACGAGATCGGCCACGTCGCCAACGGCGACATGGTGACCCTGGCGTTGATCCAGGGCGTAGTGAACACCTTCGTGATGTTCTTCGCCCGCATCATCGGCAACTTCGTCGACAAGGTGATCTTCAAGAATGAAGAAGGCCAGGGTATCGCCTATTACGTGGCAACCATTTTTGCCGAGCTGGTGCTGGGCATTCTCGCCAGCGCCATCGTCATGTGGTTCTCGCGCAAACGCGAGTTCCGGGCTGACGACGCTGGTGCACGCCTGGCGGGCACCAGCGCCATGATCGGCGCCCTGCAACGCCTGCGCGCCGAGCAAGGCTTGCCAGTCCACATGCCCGACACCCTGAATGCCTTTGGTATCAACGGTGGCGTCAAACAGGGCCTGGCGCGCATGTTCATGAGTCATCCGCCGCTGGAAGAGCGTATTGACGCACTGCGTCGTCGCGGCTAATCGTGCAGGCTTTGTAGACCTGCGGCAAAGCTGTTCACTCTAAGAAAAAACGGTGCTTCTTCCTGCGGGGGGAAGCGCCGTTTTTTTGGGGCACGTATTTATGGTTATAGTTCGTGTGTATATCCGTTTCTTCGGTAACGGCTACTTACGGTTCCGCTCTTACAGCGGCTCACTTTTGAGAAGCGCAAAAGTAAGCAAAACGCTTTAGCCCCACCACTCGGTGCCTCGCCTAGGCTCGGCATGCCCTCACTCCGGCATTGCTCCGTGGGCCCGCCGCGAAGGGCCATCCATGGCCCAGCGCGGCTATCCCGGCATCCATGCCGGGATGCCCACTGCGCAATGCCTGCGTTCGGCCAGCGTGGTTTAACGGGGCCTCCAGATCAAGATCAAGATCAAGATCTAAAGCAGAGCAAGAGCAGGGTATATCCAGCATCTATGTGGCTGAACCACCGCTATCGCGAGCAAGCTCGCTCCCACATGGGGGTTGTGGGTGTTCACAGCATCTGCATACGACACAAAAAACTGTGGGAGCGAGCTTGCTCGCGATGAGGCCAGCCCATTCAACATCTTCATCAACAGTGACGTCGCCTTCGCGAGCAAGCTCGCTCCCACAGGAGGAACGCGTTCACTCCGAACTAGGTCGGCTATAAGGCCGCCTCGCTTCGGCTTTTGATCTTCGGCGCCCCGTTAACCACGCTGGCCGAACGCAGGCATTGCGCAGTGGGCACCAAGTGGTGGGGCAAAGCGCTTTTGGTTACTTTTGGCGCTCTCCCCCCGCTCTTCCAAAAGTGACCCGCTGTAAGAGCGGAACCGCCAGTGGCCGTTACCGCAGCAACGGATATACACCCGCATCCGTAAAGAGCCCCCTTAACCCATGGAAATCCGATACACCCGCTCATCCAGCCGCGTCACCCCAGCCTGCAAGAACTTCCAGCTCTCACCCAGCACATCCTGCTCCTGCAAAACCTCCAGCCGCCAGGCATCTCCCAGCAGCCGCTGCACTTCGTCATCCCCGACGGAAAACGGTGGCCCGGGCATTTGCGCCTGATCGTAATCCAGGGTGATCAACAGTCCCGCGCACTCCGGCATGATGTTCTGCAAATGGGCCGCATAGCGCTCTCGCATTGGCACAGGCAAGGCGATCAACGCCGCGCGGTCGTACAACGCGGTGCAACCGGCCACCTCCTGCGTACCCAAGGCAAAGAAATCACCGCAGCGGATCTCAATGTCACCGGCACGGAACACCTTGAAAGCGCCCTCTTCATCCACGCTCGGCTCAAGCTGATGCTCGAGGAAAAAATCGACAATGGCTTTTTCCGACAGCTCCACGCCCAATACCGAATACCCCTGATGGGCGAGCCACAACAGATCCAGGGTTTTCCCGCACAGGGGCACCAGGACTCGACTGCCCTGGGCCAATCCCAGTTGCGGCCAGAAATGTTGCAGATAGGGGTTCACGTCCGGCAAGTGAAATCCGATCTGATTCGATGACCAGCGCTTATGCCAAAACTCCGGCTCCATGATTCACTCCAAAAATTCGATCAAAACGGGCTAAAACTTATATTAGATTTAGATCATTGACCTGGCGGAAGATGACACCATCTTAACGCTCAGGAGCCCGTTCATGCTGCCCAGCCTGTTTATCTCCCATGGCTCACCCATGCTGGCTTTGGAACCCGGCGAGAGCGGCCCGGCACTGACCCGCCTCGCCGCCCAATTGCCTCGACCTAAAGCGATCGTCATCGTGTCCGCCCACTGGGAAAGCAATGAGCTGGTGGTCAGCGCGAATCCACAACCGCGTACCTGGCACGATTTCGGCGGTTTTCCACCGGCACTGTATGAAGTGCAGTACCCCGCACCGGGCGATCCGCAACTGGCTGCACGCGTAGCAGAGTTGCTCAATGCCGCGCACCTGCCAGCACGCCTCGACCCTCAACGCCCCTCCGATCACGGCGTTTGGGTGCCGCTTTCCTTGATGTACCCCGAAGCGGACATCCCAGTGGTGCAGATTTCCTTGCCCAGTCGCCAGGGACCGGCGTTGCAGACGCAGGTCGGCCAAGCCCTGGCCAGCCTGCGCCAACAGGGTGTCTTGCTGATCGGCTCTGGCAGCATCACCCATAACTTGGGCGATCTGGACTGGAATGCCGGCCCTGAAAGCATCGAGCCCTGGGCGAAATCCTTTCGCGACTGGATCGTTGAGAAGCTAGCGGCGAACGATGAAGCTGCGCTGCATGATTACCGTCACCAGGCACCGAACGCCGTGCGCAGCCACCCCAGCGACGAGCACCTGTTGCCGCTGTATTTTGCCCGGGGCGCTGGTGGGACATTCAGCGTTACCCATGCGGGGTTCACGATGGGGACGCTGGGGATGGACATTTATCGGTTCGATTGACTCATGGACCGCGTCGCTTTAATCGCGAGCAAGCTCGCTCCCACAGGGGTTTTGTGAACACCGAAATCCAATGTGGGAGCGAGCTCGCGATTGGCCTCCACCCCACTCCCCCTGAAGGCACACCAAACACCAGGCATAAAAAATCCCCGAACCAGTCGGGGATTTTTTATGTTCGATCAATCAGCCCAAGAGCCGATCAATCTTCGCGATAGCGACGCAGCTTGAGCTGCTTGCCAGCTACGCGGGTGTCCTTCAGCTTGGTCAGCAACTTCTCCAGACCATCTTCCGGCAGCTCTACCAGGCTGAAGCTGTCACGCACCTGGATGCGACCGATGGCTTCGCGTGCCAGACCGCCTTCGTTGAGGATGGCCCCCAGCAGGTTCTTGGCAGCGATGCCGTCACGGGCACCCAGCGCGGTGCGGCAGCGAGCACGGCCTTCGGCCAGCGGGATCGGCGCACGACGCTCGCGATCACCACGGTCCGGACGATCACCGGTACGCTCAGGACGGTCACCACGCGGTGCGTTGTTCGGCACCAGTGGGCGTTCCTTCTCGATCGCAGCCAGGGTCAGCGCTTGGCCATTGGTGGCCTTGCGCAGCAGAGCAGCGGCCAGGGCGCGCGGAGTGCAACCGATGTCGGCGGTCAGGCGATCGAGCAGATCACCGTGGGTCGATTCGGCGTCAGCCACCAGCGGCGACAGGCTGTTGGTCAGTTTCTTGATGCGGGCATCGAGAACGGCTTGGGCATCCGGCAGGCGAACTTCAGCCACCTTCTGACCCGTCACACGCTCGATCACCTGCAGCATGCGGCGCTCACGCGGGGTGACCAGCAGCAGCGCACGACCTTCGCGACCAGCACGGCCGGTACGGCCGATGCGGTGAACGTAGGACTCTGGATCGTACGGCATGTCCACGTTGAACACGTGGGTGATGCGCGGAACGTCCAGGCCACGGGCGGCGACGTCGGTTGCCACAACGATGTCCAGGCGGCCATCCTTGAGGGATTCGATCACGCGTTCACGCTGGTTCTGGGCAATGTCACCGTTCAGCGCAGCGGCTTTGTAGCCTTTGGCTTCCAGGGCGCTGGCCAGGTCCAGGGTCGCTTGCTTGGTGCGCACGAACATGATCAGCGCGTCGAAATCCTCGACTTCCAGCAGGCTCAGTACAGCCGAGGTCTTCTGGTCGGCGTGAACCAGCAGGTGAGCCTGCTCGATCGCGGTGACGGTCTGGGTCTTGGTCTGGATCTTCACGTGTTGCGGATCGCGCAGGTGGCGCTCGGCAATGGCACGGATCGACTGCGGCAGGGTGGCCGAGAACAATACAGTCTGACGGGTCGCTGGCAGGGCCTTGAAGATGACTTCCAGGTCATCCATGAAACCGAGCTTGAGCATCTCGTCGGCTTCGTCGAGAACCAGGTGGTTCACGGTAGCCAATACTTTCTCGTCACGACGCAGGTGGTCGCACAGACGACCCGGAGTGGCGACAACGATCTGCGCGCCATTACGGATAGCTTTCAGTTGTGGGCCCATCGGGGCGCCGCCGTAAACGGCCACAACGGTAACGCCAGGCATTTGCTTGGCGTAGGTTTCGAAAGCGGTAGCTACTTGCAGCGCCAACTCACGGGTTGGCGCCAGGATCAGGGCTTGCGGCTCGCGCTTGGCAGGATCGATGCGATGCAGGATCGGCAGGGCGAACGCGGCGGTTTTACCCGTACCGGTTTGCGCCTGACCAATCATGTCGTGGCCGGCCATGATGATCGGGATCGATTGCTGCTGGATAGCCGAAGGTTCTTCGTAGCCGGTCGCAATGACGGCTGCAAGAATGTTCGGATTGAGATTAAAAGCGGCGAAGCCGCCGGTTTCCTGGGTCATGGGTCTGCCTCTAAGTGCATCCGCAAAGACCCATGCTCCAAAGCTGCGCGTGCCGTGTTGAGACTCAAGAGTCGCCCTGGCTGCTTTGTCGGCGGGGATTTGCGAAAACGAATGAATGAAAAAGAACGTCGTGGAAGCATCCGTTGTGCGGACATGCAGCCGAAGCTGACTTCGGAGAATTGCGCTACCTTGACGCGGCCCGGCTAAAGGCCGGCGCGCACTATACCGGAATTCGCCCGAAAAGGGAGCTTTTTTTATCGTAAAGCCCAGTACGGGGCTCTCTGCCAGAAGGCCTTGGGGCAGTCTGCTAAAACGATTTACCTTCAGACGGCGATGCCCTTGTGGCGAGGGAGCTTGCTCCCGCTCGGCTGCGAAGCAGACGCCTGGGTGGATAGCTGAAATCGAAGGGGCCGCTTCGCGACCCAGCGGGAGCAAGCTCCCTCGCCACCAGGGAAGCTCACTCCTCAGAAGGATTTTGGGGCTCCCTTGATCAAGTCGCCGGCCGGATCGCCTTGATCAACGACTGCAACGAGTACCCCAACCGCGGCGCCAGCCCTTCAGCCCGGGCGACCAGGCCTTCCATGTCCAGTATCTGGTCCAGGTCCGCCGGCACGATCAGGATCACGTTGCCCTCTTTCACCGGCAGTTCCCAATAGTGCCGGTGGTACAAGCCACGCAGCAGCGCCGCGCCCAAGGGTTTGCCGTCATCGGTGGCCCATTGGTTGATCACCAGCCAGCCGCCGGGATTGAGGCGCTTCTGGCAATTTTCCAGGAAACGCCAGGCCAGGTGGCCGACGCCAGGGCCCACATCGGTATAAAGGTCGACGAAAATCAGATCCGCAGGCTCGGCGGTCTCAAGCAGCTCCAGGGCATCGCCGATGCGAATGTACAGCCGAGGATCGTCGTCCAGCCCCAGGTATTCGATGGCCAGGCGCGGAACATCGGGGCGCAGTTCGATGGCCTCGACGTCTTCCAGCGGCAGGAACTTGAGGCAGGCCTGGGTCAGCGTACCGGCACCCAACCCCAGGAACAGGGCGCTCTCCGGCTGCTCATGACACAACGCACCAATCAGCATGGCACGGGTGTAGTCATACTCCAGCCAGCTCGGGTCAGCCGTGAACACGCAGCTCTGCTCGATGGCATCGCCGAATTCAAGAAACCGGTAGTCGGCCACCTCGAGTACTCGGATCATGCCGAACTCATCGTGCACCTCGGCGAGCAGATGCTCGACGCGTTCCTCTGTCATTTCATCTCCTGATGGCCGCCGGACGGCTGCGGCAACGCGCTGGACCTGTGCGCAAACGGGGCAAAGGCGTGATTGTCCGCGAAGCGACGCAAACAGGTCACGCACTAATTGCTGATAACATGGCGGTCCGAGCGTAACCACCTAGAGATCATGATGAGCCAACCCTGGAGCCCTGACAGCTGGCGCGCCCTGCCGATCCAGCAACAACCCCGATACCCCGACGCGGCGAACCTGCTGCGAGTGGAGCAGACCCTGGCCAGTTATCCGCCATTGGTGTTTGCCGGTGAAGCCCGGGAGTTGCGCCGTCAGTTCGCCGAGGTGACCCAGGGTCGGGCCTTCCTGCTCCAGGGCGGCGACTGCGCCGAAAGCTTTGCCGAGTTCTCCGCGGCGAAGATCCGCGATACCTTCAAGGTGTTGCTGCAAATGGCGATCGTCATGACGTTTGCCGCCGGCTGCCCCGTGGTCAAGGTCGGGCGCATGGCCGGGCAGTTCGCCAAGCCGCGCTCGGCCAATGATGAAACCATTGATGGCGTGACCCTGCCGGCCTACCGGGGCGATATCGTCAACGGCATCGGTTTCGACGAAAAAAGCCGCGTCCCGGACCCGGAGCGGCTGTTGCAGTCCTACCACCAGTCCACCGCCACCTTGAACCTGCTGCGGGCCTTCGCCCAGGGTGGATTCGCCGACCTGCACCAGGTGCACAAGTGGAACCTGGATTTCATCGCCAATTCGGCCCTGGCGGAAAAGTACAGCCACCTGGCCGACCGCATCGACGAAACGCTGGCGTTCATGCGTGCCTGCGGCATGGACAGTTCGCCGCAGTTGCGCGAAACCAGTTTCTTCACCGCCCACGAAGCGCTGCTGCTCAATTACGAAGAAGCCTTCGTGCGCCGCGACAGCCTGACCAACGACTACTACGACTGCTCGGCCCACATGCTGTGGATCGGTGATCGCACCCGGCAATTGGACGGTGCCCATGTCGAATTCCTGCGCGGGGTAAACAACCCGATCGGAGTGAAGGTGGGCCCGACCATGGATCCTGACGACCTGATCCGCCTGATCGACGTGCTCAACCCGGACAACGACCCGGGCCGGCTAAACCTGATCGCGCGAATGGGCGCGAACAAGGTCTGCGATCACCTGCCGCCGCTGTTGCGCGCCGTGCAGCGCGAAGGCAAGCAGGTGTTGTGGAGTTCCGACCCGATGCATGGCAACACCATCAAGGCCAGCAGCGGCTATAAGACCCGGGACTTCGCGCAGATCCTCGGCGAAGTGAAGCAGTTCTTCCAGGTCCACGAAGCCGAAGGCACCTATGCCGGCGGGATTCACATCGAAATGACCGGGCAAAACGTCACCGAATGCATCGGCGGCGCGCGACCGATCACCGAGGATGGGCTGTCGGACCGTTATCACACCCACTGCGATCCACGGATGAATGCCGATCAGTCGCTGGAGCTGGCGTTCTTGATTGCCGAGACGTTGAAGCAGGTTCGGCGGTGAGTCAGTCGGTTTTGTAGCGACTGACTTATCGCTATCGCGAGCAAGCTCGCTCCCACATTGATTTATGTTGAACACAACATAGCGTTCACTGAAGATCAACTGTGGGAGCGAGCCTGCTCGCGAAGGGGCCCGCTCAGTCACCACCGATCTGAGCCAACGCCACCGCCAACCGAACCCCACCCACCCGCTGACAGTTAAGCTGGACCCGCTCCAGCCCCAGCCAGCCGGCCATGCGCCGCAGGTTAATCGCCAAAGCCTGCACCCCCTCCTCGTCCAGCCCCGGCTCTTCCTCATGCACCGCATGCACCGCCAACCGGCCCAGGGCCCGCTCCGCCCGCAGGTCCACCCGAGCCGCAATGCGTTCATTGTGCAAAAACGGCAATACGTAATAGCCGTACACCCGTTTGTGGGCAGGGGTGTAGATCTCCAGCCGATAGCGGAAATCGAACAGCCGCTCGGTACGGCCGCGCTCCCAGACCAGCGAATCGAAGGGTGACAGCAAGGCACTGGCGGCCACTTTGCGAGGGATCTTCGCCGCAGGTCGACACCAGGCCGGTTGCTTCCAGCCTTGCACCTCACAGCGCAACAGTTCGCCGGCCTCTTCCAACTCCGCCAAGCGTCCACGGCTGTCGGCAGGATCCAGGCGAAAGTAGTCGCGCAGGTCTTTTTCGGTAGCGACGCCCAAGGCCTCGGCGGCATGCAGCAACAAGGCGCGCTGAGCCTGGGCCTCGTCGGGCAGCGTTTGTTGCAGGACCGAGGCGGGGAACACCCGTTCCGGCAAGTCGTAGAGCCGCTCGAACCCGCGACGCCCCGCCACGGTGACTTCGCCGGCGGCGAACAGCCATTCCAGCGCATGCTTTTCGGCGCTCCAGTCCCACCAGGGCCCGGCCTTCTCCTGGCGCGTGGACAAGCTGCCCGCACCGATGGCGCCCTGCTCCCGAACTGACGCCAGGACACGGCGGATGACATCCTGACGTTCATGACCGAAACGCGCCAACTGCTGATAAATACCTTCGCCACGGGAGGCACGGGCCATGCGCCAGCGCATCAGCGGATACATGGACATCGGCAGCAGCGAGGCTTCATGGCCCCAATACTCAAACAGCGTGCGACGTCGCCCTTGGCTCCAGGCCGCTTGATCGAGCAAATCGGGACTGTAGTGACCGAGACGGGAGAACAGTGGGAGGTAATGCGAGCGCACCAGTGCATTGACTGAGTCGATCTGCAGGACGCCGAGGCGTTCGATCAGGCGATTGAGGCGGGAGGGTTGCACCGAAGCTGGCGAAGACCGTCCATCGAATCCTTGGGCGGCCAACGCCAGACGCCGGGCCTGTTTGAGGGTAAAGGACACAGTCGCGGGCATGGAGATCTCCTTGTCTGCTCGCAACCTACCTCACCGATAAGGGGTTTGTGTAGGGAAGGATGGCTCATTTGTGCATTGGGTCATCCCAGAATGGTCGAACCACTTCCTGTTCCACGTCGGCACGGCTGACGCCGATGTCCTTGAGCGCCTCGTCGCTCATGCCGGCGAGCAACTCCCGTTCATGGTGCAATTCGTACCAGCGGCTAAACTTGTGCAACAGGGCGCTGACCGAGAAGCCATGGGAGAGTTTTTCTATCAGTAGATAACCTTTTTGACCTTTCATCGTGATGTCCTCCGTTGGGGATGGCTCAAGTCTCGCGCTAACGCTAAGATCAATCCAACGAATGTTTCTTATGCAATACATCTCGGAGATTGATCAATTGTCGAGTTACCCGAGCATTGATACCGAAGTGCTGCGCACCTTTGTCGCCATCGCTGACCAGGGCGGTTTCACTCGAGCCGGTGAGTTGGTCAATCGCACGCAGTCCGCCGTCAGCATGCAGATGAAGCGGCTGGAAGAGGATGTATTGCAGCGGCGCCTGTTCGAGCGTGACGGCCGCCAGGTCAAGCTCACCGCTGAAGGCCAGGTGTTGCTGGGTTACGCCCGGCGAATCCTCAAGCTGCACAGCGAAGTGTTCAATACCCTGCGCGAACCGCACATGGTCGGCACAGTGCGCATCGGCACGCCGGACGACTATGTGATGCGATTCCTGCCCGGGATCCTGCAGCGCTTCGCCCAGTTCTATCCCCTGATCGAAATTGAAGTGCACTGCGAATCATCCAAGCAGTTGCTGCAGCGCCAGGACCTGGACCTGTCCATCGTCACCCGCAAACCGGGGGACGAAATCGGCCAGTTGCTACGCAAGGAACGTTTTGTCTGGGCCGAAGCCGCGTGCTTCAACGTCCACGAAAAAACACCGTTGCCGCTGGCGATGTTCAACAGTGACTGTTTCTGCCGGCAATGGGCCTGCAATGCGCTGGATGCCATGGGCCGCGATTATCGCGTGGCGTACAACAGCTCCAGCCTGTCGGCGCTCATGGCCGTGGTGGGTGCGGGCCTGGCGATCACTGCACAACTGGAAAGCCTGCTGCCCCCGGACATGCGCGTACTGGGCAAGGCCGAGGACCTGCCGGAACTGCCCGAGGCCAGCATCATGCTGATCCGCAACCTGCACAATCCGTCGCCGATTACCGAATGCCTGGCCGAGCACATCGTCGAAGGTTTCAAACTTTAAAGGCGAGCAGCACCGCGCACAGCACCAGGAAACCGCAGAACAGCCCGCGCAGCAGCCGCTCCGGCAAGGCGTGGGCGACTTTCACCCCCCAACTGATGCTCAGCAGGCCACCGACGGCCAACGGCAGGCCGATCCCCCAGTCGACCTCCTGGTGAAATGCATAAGTGGCGAGGGTCACGCCGGTACTGGGCAAGGCCAGCGCCAGGGACAACCCTTGGGCCACCACCTGGGTGGTGCCAAACACGCTGGTCAGGAACGGCGTCGCGACAACCGCCCCGCCGACACCGAACAGCCCCCCCATGGTTCCCGCCGCCGCCCCCAGCACGCCGAGCCATGGCCAGCCATAGCGCATTTGCGCCGAAGCCGGCGCAGTGACGGCGAACATGCGGACAAGGTTGTAGACAGTCAACGCAATCAGGAACGCCACGAAACCGATCCGCATGCTGTCTGCATCGATGCCGACGGCCCAGATCGAGCCAAGCCAGGCGAAGCAAAACCCCATGGAAGCCAGTGGCAGGACATGGCGTAATTCGATGCGATTGCGCTGGTGATAGCGCCATAAAGCGAGCATCACGTTCGGCACCACCATCACCAGGGCCGTTCCTTGGGCAATCTGCTGGTCGAGGCCGAACCATACGCCCAGTACCGGAATTGCAATCAGCCCACCACCGATCCCGAACAATCCTCCCAGGGTGCCCAATACGGCACCGAACACCAGAAACATCACAAATTCGATCACAGCCGACTCCCCTCTCGCCAGGGCGCTTATCCTACGCAGTCGGCGCCAGCGAGGAAACGCAACATCTGCTCAGAACACCAGAATTATCTGGCGCATTAAAGATTCGCCCGCTAGATTTGTACGATCATTGATTTGAAGGTCTTGCCATGAGCACCCCGCGTGACACCCCCGAACCCTGCGAAGCCCTGCAGCTCGACAACCAGGTCTGCTTCGCCCTGCATTCCACGTCGCTGCTGATGACTAAAGTCTATAAGCCGTTGCTGCAAGCCTTGGGCCTGACTTACCCGCAGTACTTGGCGATGATGGTGCTGTGGGAGAAGGACGGTTTGACCGTCGGAGAAATCAGCACCCGCCTGCTCACCGACCCCGGCTCGCTGACCCCGCTGCTCAAACGGCTCGAGGTCGAAGGCCTGTTGAGCCGCACCCGCAGCCGTGAAGACGAACGGGTGGTGATTGTCGAGCTCACCGAACAGGGCCGCGCCCTGCGCGAAAAGGCCCGTGACATCCCCCAATGCATCCTCGCCGCCAGCGGCCAGACGCTGGAGCAGTTGAAGAAGCTGCAGCTTGATCTGCAGGCGTTGCGCGGGCATTTGCAAGACAGCCTCTGACTGCCCCCTGCGGGAACGCGCGTGCTCGCGATGGCGCCAGCACCTCCAAAATCACCTCTCACAGCCCCACCGCCATCGCGAGCAAGCTCCCACATTAGATTTGCGTCGAACGCAAAACTTTATAGTCACTGAAGATCCAGTGTGGGAGCGAGCTTGCTCGCGATGGCGGCAGTCCTGCCGCTTCCTGACCGCTAACTCGCCCATCTCAAAAAAAAATCCCTTCACTAAAACGCTCTAGCTCAAGGGTTACACACCCTTTCAGCGTCGAAAATCCAATTCGCCTCAAAAAATTATCTTGCGCACCAAACATTAGCGCTATACATTTCTCTCACACCTACTTAGCGCGCAAATATTTAGCGCAAAAAATCCAACCCAAAACGAGGCTCTCATCATGCAAACGCTCTACACCGCAATCGCAACCTCCACCGGCGGCCGTGACGGTCGCGCCATCTCCAGCGACAACGTCCTCGACGTCAAACTCGCCACGCCCAAGGAACTCGGCGGTGCTGGCGGTGCGGCGACCAACCCCGAGCAACTGTTCGCCGCCGGGTACTCGGCCTGCTTCATCGGCGCGCTGAAATTCGTTGCCAGCCAAAGCAAACGCAAAATCCCGGATGACGCCTCGATCACTGCCCATGTCGGCATCGGCCAGATCCCTGGCGGTTTCGGCTTGGACATTGACCTGCACATCAGCCTGCCGGGCCTGGACCAGGCCGATGCGCAGAGCCTCGTGGAAGCTGCTCACCAAGTCTGCCCGTACTCCAACGCCACCCGCGGCAACGTTGATGTGCGCCTGCACGTGACCGTCTGACCACCGACCCTGGACCCGAACCTAAGGAGACACACATGAACACACTCAGCAAAGCCCTGACCGGTACCCTTCTCGCCCTCAGCGTCAGCAGCGCCTTCGCCGACAACATCGTGGAACACAACACCCAAGCGTTTCTCGATGTACTGAACGCCGGCACCGGCAAGCCCCTGGAGCAGCTGTCACCCAAGGACGCCCGTGCCGTACTGGTCGGCGCCCAGGCAGGTGTGAAACTGACCCTGCCCAAGGCCGACGTCAGCGAGAAAACCATCCAGGTCGATGGCCAATCGATCAGCCTGACCATCGTCCGCCCGGCCGGGGTCAAGGGTGAGCTGCCCGCCTTCATGTTCTTCCACGGCGGTGGCTGGGTCTTGGGGGACTTCCCGACCCACGAACGACTGGTTCGGGATCTGGTGGCCGGATCAGGCGCTGTGGCGGTGTTCGTCAACTACACGCCTTCCCCCGAGGCGCATTACCCAGTGGCAATCAACCAGGCTTACGCCGCCACGAAATGGGTGGCCGAACACGGCAAGCAAATCAATGTCGATGGCAAGCGCCTGGCCGTGGCAGGCAATAGCGTTGGCGGCAACATGGCGGCCGTCGTGGCGCTGATGGCCAAGGACAAAGGCACCCCGGCGATCCGCTTCCAGGCACTGTTGTGGCCAGTGACCGATGCCAGTTTCGAGACAGCGTCCTATAACCAGTTCGCCGAAGGACACTTCCTCAGCAAAAACATGATGAAGTGGTTCTGGGACAACTACACCACCGATGCCGGCCAGCGCAGCGAGATCTATGCCTCACCGTTGCGGGCCACCACCGCACAACTCAAGGGCCTGCCCCCCGCGTTGGTACAGACCGCCGAGGCCGATGTGTTGCGCGATGAGGGCGAAGCTTATGCGCGCAAACTGGACGCGGCCGGCGTGCCCGTCACGGCCGTGCGCTACAACGGCATGATCCACGACTATGGTTTGCTCAACGTCGTGAGCCAGGTGCCGGCGGTGCGTTCGGCGATGTTGCAGGCGTCCGAAGAGCTCAAGCAGCATCTGAAGTGACGGTACTCCGGAGCCTTTGTGGCGAGGGAGCTTGCTCCCGCTCGACTGCGCAGCAGTCGTAAACGGGTAAATGCGGTTTGACTGAAAGGTCGCGTTGCCCGGATTGGGGCTGCTGCGCAGCCCAGCGGGAGCAAGCTCCCTCGCCACAGGGGATTGGTGTGAGTTTTGGAATAAAAAAGCCCGACTCAATGGTCGGGCTTTTTCATACACAAGGCTTCGCTTATTTAGCGCGGCCTTTGTAGGAACCGCCTTCGCGGGTATCGATCTCGATCATGTCGCCGATTTCGATGAAGTCAGCGACCGACAGCTCGGTACCGTTCTTCAGTTTGGCAGGCTTCATCACCTTGCCGGAAGTGTCGCCGCGAGCGGAACCTTCGGTGTAGTCAACCTGACGCACGATGGTGGTCGGCAGCTCTACCGAAACCAGGCGCTCTTCGAAGAACACGGCTTCGCAGACGTCGGTCATGCCTTCTTCGATGAACGGCAGAACGCTTTCGATGTCTTCGGCGTTCAGCTCGTACATGGTGTAGTCAGTGGTGTCCATGAACGTGTAGGTGTCGCCGCTGATGAAGGACAGGGTCGCTTCTTTGCGGTCGAGGATCACGTCGTCCAGCTTGTCATCGGCGCTGTAGACGATCTCGGTCTTGTAACCGGTCAGCAGGTTCTTCAGCTTGGTCTTCATGATCGCGCTGTTACGACCCGACTTGGTGAACTCAGCTTTCTGAACCAGCCAAGGATCGTTTTCGAGACGGATCACGGTCCCGGGTTTCAGTTCTTTACCAGTTTTCATTGCGAATATCCGAATTTGGATGGGATTTACAAAAATCTAGGCCGCGTATCATAGCCAATTTCCATAAAACTTCACCAGCGCTGCGGCAAGATCAGGTCGCGAGGCCTGTTCCAGACACCACGCCTGGGCGTGTTCGGCCAGTTCCTTTGGCTGTTGGCAGGTCGCTTTCCAGTGGTCGGTCATGTCCTGGCCGTCATTCCAGGCTCGCCAGAGACCGCTGATCGCTTTTTCCGTCGCCGGCGAAAGCCCTTGGGTGTAGAGCCTGAGAAATGCCTCGAGTTTTTCCAGATGGACGTCTTCTTCCTGCTGGTAGATGTGCCAAAGGAGCGGTCGCCCGGCCCACTGGGCACGTACGAAAGAGTCTTCGCCCCGCACGGCATTGAGATCACAGCACCATAACAGCTGATCGTACTGGTCCTGCCGGATGAACGGCAGCACCTGCACGGTCAACGCGCCGCGTCGATGGAGCGCACCGGCCTTCAGACCGTCGACCCCGAGCCAACGCTCGACATCCCCCAGCACCCGTCCTTCGGGGACCAGTACATGAAACGCCTGGGCATCGGTGGCCATTGCGTCAAACCAGCTCGCCAGCCCGGCGTTTTCGTAGGCAAACAGCGAGATCAGGCGTGCGTCTGGCGCCCGATCGACGCCCAATCCCTGCAGGAAAATTCGTTGCGCCTCGACATCCTGTTGAAATTGCCGACGCCGCTCCAGCAGACCGGCCTCGCGCAGCAGGCCACCTGTCCCCTCCTGGAACCCCGGGAAAAAGAAATATTTCTGTACGTGCTTATATTTGACCGACGGCAAGCCATGGCACCCGACCACCCAATCCTCGGCGCTCAGGTAATCGAGGTTCATCCACAAGGGCGTGGCCTGGCGCGCGGCCATTGCATCCATATAGGCGCTCGGCAATTGGCAGGCAAACGCAGCGATCACGACATCAGCCGCTTCGGTAGGCAGCCACTCCTGGGGCCAGTGGCGCACTTGCACGCCCTGCTGCCATTGCTCGCAAAGGGCGACGTCGATTTCTGGACACAGCCGTTCGAAGGCACGCAAGTCATCGACCCACAGCCGCACCGTGCATTGATGCTCGGCCACCAATTGCCGAGCCAGGCGCCAAGTAACGCCAATGTCGCCAAAGTTATCGACGACGGTGCAAAAAATATCCCAGCGCACGGTCATTCTCGACTCCCTGTGGCAAAGGCCCGATTGTCCCGAATAAAGCGATGATGCAGAAGAGCCGACGGCGATTAATCTTCATGCGACAATCACCACTCCCATGCCCCTGCCAGGAAGCAGCCATGCCCGATCACTCGACACCCTCGCGCCTTACGGCCTTGCAATTGACCGTCAGCATTGCCCTGGGCCTGTGGCTGGGATTCCTCGCCATCGTGTTGACGGGCTGGCTGCTGTCCAGATTCCTGTTCAACGAACAATTGGCCCCGGTCGCCGCTGCTGTCCATCAACTGGCGCAACCGCCGGCAGTGCAACCGCCCCCGGAACCGCCGACGCCGATGTTCGAGCAGTATCAGCAAAACCTGCAAAGGAACGAGCAGCGCCAGGCCCTCGACCAGGCCCGGAGCAATCCGCGCAA
The DNA here is from genome assembly GCF_030064125.1 of Pseudomonas sp. G2-4. Classification (NCBI taxonomy): domain Bacteria; kingdom Pseudomonadati; phylum Pseudomonadota; class Gammaproteobacteria; order Pseudomonadales; family Pseudomonadaceae; genus Pseudomonas; species Pseudomonas sp. G2-4. The sequence continues at coordinate 1,864,899 of NZ_CP125957.1, read as the reverse complement.
CCAGTCCAACCCCAAGTGCCAGTTCTGGTTGCAACAGGACCAGAACGCGCCCAGTGAAAAAAGCCGCGCCAACGTTTTGCAATTCTGCGACTGATCATGAACAAACAGACCGTCCACCAGTTGATTCTCGACAAGCTCAAGATTGATCTCGACATTGCCGAGCGCGCCGCGCAGACCGCCTACGAAACCGCGACCCACGAAGAAAACATCGCCGAGAACAAATACGACACCCTGGGGCTTGAAGCCTCCTACCTCGCTGCCGGGCAAGCCAGGCGCGTGGAGGAAATCCGCCAGGCCCTCGCCCTCTGCCAGAACCTGACGCCAAGGCCATACGACGAACAGCGCGGCATTCAGGTAGGCACGTTGATTGGCTTGGAAGATGAAGACGGTCGCCAGCAATGGCTATTCCTGGGACCGGATGCGGCGGGGTTGAAGGTCTCGCTGGTGGGGCAGCCGATCACGGTCATCACCCCTCGCTCGCCACTGGGCCGAAGCCTGCTGGGCAAATTCGAGGGGGATGAAGTGGAGATCGTCGTGGCGGGCGCTCGGCAACAGTTCGCTGTCACCGAGGCGATCTAACGGTTGGGGCTTAATGCACCGGCAGTTCGACACCGTCGAACAGCTCTTCGAGTTCCTGCTTGTTGTGGCATTGGATGGCCTTGGCCATGACTTCCCGGGTCAGGTGCGGCGCGAACTTCTCAATGAAGTCGCACATGAACCCCCGCAGGAAGGTGCCACGGCGGAAGCCGATCTTGGTCACGCTGGACTCGAACAACTCGCTGGCATCCAGCACCACCAGATCACCGTCGAGCTTGGTATCGACGGCCATCTTCGCCACGATGCCCACGCCCAGGCCGAGTCGAACATAGGTCTTGATCACGTCGGCGTCGGCGGCGGTAAACACCACTTTCGGGGTCAGGCCGCGATGGCTGAAGGCTTCGTCGAGTTTCGAACGGCCAGTGAAACCGAACACGTATGTCACGATCGGGTATTCGGCCAGGGCTTCGAGGGTCAGCTTTGGCAGCTTGGTCAACGGGTGGCCCTGGGGCACGACCACACAGCGGTTCCAGCGATAGCACGGCATCATCACCAGATCACCGAACAACTCCAGGGCCTCGGTGGCAATGGCGAAGTCCACGGTGCCGTCGGCCGCCATTTCGGCGATCTGCATCGGCGAACCCTGGTGCATGTGCAGCGCCACGTCCGGGTATTGCTTGATGAAGCTGCTGATCACCGGAGGCAACGCGTAACGGGCTTGGGTGTGGGTCGTGGCAATCGACAGGGTGCCTTTTTTCTCGTTGGAGAACTCCTGGGCGATCTGCTTGATGCTTTCGACCTTGCGCAGGATCTCGCCAGCCGTGGTGATGATGCGCTCACCGGCCGGGGTCACGCGGGTCAGGTGCTTGCCGCTGCGGGCGAAGACTTCGACGCCCAATTCGTCTTCCAGCAGGCGGATCTGCTTACTGATGCCAGGCTGTGAGGTGTAGAGGCTTTGGGCAGTAGCGGAAACGTTGAGGTCGTGGTGCGCCACTTCCCAGATGTAGCGCAGTTGTTGAAGCTTCATATGTATCCCTCAAAGCAGTTGGACGCCACGGGCATCAGCGACGGTATATAACTATATGAATGGTTAGCCTGATAAATCTAGAACTTTTTATGAAAAGCCATTATTTAGCCTCAAGCCTCTCCCTGCCGTCGGCGCTGAACCAACGGCACCAGGTAGACCGGCACCCGGGATAACTGCAATACCCGTGCGGCGGTCCTTCCCAAGGGGGTTTCACCGCTTGCCCCCTGGCAATGACTCCCTACGATCAGCAAATCGACGGAGAGTTTCGCAGCCTGTTCGAGAATGACCTGGGCCGGATCGCCCTGGTATACCCTTACCGACTTGATCAGCTTCAAGTCCTGCTGCCCCTCCCCCAACTCCTCTCGAAAACTGTCGAGCACCCGCTGTTCGATACTGGCCATCACCGTATTCAGACCCTGGCGATGAAATTCGTTCAGCGCCTGCTCGTCGAGATAGCTTTGCAACACCGACTCGGCGAACAGCCCCATCGGTTCAACCGCATGCACCACATACAACTCGGCTTCGAACGTCCGTGCCAGCGCCAAGGCATGCTGCATCACATAGGGGGCATACAGTCCCAAGTCTGTGGCGTACAGCATCGAACGAATCATGTGACCTCCTCGTGTGCCAAGATGGCGGAGATTGATTCAGCTTAGCAGTGCCTTGAAGAGCGCGACGTGCGGCGTAACGCCCTGAACAAAGGGCAGTTAGAGCTTCACCTCGTTACTGATGCCGTGGGGCACGTGCCCGGTGGCGACGACCTCGCGGGCCAGTTCGCAGTGGCCGGTCTGATCGTCGAAAAACACGTCGGCGGCGAAGGCCTCGAGGAACGCCGATTTGGTCAGGCCGCCCAGAAACAACGACTCGTCCAGACGAATGTCCCACTCGCGCAGCGTGCGGATGACCCGTTCGTGAGCCGGCGCCGAGCGGGCGGTGACCAGCGCCGTGCGGATCGGGCAGGCATCCTCGGGAAACTCGCGTTGCAGCGCATTGAGCGCCGCCAGGAAGCCCTTGAACGGCCCACCTCGCAGCGGCTCGCGGGCGGATTGGCGCTCACTGGCCTGGAACGCCTCCAGACCACCGGCCTGATAGATGCGCTCCGACTCATCGGAAAACAGCACCGCATCGCCGTCGAAGGCAATGCGCAGTTCCTCGCTGGCCGCGCGGTTGGCGCCACCCGACAGAATGGTCGCCGCGGCAAATCCGGCGTCCAGGGCGCTGCGCACGTCTTCGGCATGAGTGGACAAAAACAGATCACAACCGAACGCCTTGAGGTAAGGGTAAGGACTGCGTCCGCCAGCAAACGCTGCACGGGAGATCGCCAGGCCATAATGGTGAATCGAGTTGAACACCCGCAGGCCGGTGTCGGCGCTGTTACGCGAGACGAGGATCACCTCGACCCGGGCACGCCCCAGATGTTCGTTGAGGCTCAGCAGTTTTTGCACGAGGGCGAAGGCGTCCCCAGGCTCAAGGACCTCGTCTTCATGCTCGATCTGGTATTGCCGATAGGCCTCGACGCCGCTCGACAGGTACACCTTGTGACTTTCACTCAAGTCGAACAACGCTCGCGACGAAATCGCCAGCACCAGTTTGTCGTCGATGTTGTTTGCCATGTCACTCCCCCTTTTGCCCGATCAGCGGTTGCGTCGGTCCATAAACGCCAACGCCTGATACAAGGCTTCGATTTTCGGCAGCTCACACCCCGCCAGTTTTGCCGCCGCCAATGGCCGGTGGTAGATCGCCTCCAGCTCCAGTGCCCGCTTGTGGGAATAGTCGTGGTACATGCTCGGCCAGTAGTCGGGCATCTTTTCAGTCATCGCGAACAGGTATTCGGCATAGCCCGGCGCGATGTGGTGGCCGCAGGCCTGGGCGCCGCGCACCACTTCCCCCATCAACGCCTGGATCAATCCGCGGCTGTGCCCGTCGGCCATCAACGGCGTGGTACTGGCCCCCAGCAAAACCGAAAGGCCGTTGTACGGCACGTTCCACACCAGTTTCTGCCAACGGGCCTGTTGCAGGTCGGGCATGGCCTGGGATTCAAGACCGGCAGCACGGAACAATTGCGCCCCGGCCTCGACAATCGCCATGCGCTCAGCCTGATCGTGGCAAGGACCACTGTGATAGCCGAGGTTGACTGAACCGAGGGCCTGGTGAGCGACGACGCCGGGACTGGCACGATGCACGCAGATCAGGCACAGGCCGCCCAACAAATGCAGCGAATCAGGCAGCAATGGCCGAAGATCGTCTTCGACATCCAGGCCATTCTGCAGCAACAGGACTTTTGCACCGTCAGCTGCCGCCTGAGTGATGGACGGGGCGAGATCGGCATTGCTGGTGGTCTTGGCGCCGACCAACAGCCAGTCGCAGGGCGGCATGTCGGCCGCTGAGCGATAGGCCTGCACCGGTTTGAGGGTCAGCGGGCCATGAACCGCGCTGTCGACCCGCAAGCCACCTTCGGCCACGGCGCCAAATTCGCTGCGCAATAAGAAGTGCACGTCAAAACCGGCGCGTGCCAGCATCACGCCGTAGAACCCCCCAATCGCCCCGGTGCCGATCATCCCGATCCGCGGTTTAACGCCTGCCTGCATCTTTGCAACTCCCCTGGTAAACGGTCCCTGCACACTATCGGCGTGAGCGGTAAGGCATGCAATCTTCATTACATCCGCTCATGAATCTGTTGCTGACCCGGCATTCAGGGCTTTTCCCCAGCCGATAGGGCATTAAACCGGTGCCAGCCCATTGTCGAGCAGCCTCGTAACGCGATAAGGTTCGGCTCCCCGACGCGCTTAAAATCCGCTGTGCACCGCCGCGCGGGGATCGCTGGCGGCCGGCACCCGTGACCTGACGAGTAACACGATGGCTGATTTACCGATCAATGACCTAAACGTCGCCTCCAACGAGACCCTCATCACGCCTGACCAGCTCAAGCGCGATATTCCCCTGAGCGACGCTGCCCTGCGCACCGTGACCAAGGGCCGGGAAGTCATCCGCAACATTCTCGACGGCACCGACCATCGCCTGTTCGTGGTCATCGGGCCCTGCTCGATCCATGACATCAAGGCCGCCCACGAGTATGCCGAGCGCCTGAAGGTGCTGGCGGCGGAAGTTTCGGACACCTTGTACCTGGTCATGCGGGTGTATTTCGAGAAGCCCCGGACCACGGTCGGCTGGAAAGGCCTGATCAACGATCCGTACCTGGACGACTCCTTCAAGATCCAGGATGGCTTGCACATCGGTCGTCAATTGCTGCTGGACCTGGCCGAAATGGGCCTGCCGACCGCCACCGAAGCCCTGGACCCGATCTCCCCGCAATACTTGCAGGACCTGATCAGCTGGTCGGCCATCGGCGCGCGCACCACCGAATCCCAGACCCACCGCGAGATGGCTTCCGGCTTGTCCTCGGCCGTCGGTTTCAAGAACGGCACCGATGGCGGCCTCACTGTGGCGATCAATGCCTTGCAGTCGGTTTCCAGCCCTCACCGCTTCCTGGGCATCAACCAGGAAGGTGGCGTGTCGATCGTCACCACCAAGGGCAACGCCTACGGTCACGTAGTGCTGCGCGGTGGCAACGGCAAGCCAAACTACGACTCGGTGAGCGTCGCCCTGTGTGAACAGGCGCTCAACAAGGCGAAGATCAAGCCGAACATCATGGTCGACTGCAGCCACGCCAACTCCAACAAGGATCCGGCGCTGCAACCCCTGGTCATGGAGAACGTGGCCAACCAGATCCTGGAAGGCAACCAGTCGATTATCGGCCTGATGGTCGAAAGTCATCTGAACTGGGGCTGCCAGGCGATCCCCAAAGACCTCGCCGACTTGCAGTACGGCGTCTCCATCACCGATGCCTGCATCGACTGGAGCGCGACCGAGAACACCCTGCGCAGCATGCACGCCAAACTCAAGGATGTGCTGCCAAAGCGCCAGCGCAGCTGATCGGCCTGCTTCAACACATAAAAAGCAACGCATAAAAAAACGCCGGGCTTTTCAGCCCGGCGTTTTTTATGGAATCCGTTGTCTCAGAGCTTCGCCGCGTGCCGCTGGTGACGCTCCATGTAGCGCTCCACGTAGGAGCAGGATGGGATCACCGTGTAGCCCATTTCTTCGGCGTACTGCAACGCCCTTTCGGTCAACGCCGCCGCAATACCCCGGCCGCGCAAAGCGTTGGGGACGAAGGTGCGATAGATATCCAGGGTCTGTTTACCCAGGTCCATATAGGTCAGATAGGCACGATGACCGTCCACATTGGTCTCGAACTGATGACCAGCCTGGTCATGGTGGATGGACAACGCCTCGCTCATCACTACTCCTCGCGGGTCTGAATGCTGACCCCTACCTTACCGATGTTTTTCCGGCGAAGGAACATCTACGCCACCCCGTGCCTGTCTGGTCACCGGGGGCAAAAACCCAACCGCTCAAACCCGAGCACGTCGTGAATAGTAGGCACCAATGACGCAAATGCTCAAGGCACGCCCGTCATTGAAGGGGAAAAGCCTGTCGGGTTTATCGATTGAGCGCCACGGTCGCGCGCTAGTCGGCCAAGGCGCAATAGCTGAACATCGCCAGTTGTTGAGTCTTGAGACGAGCGCGCGTTATTAAAGTCACCGCAACAACCAATAAAGATGCCGGAGGTGTTGAGCAAAATTTGTACAAAAGTGTAGGTGAATCAATAAACAACGACGTTAGCGCTGGCCGGAAGTGTTCTCCTGCGAGCGGAACTTTTCTTCGCCGGCGCGCTCCAGTCATGGGCTCAAGGCTGTATATTTTTTAAACAACGCTCGGAAAAGTTGCTCGAAAAAGAATCACCGCCTACAATTTTTTTGCTTCTTGCGCTACGTCAGTTTACTTACTACAAGTAATGGGTAGTATGTACGCCGGCTAACTCCTCAGTCTGAGGAGACAGTCACTAATAGAAAGTCCTTGAAGGGGAACACGATGAACAACGTTCTGAAATTCTCTGCTTTGGCCCTGGCCGCAGTTCTGGCTACCGGTTGCAGCAGCGCATCTAAAGAAACCGAAGCACGCCTGACTGCTACCGAAGACGCAGCAGCTCGCTCCCAGGCTCGTGCAGACGAAGCTTACCGTAAAGCTGATGAAGCTCTGGCTGCTGCTCAAAAAGCACAACAGACTGCTGACGAAGCTAACGAGCGTGCTCTGCGCATGCTGGACAAAGCTAGCCGCAAGTAATAGTCCTTCGGGATTGTTATCGAGCCGACCCATTTTTGGGTCGGCTTTTTTTTTGCCCGGGATTTTCCCAGGCGATAAAAAACCCGCCGACGTCGCGAAACATCGGCGGGTTCTAGTGGATCTTTATTGCTGAAGGTCGATCGGCGCGCTCGATACCATCGGTGCCGAAGTACTCGGAACGGCGATCTCGACCGGCAGCCCGTCTTCGGCAGCCACCACATCACGCACCACATCCCAGTCCATGCGCTGGTTGCTGGTAATGTCTTCACGCTTGAGCATCGCGTTGATCACCGCAGTATGCTTGTCCACCACCGACGGGTTGCCCTTGTCGTCCACCGGTGTATGGGCTTCCAGGTAAACCTTGCCGCCGCTCAAACCCAGCTTGTACGGGTCGTTGATGATCCGCACCGAGGTGCCCACCGGCACCATGCCGGCCATTTCCAGGACGTTGTTATTGAACATCCGGAAGCAACCATGGCTGGTGCGCATGCCGATGCCAAATTTTTTGTTCGAACCATGAATCAGGTAGCCCGGGGTGCCCAAGGTGAACTTGAACGGACCCAGCGGGTTGTCGGGACCGGCCGGCACCACATTCGGCAACGGGTCACCGTCGGCGGCATGCTCGGCCTTGATCGAGGCTGGCGGGGTCCAGGTCGGGTTCGGGGTCTTGGCGATGATGCTGGTGTGGGCGATCGGCGATCCCCAGCCTTCCCGCCCGATCCCCAGTGGGAAGGTGTAGACCACGTTGCGGCCTTTGGGGAAGTAGTAGAGACGGTATTCAGCGAGGTTGATCACGATGCCCTCGCGCGGACCCGGGGGCAGAATGAAACGGGTCGGCAGCACGATCTCGGTGCCTGCGCCCGGCAACCAGGGATCGACCCCAGGGTTGGCGGCGACCATCTCGGTGTAGCCCAGGTCGTAGGTCGTGCCCAGGTCGGCGAAAGTGTCTTCGTATTTGGCCTTGATGACCTGCACCTGGCCAATGATGTCTTCACCTGGCGGTGGCAGGGGCAACTCCAATGCCGCAACGGGGCCAGCCATACACAGGGCGGCAAGAGACAAGCAGCGGGTGACGGCAGGCAAGCGCGGCAACATCCAGGAATCCTTCGCAGATCGAACAGAGGGGTAGTTGAACGGCGATTGTACACCGCCACCTGTTATTTCGGGGAGAGCGGCAATCAAGCGTCCGATGTGCAGCAGCTCAGGGGGCTTTGCAAGAACCCCTGTGGGAGCGAGCTGGCTCGCGATAGCGGTGGGCAGCCGGCACCGATGTTGAATGTGCCGCCATCATCGCGAGCAAGCTCGCTCCCACAAAGGGCCTGCCTGGAACCTGAAGATTACAATTCGAACCGCAGCTCAGGCCAGATCGGCGAGGTGCCGCGTTTCTGGGACTCCAGGATCGCCCGGCATAATGAACAGAGGCGATGATCCTGGAATATCTTGCGATCAACCCCCGACCAGCGCGGCTGAGCCGGTAACAGGCTGCCGCAGAGGGTCCGGTCGGCCGAGCCGCCGAGCTCCAGCTGCCGAGTCACCAGATGTACCCGCACTTCCTGGCAGGCGAACAGGTCCAGCTGTTCGTCAGGCTCGATCAGTTGGTAGGCAAACAGGGACCAGGCGGGACGCGGCATCGGGGGCTCCAAATCGGGGGCGCCACATTAGCCGAAAGCCCGCCTGTAGAAAAGCGTCAAAGCAGCGGTTTCAGCGTCGGCCAGACATTTTCCAGCAACTTGCCTTGGGCCGCGACGGACGGGTGCAGTCCGTCACCCTGCATCATCCCGGGAACACCCCCGATGTCCTTGAGGAAAAACGGCACCAGCGGCACTTTTTTCTCCTCGGCCAGGGTGCTGTAGACCTGGGCGAAGGCATCGGTGTACCGGCGCCCGTAATTGGGCGGCAGTTGCATGCCCAGCAACAATACCTTGGCACCGCTGGCGCGGGAGCTGTCGATCATCGCTGCAAGGTTTTGTTGCAATTGTGTTGGCGGCTGTCCGCGCAAGCCGTCGTTGCCACCCAGTTCGAGGATCACCAGGTCCGGCTTATGGGCTGCAAGCAGCGCTGGCAGGCGCGCCTGGCCTCCCGAGCTGGTGTCGCCACTGATGGAAGCATTGACCACTTTATCGTCGAAACCCTCGGCCTTGAGCCGTTGTTCGAGCAACGCTACCCAACCTTGCCGGGTATCCAGGCCGAAAGCCGCGCTGATACTATCGCCAACGATCAGGACCGTACCCGCCGCTGCGTTCTGGGCCATGCACATCAAGGCCAGGCCGGCACTCAAAAACCACACACGCATCGGATTCTCCATGGGCTCAAGCATTCTCACCGCGAAGGACCTTAGCAAAGTGGTTCCCAGCGCGGAAGGTGAACTGACTATCCTGCACGAACTCAGCCTGGAACTGAACAAGGGCGATAGCCTGGCCATCGTCGGCGCGTCCGGTTCCGGCAAATCCACGCTCCTGGGCTTGCTGGCGGGCCTCGACCTGCCGAGCAGCGGCGAAGTGACGCTCGCCGGCCAAGCCCTCAGCACGCTGGATGAAGACCAGCGGGCGCGGATTCGCGCCGAGCATGTCGGTTTTGTTTTCCAGTCATTCCAATTGCTCGACAGTCTCAACGCCCTGGAGAACGTCATGCTGCCGCTGGAGCTGGACGGCCGCAAGGATGCCCGCGAACGCGCCACGGAACTGCTGCAGCGGGTCGGCCTGGGCCAGCGCCTGACCCACTCGCCTCGCCAGCTCTCCGGCGGCGAGCAGCAACGCGTGGCGATTGCCCGGGCGTTTGCCGCCGAGCCTGATGTGCTGTTTGCCGACGAACCCACCGGCAACCTCGACAGCCACACCGGCGAGCGCATCAGCGATCTTCTGTTCGAACTGAACAAGGAAAGCGGCACGACCCTGGTGCTGGTCACCCATGATGAACGCCTGGCCCATCGCTGCCGGCGCCTGATCCGACTTGAAGCCGGCCAGATGGTCGCGCCACTGGAGCCTTGATGGCACGTTTGCCGCTGTTGCGCCTGTTCAGTCTCGCTGTCCGCCAATTGCTGCGCGATGCCCGCGCCGGCGAGTTGCGCGTGTTGTTCTTCGCCCTCCTGGTGGCGGTGGCAGCGAGTACCGCCATCGGTTACTTCGGCGCTCGTCTCAACGGTGCGATGATGCTGCGCGCCACCGAATTCCTCGGCGCCGACCTGTTGCTCGAAGGCAGCTCGCCCGCCCGTCCCGAACAAATCCGCAGTGGCACCGAGCTGGGCCTGGAACATGCCCGGGTGGTGGAGTTTTCCAGCGTCGTCGCCACCGACAATGGCATCCAGCTTTCCAGCGTCAAGGCCGCCGATGACATCTACCCATTGCGCGGCGAGCTGAAAAGCGCCCCAGCCCCATTCGCGCCGGAAGAAACTGGCGGACGACCGAACCCTGGCGAGGCCTGGGTCGAAGCCCGGCTGCTGACAGCACTGGACCTGAAAATCGGCGACAGCATCGACGTAGGCAACAAGACCCTGCGCCTGAGCCGAGTCTTGACCTACGAGCCGGATCGCGCCGGCAACTTCTACAGCCTTACGCCCCGGGTCATGATCAACCTCAAGGACCTGGACGCCACCGGCGTGGTGCAGCCCGGCAGTCGCGTCAGTTATCGCGACCTGTGGCGCGGCCCGGCGCCAGCCCTGCAAACCTACCGCGACCTCGTCAAGCCGGGCCTGGAGGCCAATCAGCGCCTGCAGGATGCCCGCGACGGCAACCGGCAGATCGGTGGAGCCCTGGGCAAGGCCGAGCGCTACCTGAACATGGCCAGCCTGGTGGCTGTGCTGCTGTCCGGCGTCGCCGTCGCACTCTCGGCCAATCGCTTTGCCACCCGACGTTTCGATGCCAGCGCCCTGCTGCGCTGCCTGGGCCTGTCACGCCGGGAAACCATGGTGCTGTTCAGCCTGCAATTGACGGTGCTGGGCCTGCTGGCCAGCATCAGTGGCGCCCTGCTCGGCTGGATCGCCCAACTGGGATTGTTCGCACTGCTGCATGACCTCCTGCCCACCACCGTACCGCCGGGAGGCCTGCTGCCGGCGATAGCCGGGATCGGTACCGGGCTGGTGGCGTTGGCGGGGTTTGCCCTGCCGCCGCTGGCCGCGCTGGGCCGGGTACCGCCGTTGCGCGTGCTGCGCCGGGACATGCTGCCGATCCCCTCCAGCACCTGGGTGGTCTACGGTGCCGCACTGGGGGCCCTCGGCCTGATCATGTGGCGCCTGAGCCTGGACCTGGTCCTGACCTTCGCCCTGCTGGGTGGCGGCGTCATTGCCGCACTGGTGCTCGGCGGCCTGCTGCTGTTGCTGCTCCAGAGCCTGCGCCGCCTGTTGGCCCGCGCCTCCCTGCCCTGGCGGCTGGGCCTCGGCCAGTTGCTGCGTCATCCCCTCGCGGCGGCCGGCCAGGCCCTGGCATTCGGCCTGATTCTGTTGTCCATGGCATTGATCGCGCTGCTGCGCGGCGAGTTGCTGGACACTTGGCAAAACCAGTTGCCGAAAAACGCCCCGAACTATTTCGCCCTGAACATCCTGCCCAACGACAAGCAGGCCTTCACCGACAAGTTGCTCGCGCTGTCGGCCCAATCGGCGCCGCTCTACCCCGTGGTACCGGGGCGACTCATCAGCATCAACGGCGAACCGGCCAAGGAGTTTGTCACCAAGGACTCGGCCGGTGATCGGGCGCTGCAGCGCGACCTGAGCCTGACCTGGGCCGCCGACCTGCCAGCGGGTAACGTCGTTACAGCCGGAGCCTGGTGGCCGCAGCAGCCACCGGACGATATCCCGGGGGTTTCGGTGGAAGGCAAAGTCGCCGACAACCTCAAGATGAAATTGGGCGACCGCCTGGTGTTCAGCGTGGGCGGTGTCAACCGTGAAGCGAAGGTCACCAGCCTGCGGGAGATCAACTGGGACAACTTCCAGCCCAACTTCTTCATGATCTTCCAGCCCGGCACGCTGAAGGACCTGCCAGCCACCTATCTCACCAGCTTCTATCTGGCAGCCGGCCACGACCAACAGATTGTCGACCTGTCCCGGTCCTTCCCGGCGGTGACGATCCTGCAGGTCGAAGCCCTGCTTGAACAACTGCGCAGCATCCTGGCCCAGGTGACCCTGGCCGTGGAGTATGTGTTGCTATTTGTCCTGGCGGCCGGGATGGCCGTGCTGTTCTCTGGCTTGCAGGCCACCCTCGACGAACGGATTCGCCAAGGCGCGTTGCTGCGAGCCCTGGGCGCCGAACGGCCACTGCTGGTCAAGGCCCGGCGCATCGAGTTCGGCTTGCTGGGTGCGGTCAGCGGCCTGCTCGCGGCCCTCGGTTCGGAACTGGTGAGCCTGGTGCTTTACCGTTATGCCTTCGACCTGCCCTGGCATCCGCACCCATGGCTGCTGGTGCTGCCTTTGGTGGGCGCATTGTTGATCGGCACGGCCGGCGTGTTTGGCACCCGTCGTGCGCTCAATGCCAGTCCACTGACAGTATTGCGCGAGGGTTGATAGACTTCCGGCTTCACCCTGACAAGAAGTTGCCATGAGCCGCTATCGTCCACCCCGCACCGCCGGCACCGCGCTGATCACCCCCGAGGGTGAAGCGCGGATGCGCGCCGAATTCCATGAACTGTGGCATGTGCGCCGTCCTCAAGTGACCCAGTCGGTCAGCGAAGCGGCAGCCCAGGGTGATCGTTCGGAAAATGCCGAATACACCTACGGCAAGAAAATGCTGCGGGAAATCGACAGCCGCGTGCGCTTCCTCACCAAACGCCTTGAGGCGCTTAAGGTCGTCAGCGAAAAACCCAGTGATCCCAACAAGGTGTATTTCGGCGCCTGGGTCACTGTCGAAGATGAAGATGGCAAAGAAGCGCGCTATCGCATCGTCGGTCCGGACGAGCTGGATTTGAAACAGAACCTGATCAGTATCGATTCACCGTTGGCGCGGGCACTGATCGGCAAGGCCCTGGACGCCGAAGTCAGCGTCCAGACGCCAACAGGAGAGAAACGGGTCTACATCGTGGACATTGCTTACCCGTAATCCGACGCCTTCGGCTTGCAGCCAACCTGGACATCTCAACGACGGGTGATCAATCCCTGCCGCGCGACACGGGTCAGTTGCCGGATCATTTCAGGCGCGTCGGCCGCACTTGGGGACTGGATGACAGCCAGGTCGAAACTGTCGTTGGCAAAACGTGCCAGGGACTCACCGTCTTCGACAAACTGGATCAGGAAAGCCGCAGGCCCGTGGCTACGTCGCGGCCAGCCGTCGAGATAACGCAACAGCGTTGGCTGGTGGGTACCGCCCAGGAGAATTTTTGGATTGCGTTGCAGAAGGTTCGCCGTGATCGGCGCTAGACGTACAAGGGGGCTGGGTGCGTTCATCGTGTCGTGTCTCTGCCTCAAAAGTCTGCATGGCAGGTGAGAGGCAACACCGAACCAGCGCTTTAGCGGTATTTCGAAGCCTGGCTTTCCGGCTTCTGTCGGCAACTGGATGAGTCACCTGGCGCCCCGCAAGTAGCTGTTTAAATCGGCGCATGAGCGGCATCCTAGAGAAGCTGACTGGCCAGTGTCAAGAATCGGCGCTCATTAAAAAGGCCTGTACATGACGGCAATGTCACTTAAGAAGACGGTGCTTCTTTCCTGAGGGGGCGTTTTTTGGGCTTGTCTTTCTGGGGTGGGATTTTATAGTTGGTGTGTATATCCGTTTCTTCGGTAACGGCTACTTAGGGTTCCGCCCTGACGGCGGCTCACTTTGAGAAGCGCAAAAGTAAGCAAAACGCTTTTGCCCCACCACTCGGTGCCTCGCCTAGGCTCGGCATGCCCTCACTCCGGCATTGCTCCGTGGGCCGCCGCGAAGGACCATCCATGGTCCAGCGCGGCTAACCCGGCATCCATGCCGGGTTGCCCACTGCGCAATGCCTGCGTTCGGCCAGCGTGGTTAATGGGGCGCCGAGATCAACGTCCACCCCGAGGCGGCCTGAGAGCCGACCTGGCTCTTCCGGTCGTACTCCGCTCCAACTGTGGGAGCGAGCTTGCTCGCGAAGGCGGCCTGACAGCCGACCTGTTTCTTGCGACTGTACTCCGATCCCCTTGTGGGAGCTTGCTCGGGATGGCGATGGCTCAGTCAATGAAGATGTTGAATGCTCCGGCCTCTTCGCGAGCAAGCTCGCTCCCACAGGAGAAACGCGGTCCTACCCCAAACCAGGTCGGCTATAAGGCCGCCTCGCGGCGGACGTTGATCTCGGCGCCCCGTTAACCACGATGGCCGAACGTAGGTATTGCGCAGTGGGCACCTCGGCATGGATGCCGAGGTAGCCGCGCTGGACCATGGATGGTCCTTCGCGGCGGCCCACGGAGCAATGCCGGAGTGAGGGCATGCCGAGCCTAGGCGAGGCACCGAGTGGTGGGGCAAAAGCGCTTTGGTTACTTTCGCGCTTTTCGAAAGTGACCCGCCGTCAGGGCGGAACCCTAAGTAGCCGTTACCGCAGCAACGGATATACACACACTATAAAAACCCATCCATAAAGACGAGCCAAAAAAACAGCGCTCCCCCTCAAGAAGAAGCACCGTTTTCTTAGCGAACAGCAGTGAATACAAAAACAGGCCTTGCGCCTCAAACCATGCAATCAATCAGCAATGGCACGATCGACTGACAACCTGCCGGCACCTTCAATCAGCACCGCAATACTGCCAGCCAGCAACGCCAGGGCAAACTCATAACCGTTGTTAGCCATGAACAAACCGTTGCCAATGTGCACAGAGAAAATCGCCACCAGCGACAAGAAGGCCAGGCCCAACGCCGCCGGACGCGCCAGCAAACCGATGATCAACGCCAGCCCGGCGAAAAACTCAGTACCGCCCGCCAGTGTCGCCATCACATAACCTGGGGTCAGGCCAATGCTTTCCATCCACTGCGCAGTCCCCGTCAAGCCGTAGCCGCCAAACAGGCCAAAGAGTTTCTGCGAGCCGTGAGCGGCGAAAATGATACCGACAACGATACGCAAGACAGTCAGACCGTAACCAGCGCGGGTAAACAAAACTTTATTGATCAACGAGCTCATGGGGGCATCCCTAGGTGTGTGGTTGTTGGTCGCCATATTAATCAAAAAAACTTGTCCTAAAAGCGCAAATACTCCGACATACCAATCAGTTTAATCGATTATTTACGCTGGACGACCTTCTGTACGTCAGGTTCCAGCGACTCCCGTTCCCGATCAAACGCCAAATAGTATTTATTCACGCTATTAACATAGCTGACGGCGCCCATTCCCACCTGCTCCATGGCGATGCGCTCTACCTGGAAAAACCATTGATTGGGGTTCAGCCCCCGGCGCCGGGCCTCGGCACGCATCCCCTGGACGCGCTCTGGCCCCATGTTGTAAGCGGCCAATACGAAGGCCATGCGCTCGCGCTCGTTGAGCTTGGGGCTGGAGAAGAACTTGCGGCGGATCAGGGCCAGGTACTTGGCGCCGGCCTGCACATTGGCATCCAGGTTCTGGATGTTACTGACCCCGACTCGCTGGGCCGCCGCCGGAGTGATCTGCATCAGGCCGGTCGGGCCGCTGCCGCTGCGGACGTTGGGTTGCAGGGCTGATTCCTTGAATGCCAGGGCCGCCAGGTTGAGCCAGTCCATGCCCTGGGCCTGGGCATGTTTTTGCAACACCGGGCGCAGTTTCTCCAGGCGCTGGCGATTGGCCCGGGCCAGCGGATAGTGCACCTGGTACAAGCGGCGGTAGATGCGCAGGAACGCGGCGTCCTGGTTGGAGGGTACCTTGTAGGTCGCCAGGAACTGGTCGATGCTCGCCCGCAGCATGGCGGCGTCGCGACGCACGAACCAATACTCGTCACCCGGTTCACCAATCAGCACCTGACGATCGAAGCGTAACTTGGGGAGGATCTTGCCCCAGCGCTCGGCAATGGGTTGCTCGACGATCGTCAGGTGGAAAATCCCGCCCTGGACCATTTCCAGTACATCTTCCACCGCCAAACTGGGGTCGACCCATTCGATCTTCACCGGTGGCAACTTGAGCAACGCGAGCTTCTGGTTGATCTGGCTCACCGCATCCCCTGCCGCACTGCCGTTGGGCAGGGCCAGGGTCTTGCCGGACAGTTGTTCCACACGTGTGTAGCGCTTCTCGCCCTTGATGCCCACCAGCAGCAACGGCACGTCACTACGGATCGGGTTACTGGCGCTGATCGCATGAGCGGCCTGGAGATCGAGCAATTCGCCGGGCGCCACGAGGTCGCCCTCCCCGCGCTGCAAGGCGCCGAGCAACTGGTCCTTGGCCTTGGGAATGATCTTGAGGGTGATTTCCTGCCCGTCCCGGGCGTGGCCGTTGAGGTATTGCTCGAAGGCCCGCAACCGATGGTATTCGACGCCAATGGGCTGTCCCTGGACTTCGCCGGAACTGTTGCGGCTCTGGTTGACCAGCACCTTCAAAACCCGGCTGCTGCGGATTTGCGCCAGGTCGCGCACCGTGCCCGGCGCCACTGTCTGTACAGGTCCGGGCAGCCGTGCTTCGGCCGGCATCGGCAACAACAGCGAACAACACAGCAGTAGCAAGACCTGAGGACGTGTCATCCACTCTCCGGAAGAACACTGCGGACCGCCGCCTTGAAAATCGAGGCTGGAGTCGACAGAAGCAGAGCGCCTGAGGCGCTGAAAAGTGCGAAAGACTGGCACAGTGATGGCTTTTATACCAACCCGACTTGTCTCGCGGCCTCAACAGACAGCCTCAACTCGTTGTAGTTCTTGGCTTTTCTTATAAATCTACAGCTCTGGTATGCTTTCCGGCCTTTGGGCCGAGGTAGCACCATGCAACTCATCGATATCGGCGTCAACCTGACCAACCCCAGTTTCGCCGACAAACACCAGGCGGTGCTTGAGCGCGCCTATGAAGCCGGGGTCTGCCAACTGGTCCTGACTGGCACCAGCATCGAGGGCAGCGAGCAGGCGTTGGCGCTGTGCGAGCGCCTTGATGACAGCGCAGAGCGGCTATTTTCCACCGCCGGTATCCACCCCCACAGCGCCAGCGACTGGACCGCCGACAGCGCCCGGCACCTCAAGGATCTGCTTCGGCAAAGCCGCGTCCGCGCGGTGGGTGAATGCGGGCTGGATTTCAATCGGGACTTCTCCCCCCGCCCACAACAGGAAAAAGTCCTGGAAGAACACCTCGCCCTGGCGGTGGAATTGCAACTGCCGGTCTTCCTCCATGAGCGGGACGCCGACCAACGCCTGCTGGAGATCCTCCGGGAGTTTCGCGACCAGTTGCCTGCAGCGGTGGTGCACTGCTTCACCGGCGAAAAAAAGGCGCTGTTCAGTTACCTCGACCTGGACCTGCACATCGGCATCACCGGTTGGATCTGCGATGAACGCCGAGGCACCCACCTGCATCCCTTGGTACGCGACATTCCCCGCGGACGGCTGATGCTCGAAAGCGACGCGCCGTACCTGCTGCCCCGCACGCTACGACCTAAACCCAAGAACGGTCGCAACGAACCGGCCTATTTACCGGAGGTTTTGCGCGAGGTGGCTTTACACCGTGGGGAAACCCAGGAAGACCTGGCGGCCCATAGCACGGCGTGCGCCCGGGCGTTTTTTGGGTTGCCACTGATTTCCTGAACGACATAAATCCCTTGTGGGAGCGAGCTTGCTCGCGATGGCGATGGGTCAATCAGCCTGCCTGAAAGCTGATTCACCGCGATCGCGAGCAAGCTCGCTCCCACAGGGGAACCACTTTGTCTGTTGACCCGCATCAACACTCACGTCCTCGAGTAGCAGCAGAATACTGGCACCTTGCCAATGCTGTTTCCGCTATCAGAGAAGACCTTCCATGGGTGCCTGGCTTAGCAATATCTCACTGAAGTACAAATTCTGGGCGGTCAATGCGGTCGCCTTTGTCACCACCTTACTGCTGGTGCTCTACGCCGTGCACCTGGAACAACAGGCGCGCAACCACGCGGCCCAGGCGAACGCCCAGGCCCAGGCACACTTGCTCAATGCCTGGCCTGCGGGACAAACGTTGCCCAAGCTCGACTACGTCCTGACCTTCCAGCGCGATCAGGCCCCGGTTTTCAACGGACAGTCACTGCCTTCGCTGGTGCAGGCCGATGGCTGGGTCGAATTGAACGCCGCACCTCTGTTCGGCGACGATCCACTGCTGGGTGCCGAAGTGATCCGGCGAAGCGACGACCAACGGCTCGCGGTCTTCGCCCATGGCGCCAGCCTGGGCCAAGTGTTTGGTGAGCGCTTCAGCCAATACGCCGTGGCGGTGTTTGTGTTGATGCTGGCGATGCTCGGGGCCTCGCAGCTGTTGATCCGTTTTCTGCTCAGCCAACTCAACACCCTGAAGGACGTGATGCTGCACGTGGAAAAAACCGGTGACTTGTCCGCCCGCGTGCCCCTGGCCTGCAAGGACGAAGTGGGCCAGATGGCCACCGCCTTCAATGCTATGCAAGCCGGTTATCAACGGGTGGTTGATACGGTGGCCAGCACTGCCCGGCAACTGGACAGTGGTGCGGCGCGCCTGGCATCGAGCATGAACGATGTTCGTCGCGGCATGCTCGGCCAGCAGAGCGAGACTGATCAGGCGGCCACGGCGATCAACGAAATGTCTGCCACGGTTTATCACATTGCCCAGCACGCGGGCGCCACCCGCGACCTGTCGAAAACCGCCGACACCCTGGCCGGCAACGGCCGTGAAGTGGTCAGCCGCGTGCAACAGTCGATCACCGGGCTGTCGTCGGGCGTGCAGCAGACCGCCGAGATGATCGGGCGCCTGGCCGAAGACAGCCAGAAGATCAATGGCGTGGTCACTGTGATCCACAGCATTGCCGAGCAAACCAACCTGCTGGCCCTCAACGCGGCCATCGAAGCAGCACGGGCCGGGGAAATGGGCCGTGGTTTTGCCGTGGTGGCCGATGAGGTACGCAACCTGGCCAAGCGGGTACAGAGTTCCACGGATGAAATCACCGCCATGATCGCGGCCCTGCAAGCCGGAACCCGGGACGCTGTGAATTTCATGCAGGAGAGTTCAAACAAGGCCGACGATTGTGTGCAACAGGCCCGCGAGGCCGGCGAGGCACTGGAACAGATCACCGGTGCCGTGGCACAGATGCGCGAAAGCAACACCCAGATTGCGGTCGCGGCCGAGCAGCAAAGCCAGGTCGCCGAAGAGATGAACCGGGCAGTGGTAAGTATTCGCGACGTGACCGAAAACACCGTACGCCAGACCGTGGACTCGGCCACCACCAGTCATGAACTGGCGACATTGGCGGGCGAGTTGAACAAGGCGATTGGGCAGCTCAAGCTTTAGAATACCGACCTGCTCGACTTCCCCCGTGGCGAGGGAGCTTGCTCCCGCTGGGGTGCGCAGCGCCCCCGTCCCAAAAGCCCCCCAATCAATCTGACGCACCGGGGTTATCGTTGGGGGCCGCTTCGCGGCCCAGCGGGAGCAAGCTCCCTCTCCACAAAAGCAAGTCATCGCGACACAGGGGGAAAAGGCTATGGCCACCTATCGCGCCCATAGCCAACCGCGATTCGCCGCCCCGCCCGGGCAAGCCTATTCTGGGGTCATTCAGTATCAGTATCATGAACTCAAGGATCAGCATCATGGGCAAACGTCACCCCCACCTTCCGGCCTGGCAATGGCGCGCCGATCCTGCCCTCCACCGTCACCCGACCAATCAGGTATTGCACCTGATGGCCGTGCCGCTGTTCATCATCGCGTTTCTGTTGATGGTGTCGGGCGTATTCAGTTTGAGCCTGGCTAATGTCGCCATCGGCATCATCGGTGTGGTCGCTGCACTCGGGTTGCAGCGCCACAGTCACGAAAAGCCTTAGCCGAAGATGGTCACCGTCTGCCGGCTCAAGGCGATCAAGCGGCCATCGGCACTCCAGAACTTTGCGGCGACGTGGCCGTAGCCGTCCTGGGCGTGGTCGATCTCGGCCAGGTATTTGCACCAGTCCAGTGTGGTGAGTTCCAGCAGCGGCTGGACGAATTCGATGGTCCAGGTGAGCGTACTGCCCGGCGTCATTTGCGTGAGGTGCGGCAACAACGCTGGCGGCCAGGCGTCCACCAGGGCCAGGATGTGGCCTTCGTTCAACGCTTCTTCTTTCACGTCCCCGCGCAAACGCACCCACCCCCCCATGCTCCGGGATTTGTTGCCCGAGAACGGTAAGCCACCGACGCTCCAGCACATCGCCAAGTGGCGCATGAATTCCGGCGTGCCACCTTTGATGTAGGGCAACTCCTGGCATTGCTCCACGCTTCTGAATTCAGGCGCGGGGTCGGCCTGCACCGCCACCACGGAGGACCGCGATGCGCCAAAGCTGCCCTGCACCACAGTCACCACCTGGCCGTTCTGCACGGCCCGCCCCAATACCTGACTGACCGCCTTGCCTTCACGCAATACGTCGACTTCGAAACTGACGGGGACGTCGGGCTCGACCGGGCCGACAAAAGTGATCGCCAACGAGCGCACCGGGCGATCCGCCGGCACCTGGGCGCGCATCGCCTCGTATTGCAGCGCCGCCACCAGGCCGCCAAACATGGCGCGCCCCTGACCCCATTCGGGCGCGATGGTCACGGCGTCTGGCTGACGGCGCACGGCATCGATCAAATCGGAAAAGCGCATGACGACCTCGAAAACAGGGGAAAAAGATGAAGGGATCTTAACCAGCCCGGATCAGCCGCACAGCGCTCATTCCGGCCAAAGAGACTGACAGAAGAGCCGAGAACCCTGAATTCACCCCAATCGACTGTGGGAGCGAGCTTGCTCGCGATAGCGGTGGGTCAGTCAACTAGATGCAAGCTGACCCAGCGTCATCGCGAGCAAGCTCGCTCCCACAGGAAGTAGTGAACTCAGGATTTTTTGAAGCAACTCGCAACCAGCTTGTCGAGCACCTTATCGGACTTGGCCTCGGCCTTTTCCATCGTTACCTGCCAAGTCGGCACGCAAGTTTGAAGATCGGTTTCCTCCTCGGCCCTGGCCAGCCATTGCCAGCAATCGTGCCAGTCGCCCAGTGCGCCTTGGGCAGATTTGAGCCGTGGCATGGCCGCTTTGGGCAGGCGGTCAAGTTCAGGGTAGGCTTCGATGGCATAGCGCACGCGCTTGATCAGCAGACGCAAGCGATGGCGGTCATGGGCAGGGTCGCGCAAGGCCTCACCGAGTTTTTTCCACTGTTTGTCCAGGCGCTTTTCGATGCGTTTGCGCAATCCTTTGAGCAGGCCCTGGCGCTGGGCGGCACGAACGAAACGTGGAAACGCGTCGAGGATCATCAGCAACTGCGCCAGCTCCGGGCTGGCCGCCACGGCGGGATATGCCGCTGCCATTTGCACCTGGCGCCGCTTCGCCGCTTCGATCTTGCCATGCTGCTCAAGATAAGCCGCCAGCACTTCCCGGTCGCGCAACGGTGTGGTCAGGGTGCCGACCGCCGAAGCGGCTGTTTCCAGCTGTTCGACGCCGGGCAATCCGCGCAACGGTCGAAGCAAACTGCGCAAACGGCGAACCGTGGTGCGCAGATCATGCAGCGCTTCGCTGTCGGTATGGGCATTCAGGCGGGCCTGGCAGGCCAGCAGGCGGACTTCCAGGCCCAGTATTTGGGCCACCAGCCGATCGATCATGGGGCGTACTCCGTACGCAGCTTTGAGCGGCAAGCTTCAAGCTGCAAGGGGAAGCAGCGTGTCCCCCCTCTTGCAGCTTGCAACTTGAAACTTGCGGCTGCTTTTTTTTATCGCCCTGCGCGGGACTCGCGGATGTAGAAACGCGCCTTCTCGGCTTTCTTGGAGCAGCCTTCGAACGCTTCGAATTGTTGCTGGGTCTTGGCACCGGTCAGCAGCGACAGGGCTTTGGAGTAGCTGACGGTGCCGGCAAAACCTTCGGCCTTGGCCAGGTCGAGTTCACGCCAGGCACTGTCGAGTTGGCTGCCACAGCTGTCGCGGTAAGCGGTTTTGCCTGCACAACCGGCCAGGGCCAACACCATCAGGGACGCCACCAGGGGCAGGCAGATCCGGGCTTTCATCGATTACACCTCAAGTCAGGTCAAACAGTCGTGGTGTTAAGACGGTGGCAAAGGCGAAAAGTGCCTTGGCTTGACCGCGGAAATTCAAGTGTGGGCGAGCATACGCAAATGCCGCCACGGCGTGTCAAAAAACGACGCATGCGCCACAACGATTGAGCCCAGACGTCGATCAGTGCATTGTTGAAGTCTGTTCGACAAGAGGCCGGGTCATGACAAAACGTGTCGCATTGGTATTGGGTTCGGGCGGCGCCCGGGGCTATGCCCATATCGGGGTGATCGAAGAAATCGAACGACGAGGCTACGACATTGCCTGCATCGCCGGTTGCTCCATGGGCGCGGTCGTGGGCGGGATCTATGCCGCGGGCAAGCTCAAGGACTACCGCAACTGGATCGAAAGCCTCGATTACCTGGATGTCCTGCGGCTGGTAGACGTCAGCTTTCGCCTGGGCGCGATTCGCGGTGAAAAAGTCTTCGGGCAGATCCACAAGATCGTCGGCGACATCAATATCGAGGACTTGCGCATCCCCTATACCGCTGTGGCCACCGACCTGACCAATCAGCAGGAGATCTGGTTCCAGGAAGGTTGCCTGCACCAGGCGATGCGTGCCTCGGCGGCGATTCCCAGCCTGTTCACGCCGGTGATGCAAGGCAACCGCATGCTGGTGGACGGCGGCCTGCTCAACCCGCTACCCATCGTGCCGGTGGTGTCGAGTCACTGCGATCTGATCATCGCAGTCAACCTCAACGCCACCAATCAGAAGCAGTACAAACTGCCGGTGATCCAGCGCCCTGCCGCATTCAGGCGCCGCTTCGACACCCTGGTCAATTCACTGGGTTCGCGCCTGCCGTTTCGCCGCAAGCAGGCCGAGCAATTGCTGCTGCTGGAGCAGGAAGCGTTGAAGGCCGAGGCCGGCGAAATCAATCCATGGCTCGAATCGGCCGAGCCCGAAGGCCAGCAACCGGCCGCCGCGCCAGAAACCGAAGGCGCACCGAAATCCGCCACCGGCTCGTTCATCATCGACAACGTCGGCCCGGCCTCGTTGCTGGACTTGATCAACCAGAGCTTCGAGGTGATGCAGACGTCCCTAGCCCAATACAAAATCGCCGGTTATCCACCGGATGTACTGATCAATGTGCCGAAACGGGTGTGTCGGTTTTTCGAGTTCTACAAGGCGCCGGAGTTGATCGCGTTGGGGCGGGAGATTGCCCGGGATACGTTGGATCGGTATGAGAATGAGCAGAACTGAATGTGACCGCTCTGTGGCGAGGGAGCTTGCTCCCGCTGGGGTGCGAAGCGCCCCCAAAACCTGAACACTCGGTGTGTCAGGCAAAAATCATGTCTGTAGCTTTTTTGGGGCTGCTTCGCAGCCCAGCGGGAGCAAGCTCCCTCGCCACAATAGTGTCTGGCTTGAAACCTTGTAGTCAGGCACTGCCCTCCCCCAACAACCGATACCCCACCCCAGCCTCGGTCGCAATGAATCGCGGCCCGGTCGGGTCGTCGGCCAGTTTCTGGCGCAGATGGCCGACCACGATCCGCAGGTAATGCGTGTCCTCGGTGTGGGTCGGGCCCCAGATGTCCTTGAGCAGTTGCTGTTGGGTGATGACCCGCCCCGGGTGCCGCGCCAGTTGCGCCAGCACGGCGTACTCCTTACGGGTCAAGGCCACTTCGACGCCGTCCAGCAGCACTCGACGGTAGGCCAGGTCCACCGTCAAGGGGCCAAAGCTCAGCGCCGCGCCCTGCGCTTCGCCTGCCGGAGCCTGGCGCAACAGCGCGCGGATGCGGGCGAGGAACTCCTGGATGCCGAACGGCTTGGTCACGTAATCGTTGGCGCCGTTGTCCAGCGCCTCGACTTTCTGTGCTTCGCTGGCCCGCACCGAAAGCACCAGCACCGGCACTGCCGACCATTGGCGAAACTCGCGCAGCACCTGCTGGCCGTCCATGTCCGGCAGGCCCAGGTCGAGCACCAGCAGGTCGGGCTTGTTCAACGCCGCGAGGGCCAGGCCTTCGGTTCCGGTACCGGCTTCCAGCACCTTGTAGCCTTGGGAAGTCAGGCTGATGCGCAGGAATTTGCGGATCTGCGGTTCGTCATCGATGACCAAAAGGGTCGCGGTCTGGCTCATGGGGTCCATTCAATGCAATCAATTGACAAGAGAGTAACGCAGCGCCGCTCAAGCTTCATCGTCCATGCCCGGTTGCGTCTGCAGCGGCAGGTGCAAAGTGATACAGGTGCCGCGTCCGTCGAGACCGTCGTCGACGCTGATGCGCCCACCATGGGCGCCCACCATGCCCTGGCAGATCGCCAACCCCAACCCGGTGCCCTGCCCGCCGCGGTCACCGCGCGCGGCGGTGTAGAACATGTCGAAGATTTTCTCCCGCTCTTGCTGAGGAATTCCGGGCCCTTCATCGGCGACGGCGAAAAACACTTCGCTGCCGGTCGTACCCGCGCTCAACAGCAGCCGTCCGTGGACCGGTGAAAAGCGCGCGGCGTTCTCCAGCACGTTGACCAGGGCTTGCTCGATCAGCGCCGCGTGGACATACAGCAAGGGCAACTCAGCAGGCACCTCGACGCCGACCGCCAGGGGCGCCAGCACTGCCCGCAGACGGTTCAGCGCGCTGCCGACGATGTCGGCCGGCGACACCCAGTCTCGCGCCAGCTTCAGGGCGCCATGACCGAGGCGGGTCATGTCCAGCAGGTTCTGAATGTAGCGATCCAACCGTTCGGCTTCATCGCGGGTGCCTTCGAGCAGTTCACGCCGATCTGCCAGCGGGATCGCCTCCCCCAGCGCCAGCAGACTGTCGATGCTGCCGCGCATGGACGTCAGCGGCGTGCGCAAATCGTGGGACACCGAGGCCAGCAAGGCGCTGCGCAGTTGCTCGGTTTCGCCGTGCAGGCGCGCCGCTTCCAGATCCTGGGCCAGTTGCGCCCGGGCCAGCGCCTGGGCCAGTGGCTGGCTGAGGGCGGCCAGCAAACGCCGACGCTGGCCACTCAGCGACTTGCCTTCCTTCGGGCACACGCCCAACAACGCCAGCGGCCCGCCCTCCGCCGACAGCGGCCACCACCACCAACGCCCGGACGGCAACGTCCCGGTGCCCGCGCCAGCCGGTTGAACGTGCTGCCAAGCCCAGTCGGCCGCCACGCGCTCGGCCTCGGTGAAGGTCAACGGCTCACCGGTCTCGACCTTCCAATCACCTTGGCCGTCGCGATTGAGCAGGCACAGCTGCAAGTCATGCAAACCGTTGAGGTGCTGCACGGCGGCGCTGACCACTGCCTGACGGTCAGTGGCGGCGGTGAGTTTGCGCGACAAGTCGAGCAACTCACCGGTTTCCTGCTGGGTGTCGCGCAAGGCTTGCAGCTGTCGGCGCTGACGGGCCGCCAGGTTGCCGGTCAGGGCCGCCATCAGCAGGAAAAACACCAGCGTCAGCACATCTTCTTCGCGCTGGATGGTGAGGGAGAAATTCGGCGGGATGAACAGAAAATCATAGGCCAGGAATGACATGGCCGCGCAGGCCAGCGCCGGACCGAGGCTGCTGCGAACCGCCACCAGCAACACCGCCATCAGGAACACCAGGGAAATATTGGGCAGCGCCAACAGCCCCGAAATCCCCCAGGCCAAGGCACTGGCCGCGCCGGTTGCCAGCAACGCCAGCACGTAGTCGAAACCGGTCTGGACGGTGCTCGAGCGCACATGGGCGGGCCGGGGCTGTTCGTCGCTGTCCAGCACGTTGATTTCCAGGCCGCGGGCATCGCGCAGCAAGCGTGAAGCCAAGCCACCGCCGAACAGCCGCCGACGCAAACGCGGCCGGGACTGGCCCACCAACACCAGCGTGGCGCGTCGTTCGGCGGCGTGTTGGATCAAGGTTTTCGCGACTTCACCGGCCCGCAACAGCACCACTTCCCCGCCGAGGCGTTCAGCCAGGAGCTGGGCATTCTGCAGGCGCTGGCGCGATGACTCGTCCCGGGCACTGCCATTGTCCACATGCACCAGGCTCCACGGCAGATGTCGACGCTGGGCGACGCGGCTGGCGTGGCGCACCAGACGTTCAGCCTGGTCGTCGCCGTCCACCCCTACCAACAATCGCCCCCGCACCGCCGGAGCCGCCTGGCCCAGTTGTCGATAACCCTGGGCCAAATCATTGTCGACTTGGGCGGCGGCGGTTTGCATGGCCAGTTCACGCAGCGCGGTCAGGTTGGTCTGGGTGAAAAACGCATCGATCGCCGCCCGGGCCTGTTCCGGCACGTAGACCTTGCCATCGCGCAGGCGCTCCAGCAGCTCCCGTGGTGGCAGGTCGACCAGCAGCAGTTCGTCGGCTTCCTGCAGGACCCAGTCCGGCAACGTCTCGCGGACCTGCACGCCAGTGATACCGCGCACCTGGTCGTTGAGGCTTTCCAGATGCTGGACGTTGACGGTGGTGTAGACATCGATGCCGGCGGCGAGCAGTTCCTGGATGTCCTGCCAGCGTTTGGCGTGGCGACTGCCGGGGGCGTTGCTGTGCGCCAGCTCGTCCACCAGCACCAGGCTCGGCCGCGCCGCGAGCAGGCCGTCGAGGTCCATTTCTTCGAGCATCACACCGCGATATTCCGAACGCACCAACGGCTGCTGCGCCAGGCCACCGAGCAACGCTTCGGTTTCGGCGCGACCATGGGTTTCCACCACCCCGGCGGTAACCTTCACGCCTTGGCGCAGTTGGGTGTGGGCCGCTTGCAACATGGCGTAGGTCTTGCCAACACCGGGCGCCGCGCCCAGGAAGACCTTGAGCCGACCGCGATCGTTGCGGGGCAGATTGGCTAACAGCGCGTCGGCGCGGCCGGAATCGCTCATGCTGGGGGTTCTCATATTTCAAATGTATTAAGTCCCCCTGTGGGAGCGAGCCTGCTCGCGATAGCGGTGCTTCAGTCAGCAATGATGTTGGCTGACACACCCTCATCGCGAGCAAGCTCGCTCCCACAGGTTTTACAGTTTTTCCAGCGCCAGGTTCAACGCCAACACATTCACCACCGGCGGCCCCACCAGAGGCTGCTCGATGTGGGTGTCGAGCAACTGCTGCAACGTCGAGACCGGCAGGTTGCGCGCCGTGGCGACACGCGCCAGTTGATAGGCAATCGCGGCCGGAGGCAAGTGCGGATCCAGCCCACTGCCGGAGGCGGTCAGCAATGCCAGCGGCACCGGTCCCTGGCCGGGCACTTGCAGTGTGTGGGCGTCTTCGATCACCCGAGTGGCCAGGGCCGGGTTGCTCGGGGAAAAGTTGCTGGCACCGCTGGCGACCGTGGCGAATGCACCGGCCGAGGGCCGTGGATGGAACCAGGCATCGCCAGTGAAATCCTGGGCGATCAGCGTCGAGCCCCGGACTTTACCGGCGGCATCGACGATCAGGCTGCCGTTGGCCTGGGTGGGAAAAGCGACTTGCGCTATTCCCGTGACCAGCAGTGGGTAAGCGACGCCGGTGAGCAGGCTCATCAGAAGCAACAGGCTCAGGGCCGGGCGGATCAGAGTGAACATCCAGATATCCTCGAATGGCAATAATTCATTGTGGCGAGGGAGCTTGCTCCCGCTGGGCTGCGAAGCAGCCCCAAAACGGCGACCGCGGTGAGCCAGGTAGCTTGCGTTCAGCGTCTTTGGGGTTGCTTCGCAACCCAGCGGGAGCAAGCTCCCTCGCCACAACAACAACAACAACAACAACAACAACAACAACAACAACAACCTCTCCTGGCACAAAAAATCTGTGCGCCAGACATCGGGCTCAAACCAGCCCCAACCCCGTCAGCAACATATCAATCGCCTTGATCCCCACGAACGGCACCACGATCCCGCCCAGGCCATAGATCAACAGGTTGCGGCGCAACAGCGCCGCCGCGCTCGCCGCCTGCACCCGCACGCCGCGCAGGGCCAGGGGGATCAGCACGACGATGATCAACGCGTTGAACACGATGGCCGAGAGGATCGCGCTCTGCGGGCTGCTCAGGTGCATGACGTTCAACACGCCGAGCTGCGGATAAATCGAAGCGAACAGCGCCGGCAGGATCGCGAAATACTTGGCGATGTCATTGGCGATGGAAAACGTCGTCAGCGCCCCGCGGGTCACCAGCAATTCCTTGCCGATCTGCACCACGTCCAGCAACTTGGTCGGGTCGCTGTCGAGGTCGACCATGTTGGCCGCCTCCCGCGCCGCTTGGGTGCCATCGTTCATCGCCATGCCGACGTCGGCCTGGGCCAGGGCCGGGGCGTCGTTGGCGCCGTCGCCGCACATCGCCACCAATCGACCGTCATTCTGCTCATGACGAATGCGCGCGAGTTTTTTCTCTGGCGTGGCCTCGGCCAGCACGTCGTCGACACCCGCCTCGGCCGCAATCGCGGCGGCGGTCAGCGGATTGTCGCCGGTGACCATCACGGTGCGGATGCCCAGCTTGCGCAGCTCGGCGAAACGCTCACGGATGCCGGGCTTGACCACGTCCTTCAGATGAATGGCCCCCAACAGCTTGCCATCGGCACACACCAGCAAAGGCGTGCCGCCGCTTTGGGCAATCTTGTCGATCTCCCGGGCCAGCGCCGGCGGCAACTCGGTTTTTGCCAGACCGATAAAACTCAGCAGCGAATCCACAGCACCCTTGCGGTAAACGTGTCCCTGATAATCAACGCCGGACAACCGGGTTTCCGCGCTGAACGGCACGGCGGTCAGCGATTCGAGGCCCGGTTCGGGCTGCGGATGCAAACCGCGCAGGTACTCGACGATGGACTTGCCCTCCGCCGTGTCATCGGCCAACGAAGCGAACAGCGCGCCTTCGGCCAACGCCTTGGTGCTCACGCCAGGGGCAGAGTAGACCGCTGCACAGCGACGATTACCAAAGGTGATGGTGCCGGTCTTGTCCAGCATCAGCACATGCACGTCTCCCGCCGCTTCCACCGCGCGGCCGGACTTGGCGATCACATTCAGGCGCACCAGCCGATCCATCCCGGCGATGCCGATGGCCGACAGCAGCCCGCCGATGGTGGTGGGAATCAACGTCACCAACAGCGCCACCAGGAACACCAGCGGCAAGCTGCCGTTGGCGAAATGGGCGAACGGTTGCAGCGTCACCACCACCAGCAGGAAGATCAGCGTCAGGCCGATCAGCAGGATATCCAACGCCACTTCGTTCGGCGTTTTCTGGCGCTTGGCGCCTTCGACCAGGGCGATCATGCGGTCCAGGGTCGACTCGCCGGGGTTACTGGTGATGCGCACCAGTAGCCAGTCGGAAACCAGCCGTGTATTGCCGGTGACGGCCGAGCGATCCCCACCGGATTCGCGAATGACCGGCGCCGATTCGCCAGTGATCGCTGCCTCGTTGACGGCGGCAATGCCTTCGATCACTTCGCCGTCGCCAGGGATCATGTCCCCCGCCTCGACGCGCACCACATCGCCCTTGCGCAAACGGGTGGCGGGTATCACTTCAAAACCATTGGCGGTCTGGCGCCGTGCGTTCAGGCCTTCGCTGCCGGCCTTGAGGCTGTCGGCCCGGGCCTTGCCGCGACCTTCGGCCAACGCCTCGGCGAAGTTGGCGAACAGTACGGTGAACCACAGCCACAGGGCGATTTGTGCGGCGACGAAAGTCGGCACGGCGTTATCGGGAATGAAGCACAGCACGGTGGTGAGGATTGCGGTCAGCTCCACCACCAACATCACCGGCGCGCGATGCAACTGGCGCGGATCGAGCTTGACGAAGGCTTGTACCAGCGCTGGCCGCCACAGGGCGGAGATGGCGGTTTTCGGTTGTTCCGGCGCCTTGGCGACGGCGGTTTTGCTCATCGGCATATTCATCTTCATATCCCTCAGAAGCCCAGGCTCAAGTGTTCGGCAATCGGCCCCAGGGCCAGGGTCGGCAGGAAGGTCAAGCCGCCCACCAACAGGATGGTCACAGTCAACAAGGTCACGAACAGCGGGCCGTGAGTGGGGAAGCTGTTCTGGCCAATAGGCGCGGTTTTCTTCAGCGCCAGGCTGCCGGCCAACGCCAGCACCGGCAGGATGTAGCCGAAACGACCGATCAACATGCCCAGGCCCAGCATCAGGTTGTGGAACGGCGTGTTGGCACCGAAACCGGCGAACGCCGAACCGTTGTTCGCCCCCGCCGAGGTGTAGGCGTAGAGCAACTGGCTGAAACCATGGGCACCGGGGTTAGTCACGGCAGCTGCCGGCCCGGGCAGGCTCGCCGCAATGGCGCCCAGCACCAGCACGCTCACTGGCATCACCAACAGGGTCACCACCAGCAGTTGCACCTCCCTGGCGCCGAGCTTCTTGCCCAGATATTCCGGGGTGCGACCAATCATCAGCCCGGCCAGGAACACCGCGATCAGCACGTTCAACAACATCCCGTAGAGCCCGGCCCCGACGCCACCGAAGATCACTTCGCCGACCATCATGTTCACCAGCGAAACCATGCCGCTGAGCGGATTGAGGCTGTCGTGCATGCCATTGACCGAGCCGTTGGAGGCTGCCGTGGTGGTCACCGACCACAGCACCGTGGCGGTGGTGCCAAAGCGCGACTCCTTGCCTTCCAGCGGCGCAGTCTGTTCCACGGCTACGTTGTTCAGGGCCGGGTTGGGCTGGTACTCGGCCCACAGCGATGTCGCTCCACCGATCAGAAACAGCACGAGCATGCAGGCAATGATCGCCCGGCTCTGGCGCAGGTCCTTGACGTAATGGCCGAAGGTGAACACCAGCGCGGCAGGAATCAGGATGATCGAAGCGAGTTCAAACAGATTGCTCCAGGC
Organism: Pseudomonas sp. G2-4; assembly: GCF_030064125.1. Taxonomy (NCBI): domain Bacteria; kingdom Pseudomonadati; phylum Pseudomonadota; class Gammaproteobacteria; order Pseudomonadales; family Pseudomonadaceae; genus Pseudomonas; species Pseudomonas sp. G2-4. Next base: position 1,834,398 of record NZ_CP125957.1, on the reverse strand, counting down.
CGTTGGATTCTCGAACGGGTGCGCCGAGTTGACGCCGAAGAAACCGCCGCCGTTGGTGCCCAGTTGCTTGATGGCGATCTGGCTGGCGGCCGGGCCCAGGGGGATCACCTGGTCGGCGCCCTGCATCGTCAGACCGTGCACATAGTGCGCGAAGGTCTGCGGCACGCCCTGCCACACCAGGAACAACGCCAGCAACAGGCACAGCGGCAACAGGCCATAGAGGGTGGCGCGGGTCATGTCGACCCAGAAATTACCCAGCGTCGCAGCGGACTTACGCCCGATCCCGCGACACAGCGCCACCAGCACGGCCAGGCCGGTGGCGGCGCTGACGAAGTTCTGCACCGTCAGGCCGACCATCTGGCTCAGGTAGCTCAGGGACGCTTCACCGCTGTAGGACTGCCAGTTGGTATTGGTCGTGAAACTCACGGCCGTGTTGAAGGCCTGGGTCCACTCCATGCCGGGCACTTGCTCGGTATTGAGGGGCAGATGCCCCTGCAGCAGAAGGATCGCGAACAGCAACAAAAAACCCGCCAGGTTGAACGCGAGCAAGGCCAGGGTGTACTTCTGCCAGCTCTGCTCCACAGCGGGATCGACACCGGCCAGGCGATAACAACCGCGCTCCAGCGGGCCGAGGACGGGTGAAAGCCAAGTGCGCTGGCCTTCCATCACCCGGTAGTAAAAACGCCCCAGAAACGGTGCCGGAATCAGCACCAGGGCGAAAAAGGCGAGGATCAGCCCGTAGTCATAACCGTGCATAGCCGCTCCTAGTTCCGATCCGCGCGCAACAGCGCAACCAGTAGATAAATGAACAGCGCCACTGCCAGCAGCAGCGACACCCCGTCCAGAAGGCTCATGGGATTTCTCCGTGGTACGGCGTCGTGCCGTGTGTGGAGTGATTGTCGGCAGGGAGGGTGTAAAGGAACGAGATCGAGAGGGGGCTTGGGGGATAAAGAATGTGTAAAAAATGGTTTTTTCGGCTAACCGAGATGGCCTCATCGCGAGCAAGCTCGCTCCCACATTTGACCTGTTGTGAATAGAAAATCTGTGGCCACTGGAGAGCCCCTGTGGGAGCGAGCTTGCTCGCGATGAGGCCAGCCCAGCCACTGATGCCCTGAACTGGAGCACGAAACCGAGCGATCCGGCAGCGAACATCTCCGATACGACACGATTTCACCCATTACGACCGCCCTCGCCGCCCTGGCACGCCCACTGCACTGCCCCCTTCCAGCGCTTTTGCTATGGATCAAAGGGGAGCCACCGATGAACACACAACTCAAACCCACCCTGGGCACCCTGCATTTATGGGGCATTGCCGTCGGGCTGGTGATTTCCGGCGAGTACTTTGGCTGGAGCTATGGCTGGGGGGTGGCCGGGACACTGGGCTTCCTGGTGACGTCGTTCATGGTCGCGGCCATGTACACCTGCTTCATCTTCAGCTTCACCGAGCTGACCACCGCCATTCCCCATGCCGGCGGGCCGTTTGCCTATAGCCGTCGGGCCTTTGGCGAGAAAGGCGGCCTGATCGCCGGCCTGGCGACACTGATCGAATTCGTCTTCGCGCCACCGGCCATCGCCCTGGCCATCGGTGCCTACCTGAACGTGCAGTTCCCGGCCCTCGACCCGAAACACGCGGCGGTCGGCGCCTACATCGTGTTCATGGGCCTGAACATTCTCGGGGTCAAGCTGGCGGCGACGTTCGAACTGATCGTCTGCGTCCTGGCGGTGGCCGAGTTGCTGGTCTTCATGGGCGTCGTCGCCCCGGCGTTCAGCTTCAGCAATTTCGCCCTGAACGGCTGGGCCGGCTCGGATGTGTTCGGCGCACCGGCCATTGCCGGGATGTTCGCCGCGATTCCCTTCGCCATCTGGTTCTTCCTGGCGATTGAAGGCGCCGCCATGGCCGCCGAAGAAGCCAAGGACCCAAAACGCACGATTCCCAAGGCCTACATCAGCGGCATCCTGACCCTGGTGTTCCTGGCGATGGGTGTGATGTTCTTTGCCGGCGGCGTCGGCGATTGGCGCACTTTGTCGAACATCAACGATCCCCTGCCCCAGGCCATGAAAACCGTGGTCGGCGAAAGCTCCGGCTGGCTGCACATGCTGGTGTGGATCGGCCTGTTCGGCCTGGTGGCGAGTTTCCACGGCATCATCCTCGGCTACTCGCGGCAGTTCTTCGCCCTGGCCCGCGCCGGCTACCTGCCCGCCTCCCTCGCCAAACTGTCACGCTTCCAGACGCCGCACCGAGCCATCATCGCCGGCGGGCTGATCGGCATCGCAGCGATCTACAGCGATGGCCTGATCAACCTCGGCGGCATGACCCTGACCGCCGCGATGATCACCATGGCCGTATTCGGCGCCATCGTCATGTACATCATGAGCATGCTCAGCCTGTTCAAGTTGCGTAAAACCGAACCCAACCTGGAACGCACCTTCCGCGCGCCGGGCTATCCGATCGTACCGGGGATCGCCTTGGTGCTGGCAGTCGTGTGCCTGGTAGCGATGGCCTGGTTCAACACGCTGATCGGCCTGATCTTCCTCGGCTTCATGGCGGTGGGCTTCTTGTATTTCACGCTCACCGCACAACTGCGCGCCGATGCCCCGGCCGATGCAATGCTGACCGGCCTTTGAGGTGAACCCGGCAGAACGGGCGTAGTATTGAACCACTGCGAACAACCTTCGCTCATAAGTGGTAGGTGCGATGGATCGGCGAAATCTTCCCGCGTCCATCGCCCCCTCAAGGAGAACCCTATGCCCTGGTATGCCTGGTTGATTCTGATTGTTGCAATCGGCTCGATCGTCGGTGGCCTGATGATGCTGCGCGACACCGCCAACAAGGTCGAACTGACGGATGAACAGCGCAAACGCGTGGCTGAGCGCAATGCGGAGATGGATGCGAAGGAGGCCAAGGATCGTTGATCCACAGCCTGGCACACCGCTCTACAGCCAGGCACACCGCTCTTGTGGCGAGGGAGCTTGCTCCCGCTGGGGCGCGAAGCGCCCCCCCTCAAACCTGCCAGCGCGGTGTACCAGGCTGATTCAGTCGTGACTTTGGGGACTGCTGCGCAGCCCAGCGGGAGCAAGCTCCCTCGCCACAAAAGCCCCATGCACTGCAGTGTTACTTCTCCCAATCCGCCTTGGCAATCTGCAACCCATGCAACCCGTTGTACGCCGCCCGCTCAGGCTGGCTCCAGCCCGCCAGCAATGAATCCTCCAACCGATAGATCTCCACCCCCAACGGACGGCAAACGCTAAGGGGATCCTGCGCATCCGGCCCCCACATCGCCAGCGACAAGTCACCGCCAGGGCAAGTCGACAAAGCACACAGCAGATCAATCTCGGCAAAAAACTCCAGGTAATCGCCCTTCTGCGCCGGACAGGCCTTCATGAAATACATGTCGTCATGATTGAGCCCAGTGCATTGGAAAATATTCAGCACGTCATGCACATCGAACTCCGTCAAGCCATGGGGCAACACCGCACGGGTCAGGTTCGAATGGCAGTGATGGTGAAAGTCCTCCCCCGTCAGCATCTTGTTCACGTACGGGTCACAACGGGTCCCCAGCAAATCGTGCAGCCGCCCACCATGCTCGTCGATGCCGTAACCGGCCAGGCTGTCATCGGTGATGGTCACCAGGGGCCGCAGGAATGGGAGGTTCGACCACAACCGATCATGGGTGCTGACATGGGCGCCCTGCAGCTGACGTGTGCGCGCCGCCCAAAGCCGCTCCCGTGGATCGTGGGCGTTCCAGACATTGAGATCCCCCACTTGCGGGCCTACCGGCGTCGTGACGCGGAATACATGACCGGCCGGCACATGCCAGGCCCGCCCGGTGCGGGTCGGCACTTCGAACTGCTCGATCAGCGTGCGCTTGTCCTGCTCGGCGCGGATGCGGTCGTAGAAGGGTTTATCCACCTGCAGGGCTGAGCCTTTGCTGACCTGATAGGCGGCTGGATAGTCTTTGTACATGGCACACATCCTCGATCAGTGATGGATAGCGGGGGTCAAGAACTGCAAAAGCAATTGCTCGGAATCGTCGAGATAAAGACTCATCGCTTCATAGGCTGCGCCCTTGTCGCCTTCGGCTAGCCAGTCATGGATCTCGCGATCACGAACCAGCCACGGGGCCTGGAAGCGCGGCTCGTCGGGCGCGGCACAGAACACCAGGCGCAACTGCGCAACCACGTTGGTGAAAAACCCATCGAGCAAAGGACTGCGCATCAACCCGACGATATGTTGATGGAACGCCAGGCCATGGGTACCTACTGCACGCCAGTCTTCACGCTCCCGAGCCAGCTCGGCCGCCTCGAGGGCTTCGAGCATACGGTCGGATTGGTACTCGCGCAGTGGCGCACTGCACATGATGGCTTGAAGCTCCAGAGTGCGACGGACCTTGAACACGTCCCGCAGATCTTCGGCGTCCAGCCTGCGGACCATTACTCCCTTGTTACGCACATAACGGGTCAACCCTTCCTGGCCCAGGCGGTGTAACGCCTCGCGGATGGTGTTGCGTGAAGCGTTGTAGGCTGAGACCAGATTGCTCTCTACCAGGGCCATGCCTGGGATCAGGCGACCGGCGATGATGTCGGCGCGTAGCTCTAGGGTGATTTGGTCGGCGAGGGACAGCTCGTTGGTCATGATGGAAGGCCCTAGATTGTTCAACAATCGAATGGCAATGAGTAATCACATTTTGTGCCATGAGTGATCGACCACCAGCTTTCATTAGGCATAACGCAAAAAGGCCAGTCATCTCGACCGGCCTTTTCGCTATCTCACCTCAGTTCACTTCCAACTTGTCGCGATTCCTGTCCAGAAGCGCTTTACCAATTCCCTTGACCTCCAGCAACTCCTCCACCGACGAGAAGGCTCCATTACTCTCCCGATACGCAACAATCGCCTCGGCCTTGGTCTTGCCTATTCCCGTCAACTCGCGTTGCAGAGTCGCGGCATCCGCCCCGTTAAGATCCACCTTGGCGCTTTGCGACTTCGCCGACACGTCCAATACCTGCGGAGCAGCCGTCGTCTCGGACTTGACCGCGGGTGCAGCGATAACTGCTATAGAGGCACTGGTCAGAAGGGCAAAAACCAGAGAGTAGAAATAGCCTGTACGCATAAGTGACGCTCCATGACATCGTTAAGAAAGAAGCAGCTTTTCCGAAGCTGCTTCTCAAACTTAGGCGATGATGGGGTACTGTCAAAAGTGTGTACGTTACAGCTTGTGTAACAATCAGGGGTCGAGACGGCGCTGCTGGTAGATCCAGTCGACAATCTCGCCGTCCGGGGCGTAGCCGCTCACCGTATCCCTGAGCAACTGACGAACCCTTCCGTAGTCATCATGCTCGATGGCAGCCGTCTTCGTTGGCAATCATGATCATAGAATGAGAGGCTGCAACGACGTTGTCGCCAACTAACAACTCTTTGTAACGCTTCTCACCTAGATGCAGCCACCATAAACTTGATTGAAATATCGCCTTGGGCGACTCTTATCCGAGCGAACACTATCCACCACTAAATTAACCTTCAGTAGCCTCGTTCATTACATGCTTCAAAACGTTGCAGGTTTTGGCGACTTGGGCCTCAGTTATCGTGGGATGCACCATAAACATCAGACTGGTCTCCCCTAATTCTTTCGCTGCAGCTAGCCGTTTTTCAGGTCGCCACCTAGTGTTATCAAAGGCCTTCTCAAGATATACCTCAGAGCATGAACCGGAAAAACATGGTACACCCTGGGCGGCGATCTCCGTTAATATCCGATCACGACTCCAGTTTACTTTTAACTTATCTGGCCGCACGAACACATAACATTTGTATGCTGCGTGAACAATTTCTTCGGGAACTATTGGGGCTCGTAAAGCAGCGCATGTTCGTGCACATGCCCAGATCTGGCGAGCATTATTCAGGCGACTTGTATGCCAATCTCTCATGCGCCGTAGCTGAATGCGACCTATAACAGCCTGTAGTTCTAGCATACGCCAGTTAGTGCCAAAACTTCCGTGGAGCCAACGAAAGCCTGGCGGGTGCTCTTGTTCGTAAACTGCTTCCCAACTTTTGCCATGATCTTTAAATGACCACATACTAGACCACAGTTTACTATCATTAGTCGTGACCATTCCGCCCTCACCACCTGTGGTCATTATTTTGTCTTGGCAAAAAGACCATGCCCCAATATCTCCGATCGAACCAACCGGCCTCCCTTTATAGACTGCCCCATGAGCTTGAGCACAATCCTCGATAACTTTAATACCAAATTCTTTCGCCAAAGATATTATTGGATCCATATCACAAGGCCACCCCGCCAAATGGACGCAAATAAAGGCACGAGTTCTAGATGTCAACACCGCACGAATTGAATCTGCAGTAAAGTTTTGTGTATCGCGGTCTACATCCGCAAATACAGGGACCGCGCCACAATTAACGATACTGGATACAGATGCTAAAAAAGTCCGGGGCGTGACAACCACTTCATCTCCCGTGCCAATTCCCAGCGCCTTTAGCGCTAAATCTAACGCTAAGGTGCCATTTGTAACGGCTACAGCATGCTTTACCTCAATCCACGCTGCAAATTCCTTCTCGAACTCGCGACACTCTTGCCCTGTCCAATAATTAACCTTATTAGATAATATAACCGCCCGAACCGCGTCCGCTTCTTCTTCGGTGAAAGAAGGCCAAGGTGAAAATGGTGTATTCAGCACAATCTATACCTATATAAATTAATACTACCCAAGTAACCCGTCCTGAATTAGCCTTTCAGCTGCTTGGCCGGCACACCAGCCACGACTCGACGGGAGGCAATGTCATTCACCACCGCCGCGCCAGCCCCTACAACTACATCACAACCAATACTAATCTGCTGCCTGATACACGCACCAACACCGATCCAGCTCCGATCACCCAGTGTTACACCGCCTGAAAGATGCGCTCCCGGACTAATATGGATAGAATCCCCCAAAACACAATCATGATCAACGCTACAACCTGTGTTCAAAATCGCACCTAATCCGACCCGAACTCCTACATTTACTACGACACCTGCAAAAACTACGGAACCGGCTCCAATCGTCGCATATCGACTCACCGTGGCGGCAGGATGTATCAGCGTAACCAACCTAGCGTTGACCAGAAGTAATTTTTGGAGTTTATCCTGACGTATTCGATTATCGCCAATGGCGACAACCACACCGGAAAACGTTTCAAGTTCCGAGAGTAAGCGGTCCGTATTACCCACGACTGACCATATTCCATTTTTCTTAACTGACGGCCAAGCATCATCAAAAAAACATATCGAGTCCCAACCAGAACACTCAGCTGTATCTGCCACTACCTTGCCGTGGCCGCTAGCGCCCAAAATGGCTAGACGGTTCACGGTTTATTCCCCGTAAACTTGGACATGGTTGCCTCCCCTTCGGCGTTGATGCCATCACGCACCAGCACCTTCTTGATGGTCAATAAGATGATTTTAAGATCCAGCCAGAATGAGCGATTGTCGACATACCAGACATCCAGCTTAAACTTATCGTCCCAGCCAAGTCCATTACGGCCATTAATTTGCGCCCAACCGGTAACTCCGGGACGCACCTCATGGCGACGGTATTGCTCAGGGCTATAAAGCGGAAGGTACTCCATCAAAAGCGGACGCGGCCCCACTAGGCTCATGTGCCCCTTTAACACGTTCCACAGCCCTGGCAATTCGTCCAAACTACTGGAACGCAGGAAACTGCCAAATGGTGTCATACGCTCGGAGTCTGGTAATGGGTTGCCGACAACATCCACAGCATCGCGCATGGAACGGAACTTGATCATCTCGAATGGCTCACCATTCAGACCGGGCCGCACTTGACGGAACAGCACAGGAGAACCAAGTTTGCGGCGAACCTGCCACGCAACGATGGCAATAACTGGTGCTAGCAGTAAAAGACCGCAAACGGAGGCGACGATATCGGAAAGGCGCTTGATATTCACCTTACTCCCTCCAGCCAATCGACAAAGCGATTCGCCAGCAGTTCGCGGTCAAACTCTCGCTCAGCCAACTCACGACTCCGTTTGCCCATTTCCTTTGCTGCCGTCTTATCACCTGCAACCTGCTCCAGCGCATCGGCAAAAGCGTGCCGATTTTCCGGCTCAACTGCATAGCCGCAATGGTTATCGCGAATCATCCCCGCCAACCAGCCGGGATAATTGTTGAGTACGGGCAAGCCAGATGCAATGTAGTCGAAAAACTTGTTTGGTGAAGTGCCAACGTAGAAAGCAGGCACATTTGCCAATACCTGCAACCCAACATCCGTACTAGCCATCAGACCAGCAAGTCGAGACTTGTTCACTGGTTCATGAAACACAACACAGTGCAACGCTTCGCGCTGCGCCCGTGCCTGTAAAGCCGGTTTGAGCTTGCCCTGGCCGATCAAAAGCAACTTGATATCGTCACGTCCACGCCGTTTCAGTTCCGCTGCCGCATCGAGTACGGCATCCAGGCCATTGGCCACGCCATGGGTGCCCGCAAAAACAGCCAGCATATCGTCCGGTTTTACCTGCTCGGGACGCCAAGGTTCAACGTCGCCGGAAAAAATACCCAGATCGCAGCCATTGGGGACCAGAGCAACCCGCTCGCGTGCGACCCCACGCTTAACAATGCCTTCAACTATCCCGGGGGACAAGCCAATCAACCTATGTGCCGAGCGATAACTTATCCACTCCAGTATCGACATGGCACACAATACTAGAGGATTCCGGATCACCCCCATAGCCTTGGGCAATTCCGGCCACAGATCGCGCACCTCAAATACGAACGGTTTACCTCGTAACCAGCGGGCGAAAATACCAGGAATACCCGCAGTTAATGGCGTAGTCGTTGCAAATACTAGATCGTAGCGCTCAGTAAATGCCAAACTGATGCTGCGTAGAGCAAACTTGGCGAAGGTCACAGCTCTCTTTACTAAGCCATCACTATTTGAATACGCCAGATCGAACTCAATGATGTTAATACCATCGACTGTTCCGCGTCGTTTACCGCCAATGAAAGGAAGACCCAGACCAGTCTCCCCGCCACTATAACTCCCGCACACCATCGTCACATGATGACCACGCGCAAGCAAACGACGAGCCATTTCATAAGAGCGGGTACCGACCGTGCCTTTCGGGGTCGAAAAGTGTTGGTGAAAATACAGAACTTTCATAGGACCCTGCGATACTCCGTAATTAGCGATTCCGGCTGACGGAGTTAAATTTCCAGTACCGGTGTTTGTTCTACAGCTCGATTTATATTACAAAGAATAACAATCTATTTGATAAAGGCTCATACCCGAAGCATTTTTTCTCGTACAACCCAGAAAGAAAGCATGGAAAAAATGGAAAATGAAATCCAGGTCGCTATAGCTGCCCCTACCCCGCCCCAAAATGGAATCAAAGCAAAGTTTGCAGCAATTCCGCCAATCGCGCCCACAAAAGACAACTTGGCGACAACACCTGTAAGATCATAGGCGCTCAACACGGGCACAAATATTTGATATCCTACACGAGCCATAAATGCAGAAAGCACAATGATCGCCATTACCAAGAAAAGGTAATCGAAAGAAAAAAATGAAACTTCATAGATAAAAACAAAGCCCGCCCCAAATAGCAAAAGCAAAGATAAGAAGGTCGCACCTCCAAAAACAAGCAAGGCCTTAGGATACAGATCAGTCTTAAAATCATCGACTCTTCTGACAACATATGGTGCCCACAACAAGGAAAAGCTATCAATGAGCATTCCCGCAGCAGATCCTATAAGATAGGCCTTACCGTATTTTCCAATCTCGTCAACAGTTACAAAGGCGCTCAAAATATATCTATCGCCCACATTATTAAGCAACGCCATCAACTGAACCAAAACCAACGGAAGTAGATATACCACAACTTCCCTCTCTTCCAGAGATGACTGCGACTTATTGAGTAGTTTTGAACGAAAGTGAAAGACCGAGAAAAAAACGACCAACAACAAAGAAGCACACAAAGCAAGTAAATATACTGCAACAATAGAAAACTCGAATTTCATCCACAAAAAAACCGCCAATGAAAGAAAGACTAGAACGGGCCTCCCCAACTCAGCGAAAGCATAACCCATCAAACTATTTGAACATCTATATATCGCATTAAAGCTAGCAATATGCGCTGCCAAAAAACCAGAAATAGGAAGTAATGCAAACCAAACGAAATATGGATGCCCTGAGAAAATAAAATATAATAGCAATCCAAAAAAAACAGAGAGTACAAACAATAGATAATAAACCCGCTTCAACGCTTTATAAATCGCAGAAACTCCTTTACTATAAAAATATCTAACGTATGCGGCGGAAGAATTGAACCCCAACAAAGTAACCGCAGTAACAAACAGTGCTTGCGCAAGGGAAAAATAGCCGAATTCTGCGTTACCCACAGAGAAAGCAACCAAGTAACTTACCAGCAAGGTAAGTCCTTTTGACACCAACAAGACCGAAGAGTAACCAAACACCATACCTAAGGTTTTACAGATAGCGGTCATCTTGCTTCATCTTAAAATAATGATTCTTATCACGAAACCGAATAACTTCGGCTGGATTACCGCCCGCAATGGCCAAATCAGGTATTGATTTCGAAACTACCGATCCAGCTTGAATGATCGCCCCCTCCCCAATTCTCACGCCTGGCAGAACCATTACATTCATACCAAACCAAACGTTATCACCGATAACGACATCTTTTACTATAACAGTTCTGTCATAAGGGATAGATTCGCCATTATAGTTATGACTCTGAGTCAATACTTTCAACCCCACACCCGAGTGAAAATTATCCCCAACATGGATTTTACCAGCGCCATACGTTCTCGCCCCATTAAAATTGGCGTTAGCTCCCAAAACTAACTTAGCCCCAAACCTACAGAAGCCGTTTATTTTAGGCCGACCTGATGACGCGACAAAATTGCGTCCAGAAGTCAGATAGAAGATCTCGGAAAGTATTTTTTTAACTACGTACTTAAACATCAATCACCTTCGTTTCTAGAGAAGCTTTATTATTAGCCGCTGCCCGCTTATCGGAGTTCGATCTTAACAAATAAAACATCAACCCAAAAAACACTACGTCGTTAAAAACCAACCCCCAAAGCAACCCATACTGAAACACAGAATAGATCAGCAAGGGTAACGCGGCCAGCATTCGGCCACGTAAAACCAAGAGATAATAGCCCGAAAAAAACAAAAGTGAGATGAAAACGCCGTTTGATACCAAAAACTCAAGATATGAACTGTGTGCGTGATACAAACCATCATTAAGCTGCAACCAAACTTTTTGCGCAGCGTTACCAAAGAATGGACTTTGCTTCAGAACACTAAAAAACTCATAAAAAATAAAATCCCGGCCAGACAAGTCTAGCTCACCTCTACCACGCGTAAGATTCTCAATGATAGTGGATAAGTAGAGAACGCCTACTGCACAACCTACCACCCCTCCGGAAAGCACAACCCTCCAATTAGTCGCATAATAGAACATCAGGCTAATCGCGGCAGCAACAATTGCGGTTCTATTGAAAGATGTAACAAATCCGACAGCGAGTATTCCCGCACAAACCAGGAAGACACGCCGAGACAACTCCGACCTTATTGCCATCAAAACAACAAAGCCAACTAATACCTTGAAGGCATAGACACTGGAGTTCACACTCAAACCGAAAACCCGATTATAGTAAAGCAACTCAGTGTCACCGATCTGGGTCTGTCCTTTATGTGCAACCGAAAAAAACGAGTGAGTTCCAGCAATATACTCAGCGAAACCCACAGCTATTTCGAACAAAACCAGCAAAAGTACTACTATCAAATCACTCCTGCGAAAGACCATACCCGCAAATAAAGAAATCAGTATTAGCACCACATAAGGAAAAGCACCTAATATTGACTTTTCAAAATTATCAATTAAAGGTTCCGCAAAGGCAAATACAACAACTGACAGAAGCGCTGACAACAGCAGCAGCATCAACCCAACAACATGTCCACTCTTTAGAAAACTCAAATCCCTTCCATAGCTGGTCAAAAACAATCTATAGAAGACAATCGGGAGAAGTAATAAATTAACGACTGGTGAAAAGAACACAATCGTCGAAAGAAAAGCGAGCAATCCAAGCATTTAAATGCCTTAAGATAATTTTATCTATTAACGAAAGAAGCCTAGCCACCATACAACACGACAAATGTTTCTGGCAAAATCTATGAAACGCGATTTATTACGATCGATTTATGCCTTTCAAAAGACTCCATTATCAGATCATGATGCACAAACATTTGCGTCTTTAACGTACTAGGTATTATGGCAACGGCCCTAGCATCAGGAAATAGGCTCGCAAGCGTAAAAAGTGCCGTAGAGTTAACTGAATAGATTTTCCGCGGACGCCACTTGTTTCGCAACATGAAATACTCCACCGCTACGTCTGCATGCAATAACTGGAGACCTTTTACTTCCTTAACGACTTCTAGACACTCTAGACTTTCCGTGCGATGCGGAATGTAGTGCACAACTGATTCAGGCGAGTCTTTTACTGCAGACTCTAAAACCCTAATATAGGCAGCGACATCCATTGCACCGATATCAACCAGCTTTTGTCCTATAAAAAAAACAGCATACTCCTCACTCCCCTTACAATCATACTCACCGGCAATAGAATCAAATCGATTCACTTCACAATTAAGATAATTTTTTTCATCCAGATCAAATATACTAAATACTGAATACTTCCCTCCTCGCTCATTTATTATTTTATCAGCCAGCAAAGTCGCAACACCATCGTCCAACAGAATTATTTCTTTTTTTAGAACAATTGAAGAAAGTAGCTTCTGAAAGCCAGAGAAAAAACTACCTAAAACTACCTTATCATAGCAATGAAAATTGCTGAACAAGAAACCCAAGACCGACAAAAAGTAATCTAACTTATTGCCTGGCCTTACCAGAAATTCTTTTTTTACTTTAAGGTTTAAGTCTCTGACCATTGCGCTCATTTGCTGATCATTGCTGCCAACGCCGCTATTCCTAATATATAAAGAAATACAGGCTTGGTGCTTACGTAAATATTCATAAGCACATAGCAGTTGAAACGGCGTTTCTACCAGAATCAACACCTTATTCTTCATTTACTCAAACTCAAAAATTATAAGACACCGCTCATGCATCTTTTAACCCTTCCAACACAACAGGGCTGTTAGCAGAAACATCAGATATTACTTTTTTATCAAGCACATAGTCTAAATATTTTGGTGCAGCACCATACCCTGGCCGCACACTTCTCACTGCACTTTCAGTAATTACATCGCCGGCCTTCAGGTCCTTCACAAAGTAAAGAGATCGTCGAAACTTTGCGTTAGTTTGCTCGCTGGACTTGCGACCATAATCAACCCTACCTAAAGCTGCCCACGCGGTCTTACTGTCACGACAAAGCGCAGTGAGTTCGGCGGGCTCTAGAGAGAAGCTGTCATCCGCCCCTCCACCGTTCCGATCTAGGGTGAAGTGTTTTTCAATCACCGAAGCCCCCAGAGCAACACTTGTAATAGCGGTAGTATTATCAAGCGTGTGATCAGACAATCCCGTAACCAAGCCGAAGCGCTGGATCATGTCGGGGATAGTACGTAGGTTGTAGTCTTCTGCTGGGGCAGGATAGCCACTTACGCAATGCAATATAGCCAACTCCTTGCATCCCCCATCGCGCGCAGCCGCTATCGCTTCCTGAATCTCCTCCGCATCAGCCATACCGGTGGAGATGATCATCGGCTTGCCAGTGCTGGCGACATATTTGATCAGCGCCAAATCGACGGCCTCGAAGGAGGCAATCTTGTAGGCTGGGGCGCGGAGGCTTTCCAGGAGGTCGACAGCTGTGTTGTCGAACGGCGAACTGAAGATGGTGATACCTAATTTACGCGCATGCTCGAACAGCGGAACATGCCAGTCCCAAGGCATATGAGCTTCTTGGTAAAGCTGATAGAGACTCTTGCCGTCCCACAGTCCACCGTGGATCTGAAATTCTTCCGAATCGCAATCCAAGGTAATGGTATCGGCGGTGTAGGTCTGAAGCTTGATGGCGTCGGCGCCCGCCTTTTTGGCTTCTTCGATTATCTTCAGTGCCGTTTCCAACTTGCCATTATGGTTCGCGGAAAGTTCGGCAATTATGTAAGGCGGCGCATCGAGAGCGATGCGTCGGCCGGCAATGCTGATACTTGGGATAGTCGACATACGGTTATCTCTCAGAGGTTCGATTGCCATTCAGAGGCAAGAAGGCCAAAGCACACAACATCGTGATAGCTCTGGCCGTCAAAGTGTTGCTCACGCAGAATTCCTTCCTGCTGAAAGCCAAGTCTCTGATGAAACTTGATGGACCGCGTATTGAAGCGCAGCGCCTGCCCACAGAGCTTGTGCAAGGCTAGATGAGCGAAAGCATGTTGCAATACTGCATGCCCCAGTAGACGGCCTGTTCCTCTCGGTGCGTCAGGAGCAACATAGAAGCCCCAATCTGCCACACCACCGGGTGCAATCTGATGGAGGTTTATGAAGCCTAGAGGCACAGCATTGCTTTCAAATACCAGTAGGTGACGGCTGGAGTCCTGGGATGCCCGCTCGAACCAGCGCGAGTGTTCGATTAGGCTGATTTCATGCTGAGTGTACATGTAGCGGCGCACCTCTTCATGGTTTCGCCAAGCAAGCACTCGCTCGAGATCCTCGTATGTCATCGGACGTACTCGCTGTTGAGCCGATACTGTTCCGGTCACTTCAAGACTCCAGGTGCTGGATTACAGTAGCTACGCCATTGCCGTCCGCAATGCGCTGCGCAGCCTGGCTCATGGCAGCCCGAAAGACTGTCGATGAGATCAGTGAAGCCAGTGCCTGTGGGAGATGCTCCGCGATCCGATGCGGTTCCTGCAGGACATGGACCGCTCCCGCTTGTTCGAGACCTTTTGCGACCTGATGTTGATTGTCGGCAAGAACGACCAGCACCGTCGGTAATCCCAAACAGCAGCGTTCCCAGGACGTCGAGCCGGCAGCGCCAATCGCCAAGTCGCTATCGGCCATCAGCTGTGCCATATCGCCAACGTTTACTCGGACGTCGGTGGGCCATGGCATCTGCTCAGCCCGCTGACGAACTTCAGTTAGCCAGGGCGCAGTTGCGCCCATCACCACAGTGATACGGCAATTGGCAGGAAGTTCGCTGGACTGGAGGGCATACAGTACCTGCCCGGTGGCATTGTCCTTATCAACACCGCCCATGGTGATGAGCAGATGCCTGAGCTGCGCATCTCCCCGACGAGCCAGACTGTAGGGACGCAGCTCGGCAAACTCGGGGCGTAACAGGGCATATTGCGAGCCGCAGAGTACCGTGCATGTAGCAGGCACGCACGGAGCATAGTCCGCCGGATTGCGACCGAAGGTCTGATCCAGCAAGAGGTCGCCTTGATGGGGACGATCGGCCAGGTCATCGATCACCATCAGCTTGCGGCAGTGCCGTTTGAGTGCAACTTCCCAGCGGGCATCGAGGGCGTAATGATCGACCACTAACCAATCGGTGCTCAACTCGCCAAGGATGACGGCGCACTCGGCGACATCCTGCTCTTGGGAGGTACCGAGCCAAGCAGTGTGGGGCAATTTTGCTCCGCTGCCAGCTTCATTGGTCACGAGCAAGCTAGCTTCTTGCGATTCGCTGAGAGGCAAGCTATGGACTGGATAACCCTTGCTACGAATGAGTTCAATCAGGTTGCCGGGGAGCTCGCGACAGATGAACCGGCATTCTGCGCCCCGGGCATTAAGAGCATCGGCCAGGGTCAGGCAGCGCATGACATGGCCGGTACCGATCTGTTGCGAGGCGTCGGCGCGGAAGACAACCTTCATAACTGATCTGTACCCTGTTGCGCCTGCATAGCTTTGAACAGCCATTCAGCTCGCACCCAGTCTTCCAGCGTATCAATATCCTGCACACGATGGCGCGGCAAGAGAACAGGCGCCGAGCCGGGCTTGAAGATCATTTTGCCTTGCAGCCATGCGCTGGCTCGGCCCCAGTAGAACTGGCCTGCATCATGGAAAGCCTCTTCCAGATCTTGCGAGCGGGTATTGAAATATTCGGGGCTGAACATCTCAACTTGACCCTCCTCGGTGAGACGAATGGCCCGCTGAATCGGGAAAGCGTAGCTAGTCACCGAAAAGGCATAGTCGCTATCCGTCTCTTCGAGGATCTGCAACCCTCGCTGAATATCCTCAACTTGGACAAAAGGCGCGGTAGCGTACAGGCAACAGACTTGTTCAATCGCCTGCTCCTGAGCGTTGAACCACTCGATGACGTGCCGAATCACCGGGAGGGTGCCGGTGTAATCGTCAGACAGTTCGGCCGGGCGCATGAACGGTACGCTGGCGCCATACTGGCGAGCGACATCGGCAATTTCCGCATCGTCGGTGGAGACGATGACCTGATCGAAGCAGCCACTTCGCAGCGCAGTCTCGATGGACCAAACGATCATCGGTTTGCCGCAGAACGGTTTGATGTTCTTGCGCGGGATGCGTTTGCTGCCGCCTCGTGCAGGGATAACAGCCAGTCTCATGCGTCGAGCACCTCACGCAGAGCGGCAACAACAGTGTCCTGCTGCTCCTCACTCATGGTCTGGAACATCGGTAGGCTAATAGCTTCGCTGTAATAGCTTTCTGCTAAAGGGAAGTTACCGACCTTGAACCCCATACGTTGATAAT
Source organism: Pseudomonas sp. G2-4 (assembly GCF_030064125.1). Taxonomy (NCBI): domain Bacteria; kingdom Pseudomonadati; phylum Pseudomonadota; class Gammaproteobacteria; order Pseudomonadales; family Pseudomonadaceae; genus Pseudomonas; species Pseudomonas sp. G2-4. The sequence goes on along the minus strand of NZ_CP125957.1, from coordinate 1,817,687 downwards.
AAGGCTGGGTATGCACCGGAATGTAGTGCAGGTTGACCCCAATACCCAACTCATGCAGGGATTCGAATACTTGGAGATGACTCTTCTGGAGCTTGCCCAGTTGCAGGCGGATGACATACAGGTGCAACCCTGAGTAGCTGTCCGGATGCTGCCAGGGCGTGGTGACCGGTAACTCTGCCAGCAACTCGTCGTAGCGGCGAGCCAACTGGTGACGACGCGCCACATACTGATCCAGGCGCGCCATCTGGCTTACACCCAAGGCAGCCTGCAAGTCGGTCATACGGTAATTGAAGCCGAGGTCGACCTGCTGGTAGTACCAGGGGCCATCGGCCTCGTGAGTCATCAGTGCCGGATCGCGGGTGATACCGTGACTGCGCAGCAAGGCCATCTTGCGGGCCAGTTCGGCATCGTTGGTCAGCGCCATGCCACCTTCGGCGGTGGTGATTATCTTCACCGGATGGAAGCTGAACACAGTGATATCACTGTAACGGCAATTGCCAATGAATTCGCCGCGGTATTTCCCGCCGATGGCATGAGAGGCATCCTCTATCACCTTGAAACCATAGCGCCGGGCCAGAACATGGATGGCTTGCATATCGCAGGGTTGCCCGCACAGATGCACGGAAACCACGACCTTGGGCAACTTGCCTTCATGCTCGGCACGTTCCAGCTTGCGCTGAAGGGCTAGCGGGCAGAGGTTATAGGTGTGCGGGTCGATATCGACGAAGTCGACCTCCGCTCCGCAGTACAGGCCACAGTTGGCAGAGGCGACGAAGGTGATCGGGGTGGTCCACAAACGGTCACCGCGACCAAGCCCAAGCGCCAGGCAGGCGATATGGAGCGCCGAGGTGGCGCTGTTCACGGCCAATGCATGGCCCGCCCCGACGTGCTGCGCCACACTTTGCTCGAAACGCGGCACCATGGGGCCCTGAGTCAGGAAGTCGGATTTGAGTACTTCCAGAACCGCATCGATATCGGCCTGGGTGATGTCTTGGCGACCGTAGGGGATCATGGATCAGATGCTCCCGATTTTTTCGCGGTTCGTATCGATCCAGACCTGCAGTTCCTTGTCGCTCATCCACTCAGCGTTGTTGTCGCTGGAGTAGACAAAGCCTTCGGGGACTTTCGTGCCATCCTTGATCCGTTTGGCGCATGTCGACCAGTCGTTGATGACTGGCAGGATCTTGTAATGCTCCGGGTAGTCATAGGTGTAGTGCGAGTCTTCTGCGCTGATCATCTGCTCATGCAGCTTTTCGCCGGGACGAATGCCGATCACTTCCTGCCTAGCGTCGGGTGCAACCACACGAGCCAAATCCGTCACCTTCATGGATGGGATTTTCTTCACGTAGATCTCGCCGCCCTCCATGTCTTCGAAAGCGTGCCAAACCAGTTCGACGCCTTCTTCGAGGGAAATCATGAAGCGGGTCATGCGGTCGTCGGTGATAGGCAGCACTCCCTTGTCCTTGATTGACATAAAGAACGGAATCACCGAACCACGCGAGCCCATTACATTGCCGTAACGGACGACGGCGAAACGGGTGTCATGCCCACCGGCATAGGAGTTGCCAGAGACGAATAGCTTATCCGAAGCCAACTTGGTTGCGCCATACAGATTGATGGGGCTGCTGGCCTTGTCCGTGGACAGCGCGACCACACGCTTGACGCCCTTGTCGATACAGGCATCAATCAAGTTCATGGCGCCATTGATGTTGGTCTTGACGCACTCGAACGGGTTGTACTCAGCGGTCGGAACGATCTTGGTGGCGGCAGCATGCACCACGTAGTCGACACCATCTAGGGCACGGTACAGACGGTCCTTGTCACGCACATCGCCGATGAAAAAACGCACGCGGGGGTCACCCTCGAATTTCTTCGCCATGTCCCACTGCTTCATCTCATCACGGGAGAAAATGATAATTTTCTTCGGATTGTACTTGGCCAGGGTCATCGGTACGAAAGTGTTGCCGAAAGAGCCAGTTCCGCCAGTGACCAGAATAGTTTGGTTAGTGAACATTTGATCAATCCCGTTTAAGTTAAACTTTAAAATGATTCTATTGAGTGGATTTAAATCTCGACACCCACGAACAACTTGCCAATCAAGAGATCCAAACACCCCGGGTATCAATGATCTTAAGATCCCGAAGTGCATCCATAGGAATATTCTTAAATACCTTGTGATCGACCAACAACACCAAAACGTCAGATTCGGAAAGTGCTTGATCAATACTTTTTAGAACCAGCTTTTTGCCCGCCAACTTCATCGGTAGCGCGTCAATATTTGGCTCAACCACCAATACGCAACCGGGGTGGGCTGCGGCAATCTTCTGGGAAATTGCTAAGGCGGGGCTTTCACGCAGATCATCGATATCAGGCTTAAAAGCCAGGCCAAAGCAGGCAATAGTCACTTCCGAAGCAGTCCTCTCTGGATTCTGCTGCAAGAACTCTGCTACGGCCAATTTCACTTTATTCTCAACCCAATGAGGCTTGCCGTCGTTAACCTCGCGCGCAGCACGGATAAGCTTTGCTTCTTCTGGAGTGCTACTAACGATAAACCAAGGATCCACAGCAATGCAGTGTCCACCAACCCCCGGACCTGGCTGCAAGATGCTAACCCGCGGATGACGATTAGCCAGACGGATTAATTCCCATACGTTGATATCCAGCTTATCGCAAATGATCGATAACTCATTGGCGAAGGCGATATTCACGTCACGGAAACTGTTTTCGGTCAGCTTGCACATTTCTGCGGTGCGTGCATTGGTAATGACACACTCGCCCTCTACGAAAGTCTTGTAAAGTATTACCGCTGCCTCGGAACATTTGGCTGTCATACCGCCAATCACTCGATCATTCTGCACAAGCTCCCGCAAGACATGGCCTGGTAAAACCCGCTCGGGGCAGTGCGCTACGCGAATATCAGAGTCTTCCCCATGAGTTTGCGGGAAACTCAGATCGGGGCGCGACGCAGCCAACCAGGCCGCCATTTGTTCAGTCGCGCCCACCGGGGAGGTGGATTCTAGAATCACCAAGTCACCTTTCTTCAAGACTGGCGCAATAGCCTTACTCGCTGACTCTATATATGAGAGATCCGGTTCGTGATCGCCCTTGAATGGGGTTGGCACCGCAATTAAAAACGCATCCGCTGGCTCTGCCTGTGTCGTAGCACGCAGATAACCTTCGGTGACCGCGGCATGCACGACCATATCTAGATCGGGTTCGATAATATGAATTCCCCCGCGGTTGATGGTATCCACCGCCTGCTGATTGACGTCAACACCAATCACTTTCTTCTTGCGGGATGCGAATACTGCTGCCGTAGGTAAACCAATGTAGCCGAGACCTATGACGGAAATGGTTTGGAAGAGCATGGTGCTTCCTTGAATATTCTTAAATAAATATGTTTGCGCTAGAGTCGGTTAATGCGAGCAGGGCCGCCCCTACAACCGGCAGTGCTGGATGCAAGCTCAGGATATCTTGCACAAGGCGTCAATGATTCGACCGCAGGCGTGACCATCGCCATAGGGATTATGGGCGTAACTCATGGCGCGATATGCGTCTTGATCCGTTAGCAGCCGATTCAGTTCGCTAACTATATTGCTCGTCTCCGTACCTACTAATCTAACGGTACCTGCATCTACCGCTTCGGGACGCTCAGTGGTATCGCGCATGACCAACACCGGTTTACCCAACGAAGGCGCTTCTTCCTGAATGCCACCCGAGTCGGTCAGGATGATGTGGGCGCGGCTCATCAAGGAGGCGAAGGGCAGGTAATCCAACGGTTCGATCAGGTAAACGTTGCTGATACCAGTGAGCAGACGATTGACCGGCTCACGCACGTTGGGATTGAGGTGAACCGGGTAAACGATATCGACATCAGGATGTTGCTGGGCAACCTCCATCAGTGCCTGGCAAATACGCTCGAAGCCGTCACCGAAACTTTCACGGCGATGCCCGGTAACCAGGATAAGTTTGCGAGCAGGATCCAGGAATGCCGAAGGCGCTGAGGCTATGGCGTTCAGCTCTGCATCATGGTCGAGCCGCTTGATAACATCCACCAGCGCATCGATCACTGTATTGCCCGTGACAATGATTTTCGCAGGAGCAACGCCCTCTCGCAGCAAGTTGGCCCGGGAGGTTTCGGTGGGAGCGAAATGAAGGTTGGCCAATGCACCGGTCAGTTTGCGATTGGCTTCTTCTGGCCAGGGGGAGTAAATATTACCTGTTCGCAAGCCCGCTTCTACATGCGCAACCGGGATTTGCTGGTAATAAGCCGCTAGGCTGGTTGCAAACGTTGTGGCCGTATCGCCATGAACCAATACGACGTCTGGCTTGAACTCAGCAAAAACCGTTTTCATACCCTGAAGAATCGAAGTCGTTACATCTGTCAGATCCTGGCCAGGTTTCATGATATTTAGGTCGAAATCCGGCTTGATGGCAAACAACCCCAAAACTTGATCAAGCATTTCTCGGTGCTGGCCAGTCACGCATACCTTGGACTCGAAACGCTCATCAGCAGCCAAAGCCAAAGCCAAAGGTGCCATCTTGATTGCTTCGGGACGGGTACCAAATACACAAAGAGTTTTCATCTAAATAAATTCCTTGGCCAGAATATACAACGGGCCTTTTTAGCTCAAAAAATCACAGCTTTAATTCGAAATCTGTCAGCATTTAATGCTGACATTTGTCCGTTACTTCTCAATTACTCTAGGATGGTCCGTCATACGCTCCGCCCATTGCGATAAGGACCTGCCCTGGCTGCTTATCAGTTCGGCGACCAGCAGCTTTAGGACAAGATTTCTAGACCCGCAAAGCGTCGCGCCCTGACGCCCCCCCTTCCCGACAGATGTAGGCACCGCATTCCTTATGGGATGCCCGGGGCGATGGCGGATAACTTCCATCCGAAATCAAACCTGAAAACAAAAGTATGGCGCCGGGCACCGAACGCAGCCCAACCCGCCTACCCGTAAATGTCCGGTTGGAAGTTTGATCTGCATCAGACACGCTACCGCCCCAGGATTTACCGTTGGTTTCCTGAGAACGTCGAAGGCTTCAAAATTTCTACTGGCATAGCCAGGGTGCTGCTTTGGCCTCGGCCGCTGCCGAGGCTGATTCAATTCTTGATTATACTCACCAGTGGCATGCTGATCTTTTGCTGGCGGTTGAGCATATTGAGCAGCAGTATTACGCGCTGCTCGCCATCCATTGATATGAAGACCGCATCCAGCTCGGCAAAGCCTCCTTGGATAATCCGTACACTATCCCCTGCCGAAAACGCCGGTGTGATAGCTTCTGCCGCGCGTTGCTGCAAGTGGATAATCAGACTGTTATCGAGCCGAAGAGGAGTACCACCGAAACTCACTATGCGGTAGACCCCGCGAGTCGATCGCAGGGGTGCCCAATTGGCACCGGCAGCCAGTTGAATGAATAAATATCCAGGGAACAGCGATTCAGTAATGATTAGCCGACGGCTCCGCACTACTCGCTCGTAGCTGTGCTGCGGCCGATAGCAGGTGTAACCCTGGCGTAGCAGGTTCTCTTCCGCACGCTCATCCTGGCGGGGCTTGCAGTGCACGAGATACCAGGCCGGGGCCGTATCTGCAGTGTTTATGGGATTCGCAACGCTTACATTCATATAGGTAACAAGCAAACCGGTGCGACATTTGCACACCGACAGTTTACTCCTCTGTGCACCCAGCTCGATCAAGCTGATTGCAGGATTCGCTTAGCCTAGCCAGCTGGTTAGGATGAAGAGGGAGAACTTTGGGCTGTCGAAGCCACATTTTTCTGTGCCCCCAGGTGCACAGTGGTGACCTATTTGCCCATTTTACCCTTTGTGGAAAACCTCCTCCACCTGGACACGAACTACCGCGCCCCGCTTTAGCCCCGAAGCCGTTGACTTCTAAACACCCAAGACTAGAGGCCCTCCAACACCCTCACAGTCTAGCATCGCTGGTGTCACTGGGAATCAATAGCTCCAGGTTACGTAGCGCCCTGGTTGTAGATGACAGACCATCCGATTTTGGCTTTGTTCGCACTCCGGCATCATTCCTAGGCCAGGAAATACAGAGGTCTCGCTCCCCGCACCCTACCCAAGCAAGGATGGAGCAATGTCGCAAATGTGTACGCTACACGGCATGTAACAATCAGGGTTCGAGACGGCGCTGCTGATAGATCCAGTCAACAATTTCGCCGTCTGGGGCATAGCCGCTCACCGTATCTCTGAGCAACTGACGAACTCTCGAGTAGTCATCATGTTCAATGGCAGCCAGCAACTCGGTCAACTTAGCTTTGAGCACATCCCATGGCAGATGATCTTCGTTGGCACTCATGATCATCGGGTGCGGGGTTGCGACGACGTTGTCGCCGATGAGCAGCTCTTCGTAAAGCTTCTCACCTGGACGTAGCCCCGTGAACTCGATTGAAATGTCCCCTTGAGGATTCTTTTCCGAGCGAATACTCAAGCCAGACAGATGAATCATTTTCTGCGCCAGCTCGACTATCTTCACGGGCTCACCCATATCGAGCACAAATACATCCCCGCCCAACCCCAGCGACCCAGCCTGAATCACTAACTGAGCGGCCTCGGGGATCGTCATGAAATAGCGGGTGATCTTGGGGTGGGTAACGGTCAACGGCCCGCCTGACTTGATCTGTTTATGGAACAGCGGGATAACCGACCCGGACGAGCCCAGCACATTACCGAACCGGACCATAGTGAAACGGGTTTTATTGACGCGTGACACGTTGGCCTTGTCGCCAAACAACACGGGGGCCAACTCACGACTGAGGGCCTGCAACGTCAGTTCGGCAAGCCGCTTGGTACTGCCCATCACATTGGTCGGGCGCACGGCCTTGTCTGTAGAGATCAAGACGAAATTCGACACGCCAGCCTGCAACGCAGCCTGTGCCGTGTTCAATGTTCCGATCACATTGTTCAGGACGCCTTCGGCGATATTGTGCTCAACCATCGGGACGTGTTTATAAGCCGCGGCGTGATAGACCGTATCGACATTCCAGGTCTTCATGACGTCCAGTAACTTGCTCTGATCCCGGACAGACCCCAAGATAGGCAACAACCGAAGGGACAACGATTCCCGAGCGATGCGAGGTTCAAGCTCGGACAAAATGCTGTAGAGATTGAATTCGCTATGATCAAGAAGCAGCAACGTTGTTGGCTTTAGCGCCAGGATTTGCCGACAAAGCTCGGAGCCGATTGACCCCCCTGCCCCTGTCACCAGAACGGATTGTCCTACGATGCAATGTTCAAGCAGGTCAGCTTGCGCAGGCACCGGATCACGCCCGAGAAGGTCTGCAATATCCACTTCCTGAATGTCGTCGACCTTGACCCGACCACTGGCCAGATCCATGAAACCTGGGACGCTTCGCACATGCAACGGGAACCCTTCAAGCAGCGTCAATATTTCACGGCGTCGGCCTCTTGACGAAGAAGGCACTGCCAGCAGGATCTCCTGCGCGCCAGTCGTATCGATCATTTTTTGAATGTGCTTGGGTTGGTACACCTGCAGCCCGGCAATGACACGATCAGTGATGCTGTTGTCGTCGTCAATAAACGCAACCGGCCGCATCACCCGCCCCATGCGCAATGCCGCCACGAGCTGATTACCCGCAGCCCCGGCACCATAAATAGCGACTTTCGGCAGACCATCATCACGATTGGTAAACGGTACATGCTGGGCGGCGGTGAACCAGTCGCCCAGGAAATACTGCCGCATCAGCAGGCGTAAACCGCCGATCATGATCAGGCTGAGCCACCAGTAGTTGAAAATGATCGAGCGTGGGACCACGGTTTTATGGTTGCTGTACCAATACACTAAGAGGGCTAACAGCAACGCTGAAAGGCTTACCGCCTTGCAAATGGTGATCAGCGCGTCGTTACCGAAATACCGCATGACAGCACGGTACATGCCAAAGCGGATGAAAATCGGAATAGCGATCAACGGCGCGGATGCAAAAAGCCACAGGTGCGTTTCGATCGGGCTGGCCAACGCCTCGACGCCCAGCCGAACGACGAATGCCAGCCACAGAGCGGCCCAAACCAACACCACATCTGTAGCTACTTGGATTGCGCGCTTGTGGCGCCTTGGCAACCCCAGCAGAGCCGATCTTATTTTATCCATAACCCCTTCATGCACCTTGGCCAGCTCCTAAAAATAGATCCATTCCCGGGATTCAAATTCACGTAAAAAAGATTCGACAGCCCTAGCCCAAATATGAGCCTTACTCCAGATTAGACCCTCTCCAGTTTTGCCTGCATGAATCTTGATCAAGAAGCACCAGCGGCACGCAAGCCGCCGCTATAGGGTAGAGCGCCATCCCTATTCAATAAAACGGGGAATACCAGCGGCAGCAGCCAAACAGATTGCTTGCGGCGACTGCGAAGAGCACAGGGAGATGCCAGCCGATTTTTTGCGAAGCGTACTGACAGTACCTGATAGCGATAAGCCTCATCAATCTTGCTGCTCCGCAAAGCCTGTGCATCAACTACCGCTGCATCAATGGTAAAATACAAGCGCAATCAGCGGCAATGAAGGCGGCATAGGTGTAGCCCCTGCCACCTGCAGTGACAGTATGACGCCGAGAAACCCTTCTCCCGAGGAGCACATGTGAATTTGAACGGCATCAGGGGAACGCGCCACCGCCACTGCAAATACCAGGCGGCGCCTTCAGCGCTTCAAATTGTCTAACCTATAAAGCAACCTCCAGACAGGCGTTAGCTTGAAAGTTAGGCAATATCAAAAAGCCTCTCACTATCAGGAGCCATACTCAACGAGCATAAGCTATTTAGTATTTGCTACGCCGAGAACTCAATAATGAATGAGGTATATGGGGCTGTGCTCAGCTCCTACCGCCCCCCCTGGACCATCGACCACCGTGATTGCGAAGCAAGACGAAGCAAACCAATGCGATAAATACGCCCAACACAAGCCCAGCGAAAAGGCCAAGCCCAACGATTAAGACTTTTTTGGGCTTAATCGGACTTTCCGGTACCTCAACACTACCATCCTGCCGATAAACTGAAATATGCTCAGGGTCTATATTCAACTTACGATAAAAGTTATAGCGCATTTGCAGCGATCGTAAATTCGCTATAAACGCATCGTCGGAAGTTCTGGATTCCAGCGCGATAATCTCAGCATTCAAAGCTTTGCTGCCTCGCTGGTAATCCATCTTGTTACCCGTATCTACAGTAATATCCACCGCAGCAGAAGAGTTTATAGTTGGCGTAGTCAGGCCAATCGCCTCGGCTATTTTTAGCGCCTCGCGCAATTGCTGAATCCGATCCTCACGTACCCGTTGCGCGGTCTCGCGCAAGCTGACAATTCGCTGCTCCAGATTTCGCGCCTTCACAGACGCTTCAGTCGTGACGTTCTTGATCAACTCAGACTCGGCAGCCTCGCTGGCACGTGTAACATATGCTTTGGCCCATTCTGTCACCCGCGCGGGGTCGCCACCTTGCACAGTTACCGAAAAACGATCAGGAGTATCCTTACCAGGCCCCTTTATGACTAACTCTCGAGAGAAACGCCCATACAGACGGTCCAGCGCACCCTTTCGCTGAGATTCGTCAAGCGAGGGAAGATATATGTCATTGAAGAAGCTTTGACGAAGGGACTCACCCTGAAGATTTCGGGCGAACACGTCATAAACATATTGAATGGAATAAGGTTCCAGATCAGAGTTTTTTCCACCCCGACCATAATTCAGCTCGGCAATACCATTCTGGGTCGGGGGCATGATAAAAAGCTTGGATTCATAGATTGGCTTACTAACAAACGCATACGCAGCTGCGCCAGCAGTGACCAAAAGAGCAATACCAACGATCAACCACTTCTGAGCCCAAAGGCCACACACAAGCTCAATCAGATCAATCTCATCCGAGCTACGCACTTCAACAGGATTATTTTGCATGGGTGGCCTCGCTTCCTTTTTTTGAGATTGCGCTTGCAAACACACTGGACGCATCAAAAGGTAAGACGGGCAATACCCCGACGAACGCAACGGTAAACTGAGTCAAATTAAATACGAACAAAAAAACACCCAAAGTCAGAAAAATTTGTAGGCAGTGATCCTTACTCCAAGACTCCTGGGCTCACACATCCATTATTTCAACCGCCGGCGCGCACTCATGAACCAGGCGAGCAACGGGCCGATCAGCATACCTGCGAGAAACGCCAATAGCACGAAAACTGAAACTGGGAGCTGCGGGGCTGACCAGCCCAGGAACAAGAGCGCGACGGGCTGATGATTTTCCAGCACGAACAGTACGATAGCTGAGGCGGCGAGAACCGCAAGTACGACAATCGCCAGACGTTTAAAGTTCCACATGAATAGCCCTTTCCTGGCCGCTGCGTCAGAGCTCATCCCCCTCCTCCTCATTCACACGATCCCTAAGCTCCTTGCCCGGCTTGAAGTGAGGTACAAACTTCCCATCAAGACTAACGGACTGACCGGTCTTAGGATTGCGGCCTACTCGCGGCGCGCGATAGTGGAGGGAGAAGCTGCCGAAACCACGGATCTCGATACGATCTCCCGTAGCCAGGCATTGGGACATTTGCTCAAGCATGGTCTTGATAGCCAGCTCCACATCCTTGGATGAGAGTAGCCCTTGATGGGTGACAATTCGTTCGATCAACTCCGACTTCGTCATATTTTTCCCTTCTTTTTCAAGCAGCTAGGAAAATCGCTTGAAAAGGTTTTAGCATGGTCGGAGGGATTTGAACAGCCCATGTATTGACATTCTTCTTTACTCCCTTGCGCGCCCCTTCCCGTGCCGATAGCGAGACCTTTGCTCAAGCTATCGACAGATCACCAACATCGTTCGAGTCAGATAACCTGCCGGATTGAAACCAAAGGGGTATTGATCTTCATCCTTCGCGTCGTCGGATCGGGTAATGACTTTGTAGCCTGCCCCCTTGCACTCCCTGGCGGCCCTCTTATGGCACTTCTCCCAGCCGGACCCCAATCCTGAGCAGTCGACCTCGATACCACTGACACCGCGCACTGCGTGAGTCTTGGCGCTTGTAGAGCAACCTGCCAGTACCAGGGCGGCCAACACCAGAAAGAGCTTGTTCATTCAGATCCTTAAGGTAGAGAGCCCGGACCGATTACGCGCACAAGTCGGAGCCCCTGAGTAGATTATTGATCTGCTTCATAAAAGAGACAGCCAGGCAGGGGCGTTGGTTTCGTTGGGCCTTGAATGATCGCAGTTCGACAGTACTTATGGGAGTCGGAAAAGTCTGAAAAATCGCGCCCACAAAAAAGGGCGACCGAAGTCGCCCTTTTTCTATGGTCTGACAGAACTCAGTTCTGTTTTTCCATCTGTGCACGCAACAGGTCGCCCAGAGTGGTAGGACCAGGAGCAGCAGTGTCCGAAGCTGGCTTGTCGCGCAGGCTCTGGATTGCTTCTTTCTCTTCTTCAACGTCTTTCGACTTGATGGAGAGCTGGATTACGCGGCTCTTGCGGTCAACGCTGATGATCTTGGCTTCTACTTCTTCGCCTTCTTTCAGGACGTTACGCGCGTCTTCAACGCGGTCACGGCTGATTTCGGAGGCTTTCAGAGTCGCTTCGATATCGTCGGCCAGGGTGATGATGGCGCCTTTAGCGTCAACTTCTTTCACGATGCCCTTAACGATTGCGCCTTTGTCGTTCTCTTGAACGTACTCGGAGAACGGATCGCTTTCCAGTTGCTTGATACCCAGGGAGATGCGCTCGCGCTCTGGGTCAACCGACAGGATAACGGTGTCCAGCTCGTCGCCCTTCTTGAAACGGCGTACGGCTTCTTCGCCCACTTCGTTCCAGGAGATGTCGGACAGGTGAACCAGGCCGTCGATGCCGCCGTCCAGACCAATGAAGATACCGAAATCGGTGATCGACTTGATGGTGCCGGAGATTTTATCGCCCTTGTTGAACTGGCCAGAGAAATCTTCCCATGGGTTAGATTTGCACTGCTTGATGCCGAGGGAGATACGACGACGCTCTTCGTCGATGTCCAGAACCATGACTTCCACTTCGTCGCCGACTTGTACGACTTTCGAAGGGTGGATGTTCTTGTTGGTCCAGTCCATTTCGGAAACGTGTACCAGGCCTTCAACGCCTTCTTCCAGCTCAGCGAAGCAGCCGTAGTCGGTCAGGTTGGTAACACGAGCGGTGACGCGGGTGCTTTCTGGGTAACGGGCTTTGATAGCAACCCATGGATCTTCACCCAGTTGCTTGAGGCCCAGGGAAACACGGTTGCGTTCGCGATCGTATTTCAGAACCTTGACATCGATCTCGTCGCCAACGTTGACGATTTCCGAAGGATGCTTGATACGCTTCCAGGCCATGTCGGTGATGTGCAGCAGGCCATCGACGCCACCCAGATCGACGAATGCGCCGTAATCGGTGAGGTTCTTGACGATACCCTTGACCTGTTGGCCTTCCTGCAGCGATTCCAGCAGAGCTTCACGCTCGGCGGAGTTCTCGGCTTCCAGGACACTGCGACGGGAAACGACAACGTTGTTGCGCTTCTGGTCCAGCTTGATGACCTTGAATTCCAGCTCTTTACCTTCCAGGTGCGTGGTGTCGCGCACTGGACGAACGTCAACCAGGGAACCTGGCAGGAACGCACGGATGCCGTTAACGTCGACAGTGAAGCCGCCTTTAACCTTACCGTTGATAACGCCCTTGACCACTTCCTCAGCTGCGAAAGCCGCTTCGAGAACGATCCAGCATTCAGCGCGCTTGGCTTTTTCACGGGACAGCTTGGTTTCACCAAAGCCATCTTCAACCGAGTCCAGAGCAACGTGAACTTCGTCACCGACGTTGATGTTCAGTTCGCCAGCGTCGTTGTAGAACTGCTCAAGCGGGATGAGTGCTTCAGACTTCAGACCAGCGTGAACGGTTACCCAGCGAGCTTGGTAATCGATATCAACGATAACACCGGTGATGATGGAGCCTGCCTGAAGGTTCAGGGTTTTCAGGCTTTCTTCAAAGAGTTCCGCAAAGCTTTCGCTCATTTTAATTCCTGTTGATTAGGGCGAAGAATACGCCCGCCTCCACACCCCAGACGGTGTGGGTTAGTTTCATATAAAAGAAGCACCGCAGGACTATGACTGGTCCCCTGCAGAGCTTCCTGGTCACCCGGCGATATCGCGAATGGCGATCTCACTCATGATGCGTTGCAACACCTGATCGATGGACAACTCCGTGGAATCCAGCTGAATCGCGTCGGCCGCCGGCTTTAGCGGGGCTACTGCGCGCTGGGTGTCACGCTCATCGCGTGCACGGATCTCATCTAGCAGACTCGACAGACTAACATCCTCGCCTTTGCCCTTCAACTGCAAATAACGGCGACGCGCCCTCTCCTCCGCGCTGGCGGTGAGGAAAATCTTCAGTGGCGCATCGGGAAACACCACCGTGCCCATGTCGCGACCGTCGGCTACCAGCCCCGGCGGCTCCTGAAAGGCCCGCTGGCGCTGCAGCAACGCCTCGCGCACCGCCGGCAGCGCGGCGACCTGGGAAGCGCCGGCGCCAACACTTTCGGTGCGGATGACATCACTGACTTCGTCGCCTTCCAGAATGATGCGCTGCAGCTGACCGTCGGTCGCGGCGATGAACTGTACGTCCAGGTGGGCGGCCAGTGCCTTGAGCAGCTCTTCGTTGGTCAGATCGACGCCATGGTTGGCGGCGGCGAACGCCAGCAGACGATACAAGGCACCTGAATCGAGCAGGTTCCAGCCCAGTTGCTTGGCCAGGATCCCGGCGACGGTGCCCTTGCCCGAGCCGCTTGGGCCATCGATGGTGACGACCGGTGCCTTGATGTTCACGACTGTGCCTCTTGTGCTACTCGAATACCGACCTGCGCGCACAGCGCCAGGAAGTTCGGGAACGACGTGGCGACGTTGGCGCAATCATGGATGCGAATCGGCGCATTGGCGCGCAGGGACGCAACACTGAAGGCCATGGCGATACGGTGGTCACCGTGACCGTGGACTTCACCGCCGCCGATCTGGCCGCCGTCGATGATGATGCCGTCCGGCGTCGGCTGGCACTTGACGCCCAGGGACAGCAAGCCGTCCGCCATCACCTGGATGCGATCCGACTCCTTGACCCGCAGCTCTTCGGCGCCGGTCAGCACGGTGCGCCCTTCTGCACAGGCGGCCGCCACGAACAGCACCGGGAATTCGTCGATGGCCAGCGGAACCAGCGCCTCGGGAATCTCGATACCCTTGAGTTTAGCCGCTCTTACGTGCAGGTCGGCTACCGGTTCGCCACCGACTTCACGCTGGTTTTCCAAAGTGATGTCCGCGCCCATCAGGCGCAGGATGTCGATCACGCCGGTACGGGTCGGGTTGATGCCGACGTGTTCGAGCACCAGGTCGGAGCCTTCGGCAATCGACGCCGCCACCAGGAAGAACGCCGACGACGAGATGTCGCCCGGCACTTCAATGTGGGTCGCGGTCAGTTTGCCGCCGGACTCGACGGAGGCCGTGGCACCGTTGACCGTGACCGGGTAGCCGAAGCCGCGCAGCATGCGCTCGGTGTGGTCGCGGGTCGGCGCCGGCTCGGTGACGGTGGTCTTGCCTTCGGCATAGAGACCGGCCAGCAGCAGGCAGGATTTCACCTGGGCGCTGGCCATCGGCATGGTGTAGGTCAGGCCCTTGAGCTTGTTGCCGCCCCGAATGGTCATCGGCGGACGACCGTCGGCCGCGGTCTCGATGACCGCACCCATTTCCCGCAGCGGGTTGGCCACGCGATTCATCGGGCGTTTGGACAGCGAGGCGTCACCGGTCAGCGTGCTGTCGAAGTCTTGCGCCGCCAGCAGGCCGGACAACAGGCGCATCGAGGTACCTGAGTTACCCAGGTAGATCGGTCCCGGGGCAGGCTTGAGACCGTGCAGGCCGACGCCATGGATGGTCACGCGGCCGTGATGCGGGCCTTCGATGACCACGCCCATGTCGCGAAACGCTTGCAGCGTCGCCAGGGCGTCTTCGCCCTCGAGGAAACCTTCCACTTCGGTCACGCCCTCGGCCAGGGAGCCGAGCATGATCGAACGGTGGGAAATCGATTTATCGCCCGGTACACGAATACGCCCACTCAGGGAGCCACCAGGTTGTGCCAGGAAAATCAGATCGTTGGAGTTCATAGCGTCCACATAGGCCCGACGGGCCAGGATTTTACTGAAATGCTCGCGGGCCACCCTGGCGCGTGTGAAAACGCCCAGCAATTGGTGCCCGTCCCCTGCATCGACCGCGTCGCGCAAGGCGTCGAGGTCACTGCGAAATGTATCGAGTGTGCGCAGGACAGCTTCGCGGTTAGCGAGGAAGATGTCGTGCCACATGACCGGGTCGCTACCGGCGATTCTCGTGAAATCGCGGAAACCGCCGGCAGCGTAACGGAAGATCTCAAGATTTTCATTGCGTTTGGCCAATGAATCCACCAGACCAAACGCCAATAGATGTGGCAAATGACTGGTGGCGGCCAATACTTCATCGTGACGCTGGACCTGCATGTGCTCGACATCGGCGCCCAGCTCGCGCCACAAACGGTCCACCACTGCCAGCGCAGCCGGATCGGTCTGCTCCAGCGGCGTCAGGATCACCTTGTGGCGACGAAACAGCTCAGCATTGGAAGCCTCCACCCCGCTCTGCTCGGAGCCGGCAATCGGATGGCCGGGCACAAAGCGTGCGGGCATGCTGCCGAAGGCTTCGGTGGCGGCGCGCACGACGTTGCCCTTGGCGCTGCCGACATCCGTGAGGATGGCACGGCCCAGGTCCATGGCAGCCAGACGCACCAGCAGCTTCTCCATGGCCAGGATCGGCACCGCCAGCTGGATCACGTCCGCGCCCTGGCAAGCAATCGCCAGGTCATCTTCACAGCGATCCACCACCCCCAGCTCCACCGCCAGCTTGCGCGACTGCGGGTCCAGGTCGACACCGACCACTTCCCGGCACAGGCCGCTTTCTCGCAGGCCCTTGGCAAACGAACCGCCGATCAACCCCAGGCCGACCACCACCAGGCGACCGATCATAGGGCTAGCAGGTTGCAGTGAAGTGACATCAACCACGAGCTAGAACCTTGCTCAACGCCTCAAGGAAACGGCTGTTTTCCGCAGGCAGGCCGATGGTGATGCGCAAGTGGTTCGGCATGCCGTAGTTGGCCACCGGACGCACGATCACGCCTTCACGCAGCAAGCCTTGGAAGACCGGCGCCGCCACACGACCGATGTCGACGCAGATGAAATTGCCTTTCGATGGAATCCAGCTCAGGCCCAATTCACGGAACCCGGCTTCCAATTGCTGCATGCCCGCCTCGTTCAGGCGACGGCTTTCGGCCAGGTAAGCCTCATCCTGCAATGCGGCGCAGGCGGCGGCCAGGGCGAAACTGTTGACGTTGAACGGCTGACGCACGCGGTTCAGCACATCGGCCACCACGGCGGTGGACAGGCCGTAGCCGACCCGCAACGATGCCAGGCCATAGGCCTTGGAGAACGTGCGCGAGACCAGCAGGTTCGGATAGGCCGCGAGGAAATCCAGGCCGTCGGGCAAGTCGCTGCCTTCGGCGTATTCAATATAGGCCTCGTCCAGCACCACCAGCACGTGCTCGGGCACATCCTGCAGGAAGTCGTCCAGGGCCTGGGCGTCGAACCAGGTGCCGGTCGGGTTGTTCGGGTTGGCGATGAAGACCACACGGGTGTTGGCGTCGATCGCGGCCAGCATGGCCAGCAGATCGTGCCCCCACGCCTTGGCCGGGACCACATGGGCGTCCGCACCGACGGCCTGGGTCGCAATCGGGTAGACCGCAAACGCATGTTCGCTGAACACCGCGTTGAGGCCCGGCGCCAGGTAGGCGCGCGCCACCAACTCGAGAATGTCATTGGAGCCGTTGCCCAGGGTGACCTGATTCAGCTCCACGCCACAGCGCTCGGCCAGCAGGCTCTTGAGCGAGAAGCCGTTGCCATCGGGGTAACGGGTCAGCTCGGCCAGCTCATCACGAATCGCCGCCAGCGCCTTGGGACTCGCCCCCAACGGGTTTTCGTTGCTCGCCAACTTGACGATGCTGGCCGGGTCCAGGTCCAGCTCGCGGGCCAGTTCGTCCACAGGCTTGCCCGGAACGTAAGGCGAGAGTTGTTGCACGCCTGGCTGTGCCAGAGCGAGGAAGTTGCCACTCATTTGCTATCCGCCCTTAAAGAACTGCCTTGGGGTAGGAACCCAGCACCTTGAGTGCCACTGCTTCCTGACTGATTTTCTCAAGCACACCTTTTACCAGCGGATCGCGGTGGTGGCCGACGAAATCGATGAAGAACACGTAGGTCCATTTACCGCTGCGCGACGGACGGGTCTCGATCCGAGTCAGGTCGATACCGTTGTCGTGGAACGGCACCAGCAGTTCATGGAGCGCGCCGGGCTTGTTGCTCATGGAGACGATGATCGATGTCTTGTCGTCGCCGGTCGGCGGTACTTCCTGGCTGCCAATCATCAGGAACCGCGTGGAATTGTCCGGACGGTCCTCGATCTTCTCAGCCAGGCGCGTCAGCCCGTAGAGGCCGGCCGCCATATCGCCGGCAATCGCCGCCGAGTTCCACTCACCCTTGACCCGCTTGGCCGCTTCGGCGTTGCTCGACACCGCCACGCGCTCGACATTCGGGTAATGCGCGTCCAGCCACTTGCGGCACTGGGCCAGGGACTGGGCGTGGGAATAGATCCGGCTGATGCTGTCGGTCTTGGTGTTCTCGCCCACCAACAGGTGATGGTGGATGCGCAGCTCGACTTCGCCGCAAATCACCATGTCGTGTTCGAGGAAGCTGTCCAGCGTGTGGTTGACCGCGCCTTCGGTGGAGTTTTCCACCGGCACCACGCCAAAATTCACTGCGCCGGCCGCCACTTCGCGGAAGACTTCGTCGATGGCCGCCATGGGCTTGCTGATCACGGCGTGACCGAAGTGCTTCATGGCAGCGGCCTGGGTGAAGGTACCTTCTGGCCCCAGGTAGGCGACTTTCAACGGCTGTTCGAGGGCCAGGCACGACGACATGATCTCGCGGAACAACCGCGCCATTTCTTCGTTGCCCAGCGGCCCCTGGTTGCGCTCCATGACCCGCTTGAGGACCTGCGCCTCCCGCTCGGGACGGTAGAACACCGGCACTTCGCCCTCCGCCAGGGAAGCCATCTTCACCCGGGCGACTTCCTGGGCGCAGCGCGCACGCTCACTGATCAGCTCGAGGACTTTTTCGTCCAGGGCATCGATGCGCAGGCGCAGCGCCTTGAGTTCTTGCTCGGACATTAACCGTGTTCCTTCTCGAACTCTGCCATGTAGGAAATCAGCGCGTTGACCGCGGTGATATCGACGGCGTTATAGATGGAGGCGCGCATGCCACCGACCGAGCGGTGCCCCTTGAGGTTCAGCAGGCCGCGTTCGTCGGCCCCGGCCAGGAACGGCTTGTCGAGACGGTCGTCGGCCAGGCGGAACGGAACGTTCATCCACGAACGATCGGTCTTGTTGATCGGGTTGCTGTACAGGCCGCTGGCGTCGATAAAGTCATACAGCGTGCGCTGCTTCACTTCGTTGAGCTTGCCGATGGCTTCGACACCGCCCTGCTCCTTCAGCCATTCGAACACCAGGCCCGACAGGTACCAGGCCAGGGTCGGCGGGGTGTTGTACATCGAGCCGTTGTCGGCCGCGACCTTGTAGTTGAGCATGGTCGGGCACAGGGAACGGGCGCGTCCCAGCAGGTCTTCACGAATGATGTTGACCAGGATGCCGCTCGGACCGATGTTCTTCTGGGCGCCGGCGTAGATCATGCCGAAACGGGAAATATCCACAGGACGCGAGAGGATGTCCGAAGACATGTCGGCCACCAGGGGCACGTCGCCAGTTTCCGGGATCCAGTTGAATTCCAGGCCGCCGATGGTTTCGTTCGGCGCGTAGTGAACGTAGGCCGCGTCCTTGGACAGGCTCCATTCGTTCTGCCCGGGAATGGCGAAGTAGTCGTAGGGCTTGGCGGTCGCGGCAACGTTGACGTGGCCATAACGCGAAGCTTCTTCGATGGCTTTCTGCGACCAGATGCCGGTGTCGATGTAGTCGGCCTTGCCGCTTTCCGGCAGCAGGTTCAGCGGGATCTGGGCGAACTGCTGGCTGGCGCCGCCCTGCAGGAACAGCACCTTGTAGTTGGACGGGATGTTCAGCAGATCACGCAGGTCCTGCTCGGCCTTGGTGGCAATGGACACGAACTCATCGCTACGATGGCTCATTTCCATGACGGACAGGCCTTTGCCATGCCAGTCGAGAAGTTCACCCTGGGCACGCTTCAGGACCGCTTCAGGCAGCGCCGCCGGGCCGGCACAGAAGTTATAGGCTCTCTTGCTCACATCCAATCTCGCTCTGATCTAGTGGTCACTTAAATCTTCATTCAACCCATCACCCGAGGGTGATCACCGCCCATAAGGATTGCATTGAACCCGTGGCGAGGGAGCTTGCTCCCGCTGGGCTGCGCAGCAGACCCATTTTATGGGCGCTTCGCACCCAAGCGGGAGCAAGCTCCCTCGCCACAGTGACTCGAACAACCCTTGAGTGAGCAGCATCAGCCCCACAGGAGAATGCGCCGTGTCGCAAATTTTCAAACGGGACAAACAACAAGGGGGCGAATCTTCATCCGCCCCCTGTGTGCCCGCTTAGTCCTGCGGTTCTTCTTCGTCTGCGGCAGCGTCGAGCGGTTGGTCGCCGGTCACGTCATCGACATCGGCACCTAGGGTGCCGTCGAACGTCACGCCTTCCTCGCCTTCCAGCTCCTCGCCTTCGACTTCCGATGGCTCCTGTACCCGCTCAAGCCCTACCAGCGTTTCGTCGCTGGCCAACTTGATCAGGGTCACGCCCTGGGTGTTACGGCCCAGGCTCGACACTTCGGCGACGCGTGTACGGACCAGGGTGCCCTGGTCGGAGATCAACATGATCTCTTCGCCATCGAGCACCTGGACAGCGCCCACCAGACGACCGTTACGGTCGTTGCTGACCATGGCGATCACGCCCTGGCCGCCACGCTTGTACTCAGGGAACTCGCTGATGGCCGTGCGCTTGCCATAACCACGCGCCGAAGCGGTGAGGATCTGGCTGCCTTCTTCAGGGATCAGCATGGAAATCAGCTTCTGGCCTTCCGGCAGGCGCATGCCGCGCACACCGCGGGCGGTACGGCCCATGGCGCGAACGTCGGATTCCTTGAAGCGCGTCACCTTGCCGCCGTCGGAGAACAGCATGACTTCACGCTCGCCGTCGGTAATGGCGGCAGAAATCAGCACGTCGCCTTCGTCCAGCTCCAGGGCAATCAGGCCCACGCTGCGCTGACGGCTGAAGGATTCCAGCGGGGTCTTCTTCACGGTGCCTTTGGCGGTGGCCATGAAGATGAAGTGACCTTCGGTGTATTCCTCCACCGGCAGCATGGTGGTGATGTATTCATCACTGTCCAGCGGCAGCAGGTTGACCAGCGGACGGCCGCGAGCGGCACGGGACGCTTCAGGGATTTCGTAGGTCTTGAGCCAGTACACCTTGCCTTTGCTGGAGAACAGCAACAGCGTGGTGTGGCTGTTGGCGACCAGCAGGTGCGCGATGTAGTCCTCGTCCTTGACACCAGTAGCCGACTTGCCTTTACCGCCACGACGCTGGGCCTGGTAGGCGGCCAGCGGCTGGGTCTTGGCGTAGCCGCCGTGGGAAATGGTCACCACGCGCTCTTCTTCCGGGATCATGTCGCCCAGGGTCAGGTCGAGACGCGCATCGAGAATCTCGGTGCGGCGCACGTCGCCGTACTCGGCGCGGATCACTTCCAGCTCTTCGCGGATGACTTCCATCAGGCGCGTGGCGCTGTTGAGGATGCGGATCAGCTCGCCGATCTGGTTGAGAATCTCCTGGTACTCGGCCAGCAGCTTCTCGTGCTCCAGGCCGGTCAGACGGTGCAGACGCAGCTCCAGAATGGCTTGTGCCTGCTCCGGCGAGAGGAAGTACTTGCCTTCGCGCAGGCCATATTGCGGATCCAGGGTTTCTGGACGGCAGGAATCGGCACCGGCGCGCTCGACCATCGCGACCACGGCAGAGGATTCCCACGCGGTCTTGATCAGCGCTTCCTTGGCTTCCGACGGGGTTGGCGAAGCCTTGATCAGGGCGATGACCGGGTCGATGTTCGACAGGGCAACGGCCTGGCCTTCAAGGATGTGACCGCGTTCGCGGGCCTTGCGCAGCTCGAACACGGTACGACGGGTGACCACTTCGCGACGGTGACGCACGAAGGCTTCCAGCAGGTCCTTGAGGTTCAGGATCCGCGGACGGCCGTCGATCAGCGCAACGATGTTGATACCGAACACGGCTTGCAGCTGGGTCTGGGCATAGAGGTTGTTGAGGATCACCTCCGGCACTTCGCCACGACGCAACTCGATCACGACGCGCATACCGTCCTTGTCGGACTCGTCGCGCAGCTCGGTGATACCTTCAAGTTTCTTCTCCTTCACCAGCTCGGCGATCTTCTCGATCAGACGGGCCTTGTTCAACTGGTAAGGGAGTTCGGTGATGACGATCTGCTGGCGACCACCGACCTTGTCGATGTCTTCGATGGTCGAGCGGGCGCGCATATAAATGCGGCCACGGCCGGTGCGGTAGGCTTCGATAATGCCGGCGCGACCATTGATGATCGCGGCGGTCGGGAAGTCCGGACCGGGGATGTATTGCATCAGCTCATCGACAGTCAGCTCGGGATTGTCGATGAGGGCCAGGCAACCGTCGATGACTTCACCGAGGTTGTGCGGCGGGATGTTGGTCGCCATGCCCACGGCGATACCGCTGGAGCCGTTGACCAGCAGGTTCGGGATGCGGGTCGGCATGACCGCCGGGATCATTTCGGTGCCGTCGTAGTTCGGCACCCAGTCCACGGTTTCTTTATGCAGGTCGGCCAGCAGCTCGTGGGCCAGCTTGGTCATGCGCACTTCGGTGTATCGCATGGCCGCGGCGTTGTCGCCGTCCACGGAGCCGAAGTTGCCCTGGCCGTCTACCAGCAGGTAGCGCAGGGAGAATGGCTGGGCCATCCGCACGATGGTGTCGTACACGGCGGTGTCACCGTGGGGGTGATACTTACCGATCACGTCACCGACGACACGGGCAGACTTCTTGTACGGCTTGTTGAAGTCGTTGCCCAGCTCGCTCATCGCGAACAGCACGCGACGGTGCACGGGCTTCAAGCCATCGCGCGCATCCGGCAGCGCCCGCCCGACGATTACGCTCATTGCGTAGTCGAGGTAGGACTGTTTCAGCTCGTCTTCGATATTGACCGGGAGGATTTCTTTGGCCAGTTCGCCCATGAGAAGCCTGATTCCTTTTTCTGGTGAAACCTCGTCACATCCAGATGGGACGAACGAAGCTCGCCGCTGCAGAACAAATGCCGTGCAGCGACTTACGACAAATCAACGAGTTATGCCATGGATCTGCGCAGTAAAGGCCACCTCGCGAGGCAGCCCTGGAAACCGCCGGATGTTATCACAAGAGCCGCCACGCACCTATCCCCCTGATGCGCATGGAGCATAGTTAGTTGACCGGTGACAGGCTGATAGAGGACGAGAGGGCCTCAGAGGCACTGTGAATGAAGATTTGAAGGGCAAATGCAAGGTATTTGTTGACTGTTAGGGCTCTATCGCGAGCAGGCTCGCTCCCACAGGGGTTTTTTGTATGCCCGAGATTTAGGACACAGCACCAATCCAATGTGGGAGCGAGCCTGCTCGCGATAGCGATATATCTGACGACAACTATCTCAATGCAAGCGCTTGCGACACATCAACTGCGCCATCTTCGCGGTATCCGGGCGCTCGACAATGCCCTTCTCCGTAATGATCGCGTCGATCAGGTCCGCCGGGGTGACGTCGAACACCGGATTGAAAGCGTCCACATCCGCCCCGACCCGCTTGCCGCCGACTTCCAACAGTTCGCTCCCGTCGCGCTCTTCAATCGGGATGTCTTCACCGCTGGCCAGGCTCATGTCGATGGTCGAACTCGGCGCCACCACCATGAAGCGCACGCCGTGGTGCATGGCGCAGACCGCCAGTTGATAGGTGCCGATCTTGTTCGCCACGTCGCCATTGGCGGTGATACGGTCGGCGCCGACGATCACCCAGGTCACGCCCTTGGTTTTCATGATGTGGGCAGCCGCGGAATCGGCGTTGAGGGTCACCGGGATGCCTTCGTTGGCCAGCTCCCAGGCGGTCAGGCGCGAGCCCTGCAGCCAAGGACGGGTTTCGTCGGCATAGACACGCTCGACCATGCCTTCGAGGAATGCGCCGCGAATCACCCCCAGGGCAGTGCCGAAGCCGCCGGTGGCCAGGGCGCCAGTGTTGCAGTGGGTCAGGATGGCCTGGGCGTTGCCCTGGTGCTTGCGGATCAGGTCGACACCGAGCTGGGCCATGGTCAGGTTGGCTTCGCGGTCGCTCTCATGGATCGCGATGGCTTCGGCCTCAAGGACCGCCAGCGGCTCGGCGTGCTTTTTCAAGCGCCCCAGCCGGTCGCGCATCCGGTCCAGTGCCCAGAACAGGTTCACCGCTGTCGGCCGGGAATTGGCCAACAAGGCAAAATCGGCTTCCAGCGCCGCCTGCCAGTCACCGCCCTCGGCTACCCGCGCCCGCGCCGCCAGCACCACGCCATAGGCCGCGCTGATGCCAATGGCCGGCGCACCGCGCACCACCATCGAGCGGATCGCCTCTGCCACGCCCGCCGCGCTGGTGTAGGCGATCCAGTTTTCCTCGAACGGCAAAATACGCTGATCCAGCAGGTACAGGGCGCCATCCCGCCAATCGATGGCCTTCACCTTCTCCGCAGCCAACAGTCGATCGCGCATCCCTCACCCCGCACTCATGAACAAAAGCCGCCGATTATAGCGATCCCACCGCGAAGACGCTCGGGTATACTTCGCCATTCTTTATAACCCATGGAACCGTTCCACGATGCCCAAGCCTGCCGTTGCGCTCGACTTATTATTGCTGCCGACCTGGTTGGTGCCTGTCGAACCCGCCGGTGTGGTGCTCAAGGATCATGGCCTGGGCATCCGCGACGGTTGCATCGTGTTCATCGGCCCACGGGCAGAAGCCCTGAAATGTGACGCCGCCCAGGTTCGCGAACTGCCCGGCATGCTGCTCAGCCCCGGCCTGATCAACGCCCACGGCCATGCGGCGATGACCTTGTTCCGCGGCCTGGCCGACGACCTGCCCTTGATGACCTGGCTGGAACAGCATATCTGGCCAGCCGAAGCCAAATGGGTCGATGAAGATTTCGTGCGCGATGGCACCGACCTGGCAATCGCCGAGCAGATCAAGGGCGGCATCACCTGTTTCTCGGACATGTACTTCTACCCTAAGGTTGCCAGCGAACGCGTGCATAACAGCGGCATCCGCGCGCAAATCGCCATTCCGATCCTGGATTTCCCTATTCCCGGCGCTGCCAGCGCCGACGATGCCATTCGTCAGGGCATCGAGCTTTTTGGCGACCTCAAGCATCATCCACGGATCAAAGTTGCATTCGGCCCCCATGCGCCCTACACGGTGGGCGACGAGAACCTGGAGAAAATCCGCGTGATCGCCGAAGAGCTGGACGCGGCCATTCATATGCATGTTCACGAAACCGCCTTCGAAGTGCAGCAGGCTGTGGAAAACACCGGCGAGCGCCCCATGGCCCGGCTGGGACGACTGGGCCTTTTGGGACCGCGCTTCCAGGCCGTGCACATGACTCAGGTCAGCGATGAAGACCAGGCGTTACTGGTAGAAAACAACTGCAGCGTGATCCATTGTCCGGAATCGAACTTGAAGTTGGCCAGCGGCTTCTGCCCGGTGGAGCGCTTGTGGCAGGCCGGGGTCAATGTGGCGGTCGGCACCGACGGCGCGGCGAGCAACAACGACCTGGATTTGCTCGGCGAGACGCGCACTGCCGCGCTGCTGGCCAAGGCTGTCGCCGGCTCGGCCACGGCTTTGGACGCCCACCGGGCGTTGCGCATGGCCACGCTCAATGGCGCCAGGGCGCTGGGCATCGAAGCGACCGCCGGCTCCCTGGAAGTCGGCAAGGCCGCCGACCTGGTGGCGTTTGACCTGTCGGGCCTGGCGCAGCAGCCGATCTACGACCCGGTGTCGCAACTGATCTACGCCACCGGCCGCGATTGCGTGAAACACCTGTGGGTGGCCGGCAAGCCGTTGCTGGAAGATGGCCGGCTGACTCGCCTGGACGAATCGCAACTGACTGCCACGGCCCAGGCCTGGGGCCGTCGCATCAGCGGTCACCACGAATAACCCAGCCCCTGGAGCCATGGCTCGGGGCACACGACTTTTCAAGCTTTTCGAGGATCTGCACATGAGCAACGTTGACCACGCCGAAATCGCCAAATTCGAAGCCCTGGCCCATCGCTGGTGGGACCGCGAAAGCGAATTCAAACCGCTGCACGACATCAACCCGTTGCGGGTCAACTGGATTGACGAGCGGGTCAATCTGGCCGGCAAGAAGGTCCTCGACGTCGGCTGTGGCGGCGGCATCCTCAGCGAGGCCATGGCCCAGCGCGGGGCGACGGTGATGGGCATCGACATGGGCGAAGCACCGCTGGCGGTTGCGCAATTGCATCAACTGGAGTCCGGCGTCAGCGTGGAATATCGGCAGATCACCGCCGAAGGCCTGGCCGAGGAAATGCCCGGGCAGTTCGACGTGGTCACCTGCCTGGAAATGCTCGAACACGTACCGGACCCGTCATCGGTCATCCGCGCGTGCTTTCGCATGGTCAAGCCCGGCGGCCAGGTGTTCTTCTCCACGATCAACCGCAACCCGAAAGCCTACCTGTTCGCCATCATCGGCGCCGAATACATCATGAAGCTGCTGCCGCGTGGCACCCACGACTTCAAGAAATTCATCCGGCCTTCCGAGCTGGGCGCCTGGAGCCGCATGGCCGGGCTGACCGTCAAGGACATCATCGGCCTGACCTACAATCCGCTGACCAAGCATTACAAGCTGGCCGCCGATGTCGACGTCAACTACATGATCCAAACCCTGCGCGAGGAGTAAGTCGATGCGTCTCAAAGCAGTTCTCTTCGACATGGACGGCACGCTGCTCGACACCGCGCCGGACTTCATCGCCATCTGCCAGGCCATGCGCGCCGACCGTGGCCTGCCACCGATGAACACGCAGCACATTCGCGACGAGATTTCCGGCGGAGCCCGGGCGATGGTCGCGGTGACCTTTTCCATGGACCCGGAATCACCGGGGTTCGAGGAACTGCGCCAGGAGTTCCTCGACCGCTACCTCAAGGGTTGCGCGGTCCACAGCCATCTGTTCGACGGCATGGCCGAGGTGCTGGCCGATATTGAAGCGGCGAACCTGATCTGGGGCGTGGTCACCAACAAACCGGTGCGCTTCGCCGAGCCGATCATGCAGCAGTTGGGCCTGGCCGAGCGCTCGAAGGTGCTGATCTGCCCTGACCATGTGAAGAACAGCAAGCCGGACCCGGAACCGCTGATCCTGGCCTGCAAGATGCTCGACCTGGACCCGGCCAGCGTACTGTTCGTGGGCGACGACCTGCGGGACATCGAGTCCGGCCGCAATGCCGGCACCAAGACCTGCGCGGTGACCTATGGCTATATCCACCCGGACGACAACCCCAGGCATTGGGGCGCGGATGTGGTGATCGATCACCCTTCGGCGCTGCGCGAAGTGCTGGATAACGCGTTGTGTGGTTGCTGAGCTGAGGAAATCGACGCTACCGCTCTTGTGGCGAGGGAGCTTGCTCCCGCTCGGTGGCGAAGCCGTCGCCCGCTGACTCAGGGACCGCTTCGCGGTCCAGCGGGAGCAAGCTCCCTCGCCACAAAAAGCTCACTTGCCATGACAGCCCTGTGCCACAGGTCCTGTGCTGCTCTAATTGTTGAGGTTTTTATGTTTGATTACTCCGCCCGTCCCGACCTGCTCAATGGTCGGGTGATCCTGGTTACCGGCGCCGGCCGCGGGATCGGTGCCGCTGCGGCAAAAACCTACGCCGCCCATGGTGCCACCGTACTGTTGCTCGGCAAGACCGAAGCCAACCTGACCCAGGTCTATGACGAAATCGAAGCGGCCGGTCATCCGCAGCCGGCGGTGATTCCCTTCAACCTCGAAACCGCCCTGCCCCATCAATACGATGAACTGGCAGCGATGATCGAAACCGAGTTCGGCCATCTGGACGGTCTGCTGCACAACGCCTCGATCATTGGCCCGCGTACGCCGCTGGAGCAGTTGTCTGGGGAGAACTTCATGCGAGTGATGCACGTGAACGTCAATGCCATGTTCATGCTCACCAGCACCTTGCTACCGCTGCTCAAGCTGTCCAAGGATGCCTCCGTGGTCTTCACTTCCAGCAGCGTCGGGCGCAAGGGCCGGGCTTACTGGGGGGCTTATGGCGTGTCCAAGTTTGCCACCGAGGGGCTGATGCAGACCCTGGCCGACGAAGTCGACACGGTCGCGGCGGTACGCGCCAACAGCATCAACCCCGGCGCGACCCGTACTAGCATGCGTGCCCAGGCCTATCCGGGGGAAAACCCGCTCAACAATCCGACGCCTGAAGAAATCATGCCGGTCTACTTGTACCTGATGGGGCCGGACAGCTCCGGTGTCAACGGCCAAGCCTTCAACGCGCAATAACCCCTCCTCCACGTCGCGACGATTTACCGTCGCGACGCGCCCTCATTCGAGGCCCAGCCAGGCGAACCGCCAAGCCAACGTCGTCAAAAATGACCAAGAAATGCCAGCGACTGGCTATCAATCCATTGATTCCTAATCGGTTTTTATTCTAATGAACTGAATGGCACGACTTTCGCTCTAAATATCCTCAAACACGCCATGTTCGGCGGGGAACGGACGTTGAGACGAGTCTTACGACTGCCAGGGAAGCGGACTAAACTCAAATCAGATGTCCTACGGGACTGAAGGACCAGTACGACGCGCAACCAAAGCCGCCTCACCTTGCCCGGCAGGACAGATTTAGCTTAGGGGCTAACGCCAAATGAAAACGCCCACCCAGATCAACGCGATTGACTTCGATAGCGCCAAGTTGCAGCGCCTGGGCTTCGGCCGACCGACGCCGCTCGTGGCGCGGTCCGTCAACCTCTCGCAATTGCATCAGCAACTGAGCCAACAACTGCAGACCAGCCTGGAGCCGCAACGAATCCTTGGCTTGTTTTTCCGGGAAGTTCAGCGATTGGTGCCTCTGGATGCATTGGCCTACCAGCACAAGCCTAGCGATCTGCGTCTCGAATTCGGTCAACGCGGCCATCATTCCCTGAGCTACAACCTCAGTCATGAAGGCGAACACTTGGGCGAGCTGGTATTTCGCCGCAACCAGCGCTTTTCCGAATCGGAACAAAGCGAGCTGGAGTCCGTGCTCTCGACGTTGTTGTATCCACTGCGCAATGCGCTGCTCTACCGTGCTGCCACCCAAAGCGCCCTGCGCGACCCACTGACCGGCACCGGTAATCGCATCGCCATGGACCAGACCCTGGTACGTGAAATCGACATGGCCAGGCGTCATTTACAGCCCTTGTCGCTGCTGATGCTCGACATCGATCATTTCAAGCGCATCAACGACAGCCATGGGCATGGTGTCGGCGATGAAGTACTCAAAGCCGTTGCCGAGTCGATCAAGAGTCAACTGCGCAACGTGGACATGGTGTTCAGGTTCGGGGGCGAAGAGTTTCTGATCCTGCTTTCCAATACCAGCCGGGATGCCGCCGCCATGGTCGGTGAGCGACTGCGGTATGCCGCCCAGGCACAGGATTATTTTGCGGCCGGCACACGAATTGAGCTGACGGTCAGCCTGGGCTGCTCGACCCTGCTGCCGGGCGAATCGGCGGAAAGCCTGTTGCGCCGGGCCGACAGCGCGCTGTACGTGGCCAAGCGCGAAGGCCGTAATCGGCTGGCGATGGCGGGCTGAAAAAACAATCAAAGAACACTGGAATCAATGTGGGAGCGAGCTTGCTCGCGATGACGTCGGCACATCCTGCATCTTCAGAAACTGACCCAGCGCCATCGTGAGCAAGCTCGCTCCCACAGGGGATTCAGGGTGAATCAGGATCCAGCGGTCACCTCAAAACAACTGTGGGAGCGAGCCTGCTCGCGATGACGGCCTGACAGCCAACCTCCCCGTTGACTGTCAGCCTCTTCGCGAGCTGACTCGCTCCCACCTTGTTGCTTCAAAAGCGCAGTAAATCAGCTCCCAGCCAGCGCCAGGCGCTCACGGGTGGATGAAGTTTTCCCCACCGACTCCGCCAGTTCCAGTTGCATGCAGCGCTCCAGGAACAGGTACATGTAGTCGTAGCTCTTGCACACGGCCTGGCGCAGCTCCACTTGCAGGGCTTTGCTTGGGTTCATGCCTGCCAGGGTACAGATGATTTCCAAGGCTTCCCAAGGATGGGCGTCATCGTACTGGGCATGCATCTTCAGCCATTTCATCGCCCGCTTGCGATCTTCCTCGGCGAAAGCCGCCGCGTAGATGCCGTTGGAACACACCAGCGCCGACCACTCCCCGGTCGCGCCCTCGATGGCATAGTTGGTCGCGGCGATGGCCACGATCAACGAATCCGACGAGCTGGTGTGCCAACACCAATGGCTCAACGCATGGAGTTCAGGCGGTACATGCTGCGCTTGCAGGTCTTCCAGGGTCACGCCATGGGCGGCGCTCCAGTTCACCCAGTAATCGGCATGGTTGAGTTCGACACGAATGTTGCGCATCAGCCAGCGACGCGCCATGTCCTCGCCGGGATGGCGAGCAAAGCGGGTCTTGGTGAGGTTTTGTGCCATGTATAAAGCGAACTGTTCAACGACCGGCCAACCACCAATGAGGTAGTGGCGCATGGTCTTGGCGCTGAGCTTGTTGTCGCGCATGCGTTGATACAGCTCGTGTTCGACAACCCGGCGCTTGCTCTCGCTGCAATCGGTAATGAGCTGTTGTGCCCATTTCGGATAGCTCGTGGGGTCCATGAGCGGGCCTGTTCGGTTGAATGTGTCGATCACTGTCGGGCTCCTTTTGATTGTGATTTTCCGGATCAACAAAGAGGTTCAGCGGAACGTGCCGGGGGCCTTGAATAACAACGGCCGGGGCCGGGCCGGCCGACATTGCAACGTGTCACAGGTAAACAATTGCGGGCGTTCAATCACATACCCTTGAGCGTAATCCACGCCAATCTCCAGCAAGGCCTGCTCGATCTGGGCGGTCTCAACAAACTCGGCAATGGTGCGCTTACCCATGACGTGGCCGATATGATTGATCACTTCGACCATTGCACGGTTAATCGGGTCGTCCAGCATATCCTTTACGAAACTCCCGTCGATCTTCAAGAAGTCTACAGGTAAATGTTTCAGGTAGGCGAATGAAGACATTCCGGCGCAAAAGTCATCCAGCGAGAAATAGCAGCCCAAGGTCTTGAGTTCATTGATAAAGCGGATGGCGCTACCCAGATTTGAAATCGCGCTGGTTTCGGTAATTTCAAAACAAATCATTTCCGGCGGAATCGAGTAAGCCACGAACTGTTTACGCAGGAACTCGAGGAACGCCTGATCTCCTATAGTAGTACCTGACAGATTAATCGCACACATGGCCATGGGTGCGTCTCGCGACTCGTTCAGGCACTGGCGGATAATCTTGAAGACGTTTTCCACCACCCAGCGATCCAGGGAGGTCATCAGCCCATAGCGTTCTGCCGCGGGAATGAAACTGTCCGGCAGGATCATCCGTCCGGCTTCGTCATGCAGGCGCAGCAGGATCTCGATATGCCCGCCACCATTGTCGCCCGGGCCCAGCGCAGCGATTTCCTGGGCGTAGAGACAGAAACGGTTTTCCTCCAGCGCCATGTGCAGGCGCTGGACCCAGGCCATCTCACCAAAGCGCAGAGACAACTCCGAGTCGTCGGCGTGATAGACCTGGACTCGATTGCGGCCCTTTTCCTTGGCCATGTAGCAGGCCATGTCGGCGGCGCGCAAGGACGCCTCCAGGGTGGTCGGGCTCTGGGCGACGTGCACCAGGCCGATGCTCACGGTGGTGACGAACGGCCGGCCCTTCCAGACAAAATGCAGGTTCTGCACCGTCTGGCGCAGCCCTTCGGCGATTTTTTCCGCCGCCTCCGGCGAACAGTTCTCCAGCAGAATGCCAAACTCATCGCCGCCCAGGCGGGCCAGGGTGTCGTTTTCCCGCAGGCCCGATTGCAACAAGGCGCAGATGTGCCGCAACAACTCGTCGCCCGCCGCGTGGCCGCAGGTGTCGTTGACCAATTTGAACTGATCCAGGTCGAGAAACATCAAGGCATGGCGCCCGACCTGGCGGGTGAGGTTATGCAAGGCCTGCTCGAGGCGATACTCGAACTCCCTGCGGTTCGCCAGGCCAGTCAACGCGTCATGGGTGGCCTGCCACGACAGGTTGGCGATGTATTGGCGTTCCTGGGTCATGTCATGCAATACCAGTACGGCGCCGCTGACCTTGCCGGCATGACGGATCGGCGCCCCCACCAGGGTGACCGACACCGTGCTGCCGTCCAGGCGCTGGATCAACTTGGAATGCTCGCTGGCGCCGCTGAGCCGACCGCTGAGAATGTGCTCGATCAGGGTCAGGCCCTCGGCCTGTGCGTTGTCGTCGAGCAGGTTGAACAGTGCAGCCAAGGGCAGTCCCGTCGCGTGCTCGGCTTTCCAGTGGGTCATCGCTTCGGCAGCAGGATTCATGTAGGCAATGGCGCCTTCGACGTCGGTGGTGATCACCCCGTCGCCGATGGACTGCAGGGTGATCTGCGCACGCTCCTTCTCCAGTTGCAGCGCGTTGGCGAAGACCTGCCGCTGGGCCAGCAATTTATGGGTACGCAATAGTGCCAGGACAATCAATCCAAGGGCCGTGGCGAAGTTGGTCACCAGTAACAGCCGCAGGATAAAGCGCGACCCCTCGCCCAGCGCATCGCTGAAAGCCTTGGCGGCCGGGGTCACGGAATCGTTGATCGCATAGATCTGGGCCTTCCAGCCACGGATGTCGCTCTCCGACGCCTCGCCTGCGGCAATGCTGGCGCGCATCTGCCGGGCGACGTCATCCAACGCGATCAGATAACCGTCACCCAACGTCCAGAGGTCGATGGCCTCTTCCAGGTAACTGAAGTGACGGAAATTCAAATAAAGCCAGATCAGGCTGGACACGTCGTCCGGGTGGTTGCCGCCTTTGAGGATGCCGGCCCTTGCCGCGCCCAGGTCCGGCGGCTCACGGTCGAGCGCCACCCGCAGCTCATGGCCGCCCTCGGGTACGGCGATGGCTCGCTGGTACTTGCGGAAAATCGCCTCTTCACGGTTGTCGGCATAGAGATTGAGATAGTAGATGGCGTCTTTCTGCCCCTTGGACCAGAGGCTTTCTCCCGCCACATAGCCGCGCACCGCAGACAATACATAAAGGCTGACGCCTCCAAGCAAGGCTTGAAATAACACAACGGCAATAAAGGGCCAGACGATGCCCAGCAGCCGTGGCGTTCCGAGAGTCTGCTTTTGCTTCATGAGGTCCCTTGCACAGGTACTGCCGGATAAACACCCGCGAGAATCCCGCTCCTGACTCCACAGCCTAGGCTAGTTTTCGATCCTTCGAATGACCGGATGAAGGAACGACAGGCTTTGGCTTGAAATTCGGAGGAAGTCGAGGAGTTTCCTTGAGTTTTTTCAGATACTAAGCGCAGAAAAGCTCAAGAAACTCAAGGTTGCTGTATTTGTTGCAAGTGACCATAGAGTCGGGCGTACAAGCCACCCTCGGCAATCAGCTGTAAATGGTCACCGTCTTCAGCGATCTGGCCGCCGTCAAATACCAGCACCCGATCAGCCTGTTTCACGGCCGACAACCGGTGGGCGATGATCAGCGTGGTACGCCCGCTCAAGAACCGCGCCAGCGCCTGATGGAGATTGTATTCAGTGGCGGCATCCAATGCCGAGGTGGCCTCATCGAGAATCACCACCCGTGGGTCGGCCAAAACCATGCGGGCGATGGCCAGCCGTTGACGCTGCCCGCCCGACAGGCGCACCCCGGAACGTCCGACGACGCTCGCCAACCCTTGGGGCAATGCCCGCACGGTCGCATCGAGCTGGGCAATCTCCAACGCCCGCCAGCAGGCCTCGTCACTGCACTCACGGCCCATGGCGAGGTTGGCCCGCACCGTGTCGTTGAACAGCGCCGGGTGTTGCAGCACCACCGCGACGTTCTCGCGGATGGTTTCCAGGCCAATCTCCTGCTGCGTGGCGCCGCCGAATCGGATGCTCCCCGAATGCGGCGTGTACAGCCCCAGCAGCAGCTGCACCAGGGTGCTCTTGCCGCCGCCACTGGCCCCGACGATGGCAACCTTTTCTCCCGGCGAGATGGACAGGTTCAACTGGTCGAGCACCAGGTCCTCGCCATAACCGAAGCTCAGGCCTTGAATATCGATACCCACGGTATCGCGCCCTTTGAACGGATCTACACCGCCAGCGTATTGAGGTTCGTCGGCACGGGCCAGCAACTCGTTGATCCGCGACAGCGCACCGCCAGCGGCATAAAAGGCGTATTGCAAGTTGAGCAGTTGCTCCACCGGACCGATCATGAACCAGAGGTAGCTGAATACCGCCAGCATCTGGCCGATGGAGAGGTCGGAAAACACCACGGTGAGCATGGCCGCCGCGCGAAAAATATCGATGCCGAACTGGAACAGCAACCCACTGGCGCGGTTCGAGGCGTCGGTCTTCCACTGGGAGTTCACCGCGTAATCACGTACTTCCTTGGCTCGCCCTCCCAAACGGCCGAGGAAATAACCCTGGCGGTTACCGGCGCGCACTTCCTGGATGGCGTCGAGGGTTTCGGTCAGGGCCTGGGTGAAGCGCGAAGTGCTGTCGTTTTCCAGCTTCTTGAGGTGCTTGACCCGCTTGCCCAACTGCACCGTGGCGTAGATCACCAGCGGGTTGAACAACAGGATCAGCAACGCCAGCTCCCAGTGCATCCACACCAGAATCCCAGCGGTACCGACCAGGGTCAGCATCGCCACGAGGAAACGGCTGAGGGTTTCGCCGATGAATTTGTCGAGGGTGTCGAGGTCCGTGACCAGATGGGCCGCTACGGTGCCGCTGCCCAAGCTTTCATACTCGCCCAGGGAAATACGCTTGAGACGCTCGATCAACCGGATACGAATGCGATAGACGATGTCCTTGGCCAGCCGGGCGAACAATCGTGCCTGCAACACGTTGAACAGCAACGCGCCGCACCGCAGGCCCAAGGTCACCAGCAGCATCAGCCCGATATAGCCGGCCGCCCGCTGCCATTCCGTCGGCAAGGCCTGGTTCATGACTTTCAAGGCCGCATCGCCGTGCCCCAGCAGCACTTCGTCCACCAGCAGCGGCAACAGCAACGGGATCGGCACGCTGCACAGCGTCGCCAGAACGGCGACGCCGTTGGCGATCCACAGGGCTTTTTTATGTTTGAGGGCGAGCCTTCGGATTTCTGCCCAGCTCAACCGATCGATGCGCCGCGTGGCCGCTGCATCATCCGACAGGTCAGGCACAGGCCGCGCGCTCCAGCCAGCGACCCAGCAATGGAGACAATTGGCTCAGGGGTTGATAACCGTTAGTGAGCAAGGCCAACTGGCCGTCACGTTCGGCCAGCAACGTGGGAAACCCTGCAATGCCCAGGTCCTGCACCCAGGTGAAATCCGCAGCGGTGGCCGCATGCTGGTCGGCGCGGTCGAATGCCGCGGCGAACTCGATGCGCGGCAGCCCGGCCTGTTCGGCCAGCTCCACCAGGACGCTGGCGAGGGTCACGTCGCGGCCTTGCACATAAAAAGCCTGCTGGATCAGCTTCACCAGCTTCCACGCCAGGTCAGGCGCCAGGCTGCGGGCTGTCACCACGGCCCGGCAGGCCGGTTCGGTGTCGTAGACAAAACCGTCCGGCAACGCACCTTCAAGCTTGAACGGCTGGCCGGTCGCTTCGGTGACGGCCTGCCAGTGCTCCAGGATATAGCGCCGGGTGGTCGGCTCCAGGGCCGAACCGCTGCCGGTGCGCAAACCGCCCACCACCAGGTGCAACTCCACACCGGCGGCCTGCGCCTGCTCGACCAGTGTCTCGGCCACCGGCGCGAAGCCCCAGCACCAGGAACACATCGGGTCCATCACATAGAGCAGGCGTGGCGTCATGGTTCAAGCCTCGGAAGGTGACTGCTTGTAGTTGTAACCGATTGGATGCGGCATGTTGCGGGCCTTGGCCAATTCGATCTGCTTTTGCCGGTCGATGGCGCTGCGGCGGGTCTTCTCGCTCAGCTTATCCCAACAATGAGGGCAACTGATGCCCGGCACATAATGCTCCGAAGCACGGTCTTCCACGCTGACCGGTGTACGACAGGCATGGCATTGATCGTAGTCCCCTTCGCTGAGGTCATGGCGAACGGTCACGCGGTTATCGAATACGAAGCAGTCGCCGCGCCATTTGGTTTCTTCCTGAGGCACCTCCTCGAGGTATTTCAGGATGCCGCCCTTGAGGTGATAGACCTCGTCGAAACCCTGGCCGAGCATGTAGCTGGAAGCTTTTTCACAGCGAATGCCGCCGGTGCAGAACATCGCGACTTTCTTATGCCGGGCCGGGTCGAAGTTGGCCTTGATGTAGTCGGGGAACTCGCGAAAGCTGGTGGTCTTGGGGTCGATCGCGCCTTCGAAGGTGCCGATGGACACTTCGTAATCGTTACGGGTGTCGATCAACAGCACTTCCGGATCGCTGATCAGCGCATTCCAGTCCTGCGGCTCAACGTAAGTGCCGACTTGTTTGTTCGGGTCTACGCCGTCAACGCCAAGGGTGACGATTTCTTTCTTGAGCTTGACCTTGGTGCGGTAGAACGGCTGCTCGTCGCAGTACGACTCTTTGTGGTCGATGTCGAGCATGCGCGGATCGTTCTTGAGCCAGGCCAGCAGGCCGTCGATGCCTTCGCGGGTGCCGGAGACGGTGCCGTTGATGCCTTCTTCGGCAATCAGCAGCGTGCCTTTGACGCCGTTGTCGAGCATGGCCTTGAGCAATGGCTCGCGCAGCTCGACGTAATCTTCCAGGGTGACGAACTTATACAGTGCCGCCACGACAATGGGTTGTGTCATGGGTGTTTCTCCAGGTGGCTACCCTCGTAAAGGGTGAACCGGATGCGAAAAAAAACGCGCCGGATGAGCGGCGCGTTGCGGATTCTAGCAAATACACTGAGGCTTTAGGAGCTGCACACTCCTTGGGGGCTGGATCAATTGTGGCGAGGGAGCTTGCTCCCGCTCGACGGCGAAGCCGTCGCCTGGATCAGTTCCCAGGGGACCGCTTCGCGGTCCAGCGGGAGCAAGCTCCCTCGCCACAGATCAGTGCTTGCTACCCCCAGCACAGGTCGGCGAAGCCGGGGCGGTGTCGATCTGTGCCCATTCTTCAGGGGTGTAGGTGTGCAGCGCCAACGCATGGAATTCGCCCATCAGCTCGCCCAGCGTGCCGTAGACCTTCTGGTGACGCTTGACGCGATTGAGTCCCTCGAACTGCCGGCTGACCACCACGGCCTTGAAGTGGGTCTGTAGCCCACGACTGTGCATGTGGCTTTCATCCAGCACCTGCAGGTGCTCGGGCTGCAACAGCCCGAGCGTCGATTCGATGCGTTGTTGCATGCTCATACCAGGCTCCGCTTACGGCTTTTTCTTGGCAGGGGCGGCGGCTTTTGGCTCAAGCTCGGCGGTCATGTCCTCCAGCAGCTTGTTGACCACCGGCACCGCGCTTTCAAGCTTGGCCTGGGTCAGTTGGGCCGACTGCTGGGTCAGCTGCGGCATTTTTTCCAGGACTTTCTTGCCCAATGGCGAGCGGTAGAAGGCCACCAGGTCCTTGAGCTCCGACTCGCTGAAGTTGCTGGTGTAGAGCTTGACCATGTCCGGCTTGAGCTTGTTCCAACCGATGGCCTGGTCCAGCGCGGCATTGGCCTTGGCCTGGTAGGTTTCCAGGGTGGCTTTTTTCGACTCTGGGGCTTTGGTCTGTTCAAAGCGCTGGGCAAACATTTGCTGCACTTGCATGTAGACCGGGGTACCCAGCTTGTCGGCATGGGCCAGGGTCAGGAACGCTTCGGCACTGGCGTTGTGGCTGGCGGTATCGGCAAGAACAGGGCCGCTGGCACACACCAGAGCAACTGCGGTACAGATGGCACGAAGACGGGTCATCGAGTTTCCTTTCATTAAATGCGAGGTAAAACCCCAAGGGCGACCATTCTGCGCCTAAAAAACGCCGGGGCTCAACCCCGATGCTTGCCGGGTCCGATTGACGGGCCGAACCGCCCGCCCCTAGATTGAGGGAACCGGCGCCGCCCAGCAGGGCCTAAACTGCGCATTCAGCCCTACAGGAGTTTGACCCGATGAGCCGTATCGAAACCGACAGCCTTGGCCAGGTTGAAGTCCCGGATGACGCCTACTGGGGCGCCCAGACACAGCGCTCCCTGATCAACTTTGCCATTGGCAGCGAACGCATGCCGCTGTCGGTGCTGCATGCCCTGGCGCTGATCAAGAAAGCCGCCGCGCGGGTCAACGACCGCAATGGCGACTTGCCCGCCGACATCGCCCGCCTGATCGAACAGGCCGCCGACGAAGTGCTGCACGGCCAGCATGACGACCAGTTTCCGCTGGTGGTCTGGCAGACCGGCAGCGGCACCCAGAGCAACATGAACGTCAACGAAGTCATTGCCGGACGCGCCAACGAACTGGCGGGCAACCCGCGCGGCGGCAAGAGCCCGGTGCACCCCAACGACCACGTCAACCGCTCCCAGAGCTCCAATGACTGCTTCCCCACCGCCATGCACATCGCCGCGGTGCAGGCCGTCCAGCAGCAGTTGCTGCCAGCCATCGCCGAGCTGTCCGGCGGGCTGGCGGAGCTGGCGGCGCGCCACATGAAGCTGGTCAAGACCGGTCGCACCCACATGATGGATGCCACGCCGATCACGTTTGGCCAGGAACTGTCGGCCTTCATTGCCCAGCTCGATTACGCCGAACGGGCCATTCGCGCCGCGCTGCCAGCGGTCTGCGAACTGGCCCAGGGCGGCACGGCGGTGGGCACCGGGCTCAATTCACCCCACGGCTTTGGCGAAGCCATTGCTGCCGAATTGGCGGCTCTCTCCGGACTGCCGTTCGTCACCGCGCCGAACAAGTTCGCGGCGCTGGCCGGCCATGAACCCCTGACCGCCCTGTCCGGCGCGCTGAAAACCCTCGCCGTGACCCTGATGAAGATCGCCAACGACCTGCGCCTGCTGGGCTCCGGGCCACGGGCCGGGTTCGCCGAGGTGAAATTGCCGGCCAATGAACCGGGCAGTTCGATCATGCCCGGCAAGGTCAACCCGACCCAGTGCGAAGCCTTGTCGATGCTGGCCTGCCAGGTCATGGGCAACGACGTGACCATCGGTTTCGCCGCCAGCCAGGGCCATTTGCAGCTGAACGTGTTCAAACCGGTGATCATCCACAACCTGCTGCAATCGATCCGCCTGCTGGCCGATGGTTGCAGCAACTTCCAACAGCACTGCATCGCCGGGCTCGAGCCGGATGCCGAGCAGATGGCTGCGCATCTTGAGCGCGGATTGATGCTGGTGACCGCGCTGAACCCGCACATTGGCTACGACAAGTCCGCCGAGATCGCCAAGAAAGCCTACGGCGAAGGGCTGACCCTGCGCGAGGCGGCGTTGCAGTTGGGGTATCTGACCGATGAAGAGTTCGATGCCTGGGTAAGGCCGGAGAATATGCTGGAGGCGGGTAGCCAGGGCTGATGATTGGCTACCCTCAGCGAATGTGTGTCGGACGCAAAATTTACGTCCACTGAAAATCCAATGTGGGAGCGAGCTTGCTCGCGATAGGGCCAGTCGAATCGACATCTCCATCGACGCCACGCCGCCATCGCGAGCAAGCTCGCTCCCACATTAATTTTGTGTCGGTCGCACGATCCGTTGTCCGCTTAACGCCCTACCGCCATCCGCTCGCGCCGAGCCCTGAGCCCGGCCATCAGCGAAGGCCCCAGCGCTACCAGCGCCGACCCCAATACCACCAGCACCGCCCCGCCATACCCCAGCAGATTGATCTGCTCGGCATGAACGTAGTCAGGCCACCACCAGGCAGCCAGCGCCACCGCAGCAAAGGTCACCAGTGGCGTGATCGCCAGGGTCGCGCTGACCCGCGAGGCTTCCCAATGGGCCAGCGCCTCGGCAAATGCGCCGTAGGCAATCAGGGTGTTGAGGCAGCAGGCGAGCAACAACCAGCCCTGCAGGGGGCTCAATTGCAATGCTTCCAACGGGTGCGCCCAGGGGGTGAGCAGCAACGCACAGAACAGGTAGATCACCATCATCACCTGCA
The DNA here is from genome assembly GCF_030064125.1 of Pseudomonas sp. G2-4. NCBI lineage: Bacteria > Pseudomonadati > Pseudomonadota > Gammaproteobacteria > Pseudomonadales > Pseudomonadaceae > Pseudomonas > Pseudomonas sp. G2-4. Next base: position 1,778,322 of record NZ_CP125957.1, on the reverse strand, counting down.
ACGAATTCCACACCGTCAACAGTTGCTTCTGGCCCAGGGCGTAGAACGTCCAGACCGTGGAGGCCAGCAATATCATCAAGACCCCGGCGGTGTAGTCGCTCAGGGAGGTCAACAGCTCGCCGAGGCGCTGGTTGAAAAATAGCGTAAAGCCGATCAGCAGCACTGCCAGGCCGATGCCCTGTCCCACGCTGAACCGCTCCTTGAACACAAACAGGCTGGCGACCAGCAACATGATCGGCCCCATCTGCACCACCAGCTGCGCCGTACCGGGGCTCAAGCGATTCAGGCCCATCAGGTACAGCACGTAATTGCCCACCAACCCGAGCACCGCCATCGCCACCAGCCAGCCACCACGGGGGCCGAGCACCTTGCGGCTGGGCAGGCGTCGGGTCGCCGCCAGGTAGATGAACAGCAAGCCCCCGGACACCAGCAAGCGAAACCAGGTCACGGTGACCGGGTCCATCACTTGCAACACTTGCTTGAGCTTGATCGGCAGGATGCCCCACAGCAAAGCGGTCAGCAGGGCCAGGAACAGACCATAGACCCAGCGACCGGACGATATGTGCATGCAACCCTCGAAGCCCAAGACAAAGAACCGCCATTCTAGACACGGATCGCCGAGCGACACAGGAACAGTTGGGGATTAATCATCAAGTGCAGACATGGCACATTGCCGGCCATCGGCTGGCCAAGCATGAATCGGCGGCACCACCTAAACTTGCTTCAACCTGAATCAGCCGATCTTTTGGAGCCCCTCATGCTTGGCAAACGCGCCCAGGATCCTGCCCCCACGACTATCTTTCGCAGTGATCGGATCTGTCGGGTGAACGGCGAATTTTACTTCGACACTCGGGAAGGCACCCAGGAAGGCCCGTTCGCCAACCGCGAGGCGGCGTTACAGGCGGTAGAGGCGTATATCCAGCGGATGCTGCCGTCGGACCAGATTGCCAGCTAGACACACCATTCAAATGTGGCGAGGGAGCTTGCTCCCGCTGGACCGCGAAGCGGTCCTCTGCAAGCGACGACTGCTTCGCAGCCGAGCGGGAGCAAGCTCCCTCGCCACACAAGTCCACCCTGCCCCCCGGGCCAACCAAAACCCACTGATAAGCGGTTATCTAACCGCCTCGAACAACCCCGTCGCCCCCATCCCGCCGCCCACGCACATGGTCACAATGCCGTAGCGCAGTTGCCGCCGTTGCAGCTCGCGCACCAGATGCCCCACTTGCCGCGAACCCGTCATGCCGAACGGATGGCCGATGGCAATCGAGCCGCCGTTGACGTTGTATTTCTCGTTATCGATTTCCAATCGGTTACGGCTGTACAGGCACTGGGAAGCGAAGGCCTCGTTGAGTTCCCACAAATCGATATCCGCGATCTGCAAGCCTTTGGCCTTGAGCAGCTTCGGCACTGAGAACACCGGACCGATGCCCATCTCGTCCGGCGCGCAACCGGCCACGGTAAAACCACGGAAAAACGCCTTGGGCTTGAGTCCCAGGGCCAGGGCTTTTTCCAGGCTCATCACCAGGGTCATCGAGGCGCCATCGGACAACTGTGACGAGTTGCCCGCCGTCACCGAACCGTCTTCGGCGAACACCGGCTTCAAGCCCGCCAGGCTTTCGTAGCTGGTGTCCGGACGGTTGCAATCGTCGCGATCCACCACGCCATCGAGGATCTGCACCGCGCCAGTGTTCTTGTCCTCGACGCGGTACTTGACCTTCATCGGCACGATTTCGTCATCGAACAGCCCGGCCGCCTGGGCCTGGGCAGTGCGTTGCTGGCTCTGCAAGGCGTAGCGGTCCTGCTCTTCGCGGCTGACCTGATAGCGACGAGCAACGATCTCGGCCGTCTGGCCCATGGGGAAGTAAATCCCGGGCACCTGCTCCTTGAGCAGTGGGTTGATCAGGTTGTCGGTGTTGACGCTTTTCATCGTCAGGCTGATGGATTCCACACCGCCGGCAACGATGATGTCGCTGCAGCCGGAAGCGATCTGGTTGGCCGCGATGGCGATGGCTTGCAGGCCCGAGGAGCAGAAGCGGTTGAGGGTCATGCCGGCGGTGCCGATGCCGAGTTGCGAGAGCACCGCCACGTTGCGGCCGATGTTGAAGCCCTGGGCACCTTCGTTGGAGCCGGCACCGACGATGCAATCCTCGACGCTGGCCGGGTCGATGTCATTGCGTGCCAACAAGGCATCGACACAATGGGCCGCCATGTCGTCCGGACGAGTCATGTTGAACTTGCCGCGAAACGACTTGGCCAAGCCAGTCCGTACGCTGTCGACGATCACCACTTCACGCATGGCTGCACCTCATTATTGTTGTCGGTAGGAAGTGGGCCCAGCATAGGTCCACCCTATAACCAACCGCGACAATCATTCACCTCGCGTATGCGCAATCATCGGTCTACTTCTTGCCCTTCTTCGATTTCCCAGCGTGTTTGTCGGCGCGCTCGAACGCCGCTTCCAGGGCCTGGTTGAGGGTGCGCAAGACCTTGACCCGAGCCCAGCGCTTGTCATTGGCCTCCACCAACGTCCAGGGAGAAATCTCGGTGCTGGTGCGATCCACCATGTCGCACACTGCCGCACGGTACGCTTCCCATTTATCGCGATTGCGCCAATCGTCTTCAGTGATCTTGAAGCGCTTGAACGGGATCTCCTCGCGTTCCTGGAAGCGCTGCAACTGAGTCTCCTTATCGATGGCCAGCCAGAACTTGACCACCACCACGCCAGCGTCGGCAATCTGCTCCTCGAAATCGTTGATTTCGCCGTAGGCCCGCAGCCAGTCGGCCCGGCTGCAGAACCCTTCGACCCGCTCCACCAGCACCCGGCCATACCAGGAGCGGTCGAACACGGTGAACTTGCCTCGCGCCGGAATGTGTCGCCAGAACCGCCACATGTAGGGATGGGCGCGCTCTTCTTCGGTGGGCGCGGCAATCGGCACGATGCTGTATTGGCGCGGGTCGAGGGCCGCCGCGACCCGCCGGATTGCGCCGCCCTTGCCCGCCGCATCGTTGCCTTCGAACACGGCCACCAGGGCATGGCGGCGCATGCGCTTGTCCCGCAGCAAACCGGCGAACCGCGCCTGCTCGGTAATCAGTTGGTCCTCGTAATCGGCTTTGTCCAGGCGCAGGGTCATGTCCAGGCTGTCGATCAGGGTGATCTGGTTATCCAGAGGCGGCAGTGGCGCCACGTTGACTTTTTCTGGCGTGACCTTCGGCCGATCGAGGGCCTGACGCAACCCTTCGAGCAAAATCCTCCCGACCGTGAGGCTGCGATAACAGGTGTCCACACCTTCGATCACATGCCACGACGCGTAATCACGACTGGTACGGCGCAACACCCGCTCACCGTATTTGACGAACTTGTCGTAGGTCTGGGACTGCTGCCAATCCAGCGGGCTGATGCGCCAGCTATGCAATGGATCGTCCTTGAGCCCCTTGAGCCGGGCTTTCATCTGCTTCTTGGACAGGTGAAACCAGAACTTGAAGATCAGCGCACCTTCATCGCAGAGCATTTTTTCCAGACGCTCGGCAGCATTGATTGCCTGATCCAGGCGCGGGTCCTTGATCACCCCATGCACGCGCCCTTGCAGCATCTGGCTGTACCAGTTGCCGAAGAAAATCCCCATGCGTCCCTTGGCCGGCAGCATCCGCCAGTAGCGCCAGGCCGGAGGTCGCGCCAGTTCCTCGTCGGTCTGCTGGTCGAACGTGCGGACTTCGATCAGCCGCGGGTCCATCCATTCGTTAAGCAACTTCACCGTCTCGCCCTTGCCCGCGCCTTCAACACCATTGATCAGCACGATGACCGGGAAACGCCCCTGCTGCTTCAATTCGAATTGGGCCTCGAGCAGCGCTTCACGCAGTGCCGGCACTTCGGCCTCAAAGGTGTCTTTATCGATGACGTGACCGATTTCAGCGGATTCGAACATGGGCAGCTCCTTCCAGGAATGGGGCAAGACTAGCGGATTGGACGCGGCCCGGGGCAGCAGATTCCATCAAGAACAGCGCTCTGTTGCGATGGGTCAAGCAACCGGAGACTGATCGGCTAGAATGGCCACCTTGTTTCGACCGAGCCTGCCATGACGCCCTTACAGCACCACGCCCAACTTGACTGGGATGATCAGGGTCGCCCGCGTTCGCGGGAGTTCGACGACGTGTATTTTTCCGACCAGTCGGGCCTGGAGGAAACCCGTTACGTGTTCCTTGAGCAGAACAACCTGGCCGAGCGCTTCGCTGCGCTGCCGGAGGACGGGCGGCTGGTGATCGGTGAAACCGGGTTCGGCACCGGCTTGAACTTCCTCTGCGCCTGGCAGTTGTTCGAACAGTGCGCACCGACCCGGGCGCGGCTGCATTTTGTCAGTGTCGAGAAATACCCCTTGAGCCCGCAAGACCTGCGCCGGGCCTTGGCCCTGTGGCCGCAGCTGGCACTTCAGGCTGATCAATTGCTTGAGCAGTACGTCGCGATCCACCAGGGTTTCCAGCGTCTGACGTTGGCGGATGGGCGAGTGACGCTGACCTTGTTGATCGGTGACGCCCTGGAGCAGTTGCCGCAGCTGGATGGGCAAATCGATGCCTGGTTCCTGGACGGTTTTGCGCCGGCCAGGAACCCCGACATGTGGACCGCCGAGCTGTTCGCCGAGCTGGCACGGCTGGCGGCGCCCGGCGCGACCCTCAGCACCTTTACCAGTACCGGTTGGGTGCGGCGGTTGTTGAACGCGGCGGGCTTCAAGATGAAGCGCACGCCGGGCATCGGCCACAAATGGGAAATCCTGCGCGGTGTATTTCTCGGCTGGCCGGAGCAGGTGCCAGCGGCGCTTACGGCGAAACCCTGGTACGCGCGCCCCGCTCCGTTCACCGGCGAGCGCCGGGCACTGGTGATCGGCGGTGGCCTGGCCGGTTGTGCCAGCGCCGCCAGCCTCGCCGCACGGGGTTGGCAGGTGACGCTGCTGGAGCGTCACGCCGGGTTGGCCGAGGAAGCCTCCGGCAACCCCCAGGGCGTGCTGTACCTCAAGCTTTCTGCCCACGGTACGGCGTTGTCGCAGATGATCCTCAGCGGTTTCGGCTACACCCGGCGCGTGCTGGAGCATCTGCAGCGCGGCGTTGACTGGGACGCTTGCGGCGTCTTGCAACTGGCCTTCACCCCCAAGGAAGCCGAGCGCCAGGCGCAACTGGCCGAGGCGTTCCCAGAAGACTTGCTGCATTCGCTTGATCAGCCACAGGCCGAGTCACGGGCCGGCATCGGCCTGGCCTGTGGCGGTTTGTTTTATCCCGAAGGCGGCTGGGTCCATCCCCCGGCGCTGTGTCGCTGGCAGGCCTCGGGGCCGGCGATTGACGTGCAGCCCCATCATGAAGTGCTGCAACTGCGCCGAGTCGACGGCCAGTGGCAGGCCTGGGACGGCGAACGTTGCCTGGCCAGCGCGCCCGTGGTCATCCTTGCCAGTGCCGCCGAGATCAAACGTTTCGAACCCGCCGCCGACTTGCCACTCAAGCGCATTCGCGGGCAGATCACCCGCCTGCCGCAGACCGTCCGCAGCCAGGACCTGGCGACCGTGGTGTGCGCCGAAGGCTACGTGGCCCCGCCGCGACTGGGCGAACATACCCTGGGCGCCAGTTTCGACTTCAAGAGCGACGACCTGACCCCTACCGCCGCCGAGCACGCCGGCAATCTGCAGATGCTCGAAGAAATCTCCCTGGACCTGGTGGATCGCTTCAACGCCAGCGCCCTGGATCCGCAACACCTCGAAGGCCGAGCGGCGTTCCGTTGCACCAGTCCGGACTACCTGCCGATTGTCGGCCCGTTGGCTGACAGCCAGGCATTCATCGAAGCGTATTCGGCCCTGCGCAAGGACGCTCGCCAAGTACCAGACAGCCCCTGCCCGTGGCTCGATGGCCTGTACGTCAACAGCGGCCACGGCTCCCGGGGCCTGATCACCGCGCCACTGTCGGGAGAGCTGATCGCCGCCTGGATGGACAACGAACCCCTGCCACTGCCCCGAAGCGTGGCCGAGGCTTGCCATCCGAACCGGTTTGCATTGCGGGGGTTGATTCGGGGGAAGGCTTAGCACCGACTGTCTTAAGACATGTCACAAACCCTGTGGGAGCGAGCTTGCTCGCGATAGCAGTGTGTCAGTCAACTCAGAGGCCAACTGATCCTCCGCTATCGCGAGCAAGCTCGCTCCCACAAGGGGCCGCGCAACATTCAACCCAACCCCACCCGCCTGCTTATAACGCATCGATCTAAAACTCACAGCAATCCCCTCGGTCAGTTTCAGGGTACCCGCCATTTCGGCGCGTGCAGCTTGACCCCTCCCCAACGGAAAAACCGGTAAGGACTTATGTGCGGATTAGCTGGAGAGTTACGTTTCGATCAACAACCTGCGGACCTTGCGGCCGTAGAGCGAATTACCCATCACTTGGCCCCTCGCGGCCCTGACGCGTGGGGTTTTCATAGCCAGGGCCCGATTGCCCTAGGCCATCGGCGCCTGAAAATCATGGACCTGTCCGACGGTTCGGCCCAGCCCATGGTCGACAATCAGTTGGGCCTGTCCTTGGCCTTCAACGGCGCGATCTACAACTACCCGGAATTGCGCGCCGAGCTCGAAGGCCTGGGCTACGCCTTCTATTCCGGTGGCGACACCGAAGTGCTGCTCAAGGGCTACCACGCCTGGGGCGAAGCGCTGTTGCCCAAGCTCAACGGCATGTTCGCCTTCGCCATCTGGGAACGCGATGCCAAGCGGTTGTTCATCGCCCGCGACCGCCTCGGCGTCAAGCCGCTGTACCTGTCGCGTACCGGCCAGCGCTTGCGCTTCGCCTCGGCGTTGCCGGCGCTGCTCAAGGGCGGTGACATCAGCCCGATGCTCGACCCGGTGGCCCTCAATCACTACCTGAATTTCCATGCGGTGGTCCCGGCGCCCCGCACCTTGCTGGCCGGCGTTGAAAAATTGCCGCCCGCCACCTGGATGCGGATCGAAGCCGACGGCACCACCGAGCAGAAAACCTGGTGGACCCTGCCCTACGGCCCACGGGCCGACGAACAGAATCTCAACCTGGAAGACTGGGTCGACCGCGTGCTCGACAGTACTCGGGAAGCGGTCGCCATTCGCCAGCGCGCCGCTGTGGATGTGGGTGTGCTGCTGTCCGGCGGTGTGGATTCGAGCATGTTGGTGGGGCTGTTGCGGGAAGTCGGCGTGGAAGACCTGTCGACCTTTTCCATCGGTTTCCAGGATGCCGGCGGCGAACGCGGCGACGAGTTCCAGTATTCGGACCTGATCGCCAAGCATTACGGCACCCGCCATCACCAGTTGCGCATCGACGAAAAAGAGATCATCGAGCAGTTACCGGCGGCCTTCCGTGCCATGAGCGAGCCGATGGTCAGCCACGACTGCATCGCCTTCTACCTGTTGTCCCGGGAAGTGGCCAAGCACTGCAAAGTGGTGCAAAGCGGCCAGGGCGCCGACGAGCTGTTTGCCGGCTACCACTGGTACCCGCAGGTAGACGGCGCCAGCGATCCCTATGCGGCCTATCGCGACGCCTTCTTTGACCGCAGCTACGAAGAATATGCCGCCACCGTGCAGCCCAAATGGCTGACGGCCAACGACGCCGCCGGAGACTTCGTCAAGGAGCACTTCGCCCAACCGGGGGCCGATGCCGCCGTGGACAAGGCGCTGCGCCTGGACAGCACGGTGATGCTGGTGGACGACCCGGTCAAGCGCGTCGACAACATGACCATGGCCTGGGGCCTGGAAGCCCGTACGCCGTTCCTCGACTATCGGCTGGTGGAGCTCTCGGCGCGAGTCCCGGCGAAATTCAAGCTGCCCGACGGCGGCAAGCAGGTCCTCAAGGAAGCCGCCCGACGGGTGATCCCCAGCGAGGTCATCGACCGTAAGAAAGGCTATTTCCCGGTGCCGGGCCTCAAGCACCTGGAAGGCAATACCCTGGCCTGGGTCCGCGAACTGCTGCTGGATCCGAGCCAGGATCGCGGCCTGTTCAACCCGGCCATGCTCGACCGCCTGCTGACCGACCCGAACGGCCAACTAACCCCGTTGCGTGGCTCGCGGCTGTGGCAACTGGCGGCGCTGAACCTGTGGCTCAGCGAGCAAGGAATCTGATAGATGAAACCTCATGCAACCGTTCACAACCAACGCCTTCTGCGCGGCCAGGCGCCCTCCTATGAACGCCTGCAGGCACGCCTGGCCGAAGACGGCAGCGAATTGGGCGCCGACCCGATCGCGGTGCATTGCGGCTGGGGCCGACTGCTGATCGGCCACACGTTCCCGGACCCGGCGAGCCTGGCCCAGGAACTGCTCAACGAACAGCCTGGCGAACGGGACATTGCCTTGTACGTCGCCGCGCCCCAGCAAGTGCTGGGGCTGGAACCGGCGCAGCTGTTCCTTGACCCCTCCGACACCTTGCGCCTGTGGTTCAGCGACTATCGCCAGGCCACGCGGGTGTTTCGCGGTTTTCGGATTCGCCGGGCCCAGAACGAGGCAGACTGGCAGGCCATCAACCAGCTCTACCAGGCTCGCGGCATGCTGCCCATCGATCCGCAACGACTGACCCCGCGTCATGCGGGCGGCCCGGTGTATTGGCTGGCTGAAGATGACGACACCAGCGCGGTGATCGGCAGCGTCATGGGTCTGAATCATCAGAAGGCCTTCAACGATCCGGAAAACGGCAGCAGCCTCTGGTGCCTGGCCGTGGACCCGCAATGTTCGCGTCCCGGCGTGGGCGAAGTGCTGGTGCGCCACCTTGTCGAGCATTTCATGAGCCGTGGCCTGAGTTACCTCGACCTCTCGGTGTTGCACGACAATCGCCTGGCGAAAAGCCTCTATGCCAAGCTCGGTTTCCGCAACTTGTCGACCTTCGCCATCAAGCGCAAGAACGGCATTAACCAGCCGCTGTTCCTGGGGCCTGGGCCCGAGGCGTCGTTCAATCCGTATGCGCGAATCATTGTCGAGGAGGCCCATCGTCGAGGCATCGAAGTGCAGGTGGACGACGCTGAGGCTGGGTTATTCACCTTGGTTCACGGTAGCCGGCGGGTGCGGTGCCGCGAATCCTTGAGCGACCTGACCAGCGCCATCAGCATGACTTTGTGCCAGAACAAAAGCCTGACCCATAAGGCGCTGAAAAGCGCTGGCCTGAACCTGCCGGCCCAACAGCTGGCGGGCAATGCCGATGACAACCTGGCATTTCTCGATGAACACGAGCGAGTGGTGGTCAAGCCCCTGGACGGTGAACAGGGCCAAGGCGTGGCGGTGGATCTGCGCACCATCGAGGATGTGCAGAGTGCCATCGAAGCGGCCCGGCAGTTCGACAGCCAGGTGTTGTTGGAAAGTTTTCATGAAGGGCTCGACCTGCGGATCCTGGTGATCGGCTTTGAAGTGGTGGCCGCGGCGATCCGCCGTCCGGCGGAGGTGATCGGCGATGGCCGGCACACCATCGGCGCGCTGATCGAAGCCCAGAGCCGTCGCCGACAAGCCGCCACGGACGGCGAAAGCAAGATCCCGATGGACGCCGAGACCCAGCGCACGCTGAGCGCGGCGGGGTTTGACTACGACAGCGTCCTGCCGGCCGGAAAACACCTGTTCGTACGGCGGACGGCGAACCTGCATACCGGCGGTGTCCTGGAGGACGTCACCGGGATCCTTCATCCGACGCTTGCCGAAGCGGCGGTGCGCGCTGCGCGGGCACTGGACATTCCCATGGTCGGCCTCGACTTGCTGGTGCCGGCGGCTGATCAACCCGAGTACGTGTTCATCGAAGCCAACGAACGCGCCGGCCTGGCCAACCACGAACCGCAGCCCACCGCCGAACGCTTTGTGGATCTGTTGTTTCCCCATAGCCAGGCGGTGGCCTAGTAGAGGTGTAGTGCCTGAACAGCCCTCATCGCGAGCAAGCTCGCTCCCACAGAGGTCCTACGGTGAACACAAAATGTGTAAACACCAGAAACCCCATGTGGGAGCGAGCTTGCTCGCGATGAGGCCAGTTCAGGCACCCTCATTCAACAGTCGGACACTCTCATCGAAACCATCGATGTGCTCAACCCATCAGGAGTTTCCATGATCAGCAAAATTCCCGAACCGAATCTCGAATACCTGCAAAAAGTCCTGCTGGAAATGCTCGCCATTCCCAGCCCTACCGGCTTCACCGACACCATCGTGCGCTACGTTGCCGAGCGGCTCGAAGAACTGGGTATTCCTTTCGAAATGACCCGGCGCGGCACGATCCGCGCCACCCTCAAAGGTCGCAAAAGCAGCCCCGACCGGGCCGTGTCGGCCCACTTGGACACCATCGGCGCTTCCGTGCGGGCCATCAAGGACAACGGTCGCCTGATCCTGGCCCCGGTGGGCTGCTGGTCGAGCCGGTTTGCCGAAGGCAGCCGGGTCAGCCTGTTTACCGACACCGGGGTGATTCGCGGCAGCGTCCTGCCGTTGATGGCGTCCGGGCACGCGTTCAATACCGCGGTGGATGAAATGCCCATCAGTTGGGACCACATCGAACTGCGCCTGGACGCCTACTGCACCACCCGCGCCGATTGTGAAACCCTGGGGGTGGGCATCGGCGATTACGTAGCCTTCGATCCCTTGCCCGAGTTCACCGAGAGCGGCCACATCAGCGCCCGGCACCTGGACGACAAGGCCGGGGTTGCGGCACTGCTGGCGGCGCTCAAGGCGATTGTCGACAGCGGCGAAGAGCTGCTGATCGATTGCCACCCGCTGTTCACCATCACCGAGGAAACCGGCAGTGGTGCGGCGGCCGCGCTGCCTTGGGACGTCAGTGAATTCGTCGGCATCGACATTGCGCCCGTCGCACCCGGCCAGCATTCGAGCGAACATGCGGTCAGCGTGGCCATGCAGGATTCCGGTGGCCCTTATGACTATCACCTGTCGCGGCACTTGCTGAAACTGGCCAAGGAGAACGAACTGCCGGCCCGCCGCGACCTGTTTCGCTATTACTTCAGCGACGCCCACTCAGCCGTCACCGCCGGCCACGACATCCGCACCGCCCTGCTCGCCTTTGGCTGCGACGCCACCCACGGCTATGAACGCACCCACATCGACAGCCTGGCCGCCCTCAGCCGCCTGTTGGGTGCGTACATCCTCAGCCCACCGGTGTTCGCCAGCGACGCGCAACCGGCCCAGGGTTCCCTGGACCGCTTCAGTCATCAGATCGAACACGATACGCAGATGGAAAGCGATACCCGGGTGCCATCGGTGGACAGCTTGATTGGGCAGCGGTCGGATAGCTGATCCAGATTTTTCAGCGTTTGCACGATAGTCATCGCGAGCAAGCTCGCTCCCACAGTGATCTCTATTGAACGCAAATTTTGCGTCAGCTACAGATCTACTGTGGGAGCGAGCTTGCTCGCGATGGCACCAGAAAAGCCCCCACAGAACTCAGGCTAGCCGCAAAAGCCCATTGGCCGTAGCATCGCGTTATTGTCTAGCCGAGGTACACCATGCTGATCCCCCACGACCAACTCGAAGTCGACACGCTCACCCGCCTGATCGAGGATTTCGTGACCCGCGATGGCACCGACAATGGCGACGACACGCCCTTGGAAACGCGGGTATTGCGGGTCAGGCAGGCCTTGACCAAAGGCCAGGCGTTGATCGTCTTCGACCCCGACAGCGAGCAGTGTCAACTGATGCTCAAGCACGATGTGCCCAAGCATCTATTCGACTGAACACGCCTTGCGAGCGGCGTTGGCCTTTTTTTTCTGGATCTTTTCGTAGATTTCAAAGCGATGAACATCGATATGCCGAGGCGCCTCCACGCCAAAACGTACCGTGCTGCCGCTGACCGACAGCACCCGGACGGAAATGTCATCACCGATGGAAATCAACTCACCCACTGCGCGGCTTAATACAAGCATGGTTCTTGTCCTTAAGATTGTCTGGACCTCGACCATGCCCGGCCTGTTGCGTGTTCTCAAGGCTGCCGCAAGAATTCAGTAACCCCCTACAACCAAAGCGCTGGTGACTGAAGGAAACGTCCTGCAAAACCTGGTCGAACCGCGTTTTTTTTCAAGAGGCCGAAAATCGCGGGCCGAACAGAATTACACTGGCCCCGAGCACACAGAGCGCTACACCGATCCAGTCGGAACCCAGCGGCCGCACGCGTTCGATCACCGCCAGCCAGCCGATCGAAGCAATGATATAGATGCCACCATAAGCGGCGTAGGCGCGACCGGCGTAGGTCGCTTCGATGCGCGTCAGCAACAGCGCGAACAACGTGAGGCTAATCAGCGCCGGGGCGATCCACCAGGCGCTCTTGCCCTGGCGCAGCCACATCCAGAAGGCATAGCAACCGGCGATTTCAAATAGCGCGGCGAGTAAGAACCATAGGTAATTGAGCATGGGAAGGTCCATCAGGAAGGCCGAATGGCGCCATCCTGAGGACACCGGGCATTCAGGTCAACTCGGGTTCTGTCGGGCCTTGGCGCGCATCTTGTCGGCCATGACGGTCATTTCGTCGTACAGCAACTGCGGGTTCTTCTGCTTGAGGGCCCAGGCCATGCGGCCCTGCTCGTGGGGCAGGATCATGAACTGGCCTTCGGCGACCTGCTGGTAGATGTAATCGGCGATGTCGGTGGCCGTGATCGGGGAGCTTTCCAGCAATTTGCCCACCTGGGCTTTCATGGCCGGGGTCGGGCCGCGGAACGAGTCCAGCAGATTGGTCTGGAAGAACGACGGACACACCACATGGACGCCGATCTCCTGCTGTGCGAGCTCGATCAGGAGGCTTTCCGACAACGCGACGACACCGGCCTTGGCCACGTTGTAGTTGCTCATGGCTGGGCCCTGCATCAAGGCGGCCATGGAGGCGATATTGATAATCTTGCCATGGCTTTTTTCCAGTAACGGCAAGAACGCCTTGCAGCCCTTGACCACCCCCATCAGGTTGATCGCGATCTGCCAGTCCCAATCTTCCAGGGAGAGTTCGTTGAAAAACCCGCCCGAAGCCACCCCAGCGTTGTTGACGATAATGTCGATGCCGCCAAACTTCTCTTCACAAGCCTGGGCGAACGCGGTCAGTTGGCTGTAGTCACGCACATCGCAACGCTGGATGAAGCCCTCGCCTCCGGCTTCACGCACCAGTTTGAGGGTTTCCTTGAGGCCAGGTTCACTGACATCCGACAAGGCCAGCCGCCAGCCTTCGCGGGCCCAGCGCAGCGCGATTTCGCGACCCAGGCCAGAGCCGGCACCGGTGATCATCATGCGATTTTGCATAGGAAACAGCCTTGTTGTTCCGGGAGAGATGGGCCGAGTGTAGCGAAGGACCTGGCCGGACCCACGCTCCATCAGAGTGCTGAATGGCGGGGGCAAACCGTAATAGGTTGTGGCCCGCATACGTGGCGAGGGAGCTTGCTCCCGCTGGGCTGCGAGGCGGCCCCAGGATTTTTGCGGTCGCTGCGCAACCGAGCGGGAGCAAGCTCCCTCGCCACCGGGTGTTCGGTGCCGCCTTCGGCCCCTAGGCCAAACAACAAAAAACTTTGAATTTTTTACAGGACGTTACGGTCGGACTTATTAAGCCGCCCGGATTTAACGCATGCGTGCTGGTAGTTGAAAGTTGCATCACTCCAGAACTGACCAATAAGGAAATCAACAATGGGCACAATACTCATCATTATCCTGATCCTCCTGCTAGTCGGTGGCCTGCCGGTCTTCCCGCACTCCAGAAGTTGGGGTTACGGTCCGTCCGGTATCATCGGTGTAGTGTTGGTGGTGCTGTTGGTCCTGCTATTACTGGGCAAGATATAACCCCTAAGTAAGCGCAAAAAAAAGAGGCCTCTTCAGGCCTCTTTTTTTATCCGCGCCGAACCTCAGTCCGGCTTGCCGTCAACCACGCCGGCGGTGTTGTCCAACAGGCTTTTGGTCGCGGTCTGCAGGAATGATTCAAGCTTGAGTTTCATCTGCGCAAACTCCGGTGCGTCCGGGATGATTTCCGCATGCGGGTTGGCACCCAACTCATAGCGGTACATCTTCGGCGCCATTTCCTTTTCCCTCGGCAGTACCAGGATAGTGTCACCGTGGAGGATCGCGGTGGTCTGGTCACTGCCCGACGGTTTGATCACACCAAAACCGGTGTCGCCTTCGGGCAGGTTCAACAGGTCGCGGCCCCAGCACTGATTGCGTACCTGGCCACCGATGCGGCCCATGATGGTCGGGACGATATCGACCTGGGTGCCCACCGTGTGGCTGCGCTGGCCGAACTTCTCCTGGACGCCCGGGCCGATCAACAGCATCGGCACGTTGAAACGGCCGAGGTCCATTTCGGTAATCTGGCGCTCGTTGCCAAAACCATGGTCGCCGACCACGACAAACAGCGTTTCCTTGAAGTAAGGCTCCTTGCGGGCCTTCTCGAAGAACTGGCCCAGCGCCCAATCGGAGTAGCGCATGGCGGTCAGGTGTTCGTTCAGGCTGCCACGATCGGTGACCGGCTCCACCGGCAACGGCGTCGGCAGTGCATACGGCGTGTGGTTGGACAGGGTTTGCAGCAAGGCATAGAACGGCTTGCCGTTTTCCCGGGCCTTGAGTTCGACCAGGCCGCGGTCGAACATGTCCTGGTCGGACACCCCCCAGGTCGGATCGGAGAACACCGGGTTCACGTAATCGTTACGTCCGATGAATGTGGTCATGCCCTGGCTGCTGAAGAAGCCTGACTGGTTGTCCCAGGCGAAATCGCCGTTGTAGACATAGACGTCATCAAAGCCGCGTGGACTGAGCAGTTGCGGCAGGCCCGACAGCTTGTGGCTGCCTTCCGGGGTCTGCATCAGGTATTCGAAACCCGGCAGGTTCGGGAAGCACGCCATGGTGGCGAACATACCCTGGTGGGTGTGGGTGCCGTTGGAGAAGAAACGGTCGAACAGCAGCCCTTCTTTGGACAGTTTGTCCAGGTAGGGCGTGATGTTGCCTGGCGCGCCCAGGGCGCCCACCGAGTGACCGGCCATGCTCTCCATGAGAATCACGACCACATTCTTGATGGGCAGGGTCTTGTCGGCCGGCGGCGTGTAGTCACGGCGCACGGCGGCCGTCTCGGTGTCCACCAGTTTATCGTCAGGCATCACCAGCATGTCGCGCACGGTCTGTTGTGCCAGTGGCTGCTCGAGGGTGGCTTTCCAGACGTTGTCACGGTGTTCGGACATCCGGCTCTTGGCCGCCGCCACCAGCGACAACGTACCGTTGAGCCCCAACTGGTTGGCGAAGTTCGACTCGGTGGTGTAGACGTCGCCCCAGCGCAGGGGTGGTCCTTGGCGCAGTGTGCCACGGGCGGCGGCCACGGCCACCAGCAGGCAAACCATGAACACCGCGATACGGCCGTACCACGGGGCGATCTGGCGGGTGCCGATGCTGCCGCCACTGAAAGGCCCGCGCGGGCGGGTAGCACGGTCGGCGCCTTTGAACGCCAGGCTCAGGATGAGCGTGCCGCCGAACCAGGCCAGCAGGTAGCGCACCACCGGGAAACCGTACCAGAGCATGCTCATCACGGTTTTCGGGTCTTCCTTCACGTATTGGAAGACCAGGCCGTTGAGGCGCTGGTGAAATTCACGGTAGAAGTCCATCTCCATCAGGCCGAGGAACAGCGCGATGCTGGAGGTGACGGTCAGCCACAAACGAAAGAACCCACGTGCCGCCATGGCCCGCGCGCTGAACAACGCCAGCAGCAACGGAATGCTGAGGTAGACCACCAGGCGCAAGTCGAAACGCAGGCCGTTGGCGAACGCTTCTACGAAGGTCGAGGCCGGGGTGTCGAGGATCATTTCGCGGTTATAGACCAGCAGCGCCACGCGCAGCAGGCTGAACATGACCATCATCACCAGGGCACAAAGCAACGTGTAGGCCAGGTGCGATTTGACGGTCGGTTGCAGCAAGCGATGCGTGGTGCGCTGCTGACTCAGGGCGTCAGGAATTGCCATGTCGTTTGAGGACCCTATTGGAGTTGAAGTGACAAAAGAACAACGGTGTGCCCTCTGTTGACCAATGCCGGCCCCGGGGCGTGCGCGAGTGCGCAAATGTTGCACGAACGGCTAAGGCATTGCCATTAAATAACCGACGGCGATAAAGCGCGGAGATTGTCCGCAAGGTTTTGTGAAAATTCTGTTCAATGAATATCTGGAAACACAAAAGCACCCACTCATTCAAGCTGGGCACTGTTGTGGCGAGGGAGCTTGCTCCCGCTGGGCTGCGAAGCAGCCCCCTCCCTGGGCCCACTCAGAAACAACTGCGTAACTGTCCAGGGTTGGGGCCGCTGCGCGACCCAGCGGGAGCAAGCTCCCTCGCCACATAAGCTCTGTGCCACATAGGCTCTGTGCCACATGAGCCGCCTTGCCGCATAAAATCAGTCGTTGCTCGGCTTGTTGATCGCCTGCAACACGTATTGCGGCATGGCGAACGCACCGATGTGAACTTCGGGGTTGTAGTAACGCGTGACGATGCCGCTGCCAATGAACCGCTCGCGCAAGGTCTCGCGGGACAGCTTGCGATAGGCCGTGTCGGTCGAGCCCCAGGCAAAGGTCATGGCGCCGCCGATGTAGGTCGGCACGGCGGCCTGGTAGAAATGCCAGTCGGCGAACAGGCCACGCAGGCGCCCGGCGGTTGTCTGTACTTCGCCCAGTTGCATGAACGGCGTACCGTTCTGGGTCACCAGGATGCCGCCTTCGTTCAGGCAACGATGACAGGCCTGGTAGAAGTTCTCCGAGAACAGCACTTCACCGGGGCCGATCGGGTCGGTGGAGTCGGAAATGATGACGTCGAATTTCTCCTGGGTAGTGGCGACGAAACGCATACCGTCGTCGATCACCAGGTTCAGGCGCGGGTCGTCGTAGGCCCCCTTGGAGTGGTCAGGCAGGAACTCCTTGCACATGTCCACCACAGTGCCGTCGATTTCCACCATGGTGATGTGCTCGACACCCAGGTGCTTGGTCACTTCACGCAACATGCCGCCGTCGCCGCCACCGATGATCAGCACCCGCTTGGCCGCGCCGTGGGCGAGGATCGGCACGTGGGTCAGCATCTCGTGATAGATGAACTCGTCGGCTTCGGTGGTCTGGATCACGCCGTCCAGCGCCATCACGCGGCCCATGCGCGGGTTCTCGAAGATCACCAGGTGCTGGTGCTCGGTGCGCACTTGGTGCAGCAGCTTGTCCATGCGAAAGCGCTGGCCGTAGCCTTCGTAGAGGGTTTCCAGGTAGTCGCCGGTCGGGGTAGTCGTCATGGTCAGGTGCTCCGATAAATACGCGGTTGGCCGATGAAGGCTCGCAAAGGCGCGCATTCTACGATGATGAACATGACAGGTCGAACCTTGACTGCCTAACTCGGTCCTGTTTGGACCGGGGATATGATAGATCTGTGGCGAGGGAGCTTGCTCCCGCTGGGGCGCGCAGCGGCCCCAATCTTGGCCAGTTACACAGTTGATTCAGAGTGAACCCATAGAGGGGCCGCTTCGCAGCCCAGCGGGAGCAAGCTCCCTCGCCACAAGGGTTCGGCGCTGGCTTTTAGTGAAACTGCCGACCCAACCCAGCCGGTACGCCTTCGATGGTGGTGTCTTCCCACGGGCCGTTCGGGCTGACGGAGCGGCTCCAGCCGTTGTTCCAACGGTAGTAGGTGCGCTGGCGATAGAAGGTGTTGGGCTGGTTATCCAGCACATAGACCCCAAGCTTGGCGTCCCAATGGCTGTTGCCTCCCGGCGGCGGGGCGAAACTGGCGGAGGTGCGAGGCACCGGTTTGGCGGGTTTGTTCGGGGTAACAGGCTTGCCCGGCGGAGTTGAAGGGGCCGGTTTGGTGGTCGGTCCCGAAGGTGGAATGGGTGGCAGCGGCGCCGAAGGCTCCGGCGGGCGCTGGACCGCACAAGCGCTCAAGCCCAGGACGAGGGTGAGCAGGGTGATACGAGCGATGGCGGTCATGGTGCGAATTCCTGTTATTTGTCCGGGCTGTCGATGGTCAGTTGTTGCTGCGCCGTGGTGCTGCTCGCCAGGGGCTGGCTGCGGCCGATCCACTCGCCGGCGGTCGGTTGACCGGCCCGCGAGATGCGCGCCACCAGTTGGACTTCAGGGAAGTTCGACAGTTTCAGCTGCGGCATCATCGCGTCCGCGTCACCCAGTTCTACGGTAACCGGCAGATCGGCGACGGTCAGGCGCTTGGCCGCCAGTGGCGCCGGCGGACCGGACGCGGCACGGGCGAAGATGAACACCGTGTCGCCTGGCTGCACCTTGTCCTTGAGGGCCGGCGCCAGCTCGACGCGCACCTTGAGCAACGCCGCAGCCTTGGCCGCCGGGGCCTTGGCAACCTGGCCACCGCTGGCTTGAAGCTTCTCGGTGGCACGAGCAATGCCGCCCTGCAGCGCGTCGCGGGACTTGTCGTCCTCGGGCAGTTGCGCCAACAGGCGCCCCCAGTAATCGATTGCCTCCTGATAGCGCTGGCCTTCGAACGCGTCAATACCCAACAGACCGAGGCTGGTGACTTCCTTGGCATCAAGTTTCAACGCTTCGTCAGTCAAGGCCTGGACCTTGTCCGACCATTTCTTGCCATCGGCGAAATACTGCGCCTGGGCCCATTGCCCCAGCAGCTCGGGTTGCCGCCCGGCCACCGCTACGGTGCGCTCGAAGATCTTCGCCGCATCTGCGGGCCGATCCTGGGCCATGTAGGTACGCCCCAGGAAATACAAACCCTCGGCGTTATCCGGTTGCGCTGCCACCGCACGTTCGAGGCGCAGGGTCATCTCTTCCATCGACTGCGGCGCCTGGGCGAATTCGCGAGTCAATTCGACCTTGTCGCTGGCCCCGTAATGCAGATACAAGCCCAGGCCCAGCACCGGCACCAACACTGCGGCGAGCAACGGCAACGGTTTGCCCAGTCGCGATTCCCGCGGCGCATCGGTGCCCTCGGTGTCCGCGAGCAGTTCACGGGCGGCTTCGGCACGACCGGTGTCCAGTTGCGCCGCGTTGAGCACGCCCTCCTCTCGCTCGCTCTGCAACTCGGCGACGCGTTCCTCATACAACGCCACGTTGAGCGCGGTACGGTCTTCTTCCAGTTGGGCGCGACGACCGCGCAGTACAGGGATCAACAGAAAACTCAGGGCAATAAGAAGCAGCAGACCTGCGGCGAGCCAAAAATCAATCATGCTTGGTTTTATCCAACAGTTGGTCGAGGCGCTGGCGCTCTTCGACAGAAAGCGTATCCGGGGCCGCTGTGCGCTGGACCCGGCGGCGGCGCACGATCACCGCGATGACGACAAAACCACCGAACAACAGCGCGGCGGGGCCAAACCAGAGCAACGCGGTCTTGGAGGTCAGCGCCGGGTTGTAGCGCACGAACTCACCGTAGCGATCCACCATGAAATCGATTATCTGCTGGTTGTCCTTGCCCTCGCCGAGCATGCGGAAGATTTCCTTGCGCAGGTCGGCGGCAATCGGTGCGTTGGAGTCGGCGATGTCCTGGTTCTGGCACTTGGGGCAGCGCAGTTCCTTGGTCAGCTCGCGAAACCGCTCGCGCTCGCCATCGTTGGCAAATTCGTAGGTGTCGATGGCGGCGTGGGCCACGCCGACCAGGCTCAACCCGAGGATGGCGGCGGCTAACCAGCGCTTCATGGCTTGGCCTCGTCCACCAGTGCCTGGTATTTGGCGGCCAGCTTCTCGCGCCAGACCTGCTCATCGATCACACCGACGAATTTGTCGCGGATAATGCCCTTGGCGTCGATGAAGAACGTTTCCGGCGCGCCATAGACACCCAGGTTCAGGCCCAGGGAGCCCTCTTCATCACGAATGTCCAATTGATACGGGTTGTGGAACTCGGCCAGCCACTTCAAGGCGTCGGCATTGACGTCCTTGTAATTGACGCCGTAGATGACCACGCCGTTCTGGGCCAGCTTATTCAGCACCGGGTGCTCGACCCGGCAGGAAATGCACCAGGTGCCCCACACGTTGACCAGCGCCGGCTTACCCAACAGGTCGGCGCGGGTCAGGGTTTTGTCGCCCTGCACCGAGAGCAGGGAAAACTCCGGGAACGGCTTGCCGATCATCGCCGATGGCAACTCGCTCGGGTTCAGGTAAAGCCCCCGGTACAAAAACACCGCCATCAACAGAAACAGCGCCAACGGGACCAGCATCAACCAACGTTTCATGCAGTGGCTCCCGTCATGCCCAGGGTCTCACGCACCCGGGTTTTCACCTTGACTCGATAGCGACGATCCAGCGCCGCCAACACCCCACCCAGGCCGGTGAGCAGGCCACCGAACCAGATCCAGCGCACGAACGGCTTGACGTGGACCCGCACCGCCCACGCGCCATCGCCCAGGGACTCACCCAGCGCCACGTAGAGGTCGCGGGTGAAACCGGCATCGATCCCGGCTTCGGTCATCACCGAGTTCTGCACGGTGTAGAGGCGTTTTTCCGGATGCAATACGGTCACTTCCTGTCCGTTGCGAAGGACCCGAACGGTGCCTTTGTCGGACGTGAAGTTTGGCCCTTCGAAATGTTTGGCGCCCTCGAAAACGAACTGATAGCCGCCCAGGTCCATGGACTCTCCCGGGGCCAGGCGCAGGTCGCGCTCGGCACTGTTCTGGCTGGACAGCACCACGCCCAGGGCACAGACGGCGATGCCCAGGTGGGCGATCTGCATGCCCCAGTAACTGCGGGTCAGGGTTGGCAGGCCTTTGATCAGGCCTTTATGACGGGTCTTGTCGAAGATGTCCCGTACCCCCGCCAGCAATACCCAGGCCGCCAGCACGAACGTCGCCAGCACCGCCCAGTTGAAGTCGCCGTACGCCACGCCGGCCACCACGGCCAGGACGGCGGTGCCCAACAGCACCGGCGTCAACATGCCCAGCAACCACTTGACCGGGGTGTCTTTCCAGCGCACCAGCATACCGACGGCCATCACCACCATCAGGATTGCCATCAACGGGATGAACAGCGCATTGAAATACGGCGGCCCCACCGACAGCTTGGCCCCGGACAGCGCGTCGAGCACCAGCGGGTAGAGGGTGCCCAGCAGAATCATCGACGCGGCCACCACCAGCACCAGGTTATTGCCTAGCAGCAGGGTTTCCCGGGACCAGAGGTTGAAGCCAACCTGGCTCTTCACCACGGGCGCGCGCAGGGCGAACAACGTCAACGAACCGCCCACCACGAACATCAGGAACATCAGGATGAACACCCCGCGCTCGGGGTCGGACGCAAAGGCGTGCACCGAGGTGAGTACGCCGGAGCGCACCAGGAAGGTTCCCAGCAGACTCAGCGAGAACGCCGCGATGGCCAGCAATACGGTCCAGCTCTTGAACACGCCGCGTTTTTCCGTGACCGCCAGGGAGTGGATCAGCGCAGTACCCACCAGCCAAGGCATGAATGAGGCGTTTTCCACCGGATCCCAGAACCACCAGCCGCCCCAGCCGAGCTCGTAGTAGGCCCACCACGAGCCCAGGGTGATGCCGATGCCGAGGAAGGCCCAGGCGACGATCGTCCACGGCCGCGACCAGCGCGCCCACGCGGCATCGAGACGGCCACCCAGCAACGCGGCGATGGCAAAGGCGAAGGCCACGGAAAAGCCGACGTAGCCCATGTAGAGCATCGGAGGGTGAACGATCAGGCCGATGTCCTGCAGCAACGGGTTGAGGTCGCGGCCGTCCGCCGGCATCTGGGGCAGGATGCGCTCGAAGGGGTTGGAGGTAACGATCAAGAACAACAGGAAACCGGTGCTGATCATGCCCATCACCGCCAGCACACGGGCCAGCATCACCTGGGGCAACTGACGGGAGAACACCGACACCGCGAAGGTCCAGCCGGCAAGGATCAACGCCCAGAGCAACAGCGAGCCTTCATGGGCGCCCCATACCGCGCTGAACTTGTAGTACCAGGGCAAGGCACTGTTGGAGTTGCTGGCGACGTACTCCACGGAAAAATCATCGGCCATGAAGGCATAGGTCAGGCAACCGAAGGCAAACAGCATAAAGGCGAACTGCCCCCACGCCGCTGGCTGGGCCAGGCTCATCCACAGACGGTCGCCGCGCCAGGCACCGAGCAACGGCACCACGGCCTGCACCACGGAAAAACACAAGGCCAGGATCATCGCCAGGTGACCCAACTCGGGAATAAAAATGCCGGCAGTCATCGATCAACCCTCCTTCACGGGAGCGGGCGCCGACTGGCCGCTGTCTTTCAAGGCCTTGGTCACTTCCGGCGGCATGTATTTTTCGTCGTGCTTGGCCAACACTTCATCGGCCACCACCACGCCATCGGCATTGATCTTGCCCAAGGCGACGATGCCCTGCCCTTCGCGGAACAGGTCTGGGAGGATGCCTCGATAGCTGATGGTCACGGTCTTGCTGAAATCGGTGACGTTGAATTTCACATCCAGGGAATCCCCGGAGCGCACCAGCGAGCCCTCCTCCACCATGCCTCCGGCGCGGATGCGCGTGTCCTTGGGTGCTTCGCCATTGGCGATCTGGGTCGGGGTATAGAACAGGTTGATGTTTTGCTGCAGGGCGCTCAAGGCCAGGCCGACCGCGGCACCGACACCCACCAGGATCGCAAGAATGATGACAAGACGTTTTTTGCGCAGCGGATTCACTGACCGTTCTCCCGGCGCAGACGACGCGCCTCTTGTTGCAGATACCGCTTGCGGGCCACGATCGGCACCGCCACGTTGAGGGCCAGCACCGCCAGGCAAATGCCGTAGGCTGACCAGACATACAGGCCATGATGACCCATGGCGAGGAAATCGCCGAATGAAGCGAAACTCATCGAGCGACCTCCAGGCTGTTCTGTACTTCGGCCTTGACCCAGCTGGCCCGGGCTTCGCGCTTGAGCACTTCCAGGCGCATGCGCAGCAATAGCACCGCGCCGAAGAAACAGTAGAAGCCCAATACCGTGAGCAACAGCGGCAGCCACATTTCCACGGGCATCGCCGGTTTTTCCGTGAGGGTGAAGGTTGCGCCCTGGTGCAGGGTATTCCACCACTCCACCGAATACTTGATGATCGGGATGTTAATCACCCCGACAATCGCCAGCACCGCACACGCCTTGGCGGCGCTGTCACGATTACTGATGGCGTTGCCCAGTGCAATAAGACCGAAGTACAGGAACAGCAGGATCAGCATCGACGTCAGTCGGGCATCCCAGACCCACCATGAGCCCCAGGTCGGCTTGCCCCAGATCGCCCCGGTGACCAGCGCTACGGCGGTCATCCAGGCGCCGATGGGGGCGGCGCATTGCAAGGCCACGTCGGCCAGCTTCATCTTCCACACCAGCCCGACCACACCGCACACGGCCAACAACACGTAGACGGACTGGGCCAGCATCGCCGAGGGAACGTGGATATAGATGATGCGAAAGCTGTTGCCTTGCTGGTAGTCCGGCGGCGCGAAGGCCAGGCCCCAGACCACGCCGATGCCAATCAGCAGCAGTGCGAAGAGGCTCAACCAGGGCAGCAGTCTGCCGCTGATGCCGTAGAACCACTTGGGTGAGCCGAGCTTATGAAACCAGGTCCAGTTCATTGCTGTTTCCATCACGGTTGCGGCTCGCCATCACGAACCGCCGGGTCTGCCTTTACTTCCAAAGAAGTGGTCAGTTTTTGACCAGGCCTCGTTATTATTCGCCGACGCTGATCTTCAGGCCAGCGGCTATTGCAAAGGGTGTCAGGGTTATCGCCAGGGCGGTCAGGCTCCCAAGCCACAGCAGATAACCGGTTGCCGGCATGCCTTGCAGCGCCGCCTGCAAGGCGCCACTGCCGAGGATCAACACCGGGATATACAACGGCAGAATCAGCAGGGCCAGCAACAGGCCGCCGCGCTTCAACCCCACCGTCAACGCCGCGCCCACTGCACCGAGCAGGCTCAGGACCGGCGTGCCCAGCAGCAGCGACACCAACAGCACCGGCATGCACGCGGCGGGCAAGCCCAACATCATCGCCAGCAGAGGTGAGAGCAGCACCAGTGCCAGTCCGGAAAAAACCCAGTGTGCCAGTACCTTGGCCAAAACCAGAAGGGCCAGGGGGTGCGACGAAAGGACCCACTGTTCCAGGGAACCGTCTTCGAAATCACTGCGGAAAAGCCCGTCCAGCGAGAGCAGGACCGATAAAAGCGCCGCTACCCAGACCAGTCCCGGCGACAAGGTTTGCAACAATTGAGTCTCAGGACCGACCGCCAGCGGGAACAGCGCAATGACGATCGCGAAGAACACCAGCGGGTTGGCCAGTTCGGCCGGACGGCGGAACAACAAGCGCGCCTCGCGGGCAAGCAACAGGCCAAACACACTCATACGGCCCAGTTCCCCAGATCAATGTTGCGATAACCGGATGGCATCCGGGCCAGCGTGTGGTGGGTGGTCAACAGCACCATACCGCCCTTTTCGCAGTGGCGGGCCAGGTGTTCTTCAAGTTGGGCCACACCCTGCTTGTCCAGGGCAGTGAACGGCTCATCGAGAATCCACAGTGGCGGGCTGTCCAGGTACAACCGGGCCAGGGCTACGCGACGCTGCTGGCCGGCGGACAGGGTGTGGCAGGGCACGTCTTCGAAACCGCGCAATCCCACGGTCGCCAACGCCTGCCAGATCGCCTCGCGGCCGGCCGGCCGATGCAGCGCACAAAGCCAGCTGAGATTCTCTTCGGGGGTCAGCAAATCCTTGATACCGGCGGCATGGCCGATCCAGAGCAGATTGCGGGCCAGTTCGCTACGCTGGCTCTGCAACGGCTGACCATTGAGCAGCACCTGACCGGCGGTTGGCTGCATCAACCCGGCCACCAGGCGCAGCAGGCTGGTCTTGCCGCTGCCGTTGGGGCCACTGATCTGCACCATATCGCCACTGGAGAGTCTCAATTCGAGCTTTTCGAAAAGCAGCCGCAAGTCTCGCTCACAGGCGAGGTCAACGGTTTGCAAGAGAGGACTGGTCAAGGGATCACGGGCCTTATACGGTTCAAGTCGGCGGTGCAGCGGCCGTTAAAGAGGTGCAGCATAGATGCTTTGACGGCCCGCTCCACAGAGCTGCGTCAAACAATTGCAAGGTTTTCGCCACTCCTGAAAGACGGGCGGCATTATACATGTCATGCCCTACTCTAAAGAGGGCTATTTTCCCTAAGGTAAGACCGTAGATGACAGGCGACATGAACATTGCGCCGCTGCCTCCGGCCACGGCAACAACCCGTATGCCCGCGGTCACCGGCGAGCTGCTCAAACTGCTGACGCCGGCTGAGGGTCTGATCGGCGTTGGCCAGACCGCCAAGGCCGAAGTGTTGTCGCTCAAGCAGGCGGAACAGGCTTTTCAGCTATTGCTCAAAGTCACCCTGGAGAGCGGCCGCCAGACCACGGTACAGGCCACCAGCACCCAGCCGTTGCCCCAAGGCACCAGCCTGGCCGTGACCCAGCCCTCAGCCGGCAACCTGGCGATTGCCGTGCAGCAGGCGGTAGCCTCCAGTGTCGCCACGTTGACCCGTATCGATACCGCGCAGATGCCGGTCGGTACCCTGCTGCAGGGCAAGGTGCTCACCAGTCAGGCGTTGCCGCAGTTGCCGGGACTGCCGACGGTGTATCGGTCGTTGGTTAGCCTGCTCAACACCGCCCAGGCTGGCGCCACCCTGGACATCGACAGTCCGCAACCGCTGCGTATTGGCACGCTGTTGAGCGCCCAGGTGCAAGACGCCCAGACGCTGAAGTTCGTTCCACTGAGCAACCGCCAGGAGCAACTGGCGGTGAGCCAACAACTGGCCACACAGGTAAGCCGTCAAGGCTCGCTGGACAGCCTGATCACCGTCCTGCAAAACCTGCCGACCACTGACGACACCGGCACCGAGCTGCGCGCGGCGGTGACACGCCTGTTGGCGGGCCTGCCGGATGTCCAGCAGTTGAGCACCCCCAAGGGTTTGGCCCAGGCCATGGTAGCCAGTGGCGTATTCCTGGAAAGCAAATTGCTCGCTGGGCAGCCGCCGGGGATAGCGCCGGACATGAAAGGCGACCTGCTGAAGTTGATCGCCCAACTGACCCCAGCCCTGCCAGCCTCCACCAATCTCGGCGCAATCATCGCCGCCAACACCCTGGCCCAGGTCATGCCCAGTTTTGTGCGCAGCGCCCTGGGGATGCTGGGTCAAGTCAGCGCCAAGCCACAACCCACTGGCTTCCCCCTGCCCTCACGCCTGATGAAAGGCCAGGACGAAGAAGGCGATCTGGAACATTTGCTGCGTCTGGCCGCCGCCGCTGTGTCGCGCCTGCAAAGCCATCAGTTGTCGAGCCTGGAACAGACCGGGCTGACCGACGACGGTCGGCTGATGAGCACATGGCAACTGGAGATACCGATGCGCAACCTGCAGGACATCGTGCCCCTGCAGGTCAAGTTCCAGCGCGAGGAAACCCCGCCCCGGGAGCAGCCACACGAACGCCCGGAAGAGCGCGAGCCGAAACAGCAACTCTGGCGGGTCGAGCTGGCGTTCGACATGGAACCGCTGGGGCCGCTGCAGGTTCAGGCGCAATTGCTCAGCGGCAGCCTGTCGAGCCAGTTGTGGGCAGAACGGCCATACACCGCGAGCCTGATCGAAAGCAACCTGACAGCGCTGCGTGAGCGCCTTGTGACCTGCGGCCTGAACGTCGGCGACCTCGACTGTCATCTCGGCACGCCGCCCCAAGGCCCCAAGACTCGCTTGGAACAACGCTGGGTGGACGAGACCGCATGAGCACTGATACTCAACCCCGCCAGGCCATCGCCCTCAAGTACGACGGCCACCACGCCCCGACCCTCACCGCCAAGGGCGACGAAGCCCTGGCCGAGGAAATCCTGCGAATCGCCCGGGAAAGCGAAGTACCGATTTATGAAAATGCCGAGTTGGTGAAGCTGTTGGCCCGAATGGAATTGGGCGACAGCATTCCGGAGGAGCTGTACCGCACAATTGCCGAGATCATCGCGTTTGCCTGGAACCTCAAGGGCAAGTTCCCCCAGGGTCATGACCCGAATGCGCCGAGTGTCGAGAAGGATGTGACGGAGCGCGGCGAGGATTACTGATTACAGCAACGTTGTTCCCTGTGGCGAGGGAGCTTGCTCCCGCTCGGTTGCGCAGCAACCGCAAAAAGATAGGGGCCGCTGCGCAGCCCAGCGGGAGCAAGCTCCCTCGCCACAGGGGCTGTTTATTGGCTGGAATTTAGGTGAAGGTCAGAAAAACCTGTGGGAGCGAGCTTGCTCGCGAAGGCGGTTGCACATTCAACACCTTCGTTGACTGTCCCACCGCTATCGCGAGCAAACTCGCTCCCACTGGATTCAGGTGAAAGCGCTTAGCCGCCCTTATGCAACTTACTCATCAACTCCGCCTCGGCCTGGGTCAAGCCGCAGGCTTGGGTCAGTTCGTCGACGCTGGCGCCCATGCCAACCAGGCGGGCGGCCTGGGCGAAGGACAAGGTGGAGGGGTCACGCTGTTCCAGTTGCCCCAGTTTGTCCGGCAACGGCGCGACCACGGCGCGCAGCTCATGGATGGCTTCGCCCATGCGTACAGTGCCGTTCTGGTAATCGTCGACGCGTTTGGCCAGGTCCCTGATGCGCTGATCGCGCAGCGCATCACCCTGGGCCTGTTGAGCGGCGATCTGCCGCTGGCCGCGTATGTAAGTCACTAACATCGCCAGCGTGCCTGCCCAAAGAAGGAACAGGACGATGACTGCTACCTCAAGAATCAATCAGATACTCTCCAGTTCCGACCACTCTTCTTCGCTCATCATTTTTTCCAGTTCGACCAGGATCAGCAACTCGTTGTTCTTGTTGCAGACACCCTGGATGAACTTGGCCGATTCTTCGTTACCGACGTTAGGCGCGGTTTCGATTTCCGACTGACGCAAGTAAACCACTTCAGCGACGCTGTCGACGAGGATGCCGACCACTTGCTTGTCGGCTTCGATAATCACGATACGGGTGTTGTCGTTGACCTCGGTGGAACTCAGGCCAAAACGCTGGCGAGTGTCGATCACTGTCACCACGTTACCACGCAAGTTGATGATGCCCAGCACGTAGCTAGGGGCACCCGGCACCGGGGCGATCTCGGTATAGCGCAGCACTTCCTGAACGCGCATCACGTTGATGCCGTAGGTTTCGTTGTCGAGTTTGAAGGTTACCCATTGCAAAATCGGATCTTCGGAACCCTTGAGAGACGACGCCTTATCATTCATACCCTGACCCCTCGAATAACCGCCTGTGGCGGCGTGTGTTCTGTCCCGTGGCGCTGTACGCCACCGGTTGTCTTATTTCGGTTTCTGGACCGGCTTGGTGCCGCCCAGGTGTTTTGCCCCGCCGCTGGCGATCAACTCGGCCAGCTCGGACACGTCCAGCAAGGCGCACATGTGTTCGATCACCGTACCGGCCAGCCATGGCCGTTGCCCTCGATGGCTGCGCCATTTGATCTCGTTCGGGTCCAGGCGCAACGAGCGACTGACCTGATGCACCGCCAAACCCCATTCATAACCTTGCACTGAAATCACGTACTGCAGGCCCTGGCGAAAATCATCGCGATAACGATCCGGCATCACCCAGCGCGCGGTATCCAGCACCTTCAGGTTGCCGGCCTGGCTCGGCAGGATCCCGAGGAACCATTCCGGCTGGCCGAACAACGGCGTCAATTCCTGCCCGGCCAGGGAATAAATCGATCCCAGGCATACCAATGGCACCGCCAGGGTCAGCCCGGCCACATCGAACAACAAACACTCGAACGGCTCGGCGGCCCAGGCAGGCCGGTCATCGGTCTGCACCGGCGGCGGCGTGTTGCTGGGCGGCAGGTGGATTTCCACCACCGGCGTCACCAGGCCTTGCAGCAGCGGCGCAACGGTCGAGACCGACGCCAGGATCGGCGCGGGCGCTTCCATCACCGCCACCTGAGGCTTGATCAACGGTGCCTCGATCGCCGCAGCCAGCACTGACTTTTGCGCATCACGGGCCTGCTCTTCGAGCACGGCCGCTTGAAATTCATCCAGCACACCTTCGGCTTCGACGACCTCGGGCAACGCCTCGATCACGCTCGGTTCCGATGGCAGTTCTTCGGTCGCCTCCTGCAACAGCCCATCCAAGTAGGACTGCAGGGCCATTTGCGGACGCGAGGTTGTCTTAATCGGGCGGCTCATAGGAACACTGCACCGCTTAAAGAGGTTATCGGCATGAATGCGCCAGGACTTGAGCGCTCGCAAGCGAGCGCAATGCCAATGGGAAACCTCGTCACCTTAAGCCACCTGCTGTGAAACAAGCTGTTGGGCCAACAGGTGCTTGAGCAGCGCCCGGTAGGCCAGCACACCACGGCTCTTGCCGTCGAATTGCGAAGGGGTCAAACCGGCGCGGCTGGCGTCCCGCAAGCGGGTATCGACGGGAATGTAGCCTTGCCAGATGTCATCCGGGTACATGTCCCGCAGTACGCGCAGGGTGCCCAGGGACGCCTGGGTGCGACGGTCGAACAGGGTCGGCACGATGCTGAAGGCTAGCGATTGCTTTCGCGAGCGGTTGATCATCGCCAGCGTATTGACCATACGCTCGAGGCCCTTGACCGCCAGGTGCTCGGTTTGCACCGGGATCACCAGTTGCTGGCTGGCCGCCAAGGCGTTGACCATCAGCAAACCGAGCAACGGCGGACTGTCGATGATCGCATAATCGAAATCCTGCCACAGCTGCGCCAGACTCTTGGCGATGACCAGGCCCAAGCCGCTCTGTCCGGGCGACTGCCGTTCAAGGGTGGCCAGGGCTGTGCTCGACGGCAACAGGGAAATCCGCTCGTCGCTGGTGGACAACAGCAACTGTCCCGGCAGGCCCTCAGGCACGACGCCCTTGTGCAGGAACAGGTCGTAGTTGCTGTGCTCCAGGCTGTCGGGATCGTAACCAAAATAGCTGGTCATCGAGCCGTGGGGGTCCAGATCGACCATGACCACGCGCTTGCCCGCCTCGGCCAGCAATCCGGCTAAAGCGATGGAAGATGTGGTTTTACCCACACCACCTTTTTGATTGGCAACTGCCCAGACTCTCATTCGGATCGTTCCTCCCGGCCGAAACAGACTCGGCCGAGAAATAGCTCGGTTATAAAGCGGGTGACGGAGAATTGACGGAGCTCTGTCGTCCCGGCGACTTGACCGAGGTCGGTGCAGTTTGTGTGCCAGCACGCTTCAATGCTGCGTCCGGCTTTGCATTAGCCGTACCGGTACCGGTCAGGCTGCGGCGCACATCGAGGTTTCGCGACACCACCAGCACCACGCGACGGTTACGTGCACGCCCCTCGGCCGTGGCGTTATTGGCCACCGGCTGGAACTCGCCATAGCCCACCGACGCCAGGCGACCGGGGTTCACACCCTGCATCGCCAGCATGCGCACGATACTCGCCGAACGGGCCGAGGACAGCTCCCAGTTGGTTGGGTACTGCGCGGTACGGATGGGTTGGTCGTCAGTGAAGCCTTCGACATGGATCGGGTTGTCGAACGGTTTCAGGATCGCCGCCACCTTATCGATGATGTTGAACGCCATGTCGCTGGGCATGGCATCGCCGCTGCCGAACAACAGGCTGGAGTTGAGTTCGATCTCGACCCACAACTCATTGCCGCGCACCGTCATCTGGCTGGAGCTGATCAGGTCGCCAAACGCCGCGCTGATGTCGTCGGCGATGCTTTTCAGCGGGTCGCTGCCACCTGCGATACCGGCATCGATCTGCTCGGCATCCCTGACCAGCGGCTTGGCCGGCGTCGTTGTCTTGGGCCGTTCATCGCCAATGGGGATGGGCTTGAGGGCACGGTCGGAATCAGTGAACACACCGATCAGCGCCTCGGAAATCACCTTGTATTTGCCCTCGTTGACCGACGAGATCGAATACATGACCACGAAGAAGGCGAACAACAGCGTGATGAAGTCGGCGTAGGACACCAGCCAGCGTTCATGATTGACGTGTTCTTCACGATGCCTGCGACGTGCCATTTTCCATATCCCCCATCAGTCCATGAAGCCCTGGAGCTTCAACTCAATGGAACGCGGGTTTTCACCTTCGGCGATCGACAGGATCCCTTCCAGCAACATTTCGCGATACCGCGACTGGCGCAACGCGATGGA
This sequence comes from Pseudomonas sp. G2-4, assembly GCF_030064125.1. Lineage (NCBI taxonomy): Bacteria > Pseudomonadati > Pseudomonadota > Gammaproteobacteria > Pseudomonadales > Pseudomonadaceae > Pseudomonas > Pseudomonas sp. G2-4. Next base: position 1,747,301 of record NZ_CP125957.1, on the reverse strand, counting down.
CTTGAGCTTGGCGGCGATCGGCAACAACACCAGGTTGGCACTCGCCACGCCATAGATCGTGGCAACGAAGGCCACGGCGATGCCGCTGCCCAGTTGCGACGGATCGGCCAGGTTGCCCATCACATGAATCAGGCCCATCACCGCACCGATGATGCCGATGGTCGGCGCATAGCCGCCCATGCTTTCGAAAACTTTGGCCGCTTCGATGTCGCGGCTCTCCTGGGTGTAGAAATCCACTTCCAGGATGCTGCGGATGGCTTCTGGCTCGGCACCGTCGACTAGCAACTGCAGGCCCTTGCGCGAGTAGCTGTCGGGTTCGGCATCGGCCACCCCTTCCAGGCCCAGCAAGCCTTCCTTACGCGCGGTCAGGCTCCAGTTCACCACCCGATCGATACCGCCGGCCAAGTCCACGCGCGGCGGGAACAGAATCCAGATCAGCACCTGCATGGCACGCTTGAAAGCACTCATGGGCGACTGCAACAACGCGGCACCGACGGTGCCACCCACCACGATCAACGCCGCCGGGCCGTTGGCCAGCGCGCCCAGGTGACCGCCTTCCAGATAATTACCGCCAATGATGGCGACAAACGCCATGACGATGCCGATCAGGCTGAGCACATCCATTACAGGCACGCCTCGACCAGGTGTCTGCCGATGTCATCCAGCCCGTACACCGCGTCGGCGAGGTCCGCTTTCACGATGGCCATTGGCATGCCGTAGATCACGCAGCTGGCTTCGTCCTGGGCCCAGATCGCACTGCCGCCCTGCTTGAGCAGACGCGCGCCTTCACGACCGTCAGCGCCCATGCCGGTGAGTACCACCGCCAGAACTTTGTCACCGTAGGACTTGGCTGCGGAACCGAAGGTAATGTCCACACAAGGCTTGTAGTTCAAACGCTCGTCGCCCGGCAGGATTTTCACCGCGCCGCGGCCATCGATCATCATCTGCTTGCCACCGGGCGCCAGCAATGCCAGGCCAGGGCGCAGGATGTCACCATCCTCGGCTTCCTTGACACTGATGTTGCACAGCTTGTCCAGACGCTCGGCGAAAGCCTTGGTGAAGGCGGCGGGCATGTGTTGGATCAGCACGATGGGGGCCGGAAAATTGGCCGGCAACTGGGTCAGGACCCGTTGCAGCGCCACCGGGCCACCGGTGGACGTACCGATAGCGACCAGCTTGTAGGCTTTGCGCTTGGGTGCCGGTGACGATGTACTGGCGGGCGCCGACCGAGTTGGCGCAGGCGCAGGCGCGCTGCGCACGGGTGCAGGATTGAAACCGCCCGACGCCGCCGGGGCTGGCGCAGGGCTGGGCGCAGGAGCCGGAGCAGGCGCGCTGTAGGCACCGACACGCCGGTTGCTGCGGGAAATGCTATGGACCTTCTCGCACAGCAACTGCCGAACCTTGTCAGGGTTGCGCGAAATGTCTTCGAAGTTCTTCGGCAGGAAATCCACCGCCCCGGCGTCCAGCGCATCGAGGGTTACCCGGGCGCCTTCATGGGTCAGGGACGAGAACATCAATACGGGGGTCGGGCAGCGCTGCATGATGTGCCGCACGGCCGTGATGCCATCCATCATCGGCATCTCATAGTCCATGGTGATCACGTCTGGCTTGAGCGCCAGCGCCTGATCGATTGCCTCTTTGCCGTTAGTCGCCGTACCGACGACTTGAATACTCGTGTCCGCCGAAAGAATTTCCGAGACACGGCGGCGGAAAAAACCCGAATCGTCCACCACCAGGACTTTAACTACCATAAACACTCCGTTAGACGAGGCGCGGCGCTGGGCCACGCCCCTCCAGAATCAAATACGCCGAGCGGCGTAACGCTTGAGCATGCTTGGCACATCGAGAATCAACGCGATGCGACCGTCGCCGGTGATGGTGGCGCCGGACATGCCCGGGGTGCCCTGGAGCATCTTGCCCAACGGCTTGATGACCACTTCTTCCTGGCCCACCAACTGGTCGACCACGAAGCCGATCCGCTGGGTGCCCACCGAAAGGATCACCACGTGGCCTTCGCCCTGCTCCACATGAGCCGCAGAGCTGACCAGCCAGCGCTTGAGGTAGAACAGCGGAAGTGCCTTGTCCCGAACGATCACCACTTCCTGGCCGTCCACCACGTTGGTGCGCGACAGGTCGAGGTGGAAGATTTCGTTGACGTTGACCAGCGGGAAGGCGAACGCCTGGTTGCCCAGCATCACCATCAGGGTCGGCATGATCGCCAGGGTCAGCGGGACCTTGATGACGATCTTCGAGCCCTGGCCCTTGGTCGAGTAAATGTTGATCGAACCGTTGAGCTGGGAAATCTTGGTTTTCACCACGTCCATGCCCACGCCACGGCCCGATACGTCGGAAATCTCGGTCTTGGTCGAGAAGCCCGGGGCGAAGATCAGGTTGTAGCACTCGGTGTCGCTCAGGCGGTCGGCGGCATCCTTGTCCATCACACCGCGTTTCACCGCGATGGAACGCAGCACGTTCGGGTCCATGCCTTTACCGTCGTCGGAGATCGACAGCAGGATGTGGTCGCCCTCCTGCTCGGCAGCCAGGATCACCTTACCGCTACGAACCTTGCCCGACGCTTCACGCTCTTCCGGCGATTCGATGCCGTGGTCGACCGCGTTGCGCACCAAGTGGACCAGTGGGTCAGCCAGGGCCTCGACAAGGTTCTTGTCCAGGTCGGTTTCTTCACCCACCAGTTCCAGGTTGATTTCTTTCTTGAGCTGGCGAGCCAGGTCACGAACCAGGCGTGGGAAACGCCCGAAGACTTTCTTGATTGGCTGCATCCGGGTCTTCATGACCGCCGTCTGCAGATCGGCCGTGACCACGTCGAGGTTCGACACGGCCTTGGACATGGCTTCGTCCTGGCTGTTGAGGCCCAGGCGCACCAGGCGGTTACGCACCAGCACCAGTTCGCCGACCATGTTCATGATCTCGTCCAGGCGTGCAGTGTCGACCCGAACCGTGGTCTCGGCTTCGCTGGCCGGTTTTTCCGCTGGCGCCGCCGCAGGAGCACGGGCGGCTGCAGGAGCAGCAGCCGGGGCAGGCTTGGGGGTTTCGGCCTTGGGTGTCTCAGCCTTGGGCTCGGGAGCTTTGGCAGCCGGCTTTGGCGCAGCCTTGGCCACCGACGCGGCAGCGGCAGGTGCTGCGGCAGCCGTACCGACTTCAGTGAACTTGCCTTTGCCGTGCAGTTCATCGAGCAGCGATTCGAATTCGTGGTCGCTGATCAGGTCGCTGCCAGCCGCGGCGGCAGCCGGCTTGGCCGGCTTTGGCGCGGAAGCGATGGCCGAATCCAGCGCGTCAACGGCAAACGTGCCCTTGCCGTGCAACTGATCGAGCAAGGCTTCGAATTCGTCGTCGGTGATGTCGGAGTTGTCGCCCGCCGCTTTCGGGGCGGCCGGGGCCGCCGCTGGAACGACTGCATCTGGAGCGAACTGGCCTTTGCCATGCAACTGATCGAGCAACGACTCGAACTCGTCGTCGGTGATTTCATCACTGCCGGCGGCAGTCGCACTGGCGGCCGGAGCAGCAGGGGCTACCGGCGCAGCAGGGGCCTCGGCTTGGGCCTTGACGGCGTTCAACGAGTCCAGCAACTGTTCAAATTCGTTATCGGTGATGTCGCCCGATTCCTCGGCGACCGGTTCTTCAACGGCCGCCTCGGCAACCGGAGCGGCTTCGTCAGCCGATTGCGGCTCCGCCAGGCGTGCCAGCGCGGCGAGCAACTCAGGGGTGGCAGCGGTGATCGGCGAGCGCTCGCGCACTTCGGTGAACATGCTGTTGACCGCATCCAGTGCTTCAAGCACCACATCCATCAGTTCCGAATCAACGCGGCGTTCACCCTTGCGCAGGATGTCGAACACGTTCTCGGCAATGTGGCAGCACTCCACCAGCTCATTGAGCTGGAGGAAGCCGGCGCCTCCTTTTACAGTGTGGAAACCGCGAAAAATTGCATTGAGCAAGTCTGCATCATCCGGTCGGCTTTCCAGCTCGACCAGTTGCTCAGACAGTTGCTCTAGAATCTCGCCGGCCTCAACCAGGAAATCCTGAAGGATCTCTTCATCGGCGCCGAAGCTCATTAATGGCTGCTCCTAAAACAGGGCTAAAACTCAGAATCCAAGGCTGGACAGCAAATCGTCCACATCGTCCTGACCGGACATAACGTCTTCTCTTTTATCGGCATGAATCTGCGGACCTTCACCCTGCGAGAGATGTTTTTGTGGATCTTTTTCAGCAAGGATCGCTTCACGGTCGTGTTCGATGCCTGCAAAGCGGTCGACCTGGCTGGCCATCAACACCAGTTTGAGCAGATTGCTTTCCACTTCGGTGACCAATTGGGTCACGCGCTTGATCACCTGACCGGTCAGGTCTTGATAGTCCTGAGCCAGCAGAATGTCGTTGAGATTGCTTGCTACCGCACGGTTATCGGTGCTGCTACGCGTCAGGAAACCGTCGACCCGACGGGCCAGCTCGCGAAACTCTTCAGCGCCGACTTCGCGACGCATGAACCGGCCCCAGTCGGTGCTCAAGGCCTGGGCTTCCTCGCTCAGACCATTGACCAGCGGCGTTGCGCTTTCCACCAGGTCCATGGTGCGGTTGGCTGCGGCCTCGGTCAGCTTGACCACATAACCCAGGCGCTCGGTGGCGTCGGTGATCTGCGAGACTTCCTCGGCCTGCGGCATATGCGGGTCGATCTGGAAATTGACAATCGCGCTGTGCAGTTCACGCGTGAGCTTGCCCACTTCCTGATACAGACCACGGTCACGGGTCTGGTTGAGCTCATGGATCATTTGAACCGCGTCGCCAAAACGGCCTTTTTCAAGGCTGTCGACCAGTTCGCGGGCATGTTTTTTCAGGGTCGATTCAAAATCGCCCATTGAAGATTCGTTATCCATAGCTCCCCCGTGTCGCGGTTAACCGATGCGTTCGAAGATTTTCTCGATCTTCTCTTTCAACGCCTGGGCCGTGAAGGGTTTGACCACATAGCCGTTTACACCGGCCTGAGCCGCTTCGATGATCTGCTCGCGCTTGGCTTCGGCAGTCACCATCAGCACGGGAAGGTGCTTGAGTTTTTCGTCGGCGCGCACATGGCGCAGCAAGTCGATACCGGTCATGCCGGGCATGTTCCAGTCAGTCACCAGAAAGTCGATGCTCCCGCTGTTGAGGACCGGAATGGCAGTGGTGCCATCGTCGGCCTCGACCGTGTTGGTGAACCCAAGGTCACGCAACAGGTTTTTTATGATCCGCCGCATCGTTGAGAAGTCATCAACGATGAGGATTTTCATGTTCTTGTCCAATTCGACCTCCAAGCAGTCTTAAACGCGCCCAGCACCTGAACGCGCCATTTCAATCAATCCGGCACAACACTCGACAACGGTCTGGAGCACAACGGATGGAGACTGGCGCAATGCATGCCAAACCAGCCCCGTTCGCAGTGTCCCCACACTGCAATCAGCGCGCTCGCCACTCCCCCAAACGCCCCCGCAAACGGGCCGCGCACTGGCTGTGTAACTGGCTGACCCGCGATTCGCTGACCCCCAGGACCTCACCGATTTCCTTGAGGTTCAGCTCTTCGTCGTAGTACAGCGCCAAGACCAGTCGCTCACGCTCCGGCAAATTGGCAATCGCATCCGCCAGCGCGCTCTGGAAACGTTCATCTTCCAGGTCACGCGATGGCTCCATGTGAGCACTCGCGCCGTCCTCGTGCAGCCCTTCGTGTTCGCCGTCCTGCAGCAGGTCGTCGAAACTGAACAGGCGACTGCCCAAGGTATCGTTCAAAATCCCGTAATAATCATCGAGACTCAATTGGAGTTCGGCCGCAACCTCGTGATCTTTAGCGTCACGCCCGGTTTTAGCTTCAATAGCGCGAATCGCATCACTGACCATACGGGTATTACGGTGCACCGAACGCGGCGCCCAATCGCCCTTGCGGACTTCATCGAGCATCGCCCCACGGATGCGAATACCGGCATACGTCTCGAAACTGGCGCCCTTGCTCGCGTCGTATTTGTTCGACACTTCGAGCAGGCCGATCATGCCGGCCTGGATCAAGTCCTCGACCTGAACACTGGCCGGCAACCGCGCCAGCAAGTGATAGGCGATACGCTTGACCAGGGGCGCATAACGCTCGATCAGTTCGTATTGGGCGTCCCGTGCCGATTTTTTGTAGAGATGGTTGTAACCGCTGGCAGTCATAGCACGGGCCCTGCTGTTTGTTGCACAAGACGCTCGACGAAAAATTCCAGATGCCCGCGAGGGTTGGCCGGCAGTGGCCAGGTATCCACCTTTTGGGCGATAGCCTTGAACGCCAGCGCACATTTGGAACGGGGAAAGGCTTCATAAACGGCGCGTTGCTTCTGGACGGCCTTGCGTACGCTTTCGTCGTAGGGCACTGCGCCGACGTACTGTAGGGCAACATCCAGGAAACGATCCGTGACCTTCGTCAACTTAGCGAACAGATTGCGCCCTTCCTGCGGGCTCTGGGCCATGTTGGCCAGGACGCGGAAGCGGTTCATGCCGTAGTCACGGTTCAATAATTTGATCAGGGCGTAGGCGTCGGTGATAGACGTCGGTTCGTCGCAGACCACCAGCAGCACTTCCTGGGCGGCGCGGACGAAACTGACGACCGAGTCACCGATACCGGCAGCCGTATCGATCACCAGCACATCGAGGTTGTCACCGATGTCGCTGAAGGCCTGGATCAGGCCAGCGTGCTGGGCCGGGGTCAGATGAACCATGCTCTGGGTGCCAGAGGCAGCCGGCACGATGCGAATACCGCCCGGCCCCTGCAGCAGCACGTCGCGCAGTTCGCAGCGACCTTCGATGACGTCCGCCAGCGTGCGCTTGGGTGTGAGCCCCAGCAGCACATCGACGTTCGCCAACCCCAGGTCGGCGTCCAGCAGCATGACCCGTCGGCCAAGCTCTGCCAGAGCCAGGGACAAGTTCACTGACACGTTAGTCTTCCCGACGCCACCTTTGCCGCCGGTCACCGCGATCACCTGTACGGGATGCATGCTGCCCATGTTCGTTCTTTACCTTGTCTTACTTAGACGGAGGCCACATTACTGGCTGCGCGTTCACATTCTGAACAATGCATGGCAGACCATCGATGTAGGTACAAAAAATATTCATGATTACCTCAGCCGACCTGCTTGGTCGGGCTGTGGTAGATATCAGCGAACATGTCAGCCATGGCTTCCTCGCTGGGTTCTTCCTGCATTTGCACACTCACGGCACGACTGACCAGTTGATGACGGCGCGGCAGATGCAAATCATCCGGGATCCGCGGTCCGTCGGTCAGGTAGGCCACCGGTAGTTCATGACCGATCGCCAGGCTCAACACCTCGCCCAGGCTTGCCGTTTCGTCCAGCTTAGTCAGGATGCAACCGGCCAGCCCGCAGCGTTTGTAGCTGTGGTATGCGGCGGTTAGAACCTGCTTTTGGCTGGTGGTTGCCAACACGAGATAATTTTTTGACCGAATGCCGCGCCCAGCCAGGCTTTCGAGCTGCATGCGCAGGGCCGGATCGCTGGCTTGCAGGCCGGCGGTATCGATCAGCACGACGCGCTTGCGCAGCAACGGTTCCAGCGCCTGGGCCAGGGACTGGCCCGGGTCCACATGGGTCACCGACACATTGAGGATCCGGCCCAGGGTCTTGAGTTGTTCCTGTGCGCCGATACGGAAACTGTCCATGCTCACCAGGGCAATGCTCTGGGCGCCGTACTTGAGTACATAACGGGCCGCAAGCTTGGCCAGGGTGGTGGTCTTGCCCATGCCGGCAGGGCCGACCATCGCAATCACTCCACCCTCTTCCAGCGGCTCGACTTCCGGCGTAGCAATCATCCGCGCCAGGTGCGCCAGCAACATGCGCCAGGCCTGGCGAGGCTCTTCGATACCGTTGATCAGCGCCAGCAGGTCGCGGGACAACGGACCGGACAGGCCGATGCGTTGCAGGCGACGCCACAGGTTGGCCTGGGCCGGACGGCTGCCTTGCAGCTGGTTCCACGCCAGGGAGCCGAGCTGAACTTCCATCAGTTCACGCAGGCTGTTGAGTTCAAAGCGCATCGAGTCCAGGGCACGTGGATCGATACCAGCGCTTGGCGCGGCCGGAGCCGGTGCCACACGACGCGGCTCGACCTGGGCCTGCTCGACCAGCGGTTCGGCAGCGGTCAACGGCAGGCCGGCAGTCAGCGGCTGACCGGCGAACAATTGACGGTTGGTGCCCGCGCTGGCCTGGCCTTCGCTGCTGCGCAGGCTCAATTCGGCCTGGGCGCTGGCGATACGCGATTGGGTCTTGCGCAGCTCGTCCTCGAGTTCCATGTTCGGAACGCGCGGGGCCAGCGCCGACAATTTGTAATCCAGGGCCGCCGTCAACTCGACACCGCCAGCGATCCGGCGATTGCCAATGATGGCTGCTTCAGCGCCCAGCTCGTCACGAACCAGCTTCATGGCCTGACGCATATCGGCGGCGAAAAAACGCTTCACTTGCATAAACCACTACCTCAGCCGTTGGGCCCTACTGTCGCAACGATGGTCACTTGCTTGTTGTCCGGTATTTCCTGGTACGCCAGCACATGCAGCCCCGGGACCGCGAGGCGACCGAATCGCGAGAGCATCGCGCGAATCGGTCCGGCCACCAGCAGGATCACCGGTTGGCCTTGCATCTCCTGCCGCTGGGCTGCATCAATCAGCGAACGCTGCAGCTTCTCGGCCATGCTTGGCTCCAGCAGAACACCCTCTTCCGAGCCTTGTCCTGCCTTCTGCAGACTATTGAGCAATATCTGTTCCAACCTTGGTTCCAGAGTGATCACAGGCAGCTCAGACTCAGTGCCTACAATGCTTTGGACGATTGCGCGGGATACGCCGACCCGAACCGCAGCCACCAGGGCGGCGGTATCTTGACTCTTGGAGGCGTTGTTGGCGATAGCCTCGGCAATGCTGCGAATGTCGCGTACGGGCACCTGTTCGGCCAGCAGCGCCTGCAACACCTTGAGCAACTGCGACAACGACACCACGCCCGGCACCAGCTCGTCAGCCAGCTTCGGCGAGCCTTTGGCCAGTACTTGCAGGAGTTGCTGGACTTCTTCGTGGCCAATCAGCTCGCTGGAGTGCTTGTACAGAATCTGGTTCAAGTGGGTCGCCACGACGGTACTGGCGTCCACCACGGTGTAGCCAAGGGACTGAGCCTGGGCTCGCTGGCTGATTTCGATCCACACCGCTTCCAGGCCAAAAGCCGGATCCTTGGCGGTAATGCCGTTGAGCGAGCCGTAGACCTGCCCCGGGTTGATCGCCAGCTCGCGGTCCGGGTAGATCTCGGCCTCGGCCAGGATCACGCCCATCAGCGTCAGGCGATAGGCGCTAGGCGCCAGGTCGAGGTTGTCGCGGATATGCACGGTGGGCATCAGGAAACCCAAATCCTGGGACAACTTCTTGCGCACGCCCTTGATTCGCGCCAGCAACTGCCCTCCCTGGTTACGGTCGACCAATGGGATCAGGCGGTAACCGACTTCCAGGCCGATCATGTCGATTGGCGTCACGTCGTCCCAGCCCAGCTCCTTGGTTTCCATGGCGCGGGCCGGCGATGGCAGCAGTTCCTGCTGGCGCTTGACCTCTTGCAGGGCCTGGACCTTCTGCACGTTCTGCTTCTTCCAGAACAGGTAGGCACCACCCGCCGCCAGGGCCGCCATGCTCAGGAAGGAAAAGTGCGGCATGCCGGGCACCAGGCCCATCACCGCCATCAGGCCGGCGGCAACCGCCAGGGCCTTGGGCGAGGCGAACATCTGCCGGCCGATCTGCTTGCCCATGTCTTCGGAACCCGAAGCGCGGGTCACCATGATCGCGGCAGCTGTGGATAACAACAGTGATGGCAATTGCGCCACCAAACCGTCACCGATAGTCAGCAGGGCGTAAACCTTGCCGGCGTCGCCGAAGGTCATGTTGTGTTGAAAGATACCGACGGCCATGCCGCCGATCAGGTTGATGAACAGAATCAGCAGGCCGGCGATGGCGTCACCGCGTACGAATTTGCTGGCACCGTCCATGGAACCGTAGAACTCGGCTTCCTGGGCCACTTCCAGGCGACGCAGCTTGGCCTGGCCCTGGTCAATCAGGCCGGCGTTGAGGTCGGCGTCGATCGCCATTTGCTTGCCAGGCATCGCATCGAGGGTGAAACGCGCGCTCACCTCGGAAATCCGCCCGGCGCCCTTGGTCACCACGACGAAGTTGATGATCATCAAAATGGCGAAGACCACGATACCGACCACGTAGTTACCGCCGATCACTACCTCGCCAAAAGCCTGGATCACCTTACCGGCGGCGGCGTGACCGTCCTGGCCGTGGAGCATGACCACCCGGGTCGATGCCACGTTCAACGCCAGGCGCATCAACGTCGCCACCAGCAGAATGGTCGGGAATACCGCGAAATCCAACGGCCGCAGGGCGTAGACGCACACCAGCAGTACCACGATCGACAGGGCGATGTTGAACGTGAAGAACACGTCCAGCAGGAACGGCGGCACTGGCAGCATCATCATGGCGAGCATGACCAGCAGCAACAGCGGCACGCCCAGATTGCCCCGACTGAGGTCTGCTACGTTGCTGCGCGCGGTGCTGAGTAACTGAGAGCGATCCACCAATATTCCCCGTGCCTGTGAAGCAAACTTTTGACGCCCGAAACGGGCGCAGACGGGGCGTTGCAAGAAGCCTTCCAACTTTGGTCGGGGGCAGGAATGGAGAGCGTTACAGGGAAAATCATGTCCCGCCGGACGCAGAACCTGTGGTGAGGGGATTTATCCCCGATGGGCTGCGAAGCGGCCCCTGAATCTGGGATATTCAGGTATGCCAGGCGAATTGAGTAGGTCTGGTTTGGGGCCGCTTCGCGGCCAGCGGGGATAAATCCCCTCGCCACAGGTTCTTGCGCCTGATTCAACTGCTGCCGATAGCCAGACTCATGAATCGCGCCGCAAATCCGGCGGAATCGGCAAATCCTTGAGCGGATCGGGCCGCTTGCCCTTGCCCGCGCGGTGTTGGCGGATCTGGTAGACGTAGGCCAGTACCTGGGCCACGGCCAGGTACAGGCCGCCCGGGATTTCCTGGTCGAGCTCAGTGGAGTAGTAGATCGACCGCGCCAGGGCCGGGGATTCGAGCAGCATCACTCCATTGGCCACGGCAATTTCACGGATTTTCAGCGCCAGGAAGTCACTGCCCTTGGCCAGCAACACCGGGGCGTTGCCTTTGTCGGGGTCGTATTTGAGCGCCACGGCATAGTGAGTCGGGTTGGTAATGACCACATCGGCGTCGGGAATCGCCGCCATCATGCGCCGCTGGGACACCTCACGCTGCAACTGGCGAATCCGCTGCTTGACCTCCGGCTTACCCTCCGAATCCTTGTGTTCGTCGCGTATTTCCTGCTTGGTCATCATCAGCTTCTGCTTGCTTTGATACAGCTGGATCGGCACGTCGATGGCAGCGATGAGGATCAGGCCACAGGCCATCCACAACGTGCTCCAACCCACCAGTTGCACGCTATGGATGATGGCCAGCTCCAGCGGCTCATGGGCGATGCGCAGCAGGTCATCGATGTCGGCCTGCAACACGGTGAGCGCCACAAATAGAATCAGCAGGAATTTCCCGAAAGCCTTGAGCAGCTCCATCAGCGCCGTGGTAGAAAACATGCGCTTGATGCCAGCAGCCGGATTCATCCGGCTGAACTTAGGGGCCAGGCTCTTGCCGGCGAAAAGCCAGCCACCGAGGGAAATCGGGCCAATGATGGCAGCCAGCAACAAGCAGATCAGGACTGGCTGCACCGCCAGGATCGCAATTTTTCCCGAGTGCAGCAGATACTGCCCCATCGCTCCCGGACTCAGCAGCACTTCGCGGGGCAAAGAGAAATTCAGCCGCATGATTTCCAGCAGGTCCAAGGCCAACCCGCCACCATAAATCAGCAACCCGCCTGCCCCGGCCAGCATCACCGCCAGCGTATTGAGTTCCTTGGAGCGGGCGATCTCACCCTTTTCCCGAGACTCCTTCTTACGCTTCTCCGTGGGGTCTTCTGTCTTGTCCTGGCCACTCTCGCTCTCGGCCATGGTTCAGCGCGCCTGTGCCATGTCGCGTAACAGCTGCAACGCCTGGGTGGCCAGCGGCTGATACTGGTTGAGAATATCCCCCAGGCTGATCCAGAAAATCACCATGCCCAGCACAAGGGTCAACGGGAAACCAATGGAAAAAATGTTCAGTTGCGGCGCCGCCCGGGTCATCACGCCAAAGGCGATGTTAACCACCAGCAACGCGGTGATCGCAGGCAATACCAGCACCATCGCTGAGCCCAGAACCCAACCGAGCTTACCGGCAATCTCCCAGAAATGATTGACCAGCAAGGCGCTGCCCACCGGCAAGGTGGTGAAGCTCTCGGTCAACACCTCGAATACCACCAGATGCCCATTCATGGCGAGGAACAGCAGCGTCACCAGCATCGTCAGTAACTGCCCGATCACCGCCGTCGTCACGCCATTGGTCGGGTCGACCATGGACGCGAAGGCCATGCCCATCTGGATCGAAATGATCTGGCCCGCCACCACGAATGCCTGGAAAAACAGCTGCAGCGAAAAGCCCATCAAGACACCGATAAGAATCTGCTCGGCTATCAGCATCAGAGCGCTGAGATCCAAGGCATTGACGGGCGGCATCGGCGGCAACCCAGGCACGATGACCACCGTGATTGCCAAGGCGAAATACAGCCGTACACGGGTCGGCACCAGGGTCGTACCAAACACCGGCATGCTCATCAGCACCGCGGTGACGCGAAACAGCGGCAGTATGAATGACGCCACCCAGGTACTGATCTGGGTGTCCGTCAGCGCGAGCATCGACATGCGGTCAGCCGATCAACTGCGGAATACTGCCGTACAACTGCAGGATGTATTCCATGAAGGTTTGCACCAGCCAAGGGCCGGCGACAATCAGCGTGACCAGCATCACCAGCAGGCGCGGCAGGAAGCTCAAGGTCTGCTCGTTGATCTGGGTCGCGGCCTGGAACATTGCCACCAGCAATCCCACCAACAGGCTGGGGATCACCAGGATGGCGACCATCATGGTCGTCAACCAGAGTGCTTCGCGGAACAGGTCTACCGCTACTTCAGGCGTCATATCTTCCTACCCGCACAAATGGGCTAAACACCGCCGAAACTGCCCGCCAGGGTGCCGATGATCAGCGCCCAACCGTCCACCAGCACGAACAGCATGATCTTGAACGGCAGGGAAATGATCAGCGGCGACAGCATCATCATACCCATGGCCATCAGCACGCTGGCGACCACCAGGTCGATGATCAGGAACGGGATGAAAATCATGAAACCGATCTGGAATGCGGTTTTCAGCTCGGATGTCACGAACGCTGGTACCAGGATGGTCAAGGGGGCCTGATCGGGACTGGCGATGTCGGTGCGCTTGGACAGGCGCATGAACAGTTCCAGATCGCTGCTGCGGGTCTGGGCCAGCATGAAATCCTTGATCGGCACTTCGGCCTTGGCCACCGCGTCCTGGGCGGTAAGTTTTTCCGCCAGGTACGGTTGCAGTGCATCCTGATTCACCCGATCGAAAACCGGGGCCATGATGAACATGGTCAGGAACAGCGCCATGCCGGTGAGGATCTGGTTAGACGGTGTCTGCTGCAGGCCCAAGGCCTGGCGCAGGATCGAAAAGACGATGATGATCCGGGTAAAACTGGTCATCAGCATGACGAACGCCGGGATGAAACTCAGCGCGGTCATGATCAGCAGGATCTGCAGACTGACCGAGTACTCCTGAGCCCCTTCGGCATTGGTGCCGAGGGTAATCGCCGAGATCGACAGCGGGTCGGCGGCGAACGCCAGCGGCGCGGCCAGCATCAGGGCCAGCGCCAACAGAATGCGCAACGGCATTACTTTTTATCCTTCTGATCTTTACCCAGCAGCTCCATGAGGCGCTGGGCAAATTCGGGGGTGGCCTGCTCGGCGGAGGGCACCTGCACCGGCTCCTTGAGCACGTGCAACGCAGTAATGGTGCCCGGGCTCAAGCCCAGCAAAATCTGCTCGTTGCCGACCTGCACCAGCACCAGCCGGTCTCGCGGGCCAAGCGCGCGGGAACCGACGATGTCGATGACCTGCCCTTTGCCAGCCGGCCCCGCCTGCTGCACCCGTCGCAATAGCCAGGCGAGCAAGAAGATCAAGCCCAACACCAGCAACAGGCCGAGCACCAGCTGCGCCAATTGCCCGGCGATGCCACTGCTGCCAACTGCCGGCGCAGCGGCGGCCGTGGCAACCGGTTCGGCTGCCAGCACGCTGAACGGCAGCATCAAGGCTGCTGCGAAGAAACCTTTCACTCAGCGCAGCTTCTTGATGCGTTCGCTCGGGCTGATCACATCCGTCAGGCGGATGCCGAACTTCTCGTTGACCACCACTACTTCGCCGTGGGCGATCAGGGTGCCATTGACCAACACGTCCAGTGGTTCACCGGCCAGGCGGTCCAGCTCGATCACAGAACCCTGGTTGAGCTGCAGCAGGTTACGAATGTTGATGTCGGTGCTGCCCACTTCCATGGAAATCGACACGGGGATGTCAAGGATTACATCCAGGTTGGGACCATCGAGCGTCACCGGCTCATGATTTTTCGGCACGCTGCCGAACTCTTCCATCTGCAGGCGGCTGGACGCGTGAGCGCCGGTGTCGGCCGCCAGCAAGGCATCGATGTCGGCTTGCCCGGCATCGCCGGTTTCTTCCAGGGCCGCAGCCCATTCGTCGGCCAGCGCCTGGTCATCCTGGGTATTCATATCGTCAGCCATCATGTGTCCTCGGCGGGCAAAAATCAGATAAAACGTTAAATTCCGTTACAAACTTAGGCGTTCGACACCGCTCAGCGGCGTTCGATCGGCTCGATCACCTGCAATGCCAGGTTGCCTTTGTGAGAGCCCATCTTGACCTTGAAGGCCGGCACGCCATTGGCGCGCATGATCATCTCATCGGGCATTTCGACGGGAATGATGTCCCCCGGCTGCATGTGCAGGATGTCCCGCAGGCGCAACTGACGGCGGGCGACCGTCGCGCCGATCGGCACGTCGACATCCAGCACGTCCTGGCGCAAAGCGTTGATCCAGCGCTCGTCCTGGTCGTCGAGGTCCGACTGGAAACCGGCGTCGAGCATTTCGCGCACCGGCTCGATCATCGAGTACGGCATGGTCACGTGCAGGTCGCCGCCACCGCCGTCGAGTTCAATGTGGAACGTCGAGACCACAATGGCTTCGCTCGGGCCGACGATGTTGGCCATGGCCGGGTTCACTTCCGAGTTGATGTACTCGAAGTTCACTTCCATGATCGCCTGCCAGGCTTCCTTCAGATCGACGAAGGCCTGCTCCAGCACCATGCGCACCACCCGCAGCTCGGTCGGGGTGAATTCACGGCCCTCGATCTTGGCGTGACGACCGTCGCCGCCAAAGAAGTTGTCCACCAGCTTGAACACCAGTTTGGCGTCGAGGATGAACAGCGCCGTGCCGCGCAATGGCTTGATCTTCACCAGGTTGAGGCTGGTGGGCACGTACAGCGAGTGCACGTATTCACCGAACTTCATCACCTGTACACCACCGACGGCCACATCGGCCGAACGGCGCAACATATTGAACATGCTGATACGGGTGTACCGGGCGAAACGCTCGTTGATCATTTCCAGGGTCGGCATCCGTCCGCGAACGATGCGATCCTGGCTGGTCAGGTCGTAGCTTTTGACGCTGCCCGGTTCAGCAGCGTTTTCGGTTTGCACCAGGCCATCGTCGACACCATGCAGCAGCGCGTCGATTTCGTCCTGGGACAACAGGTCCTGCACGGCCATGTCGTGTTCCTACTGCAATACGAAGTTAGTGAAAAGCAACTGTTCGATCACCACTTTGCCGAGCTCTTTCTGAGCCACTTCCTGCACGCTGGCCGTGGCTTTCTGACGCAGCATTTCCTGGCCGACTGGAGTGGCCAGGGTGTCGAAATTCTGTCCGGAAAACAGCATCACCAGGTTATTGCGGATCAGCGGCATGTGCACCCGCAGCGCTTCCAGGTCAGCCTGATTGCGGCCCAGCAGGGTAATGCTCACCTGCATGTAGCGTTGACGACCGTTCTGGGTGTAGTTGGCCACGAAGGCCGGTGCCATGGGCTCGAAAATCGCCGGCTGCTTACCCACCGGCGCGGCTTCTACCGCCACCGCAGGCTTGCTTTGAGCGCTGTGCATGAAATACCAGGTCGCCCCCACGGACACACCGATCGCCAGGAGCAAACCCACCACGATCATGATGATCAGCTTGAGCTTGCCTTTGGTTGCAGGGTCTTTTACAGCTGCTGCTTCACTCTTCGCCATGCCAATAATCCGTCACTAATCGGGGTTTTCACTGTTGCACGGCAAGGCTGGAGCAAGTGTTATGCCAGAAGTGTCTGAGAGCGGGATGGTGGGCGCTACGGGGTTTTGCGACTATACAAAAAACACTGTGGGAGCGAGCTTGCTCGCGATAGCGTGTTATCAGTCACTGGCGTGTTGACTGAACCGACGCTATCGCGAGCAAGCTCGCCCCCACAGGGGACATCATGGGATCAGGCGTAGAAATCGACCGCGCTGGAGCCGATGACGCTGGTGGTGGCGGCCGCAACTTCAGCGATACTGGCCGGCAGGTTTTCATCTGCCGCATCCACCCGCCCACCACTCGATGTGACACGGCCGGCCTGTGCCTGCTGCTGCGCTTGCTGATCCGGGTTCTGCGAGCCGCGAGACTGATCGGACACGCTGACGTCGACCTGGCCCATGCCCTGCTGGGCAAAGCTGTCCCGCAGGCGATGCATCTGGCCTTCGAGGGCCTCGCGCACGCCAGGATGGGCGCTCATGAAGGTAACCTGGGTCTGCTGGTCCGGAACCATGTTCACCCGGATATCCAGGCGCCCGAGTTCGGCGGGTTGCAACTGGATGTCGGCCGCCTTGAGATTGACGCTGGACAGGTACATCACCCGGTTGACCACTTCTTCAGTCCAACCACTCTGATTCATCGCGATGGGCTGGTTGACCGGCACCGCGTTGGCCGTCTTTGGCGTGGCAGCCTGGGTCAGCGCCGCCAGGCGGTTGGCGAAATCGTCCACACGGGTGTCACTGGAAGCGGCGGTCAGGTCCTTGAGGCCGTCGCTGATCAAGCCGCTGAATGCTTTGTCGCCGCCCTGGCTGCCGGATTCGGTGCTGTTCTGATCGGCTTGCACAGTGAGCATGCTCGCCATGCCTGCGGCAAACGTCTGGGCCGAAGTCGGCTCACCGTCGAGCGATGCCGCCGCAGCGGTTTTAGACTGCGCCTGACTGGAAGCGGAAACATGACCGCCCTGCTCCATCGCCAACCGCAAGGCCGGCAATGCATCGAGCGGATCGGCCTGGGGGTCGAACCCTGGATCGACCACGGGGGCAGCAACTGGCGCGGGAGCCACCGGGCCAGACACCGTAGCCGCTACTTGGGGCTCAGTCGTGACCACCACAGGCGCGGGCGCCGCTTCAACGGTAGCGACTGGCGCAACCACCTCCGGGAGCAACGCAGGATCAAGTGTCGGGTCGCCAGGAACAGCCTCCGCCACCGGAGTTTCAGCTTTGTCGCTGCTGTCGTCACTGGATGGCTTGTCGCCGGCAGTGGCCGGGTTGTCAGCGGGCAAGGGTTTGCCGCTATCGGCAACCGTCGGTTCCGGGGCGGCAGCGGTTTCGTTGCCGTTGTCCTTTTTGACGGTGTTGTCGGAAGACTTGTCGCGTACCTGTTTCACCGTTGGCTCAGGGGCTGCCGATGATTTGGCGGGCGCCTGCTGGGCGAAGACCTGCGCGAAGTTGGAGGCTTTATTCCCGAGGTCCGGGGCCGCTGCCGGTGAATTGACGGTGGCCTGAGGCTTGGCCTGGGCATTGGCCTGGAGCAGTGTATTGGGCATAACGGGCATAAAAAGATCTCCGCTGCACTGGAATCATAGGTACAGTCGGAAGAGGACAATGCAAGGGGCGGGCCAACGTCTGCACAGCGCTCGGTTCTCAGCAGCGAAAGCCTTCGCGCTCTTCCCTGCAAAGGATTCGAACATGGGCGAACTCACTGTCGATTTCGCTGACCAGTTTCTCGATACCGCCCAATGACGGCTGCTTGGCACGCTGTTCCAACTCTCCGCACAGCTCGGCCAGGCGGATGGCGCCCATATTGCTGCTACTGCCCTTGAAGCTGTGGGCCGTGGCGCTCAGCTTTTCAGCGTCCCGGGCCTCATGCAGCACACGCAGGCGGGCTTCGGAATCGTTGAGGAAAGTATCCAGCAACTCCAGATACCCATCTTCCATGACTTCCTTCAATGTGCTGAGCACATCGCGGTCCAGATGAATCTCACTCACTTGTTCGCTCCCTGATCAAGAATGGCCCGATTATGCCAGAGCCTCCCAGAAAAACTTCACGCTGGCACTACGACCATCGTCGGACCAACAGGCCTGATGGCTCAACTGCCGCACCAGACTCAGGCCCCGACCGGATAATCGATCACTGTCCAGCGGCCGCGCCAGCACCCGGGCGACATCGAAACCCTGGCCGCTGTCCTCCACCTCGACGACCAGGCAACCACCGTCACCGTGGGGGGTCACGTGCAAATGCACCCGCACGTGACCATCACTCAGCTCGTCCAGACGCCTGTTGCGCTCCTTGTAGTACTGCGCAAAACCCGACGCGTCATGCTTGATGCTCGAATCAAGCCCCAGCACTCCGTGCTCCAACGCATTGGAATAGAGTTCGGACATGACGCTGTACAGGGCACCACTCTGGGCTCTGAGCCCATGAACCTCAAGCAGCAACTGCAATAGGTACGGCATGGGGTTGAACCGCTTGAGCGTCTGCGCTCGAAACTCGAAGCTCACCGACCAGTCCAGCGGGCTGGATTGCCCGCTATCGGAATAGACCGGCGGCGGCGGGTTGAGTTGCCCTGGGGCGACCAGGCGCACCTCCACCATGCTGAAGTCGTCCCGGGCCTCGCCGCGAAAATCCCGAAGCGCCTGCTGAATATCTTCAAAAAGACGGTCGGGCTCACGGTTCTGCGCAAACACCTGCTGCAGCCCCTCCACTCCAAACGGTTGGTCATTATCGTCGCTGGTCTCGATCACACCGTCGGACAACAGGAATACCCGGTCCCCCAGCGCCATCGGGTGCACTTCGGTGCGGTCATCGAATAACTGAGGCTTGAGCACGCCCAATGGCAGGTGCCGCGCCGGCAACGGCGTACGCACGCCAGTGAGGCTGTCATGCAGGTAACCATCGGGCATGCCGCCATTCCAGACCTCCACCGTACAACGCTCGAAGCTCAGGCACAGTAGCGTCGCGCAACAGAACATATCCACCGGCAGAATGCGTTTGAGCTTGGCATTCATCTCCCGCAGGATCTGCGCCAGGCCGTAGCCCTTGGCGGTCATCCCGTAGAACACCTCCGCCAGCGGCATAGCGCCGACCGCCGCCGGCAGGCCATGGCCGGTGAAATCGCCCAAAAGGATGTGCATGTCGCCAGCCGGATTGAACGCGGCCAACAACAAATCGCCGTTGAACAAGGCATAGGGCGATTGCAGGTAACGGATGTTCGGCGCGCTCAGGCAGCCGGAATGGGCGATCTTGTCGAACACGGCCTTGGCGACCCGCTGCTCGTTGAGCAGGTAGTCATGGTGCCGGGCAATCTGGTCACGCTGCTCCACGACGGTGGCTTGCAATCGACGCAAGCGGTCCATGGCCTTGATCTTGGCGGCCAGGATCACTTGGTTATAGGGTTTGGCCAGGAAATCGTCGCCGCCAGCCTCCAGGCAACGGGCCAAGGCTTCGCTTTCGGTCAACGACGTGAGGAAAATGATCGGGACCAACTGGTCCCCGGCCAACTGCTTGATTTTTTGCGCAGCTTCGAAGCCGTCCATCACCGGCATCATCGCATCCATCAACACCAGGTGTGGGCGCTGCTCCAGATAGACGTCCACCGCCTCGGCGCCGTCAGCCGCAGTGAGCACGTGATGGCCCTGGCGGCGGACAATAGTCGACAGCAGCAGTCGGTCAGCGGCACTGTCTTCGGCAATCAGGACCGTCAGCGGCTCCGACGACGATTGCATGGTGATCAACTGATGTCGAACAGCTTGTCGAAGTTGGAGATCGCGAGAATTTTCTTGACGTCGCTGCTGCTGTTGACGACCCGGATGTCCGACTCGTCGCCACCGGCATGATCACGCAACAGCAAGAGCATGCCCAAGGCAGAGCTGTCCAGATAAGTGGCTTTCTTCAGGTCCACCACAATGGAATCAGGCTTTGTATTAAGCCTCTCGTAGGACTCACGAAACTCCTGATGCCGTCCGAAATCGAATCGACCTTCGACCGAAATCGTCAGTTTTTTCCCATCGTCGGATACTTCGGTAACAACTGACATAGTTGGCTTCCTTGTCATGGACATACGTGTACAAGGTTTAGCATCTGGTAGAGGTCTGAGCAAGGTTTTGGATCATTGAGCCGACAAAACCCTGGCGCAATGATCAATACGGGTCCTGACGCGGCAGACGCTGGGACAACTCATCCAGCAGTTTCTGCTCACGCTTGTCTTCCAGGCGCCGCGCCTCGTCAATGTAGCGCTGCACCAGTTTGCGCAGCCCTTCGACCCGCGCGAAGGCTTCCTGCCAGCTCTGACGGGCTTTTTCCAGGTTGTTCTGGTGCCAGACCAGGCTTTGGCGCTGCTGGTCGATAGCGGTGCCCAATTGCGCAAGAAACCCTTGGTAACCCAGCAGCCACTGCCCGGAAACCCCATGGCTGCCACGGGCGATCCATTGTTCCTGATACTCGAGACGGAAGTTTTCGAGGTCCGCCAGTTTGCTCTCGGCAACCTTGACCTGCCCTTGGAAATACGCCAAACGCTGGACAGCGGTTTTCTCGGCCTTTTCCGCCATGTCCACTACGGGTGCCAGGCGCGCCGCGCGACTCGTGGCCATGGCCGGTTACGTGCCTGCGACCGGGGTGAAAATGCTCTGCAGGTGCGCTTCGCTGGCGCCCATGCCGATGTTGTCGTTCAGGCTCTGGCGCAAGTAGACGGCCATGGCCGGATAAAGATTGATGGCGGTGTCGGTCTCACGGTCACCGCCAGGCACATAGGCGCCGACGCTGATCAGGTCACGGCTTTGCTGATAGCGCGACCAATACTGCTTGAACTGCTGGGCACGCTTCATGTGCTCGGCACTGATGACCGACGGCATGACCCGGCTGATGGACGCCTCGATGTCGATGGCCGGGTAATGCCCTTCCTCGGCCAGGCGCCTGGACAGCACGATGTGCCCGTCGAGTACGCCACGCGCGGAGTCGGCAATCGGATCCTGCTGGTCGTCGCCTTCAGACAGCACGGTATAAAACGCCGTGATCGAGCCGCCGCCCTTTTCCGCGTTACCGGCGCGCTCCACCAGTTTCGGCAGTTTGGCAAATACCGAAGGCGGATAGCCCTTGGTGGCGGGTGGTTCGCCAATGGCCAGGGCGATTTCCCGCTGGGCCTGGGCGAAACGAGTCAGCGAATCCATCAGCAACAGGACGTTCTTGCCCTTGTCGCGGAAGTACTCGGCAATGCGTGTGCAGTACATGGCGGCCCGCAGCCGCATCAGCGGTGCATCGTCCGCCGGCGAGGCCACGACCACCGAACGCTTGAGCCCTTCTTCGCCCAGGATGTGCTCGATGAATTCCTTCACCTCGCGACCCCGCTCGCCGATCAGCCCCACCACGATGATGTCGGCTTCAGTGAAACGGGTCATCATGCCCAGCAGCACACTCTTACCGACCCCGGTACCGGCGAACAGGCCCAGACGCTGGCCACGCCCAACCGTCAATAAACCGTTGATGCAACGAATGCCCACGTCCAGCGGTACGCTGATGGGATCGCGCTTTAGGGGGTTGATCGTCGGGCCGTCCATCGGTACCCAGTCTTCGGCCTTCATCCCGCCCTTGCCGTCCAAGGCACGTCCGGCCCCGTCCAGCACGCGCCCGAGCATGCCCATGCCCATGGGCAATCGACCTGTATCAGCCAGGGGCACCACGCGCGCGCCAGGTGCAATGCCGGCGACACTGCCCACCGGCATCAAAAATACCTTGCTGCCGGAAAAGCCCATGACTTCGGCTTCGACCTGCACCGGGTGGTAGCTGTCGTCGTTGATCACCATGCAGCGACTGCCCATGGCAGCCCGCAAGCCTTCGGCTTCAAGGGTCAACCCGACCATGCGCAGCAGGCGCCCCTCCAGGATCGGCTGGCCGGCCAACTCGGTGGCCTCGGCGTAACTGCCCAGGCGCTTGCCGAAACTGGTTCGCTCAAGGCGCATCGCGGCCGTCCAGCGCAGGAACATTCACTTCAGAGGTATCCGCTGCCCCATCGCCCAGATCGTTATCAGCGGCGATCAACGGCTCGTCCGGCAACTCCAGGCTCAAGTCGGCAGCGGCTGGGTGCAGGGCCTGTTCGTGCAATTGATCGAACAGCTTGGCCATGACCTGACTGATGCGGGTTTCAACCGTCGCATCGATACGGCTGTGCTCGGTTTCCACGCGGCAACCGCCGGGCAGCAATGCAACATCCTCGACGATGCGCCAGGTTTCTTCATGACGCTCGCGCAAGGCTTTGACCAGCTCGAAATCCTGAGGATTGATGTACAACCGCACATTGCCCACGCCGAGCGGCAACAGCTTGAGGGCTTCGCGCATGACATGTTCGATCTGATTCGAGTCGATGGCTAATTCACGCTGGATCACCTGTTTGGCGATGTGCTGCACCAAATCCACCAGTGATTTCTCGATCTGGGTGTCCTGCTCGGCGATAGGGTCGAACAGGTTGTGCATCAGCGATTCCAACGCCCGCAGCTTGGCCGTCAGCGCCACGTCGGCTTCCTGACGGACCTTGAGCGTGGTGCTGTGGAAGCCTTCTTTCTCACCAATGGCGAAGCCTTCGTTGTAGGCCTCCTGGCGAATGCTCTCGACTTCTTCCAGGGTCAGTGGCTGGACTTCCTCCAGCGGCACCTCCTCCATCTCCGGCAGTTCCTCCACCGGCGCGGGCTCAGGCTCGGGCACATGGGGATCGAAGCTGGGCAACGACCAGACGTCGAAACCACCGACGTCCCGGGCGCGGATCAGGTCGCTGGGTGACTCATCGCTCTTGGCAGACATAACAACCTTAGATCATCTCTTCGCCGCCCTTGCCACCGAGAACGATCTCTCCGGCTTCGGCCATACGGCGGGCGATGGTGAGGATTTCCTTCTGTGCGGTTTCCACGTCGCTGACGCGCACCGGGCCTTTGGCCTCGAGATCGTCGCGCAACAGTTCGGCCGCTCGTTTGGACATGTTCTTGAAGATCTTCTCCTTGACGCCTTCGTCCGAACCCTTGAGGGCCAACACCAGCACATCGGAGGACACTTCGCGCAACAGTGCCTGGATGCCACGGTCGTCGACATCCGAAAGGTTGTTGAACACGAACATGAGGTCTTCGATCTGACCGGACAGGTCCTCGTCGACTTCGCGGATCGAATCCATCAACTGACCTTCGATCGAACTGTCGAGGAAGTTCATGATATCCGCCGCACGCTTGATACCACCCAAGGTGGTGCGCGAGGCATTGGAATTGCCCGAGAACTGCTTCTCGAGAATCTGGTTCAATTCTTTCAGGGCCGCCGGTTGCACGGTGTTGAGCGAGGACACCCGCAGAATGATGTCCAGCCGCACTTTATGGTCGAAGTTGCCCAGCACTTCACCGGCCTGGTCAGGATCGAGGTAGGCCACCACGATCGCCTGGATCTGCGGGTGCTCGTAACGGATCACGTCGGCAACGGCACGAGGCTCCATCCACTTGAGGCTGTCCAGGCCGCTGGTATTGCCGCCCAGCAGAATCCGGTCGATGAGGCCGTTGGCCTTGTCCTCGCCCAATGCCTGGGTCAGCATCTTGCGCACGTAGTCATCGGAACCGACGCCCAGGCTGGTCTGATCGCCGACGATGTCGACGAACTCGCTCATGACCTGTTCGACCTGCTCACGGTGCACATTGCCCATCTGCGCCATGGCCACGCCCACACGCTGGACCTCCTTGGGCCCCATGTGGCGCAAAACTTGGGCGGCGTCGGTCGAACCCAGGGACAGCAGCAAAATCGCGGCTTTGTCGACCCGGGACAATTTGGCAACAGCGGCTCGATTATCACTCATCTGCGTTAATCCACTCTTTCACGACCTGAGCCACACGGCCCGGGTCTTCTGCCACCAGACTCTTGATGGCGTTCAACTGCGCGTCATAGCCTTCGCTCGGGCTTGGCAGCAGAATGCTCTGCGGCCCGCCGAGGCTGACGCGATCGTTGGCCAATTCGCCATCAAGGCCGCCCATGCCTCCCAGCTCTACATCACCCAAGCCAGCCAACTGCTTGTTCTTGCCGCCGCCGGTGATGTTGTTGAGCACCGGACGCAGCACGCCAAAGACCAGGATCAGGATGAACAGCACACCCAATACTTGCTTGACCACATCCCAGAACCAGGGTTGCGAATAAAACGGAACATCGGCAATGACTTCAGCACGCTCCAAGGAAAACGGCACGTTGATCACGCTGACGCTGTCGCCACGGCTGGCATCGAAACCCACGGCGTCCTGCACCAGGCGGGTAAAACGCGCCAATTCGTCGGCGTTCCACGGTGCACGGCTGGTTTCACCGTTGGCCGGGTTGACCTTGACCTGATCGTCCACCACCACGGCCACCGACAGGCGATTCAAACGGCCCTGTTGTTGCTTGGTGTGGCTGATGGAACGGTCCAACTCGAAGTTCTTGGTCGACTGCTGACGCTTGTCGGCCGGGTACGGCGCCAGCATCGGCTGGCCGGTGGCCGGGTCCATGATCTGCTGGCCATTGGCGTCGATCAGTGGCTGGCCTGGCTGCACCATGCCAGCGGCGGCTGCGCCACCACCGGCAACTTGCGGCGCAGTGGCGGGCGTTGGCGGCTGATTGCTCAGGGCACCCGGCACGCCTTGCGGGCCATTGCTGGAAGTACGCTGCTCAGTCACCGACTGCTCGCTGCGCAACGCCGGTTGATCGGGGTTGAACTGTTCGGACGTCGACTCAACGGCGCTGAAATCCACATCGGCCGACACTTCGGCCTTATAGCGATCGTTACCCAGGATCGGTTGCAGGATGTTGTGCACCCGCTGGGTCAGCATGCCTTCCATGCGGCGGCTGTAATCGAACTGCTTGCCGGCCATGGTCAGTGCGGAGTTTTCCGCCTGATCAGATAGCAGGTTGCCTTTCTGGTCGACCACAGTAATTTGCGATTTGCTCAACTCAGGTACGCTGGTCGCCACCAGATTGATGATGGCAAGCACCTGGCCTGGCTCCAGGGAGCGGCCCGAGTACAATTCCACCAGTACCGAAGCACTCGGTTTGCGCTCATCGCGCACAAACACCGAGCTTTTAGGGATGGCCAGGTGAACGCGGGCACCCTTGACATTGTTCAGGCTGGAGATGGTGCGCGCCAGCTCGCCTTCCAGGCCGCGACGATAACGGGTCGCTTCCATGAACTGGCTGGTGCCCAGGCCTTGGTCCTTGTCGAGAATCTCGAAACCGATGTTGCCATCGGTAGGCGTCACGCCGGCGGCGGCCAGCTTCAGCCGCGCACGGGCAACGTCATCGGCCTTGACCAGCAAGGCACCGGAATTAGGCTCAACGGTGTAAGGAATGTCGGCGGAAGCCAGGGTTTCCATGACTTGCTTGGCGTCCAGGCCTTCCAGGCTGCCATACAAAGGACGGTAGTCCGGCTGCTGGGACCACAGCACTACGGCAAAACCAATCGCCACGCTTGCAGCCAGACCCACCAACAGGCCCACCTGACGCAACATGGTCATCTCGGAGAGGTTTTCCAGGAAGGACAGGCCGAACAGCGGCGGTTTGCCGTCTATCGGAGAGGCCTTGGCCGGAACGTTATCAGAGGCTGCTTCTGCCATGACTCAATAGCTTCCTTAGACCGGCATCTGCATGATGTCTTGATAGGCTTGAACCAGCTTGTTGCGAACCTGGGTCAACGCCTGGAACGAGACAGAGGCTTTCTGCGAAGAGATCATTACGTCAGTCAGGTCGACGCCACTTTTGCCAATCTCGAAAGCACTGGCCAACTGGCTCGATGCCTGCTGCGTATCGTTCACTTTATTGACGGCTTGGCCGAGCATGTCGGAAAAGCTACTGCCGCCCACCTGTGGGACCGCGACCGATTTGGGCTGGGCCATGGCGTCCATCTGCATGGCCCGC
The DNA here is from genome assembly GCF_030064125.1 of Pseudomonas sp. G2-4. NCBI lineage: Bacteria > Pseudomonadati > Pseudomonadota > Gammaproteobacteria > Pseudomonadales > Pseudomonadaceae > Pseudomonas > Pseudomonas sp. G2-4. The sequence goes on along the minus strand of NZ_CP125957.1, from coordinate 1,721,013 downwards.
ATGTCCAGCATCAACCGATTAAATTCAATACCTTGGCTCATGGTCTACTCTCTCTGGCGGCCCGCATTTTTTTGACACTTACTCCGCGGGTACACTGGTGTTAGCAACAAGGGTGCCAGCTCCATGGCCGAAAGAAACAAATGCGCGCCCCTCTGTGGGAGCGAGCTTGCTCGCGATGACTCAGTCACATCCCACATCAATCTGACTGACCCACCGCTATCGCGAGCAAGCTCGCTCCCACAAGGGTTTCAACTGGCGAAGAGATACGCCTCGACGTCCATTCCAGCATCACGCATTTGCGCCAACTTATAGCGCAGGGTACGCGGGCTGATTCCCAGGCGTTCGGCAGCCTCCTTGCGACGGCCTCGTTCGGCGCGCAAGGTGTCGATGATCATCTGGAATTCACGACGACGCAGGTCGTCTCCCAAGGCGCCAGCTGACTCCCCTTCGATTTCCATCGGGGAGGCGAGCGTCGGCGCCGGTGAAGGCGACAGTACAGGCAACGGCGCACAAGCTACCGGCCCGGAAAGGCAGAAATCTTCCGGCTGGATCAAACCACCCTGCTGCAGGATCAATGCCCGCTGAATGGCGTTATCCAACTCTCGCACGTTGCCAGGCCAAGGGTAGGCAATCAGGAAAGCCTGGGCCTGGGGCGACAATCGGGCCGCTGCATGCTTCATTTTGTTGACGTGCTTGGCCAGCAGACGTTCGGCCAGCGGAAGGATATCGGCGGTACGCTCGCGCAACGGGCGCCAGGCCAGCGGGAATACCGAGAGGCGATAATAAAGGTCTTCTCGGAAACGCCCTGCCGCCACTTCGCCGGCCAGGTCACGGTTGGTGGTCGCCACCACACGGATGTCCAGGCTGATGGGCTTGCGCGCACCGACCCGCTCCACTTCCCGCTCTTGCAACACTCGCAGCAACTTGGCCTGCAAGCCCATGGGCATTTCGGAAATTTCATCCAGCAAGATGGTGCCGCCATCGGCTTGCTCGAACTTGCCGGCCTGGGCCGCAATGGCACCTGTGAACGAACCTTTTTCGTGACCGAACAGCGTGGCCTCAAGCATGTTGTCGGGAATCGCCGCACAGTTGATGGCAATGAACGGTTCGTTGGCGCGCCGGGATTGCTGGTGGATGTAGCGCGCCAGCACTTCCTTGCCGGTGCCTGACTCGCCGGAAATCAACACCGTCGAATCGCTGCGCGCCACCCGCGCCGCCAACTCCAGCAACTGCGCGCTGGCCGGCTCGAGTGCCACCGGCCCCTCCCCCTCGACGACCGGGCTGCCCAGGGCATGGCGCGCCACCAGGTCCAACAGCGCCTTGGGCTCGAACGGCTTGACCAGATAATCCGCGGCGCCCTGGCGCATGGCATCCACCGCGCGCTCGACGGCGCCATGGGCAGTCATCAGCAAGACCGGCAGTTGCGGCTGGCGGGCACGCAACAGGCCAAGCAGCTGATGACCGTCCATGCCGGGCATGTTGACGTCGCTGACCACCAGGCTGAACGCTTCCCGGCCCACCGCCAGCAGCGCCTCTTCCGCCGAACCGACGGCGGTGTAATCGTGCCCGGCCAATACCAGCGTATCGGCCAGCGCTTCGCGCAGGGCCCGGTCATCCTCAACCAGTAACACCTTGATCGCCATGACCTTACTCCACGCCCGATGCGCTGGAAAACAGCGGCAAGAGCACCAGCGCACAGGTCCCGCGCCCCAGCCGCGAACGCAATTGCAATTCGCCCTGATGCGCACGGGCCACGGCCTTGACCACGGTCAGGCCCAGGCCTGTGCCGGTGGTCTTGGTAGTGAAGAACGGCTCCCCAAGACGCGCCAGCACGGCCGGCTCGATACCGCTGCCACTGTCGCTGACACACAGGCGCAAGGTGTTGTCACGGGTATACAAGTGCACCTTCAAGCGGGCATTGCCGCCGCTGGCCTGGATTGCATTTTCGATGAGGTTCAACACGGCGCCCACCAGGGTGTCGCGGTTACACAGCACCTCACCGGCATGACTGTCGCACTGCCAGCGGATCGGCAGATCCTGCACATGGGTCAACGCCGCCGCCTGCAAGGACTGCAGCAGGGCTTTTGGGGTGATGCGGTCGGTCAGCGGCAGTTCGCCACGGGCGAATACCAGCATGTCGCGCACTTGATGCTCCAACTCGTGCAGGCGCTCTTTTAGGCGCCCGGCGAACCGCTGCTGGGTTTCCATCGGCAGTTGCTGTTCAGTCAGATGACTGGCGTACAGAAGGGCAGCAGAGAGCGGCGTACGAATTTGATGAGCCAGCGACGCGACCATCCGCCCCAGGGAAGACAAGCGCTCATGACGGGCCAGTTGATCCTGCAGGTGACGGGTTTCAGTCAGATCGTTGAGCAGCACCAATTGCCCAGGCTCGGCATCCAGCGAACGCGTCGAAATGGACAGACGACGACCGTCCTTGAGGGACACCTCATGGCCGTCGTCTTCACGAGGGGCGAAGCAGCGGGCGATGACATGCCGCCACAACTCACCTTCCAGCGGCAAGCCAAGCAACTCGCAGGCTGCCGGATTGGCTTCACGCACGCGGCCGTGGGCATCAATGACAATCACGCCACCGGGCAACAGATCGAGCAGATTTTGCAGGCGATTAGCCAGGCGTTCTTTTTCCGCCAGCTCCTGCATGCGCTGGGCACTGACCACCGCCAGCTCACCCTTGAGTTCGGTGACCCGAGCTTCGAGCAGGCTGTAGGAATCGGTCAGTTGGCTGGACATCTGATTGAACAGCGAAAACGACTGTTCAAGTCCAAGCCGGCTTGCCTGCTCGGCGGACGACATGAGCCCCGGCTCAGGGACAGGAGACATCTGGGCGACTTGGGTCATCGGGCTCTCTCGCTTGGCTGACCGTCAGTTAAACGGAACGTTGCGAGGGCTATAGCAATACCCGTGCCGAAAAAAAACCGCCTGAAAATCAGGCGGTTGGAAAACAGGCGTCAATCATCCGCCTGTTCATCTCCTTCGCGACGGCTCATGCCGTACTTGCGCATCTTTTCCACCAGGGTGGTACGACGGATGCGCAGGCGTTCCGCTGCACGGGCCACGATACCGTTGGCGTCGTCCAAGGCCTGCTGGATGAGCCCTTGTTCCAGGCCTCCCAGATAATCCTTGAGGTCCAGGCCTTCCGGCGGCAGCAAGGCATTGGCGGTGAAATCCGGCGTATGACCGTTGATGGCCACCCGCTCTTCCAGATCGCTGCGCAGGCTGTCGACCATTTGCTCGTCTTCGTCATCGACGTAACGGAATTTCTTCGGCAACTCGGTCACACCGATCACCCCGTACGGATGCATGATCGCCATGCGCTCCACCAGGTTGGCCAGTTCGCGGACGTTGCCCGGCCAGCCATGGCGGCACAGGGACATGATCGCCGCCGAGTTGAACCTAATCGAACCGCGCTTCTCGTGCTCCATGCGCGAAATCAGCTCGTTCATCAGCAGCGGGATGTCTTCGACACGCTCACGCAGCGGCGCCATCTCGATCGGGAATACGTTGAGGCGGTAATAGAGGTCTTCACGGAAACTGCCGATCTCGATCATGGTTTCGAGATTCTTGTGGGTCGCGGCGATGATCCGTACGTCGACGCTCTGGGTCTTGTTACTGCCCACGCGTTCAAAAGTACGTTCTTGCAGGACCCGCAGCAGCTTGACCTGCATCGGCAACGGCATGTCGCCGATTTCATCGAGGAACAGCGTGCCGCCGTTCGCCAGCTCGAAACGCCCGGCCCGGCTGGTGATCGCACCAGTGAAGGCGCCCTTCTCGTGGCCGAACAACTCGCTCTCCAGCAACTCGGCAGGGATCGCACCGCAGTTGACCGGCACGAACGGCGCTTCGCGGCGCTTGGAGTGGTAATGCAGGTTGCGCGCAACCACTTCCTTGCCGGTGCCCGATTCGCCAAGAATCAACACGCTGGCGTCGGTGTCGGCCACCTGCTGCATCATCTGGCGCACGTGCTGGATCGCCCGGCTGGTGCCGACGAGGCTACGGAAAAGATTGGGCTCACGATGCCTGCCACGCTCACGGGCCTGGTCGTACATCTCGCGATAAACCTGGGCGCGATGCAGCGAATCCAGCAACTTGCTGTAGCTGGGCGGCATTTCGAGGGTCGAAAGCACCCGGCGGCGCTGGTCTTCAGGCAAGTCAACGGAAGAATTTTCGCCCATTAACAAAACCGGAAGGAACTCATCCCAGGTCGAGAGTGTCTTTAACAAGCCCAAAAGAGTCGCGGGTGCATTGACGGTCCCGATCAGGACACAAATGACTTCACGACTGGACGACAAAGAGCCGACGGCCTGCTGCCAGTCATGGCTTCCGCAGGGTAAATTTTCTTCGCCAAGAAAATTTAAGATCACCGCCAGGTCGCGGCGGCGGACGCTATCGTCATCGATCAGGAGAATTTTGGTTTCACGCCACATGCAATAGCAACTTCCCTAGTCAACTCAATGCCCGGATTTGGGGGCAAGCTAGACGCTTGCAGACTTGTCATGCCTGTAGACGCCTGAAATCTGGATACAGCCACTAGTTAAGTCAAAAAACCGCGCACAGTCAAATTTATGGCGCACATGGTTCGGATTAACTGAGCGTTAACCGAACAGATGGTAAACCTTTGCCGCGTTCTGTGCTTGATGGATCTGCGACATCTCGTCGACGATCGCCTGACGCTCTCCTGTCGCCGCCTCCAGCAATTGCCGGTAGACCCCCATCAACTCCTCAAGATTATTACGCAACGCCGCCTCGTCCACCTCGGACTCGCTCAGGACGTCTTCCATGCAGGAACGACAGGCCAGGTCCAATTGACCGATGGCCTCCCAATTGCGCTCAGCCAAGGCATCGACCAGGGCATCACGGGTGAGTTCGATTCGCTGCAAGACAAGACTCATGAGAGTACTCCTAGAATTGCGGACCAGGTGCGGCGATGCCATCCCAGCCTTCCTTGACCGTGCGAAGCAGATCGGCGACTTCGTCGAGGATCTTCGGATCGGTCTTGATGTTGGCTTCGGCCAGGCGTTTCATCATGTAGGTATAAAGGTTATCCAGTTCAGTCACCGACTCGGCCTGGTTTTCCAGGTCCAAGCCCTCACGCAGACCGCCGATGATGCCGATGGCCTTGCTGATCAACACACCCTTGTTCGGAATGTCCTTGCGCTCCATCGCACCCTTGGCCTGGGCGATACGGTCCAGACCGCCTTCCATGAGCATCTGTACCAGACGATGGGGGCTTGCTTCGGAGGTTTGCGCCTGGGCGCCAATCTTCTGGTATTGGCGAAGGGCTAACATCGGATTCATGTTCTACCTCATCAAAAAAACTTCGGTTCGTATAAAGAGCGTATCGACGCTGCGTCAAAAAACTTTAGATCGAAAAAGCCGAAAGCCCGGAGCATTGTCAAAACACTGCCGGGCTTTTTTGCGTCGATCGAAAATCAGCTGTTTTTCTGCTGAGCCGTCATCGCTTCGAACATGGAAGTGATGTTGCTGGCCGTGGCCTTCAGCCTGCCAACCAGGGTGTCCATGTCGTTGTACTTCTTGGTCAGTACGGCAGTAAGGGTCTCGATCCGGCGATCAAGAGCCTGCTGATCCTCGAACAGCTTCGTCTTGATGATGTCGAGGTTCTTGGAGCGAGTAGTCAAGATGGCCTCTGAGCCCCCAATACCACCCGCACCCGTCTTGCCCTCAGTGTACGGCTTGATGGCGTTATCCATGCGCTCAAGCAGGCCATTCTCACCTGCGAACAGTGTTTGGATCTCCCCACCCAACTGCCTGTCATTCAACGCAGCGGTGAATTTCCCACTGTCGAAATCCAGAGTTCCGGTCGTCTGATTGGTGGTGATTCCCAACTGAGAAAGAACCGTCAGCTTGTCACCTGCACCGACTTCAGACAAAGGCGCGCGAATAGCCGCCAACAGTGAGCGAGGCAACGAGTCACCGGTCAAGGCCGCTGGAACCGAGTTACCTTCCGCATCTGTGGTCGGCTTGGTCAGGGACGTCACGGCCTTCGCAACAGCGTTATAAGCATCGACGAACTTTTGGATCGAAGCCTTCAGACCATCGCTGTTGGTAGCAACGGTAACGATTGTCGGGCCAGTGTCCTCGACGAGTAACGTCATACTCAGGCCCGAGACCACGTTGTCCAGCTTGTTGGTCTTGCTGCTCATCTCCAGGCCGTCGACAGTGAACTTGGCGTCCTGGGCAAGGCCTAGGGACCCTGAAGAATTCGCGGTAGGTGGCGAGACCATTGGAACGGAGCCGTCAGCTGCGAGACTGGCAATACCGCTGAGGGAGATATCATTACCCGCACCGGTTTTAGTCGAGCCGACCACCAGGCGTGAACCAAAGCTGTCGGTCACGATGTTGGCAGTCAGACCGCTGGAGGAGTACTTACTGTTGATGGCATCCCGAACCGACTGCAGCGTCGAATCAGCCGGGATATCAAGCGCGTAATCCGTGCCCCCCTGACTGATTGTCAGCGTGCCGGTCTCCACCGCACTGCTAGTCCCACCAGCAAAAGCAGCCGTCGCAACCTTTGAAGAAGTGGCCAGTTGCGTGACGTTTACCGTGTAGGTACCACTTACTGCCGAGTTGCCCGCCGTCACCGTCAACGCACTGGTATTGGCCGAAGTGGCGGCAACGCCGGTAAATTGAGGCGTGGTCGTGCTGCCCAAGGCCTTCAAGGTAGACTGGAAGGTCGCCAACAGAGACTTCAGGGTGCCAATCCCGGAAATATTGGAGGTATTGGTCTTGGTGGCACGGTCAATCTGACCTTGCTTGGCTGCTTTGTCAGAATCCACCAACGCCTTGACGATAGCGCCAGTGTCAAGGCCAGAGCCTAAACCCAAGCCAGGTAGAATTGGACTTGCCATGTGGGACTCCCTTCAGTATGTCGGCGACCTTTGGGCTATTAACAACGCTCAAAAAACCGAACAACAAATTCGTGCCAGCTGTCAGGCTTCTGCGCTGAACAACAGGCTGTTTGCATCATTCAAGCTATTGGCCAGTTTCAGAACTTCTTCATTGGGAATCTGGCGAATCACTTCACCGGAACCGCTGGCAATGACTTTGACCACTACTTTGCCTGAAGGCTCATCAATAGAAAACTCCAGGTTACGCTTGACCGACTGCACAAACTTTTCAATTTCTTGAACCGCTTGCTTGAGCTTGTCTTTCTCAGCCGCTGGATCTTTGGGCTCATCTTTGACCGACGTCAAACTGGCGGCCTCGGTTCGAGGCTTCTCCACTGGCTTGTCGGCAACTGTCGGGGCCGGCTTCGCAGCTGGATAAGACAAGTTCAGCTTCACGCTCATATCCATGTCCATCACCTCTTGAACGGAAAAAGCGAGAGAGCACGCAAGCGCACTCCCCCGCTAAAACTCATCCAGCTATTACTGAAGCAGCTTCAGTACAGCGGACGGCAGTTGGTTGGCCTGGGCCAGAACCGAAGTGGAAGCCTGTTGCAGAGTCTGCTGCTTGGTCAGCTGGGCAGTTTCAGCAGCGAAGTCGGTGTCTTGTACGCGACCCAGAGCAGCAGCGGCGTTTTCGTTGATGTTCTGCAGGTTGGAGATCGTGCTGGTCAGACGGTTCTGGGCAGCACCGAGGTCCGCACGGCTGGCGTTGATGGTTGCCAGAGCAGCGTCGATCGCGTCGATTGCAGCTGCGGTGTTGGTCTCAGCTTCAGCACTGTCTGCAGCGCTGATCGCGATGGCAGCAGAGTCAACGCTCAGGGTGGCAGCGTCGAAGCTGTCGCTCAGGGTCAGAGTGATCTGGTTGGTAGCACCAGTGTTGGAGCCGACCTGGAAGGTCATGGTGCCAGCGGAACCGTCGATCAGATTCTTGCCGTTGAGGTTGGTAGAGTCGGCGATACGGGTCAGTTCGTCCGACATCTGAGCAAATTCTTTGTTCAGAGCATCACGGTCAGCTGTACCGTTGTTGTCGTTTCGTGCCTGTACGGCCAGTTCACGCATACGCTGCAGAATGTTGGTGGATTCCTGCAGAGCGCCTTCAGCGGTCTGAGCGATGGAGATACCATCGTTGGCGTTCTTGATCGCAACAGTCTGACCGCGGATTTGCGAGGTCATACGAGTGGAGATCTGCAGGCCAGCGGCGTCGTCTTTAGCGCTGTTGATTTTCAGGCCGGAAGACAGACGGGTCATCGAAGTGGACAGAGCATCGGAAGCCTTGTTCAGGTTCTTCTGAACGTTCAACGATGTGACGTTAGTGTTTACTGTTAAAGCCATGACGAATTCCTCGTTGGTTGGGTACTGCGGCTTCCGGCCCTGGCAACCGCCGGGTGTGGCCTAGAGAACCTTCGTAATAGTTATCGTCGTAATCGGAACTTGCTTTAGCGGTTTTTTCAAAATTTTTGCCATCAGGATGCCACCCCCCGTAAATCAAGGACTTGGCGGCGATTGAAAGGAAGAAAAATGGCGTCAGGGAAACGCCGCTGGCGTCACTGGAGGCGAATGGCGGCGGTGCGGCGGCAAAAAACGTCAGATCGACTGATCAGCGGTCAGCAGTTGGACCCACTCGTACTCAAGATAATCGGCTAACGAGATCCAGTTCTGCGTCTGCTGCTCACTCAGCATCAAGGCAAGTAGCGTGTTCCATGACGAGGGGGCATCGCCTGGCATCCGTTCAACCAAAGGTTGAGCCGACTCAATCAGCGCGACCATTGCCAACCCCGCCTCAACATCCCTTCCGAGACGAAACAGGCGTGCGCATTCACGGGCGTCATCGACCAACCCTTGAAGTTGGCTCATTGCACATACTCCGGGTGGAAATCAGTGCCGACAATCATTGCCCCGTCCCGACTGCTGTTACGGAAACGCACCTGGGGGTGCCCGGCAATAAAACGCTCCAGCTCGCAGAGGTAACTGCGGAAATTGAGCTGGGTCTTGACTCGCCGGCCATACCCATCGAGCACCCAATGCCTGGACGCGCCCAGTTGCGGGCCCAAGTCACCGTCACCCCAACCTGCATGAGTCTTGTCATGGGGAAAGGCAAAGTCGGCACCGAAGAGCGTGACCTGCGCTGCCCCCATTTTCACCGCCAGATCGACGGCCGGATGAATCACGCTGCCGCCCACATGGAGTTCGGCCCGGCGCAGCTGCCCCCGCATCTGACGGTAGACAGGACTCGAGGAGTAACCGGCGTAACGCGGCCCCCGCCACGCTCCGATCACTAAAGGGTCGGCCATCGGCAGATAAACCAGGGCAATGCCGTCGGTGCTTTCAGGCGGAAGATGACGCGCCGAGATACGCTGGTCGATGCTGACCACAATATCCGGGACAATGCCATGACCGATCAACGGTCGGTAAGCCGTATCGACACAAATCAACAACGGTCGCTCGGCTTGCTTGCTCAGATGACGCAGTTTCTCGAAGTGCTGCTCAAGACTGGGACCGGTGGCAACGACAAATGCCTCACGCCCGCTTAAGGTACCGAACAGCTCGGCAACGTCACCATCTTTGCGCACAAGACTGAACGTCGATTGCAGACGCTCGACAATCTCAGGGGACTGAGGGTCGAACGCTCGGTTAGTGAAGTCCAGATGAATTTCACTGATCAATCGATCACGAATCTTGGCGTTGTAATCATCAGCCAGCACCAACTCGGCGGGGAGTGCAAAAAATGGCAGTTGGATTTCCGCCAGATCACCCGCATAGAGCAGCACCACTCTCGGATCGGCAAGCCAGGGCGATTGATCCAGCACCTGCAGCACCAGGCCGAACACCGCACCGTTGAGGACATGCACAAATAGCCGTTCAAGCCCGGCCCGCTCCAGCAAGCGATTCTGCAGATCGCCCAGTCCGGTGCCGTAGACATGCACAGTGGAGGCGCTCAGTGCCACACTGGCGGCTTGCAGGTCTGCTTCGGCGAGACGGTCATGTCGACTGGTCAATTGGATACCGTTGACGCTCAAGGTCGACCCCAGCCCCTCTACCAGGTCGGCCTGCAATCCACCGACATCCTCCATTGACAAGCGCTCAGCCAAGGCCGGCCAACGCTGCTGGATTATCTGGAGATTGCGCTCAAAGAACTCGCTCATGGCGTCTCGCTTTCGCGTCAGGCAAAAAAATAGCGTTCAAGGTTACACCTTGGACGCTATTTTTGTGCCCGGGTTTTAGTGGCTCAGGGGCGATAGATGATCGCCGAGCCCCATGACAGGCCTACGCCGAAGCCACTCAACGCCACACGCTTCCAGTCGGAATCGAGCACGTGCTTCTCCAGCAGCAGTGGAATGCTCGACGACACGGTGTTGCCGGTCTCGACCATATCCTTGATGAACTTCTCCGGCTCGCCCTCGAAACGTCGCGCCACGGCGTCGACGATTGCCGCGCTGCCCTGGTGAATGCAGAACGCATCGATGTCGCTGGCTTGAAGGTTAGAGTCGGCGAGCAACTCATGCAAATGGGCCGGAACCTTGAGCAAGGCGAAGTTGAAGACCTGGCGGCCGTTCATGAAAAATACGCCGTCGCTGACCTTCAGGTGCGGCGCACCGGAACCGTCGGTGCCGAACTTGGCTTTGCCCAGTTGCCACGGGGCATCCTCCCCCATCCAGGTAGCGGTAGCGGCGTCGCCGAACAGCATCGTGGTATTGCGGTCTTCCGGGTCGACGATCTTCGAGTACGGGTCGGCAGTCACCAACAGGCCATTCTTCAGGCCAGCGGCTTCCATGAACCCCTTGATCGCATAGATACCGTAGACATAGCCGGAGCAACCCAGGGAAATATCGAACGCCGCCACGGTGGTCGGCAGGCCGAGCTTGTCCTGAACGATGGCCGCCGTGTGGGGCAGACCTTCTTCGTCGCCGTTTTGGGTGACAACGATCAGCACGTCGACGGATTCGCGTTTCAGGCCGGGATTGTTGGCAAACAGCGCGTTGACCGCTTCGACACACAGGTCCGAGGTTTCCTGCCCGTCATCCTTGCGAGGCAAGAAGGCGGAACCAATCTTGCCAAGGATGAATTCCTCATCCTTTTCAAATTTTGCACCTTGTGCGTAATTGTCCACGCCGGCTACAGGAACGTAGCTCGCAATGCCTTTTATGCCAATCATTACGGCTTCCCAATCAAAAACAGCCCAATACCACCGCTCGCAAGGAATCGAGGGGCGCCGACAAACGGGAAGTGCAAAGGGCTATCACTGGGCCTGATAAGGGCCAGGCGCCATCTTCCCGGTCAATACAATACAGTGAAGATGCGCGTTATGACTCGTAGGTCACGCTATTTTGCTGAAAAGCCCTCTTGAAAAGGGCTATGCAGTGATGGGAAGACGGGAAAACCTATGCAAGCAACCGCGCCCAATCCACCGCTGTGGCGGTGCCCAGCGCAAAGCCTGTGTCGGTCAGGGCAAGGTTGGGGTTGCGAACGGTGTCGCGGTCGAAGCGCGCCTGCCACTTGTCGCGCAAGGCGTCGGCCGCCTCCGGCGCATCGGGGAACGTACCGGCGTGCAGCATCTGGGCCTGGGGTGTCCAGACCGTGAGATAGCCTGCGTCGGCAGCTTTCAGACACAGGTCGACGTCGGCAAAGGCCTCGGCGAAATGTTCTTCGTCCAGGCCGCCCACGGCTTCGAACAGGTCCTTGCGAATCATCAGGCAAGCACCAGACACCGCCGAGTAGTTCTGCTCCGCCTGATGGCCATTGAGATAGCCCTTGGCGTCCTTGCGTTCGCCGACGAACACCGAAGCCACCCTCCCATCGGGCTTGAGCACCAGCCCAGCCTGGCTAGTGATACCACGATTGTCCATTTGCTTGCTGCCGACAATCCCCACCTCGGGCCGCTGGGCCTGATTGAGCAGACTGTCGAGCCAGTTGGCGTTGATCACTTGCACCTGGGCCGACAGCAAGACCAGGTAATCCCCTTTGGCCTGGGCACTCGCCCAGTTGTTCAGGGCAGAAGCGCTGAGGCGTCGGCCGCTGTGCAGGATGCGAACTCGGTCGCCCTTGCCTTCCAGGCTGGCCAACCATTGGGTCAGTTCTTCGGATTGGCTGTGGTTGTCAGCGATCAAGATTTCATGACGGTGATAACGCGTGCGTTGCAGCACACTGACCAGCGCCTGTTGGATTTGCTCAAGGTTGTCCTGGCTTTCGAGAATGATCGATACCAAGGGCCGTTCAGCATGCTGATAATCGATCTGGTACGTCAGGGGCTGTGCCGAGGTGACTTGGGCGCGATACCCTCGGGCAGCCAAGTGACGCGTCAGCACCTGACGCTCCTGAGGATTTTCTTCACCTGCCGGAGCATTGCAGATCAGCAACGGCTCGGCCAGGTGCGCCAGGCCGGCCAGCCCTGCGTCTTCAATCAGGCGCAACAGCAGATCCTGCTCCAGCGCCTGGGTGTATTCGGGCGTGAATCCGCGAGCCTGGGCCAGCACCTCGCGATTAATCAGCCAATGCCGCGCCATCAACGACGGCACCGATTGCAGCAGATCGAGGTTGACGCCCGGGCGGAACACGTCGGTGAGGCTGCCATCAGCCTTGCGCTGAATTTCATCCATGGCCACCGCGCGCACGCCGTCAGCACCAATCAGCTCGAGGCTGGCGCGCAACAGGCCGCTCTGTGTGAACTGGTCACCGGCCTCGGCCAGCACCATCCAGTCAGCAGTCGACTGCCCGATGATCTGATTGATGCGCTCGACATAATTGGTGGTGCTGACTTTGACGAAGTGCACGGTGTCGCGCACGGAGGTGGTCGCTGGCAAGTCTCCCGTGGTGAAGACCACCACGTTGAACGCTTTGCAATGACCGTTGACCAGGCTGTCAAAGGTGGCCTGCAGCTTGAACATGTCAGCGTCCAAGTCTAGCAACAGGATGCCAAATCGCGGGCCGCCCTGATGCTCGGCCAGATGAGCCGCAATGGATATAAGCTGTTGTGCGTTGGGGTTGCGTGCTTCAAGCCAGCTCAACAGACGGCCGGAGTGCATGTTTTCCAGCAACCGGCGATCCTGCTGGCCCGGCACCGAATCCAGCCTCTCGGTCCAGGCCTGCAATTTCACCGCTTCGTCTGGTTCGTCGCTGTTTTTCAACGACTCGGCCAGGCGCTTGACCACAGTACGGTTGAATGCGTAAAGGCCCTGGGCCTCCCATAACCGGCTGCGTATCGTGCGCTCGTTGTCGTTGGGTTGCAGGCGCATCAGTTCATGCTGGCGCAGCAGGATGCCTTCCAACTGTTGAAGCTGAAGGCGACCGGCCGGCATCGCATGCAGCAGGAATTCAAATTGAGTCAGCAGCTCGAAGACCCGTTGATTGTAGAACGGCATTTCGACAAATTGCTGTGGGCCAAACGAACGGACCGGCTCGCCCCCCGCCTCCAGCCAGGTCGAACGGATGATCTGCGTGCCCTTGAGTGAGCGTCCCTGCAACAGGCAGTCGGCCATGGCCGCGAAGCTGTCCAGGGCAATCTGCTTGACGCGACCCGGCGTCTGCTCTCGCAGCGGTGTCGGAAGGGACGCCAGGAACTCGGCGAATTGCTCTCGCTCGGCGACGCTTTTTGCATCTTTGTAACTGAGCACGGTCAACACGTTGGTGTTGTGCTCTGAGCCGCCGTAGTTGAGTTCGCGAACGGCGAATGGAATCGGCAGGATCCGCGCCTTGGCGCAAGCCAACAGATAAAAGGTATGGCCGATTTCCTGCCACTCGAAACTGGTGCCCGCCGGCAACAGGGCGTACCACTGTTGCAGCAGATCGGTGCGGGTCACGGCATAGAACGGCGGCAGGAATTGATCCATGAAGCGGATAACCCGGTCCTCGGCCAGTTCGCTGTCGTAGTCCTCGTGCACCTTGCGGTCACGGCGGAAGTAGCAGACTTCTGTCGCGCAGGACAAATACATGATGCCGTAGCCGTGGCAAAGGCCATAGTCGTGGTTGGCTTCGAGAAACTCCACCGACTCGGTCAAGGCATCGTGCAGCAGGAAGTCATCGTCGGCGGCGAACACCATGTAGGGCGTCTTGACCTGATTGACGCCATACACCAGCTTGTCCTGCAGTCCCTTGTAAGTGAACTGGGGCAGGTGGCGGTAATCGACCGATGGAAAATCCCGGGCAATCTGTTCATCCCGTTGCACCGATGAATCCAGCACCAGGACCGAACACGGATAGCTGCTGTAGTAATGCAATGTACGGCGCAGGAATGCGCTGCGGTTGTGGGAGATGACCACCACGGTGAACCGCTCGCTCAGCGGTGCCACGTTGTTTTGAAGCGTATTTCGAACCTGCATATTTCCTAGTCCCCACAACCTGTCAGACGCCAATGACTTGAAACGGATGAATTAACGAACCCGGCGCAGATAGCCATCCGGTGCGACGGTGATCAGCAGCTTGTTCTGCAACTGCCGGTCGATTTCGAAGTCACCATTTTCTTCAAGGTATTTCCATACTGCGGTTTTCGGGTTGTCGCCCGGGCCCCATGGACGGTCCGGGAAAAAGTCCGCCGGCATGTCTTCCACCACGGTGTCCATCACTACGCAATAACTGCCCACCGAAACCAACGGCGCATACAGGCGCAGCTCTTCAAGCACATGGTCATGGGTGTGGTTGGAATCGAGTACCAGGATGATTTTCTTGCCTTTGGCCGCCGCATGGACCTGCTCGGCAATGGCCGGATCGATGCTCGAACCTTCGATCATCGAAATGCGCTTGCTCATCGGGTGGCTTTCAATGGCTTCGCGGTTATGGGGGCGGATATCTAGGTCGATGCCCAGCACTTCGCCATGGCCTTGCAGCTCCAACAACGAGGCGTAATAAATGATCGAGCCACCGTGAGCGATGCCACATTCGATGATCAGGTCAGGCTTGATCTGCCAGATCAACTCCTGCATCGCCATCATGTCCTGTGGCAATTGGATGATCGGCCGACCCATCCATGAAAAATGGTAGCTGTACTTGTGGCGGGCCGATTCGTTGAAAAACTCCTTGGCCAAGCCGACCAGTTTCTGGTCTTGGCCTTGACCGGCGATTTCGGTCTGGCATTGGGCTTCGAAAGCTTTATGGATAGTGTTGTCGGTCATTTTCGAATCTCGCGATTATTGGAACGAAGCACTGTCAACGGCGTGGTAGACGTAGCGCCCACCGGTCATCCGCTTGATCTCTTCGAGGTAATTGGAATTCATTACAAATACATGCGCCCCTTCAGGCAGAGCATCCATCGCCTCCTCGGGCGAGGAAACCCGCATCCCACTCAACGGCAGATATCGCCCCTGCTTGGCCGGGTTGATATCCACCACGCAGTCCACTGCAACACCGGCTCGTTGCAGGAACAACGAATAGATCACACCCTTGGAGGATGCCCCCCAGATCGCCGAACCCTGCTGCGGCGAAGCTTGGATGATCTGCACCGCCCGCCCGAGACTGGCGGTGAATTCGTCGGGCAATTGCAAGGCTGGAACAGGCTGCTCCGGCTTCAGGCGCAACGTGGCCAGATCGGCAACGATGTACAGGTACTGACCACCGAACAGGTGTCCAGCCTCATGTACCGTACCGAACATCCGTCGTAGGTCATCGAGGCGGAAATAATTGACGTGCTCGTAGAACAGGTCGAACCAGGCACGATGCTCCAGGATCCAGTCCAGGCACGGCACTTCGATGTAAATCTGCCCGCCTCGGTTGGCCGCCGCGATTTCAGCAAGGAAAGCCACCGGGCCTTGGATATGCTCCAGCACGTGACGCAGCACCACCGCGTCAGCCGATAGGCCCAGATCGCGAGTGAACGGCGCCTTGATCACGTCGGCGTTGCCGCCTTCATAAGCAGGGTCGATGCCGGTGATGGCATAGCCCCGCTCTTTGAGCAGCTCCAGGAAATAGCCTTTGCCACAACCGACTTCGATCAGTTCCTGGCCGCTGAAATGCCGGGCGATGATGCCTTCCACGTCAGCGAGATGCTGCTGGAACTGACCGGAATGAGCCTGTTCATTCTGGTAGTCGCTGTCATAGCTGAGTTTGTCCGCATCGAATGCCCGATTGAAAACCAACCCGCTCACTTCGTCCTGGACCAGGACCATATCGGCACTCGCCGAGGCTCTGGCCGACTGCTCATCGGCGAAGGTACGGTTCTGCAGAACCGGAAGACTGGTGGCCCGGTACAGCTCACGCATCATGTTCGGCTCCCAACAAGGTGTGCAAACGTTCGGCCACGCCCCAGAACGCCATGGGTTCGTGAGTCGGATAGGGATAATGGCCCAGGTTCAGGCGAATGGCCGCGCCACGCTCACGCAGCCGCGCTTCTACAAGCGCGCGAACCGACACCGGTTCGCCACTTGAGCAATTGACGACACCATTGAATTCGCGCCGCGACAGCAGACCCGCCAGATAAGCAGTGGCTGTTTCGATTGCCAGGTAATCGCGCAGTTGCTCGCCCCCGGACATATCGAATACCGAGGCTTGGGCATCGATGGCCCGGTCCAGCGCCGCGAGCAGGCTGTTAGGGTTCTGGCCGGCGCCGTGCAGGTAGAACAAACGTGCCCACTGCAGGGTAAACGGGTGCTCGCGTTGCAAGTGTTCAAGAAACAGGCGCAAGGTATTTTTTGCCAACCCATAAGGGTTGGCCGGTTGCGGCGCAGTCTGTTCGTCGAGTGGCCCGCTTTGCAGGCCGTATTCGAAACAGGTGCCAGTCACCAGCACCTGCCCGACCCCCGCCAGAACGGCCTGTTTGATGAACTGATAGTCGGCCATCAAGTTGTGTTCGAAATGAAACAGTGCCTGGTAATTCGGCAGTCCCGGCCACGCCAGATGCGCCAAGGCATCGACCCCCTCGGTCAACGCAACGACGTCCAATTCTTCCGCGTGGACATCGGCCGCGACGAATTCAACTTGGTCGAACCAGGGCAATGCCCTGGCCGGCTCAAACCGGCGCGCGACTGCTCGAACCTGGCAACCGCGAGCGAGCAAGGCCGCAACCAGATGACGGCCGACAAACCCGGTGGCTCCGGTCACTAAAACCTTCATAGCACCGTCAACTCAGGCACCGCGATGACGAATTGCCCGCCCCATTGGCGAACCTCAGCCAACTGCTGGCCAACTTCGCTCAGCAAGTTCCAAGGAAGGACGAGGACGTAATCGGGTTTCTCTGCCGCGATACGCTCGGGCGACACGATGGGAATCCGGCTGCCCGGCAAATACTTGCCCTGTTTGTGCGGGTTGGCGTCCGCCACCCAGGCCAACAGGTCAGGCTTGACCCCAGCGTAGTTGAGCAACGTGTTGCCCTTGGCCGCCGCGCCATAACCGACCACACGCTTGCCATCGGCCTTGGCCTGCAACAGAAAGCGCAGCAAGCCATGCTTGATGGCCTCGGCAGCCGGCGCCAAGGTGGCGTAGTACGCGGTGGTTTTCACGCCCGCATCCAGTTCAGCCTGCAATTGCTGCTGTACCGTGACCTGTACCGGACGACGAATACCATCGGCACGTTGGACAAACACCCGCAACGAACCGCCGTGGGTCGACAGTTGGCTGACGTCGAACACCTCCAGGCCATTGCGCTCACACAGGGTCTGCACCGCCGTGAGCGACAGATAGGAAAAGTGTTCATGATAGAGCGTATCGAACTGCTGCCCGGCCATCAGCGTCAGTAGCTGTGGAAACTCGAACGTGGCCACCCCCGTTGATTTCAGCAGCGTGGCGAAACCGGCGAGGAAATCATTGATGTCCGGCACATGGGCCAGCACATTATTGGCCGCCATCAGATCGGCAGCCCGGCCTTCACTCTTCAATTGCAAAGCCGTTTCGCGGCCAAAGAACAGTTCGCGAATCTCCAGGCCTTTGGCGCGAGCCGCCTCGGCGGTGCTGCGGGTCGGCTCGACCCCCAGGCACGGGATGCCGCGCCTGGCTACGTACTGCAACAGGTAACCGTCGTTAGCGGCGATTTCCACCACACGGCTGTCGGCGTTCAGATCGAAGCGCTCGACCATCTCGGCCACATAGCGTTCAGCATGGGCCAGCCAAGTGCTGGAGAACGAACTGAAATAGGCATACTCGGCGTCGAACAGCGTGTCGGCGCGGGTGTAATCCTCAGTCTGAACCAACCAACACTGCTGGCACACGGCGACCTTGAGCGGCACCCACTGCTCGGCCTGATCCAATTGGTCGGCTCGCACATAGGCATTGGACGGCGGCGAAGTGCCGAGGTCAATCAATGGCAAGGCCAGGGCAGTCCCGCAACCTCGGCAGTTCATAGACGCACTCCAGCGAAACGCTCGTCGAGCAACGGATGGTTGCTATCCCGGCTCGACAGATTATTGACAGGCAGTGGCCAGGCAATCGCCAGCCGCGGATCATTCACCGACAGACCGCCCTCGTGCTCTGGGGCGTAATCGGCGCTATGCAAGTAAAGCAGTTCGGCATCGTCGGTGAGGGTCTGGAAGCCATGGGCGAACCCGGCCGGGATCAACAGGCTGCGACCATCGCCAGCTTTCAGGTGCTCGGCATGCCAATGCAGGAAGGTTTCGGAATCGGGTCGTAGATCCACGGCCACGTCCCAGACCTCACCGCGCAGGCAGGTGATCAGCTTGGCTTCCGGTTGCGCCGCATTCTGGTAATGCAGGCCGCGCACGCTGCCCCGCTCCCGGGTGCAGGAATGGTTGATCTGACGGATATGAAACGGCTGGCCGAACGCGTTCAGGCTGCCTTCGCAGAACAACCGGGCGAAATGTCCGCGCTGGTCTTCGAAGCGCTTGTGCTGGACGCTGAACAAGCTGGCTAGCGGCAATGCCTTCAATGCGAACTCGCTCACAACGTGCCTCGGTACAGATTCAATTGACCCAGCGTGACCTGGCGCATGTCGTCGCCGTTCTGCCACGCCAAATGCCAATCAAGGGTTTGGGCAAGACACTGCTGCAACGACCAGCGCGGCTGCCAACCCAGCAATTGCCGGGCGCGGCTGCTGTCCAGGCGCAGCAGGCCAGCCTCATGTAAGTCGCTCGGTTCGATGCGCAGGCCGGGCGCTTGCGGCCAGCGCTCGGCCAATAGCTGGACGACTTCGCCAACGCTGCACATGTCCGCTTCGCCAGGGCCGAAGTTCCAGGCACCGGCAAATTCCGGCCCCTGCTCATAGAGGCCAGCAGCCAACTGTAGATAACCGGCCAACGGCTCCAAGGCGTGTTGCCACGGGCGCACGGCTTGTGGATAACGCAGCGTCACCGGCTCGTCCGCCGACCAGGCCTTGAGCACGTCCGGAATCAGGCGCTCAGGGGCGAAATCACCGCCGCCCAGCACGTTTCCGGCTCGGGCCGTGGCCAGGGCCAGGCCATGTTCGGCGTAACGATCGGCGGAGAAAAACGAAGCGGCATAAGACTGCGCCAGCAATTCGCAGCAGGCCTTGCTGCTGCTGTAGGGATCGTGACCGCCCAAGGGTTCATTTTCGCGATAGGGCCACAACCATTCCTGGTTGGCGTAGACCTTGTCGGTGGTCACCAATACACAGGCGCGCACGCCACCGATCTGACGGATCGCTTCGAGCAGGTTAAGGGTGCCCATGACATTGCTGGAATAGGTACCCAACGGATCGCGATACCCCTCACGCACCAGCGGTTGGGCCGCCAGGTGCAGGACAATCTGCGGTTGCACGTCAGCGAGCACTTCGAGCAAGGCGCCTAGGTCGCGCAAGTCAGCGCGCCTATCATCGATGCCCTCGCTCACCCGGGCCAACTCGAACAGGCTCGGCTTGGTGGCCGGGTCCAGGGAAAAGCCGCTGACCTGGGCGCCAAGGCTTTGCAGCCACAGCGTCAGCCAGCTGCCCTTGAAGCCGGTATGGCCGGTGACCAGCACCCGCTTACCGCGCCAGAACTCCGGGTTCAGTCCCATTGCTTCCATGGGGCCTCCCCGCTTTGCCACAGGGCTTCGAGGTGGTTTTTATCCCGCAGGGTGTCCATTGGATGCCAGAAACCGTCGTGCTGAAACGCCTGGAGCTGCTGCTCGGTCGCCAATGCCGCCAGCGGCTCGGCTTCCCAGGAAGTCTGATCATCAGCGATGTAAGGCAAGACCTTCGGCGAGAGTACAAAGAAGCCACCGTTGATCCAGCCACCATCCCCCCGTGGTTTCTCGGTGAAACCCAGGACGCTATCGCCATCGCGCTCAAGCGCGCCGTAGCGTCCGGGAGGCTGGACTGCAGTGACCGTGGCCAGCTTGCCGTGTGACAGATGAAAATCCACCAGCGCGCCGATATTGAGGTCCGAAACACCGTCACCATAGGTGAAGCAGAACGCTTCTTCATTTTCCAGATAACGCGCCGCTCGACGCAGACGACCGCCGGTCATGGTGTCTTCGCCAGTGTCGATCAGGGTCACGCGCCACGGCTCGCTGTAGTTCTGATGAACGTCCATGCGGTTGTTGCACATGTCGAAGGTGACGTCGGAGGTGTGCAGGAAGTAGTTGGCGAAGAAATCCTTGATGGCATAGCCCTTGTAGCCAAGGCAAATGACGAAGTCGTGGATTCCATGGGCGGAATACTGCTTCATGATGTGCCAAAGAATTGGCTTGCCACCGATCTCGATCATCGGCTTGGGCTTGAGGTGCGACTCCTCGCTGATGCGTGTGCCGAGACCACCTGCCAAGATAACTGCCTTCATCGTCTCCCCTCTTGTTCGTCACCGGGCTCGGCCAAGCGTTGTTTCGCTTTGCGGGCGCGGGGATTACACCTTCAATGCCAATGCCGATCAGGGCGCTCCGATACGGCCGAAGCGCTCGTTTTATGGCGATATAAGGGGGACCTGCAGGAAACGCGCCAGCTCGCATCAGGGAGGTGCATGGAAGGAGACGTCGGAAAAACGCCGAACACCGCTTTTTGTGGCGCAGGGATTATCCTCTCCTCACAAATCAGTCTGGCAACCATCCCCACAACCAATGCTGCAAGTTATCGCCACTGAGCATGAAATCCCGAAGCACCGCCTCACGCAGTTCATCCCCCATCCGATAGCTGGCATCAGGATCGGCCAAGTGCATGCGGATCGCTGCGATCCATTCCTCGGTGCTGTTGCTGCGTACCTTGGTACACGGCAGGAAACCGTCGTAGGCCTTGGTGTCGGTGCAGATCACCGGGTAGCCGCAGGCGCCGTACTCCAGCAGGCGCAGGTTGCTCTTGCAGTCGTTGAAGATGTGGAACTCCAGGGGAGCCAGCGCCAGGTCGAGGTTCAGGCTGGCCAGTTTGAATGGATAGTGGGTCAAAGCGACTGAACCATGGAACTCATGGATATAGGGCCGCAATGCTTCCGGGCACATGCCGAAGAACACCCACTCCACTTCATTTGCCAGCTCGCGAACCACCTCCGCAATGATCTCCAGATCACCACTGTGGCTGGTCCCTCCGCCCCAACCCACCCGAGGCTTGGAGGACGTACTGCGCCGGCTGGTCAGCTTCGCCCAAGGCTCGGGCGGCAACATGTTGGGCACGATGCGGATTTCATTGTGCATACTGGACAAGGCATCAGCGAGCGAAGGTGTCGTCACCACCACGCGATCACACAACCCGATTCCTTCACGCAGCATCTGCTCGATATTGGCCGGTTTGTTGCGTGCATGAGTGTTTTTCTTGGGCGCCTTAACGACATAATCGTCGAGTTCGAAGATCCGCAAGGCACCGGAGTATTTCTTCATTCTAAGAATATCGCCGGCGGCCCCTTCGCTGTAGCGCCCCTGCAATACGATCGTGTCCGGCGACAGACGCTCGATCTCAACAGTAGGAGGCGACTCGTAGGCAACCCGGGCGATTACCCGTCCGGCGGCCTCCAATTCGGCCAACGGGGCCGTGACACGATAATGCCCGACCGCGGTGGCGTTGACCGGCAAGCCAAGTATCAATGGCAGGGCGCGGGTGCAGAACGGGTTCCAGTTGTTGCGCAGCGACGGTTCCAGACTGAAGCTGGAAGCCCCCAGGCTCAGTGCAGGATTGTAGGCCGGATCCCGGGCGATCTGCGGCAGCCATTTGCGATAAAAGACTTCGTGCTCGCGCTCCACCAACGGGGTTTCTTCAGACTGGGCAGCGGTCGATTGGGGGTCGACTTTCATGACCGTGGCGTAAGGCGTCCAGACTACCAGATAGCCGCTTTTGCCTGCGCGCAGGCACAGATCGACATCGCTGAGGCCGAAGGTAAAGGACGTATCGTCCAGGCAGCCGAGCTCATCGAAAACCTGCTTGCGCACCATCAGACAGTCGCTGCTGACTGAACTCCAGTTCTGGGTCGTATGCAAACGCTGCATGTAGCCGCGCGAAGCCGCGGACTCACCGTAGAACGGCGTGCCCACCGGCCCAGCCAACCCGAGAATCTGCCCGCCGCCAACAATCGTGCCTTGAAGACTGAGTATTCTCGCACCGACCACCGCAACCTCAGGACGCTGGGCATGATTGATCATCTCGTCCAGCCAGTCATTTTCGCAAGCAATCAGGTGCGGACTAAGCAATAGCAGGTATTCGCCCCGGGCCTGAGCAGCGGCGAAATTACGCACCGCTGCATCATTGTCCTCGCCGACATGACGCAGCACCCGCAACATGCTCGCACCCAGCTGCGACATGTTCTCCAGCCAGTCGAGCATGGCCGGATCCCGGACGCCGCTGTCCACGATAAGGATTTCATAGTGAGCGTAGGCCGTGCGCTCGATCAGGCTCTCGGCGCAACGCTGCAAGGTTGCAAGCGAATCGCCGGTCCGCACGATAATCGATACCAGTGGGCGGTCGCCGTGTCGGTAGTTGATGCGGTTGATCAACGGCAACGTGTCCGGGGAAATCTCATGATTGATACCGATACGGCCCAGATGCGCGCCAACCAAGCGGGCATTGCCATCGATGACCTCGGGCAGCGACAACCATTGGGCGAAGCTCAGGACCGACTCGACCTGGATCTCTGCGATATGCTCGACGGTCTGAGGGCCGGCCTCTTCCACCAGCCGCCAGAGCAGATCGTGGGGCGCCAGCTCACCGTGATCCGATTCGAAGCCGCCGAGAGCCATGAATCGTTCACGCTCGAAAGCCAGGGTCCGGCCGACATAAGGGTAAGCGCGCATCAGGTCCAGGTTGAAATCCGGCTTGAATACCGGCTCGAAGGACTCGCCGTCAACAAACGCCCCTTCATCACTGTAGACGCAAAGGATGCCCTGCCTCCCGGCAACTCGCTCGGCCAGGATCAGCAATGCCGAATCGCGCAGGACGTCGCCCGCTCGCAGCAGGTAGAACCAATGCGCGCCTTCCAGCTGGGGAACGATGGCATTGAACTGACTCGGCCAATCGGCCTGATAAGGCAGTTGCAGCACTCGCTCGTCCACTTCGCAATGAGCATCGGAAAGCACCACCACGGCCTGGGCTGGATACAACTGGTCCTTGATGCTACGTAACGTCGCCGCTAGCGACGTTGCATCGCCGATCGCGTCGATGATCAAAGGCACGATGTTCGGTCGAAACGGCCAACTATCAACGCGCGCGGGCATGACGCGTTTTTCCACCTCACTGAACCGGCGGACGGTCAGCCATTCGCGATAGAAGTCCGCATAACTCTCACTTTGCGCCCCCACTCGACCATTCACGACGGTATTGCGGTTGCCCAATACGCGGGTTACGCAGAGCTCTTGCCAGGCATGAGACTCATCGGTGATTTTGTCCAGATCAATGCAGCGCACCCACCCCGAGGCAGGAGCCGCTTCACCGCTGCGCGCAACAAGCATCTGCGCCAGCCACTCCCACTCTATCTTGGCAGCCTTGAGCATTTCCGGTGTCTTGCTCAAACGCTCCGGGTAGAGGCGCTCGATACTTAACACGGTATTCAAGGCAATCAGATTACCGCGCCGCATCAGGCAGACAAACAAAGCAAAATCGAGCACCGCAACAAAACCGGCACCGTCCTGTATCAAGGCAGGCAGCAATTCCAGCACATCGGCGCGGCGCATCAGCGTTGAACTGAAA
The DNA here is from genome assembly GCF_030064125.1 of Pseudomonas sp. G2-4. Classification (NCBI taxonomy): domain Bacteria; kingdom Pseudomonadati; phylum Pseudomonadota; class Gammaproteobacteria; order Pseudomonadales; family Pseudomonadaceae; genus Pseudomonas; species Pseudomonas sp. G2-4. The sequence continues at coordinate 1,697,121 of NZ_CP125957.1, read as the reverse complement.
TTGCCAACAAAGTTGGTCAGTGTGCTCTCGAAAATCGCCAGCATGTCGTCGCCTTTGAGCAAAGCGTCGTTGGGCGAAAAACGGCAATTGTCCACGCGCGGCGGCAAGATAAAATTACCCGCATCACACAACAACCGAAGCGCAAATACCACACTGACATCAGCATGATCCATCAACGCCTGGGCCTGCATCGCAATGCTCGGCGCAAACAGCCGGTCGTCGTCACACAGCACCTTGATGAACTCACCCTGCGCCTCTTCGACACAGCGCAACAGGTTGCCCTGAAGCCCCAGTCGTCGAGGGTTTCGCAGATAGCGGACCGGATGCGCCGGCTGGGTGAAAGACTCGACGATATGGCGAATTTCATCGCCAGGCGAATCATCGCAGACAACGATTTCAATTTGTTCGTAGGTCTGGGCCAGGGCGCTGAGCAGTGCCTGGTCGAAAAACCGTGGGTTGTACGCGGGGATGACAATGCTGACGAGGGGAAGTGACTTCACGGCAAAAACTCTCGAGCGGCGGGCCCCGACCTTTTCAGGTCGGAGCCCCGGAACCGCTTAAAAAAAGACGGTTGGCGGCTCGGTGAATACCGGCTCAGATCTTGTTGAACAGGCCCAATTGGGCAATTTTGCTGAAGGCCAGTTGCGAGGCCTGCAACATGGTCTGCTGCAAGGTCAGTCGGGTCATCACTTCGGCCGCATCGGAATCACGGATCGACGATTGAGTCTGGGTGTTGGCCTGGATCAGGCTCTGGTTGGTGTCGCTCTGATTTTCCAAGGCCTGTCCGCGCCCGCCCACCGAACTCAAGGCGCTGGACAATTGATCTGTGCCGCTCGCCAGGTTAGCGATACCGGAGGCCAGCGACGCCTGCAACTTCTGCACAGCAATCGGATCATTGTTGGTCGGCGTGCTCAGCGCGGTTTTCAGCTGGTTCACGGTATCCAGGATGTTCTGGGTCTCATGGGTGTTGACCGCGATACTGAACTGATCGTCGGCAGCCGGCGTACCGTCCAGGGTGAAGCTCACCCCCGAAGCGGTAGCCACGTTGCCGGCCAGGGTGCCGCTGGACACCGGCTGGCTGTCAGCGGTCAACGGCGCAGCGTAAAGGTCGAAATCAGTGGCGCTGGTGAACTTCAACACAGCCGAACCGGTAGGGAAGCTAGCGTGATACGCCACCGGATCAGTGATCGTGCTGTCGGTAATCTGGACCGTGGTCGGGTTGCCCGGGCTGCGGGTCGGGACAAAAGTGTCCGGCTTGGCGGCCAGGGTGAAAGTATGGCCAGGCAATACGGTGCCGGCGTTATCACCGGTCTGCAGATTGATGTTCAGAGTCAATTCCAGTCCCCGGAACTGCACCGCCTGGCCGCTTTTGCTGTTGGGGTCGAAAGCACCACCCCGGCTGGCTTCTGCGGTGACATCATTGCCGCCGGAGTCGGTGATTTTTAGTTGGGTGCCGCTGGTGAACTCAACAGTGTACGGCTCCCCACTGCGGAACTTGCTGTTATAGCTGACGCTGGACGATACCTGACCATCGGACAAGACCACCCGGCCGTCATTCACTGCCGGGGCGGTCATGGTGACCTGGCTGCGGCTGGTATTGACGGCCTGCTGGAAGACTTCCCATCCCGTGCTGTTGGTGGCCATCGACATGGTGTCGCCAACCGGCAGGTCGAGGGTCACCTGGTCACCGTTGTAGCTGTAGCTGCCATCGTTGTTGCGGGTGAACGGCATGGTATCGCCCTTGGAGCCTGCGAAAATGTACTTGCCGTTTTCGTCCTTGCTGTTCATCAGACTCAGCAACTGCTCTTCGATCTGTGCCAGCTCCGAGGCGTTGGCTTGGCGGTCGGCGTCGGTGTAGCCGGCGTTGCCGGCACCGACGGCCAATTCCTTGGCGCGCTGCAGCACATTACCGATGCTGGTCATTACGGCTTCAGTCGTGCCCAGGGTCGCCTTGATGGTGTTGGCGTTGGTTTCGTACTGGGCAAGCATCGACGCCTGAGTGCCCAACTGCAGCAGACGCGAAGCCCCAACCGGATCATCGGCGGCAGTATTGATGCGTACCAAGCTACTGGCTTCTTCGCTGGTCTTAACCACCTTGGCAAAGTTTTTCTGGTAGTTCGCAGCCGTGCTCTCGTAAAACTGGGAGGTGGAAATGCGCATGGGCTACGGCTCCTTAAAGACTGTTGATCAATGTGCTGAAGATTTCCTGCGCAGCCTTGATGATCTGCGAAGACGCGGTGTAGTACTGCTGAAACTTGACCAGGTTGCCGGTTTCTTCATCCAGGTCCACGCCCGACAACGAGTCGCGGGCGGTCTTGGCGTTGTCCAGGATTGCACCAGTGGCGGCGCTGTCGAGCTTGCCCTGGGCGGCCTTGGAGCCGACACCCTCCACCAGCTTGCCGTAGGCGTCGTTCAGGGAAATCCCTTTGCTGGCGGAACCGGTGTCCACGGTCTTGGCAGTCTGCAAGCCGGCCAGAACCGTACCGTTACGGTTGTCCAGGGTGCCGGGCTGACTGAGGCTGACATCAATACCGGCACCTTCGGATGGCGAACCAGCGATGGACATGTCAAACGTGACAGTGCGTTGCACCGGTGGAACAGACGAATCCATGATCGGCGTGCCGCTGGCGTCCTTGAGCGGGACACTCAAGCTCAGGGTATTGCTCTGGCCAGGCTTGATCGTGCCGCTGCTGATGAGGCCGCCTTTAGCATCCAGCAATCGGTAAGCCTGGCTGGTGCCGTCGGTGGACGTCGCACCAAACACCACCTTGACCGGCATGGAGCTCTTGATGCCGTTCTGGATGATGGTGGTGGTGGCTTCGTCGTAGATGTCCAGCTTGGTGGTCATCGTCGGCTGGCCACTGGCCGGAATGGTCAGCGTACCGCTGCCGCCCGGTGTGATGGCTGCGCCCAACGGCGCGGCAATCGCCAGCCGCTTGGAATCGGTCATTTCGGTCTTGATGCTGGTCGCCGCGTTACGGGTCGGGGTGATCTTGAACGAATCACCGGCCACCGCCGGGCCGCTGCCGAAGGTCAGCGAGAAGCCATCGACCACCGGTGGCGGTGTGGTCGCAGTGTTGAACGCGCCCATCGACGTGCCGTCGGGCAGGCGCTGGACGGTATAGTCCGTGCCCGTGGTGAAGGTGATTTTGTAGTCGTTGGTGGTCAGCTTGCCGGTGTCCTCGATGGCCACGTTGAAGTTGCCGGAGCCTGCGCTGTTGGTCAACGCGGCGACGCTGCGCTGGCTCATCTGAGCGGCGCTGTTGATGCTGCTGAACAGGTTGGAACCGAAAGCGCCGTTCTTGTCGATGCCCGAGGCCTGAATGGCGTTCATCTGGTCGGCGACCACCAGGGCCACGCGCCCCAGCTCGTTCATAGCCGGGTCGAGCACGGTACTGCGGTAGCGCATCAGGCCGCCAATCTCGCCACCGGTGAGCACCGAAGTCAGGTCCATCGAACTGGAACCGCTGTTGAGCTGGATGCCCACGCGTCCCGGATCGTTCTTGTCCGGCACGGCTTGCAGGGTATTGACGGTGCTGCCCATCACCAGCGGCTGGCCGGAGCCCAGATAGATGTCCAGGCTGCTGCCGTTTTCCACAACCTGAGTACCCGTGAAGGTCGACAGTTGGAGAATGGTCTCGTTGCGGGCATCGAGCAGGTCGTTAGGAGCACCACCGGAGTTGGAGACCTCGGCGATCTTCTTGTTCAGTTGAGCAACGGTGGCAGCCAGGTTGTTGATCTGTTCAACCATGTTCGTCAGGTTGCCGTTGATATTCTCGTTCTGTGCCGTCAGTTGGCTGGCGATCGAGTTGAAACGGTTGCTCAAGGCCTGGGCGTCGCTGAGCAGCAACTGACGGGAAGCATCGTCACCAGGCTTGGCATTGACGTTTTGCACCGAGGCAAAAAACTTGGTCAGCGCGCCGTTCATGCCGGTGCCGCTGTCCGACAACAGGGAATCGAGCGGGGTGATTTGTCCCTGATAGGCCGCCGCGTCACTGTTGAGCGAGGTGGTGGTTTTCAGCTGAGCTTCAAGATAGGAGTTATACACCCGGCGCACGTCGGCCAGGGTTGTGCCGGAGCCGATGAACACGTTGCCGTATTGGTTGGAGGCCTTGGTGGTCTGCACGGTCTGCTGACGCGAATAACCGGCCGTGTCGACGTTGGCAATGTTGTTACCCGTGGTCACCAACGCGGTCTGGCTTGCTGACAGACCCGACATCCCTATATTGAGCAAACTCATGGTTCAGACCTTATAAAGTCGTGGTGGCGCCTGCCGAAGCGTAGTTTTGGTAACTCGTCATCTGCCGGGCTATGTTCGAAATCTTGTTGGCGTAGTTCGGGTCGGTGGCGTAACCGGCCTTTTGCAACTCGCGTACAAACTGTTCGGGGTTATCGGCCGACTTCAGCACATCTTGATAGCGACTGTTGCTTTGCAACAGGTTGACCAGATCATGGAAACTGTCGCGATACGAGGCGTAGGAACGGAACTCGGCCGTCTCCTTGACCATCTCGCCGTTGCGGAACTCGCTGGTGATCGCCCGCGCCGAATCACCTTTCCAGCTCTGGCTGGCCTTGATACCGAACAGGTTGTGACTGCTGGAGCCATCAGGCTGGCGCATGACCGACTTGCCCCAACCGGTTTCCAGGGCAGCCTGGGCCACCAGGTAACGTGGGTCGACACCGATGCGATCCGCGGCTTCCTTGGCCATCGGCAACATGGCGTCGACGAATTCGTCGGCATCGCGGAAGGCCTTGCGGGCCGGCGCCAGTGGCGGTTGTGCCACGGAGCGACCGTAAACCTGCATCCCCCCATTCGGCTCGGAAGCCTTGAGCGCCGCCAGCCAGTCGCCATTGGCCAGTTCGCCAGTAGCCGGCTTGGCGGCGGCAACGACGCGATCCGTCAAGACGTTCTGCGCTGGCACATCGGCATTGACCGAGGCCGAAGGCACCAGCCCGGCGAGCAGGCGGTCCGCCAGTTTCGGCGGCAAGGCCAGGCGACGCTGGTTGATCAATTCCATGTCGTTGCGATGAGTACTCTCGCCCGCCCCTTGCGGTGCGTTCACGGCCCGGGAAGCCCACAGCGGGCGCTGGCCGTTGGAGCGTGAGAGAGGCCCGTCAGGCAGCGTGCCGGCCGCTATTGGCGTAGGCACCGGCGCCTTGGCAACCTTGTCCAGCGCCTCTTGCTGCTTGGCAGCCGACAAGGTGGCCGCCTCGCCTGGCGCCAGCGGTTTATTCTTGGACATCTGGCGTAACAGCACATCGGCCAGGCCGATACCGCCGCCCTCACGAGACATCGATACGGCCAACTGCTGGTCGTACATTTCCTGGTATTGCTTGGCTTCAGGCGTATTAAGCGGATTGTCCTTGCCCATTGCTTCGGTGGCCGAACGCATGGACTTGAGCATTTCGCCGAGGAACAGCGACTCGAATTCCTGCGCCACTTTGCGCAGGTTGCTGTCGCTGTTCTTGTCGCCAACCTTGAGCTGGTTCAGGCGGTTCAGGTCCGAGTAGGACCCCGAATCCCCGCTGATCAAAGCGCCCTTGCGCATATCCACGGCTAGTTCCTCAAATCACGATCAGGTCGGCTTGCAACGCGCCGGCCTGTTTCAAGGCTTCGAGAATCGCCATCAAGTCGCCCGGCGCCGCGCCGACCTGGTTCACTGCCCGGACGATTTCATCCAGGGTAGTGCCCGGGCCGAACTTGAACATCGGCTTGGCTTCTTGCTCGGCATTGACCCGCGAACGGGGGACCACGGCGGTCTGGCCGTTGGACAAAGGTCCTGGCTGGCTGACAATCGGATCTTCGGTGATGGTCACGGTCAGGCTGCCGTGGGTCACGGCGGCCGGGGAAACCTTGACGTTCTGTCCGATCACGATGGTACCGGTACGCGAGTTGATGATGACTTTCGCCACGGCCTGGCCTGGATCGACTTCAAGGTTTTCCAGGATCGACAGATAGTCGACCCGCTGGCTTGGATCAAGCGGCGCGGTGACGCGAATCGAGCCGCCATCGAGCGCCTGGGCCACGCCTGGGCCGAGCAGGTCGTTGATCTTGTCGACGATGCGCTTGGCGGTGGTGAAGTCGGAACGGTTGAGGTTCAGCGTCAGGCTGTTGCCCTGGTTGAAACCACTCGGCACCGCACGTTCCACCGACGCACCGCCAGGGATGCGACCGGCCGACGGAACGTTGACGGTGATCTTCGAGCCGTCGCGCCCCTCGGCATCGAAACCGCCCACCACCAGGTTGCCCTGGGCGATGGCGTAGACGTTGCCGTCGATCCCCTTGAGCGGCGTCATCAGCAGTGTGCCGCCACGCAGGCTCTTGGAGTTACCGATGGAGGAAACGGTGATATCCACCTGCTGCCCGGGCTTGGCAAACGCCGGTAGATCGGCGCTGATCGACACCGCCGCGACGTTTTTCAACTGCACGTTGCCGGAACCTGCCGGCACCTTGATGCCGAACTGCGACAGCATGTTGTTGAAGGTCTGCAGGGTGAACGGGGTCTGGGTGGTCTGGTCACCGGTGCCATTGAGGCCCACGACCAGGCCGTAGCCGATCAACTGGTTGGTACGCACGCCGGAAATGCTGGCGATGTCCTTCAAACGCTCGGCTTGAGCGGTAAAGGCCAGCGACATCACCAACGCCCCCATCAACAGCTGCTTAAGATTCAACTGGGCCACCTAGAAAGGGAACTTCGGGCTGAGGAAGAAACGGTCGAACCAACCTGGCTGGCTCGCATCGGCAAACGCACCGGTGCCCGAGTAGGTGATACGTGCATCGGCCACCCGGGTCGACGAAACCGTGTTATCGGTGGCGATGTCATCGGCGCGAACCATGCCGGCGATGCGCACCAGTTCGTCACCGGTGTTGAGGGTCAGCCACTTCTCGCCCCGCACGACGATGATGCCGTTGGGCAACACATCGGCGACGGTCACGGTGATCGAACCGGTCAGGCTGTTGCTCTGGCCGGACTTGCTGTCACCCTTGCTGGCCCGGTCGGAACCGTAACCGGCGTTGAGGCTCAGGTCACCGCTGCCGATCGGGTTATTGGTAGTCAGGCTGGAACCGAACAACGACGTCAGGCCGACGCTGGTCTCGCTGGTCTTGTCGATCTGCGAGTTGGCGTTCTTGCTGGCCTGGGTCCGCTCGTTCAGGGTAATGGTGATGATGTCACCGACCCGGAAGGCCTTGCGGTCGCTGTACAGGTTCTGCTCGAAACCGGCCTGGTAGATCGAGCCATTGTTGGCGGCAGCCGGCAACGGCGTGCGCGGCAACACCGGAGCGTAGTACGGGTCATTGGGCTTGGGCGTTGGCCCGACACAGCCCGCGAGTGCGGTGATGCCACTCAGTGCCAGAACAGATACGAAGCGATTCATGACCCTACCTCTCGGTGTTGCAGGCGACCTCAGGCCGCCTCTATAGACGTGATTACAGATTCTGCGTAACGAACGAGAGCATCTGGTCGGCGGTGGAAATCACCTTGGAGTTCATCTCGTAGGCGCGCTGGGTGGTGATCATGTTGACCATCTCCTCCACGGTGCTCACGTTGGACGTTTCCAGGGTGTTCTGCAGCGTGGTGCCAAACCCGTTCAGGCCCGGCGTGCCGACTTGCGGCGCGCCACTGGCGGCGGTTTCCAGGAACAGGTTGTTGCCTGTCGCTTGCAGGCCGGCCGGGTTGATGAAGTCGGCGGTCTGCAGGTTGCCGATCACCTGGGAGGCAGGGTTGCCCGCCACCGTGATGGACACGGTGCCGTCGCGGCCCACGGTGAACGTCTGAGCATCGTTCGGGATGATGATGGCCGGCTCCAGGGCGAAACCGCTGGCATTGACGATCTGGCCGTTGGAATCGAGGTGGAACGTACCGTCACGGGTGTAGGACGTGGTGCCGTCCGGCTGCAGGATCTGGAAGAAACCGCGACCGTCGATAGCCATGTCCAGCGGCTGCTCGGTGGTTTGCAGGCTACCGGCGGTGAAGTTTTTCTGAGTGCCGACAATGCGCACACCAGTACCCACTTGCAGGCCCGACGGCAGTTCGCTGTCCTGGGTCGACTGGGCGCCTGGTTGGCGCTTGACCTGATACAGCAGGTCCTGGAACTCGGCGCGATCACGTTTGAAACCCGTGGTCGAGACGTTCGCCAAGTTGTTGGAAATGGTCGTCAGGTTGGTGTCCTGGGCGGACAGACCTGTTTTGGCAACCCATAGAGCCGGAAGCATTCGATTCTCCTCGTACGCCTGTTTTTCGGCGCAGCGCTGTAATTAATGATTAGATCTGCAAGACCCGGGCCATGGCCTCGTCGCCTTCTTTGGCGGTGTTCATCATCTTGACGTGAAGCTCGAATTGCTTGGCCAGGGCCAGCACCGAAGTCATCTCATCAACGGCATTGACGTTGCTCGCTTCCTGGAACCCGGACACCAGCTGCACGGTGCCATCGATAGGCGCCGGCTGGCCGTCCTTGGTCCGGATCGAGCCGTCCAGGCCCTTGGTCATGGTCTTGAGGTCCGGGTTGACCAGCTTGATGCGGTCGACTTCAGCCATCACGCGCGGACCTTCGCCCATGGCGCGGATGCTGATGGTGCCGTCCTGGCCGATTTCGATTTTCTGCTCCGGCGGCACCGCGATCGGCCCACCGTTGCCCATCACCGGCATGCCGTTGCCGGCACGCAGCACACCCAGGGCGTCGACGTTGAGGCTGCCGGTGCGCACGTAGCTTTCACCGCCATCGGGATTCTGCACGGCCATCCAGCCCTGCCCGCTGACCGCAACATCGAGGTCACGACCGGTCTCCACCAGTGCTCCCGGGGTGAAGTCAGTGGCGGGCCGCTCGGACATGGCAAACGCCCGCGCCGGAAAGCTGTCGCCGAACACCGGCATCGAGCGCGCCTGCTCCAGGTCTTTCTGAAAACCGTTGGTGGAGATGTTCGCCAGGTTGTTGGCATGGGCCCGCTGCGCCAGCGCGTTCTGGCTGGCGCCGGTCATTGCCACATAAAGGTACTTGTCCACTGTCGTTCCTCTGCATGCCGGACGTTTGCCGTCCACTGCTGTACTGCTGAGGCATAAGCAATTTGCAGACCAACTTTTTTCTGGCGCCCAGCACCCCGGCAAACAAAGGGCTGGAGGGTTCTGGAAGGGGTTTTTGAAATGTCTCGAAGACGAAAAACCGGCGGTGTTGTGCCGCTTACGGCAACGCTTGACCTTGGCAACGGCCACTGTCGTCATCGCGAGCAGGCTCGCTCCCACATTGGATCTCCAGTGCTCCCATGATTGTGAGCAATCGATAACCTTGTGGGAGCGAGCCTGCTCGCGATGAGGCCAGCAAAAACACAATAGTTAAATAGCTATGACTCGGTTTTACCGACCTCATACTCACGCAACTTATTGGCAATAGTCGTATGAGAAACCCCCAACCGCTTACCCAGCTGCCGGCTGCTGGGATGCTCGGAGTACAGGCGCTCCAGCACCGCTTTCTCGAAACGCCCGACAATGTCGTCCAACCCTCCCTCGAGGGAAAAATCGCCAAAGGGCTGACGCACGCCGTAGTCCGGCAGGCGAATGTGCTCGGCCTTCACCGTCCCGCCATCGCACAGGGAAACGGCCTGGAACAGCACGTTTTCCAGCTGCCGGACGTTACCCGGCCAATGGTAGTGACTGAGGCGGTCCATCGCCGCGGGGGCCAACTTGGGCAGCGGACAACCAATCTGGCGACTGGCCTGGTCGAGGAAATGCTCCACCAGCGGCGCCAGGCCATCGAGGCATTCGCGCAGGGGCGGGATGTGCAAGGAAAGGACGTTCAAGCGATGGTACAAATCCTGACGGAATTCTCCCCGGGCACAGAGTTCGGACAAATCCACCTGGGTAGCGCAGATCACCCGGACATCCAGGTAGACCTCTTCATCACTGCCGACGCGGCGGAAACACCCGTCCTGCAGGAAGCGCAGCAATTTGACTTGCAAGCGCGGGCTCATCTCCCCGACCCCGTCGAGAAACAGCGTACCGCCGGCGGTCAGTTCCAACAGGCCGAGCTTGCCTTCCGCCCGGGCCCCCTCGAAGGCGCCGGGGCCGTAGCCGAACAGCTCGGTCTCGGCCATGGACTCCGGCAGCCCGGCACAATTGAGCGCCATTAAGGGCGATTGCCCGCGCGGGCTTGCCAGGTGACAGGCACGGGCCAGCAATTCCTTGCCGGTGCCGGTCTCGCCCTCTATCAATAGCGGAGCATCCAGCGGCGCCATCCGACGGGCCTCACGGACCACCGCCGCCATCACTTTCGAACTCTGGAAAATACTGTCGAAGCCGCGCAGCTCCTGCTTACGCACGTTGTAGATGCGCTCGCCCACCCGGTCGGCGCGGTGCAATGTCAGCACCGCACCGGCCATGGCCTCGCTGTCGTCGTGCTCCGATTGCAGTGGCGCGATGTCGGCCAGGAACACATCACCCTTGACCTTGACCCGCAGCCCGTTGATCCGCGACTGGTTGGCGCGCACCAGTTCCGGCAAATCGAAATCCTCGGCATACCGGGACAGCGGAATCCCCGGCACCTCGTCCACCCGCACGCCGAGTAGCTGCGCCGCCGCCCGGTTGGCGGCGACGATGGAGCCGCCCATGTCGATGGACAGCACCGGAAACTCCAAGGCACCGAGCAACGCGTTGAGCTCCATGTGCCGACGCTCGCTGGGCATTAGCCCTACGCGCTTGACGCCAAATACCCCGGCGATGCCCTCGAATTTCGGACGCAGGGCTTGGAACTGAATGTTGATCAGGTTCGGGCAGTGCAGATAAATCGCATTGCCATGCTCGCCGCCGACCTCCCCTCGGGCGACGTTGATCCCGTACTCCACCAACAGGTTGAGAATGTCCCGCAGGATGCCGATGCGATTCTGGCAATGGACTTTGATGCGCATAAAAAGGCCCGGGTGTGGATGAGATAGAAGGCGCCATTCAAGCCCAACAACCCATCCTGTGGCGAGGGAGCTTGCTCCCGCTGGGTCGCGAAGCGGCCCTGTTTTTTGGGACTGCTGCGCAGTCCAGCGGGAGCAAGCTCCCTCGCCACGGGTTTTGTGTCGAACTTTTTGTTTAGGCACCCAAATAGTTGTAAAGATTATGTGACAGCTGTAGGGCATTTCCCAGCCGAAAATCTCGATATAGCCGAAGCATGACGCCATCCGTAACGAAAACTTTACGAAATCAGCTATTCTTGGCCTAGCAAGACTGCTTTCTCCTACTGCACGCACCCCTGCTTCGGGTTATCTCTAATGCATCGCTGGACATAAAAACAAACAGCCTTCCCCTCCGAGGGAAATCAGCAGGAGAACAGCATGAAGCAGACGCAGTACGTGGCCCGCGAGCCCGATGCGCAAGGTTTTATCCACTACCCCGCCGAAGAACACGCGGTGTGGAATACGCTGATCACCCGCCAGCTGAAAGTCATCGAAGGTCGTGCGTGCCAGGAATACCTGGACGGCATCGACAAGCTTGGCCTGCCCCACGATCGCATTCCGCAACTGGGCGAAATCAACCAGGTGCTGGGCGCGACCACGGGCTGGCAAGTCGCCCGGGTGCCGGCGCTCATCCCCTTCCAGACATTTTTTGAATTGCTCGCCAACAAGCAGTTTCCAGTCGCGACCTTTATTCGTACCCGTGAAGAACTGGATTACCTGCAAGAGCCGGACATTTTCCACGAGATCTTCGGCCACTGTCCGCTGCTGACCAACCCCTGGTTTGCCGAATTCACCCACACCTACGGCAAACTTGGCCTACAGGCCTCCAAGGAAGAACGCGTCTACCTGGCGCGCCTGTATTGGATGACCATCGAGTTCGGCCTGGTGCAAACCCCGCAAGGCCGGCGCATCTACGGCGGTGGCATCCTCTCTTCGCCGAAGGAAACCGTTTACTGCCTGTCGGACGAGCCGGAGCATCAAGCCTTCGATCCTCTGGAAGCCATGCGCACGCCGTACCGCATCGACATCCTGCAACCCGTGTACTTCGTGCTGCCTGAACTCAAGCGCCTGTTCGACCTGGCCCATGAAGACATCATGAGCATGGTCAAGCGCGGTCGGGAATTGGGCTTGCATACGCCGAAATTTCCACCAAAAGCCGCGTGAACCGCAGCTTTTGGTCTCAATTGAGTCTGTTGCACAGCGCCGCTTTGCTTTAGCGTGGGTGCATCGACGCTTTTCAAATATTCGATCCAGGAACACATGATGAACACTCTGAACCAAGCCCATTGCGAAGCCTGCCGCGCCGACGCCCCGCAAGTCAGCGACGAAGAACTGCCGGTCCTGATCAAGCAGATCCCGGACTGGAACATCGAAGTGCGCGACAGCGTGATGCAGCTGGAAAAAGTCTTCCTGTTCAAGAACTTCAAGCACGCCCTGGCATTCACCAACGCCGTCGGTGAAATCTCCGAGGCCGAAGGCCATCACCCGGGCCTGCTCACCGAATGGGGCAAGGTCACCGTGACCTGGTGGAGCCACTCCATCAAGGGCCTGCACCGCAACGATTTCATCATGGCCGCCCGCACCGATGACGTGGCCAAGACCGCCGAGGGCCGCAAGTAATGCATTTCGATGCCATCGGCCGGGTGCCCGGCGACCCGATCCTCGGCCTGATGGAGGCCTACGGGGCGGACAGTAATCCGAGCAAGTTCGACCTGGGCGTGGGCGTCTATAAAGACGCCCAGGGCCTGACACCGATTCTTCAGTCCGTGAAGCAGGCCGAGCAGCGGCTGGTGGATCGCCAGACCACCAAGACCTACATCGGCGGTCACGGCGACGCCGCGTTCGGCCAGTTGCTCAATGAACTGGTGCTGGGCGCCGACTCACCGCTGATTGGCGAAAAGCGTGCCGGCGCCACCCAGACCCCAGGCGGCACCGGGGCCCTGCGCCTGAGTGCCGACTTCATCGCCCAGTGCCTGCCGGGCCGCGGCGTCTGGCTGAGCAACCCGACCTGGCCGATCCACGAAACCATCTTTGCCGCCGCCGGCGTCAAGGCCAGCCATTATCCCTACGTGGGTGCCGACAATCGCCTGGATTTCGAGGCAATGCTGGCGACCCTGAAGCAGGCGCCGAAAGGCGATGTAGTGCTGCTGCACGCCTGCTGCCACAACCCCACCGGCTTCGACCTGTCCCATGATCAATGGCGCCAGGTGCTGGACGTGGTGCGCAGCCGGGACCTGCTGCCGCTGATCGACTTCGCCTACCAGGGCTTTGGTGATGGGCTGGAGCAGGACGCGTGGGCGGTCCGGCTGTTTGCCGATGCGCTGCCGGAAGTCTTGATCACCAGCTCCTGTTCGAAGAACTTCGGCCTGTACCGCGACCGTACCGGCGCGCTGATCGTCTGCGCCCGGGATGCCGAGAAGCTGGTGGACATCCGCAGTCAACTGGCAAACATCGCTCGTAACCTATGGTCGACACCGCCGGATCATGGCGCAGCAGTGGTGGCGACGATCCTCGGCAACCCGGAACTCAAAAGCCTGTGGGCCGACGAAGTCCAGACCATGCGCTTGCGCATCGCGCAGTTACGTAGTGGCCTGCTGGAAGCCCTTGAGCCCCACGGCTTGCGCGAACGTTTCGCCCACATTGGTTTACAACGCGGAATGTTCTCCTACACCGGCCTGACGCCGGAACAGGTCAAGCACCTGAGGGAGCGGCACAGCGTCTACATGGTGGGCACGGGCCGGGCCAACGTGGCGGGCATCGATGCCACGCGCCTGGACCTGCTGGCCGAGGCTATTGCTGACGCTTGCAAGTAACCCAAGGCCGGGCACTTTCCCCGTGGCGAGGGAGCTTGCTCCCGCTGGGCTGCGCAGCAGCCCTAAAGCAACCGACCTGACACACCTCGGTGTCTGGCGTCAGGGGTGCTTCGCACCCCAGCGGGAGCAAGCTCCCTCGCCACAAGAGCCAAGCTCCCTCGCCACAAGAGCTTCGCCAGGCTATTTCTACTGGCCCGTCCACTCACTGACAAACTCCGACGTTTCCACCTTCGCCGCCGTGCGCGCTTCCTTCTGCGGCGTGCCCAGGTAAAGGAAACCGATCACCTCTTCCCCTTCCTCAAGGCCGAGCCCCTCGGCGACATGAGGCGAGTACGACAGCTCCCCTGTACGCCAGACCCCGCCAACGCCTTGGGCGTAAGCCGCCAGCAGGATGCCGTGGGCCGCGCAACCGGCCGCCAGCCGTTGTTCGGATTTCGGAATTTTGAAATGGTCCTGCAAACGGGCAATGACTACCACGACCAGGGGCGCGCGCAACGGGCCATTGAGGGCCTTTTCCACGACCGCTTCGGGTGCCTGCGGATCATTGAGCCGCGCCGCTTCGGCCAACAGCTCACCCATGCGATGACGCGCCTGCCCTTCGACCGTCAGAAAACGCCATGGCCGCAACTGGCCGTGGTCCGGGGCCCGCATCGCAGCGGCGAACATGACCTCGCGCTGTTCGGGCGTGGGTGCCGGGTCGACCAGGCGCGGGACGGAAACACGGTTGAGCAAAGCGTCGAGAGCCTGCATCGGCCACCTCCTGAAAAAATGTCAGGCTATTCTAGTGGCTTGTACGGCGAGTTCGTTAGTTCAAATTCCGCTACCAGAGGTGCACTTGCCCCAAGCGTCGCCGGGTGCCGGTTTACATGAGGCTTGCCGCAGGTAGAATGGCGCCCTTCCCTTTCAGCCCGAGCGGACTTCATGGCGTTGCCGACCCTGCGGATCATTGGTTTCATTATCGGCATCTTCCTGATCACCCTGGCGATCTTCATGGTCGTGCCCATGGTCACCTTGTTGATCTTCGAGCGTACCGGCGATCTACCGTCGTTCCTCTGGTCGAGCATGATCACCTTCGTCGCCGGCCTGGCCCTCGTTCTTCCCGGGCGCCCGGAACATGTGCACCTGCGCCCGCGCGACATGTACCTGCTGACCGTCAGCAGCTGGCTGGTGGTGTGTATCTTTGCCGCACTGCCTTTCCTGCTGACCCAGCACATCAGCTATACCGATTCGTTCTTCGAAAGCATGTCGGGGATCACCGCCACCGGCGCCACCGTCCTGAGCGGCCTGGACAAGATGTCCCCCGGCATCCTGATGTGGCGCTCGCTGCTGCACTGGCTCGGCGGTATCGGCTTCATCGCCATGGCCGTGGCGATCCTGCCGCTGTTGCGCATCGGTGGCATGCGGCTGTTCCAGACCGAATCGTCCGACCGCTCGGAAAAAGTCATGCCGCGCTCCCACATGGTGGCGCGGCTGATCGTGGCGTCCTACGTGGGCATCACGATTCTCGGTACGCTGGCGCTCTGGTGGGCCGGGATGAGCCTGTTCGACGCCATCAACCATTCGATGTCGGCGATCTCCACGGGTGGTTTCTCCACATCGGACCAGTCCTTGGCCAAGTGGGCTGAACCGGCCGTGCATTGGGTCATCATTGTCATCATGATTCTCGGCAGCCTGCCATTCGCTCTGTACGTCTCGACGTTGCGGGGCAATCGCCGGGCACTGATCAAGGATCAGCAGGTTCAAGGGCTGATAGCGGTGCTACTGGTGACCTGGCTGGTGCTCGGGACCTGGTATTGGTTGACCACCGACCTGCATTGGCTGGATGCGCTGCGGCATGTCGCACTGAACGTGACATCGATCGTCACCACCACCGGCTTTGCCTTGGGGGACTACAGCCTGTGGGGCAATTTCTCACTGATGCTGTTCTTTTACCTGGGCTTCGTCGGCGGCTGTTCGGGCTCGACGGCCGGCGGGATCAAGATCTTCCGCTTCCAAGTGGCCTATATCCTGCTTCGGGCCAACCTTAATCAACTGATCCACCCTCGTGCGGTGATCAAGCAGAAATACAACGGTCACCGTCTCGATGAAGAAATCGTCCGTTCGATCCTCACCTTCTCGTTTTTCTTCGCCATCACCATCTGCGTGATCGCCCTGCTGCTGTCGCTGCTGGGCGTGGAATGGATGACGGCACTGACCGGCGCGGCCAGTACCGTGTCCGGTGTCGGCCCCGGGCTGGGGGAAACCATTGGCCCGGCCGGCAACTTCGCACCGTTGCCGGATGCGGCCAAGTGGATTCTGTCGGGTGGCATGCTGCTGGGCCGGTTGGAGATCATCACGGTGTTCGTGTTGTGTATCCCGGCGTTCTGGCGTCACTGACCGGTTTGACCGCGCTCTGCGCGCGCCCGGTATTCGCCGGGCGTGATGGCGAACCAGCGGCGAAAGGCACGGAAAAAATTGCTCGGATCGGCAAACCCCAACAGATAGGCGATTTCCAGTAGGGTCATGGCCGGTTGCGCCAGGTATTGCTCGGCCAGTTCGCGGCGGGTGTCGTCGAGCAGGCTCTGGAAACTGGTGCCTTCTTCCTGCAAGCGCCGCTGCAAGGTGCGCTGGGACAAGTGTAAGGTCTGCGCCACCACGTCACGCTTGGGCTCGCCCTGGGGCAGTAGCCGGCACAGCACCTGCCGCGCCTTGTGGGTCACACGGCTTCCCGAAAAACGCGCCAGGTACTCACCGGCAAACCGGTCGTGGAGTTGCGCCATGGCCTCGTTGGCCGTGGGCAGCGGCGCTTCCATGTCGGTCCGTTCGAAAATCAGTGCGTCATAGGCGGCGCCGAACACCAGCGGCGCCGGGAAGGCTTGTTGATAAGGGGCCAGGTCCACCGGTTCGGCGCCCTGGAACAACACCTTCACCGGATGCAGGGTGCGTCCGGTCAGCCAGTTACACATCGCCAGTGCACAAGCCAGGGAAGCTTCGGCACTTTGGCGGGTGGGGGGGAGATGGTCGCCATGCACCGTCAGAATCAGCCCGTAGCCCTCTTCCAGCCGGCGAAAACTCAATTCGGCACTTTCAGCAATGATCCGCTGATAACGCACCAGCCGTTGGAAACCCTCCAGCAAGGTGCGGCTGGACATCAAGGCGTAACCGACCACATGAAAGGATGCCGGGCGTACCACTTTACCCATGTTCAGGGCGATGGCCGGGTTGCCCGACAGCTCCACCGCCCGTTGCCAGAGCCGCGTCATCGAATCCTGGGGAAAGCGCGCATCCGGATCGTCCAGCGCATCAAAGTCCAGCCCCAGCTGCTTGAACAGCGCCCGACAATCCAAGCCGTCCATTTCCAGCGCCTTGACAATCCCCATCGCCCAGCTTGAAGAAGTCGTTCGTTCCTTCATGGCGTTTTTACTTGCATGACGAGCCGCAGGGTGCGGCTGGATTTGCGAAGGATACTAAAGTGGCGCTTATTGTCACTGGCCGTTACATATGATCGCTCTAGACTGAAACAAAGAACAATAACCAAAGAGCCTGCTGTCTTGGAAAACACCCGACGTTTCAACACATTCGCTGAGTTCTACCCGTATTACCTCAGCGAACACAGCAACAGCACCTGCCGACGGCTGCACTTTGTCGGCACTTCCCTGCTCATTCTGATTTTAATCCTGGCGCTCATCGCGGGTAGCGGGTGGTGGTTGCTCGCCCTGCCTGTCGCGGGCTACGGCTTCGCCTGGGTCGGGCACTTTTTCTTCGAAAAGAACCGCCCCGCCACTTTCCAGTATCCGTTCTACAGTTTGCTCGGCGACTTCGCCATGTACCGCGACATGCTGCTGGGCAAGGTCGCGTTCTAGCAGCCCAGCCATCAAAGGACGATCGATGAGCTCACGCGCACGCTTTACCCACATGCAGGACGGCACTCAGCAGGATTGGGCGATCATCGCGGCCGACTTCAGTGCCTACGCACGGCAATTGCCGGGCCGGATCCTGGCCCACCTGAAGTTGCTGGACGGAGACTTCGGCGGCTTCCCGGTGGATCGCCTGACCCACTCCCTGCAAACCGCCACCCGTGCCTACCGTGACGGGCGGGACGAGGAATACGTGATCTGCGCCCTGCTCCACGACATCGGCGACACCCTGGGTTCCTACAACCACCCGGACATCGCGGCGGCCATCCTCAAGCCCTTCGTCAGCGCCGACAACCTGTGGATGGTGGAGAAACACGGGATCTTCCAGGGTTATTACTTCTTTCATCACTTGGGCATGGACCGGCACCTGCGGGAGCAATTCAGCGGGCATCCGCAGTACCAGGCGACCATTGATTTTTGTGCGAAGTACGACGCAGCCGCGTTCGATGCCGGGTACGACACCCTGCCGTTGAGTTTCTTCGAGCCGATGCTGGAAAGGGTATTTGCCGCGCCGAAGCAGTCGATCTACAAGGCAGCGATGGCGGAACAGTCGCCGCTCTGACAGACACAGAAACCTATGTGGCGAGGGAGCTTGCTCCCGCTGGGGCGCGAAGCGGCCCTGTTTTTCTGGGGCTCCGACTTCCTGAAGGGGCTTCGCCACCCAGCGGGAGCAAGCTCCCTCGCCACAGGGATTGTATGTTTGCTTGAGAGGCTGTCAGGCCGGCCTACACCGGCTCGGCAACTTTCAACTCGGCCTTGAGCAGCGCCTCCCGCGCCTGAGCCTCCGCCAATCGATACAACTCGATCGACCCATCCCAATGCTCGATCAGCGCCGTGCACGACTCCACCCAGTCGCCACAATTGAGGTACTCCACCTCACCCACCATCCGAATCTCGGCATGGTGAATATGCCCACACACCACGCCGTGCAGTTCGCGCTTCACACACTCATGGGCGATGGCTTCTTCGAAATCGCTGATGAAGCTGACGGCCGTCTTGACCTTGTGCTTGAGATACGCCGATAACGACCAGTAACCGTAGCCATAACGGGCCCGCCAATGGTTGAGCCAGCGGTTCAGCGTGAGGGTGAATTCGTAGGCCGAATCGCCAAGGAACGCCAGCCAACGGTGGTAACGCGTGATGACGTCGAATTGATCGCCATGGATCACCAGCAGGTGCCGACCGTCGGCGGTGACGTGCACGGCTTCGTCCACCAACTGGATATTGCCCAGGATCAGCTTCGAATAACGCCGCAGGAACTCATCATGGTTGCCGGTGACGTAGATGACCTCGGTGCCGCGCTTGCTCATGGTCAGCAGGCGGCGAATGACGTTGGTATGAGCCTGGGGCCAGTACATGCCACCGCGCAGTTTCCAGCCGTCGATGATGTCACCGACCAGGTAGATCTTGTCGGCGTGATAGCCCTTGAGGAACTGCGACAAGTGCTCGGCCTGGCAATCCCGGGTGCCCAAGTGCACGTCGGAAATCCATAGGGTGCGAACACGCTGTTTGCGGCTGGGTCTGGCGAGCTCGGCGCTGGTCATGGGCAACCCTCTGATCGTTTGTGCCACTGTGCACGCCAGCGGTTAATGCCCCATGACAAACACAAGTCGGTTACATGACAGCGCGAGGCGCCGCGCCCTCGGTGTAGACTGACCGCCTGCCACGGGAGACCGCGATGAGACCGATCCTCACGCTACGCCAATACAGCCACGACTTGATTGTCCACAGCCACGACCATGCCCAATTGGTGTTCGGGCTGTCCGGCGCGCTGGATTTCGAGGTCGAAGGGTACGGCAGCCAGGTGGTGCAACAGAGTTTCGTGGTGGTGCCGGCCGGCGCCCATCACGCTTGCGGCAGCCCCCATGGCAGTCGTTGCCTGGTGCTGGATGTGCCGAGCGATGAATGGCTCGGCCAATCCATGGGAGATCATGCCGACGCCAGCCGCCGCTTGCTCGATGACAGCGCTCGCCTGCCCCTGGATGCGGGACAAAGCCAGTTGGTCAGTTGGCTGGCGGGCAGCCCTGTGGAAGACCCCCTGATTGCCCAACAAGGCGCGGTGTTGCTCCTGGCCAGCCTCAATGGCACTCGCCACGAGACGCTCGGCGGTCGGCGCCTGCCCTACGCCGCACTCAATGCCCATATCGACCAATACGCCGCCTATCCACTGCAAGTGGCGGACCTGGCGCAGGTCGCCGGTCTCTCCAGTGCCCGTCTGCACGCGCGTTTTGTCGCCGAATGCGGGCAAACCCCGATGGATTACATCCGCAGCCGCCGTTTGCACAAAGCCGTCGAATTACTGCGCGGTTCGGACCTGCCCATCGGTGAGATCGGCCATCGGGTCGGCTACAGCTCCCAGAGCGCCTTCGCCGCCGCAATGCTGCGCGAATTCGGCGCCACGCCGGGCAAACTGCGGCGCCAACGCTAGCTTCGCGCTAAAAATCGCTAGGATCGCGACAGACAAAAACGGCCGGTTACGGGTTCAATACCCTCATCCGCAACCGTTTGAACAAGGACCGCAATGACGCCCCGTACCGCCCTCGGCGCCCTGCACATTGGCGCACTCATGTTTGGCCTGACCGGTGTGTTCGGCAAACTCGCCGCCGCTTCACCGACAGTCATCGTCTTCGGGCGCGCCGTATTCGCGGTGCTGGCCCTGGCGGTTTTTGCCCGTTTCGCCAGCCGCACCCGCTGGCAGAAACTCCAGGCCCAAGACGCCCGTCGCTTGCTGCTCGGCGGGCTGTTGTTGACCGGGCACTGGGTGAGCTTCTTCATATCGGTGAAAATCGCCGGCGTGGCCATCGCCACATTGGGGTTCGCCAGTTTCCCGGCCTTCACGGTGTTGCTCGAAGGGCTGATTTTTCGCGAGCGGATTCGCGCCAATGAGATTCTGCTGGTGGTGTTGGTGAGCGTTGGCCTGGTGCTGGTTACGCCGGACTTCGACATGGCCAGTGGCGCCACCACCGGTCTGCTGTGGGCGGTGGCCTCGGGATTGCTGTTTTCCCTGCTGTCATTGACCAACCGCGCCGGTTCCGCTCGGGTGCCGCCGGTCCAATCCGCGCTGTGCCAGAACCTGGTGGTCGGGTTGTGCCTGTTGCCGATGGCCGCGCCGCAACTGAGCGACGTGCGCCCGCTCGACTGGCTGTGGATCGCCCTGCTCGGCGTGCTCTGCACCGGCCTGGCCCACAGCCTGTTCGTCGCCAGCCTGGCGGTGATCAAGGCCCGCACCGCAGCGGTGGTGTTCGCCATGGAGCCGGTCTACGGCATCACCATGGCCTGGCTGCTGTTCGATGAAAATCCGACCCTGCGCATGCTGCTTGGCGGCGTGGTGATCATCGCCGCCATCGTCGTGTCGAGCCAACTGGGCAGCGGCTCAAAGAAACCCGGGGTTGGCACCGAAGCAACGTCTCACTGAACCCGGTCGTTGTGGCCGAGATCCCGCGCCGGGTCGATCTGATCGCGGACCCGCTGCTTGAGGATCTTGGCTTCCGGAAAGCCACCGTCAGCCTTGCGCTCCCAGAGCTGCGTGCCGTCGCAGCTGATGTGGAATATCCCGCCGGTGCCCGGCACCAAAGACACTTTGCCCAAGTCGTCGCCGAAAGTGCTGAGCAGTTCCTGGGCCAGCCAGGCGGCACGCAACAGCCATTGGCATTGGGTGCAATAGGTGATGACGACTTCCGGTTTGTGTTCGCTCATTGCCGGTGGACTCCTGGGTTCGAAGGCGTCGCTATAATACCCGCCTTTGACCGCCCGCCCGAGATTGACGATGCGCCGCCTGCTGCCCTGCCTGCTTCTGTTGCTATTGCCCCTGTTCACTCATGCCGTCGAAGCGCCGCGCCCGAAAATCGGCCTGGTGTTGTCCGGCGGCGCGGCACGCGGCCTGGCCCACATCGGCGTGCTCAAGGCCTTGGAAGAGCAAGGCATCAAGATCGATGCGATTGCCGGCACCAGCATGGGCGCGGTGATCGGCGGGTTGTATGCCTCGGGCTACAAGATCGACGAGCTGGAAAAACTCGCCCTGGGCATTGACTGGCAACAAGCGCTGTCCGATGCGCCGCCGCGCAAGGACGTGCCCTTCCGGCGCAAGCAGGATGACCGGGATTTCCTGGTGAAACAGAAACTGAGCTTTCGCGATGACGGCAGCCTCGGCCTGCCACTGGGGGTCATTCAGGGACAGAACCTGGCCCTGCTGCTCGAAAGCCTGTTGGCCCATGCCAGCGACACTCGGGACTTCGACAAACTGCCAATCCCTTTCCGCGCGGTCGCGACCGACATCGCCAGCGGCGAAAAAGTGGTGTTCAGCAAAGGCCATCTGCCCAAGGTGATTCGCGCCAGCATGTCGATCCCAGCGGTGTTCGCTCCGGTGGAACTGGATGGCCGGCTGTTGGTGGACGGCGGCATGAGCGACAATATCCCGTTGGACGTGGCCCGGCAGATGGGCGTAGACGTGGCCATCGTGGTCGACATCGGCACACCTCTGCGCAACCGCAAGCAATTGGTCACGGTACTCGACGTGTTGAACCAGTCGACGACCTTGATGACCCGGCGTAACTCTGAAGAGCAACTGGCGACGCTGAAAAAAGACGACGTGCTGATCCAGCCGGCCCTGGCGAGCTTCGGCTCTACTGACTTCGGCCGAGCCCAGGAAATGATCGACGCCGGCTACCGCGCCACCCGGATACTCGAGGTCCGCCTCGCGCGCCTGCGTCCGGCGGAGCCGACCGATCCCGCACTCACGGCGGCGCGTACCCCGAGCGAACGCACACCGGTCATCACCGCGATTCGGGTAGATAACGATTCGAAAGTCGGCGACGACGTGATTCGCTACTACGTTCGCCAGCAAATCGGTGAACCGCTGGACCTGGGTCGCTTGCAGACCGACATGGGTACGCTGTACGGCCTGGATTACTTCGAACAGGTGCAATACCGTGTGGTGCACAAGGGGGCGGACCATACACTGGTGATCAGCGCCCGGGGCAAACGCACCGGCACTGATTACCTGCGGCTGGGGCTGAGCCTTTCGGACGACATGCGCGGCGACAGCGCCTTCAACCTCGGCGCCAGTTATCGGGTCAACGGCATCAATCGCCTGGGCGCCGAATGGCTGACCCGGGCGCAAATCGGCGGCAAGCAAGAGTTGTACAGCGAGTTCTACCAGCCGCTGGATGTTGGCTCGCGCTACTTCATCGCCCCCTATGGGCAATTCGAATCGCGCAACGTGGAATCGATCCTGGACAACGATCCAGTGGCCCAGTATCGCGTCGAGCGCTATGGCTTCGGCCTGAACGTGGGCCGCCAGATCGGCAACAGTGGTGAAATCCGTTTCGGTGTCGGCCAAGCCTGGGGCAAGGCGGACGTGCGCATTGGCGACCACGACCAGCCCAGCGAGAACTTCAACGAGGGTTTCTACGAACTTAAATACTCATTCGATTCCTTCGACAACGTGTATTTCCCCCACGAAGGCGAAGACATCGGCCTGACCTGGCGCCAGTATGAACCGGGACTGGGTTCCGATGAGCGTTATCGCCAGTGGGAGTTCAAGCTGGACAAGGCCCTGAGCAGCGGCCCGGACACCTTCATCCTCGGCGGACGCTATGGCCGTACCCTCGACACGGCCGAAGTGGTGACTTCAAGCTTTGTGCTCGGTGGTGCGCGGCAGTTGTCAGGCTTTCGCGAAGACGGCATATCCGGGCAGAACGTAAGCCTGATGCGCGCAGTGTATTACCGCCGGCTCACGCCACGCGCCTACCTGCCGCTGGACTTTCCGCTGTACATCGGCGGCTCGCTGGAACGCGGTCGGGCGTGGAACAACGACAATGAGTTCGACAGCGGCTACATCAATGCCGCCAGTATTTTCCTGGGGTTTGACACGCCACTGGGGCCATTGAATTTCAGTTATGGCTTTAACGATGATGATGAGCGGGCGGTTTACCTGAATCTGGGGCAGACGTTCTAAAGGGCTGAAAGTTTGCCTGGGAAAGATTGACAGCCTGACAGGCCGTCATCGCGAGCAAGCTCGCTCCCACAGGGGTTTGCGGTGTACCCCCCCAACTGTGGGAGCGAGCTTGCTCGCGATAGCGCCGGCACAAGCAACACCCATCGATAGAGCTTCAGCGAATCCCTGCCAGCAACACCCGGGCAGTCTGCTTGAGGGGTTCGTCACCCTCTTCGAGCAATTCTTCAAGCAGGGTGATGGCGGTCTGCACATCGCCATCGTCGATGCAGTTCTGCGCCTGCTCCAGTTTGATCGAATGCTCCGGTGCCTGAGGCTTGAAGGACACGGCCTCGAAGGACACAGGTTCGAGGGGCATGGGTTCGAGTGATAGCGACTCCAGCTCCAGGGACTGCTCTTCATCGGCAAAACCGTCGAGAAAAGCATCGTCCAGCGACTCGGTTTCCAGTGGCGCGCCCCATTGCAGGTCCGCCTCGTCGAAACCCGAGAGTGATAACTCCTCGGGCGCATTGACAGCAGGCGATGGCGCGGCACTTTTTCCGGGGGCGTTGTCCGGGGCATCGGTCAGGTCCCAGCTGCTCTCCATGGACAGCGCCTCAAGATCCAACTCGAACTCGTCGCCGGGTGCGCCTGTAGGTTCAGGTACAGAGGCCGGTGCCAGCGGTTCGACCGGCGCCACCACAGGGGGCGTGATCGCCGCGACCTTAGGGTAGCGTCCACGAATCTCCTCCAGCGTTCCTGCATCAACGCCCTGGGCCAATAGATGATGTTCCTGGGCCTGGAAACCGATGATGTCGCCCTGCTTGCCCAGTACTTCCAGCAATTTAAGCCCGAGATCGGTGCGCTCCGGCTCCGCCAGTAACGCGGCCCGCAGCAACCCTGCGGCTTCGGTGAAACGCCCATAAGTCAGGTAGATCCCGACGCCGTCCAGCACATCCCCCAAGGGCGCGTCACCATTATGGAACGACGCGGCTGCCTCGGGCTGCTTCGTGTCGGTTGTCGAGGCATAGGTGTCGGTGTCGTCCTCCAGCATCGGTTCGGGATGCCCGGGCATTGGCTGCACTTCAGCCTGCTCCTGCTGCCGACGACGGAGCAACAGTAACAGCACCAGCAAACCCAGCAGGCCCACCAACCCCGCTACCCACAGCCAGTCAATGCCCTCAGCTTCTGGAACCGGTTCTGTCACTGACGGTGCGGCTGTCTCCGCTACGGGTGCCGGTGGCTCCGATTGCTGCGACGGCACCGCAACCGAAGCAGGCATGACCTCGGCCAGTTGCGTCTGCAATTCGCTGATCTGCTTGCGCTGGCCGGCAATTTCCTGGTCCTGGGCCTGAAGGCGGGCCTGCAGCTCGTCGATGGTTTGCTGTTGCTGTTGGTTCTGCAGCACGCTGGCAGCCAATTGCTCGTCGGACGCGACGGAGGCCGGGGCAGCCGCTTGAGCAGGCGTTGGCAGCACCGCCGAGTCGGGCAACAGCAAGCGCTGCCCGATGGAGAGCCGGTCGCTGCCAGGGTTCAGAGCCTGGATCCCTTGCATCAGCTCATTGACCGACGCGTTGCTGCCGGCGTCATGCAGGCGTTTGGCGATGACCCAAGGATTGTCCCCCTGCACGACCGTGTAGCGTTTGCCCTGTACCGCTGGGGGCGGCTTGATGGCAGGCGCTGCCTGGGTCGCCAGCGAGGACTGGGGAGCGTCTGCGGGTTCGTCACGAGCCGGCACGATACCCGGCGTGCCTGGCGGATCGAGCAGCACGGTGTATTCGCGCAGCAGACGCCCGTTGGGCTGATTGAGTTGCACCAGGAAATTGAGGAACGGTTCCTCGACGGGTTTGCTGGAGGTCACCCGAATGAAACTGCGCTCACCGCGCAGCACGGGCGTGAAGCGCAGGCTGTTGAGAAAGAACACCCGCTCCACACCCGCACGGCTGAAATCGTCAGGGTTGGCCAGGCTGGCCGACAAATCGCCCTCACTCACGCCAGCCACATCGACCAGGGCGATATCGGCGCGCAATGGCTGGTTCAAAGCGGAATGAAGCGTGATCTCCCCCAGCCCCAGCGCGGAGGCCAAAGCCGAATACCCAAGGGCCCCCACGACGACCGACACGTTGACCCAACTGCGCAACGTGGACTGCAAACTTCCAAGCATGGGCATCCCTTTCAATTACCAGACTGGGCGAAACGCATCCAATACGAACGCCTAGTACTGGTTATAGTTCGCTAATCGCCGAATCTCAAAAGTCTGGCGCCGGGGATGTGCCTCAGGATTTTTCCAGGTTGGCCAGGATCGTGCCGTGGACCCGCATGCACACGCGCATGTCCGCCTCATCGACGCCCTCGAACAACTCCCGGCGCAATTGGGTGGCGATGGTTTCGATTTGTTCGATCAACGGTCGGGCTGGCGCACAGAGCACGATTTTCTTCGCCCGGCGATCCTCCGCCACGGCTTGGCGCTGCACCAGCCCCTGGGTTTCCAGGCTGTCAAGCAATCGGGCCAGGGTCGGGCCTTCGACGGCGACGCTCTGGGCCAGTTCACGCTGGGTCGGCGCCTGTTCGAAACGGGCCAGGTGCAGCAGCACCAGCCAGCGCGCCTGGGACAGGCCGAGCCCGGCCAGGCGACGATCCAGCTCGGCGCGCCAGCCTCGAGACATTTGCGCCAGCTGCATGCCAAAACGGTGTTGATCGGTTAAAGGCATATAAGAACTCATCAGATCTGAAATAGAGAAAAACTAATTATTAGTCAGCTAAGCATGAGCTTCGGATTCAAGCAAGGTTTGCCCTGTACTGAATCGTTAAAGGTGCGTAACTCATTGATCAAACTTCGAATTCCGACTGCAATGCAGCCCTGACGCAATACAGGACACCTTCAGGCACTCGGCCGACAAACAGCGCGGCGATTTCCGACACCGGCGGTAACTCGCCTTCGCCATCCAGAAACGCATCCTGCACCTCGCCCATCAACTCCTCGGGCAAGTCCAGTGCCTGCTCCAGGGACAATTGCTGTTTACCGATGGCCTCGGCCAACATCGCGTAGACGTTCTTCTCAGAACATTGCAGTTGCCCGGCGATCTGCAGCGGCGTCATTCCGGCGCGGGCCAGGGTGATCAGTTCGTGGCGTACATCGGCCACCACTTTCGGCGCCTCGACCTCGCCACCGAGCACCTGGAGGAAGGCCTCGCCATAACGTTCCAGCTTGCGCGCGCCGACGCCACTGACCCGGGCCATTTCGGCCAGGGACGTAGGCTGGCTGCGGAGCATTTCCAGCAGCGTCGAGTCGGGGAAAATGACGTACGGCGGCACACCGTGTTCTTCGGCCAGCTTGCGGCGCAGGGCGCGCAAGGCTTCCCACTGATCGCGCTCTTCACCGCGCACCAGTTGGCTGGCCTGGCTCTTGCTGCTCTTGACCGCCGTCGCCGGCTTGAGGTCGCGGCGCAGTTCGAGGGAGACCTCGCCCTTGAGCAAGGGCCGGCAGCTCGCACTCAGGCGCAGGCCGCCGTAGCCTTCCAGGTCGATGTCGGCCAGGCCGCGGGCCACCAGCTGTCGGAACAGTGATCGCCATTCGCCCTCGGTGCGGGCCTTGCCCACCCCGAAGACCGAAAGATGTTGGTGGCCGAAGTTGCGGACCTTCTCGTTGTCCTTGCCCAGCAACACGTCCACCAAATGCCCCACCCCGTAGCGCTGGCCGGTGCGATAGATGGCCGACAACGCCTGGCGGGCCGGTTCGGTGGCGTCCCAGGTTTCCACGCCGTCGACGCAATTGTCGCAATGCCCACAAGGCTGGGGCATGTCTTCATCGAAATAGGCCAGCAGGGTCTGGCGACGGCAGCGGGTTTCTTCGCAGAGCGAGAGCATGGCGTCGAGCTTGTGCTGCTCCAGGCGCTTGTGGCGCTCGTCGCCTTCGGAGTTCTGCAGCATCTGCTTGAGCATCACCACGTCTTGCAGGCCGTAGGCCATCCAGGCATCGGCCGGCAAGCCATCACGGCCGGCACGCCCGGTTTCCTGATAATAGGCCTCGAGGGATTTGGGCAAGTCCAGGTGAGCGACAAAACGCACGTTGGGTTTGTCGATCCCCATGCCGAACGCCACGGTGGCCACCATGATCAGGCCTTCCTCGTTGAGGAAACGCTTCTGATGGTAAGCCCGCAGGTCATTGGGCAGCCCAGCGTGATATGGCAACGCCGGAAAGCCCTGCTCGCACAGGAACGCCGCCACTTCATCGACCTTCTTGCGCGACAGGCAATAGACAATGCCGGCATCGCTGCGCCGCTCGGCGAGGAAGACCAGCAACTGCTTGCGCGGCTGCTCCTTGGGCACGATGCGGTAGAAAATGTTGGGCCGGTCGAAGCTCGACAGGAACCGCTCGGCGTCCTGCAAGTGCAGGCGCTCGACGATTTCTTCACGGGTGCGTTTGTCGGCGGTGGCGGTCAGGGCGATACGCGGCACGTCGGGGAACAGCTCCGCCAGTTGCCCCAATTGCAGGTATTCGCGGCGGAAATCATGACCCCATTGGGACACGCAGTGGGCTTCATCAATGGCGAACAGGGCGATTTCCAGGCTCTGCAGGAACGCCAGCATGCGCGGCTGCACCAGGCGTTCGGGCGCCAGGTAGAGCATTTTCACTTCGCCACGCTTGATGCGCGTCGCCAGGTCTCGCTGTTGCTCGGCGCTCAAGGTGGAATTCAGCGCCGCCGCGGCAACGCCCAGCTCTTCAAGGGTCGCGACCTGGTCATCCATCAATGCGATCAGCGGCGATACCACCACCGCCAGGCCGTCGCGCAGCAGCGCCGGCACCTGGAAACACAAAGACTTGCCGCCGCCGGTGGGCATCAGCACCAGGGCATCGCCGCCGCTGGCCACGCGCTCAATAATGGCACCCTGACGGCCACGGAAACTGTCGTAGCCGAAGATGTCCTTGAGGACGCGTTGAGCCTGTTCGAGCATAGAAACTCCAAAAATCACCGAAACATCCCTGCAAGGCTGGTTCAGAATCACAAAAGCCGCACCGGCAAATCGTAAGTGCGCGTTTCGAACCGGTGGGGACGCCGCAGGGCATCACAAAACGCGGCAGTATACCCGAGGCCTTCGTCGCGAAGGGCGCTGCTGACAAGAGGTGCTTGAGACGAGAGCTGGAAAAGGCACGAACCCGTGGCGAGGGAGCTTGCTCCCGCTGGGTGGCGAAGCCGCCCCAAAAAAACAGGGCCGCTGCGCGCCCCAACGGGAGCAAGCTCCCTCGCCACGGGGGATATGTGCCAGTGCATGGGGGCAACCCAGCCCTTACCGGCAAGGCAAATACGCCACGCGGCTGGCCTGTGCGCTCAAGAAGGCCTAGAATTCCCGCATTGTTTATTCCCCAAGGTAGCCCGTAATGTCCTTCGCTGAGCAACTGACCCGCCTGCAAGTCTTCCTCGACGCTGATGAGCTGCACGAAGAGGCGCTGGATTACGTGGCCGCTCACGGCTATCTGACCGCCCTGTCGATCTGCTCCGAAACGGTGCCGGATCGTGAATGGATCGACGCCCTGTTCGCCGAGGAGCCGCATTACAGCGACGAAGCCCAGCGCGCCGAAATCGAAGCCACGTTGGTAGGCCTCAAGGCCCACATCGCCCGTCAATTGGCTTCCGACGAAGAATTCGAGCTGCCGTGCGAACTGGACCTGGGCGATGACCCGGACGATTCGGAACTGCGTGGCTGGTGCATCGGCTTCATGGAAGGTGTGTTCCTGCGCGAAGCCGCCTGGTTCGAAACCGCCGAGGAAGAAGTCAGCGAAATGTTGCTGCCGATCATGGTGGGTTCCGGCCTGTTCGACGAACAACCGGAGTTTTCCGATATCGCCGCCGACGCGAACCTGATGGACGACATGATCGTACAGATCCCGGAAGCCCTCACCGCCCTGTACCTGCTGTGCAACGCTCCAGACGAGAAACCGGCGATCCTCAAGCCGCGCCACCACTGAGCGACCGGGTGCACGCGCCCATTGGCAATCGCTCGCTGATCCTGCGTTACGTTCTGCTGGCCATTGGCTGGCTGAGCGTGGCACTGGGGGTCATTGGCATCTTCGTTCCCGTACTGCCCACCACTCCTTTCCTGCTGCTGGCCGCCGCCTGCTTCGCCCGCAGCTCGCCACGCTTCTATCGCTGGCTGGTGAGCCATCCCCGCCTCGGCCCCTGGATCAGCGACTACCTCAGTGGCAACGGCATCCCGCTCAAGGGCAAGGTCTACGCCATCGGGCTGATGTGGGTGAGCATCCTCTTTTCCTGCTACCTGGTGCCCCTGCCGTGGGCGCGAGGGTTCATGCTGACCAGTGCGGTGCTGGTGACGGTCTACATCCTCAGGCAGAAGACATTGCGCAGGCCTTGAATGTGGCACGAGCCTGGATCTCCTGTGGCGAGGGAGCTTGCTCCCGCTGGGTGGCGAAGCCGCCCCAGATGCAACAACTCAATCCTCCAGGCACACCGCGTCAGGCAATTTACGACTGCTGCGCAGCCGAGCGGGAGCAAGCTCCCTCGCCACAAAGGCATGCATGCGTCCAGCAAATCTGTGGATCCACCCACAAGTTTCAGAAAAACAAAACCCGCCATTTCCAGACCGGAAATCGCGGGTTTTGTTATTTCAGCTCACCTCACACCGTGTCCACCTTCAACGAGTGGTCATTCAACATGCCGTTGATGATGGTCGCCGTATCGGCGCCCGCGATCATTCCGTCCACGCCCGGTGTGACGCCATATTGGCTGGCGAGGTTGACGCCGGTCAGGTCGATGGTCTGGTTCGGCGTCCCCCCCGCGATGCTGCTGACGTCGATGCTGGTGGTGACCGAAGCGCCACTGCCGGTGACGGAGAAGTGCAGGTAGTCGTCCAGGGACGCGGCGCTGCCGTTTTCCCCCAGCAGCAGTTGGGACAGGTCGAGTTTATCGAGGCCGGGTGTGAAGTCCGTGATCACGTCATGACCAGTGTTGCCCGCCTGCCATTGGAAGGTATCGGCGCCGCTGCCGCCGGTGAGGGTGTTGTTGCCCAGGCCGCCGATCAGCAAGTCGTCGCCGCCACCACCGTTGAGCACGTCATTGCCCAATCCGCCGTTGATGCGGTTGCTCGCGCCGTCACCGGTAAGGGTGTCGTTGAAGTTCGAGCCGATCAGGTTTTCGATGCCCGCCAATGTGTCGGTGCCGGCGCCCAAGGTGTTTTGCGCCGCCAACAGCCCCAGGTTCACGGTGACCCCGGCAGTCGCATGGGCATAGCTCGCAGTGTCGCTACCCGTACCGCCGTCGAGCAGATCGTTGCCCGTGCCGCTGTAGAGCAAGTCATTGCCCGCCCCGCCATGCAGGGCGTTGTTGCCCGTGCCGGCACTGAGTATGTCGTTGCCGTCGCCCGCATTGAGGATGTTGTCACCGTTGCCGGCCATCAGCACATCGTCCCCCGCGGTGCCCGTCAGGGTGTGGCCCGCCTGGTAGCTGATGCCCACCGTCGCGCTGTCGCTACCGCCGTGGTTGTCACTGGCGGTATAGGTGCCGTGATAATCCGGTGTGCTGTCCTGGGCGCCGGCGTAGTTGACGGTCATGGTCAGTTGATAGTTCTCCGCACCGTTGGGGTTGCCGCCGCTGCCATTGGCAATGTTGGTGACGTGGATCTGGTAGTTGCCGGTCGCCGCCGCAGTGAACGAAGCGCCGTCGCTGATCGCAATGAATGGCCCCCCATTGAGGGAGTATTCTAGGGCAATGCGACCGCCCGCCAGGTTGTGATCCAGGGTGAGGGTTTCGCCCTGCTTGAGGGTGACGTTGAGCCGGTCTTCATCGTTGGCGTTGTTGTTCGACACCATTCCCAGCGCACCGCTGACCACCAGCACCGCCGTCATGGTCGCGCTATTGGCAACGAAGGCGCTGCGATTGAGATTGATCGACTGCACATTGCTACCGGTGAAACTGGCCGTACCAGTGCTGCCGGTGAAGTCCGCCCCTTTGGCGACCCAGCCGGTGTTGAAACCGGTGGGCGAAGCAGTCAGCGGATCGCCGTTGGCGTCGCTGTCATTGCCCAGCAGCAACTCTCCAGGAACCACGATGTTGCCCGACAGCACGTTGGTGATGATGTTGTCGTCCATCGCCACCGGCGGGCTGTTGGGAACGACTTTGATCACCAGGCTGGAACTGGCCAGGTCACCATCGTTGTCGCTGACAGTGTAGCCGATGTTCTCGGTGATCAACGTGCTGGTGGCGGTCTGGGAGGTATAGCTGAACGCACCGGTGTCAAGGTTGACCACCAGGGTGCCGTCATGGTCAGTGGCGATGCTCAGGGTGTTGGTAGCGGTATTGAAGCTGCCGTGGTTGATCCCGCCACTGGCGGTCAGTGCGCCATGACCATCGTTGGCGGTCGGGCTGTAGCTGTACGTGGTGCCGTCGACCACCAGGCTTTTGATAAACCCGCCATCGGCGCCGAACGAGCCACCCTCGCCCAGCAGGTTGCCGGTAACCGGCGCACCTTGCACGGTGCCGGAGAGCACCGAATTGAGTTGATTCAAGTCGGTGACCACCACCGCGTTGGTGTTGGTGTGGGTGCTGCCGTCATAGGCCAACGGGTCGAGATTGACGTTTCTGGCGCCGCTGCCCAGGCCGACGGCGTAATTCTTGATGCTGTTGGCATCGAGAAAGGCTTTCCACGCGACCTCGTCCGCCGAGCCGATTTCGCCCAAGGTCGGCTTGCCATCGGAGAAAAAATAACCAATGTTCTGGGCGCCGGTCAGTTGTCCGGGGGTTGCGAACGCAGTCTTGGCCATCGCCACGGCCGCATCGTAGTTGGTGTCACCGTGCGCGTTCAGCGCGGCGATCAGCGTCTTGGCAGTTGCCACGTCCACCCACACGGCGCTCTGGTCGGTGGCACTGCCGCTGAAGGTCACCAGCTGGACTTTGACGTCGCCCATGTCGTCGTATTTGTCGAGCAAGGCACTGATCGCCTGTTTGGCCAGATCCATACGCGAGAGCCCCGGCACGCCGGAATCGTCTTTCATGCTGCCGGACACGTCGAGCACGATCAGCAGGTTCGAATCGATCTCCACCGCCGTCACCGAACGCTCGGACGCGACGGCTTTGGGCACGTCGTCGACGATGCTCACCACCAGGTTGCCGGTGACGCTGTTGCCCAAGGCATCCGTCGCTTGATAGGTAAAGCTTTCACCCAGGACGTTCGGGCCGTCGTTGGCATGGGGCGTCGTCGTGGCGGGCGAGGTCAGCGTGTAGGTGTACGAGCCATCGGGGTGGAGTGATAGCTGACCGTAAGCGCCCGTGGCATTGCCCACCAGGCTGAAGGTCACTGCGCCAGTAGCACCGGTCACCGAACCGACAAGACTGCCGGTGGCGGTTTCGCTGGTGGCGCCCGGGTCACTGCCCGTGACGGTGCCGGGGGCCAGATCCTGGCCATCCTGGTTAAGATCCAAGGCTTTTTCGTAGACGGCAATGTCCTGATCGGGATTGGCAACCAGGCAGCTGTTGTGCACGTCAATGGTGATGGTCGTGGTGCTCTCGTCACCGTCGGCATCGCGCACCGTGTAGGTAAACACATCCGTGGCGCCCGGCGCGCCGACTGAATCCGGGTTGCTGTGGTAAACGGCATTGCCGTTGGCGTCCAGGGTCAGGTAGCCGTAGGTGCCGTTGATCTGGCTGTTGAGACCGCCAGTGGCGGGGTTCGACGTGTCGTTGCCGGCGCGCACACCGATGACTGCACCGCCGTCGGCGCCGAGTACGTCGTTGTCCAGCACATTGCCGCTGACCGTCCCGCCCTCCACCACCGAAGCGGTATCACAATGAGCCTTGGGCACATCGTCGACGATCTCGATGACGATGGTATTGGTGACGGTATTGCCCAGGGAGTCCGTGGCCTGATAGGTGAAACTTTCGCTCAACACGTTCGGCCCGTCGTTGGCGGCGGGTGCGGTCGTGGCCGGCGAGGTCAAGGTGTAAGTGTAGGACCCGTCAGGATGAAGCAATAGCTGGCCGTAGGCACCGGTGGCATTGCCCACCAGGGCAAAAGTCACGGCACCGACGGCACCACTGACCGAGCCCACCAGACTACCCGTGGCGGTTTCGCTGGTGCTATTCGGGGCGCTGCCGATGACGGTGCCGGGCGCCAGGTCCTGGCCGTCCTGGTTCAGGTCGAGGGCCTTTTCGTAAACGCTGATTTCCTGGTCGGACGCGGCGACGAGGCAGCTTTCATGGACATCGATGGTGATGGTGGTGGTGCTTTCATCACCGTCGGCATCGCGCACGGTGTAGGTGAACACATCGGTGGCACCGGGGGCGCTGACGGTGTTCGGATTGCTGTGGTAGACGGCGTTGCCGTTGGCATCCAGGGTCAGGTAGCCGTAGGCCCCGTTGATCTGAGTGTTGAGGCCGCCCACCGCCGGGGTCGAGGTGTCGTCGCCGGCGCGTACGCCGATCACCGCACCGCTCGCGGCGGGCCCATCGGCGCCGCCCACGTCGTTGTTCAAGACGTTGCCACTGACCGTCCCGCCCTCATCCACCGAAGCGGAATCGGCATGAGCAGTGGGCAAGTCATCGACGATGTTCACGTCCAGGTTGCCGTTGGCGGTGGTGCCGTTGTCATCGGTCACGACGACGGCAAATTGTTCGCTCAGGCTGTTCGCACCGCTGGCATTCGGATGAGCTTCGTTGTCCAGCAAGGTGTAGCTGTAGCTCACCACGCCAGTCGCGGCGTTGAAGCCGGTGATGGTCAAGGTGTTGCCCAGCGCGGTGGTAATCGATTGAGGGAAACCGGCCGCCACGCCACCGCTGACCACGTTGATGCCGCCGACGCTCAAGGTCTGTACACCGTCCAGCGCAGTGACGGTAAAGGTGCCGCTTTGGGTCAGGGCCGGTGCGTCCGGGCTGCTGCCGTCGCTGAGGTTTTTCTCCTGGAGCGTCAGCTCTCCACCTTCAGTGTCGAGGCCGTCGATAACCACTGGATCGTCGTTGTTGTGGACGTGCAGCACCAGGTTTGCGGTGCTGGTATCGCCGTCGGCATCGGTCAGAGTGTAGGTGAACGTTTCGCTGCCGTTGCCACCGCCGTGCAGGCCTTTGAAGTCGGCGTCGGCGGTGTTGAGGGTGTAGGTGTAGGAGCCGTCGGCGTTGAGGACCAGGGTGCCGTAAGTGCCAGTGAACGTGCCGGGGGTGATGGGACCTGAAGCGACTTGGTCCGCACCTTGGGTGTCGTTGGTCAGCACGCTGCCGGTCAGGGTCAGGTTGGTTTCCGACGCGGTACCGGCGTTGCTGTCGTCCACGGCGTTCGGCAAGTCATCGACGATGTTCACGTCCAGGTTGCCGTTGGCGGTGGTGCCGTTGTCATCGGTCACGACGACGGCAAATTGTTCGCTCAGGCTGTTGGCACCGCTGGCATTCGGATGAGCTTCGTTGTCCAGCAGCGTGTAGCTGTAGCTCACCACGCCAGTCGCGGCGTTGAAGCCGGTGATGGTCAACGTGTTGCCGAGTGCAGTGGTAATCGATTGAGGGAAACCGGCCGCCACGCCACCGCTGACCACGTTGATACCGCCAACGCTCAGGGTCTGTACACCGTCCAACGCAGTCACGGTAAAGGTGCCGCTTTGGGTCAGGGCCGGTGCGTCCGGGCTGGTGCCGTCGCTGAGGTTTTTCTCCTGGAGCGTCAGCTCTCCACCTTCAGTGTCGAGGCCGTCGATGATCACTGGATCGTCGTTGTTGTGGACCTGCAGCACCAGGTTCGCGGTGCTGGTATCGCCGTCGGCATCGGTGAGGGTGTAGGTGAAGGTTTCGCTGCCGTTGCCACCGCCGTGCAGGCCTTTGAAGTCGGCGTCGGCGGTGTTGAGGGTGTAGGTGTAGGAGCCGTCGGCGTTGAGCACCAAGGTGCCGTAGGTGCCGGTGAACGTGCCGGGGGTGATGGGGCCTGAAGCGACTTGGTCCGCACCTTGGGTGTCGTTGGTCAGCACGCTGCCGGTCAGGGTCAGGTTGGTTTCCGACGCGGTACCGGCGTTGCTGTCGTCCACGGCGTTCGGCAAGTCATCGACGATGTTCACGTCCAGGTTGCCGTTGGCGGTGGTGCCGTTGTCATCGGTCACGACGACGGCAAATTGTTCGCTCAGGCTGTTGGCACCGCTGGCATTCGGATGAGCTTCGTTGTCCAGCAGCGTGTAGCTGTAGCTCACCACGCCAGTCGCGGCGTTGAAGCCGGTGATGGTCAACGTGTTGCCGAGTGCAGTGGTAATCGATTGAGGGAAACCGGCCGCCACGCCACCGCTGACAACGTTGATACCGCCGACGCTCAGGGTTTGCACACCGTCCAGCGCAGTCACGGTAAAGGTGCCGCTTTGGGTCAGGGCCGGTGCGTCCGGGCTGCTGCCGTCGCTGAGGTTTTTCTCCTGCAATGACAGCTCACCGCCCTCGGTGTCGAGGCCGTCGATGATCACTGGATCGTCGTTGTTGTGGACCTGCAGCACCAGGTTTGCGGTGCTGGTGTCGCCGTCGGCATCGGTCAGAGTGTAGGTGAACGTTTCGCTGCCGTTGCCACCGCCGTGCAGGCCTTTGAAGTCGGCGTCGGCGGTGTTGAGGGTGTAGGTGTAGGAGCCGTCGGCGTTGAGGACCAGGGTGCCGTAAGTGCCAGTGAACGTGCCGGGGGTGATGGGACCTGAAGCGACTTGGTCCGCACCTTGGGTGTCGTTGGTCAGCACGCTGCCGGTCAGGGTGAGGTTGGTTTCCGACGCGGTACCGGCGTTGCTGTCGTCCACGGCGTTCGGCAAGTCGTCGACGATGTTCACGTCCAGGTTGCCGTTGGCGGTGGTGCCGTTGTCATCGGTCACGACGACGGCGAACTGTTCGCTCAGGCTGTTGGCGCCGCTGGCATTCGGATGAGCTTCGTTGTCCAGCAGCGTGTAGCTGTAGCTCACCACGCCAGTCGCGGCGTTGAAGCCGGTGATGGTCAACGTGTTGCCGAGTGCAGTGGTAATCGATTGAGGGAAACCGGCCGCCACGCCACCGCTGACCACGTTGATGCCGCCGACGCTCAAGGTCTGCACACCGTCCAGCGCAGTGACGGTAAAGGTGCCGCTTTGGGTCAGGGCCGGTGCGTCCGGGCTGCTGCCGTCGCTGAGGTTTTTCTCCTGCAATGACAGCTCACCGCCCTCGGTGTCGAGGCCGTCGATGATTACCGGATCGTCGTTGTTGTGGACCTGCAGCACCAGGTTCGCGGTGCTGGTATCGCCGTCGGCATCGGTGAGGGTGTAGGTGAACGTTTCGGTGCCGCTTCCTCCGCCGTGCAACGCGACAAATTGTGGATCGCTGGTGTTCAGGGTGTAGGTGTACGTGCCGTTGGGGTTGAGCACCAGGGTGCCGTAGGTGCCGGTGAAAGTCCCGCCAATGATCGGCCCGCTGTCGGGCCCGACAGGAATACGGTCCGCGCCTTGATGATCGTTGGGCAATACGTTGCCGGTGAGCGTGACGAGGGTTTCCGATGCCGTGCTGGCGTGACTGTCGTCGATTGCCTGGGGCACGTCGTCGGTGATGTTGACGTCCAGGGTACCCGTGGCGGTGTCGCCATCGGTGTCGACGGCCACGACCGGGAACTGTTCAGTGATGTTGTTAGCCCCACCGCCGGCAGGGTGCGTTTCATTGTCCGTCAGGGTGTAGCTGTAGCTGACCACACCGGTGGCCGGGTTGTAGCCGGTGATGGTCAACGTGTTGCCCAGCGCCGAGGTAATGGTTTGAGGAAAGCCTGCGGGCACGCCGCCAGCGATCACGCTGATGCCGCCGATGCTCAGGCTGCTCAGCCCATCGGGGGCAGAAACCGTGAAGGTGCCACTTTGCACCAGCGCCGACGGATTGCTGGTGGTGCCGTCGGCCAGGCTGGCCTCGTGGGTGGTCAGTTCGCCCCCCTCCACATCGACCCCATCGAGCGTCACGGGGTTGTCCGGTGTTTCGGGCGGTACCGCGCCATCGTCGCCGTTGTTATCCGGATCACCCGCCAGCTCTAGAGGTGGAAACTCAGGAATCCCATTGAACCCCGCCGTGGGGAAACCAATCTGCGGATCGACTTCCCCGCCGACTTCTTCCAGCAACACGAAGTTGTGTCCGCCACCCACCCCGCCGGGGTTGCCGCCCTCGGGGCCCGCAGCCGTGGCTTCGCCGGTCTGGGTCGGGTCGGCACCGGCGGCGATGGCTTGTTGCAGTTTTTGCACATCGGTCAGTTGCGCGTCACTCGGTGTCACCGCTTCAGGTGTGTCGACATGAGGCGCATGGTTGGCGAGCAGCTGCGGGGTCAGGGTCAGGTTGCTTCCGCGACCCAGGGTCAACTCCTGACCGTTCTGCAAATGCACCGCTACCGCGCCCTCGGCCCCGGTGATCAGGTGTTCGCCGGCATAGAGCCGATCACCTTCCACCAGAGGTCGCCGCAGACCACCGGCCGCTTCTGCGAAAACCTGCCCTACCACCTTGCTGACGGTACCGATGAGCGCTGCCATGTGCATTTCCTCCGTTGCCAACCGCAGTCGGCACCTGTCTGGGTGAAGAATTCGTACTCAGGTCGGCAACCCGAAAATCTGGAAAATCTGCCAGCTTTCGTGTCAGTGAGAGGTGCTAGCCATTCGCCGCAATGACAAAAAACCGTCACCCCGAATCGCCTCTCATCCTGTCCGTTCAGCACTTCTTCACATACGTTTCAAAATTTGAATGGAACTTTTATTGACGCCTTAAAACCGTCAGAAGCCGCGTATCCAAAGGCTTTCCCGTTGAACAATGTGCCGGTTTTTTCCAAGCACATAAGTTTTTTTTGGAATAAGCCTTATGAAAAATCCTTCTTAGGTTCTGCGCAGAATGTTCTTAGCTGTGTTGTTACAAGCTTGAAACGGTTTTGATCTTTAATACGTCAATTTTATGGCGACATCGAAATACTACAGACCTCAGGAGATGTACCCCATGCGCGTTCTAACCCCCCTCTGCAGCGCGGTCTTGCTGGCCATGGCCTGTTCTTCTCAGGCGCAGGCCATGTCCTTGACCGAAGCTATCCAGAGCACCATTGCGACTCACCCGGAGCTGGCACAACGGGTAGACAGCCGTCTGTCGGCCAATGAGGACGTCAAAGTCGCCAGAGGGGGCTTTTTCCCATCGGTGGATTTGAATGCCGGTTACGGTCGTGGCTACAGCGACAACACCAACACACGGGCCTTGGGCAACCACCACACCAATATCCTCACCTACACCCAATCGGAGCTGCGCCTGCGGCAGATGATCTTCGACGGGTTCAACACCGCCAACGAAGTGGAACGCACCAAAGGCGTGGTCAACTCCCGGGCCTATTACGCCCAGGGCACCGCTCAGGACCTGGCCCTGCGCACCATCGAGGTCTACCTGGAAGTGCTCAAGCGGCGCGAGTTGGTGACCCTGGCCAAGAACAACCTGCAAGCGCACCTGCGGGTCAACGACCAGATCGGCCTGCGCACCGAGCGCGGGGTCGGCAGTACGGCCGACTCCGATCAGTCCAATGCCCGTCGGGCCCTGGCGGAAAACAACTACGATACCGCCCAGGTCGATCTGGCCGATGCCGAGGCGAACTTCTACAGCGTGGTCGGGCGCATGCCCGATGAGCTGGAAGCGCCGCCCTCGACCAAAGGCGAAATGCCGACCGACCTGCGCGCAGCCCAGCAAAGCATGGTGGATAACAACCCGTACCTGAAGTCGGCCCAAGCCGACATACAGTCCGCCGAAAGCCAGTACGAAGTGGCCAAGTCGCCGTTTTACCCACGCTTCGATGCCGAGGCGGCCGTGGGCGCCAACAACAACATCGGCGGAGAAGAAGGTCACGACAACAACTGGCGTGTCGGTGTGGTGATGAACTACAACCTGTTCCGCGGCGGCAGCGACAAAGCCCGGCTGGCGTCCAATGCCCACCAGATCAACCAGGCCATGGACATTCGCAACAACGCCCTGCGCCAGCTCAATGAAGACACGCGCCTGGCCTGGAACGCGATGACCAACGCCCGCAAACAGACGCCCACCGCCCGCGAATATGCCGACACCACCTCTCGCGTGCGCGCCGCGTATCAGGATCAGTTCGGGCTCGGCCAGCGGACCTTGCTCGATGTGCTCGACAGCGAAAACGAGCTGTACAACGCCAACCGTCGCTACACCGAGGTGCGGTACACCGAGGAGTACTCGATGTACCGGGTGCTGGCGAACATGGGTCAGCTCCTGAGTAAACAACGGATAGTGCTGCCGGCCGACGCGGTCGCCCAGACCGAAGTCAAAAGCGACGCACGGCTGCCCGAACTGAAGTAGCCCCCCCAAAAAAAATGGGAACGATCAATGTGACCAGCATGGAACCCGCAACCCTTGGCGCCGATCCGCGCCTGAACTTCGACGATCCTTTGCTCGACGGTCTATTGATCCTCTGCAAACTCCATGGCGCGACAGTCAGCCGCGCCAGCCTCAGCGCCGGGCTTCCTATGGCGCACCAACGCCTGAGCCTGGAGCTGCTGCCTCGTGCAGCGGCCCGGGCCGGTTTGCAGGCGCGGTTGCTGCGCCGCGACCTGGGCGACATCTCGCCGCTCAACTTGCCGGTGATGCTGATTCTGGCCGGTGGCCGGTGCGCAGTGTTGCGGCGCTGGGGCGAGGACGGCAAGGCGCTGATCCTGCCGAGCGAAGCCGATGGCGGCGAGCAATGGGTCAGTCGCGAGGAGCTGACCGCCGACTATAGCGGCCAGGCGTTGTTCGCCCGGCCGCGCCATGAACTCGAAGACCTGCGCTCGCCTCTGATACCGCGGGTCGAGGCGTGGTTTCGCGACACCTTGAAACTGTCGCGCTGGCTGTACAGCGACGCGATCCTGGCGAGTTTCCTGATCAACCTGCTGGGGCTGATGGTGCCGTTGTTCGTCATGCAGACCTACGACCGCGTGGTGCCGAATCAAGCCACCTCTACGCTGTGGGTGTTGGCCGTGGGGCTGTTGATCGGCACCGGCTTCGAACTGGTACTGCGGGTGGTGCGCGCCCATCTGCTGGACACCGCCGGCAGGAAAACCGACATCATTCTTTCCGCCACGCTGTTCGAGCGCATCACCGGCATGGCGATGAAGGCCAAACCGGTGACCATCGGCGGATTTGCCCAGAGCATCCACGACTTCCAGGGCCTGCGGGAATTCCTCACCGCTGTGACCCTCACCAGCCTGATCGACCTGCCCTTCGCCGTGCTGATGCTGGTGGTGATCGGCCTGCTGGGCGGCTGGCTGGTGGTGATTCCGGTGATAGCTTTTCCGCTCACCATTGCCTTCGCGATGATCATACAGGCACGCCTGCGCGACACCGTGCAAAAAAGCCTGGCCCTCGGCGCCCAGCGCCAAGCTTTGTTGATTGAAACCCTCGGTGGCCTGGAAACCCTCAAGGCCTGCAGCGCCGAAAGCGAGCGCCAGCATCAGTGGGAAAGCACCCACGGCGCCCTCACCCGCCTGGACAGCCACGCACGCAACCTCTCCGCATTGGCGACCAATGGCACGTTGTTCCTGCAACAACTGGCTGGCATGGCGACCATCGTCGCCGGGGTCTACAGCATCATCGCCGGCAACCTCAGCGTCGGTGCGCTGGTGGCGACCTACATGCTCGGCAGCCGAGTGCTCGCTCCGCTGGGGCAGATCGCCGGGCTGATCACCCGCTACCAGCAAGCCCAGCTCACCATGCGCAGCACCGATGCCTTGATGGCGTTGCCCCAGGAGCGCGATGCCAAGCAGCGGCCGTTGGATCGCACCCAGTTGCAGGGCGCGCTGGACGTCAACGGCGTGACGTTCCACTACAA
Organism: Pseudomonas sp. G2-4; assembly: GCF_030064125.1. Lineage (NCBI taxonomy): Bacteria > Pseudomonadati > Pseudomonadota > Gammaproteobacteria > Pseudomonadales > Pseudomonadaceae > Pseudomonas > Pseudomonas sp. G2-4. The sequence continues at coordinate 1,655,751 of NZ_CP125957.1, read as the reverse complement.
CGGGCAGAACGCTGCGGCGCTGGACAACATCAGCTTCAGCCTCAAGCCTGGTGAGCGGGTAGGCATTATCGGTCGCAGTGGCTCGGGCAAAAGTACCCTGGCGCGGCTGGTGATGGGCTTCTATGCGCCGGAGGAAGGCCAGTTGCTGCTCGACGGCCTGGACCTGCGCCAACTGGACGTCGCCGACCTGCGCCAACAGATCGGCTACGTCGCCCACGACCTGCCGTTGCTGGCCGGCAGCCTGCGGGACAACCTCACCCTCGGCGCCCGCTACATCAGCGACGCGCGCATGCTGGAAGTGGCCGAGTTGACCGGGGTCACCGAACTGGCCCGCCAGCATCCCCAAGGTTTCGACCGCCCGGTGGGCGAGCGCGGCCAGTTGCTCTCCGGTGGTCAGCGCCAAGCCGTGCTGCTGGCGCGGGCCTTGTTGCTCGACCCACCGATCCTGCTGCTGGACGAGCCCACCAGTGCCATGGACAACAGCAGTGAAGACGTCCTGCGGCAGAAACTCCACACCCATGTCCAGGGCAAGACGGTGCTGCTGGTGACCCACCGCACCTCGATGCTCAGCCTGGTGGACCGGTTGGTGGTGCTGGACAACGGACGGATTGTGGCCGATGGGCCGAAGGACGCGGTCATCGATGCGTTGCGTAAAGGACGGGTGGGGGCTGCGGCGGTTTGAATGCTCATCCGACACCTGTGCTGGGTGCTGCTTTTTGTGGCGAGGGAGCTTGCTCCCGCTGGGCTGCGAAGCAGCCCCAAAGCCATTCACCTCGCAGCGTCAGGCAGACCGCGTCGGCAGGTTTTACGACGGCTTCGCCGCCGAGCGGGAGCAAGCTCCCTCGCCACAAAAAGCAGCACCTGGCTCTCTTCTCAAAAGCAGCACTCAGTTCTCTTCTAAAAAGCCGCACCTAGCTCCATTTCACTTAACCGACGGGTATCGCCCCATGTCTACCCAAACACCGGAATCCGCCGTTCGAAGCTACTTCGGCAGTTTCAGCAAAAGCGCCGAGAGCGAGTTCATGCCGGAAACCGCCGGCGCCACGTTGCAGGATTCGCCCCGGCGCTCGCGTGTCACCGTGTGGCTGGCCGCCGGGCTGATCATCACCGCGCTGGTCTGGGCGAAATTGGCGGTCTTGCAGGAAGTCACCACGGGTGAAGGCAAGGCAATTCCGTCGAGCAAGATCCAAGTGATCCAGAATCTGGAGGGCGGTATCGTCACCGAGATTTTCGCCCGTGAAGGCCAGATGGTGAACAAGGGCGACACCCTGCTGCGCCTGGACGACACACGGTTTCTGTCGAACAAGGGTGAGAGCGAGGCCGATCGCTATGCCTTGACCGCCCAGGTCGAGCGCCTGTCGGCCGAGGCCGAGGGCCGGCCATTCAAGCTTTCCGCAGAGGTGATCGCCAAGGCCCCGCAAGTGGCCGAGGACGAGCGCTCGCTGTACGAGCAACGGCAGCGGCGCCTGGCCAGCGAACAACGGACCCTGACCGAGCAACTGCGGCAGAAGACCCAGGAGCTGGCGGAGTTTCGCTCCAAGCAAGGCCAGTTCAGCTCCTCCCTGGCCTTGCTGCAAGAAGAAATGAACATGTCCGCGCCACTGGTGCGCACCGGTGCCGTATCGCCGGTAGAGATCCTGCGGCTCAAACGCAGCGCAGTGGAAATCCGCGGCTCGCTCAACGCCACCACCTTGGCAATCCCTCGGGCCGAATCAGCGATCAATGAGATCAAGAGCAAGATCGACGAGTCCGAACAATCCTTCCGCTCCGACGCGGCCAAGGACCTCAACGAGAAACGCACCGAACTGTCGAAAATCGCCGCGTCGAGTATCGCCATCGACGACCGCGTCACCCGCACCACCGTGGTCTCGCCCGTGCACGGGGTGATCAAGCAACTGAAGGTCAACACGATCGGCGGCGTGGTGCAGCCGGGCAGCGACATGGTGGAAATCGTACCGTTGGAAGACAACCTGCTGATCGAAGCCAAGGTCCGCCCCCAGGACGTGGCGTTCCTCCATCCCGGCCAGAAAGCCATGGTCAAGTTCAGCGCCTACGACTACACCATCTACGGCGGGCTCAGCGCCAAACTCGAACTGATCGGCGCCGACACCATCACCGATGACAAGGGCAACAGCTTCTACCTGATCCAGGTGCGCACGGATAAAAACCACTTGGGCGGGGATGCCAAGCCGTTGTTGATCATTCCGGGGATGGTGGCGACGGTGGATATCATTACCGGGGAGAAGAGTGTGCTGGATTACTTGCTCAAGCCGGTGTTGAAGGCGCGGACTGAGGCGATGCGTGAGCGTTGATCCGAAGTTACCTCGACCCCGTGGCGAGGGAGCTTGCTCCCGCTGGGCTGCGCAGCAGCCCCAAGACCAATCACCTCGTTGTGTCAGGCAGACCGCGGCGGCAGGTTCTACGACGGCTGCGCCGCCGAGCGGGAGCAAGCTCCCTCGCCACATAAATCTCTAACTCCCGGCATGATTCTTCTGGTAAGTCTCCTCCCCCATCGCTGCAATCTGCCCCTCGATCAACGCCTCAAACGGCCTCAATAACGGCTCGAAGCATGCTGGTTCCTCAAGGGTCTGCAACGCCTGGACAATCGCCTCCACCGTCGACAACGCCCCCGGCCCCGGCGCCTTGCGCAAGCGATAACGGGACACTCCGCCTTCGGCCAAGGTCACCCTCGGCAGCGTTGCCAGCAACGGGTTGAGGTGCAACAGCTTACGCGCCTTGCGCCAGGTGCCGTCGGGCACGACCAATAGCAGCGGCTCATCGGACGGAACATAAGCCTGCAGCGGCTGCGCATCGTCGCCGGGAAACAGCAACCGCGCCCGATAACCCGGCGGGTTGAGCAAGCTGGGCAAATCCTCGAACACCTCGCCCACGATCAACTCGGCATTGTTCAGCCCCAACGCCGCCAGCCGGGCGGTGTTCAAGGCGTGGTTCACTTCGCTGGGGTGCTGCAACAGCAGCACCCGGGTGCGGCTGTCGAGGCTGGGAATTAGCGGGCACAGGCAATGGCTTTGCGGCCTGTGGCAACGCGGGCAATGAATTCGGGACATGGCGGTACCTCAGGCCTGGTTGAGCTGCGCCTTGAGCAGGTCGCGGAACGTCTGGATCAGCGGCTCGCGACTGCGGCCACGGCGCACGATCATTGAAAAGGGTGCCTGGTAACCAAAGGTCGCCGGCAGCAGCACGCGCAAATCCCCCTTGTCGACCCAAGCCTGTGCGTAGTGCTCGGGCAGGTAACCGACGTAGGCACCGGACAACACCAGGATCAATTGCGCCTCCATGCTCTCCACCGTCGCCGCGCTGTGCTTGAAGCCATGGCGGGCCAGTTCGGCCTGACTCCAGTAACCGCGCCCGACCATACGCTGCTGGGTGATGACTTGCTCGGGGATGCGCCGCTCGTTGAACAGCGGGTGGCGGTTGCTGCAATACAGCCAGTGTTGCTCACGGTAGAGCGGCATGTAGACCAGCCCGCTCATGCGCGTGGAAAACGCACCGATGGCCAGGTCCAGGCGATTGTCCTGCACGCCCAGTTGCAACTCATAGGGGCTCATGACCGACAGGTGCAGGTGCACCGCCGGGTGCTCCTGGCTGTAGGCGCCGATGGCTTCGGCGAACGGCAAGGCCTTGTCGCTGACGGTGGAATCGATCACCCCCAGGTTCAGCGTGCCGCGCAATTCGCCTTTGAGGGCTGCGGCGTATTGTTCGAAGCCTTCGAGCTCGCCCAACAGGCGCAGGGTTTCCTGATGGAACAACTCGCCCTTGCTGGTCAGGCTGAACCCACCCCGGCCGCGATGACACAGCACCAGGCCCAGGGCCGATTCCAGCTGGCTCATGTAGGTGCTGATGGCCGACGTGGACAGGTTGAGTTCGTGCTGGGCGTTGGCAAACCCCTGGTGCCGGACCACGCTGACGAAAATGCGCAGCAGTTTCAGGTCGGGTAGAGCGTTGGCCATCAGATGCTCCTGAACGCTGGATGTATGGAATTGCAGAGATCTATGTGGCGAGGGAGCTTGCTCCCGCTCGGCGGCGCAGCCGTCGCAGAACCTGTCGCTGCAATCTGCCTGATGCACCGAGGTGAATGGTTTTGGGGTGGCTTCGCCGCCCAGCGGGAGCAAGCTCCCTCGCCACAGGGGGCACTATGTCCCCTCATCCAAACAGGGGACTGCGGCGAAGTCTATCGCCCCGCCCCGCATTAGTTTAGAAAAATCTGAACTAAGTATTTGCCCCCAGCGATTCTTCCCGTTCCACGCTTTTCGCAGAATCGGCCCCTGATAAATAAAACAACGATGAGGCCCTACCCGTGGACAAGATTCTTCACCAACCACTGGGCGGCAACGAAATGCCGCGCTTCGGCGGCATCGCCACCATGATGCGACTCCCCCATTTGCAAACCGCTGCCGGCCTCGACGCTGCCTTCGTCGGCGTGCCACTGGACATCGGCACCTCCCTGCGCGCCGGCACCCGTTTCGGGCCCCGTGAAATCCGCGCCGAATCCGTGATGATCCGCCCCTACAACATGGCCACTGGTGCGGCACCGTTCGACTCGCTGGCGGTGGCCGACATCGGTGACGTGGCGATCAACACCTTCAACCTGCTGGACGCAGTGCGGATCATCGAAGAGTCGTACCACAAGATCCTCGAACACAACGTCATCCCCCTGACCCTGGGCGGCGACCACACCATCACCCTGCCGATCCTGCGGGCCATCCACAAGAAACACGGCAAGGTCGGCCTGGTGCACATCGACGCCCACGCCGATGTGAACGACCACATGTTCGGCGAGAAAATTGCCCACGGCACCACCTTCCGCCGCGCTGTGGAAGAAGGCCTGCTCGATTGCGACCGCGTGGTGCAGATCGGTCTGCGGGCCCAAGGCTACACAGCCGATGATTTCAACTGGAGCCGCAACCAGGGTTTCCGCGTGGTTCAGGCCGAAGAGTGCTGGCACAAATCCCTGGCACCGTTGATGGCGGAAGTCCGCGAGAAGGTCGGCGGCGGTCCGGTGTACCTGAGTTTCGACATCGACGGCATCGACCCGGCCTGGGCCCCTGGCACCGGCACCCCGGAAATCGGCGGGCTGACCACCATCCAGGCGATTGAAATCGTGCGCGGCTGCCAGGGCCTCGACCTGGTCGGTTGCGACCTGGTAGAAGTCTCGCCGCCCTACGACACCAGCGGCAATACCTCGCTGCTGGGCGCCAACCTGCTGTACGAGATGCTCTGCGTACTGCCCGGTGTGGTGCATCGCTGAGGTGCGCCCATGAACGAGCAGGAGCAGGTTCTCCAGGCCGCCGCCGAACTGGTGTCGGCCTTCGCCCGCAATGACCGCGCAGCCTATTTCGGCGCATTCACACCTGACGCGAGTTTTGTGTTCTACACCCTCGAACAGCCGCTGCTGTCACGCGATGCCTACCAGGCGTTGTGGGACCGTTGGCGGTCCGAGGATGGCTTCGAGGTGCTCTCGTGCACTTCGAGCAACGCCTTCGTCAGCCTGCAAGGGGACGTGGCGGTTTTCATCCATGACGTGGCCACCGAGCTGCGCATGCAAGGGGAGCGACACTTTAGCCAGGAGCGCGAAACCATCCTGTTCCGCAAACAGGCAGGACGCGCACAAGAACAACAGGGCCTATGGCTGGCCTGTCATGAACATTTGTCCGCAATGCCGGAAGGGCTGCCACCCCCTTAGCCAAACAGACGACGTTCACCTTCGATGAACGCGTCTCGATGATCGGAGCAGGTCATGAATAACAATAACGACAACAGCCTTACGCAAATTGAAACCAACGGGGTCGAACAGATCCCGGACCACCAGCGAACCGCCGGCCCGGGGGACTTGTTTCGCCTGATCTTCGGCGGCGCCAATACCTTTGCCACCGCGGTGCTCGGCAGTTTCCCGGTACTGTTCGGCCTGTCATTCCAGGCCGGTGTCTGGGCGATTGTGCTGGGGGTATTGGTGGGGTCGATCATCCTCGCCCCCATGGGCCTGTTCGGCCCGCTCAACGGCACCAACAACGCCGTGTCTTCCGGTGCGCACTTTGGTGTGCACGGGCGGATCGTCGGTTCGTTCCTGTCGCTGTTGACCGCCATCGCCTTCTTCTCGCTGTCGGTCTGGAGTTCCGGGGATGCATTGATCGGCGGTGCCAAGCGATTGATCGGCTTGCCGGAAACTGACCTGAGCCTTGGCCTGGCCTACGGGCTGTTCGCCTTGCTGGTGTTGACGGTGTGCATCTACGGCTTTCGCTTCATGCTGTGGGTCAACCGCATTGCCGTGTGGGCCGCCAGCCTGTTGTTCCTGTTGGGCATCCTGGCCTTCGCGCCAACCTTCGACAGCCAGTTCGCCGGCACCGTCAGCCTCGGCCAGCCGGGCTTCTGGGCGGCGTTCATCGGCGCGGCGCTGGTGGCCATGAGCAACCCGATCTCCTTCGGCGCGTTCCTGGGTGACTGGTCGCGCTACATCCCACGCAACACGCCCAAGCCGCGAATCATGCTGGCGGTGATTGCCGCACAACTGGCAACGCTGATCCCCTTCCTGTTCGGCCTCGCCACCGCCACCATCGTGGCGATCAAGGCGCCGGACTACATCGCGGCCAACAACTACGTGGGCGGCCTGCTGGCGGTTTCGCCGAGCTGGTTCTTCCTGCCGGTGTGCCTGATCGCCGTGATCGGCGGCATGTCCACCGGCACCACGTCGCTGTATGGCACCGGGCTGGACATGTCCAGCGTGTTCCCGCGGGTGCTGTCGCGGGTCAAGGCGACATTGCTGATCGGCGTGCTGTCGATTGCCTTCATCTTCATCGGACGCTTCGCCGCGAACCTGGTGCAGAGCGTGTCCACCTTCGCCGTGCTGATCATCACCTGCACCACCCCGTGGATGGTGATCATGATCATCGGCCTGTTGGTGCGACGCGGCTTCTACTGCCCGGACGACCTGCAAGTGTTCACCCGGGGCGAAACCGGCGGACGCTACTGGTTCACCCATGGCTGGAACTGGCGCGGCCTGGGGGCGTGGATTCCCAGCGCACTGGTGGGGTTGTGCTTCGTCAACCTGCCGGGGCAGTTCGTCGGGCCGTTGGGCGAGCTCGCCGGCGGAATCGACATCAGCCTGCCGGTGACCCTGGGCCTGGCTTCGGTGGTGTACCTGGCGCTGCTTGGGTTGTTTCCAGAGCCGGCGGCGGTGTATGGGCCGGATGATCCGCGTAGCAAGGGTTCTTCGGTGCCAATCGATACGCCCTCCCTCAGACAGACCGTTTGACCTGAGTCAACACACACCTGTGGCGAGGGAGCTTGCTCCCGCTGGGCTGCGAAGCAGCCCCTGATGGCGACTGCTGCGCAGTCGAACGGGAGCAAGCTCCCTCGCCACACAAGCAAGTTCGCACTGAGGTTGCGGTGCCAGGGACGGCATCACCCCGACTTCCTATAAAAAGACAATCGGAGACACGCCACCATGGCTTTGGATTTAATCGTCGTTCTTCTCTACGCCACTGGCATGATCGCCCTGGGTTGGTACGGCATGCGCCGCGCCAAGACCCGTGACGACTATCTGGTGGCCGGGCGCAACCTGGGACCGGGCTTTTACCTGGGCACCATGGCCGCCACCGTCCTGGGCGGTGCATCCACCATCGGCACCGTGCGCCTGGGCTATGTCTATGGCATTTCCGGATTCTGGCTGTGCGGCGCCATCGGCCTGGGCATCGTCGGCCTGAGCCTGTTCCTCGCCAAGCCGTTGCTCAAGCTCAAGATCTACACCGTGACCCAAGTGCTGGAGCGCCGCTACAACCCGGCCGCCCGCCACGCCAGCGCGTTGATCATGCTGGTCTATGCGCTGATGATCGGCGCCACCTCGACCATCGCCATCGGCACCGTCATGCAAGTATTGTTCGGCCTGCCCTTCTGGGTGTCGATCCTGGTGGGTGGCGGTGTTGTGGTGTTGTATTCGACCATCGGCGGCATGTGGTCGCTGACCCTGACCGACATCGTGCAATTCCTGATCATGACCGTTGGCCTGGTGTTCCTGCTGATGCCGATGTCCATCGTCGATGCCGGCGGCTGGGATGCGATGGTGGCGGCACTGCCGGCCAGTTACTTCGATTTCACCGCGATTGGCTGGGACACCATCCTCACTTACTTCCTGATCTACTTTTTCGGCATCTTCATCGGCCAGGACATCTGGCAGCGGGTGTTCACCGCCCGCAGTGAACGCGTGGCGAAAGTCGCCGGCACCGCCGCAGGCCTTTACTGCGTGCTGTACGGCCTGGCCGGGGCGTTGATTGGCATGGCGGCCAAGGTACTGCTGCCGGACCTGGAAAACGTCAACAACGCCTTCGCCAGCGTCGTCCAGACCAGCCTGCCCAACGGTATTCGCGGGCTGGTGATCGCCGCGGCCCTGGCGGCCTTGATGTCCACTGCAGCGGCGGGCCTGCTGGCGGCGTCCACCACCGTGGTCCAGGATCTGCTGCCGCGTTTGCGCCAAGGCCGTGAAAGTGGCAATGGCGACGTCCACGAAAACCGTATCGCAACCCTGTTGCTGGGGTTAGTGGTGCTGGGCATCGCCCTGGTAGTCAGTGACGTGATCAGCGCCCTGACCCTGGCTTACAACCTGTTGGTCGGCGGCATGCTGATCCCGCTGATCGGCGCGATCTACTGGAAGCGCGCAACCACGGCGGGCGCGATCACCAGTATGTCGCTGGGCTTTGTGACTGCGCTGTTCTTCATGCTCAAGGATGGCCTGGATGCGAATACGCCGATCTACTACAGCCTGAGCGTGGCACTGGTGAGTTTCGTCGTGGTGAGCATGTTGTCGCCGCGCGCGAATGGGGTGGCGAAAGCGGCCTGAAAGCGGGGTTTTCTTCGAGAGGGTATGGCGTCGCAGGTCACACCAGCCCACCAAGTTCGCCAGCCGAACATAGGACCCGGTGGCGAGGGAGCTTGCTCCCGCTCGGCGGCGAGCCGTCGTAAAACCTGCCGACGCGGTATTCCTGACACAGCGAGGTGAATGGCCTTGGGGCTGCTTCGCAGCCCAGCGGGAGCAAGCTCCCTCGCCACGGACGGTTCACAAAATAAAAGATCGCAGTCCTCGGCCGTCTCGTTTGAAACGGTCGAAGACTGCGATCTCTCCAGTATTCTGCAGTGACTTTATCGGCGGCGCGGCTGGCGGCGGCGTTGCTCGTCATCGGTGCGGATCGGTATCGGTTGCATTGGCGGCTCGATCAGCCCCAGCGCGACACCCAAGTCGTGAAGCCAGTTCTGGATTTTCTCTTTCATCGTGGTGCCCCCTCAGGGTGGTGCGAGCGGCAGAATTCTGTTGCCCCTTCGCACTGATAATAGTCCGAAGTCCTACGCAATGCTCGTTACAGATTGCAATGATCTGTTACTGAATTGATCCAAATCCACCTCCCGGAGTTCAAGCCGATTGTGCCGTCATCATGGGTGTACGCGGCCAAGCCTGCTGCTGCAGCTCAATCCAGGCGTTGAGGTTCGCCCCCACCATCCCTTTGCGCCACATCAACCAGGTCGTGGCACTGGCAAACGGCTCGGCCAGCGGATGCACCGTCACACGTTCACGGCCCGGCAAGCTGGCGAGCATCGACTCGGACATCAGCGCCACGCCAGAGCCGGCAATCACACACGCCAGCATCCCTGGGTAAGACTCGATTTCCATCGCCCGGCCCATGGTCGCGTGGTCATGGGCAAACCAGGCTTCCAGGCGCATGCGGTACGAACAGCCCTGGCGAAAGGTGAACACTGAACGCCCCTGGACATCCAGCGCACTGCCTACCGGCGGGTGATCGGCCTCGGTGATCAGCACCAACCGTTCGTCGCACAACGGCACGCCATCCAGTCCCGCCAGCTCCAGCGGACCGTCCACCAGCGCTGCATCCAGACGTCCGGTGAGCAAGCCCTCCAGCAATTCACCGCTGGGCCCGGATTGCACTTGCAGGTTCACCGCCGGATACGTGCGGTGATAACCGGCCAGCAGGTCCGGCAAGTGAATCGCCGCCGTGCTGTACATCGTGCCCAGGACAAAATCCCCGGCCGGCTGCCCGCCCTGCACGGCCGCATGGGCTTCGTCGTGCAAGGCAAAGAGCTTGGCCGCATAGTCCAGCAGGACTTTTCCTGCAGGCGATAGCTGTAAGCGCTGACGCTGGCGCAGGAAAAGATCCACGCCCAGTTGCTCTTCAAGCTGCTTGAGCCGGGTCGAGAGGTTCGACGGCACCCGGTGCAGGCGCTCGGCGGCCCGGGTGATGGAACCCTCCTCGGCCACGGCCTGGAAAATCCGTAATTGGCTGAACTCCACGACCTTCTCCAAAAAAGAACAAGTTACTCACTATTATTCATTTTTAATGAAAGTCAATCAGTCCTAGCCTGACGGTCATTCGCCCCAACGCTGGAGAACGACCATGTCACCTCTCATTCGTCTGCTCGGCAGCTTCATCGCCTTGATGATGGCCATGGGCATCGGCCGCTTCGCCCTTACGCCCCAGTTACCTCACTTGATCGGCGAAGGTCAGATCGACTTGACCGCCGCCGGTCTGATTGCCGCCGCCAACTACCTGGGTTACTTCCTCGGCGCGCTCGACGCCATGTTCGCCCGCCGCCCGGAACAGGTACGGCGGCGTTTGATCGGAGGCCTGTGGTTGTGCGTGCTGCTGACCCTGGCGTCGTTCTGGGCCTGGGGTTTCTGGCCGCACCTGGCACTGCGCTTCGGCACTGGCGTGGCAAGTGCCTGGGTGATGGTGATGATCACCGCCCTGAGCCAACCCTTGGCCGCAGCGGCAGGACGGCCGCGGCTCGGCGCGCTGGTGTTTGCCGGCCCTGGGTTGGGTATTTTTCTGACAGGCTTGCTGGCCCTGGGCTCGAACCTGCTGGGCCAGACGTCCGCGACCCTGTGGCTGGTGTACGCCGGGGTGGGGTTGGCGATGTTGCTGGTGATCTTGCCAATGCTGCCGCAACCCGCCGCCGCGACCACTGCAACGCCGGTCACCACGTCGCCGAATCGCGGTATCGCTCGACTCGGTGTGGTGTACGCCTTGTACGGCCTGGGCTACATCATCCCGGCAACGTTTTTGTCGCAAATGGCCTCGGCGCAGTTCCAGGGGCAATGGCAGGCGGACCTGTTTTGGCCCTGCTTCGGCCTGGCCGCGGCTATCGGCGTGCTGCTGGTGAGCCTGCGTCGGCCAAACCCGAACACCACCGGTCGTTGGTTGATCGGTACGTTGTGGCTACAAGCCGCCGGGGTCTTCGCCTGCCTGCTGGGCAGCGGGCCGGGGCTGGCCTTGGGGGTGATCCTGTGTGGCGCGCCCTTCCTGGCCTGCATGCAATTGGTGATGCTGCGCTCACGGGAACTGGCGCCACACGCCACCCAGCGCAACGCCGGACTGCTGACCGCCTGCTTTGCCGTGGGCCAGCTCAGCGGCCCGCTGCTGGCGGCGCTGAGCAGCCATTTCAGCGGCGGCTTGCAACCGGCGCTGATCATCGCAGGCAGCGGCCTGGTGCTGGCCGGTGGACTGTTGCTGCGGCCCGCCAGCCGAAGCGCCGTGAGCCCGTGCAGCCAGACCGCCCTGCGTTGATCAGGCCTGGCCGGCCGGGCTGAGCGATGGCTGCGGCGCCACCTCGCGCCGGGCCAAGGCGAAATACAACACCCCGCCGAGGAAGCAACCGGTGAACCAGGCAAAATTGGCCATCGATTGCAACATCGGTGTAAAAGTGATCGCCACACCCATCAGCGTCGCCGGCACCAACGCCTTGACCGCCGTCCAATTGATGCCGCCGCTGTAGTAATAACGCCCACTTGGCCCGTCATTGAACAGCGCATCGACGTCGATCTGCTGTTTCTTGATCAGGTAGTAATCCACCAACAGAATCCCGAACAGCGGGCCGATGAATGCCGCCAGCACGTCCAGGGTGTAATGGATCACCTCGGGGTTGTTGAACAGGTTCCACGGCGTGATGAAGATCGAGGCCAGCGCCGCGATCATGCCCCCGGCGCGCCAGCTGATTTTGCTGGGCGCAACGTTGGCGAAGTCAAAGGCCGGGGACACGAAGTTGGCCACAATGTTGATGCCAACGGTGGCGGTCACGAATGCAAAAGCCCCCAACAGCACAGCCACGTCGTTGTCGATGCGCGCCACGGTGGCGATCGGGTCGTGAAGCATTTCACCGAACACCGGCAAGGTTCCGGAAACAATCACCACGGTAACCAGGGAGAACGCCAGGAAATTCACCGGCAGCCCCCAGAAATTGCCACGGCGAACGTCAGACATGCTCCGGCAGTAACGACTGAAATCGCCGAAATTCAGGGTCGGGCCGGAAAAATACGACACCACCAGCGCCATCGCCATGATCACCTGGCCGAAGGCCTGCCAGCCGGACAGGGACTTTTCCGCCAGGGTGAAGCTGATGTTGCTCCAACCGGCCTTCCACACGATCCAGCCAGCCAACAGAAACATCACCGCGTAGACCACCGGCCCGGCCCAATCGATGAAACGGCGGATCGACTCCATGCCCGTCCAGAACACCAACGCCTGGACGAACCACAGGCCGAGGAAACCGAACCAGCCCAGGTAGGACAAACCGGCAAATTGCGGCGCGGCATAGACTTCCATTGCAGGAAAAAACCGCAGCACCACAATGATCAGCGCGCTGGATGCCAGGTACGTCTGAATGCCGTACCAGGCCACGGCGATCAAGCCACGGATCACCGCTGGAATATTCGCCCCAAACACCCCGAATGCCAGCCGACAGATCACCGGATACGGCACCGCTGCTTGCTGGCTCGGCCTGGCAACCAGGTTGGCAATCAACTGCACGATGCAAATCCCGCCTAACAACGCGATCAACACCTGCCAACTCGCCAACCCCAGCGCGAACAGACTGGCGGCGAACACGTAGCCGCCGACGCTGTGCACATCACTCATCCAGAACGCGAAGATGTTGTACCAATTCCATTTCTGCGGCAGCGGGCCCAAGTCCTCGTTATAGAGGCGAGGGCTGTAGCCGTTGGGCAATTGCTCGGACATTGCGAGGCTCCTTTGAGTGCCGCCGTGCCCCCGAGTCGACCTGCTCACCATACTGCGCACGGGAGCCGGCATGGTTTGTATACGCGTTGCTACGCAGAATGCGTGCCATAGGCGAAGAATGTGAGACAAACCGTGGTGTGTGGCGCAAAGGAACGCCGCGCAGAAACGGGCGCACGCCCATGAACAGGGCGTGAGTGCATGCTAAAGGTGCAGGGTTTTGTATACAGCGCAGATCAACCATGGCGAGGGAGCCTGCTCCCGCTGGGCTGCGAAGCGGCCCCTCGAACATGCCACCTCGGTGTGTCAGCTTTGATTGCGTGCAACTGGTTTGGGGGCTGCTTCGCAGCCCAGCGGGAGCAAGCTCCCTCGCCACGGGGGATTGTGTGCAGTTAGCTCAATTCAATCCGATCAGCATGAATAACAATCTGCCCATTCTTGTACAGCGCACCAATGGCTTTCTTGAAGTTGCCCTTGCTCACGCCAAACAGGCTGCTGATCAGCACCGGGTCGCTCTTGTCGCTGACCGGGAGCGTGCCGTTGTTCTCGCGCAACTTGGCGAGGATCTTTGCATTCAGGCTGGTGGCGGCTTCCTGGCCCACTGGCTGCAGGCTCAGACTGATCTTGCCGTCCGGGCGGATTTCCTTGATGAAACCTTTTTCCTCTTTGCCGGCGCGCATGAACTTGAAGATTTCGTTCTTGTGGATCAAGCCCCAGTGCTTGTTATTGATGATCGCCTTGAACCCCATGTCAGTGGCTTCGGCGACCAGCAAATCAACCTCTTGGCCCGGCGTGTAGTTGGCCGGCGTCTTGTCCAGATAACGATCCAGGCGCGCCGTGGCGGTGATGCGGCGGGTGTGCTTGTCGAGGTAGACGTGCACCACGCAATACTCGCCAGCGGTCATCTGGCGCTTTTCTTCGGAATACGGCAGCAGCAGATCCTTGGGCAGGCCCCAGTCCAGGAACACACCAATGCTGTTGACCTCAACCACTTTCAGGCTGGCGAACTCACCCACCTGCACTTTTGGTTTTTCGGTGGTGGCGATCAGTTTGTCGTCGCTGTCCAGATAAATAAAAACATTGAGCCAGTCTTCATCTTCGCTGGGAATATCCTTGGGGATATAACGGTTGGGCAGCAGAATTTCGCCGTCCGCACCGCCGTCCAGATATAAACCGAAGTTAGTGTGTTTAACCACTTGCAAACTGTTGTAGCGCCCGACTAAAGCCATTTCCTGTACCCTCATTGCGTGGGCGGCATTCTACCCGGTTTTGCGCCGCGATTCGTGAACGCAAGCAAGGTTCGCCAAGAACCCCTGCGCAACCCTTGATTTTCCTGGGTTTGCGCTTGAGGCTCGGCCATTCGTCAGGCGATGGACGGTGCGTACCCTGCGGCATCGGCGTTATATTCGCGCCACGGTTGTTAGTTAAAACAGGGGCTTAGGGCAATAACGGCAGGATAAGCCAGCCGCTATTCAGCTCCCACACGGGTAATCTTGAAGGATATTTGCCAAGCTATTGTCAAGTATTTCCTGTACGATGCCTGGCCCAATTAATTATCTTTAGGTTAATGGCCGTCATGCGCGTAAAAGCATCCAACAGCAAATCAAAGCCAGCTCCAGCCGTTGAAACCAGCGAGTCGATCAACGACCAAATCGCTGCGTTCCTCAAGTCCGGCGGTGAGATCCAGCAAATTGCCAAAGGCGTCAGCGGCCAGACTTTCGGCCCGTCCAAGCAGATCAGCCTGGGCAAAAAGTAACCTGCGCGTCACCTGGTCCCAAAGCGCTTTGAGCTTCGAAGCGCTTGGACTGGAACCCCTCCTCGCTCTATCCATTTCCCATGAATCGACGAACGGCCTTCGCTGCCGAGCATTCGCCGGTATCCTTGCACCTCTCTAGCTCAAGCGTTTCAGCTTAGTTACCGTTCCTGCTCCTCGCTATTTCACGGAGTGAAGCATGCGCATTCCTGTTGTTCCGCTGGCGATCAGCCTGCTGACATGCTCCTTCGCCCAGGGGCAGGTGTTCCAGCGCGAACTCGGCGACTTCGACCTCAAACTGGGCACTACCCCGAGCCGCAGCATGGCCGAGGGCCTGGTCACCCCGTCCAGCAGCGGCTCATTTCATGGCGGCCTGGACCTGAGCCACGACAGCGGCTGGTACGTCGGCCAGTGGTCACCCAGCGCCGGCCTGACCTCGTCCGCCAACCTTGAAATCGATTCCTACATGGGCTTTAAACAACCCTTCGACCAGACCCTGGGCTACGAAGTCGGCTTGATTCACTACAGCTACCCCACCGTCGATACCCTCGACAGCCAAGAATTCTTCGGCGGCCTGACCTTCCTTGGCAGCCGCTTCGGCGCAGCCTTGAGCAACGATCCGGACAAACAGAACAGCACACTGTTTGCCGACCTGGGCGGCAACGTGCCGTTCGGCATCGGTATCAGCGCCAAATACACCACCCACCAGCTCAACTCACCGGTCTCGGTGGAGAACGGCTCCGTAGGCAGTTTCAGCGACTGGTCGTTGAAAATTTCCCGTCCGTGGAAAGGCATCGACCTGGACTTGATCTACAGCGACTCAAGCCTCAGCGGCAGCAGTTGCTCGGCGTACTCCGGTCACAACAGCGAATGCGACGGCCTGCTGACCCTCAAGATGGCGCACCCTTTTTACTAACTCTTTTTACTAAGTGTTACGTATTCAATCGGCTGAACTGCCGCGCGCCTGCGATGCTCAAACAAAACAGCTACACCTTCGCAACCATGCCCTCGCAAGGACTCGCTCATGTCGCGCTGGTTAACACGCACCGCCATGTTCATCGCCCTGCTGCTGACGCTGACCGCCTGCAGCCGTGTAGGCCTGGCCTACCGCAACCTCGACCTGATCATCCCCTGGACCCTCAACGACTACCTGGAGATCAAAGGCGAGCAAAAAGACTGGTTCAACGACCGCCTCCAGGAACACCTGACCTGGCACTGCACGACGCAGTTACCCGGCTACCTCGATTGGCTGGACCGCTTGAAAACCATGGTGCAAACCAATCAAGTGACCGACGAAGCCCTGCAACAGCGCACCCGGGAAGCCAAGGCCGCCATCGCCGAAACCGCCCGGGCAATCACCCCGTCGGCCACCGAACTGCTGCAAGGCTTGAGTGACGAACAAGTCGACGACATGGACGCCTCTTTCGTCAAAGACCAGCGCAAACGCCAGCAGCAATACCTCAAGCCGACGCTGCAGGAGCAGATCCAGGAACGTAGCGCACGCATGGAAAAACGCCTGAACGACTGGCTCGGCCCGCTCAACATCGCCCAACGCCAACGCGTCGTGGCCTGGTCCACCGCCCTAGGCGACCAGAACCAGCAATGGATCGCCAACCGTGCCCACTGGCAGAACCAGTTCAGCGAAGCCGTGGCCCAGCGCCACAGCCCCGACTTCCCGAAACGCATCGAGCAATTGCTGGTTAACCGCGAAAGCCTCTGGACCCCGGCCTACCGCGAAGCCTTCAACAAAACCGAAGCCCAGGCCCGCAGCCTGCTGGTGGACCTGATGGCCGACAGCACCCCGGCCCAGCGCGAACAGCTGCTTAAGAAAATAGACGGGGTGAAGAAGGATTTCAGCGACTTGAAGTGCCTGAAAGCGGCACGATCTTAGAACCACTGAGATCCATTGTGGGAGATCCAATGTGGGAGCGAGCTTGCTCGCGATAGCGGTCTGACATTCAACAGATGTGTTGCCTGTTCAATCGCTATCGCGAGCAAGCTCGCTCCAACAGGGCTCAGTGCAGGCCTGTCAGGCAATCTGCGCCTTCGAAGCCAACTCATCAAAGGTAAATTCATCCAGCGCATCGTCCTGCTCATCCAGCACCTGGCGCGGATGATCATTGCCCGGGATGCTGCTGTCGATCAGGCTCAACAACCGCGAACCACGGGGCGTCAGCACAAAGTTCTCGCCATTACCGCCCTCTTCCTCCGGCCGAGGCTCAATATAACCACGCTCCAGCAGTAACTTTTCGTACTCCCCGGCGACCGCTTTCAGATGATCGAGGTTCTCGATCTCCTCGCCCTCGGCCGCCTTCGCCGCCGCGTACTCCTCCGCATAAGGCCGAGGGGTGAAGCTGTGGCCAGCGCCGTTCTGCACTTCATGCAACAACTTTTCGATCAAGTCCCAGTTATAAGTCGTCATCCTGGTCCATCCTCTAAAGAGTGAGATGCCTACCTAGGTTGTGACCGAGGCGCTACGCCGCCGTTCAGCCGGGTTCGCGGGCGGGCCATATCACCAGCCGACCAACGGCCTGTCGAATTCATCGAAGGCCAAACGACTACCTGTTGAAGCGCCGACTCAGCGGCTCTGCCATGTAGGAGAAATCATCATGAACGTAGAGAATCATCCAGTCGTCTCACGGGAAGAATGGCTCACCGCCCGACGCCAACACCTGGCCCACGAAAAAGCCTTCACCCGCGAACGAGACAAACTCAGCGCCGAGCGCCGCGCCCTGCCCTGGGTAAAAATCGACAAACCCTACCGCTTCCAAGGTCCCCACGGCGAACTGAGCCTGGCCGACCTGTTCGGCGGCCGCAGCCAACTGATCATCTACCACTTCATGTTCGGCCCTGGCTGGACACAAGGCTGCCAAGGCTGCTCCTTCCTGTCCGACCACATCGACGGCGCCAACCAGCACCTGGCCCATCACGACGTCGCCGTCGTAGCCGTCTCCCGCGCCCCGTTCGCCGAGTTCCAACCCTTCAAACGGCGCATGGGCTGGGCCTTCGACTGGGTCTCGTCCAACGGCTGCGACTTCAACCCCGACTTTGGCGTCACCCTCAATGACGAAGACGTCGCCGCCGGAAAAGCCACCTACAACTACGAAAAATCCGACAGCACCGAAGGCGAACTCCCAGGCCTGAGCGTCTTCTATCGCAACGAAGCCGGCGACATCTTCCACACCTACTCAACCTACGCCCGCGGCCTCGACATCCTGGTTGGCACCTACAACTACCTCGACCTGACGCCCAAGGGCCGCAACGAAGAAGAAATCATGGACTGGGTACGGCATCACGATAAATACGACGAGGCCAAACCCCACAGCTGCTGCCATAGCTGATACGCCCACTGGCCCAGTCAAGCGCGGTCCCCGTGGCGAGGGAGCTTGCTCCCGCTCGACTGCGCAGCAGGCGCCTGCGTTGCCTGAACCGCCGCACCCCAAAAGCCGACTGATGCTGGGCCAAAGGTCCTACACAAAGCTCGGAAAGCGGCGTCTTGTAGCTCGAGAACGGGGCGGCCTATAGTCCGTTGTCGTCCCAAAAGGCGACTCGGGTTTGGCGACCCGACTACAGAGAATGCGAAAGCTACCAGCTCATTGCAGGTACCGACGCACCCGCAAAGCCGCTATATTCCACGGCGGCTGTGCGCGGGAGATCTTCGGATCTGCCGGTTTTCTCTGTAACCGGTTCGCCAACCTGCGCACAGCCACCACCCAATCGTTTGGCGACGACTGAGTGATGGCTTTCAGCCAATCAAACAGAGATCTTCAAAATGAATCGATACATGCCCATCACTGGCATCGACTGCGTCCCCGCTACCCTGCTCATCGACACCGAAGCTCCACTCGATGTCCTCTTCGAAACCGCCGACTACCGCATCCGCACCGTGACCCAACTGCTGGAAAACATCGCGTTCCGTTCGGATATCAGCTCCGATACAGTGGTGCTTTCTGACTTCTGCAAAATGCTGACGATATCGTTGCGCGATGGCTGTGATGTGATGGACGTGATTGGGAGGCGGTTGCGGGCGCAGGCTGCTGAGTAATGAAAACGGGCGACTTGAAGATCGCCCGTTTTTCAACTCTTAAATCGGATCAGCACTCATCAGAAAATCTTTACTCTTCATCCCAAAAATCTCCGGGAGGCGCATACTCCCCCCCTCGTAAGACAGCGCACCAGCCGTAACTTTTATAGAACATTTCAAGATCAAGGATCTTGTAAACGCCTTCATCAACTTTCTGCAACGTAATCAAACCATTAGCGAAATGCGTATATCGACCACCCGCCCCTGCAACGGCTCTTAACTCCAGTTCGAGCATCGATCTGAGCAATGTTTGCTCATCGCCGCCCTTGCCTCGAAAACGCCCAAGGGCAGCATCTAAAACGGCACCACTGGACAGGCAAACGACCCTCTTCATTTTTCGCTTTCAGTTCAAGCGTTTAGCCGCTAAGGAAGTGCCATTCAAATCTGTCCCCTTTTCCTGCTCAAATCTGCCAACCTCCCAGCCCTAGTTACTTATGTAGATACTGTCACCTGACCATCTTTCAGGCTGTACAACCCTTGCAAAACTCCTGCCACAACAGGTAAATCAAAGACACTCTCCGAAGAAAATGAAATGGGAAAATCCGAACGAATCACTTGCAGCTCTGGAGAATAGTTTTCCCACATCGGTTCGTTCATCCCACTCCAAAAATTAATACACTGATCCACACCGACAAACATGACAGGCTGCAGGTGACCAATGGCCGAACTAACACCCCAATAGATATACCCTATATATCTAGCACCGCAACAGGTTTGAAACCAAGCCCTGACAATGACTTGAAACCCTATATCAATCTGCTCCTTAGAGCATATAGGACGTACGGTTAGCTCGTTCTGGACAGTCTCATCCATAGGGAAATACCAAACACCATGCTCTTCGATATCTCGCGCCGTCAAATCGTATACCTGCTTATCAAGCATAAACCACCTACTTAATTAAATGTTTAATAGACTCAAAGAGTTCGGGACGCCCAATATCCTTATAAGCCTGCTGCAACCCCGTTTTTATTTGACCAGAGGTATAGATTGCTTTTTTACCTTCCTTCATTGGCGGCAAATATTGATTGATCGCTTTATGCATGGCATCTGGATTAATCGCTCCAGTGTGAGCATATTGAGTAATCAAAGTAGCCGGATGATCAAGCATATCGTTACGGCTGTACCCCAACATCTCCCCCAAATACTGCGGTAGGGTGTGATGCGCTTGAAAACCTTTATTCAACCCCTTTAGTTCCCTGTAGGTCGGATTGAGCACTTCAGGCAGGGTCTTCCCTGCGTCTTTTGCATCCGAAGCATAAGTCGCCAAGCTTCCAAGTAGATCACTGGCTTCCTGCGCCTTGCCATCCTTTAGCAGGGCTCTGCTCTCACGCATCCCTATAGCAAAAATATCACCAGCGCCAGGGACCACACCTATCGATGCAAAAATATAGTCCCATGCATCCTCAGCTTCTGCAAAAGCCTTTACATCCCCAATCCCCGGCGCCAGGTTAGTTCCTATCGAAAACAGGCTCTTGCTGATACTGGTTGAAATTTGACGAATGACCGCATCATCCAGCATCTTGATACTGCGCAACTCACCCAGAATCGTAAAATTCATCAACGCAGGATCTTTCAAATCCTTTTGCAATTGCGCTTGCGCTTCCGGATTGTCCAAATGCCTCAAGAGGTCAAATCGAGCTATCTGGGCTTCCGTCCGCGCGGCAGTGCAGGCTGGGCTCGTGGCAGCTCCATCACACGCCGCCCAAACGGCCTTATCACGATTCACGTCCAGTAGATTAAGCTCTTCCCTACGGGCACAGGCCTGCTGATCGCCATTGTTACAACCTTTAATGGCCTCCAAACGCTCGGTGTTCTCTGTGTGATTGAGAAAATTGTTCTGCGTCGCGTTGGCGGCGATGTCTGCTGCGATACGCGGGTCGCTGCCTGAAACCACTGCTGTGAGCACCCCAAGCAACTGCGACATGGCCAACAGGTTGGCCTCAGCCTGCTCGGCTCCCGGTTTGTTCGGATCATAATCCTCGGGTAGAACCAGCTTCGCCAGATATCCAATAAGCGCTTCGTTGGCGCCTCCCGCCAAGGCTCCTGTCCTGAAATCACCGCCCATGGCCATCGATTTCAAGCCACCCACCAAGGCGTGGGCAGCGATTTTGGAGGGACTGCCTTCGACCATGTAGTCACCGACTGCATTGGCGGCAACAGCACCGCCAATATCAATGACGGCGCCTAGCAGGTTATCGACAAAGTTATCGCCAAGGCTGCCGCCCTGTAGGGCGGTTTGGACCAAGGTTTCTGCGCTCGTCTTCAAGACGATCTGGCCGGCACTGTTCCAATCGAAGCCTATTTTAGTCGGATCGTAGCCGAGGCTGCTTCCAATGCCGCCCATCATCCCTGAAATCACATAGCTTTTAAGGCTTTCGCTGCTGGTGACGTCTTTCAGAACCGCGCCCAAATCACCTTGGTTGCTAATGGCGCTGTTGACTGCGTTAGTTTCCACGGCGATCAGCACCGCATTGGCAAAGCCTGACGCGAAGGTTCCTCCCGTAGCCCCTATCAGACCTGCTCCAGCACCGCCCGTGACCACCGCCAGCACGATTGCCAGGACCATTTGGGCGGCAACGCCAAGCCCTGAGCTTGAATATTTGAAGCTCTGGTGGATTTCCTCCACACGACGCCAGTCGACGTCGCCTCGTTTTTCAGCCTCCTTCAACCACGCCAGCTCAGGGTCGGCCTTTACCATCGCATCGATAGTCTGGCTGACAGACTTCTGATTGATCTGCTTGATATCGATGTTCAAGCCGTCAACGGCCTGGATGATCAAATCACCTTTCGCCATTAGTTGGCTCTGGCGCAAGGTTTCGTCAGTGTGGCCCTTACCCTTCATGGAGTTCCAGGCCATGCTGGAATTATTCTTCGTGTGGCTTTCTTGAACGAGATCCTTTACGCCTTCAAAGGTAATCGCACCGCCGCTCAGCAACGCTGCATCGTTGCCACTGTTCAGCTTCGCTACTTGATACCGTTGATCCCCACCACTGAACAGCGTCAGATTGCCCCCAGTGGTGATCTCACTTCCCACATGAGTTACCTTGGTCAGCTCATCTCGCCGATTCTGTTTTTTCCCAAAACTGCCCTTCTTCTTTTTCTCATACAACGAATAATCGCTATTCTGTGCTGCCAGGAGTGCCAGGTTCTCTCCAGCCAGCAAGTAAGCCTCGTCACCGGCGTTGATACGACTGGAGATAAGCGCCATGTCTTTCCCGGCGTCCAACCTCACGTCGCCTCCAGCATTGATAGCGCTGCCGACCTGTTTGACGTGATCCTCTTGAGCAGTGACCTTTTTCGACTTGCGGTAAGAGTGAGTTTCGTTGGCGCCTGAGGCAATGATCATGTCCTCGTCGGCGGCCAAGGCTACATTGCGGTCGGCACTGATCTTGCTGGCGATGGCATTGAAGTCTCGGCCGGCATTCACAACGACGTCGCGACCGGCATCTACCTCCGAGCCCAGTTGGGTGATTGAACTTCTGCGGGTACCACCGGTGTTGGAGGTCTGCTGCTGCGCAGAGACTATATTCACATCCTGCCCTGCATCGATTTGCGTGTCGCGCCCGCTGACCATGACACTGCCGACGCTGTTGACGTCTCTACCGGCGCCCATGGTCAGGTCGTTGGCCGCCTCGATACGCGAGGCGTTATCTGCATAGTCCTGCCGCTGGGTATAGCCCTTGTTGCTGACACTTGCGGTGGTCAACGTGCGCTCGTTGATGATGTCGCCAACCAGCGCATTCATGCTGATGTCACGCCCGGCGATGATGCCGCCGGATTGGTTGACAATGGTGTTGCCAGCTAACATGTCGAGGCGATTGCCGGCTTCAATCAGTCCGCTGTTGGCAAGGTTCTGGCCTGCGGTAGCGGAAAGATTATTGGTGGCTCGAAGCGTGCCGGCGTTCTCCAGATCCTTGCCGGCAATCAACGTAACGTCCTGCCCGGCAATCAACGCGCCATTAGGTGCCAGGCGGTTATTGGCCTGGGCCATATACAGCACCGGCACCAGCACCTTTTCGCCGTTCACTTCGTGCTCTTCGAGCCAGACGATGTCGTGGGTCAGGGCGGCAACTTGTTGGGCGGTGAGGGTGATGCCCATCGACAGGTTGAGTGCGTCCTTGCTGGCGATGGCGTTGTTCATCAGGTACTTGAACATCGCATCGTCGGAAGTCTGGCCGTCGATGAAACGCTGGCCAGTGCGAGCGACGACGGCTTGTTGGATTAAACGCTGTTCGAACAGACCGTCGCCCAGGCGTTTGGCGCTGGTGTCCGCGTCGTAGCCGAGTTTCGTCAGCAGATAATCCGAACTGGTGAATGACTTGAGGTTGGTAAGGACCGGATTGGTCTCGATCAAGTATTTATGTGTCGTTGAGGTAACAGCCGTACTCGGCAGCCCCGTCACCCGCGCCACCGTTTGGCCTGTGACAGGCACTGGTGCGCTTACCGAGGCGTCGATCGGTGGAGTGCCCGAAGTGTCCAACGCAATGTCGGCGCCACGGGTGACGGTGCTGTCAAGGGAATGCCCTGGCAGTTGTGGCGTGCTTGTGGATGAGTCCGTTGGAGCGCTGACCTGAATGGCGGACGCGCCAGCCGTGACGCTACCGCTCTCACGATTCAATAATTGCACCTGTCGTTCGGCGGCGGAAACCTGGGTGACATCGGTGATCTGGATGTCGCGCACATTGGCGGTTGGGGTGGCGGTCGATCGATTCAATGCGCTCACGCTGGCGCCGCCGATTGTCCAGTTCTGCGACACGGGCGGCGTCTGGGACACTGACGCGTCGCTGGCGCCCTGCCCGCTCAGCCGGAACAGGCCATTTTGACCGGTGGGGAGGCTGAAGCCGGGGAGTGTCAGGGGGTTTATTTGTTGTTGGGCCAAGTCCGGTGGGAGTTGGCTGTTCAGGGTCACGACCGTGGTTTTGCCTGAGCCTGAGGCGGCGGTTGTGGTGTTGCGGGAGGAAGTCGTTATGCCGGTGGAGAACGGGCGCTCCACGCCGTTGGTGATTTTGTTTGTTGCGGTAATGGAGACGTTGCCGCCGGCTTGGATGATGGCGGGAGCAAAGCTATCAGATGAAGTGGTAGAAAAAACTTCAGATTTAAATGCGTTGAGATTTTTTATGAAGGCAGGCAAATCCGCGCGAACGCCCGTTGAGTATTTAGAAGCTTCGAATATGATCGCCGATGATATATCCCAAGACCATGAAAGGTGCAAGGTCACCGGACCGATAACTTGAACACTTTCCTTATCCGGATTCTTAGACCCCTGACGGAGAACGCGTGAATAAGCTATGGACTCAACTCCCGCAGCATTCCAAAAGCGCATATCCTCATTATAGTCAGCATCATTATGTATATTGTAATTTACAACCTGCCTCATCGTATCCAAGAACGGGCTATAGTCAGAATAATATTGATAACTCGTGTAATCCCCCAATGCAGTAGCTGAATTCTCAAAACCGTCTACATTTATAGCAATATCACCTCCCGCGGTGACAGATGAGTTTGAATTTAAAAACGAACCTCCTTGAACAGTCAGCTTTTTTCCTGCATTCAAGGAGGCCGCTTTGGCTTCAGAGTCCCCAGACACTACTACGCGATACTTTTGCTGAAAAACCAAATACGAGGAAGGTAATTGTTCCCATGTCCCAGACGTAGGAAGCGAATTACAACTATAGCAACGAAAGCCCAACGCCGACGAATACAACTCCGCCTCAGTCTTGAAGTCCCCTCGCTTATTAATAATCGAATCCGCATTAATAGAAAAATCCAGCCCACTCTCCATGGTGCCCGAATCATTCTCCATCAACGCCGACCGTCCCCCCAGGTCATTGCGCGCTACATCAATGTTCTCTAGCGCATAAACATCCGACTTACGGTTGGTGAAACTCCCCACCCGCAGCTTCATGTCGCCACCGCTGAACAAAAACCCACCTTGATCGTTCAGCAAGGTCGAAGCCGTCAGTTTCAATCCATCCGCACCGGCAACCGTTCCATAGTTATTAATGGTGCCCGCAGTGATATTCAGCGCACCCGCCGACGTCATCCGCCCGTAGTTGTTCAGGCTGCCCAGGCCACCGCGCCCACCGATCGTCGTGGTCCCGCCACCGGTGATACTCGCCACGCTACTCAAGTCGATCGCAGCGGCGTCTACCGTCATGTCGCCCAGGCTGGTGACTCGGCCATTGCCGCTGTACCGCCCGGTCAACTGCAAGCCCAGGCCACCATCACTGGCGATCAACCCGTTGTTAACCCAGTTCCCGCCCTTGCCTTCCAGTTGCGTCGAAGCCAGCAGTTGCCCGGTCTCGGTCTGGGTGAAGTTGTTGACGTCGACCGTCAACCGTCCGGCCTGGATGGCGCTGGTGTTCGTCCAGGTATCGGCCTTGAGCGTCAGGCCGCCACGGGTGACGATGTCGCCGCCAGCGCCGGTGACGTTGGCCAGGGAGATGTCGAACGTGCCGTCGCCTAGATGCAGCAGTTGGCCGCCGCCGTTGAGGAAGCTGTTGGCGGACAGGGTCAGCTGACTGTTGACGCTTTCCAGCTTGCCGTTGCGGTTGTCGAAGAGGCTGCCGATCTGGAAGTCGGTTTTGCCAGCGCCCCCTAGGGCACGCAGTTGGCCGGTCTGGTTATCGAGGCTCGCGGCGCTCACCACCAAGGTGCTGTCGCTTTCCAGAATGCCGCCACGGTTGGTCAGGGCGCCGTCCAGATCCAAATGGATGGCATTGCCGGCGATCTGACCGGCGGCGTTGTCCAGGCTGGCACCGGCGCCGGAGACCTTGATCAGGCCAGACGCGTAGAGACCACCACTGCGGTTGTTCAGGCTGGCGGTGTCGATGACGATATCGCCCGCCTGCGCGGCGATTCGACCGCCGTTGTTGTTCAGCCCGGCCAAGGCGCGCAGGTCCAGACGTTGGCCTTGAATCACACCGCCCTTGTTGTTCACATCGAAGCCGTTACGCAGCACGCCCACGGTGCTCGCCTCAAGGGCGCCCTTGAGGCTGGCGAGGGTGCCGCCACGGTTGTCGATGCTGGCCGCAGTCACGCTGACATCGCCGGTTTGGGCGATGAGTTTTCCGCCCTGGTTGTCCAGGCCTGCGCGCAGTTCAAGACTCAGGCCGGTCTGGCCTTGCATCTCACCCTGGCCGTTGGCAAGGCTCGCGGCATTGAGTGCAACGTCGGCCGTCTGGTTGTAGATCAGGCCATTGGTGTGGTTCTGCACGGCTCCGGAGGCTGTGATTAGCAGCGCATTTTTCGCGGCGAGGGTGCCCGTATTGCTGTTGTCCAGGCCATCGGTGAGCAAGGTCAGCAGGCCCTGGCTGGCGATCTGGCCGCCCTGGTTATTGATCTGCGTGGCGCGCTCGACCCGCAGCG
Organism: Pseudomonas sp. G2-4; assembly: GCF_030064125.1. Classification (NCBI taxonomy): domain Bacteria; kingdom Pseudomonadati; phylum Pseudomonadota; class Gammaproteobacteria; order Pseudomonadales; family Pseudomonadaceae; genus Pseudomonas; species Pseudomonas sp. G2-4. The sequence goes on along the minus strand of NZ_CP125957.1, from coordinate 1,629,515 downwards.
GGCCGACGCTAGCGATCTTGCCATTGGTATTGGTCAAGGCGCCGAGCAGGTCCAGGGTCACGGCGGCGTTGCCGATCAGGTTGCCACCGCTGTTATCCAGCACAGAGCCGGTGAAGCTCAGAGCTTTTTGCGCGTTGACGGTACCGCCGGCGTTGCCCAGGGTCATGGCGTTCATGACCAGCACAGCACCGCTGTCGATCAAGCCGCCTTGGGCGTTATTCAGCAAACCGCCGATGACGGTCAGGGTCTGGTCGCCGCTGCTGGAAAGAATCCCGCCACCGCTGTTATCCAGGCTGGCGGCGCTGACAGTCAGTTTTTTCTGCCCGACCAACGCACCGGCGCCGCTGTTGAGCAGCGCCCCACTGAGGGTGACGCCAACGTCTCCATTGCGGCTGGAGAGTGTGCCGTTGTTGCGGTTGTCCAGGCTGGTGCCGCGGACGTCCAACCCCTGCCAGCCGGAGATCAGGCCGTTCTGGTTGAGCACGTTGGTGGCGTTGAGGCTGAGCAGGTTGCTGCTGATCAGCTTGCCGCCCGTGTTGTCGAGGGTGCGCCCGGCCAGGTTGAAGCTCTGGCTACTGGAAATTTCACCGCCCTGGTTGTTCAGGTCGCGCAGGCCGTTGAGGGTCAGCGGACCTTTGGCGGTGATCAGGCCATTGCGGTTGCTCAGGTCATGGCCGCCCAGGTTCAGCGTGAGGGCTTTCTCGCCCATCAGGCGACCGCCATTTTGGGTGAGCGCCGATAGGGTCAGGTTCATGTCGCCCTTGGCCGACACTTCACCACCGTCGCTGGAGTCCAGCGAATCGGCGCCAAGCGTGAGGTTATCCTGGGCATTGATCAGGCCGTTGGCGCTGTTGTTCAGGGCCATGGCGTTGAGGACCAAAGCGCCGCCCGCCAGCACGCTGCCGCTCTGGTTGTTCAAGTCGCCGCTGTTGAGTGTCAGGCGTTGCGCGGCGCTGATCAGGCCTTGGGCCTGGTTATCCAATTGTTGATCAATTGTCAGGTCAAGGTTGCCGCGGCTCGTGAGGGTGCCGCCGTTGTTGTTCAGGCTTTGAGCCCGGGCGTCGAGGGTGGCCGCGCCGATCACGCCTTTGACGTTGTTCAAGGCCTGGGCGATGCGCAGGGTCAGGCCCTGGTTGCTGAGCAGCCGGCCGTTGTCGTTGTTGAGGTTTTTCGCCGCCAGGGTGAACGCCTGGGCGCTGGAGATTTCGCCGCCCTGGTTGTTCACGCCGTTGAGGTTTTTCAGCAGCAAGGTGCCGGGGGCGTTGATCAAGCCATTCTGGTTATTGAGCTGGCCGTTGTTCGTGTCCAGGCTCAGGGAAGTGTTGCTGAACAGTTGGCCGCCCTGTTGATCCAGGCCGGAAACCGAAGCGGTCAACGCACCTTGGCTGCCGATGCGTCCACCGTTCTGGTTGGTGACTTGGCCGGCCTGCAGGTTCAGCGTAGCGCCGCTATTGAGGCGACCGTTCTGGCTGTTGTCGAAAGCGCCGGTGGTGACGCTCACCGCGCCTTTGCCGCTGATGTTGCCCTGCTGGCGATTATCCAGCGCCGTGCTGGTCAGCAGCAGCGCGCCGTCGGTGACCAGTTCGCCGCCCTGGTTGTCGAGCCGCCCCAGGCTGTGCACGGTGAGGTCCGCCGCGCTGGACAGGCTGCCGCCGGTGTTGGTCAGGTTGGCTGCGCTGATGTTCAGCGTGCCTTCGCTGCTGAGTTGGCCTTGGGTGTTATTCAGATCGCGGCTCAGACTGATGCGCTGATTCTGCTGACTGACCAGATAACCGCCGCTGTTGTCCAGGGAGCCGCCATCGAGGCTCAGCTTAGTCTTGGCGCTGAGCAGGCCTTTGGTGCGGTTGAGCAGTTTATCCACGGTCAGTTTCAGCGCTTGCCCGGCGAACACCTGGCCGCCGTCGCTGTTGTCGAGGTTTTGGCTGACCAGCGTGACGTCTGCATTGCCCGTCAGCTCACCGCCACGGTTGTCGAGATCGTCAACGTCCAGTTCCAGCGCTTTTGTCGCGCCGATCAGACCGGCCTGCCGGTTGTCGAGGCTGGACGCTTTCAATGTCAGGTCGGTGGTGCTGATCAGCGTGCCTTGGCGGTTATCCAGGCGGGTGACGGTGGCGTTGAGCCCGGCCTTGCCGGCGATGTTTGCAGCACGGTTGTCGAGGTGATCAGCCGTCAGCAGCAGCGCACCGTCGGCAATCAGCGAGCCGCGTTGGTTGTCGAGCAGGGTTTGCACATTCAGGTCGAGCTGAGCTCGGCTGCTGATCAGGCCATCGCTGTTGTCCAGGCTGTTGCTGCGGCTGTCCAACGACGCTGCGGAAATGACGCCCCGGGCATTGTTCAGGGCCTGGGCGGTTCTCAGCACCAGGCCTTGGTTACTCAGCAATTTACCGCCGCTGTTATCGAGGTTTTGCGCTGCCAGAGTGAAGGCTTGCTGGCTGGAGATTTCACCGTTCTGGTTGTTGACGTCCTTGAGGTTACTCAACAGCAACGCACCCGAAGCGTTGATCAGGCCGGCCTGGTTGTTCAACTGGCCCTGGTTCATGTCCAGGCGCAGGCTGGTGTTGCTGAACAATTCCCCTTGCTGTTGATCGAGCCCGGTGACCGAGGCGGTCAAGGCTTGGCTGCTGGCGATGCGGCCGGCGGCGTTATTCACCTGCGTGGCATCAAGCTGGAGCGTATTGCCTGAGGTCAGGCGCCCGCCCTGGCTGTTGTTGAGGGCGCCGGTGGTGATTTGCGTCGCGGCGTTGCCCGAAATCAGGCCCTTCTGGCTGTTGTCCAGGCTGACGCTTTTAAGGGTCAGGGCGGCATCGGTGCTGATGGAGCCGCCCTGGTTGGTCAGCCCGCCACTGCTCACAATCGACAACGCGCCAGCGCTGCCCAAGCTGCCAACGGAGTTATCGAGGCTGCCTGCGTTGACGGTCAGCTCGCCCTCGCTGCTGATCAAGCCTTTGTTGTTCAACAAGGTGTTATCGAGGGTGATCACCAGGCCGTTGAGGCTAGCGATTGCGCCATCGGTGTTGTCCAGCGTGCTGCCGCTGAGCGTCATGCGGCCTTGAGCGTGGATCAATCCTTTGTTCTGGTTGATCAGTTGAGCGACTTTCAATTCCAGGTCAGTGCCGGCGATGAGTTTGCCGCCAGCGCTGTTGTCCAGCCGTTGACCGCCAACCTTCACGCCAAGCCCTGCGGACAGTTCGCCCGCCCGGTTATCGATCTGCCCGACCTGCAAATCCAGCGCTTTTGTGGTGCCGACCAAACCGCCGTTGCGGTTATCCAGTGTGCTGCCCGCCAGGCTCAGGTTGCCTTGGGCCACCAGCGCACCGCCCTGTTGCTGCAGGGTATCGATCACGGCGGTGAGGTCGGTTTGGCTGGAGATGCGACCGAGGCCGTTCTGCACCTCAGCGGCCTTCAAGGTGAGTGGACCTGCGCTTGTCAGCAGGCCGCTGCTGTTATCCAACCGCGAGCCTTCGAAGTGGATGCCAGCCTTGCCGGTAATGATGCCGTTGCTACGGTTGTCCAGTTGATCAACCGTCAACTGCAGCGCCTTGTCGGCGCGGATGTTCCCACCGCGGTTGTCGAGCGAATCGCTGTGCAACGTCAGCAGGTCATAGCCGGACAGGCGACCGCCACGGTTGTCGATGGCGCCGGTTTGCAGGTCAAGTGCGCCTTTGGCGGCCACTTCACCCAGACTCTGATTATCCAGCAGGCCGCTGATGCGCGCGGCCAGGGTGCCGTCGCTGATCACTTGCCCGCCATTGCTGTTGTTCAGGCTGGCCGCCTGGATATCCACGACCTTGCCCGAACCGAGCACACCGTTGCGGTTGTCCAGCGCACCGCCAAGGGTGATATTCAAGGCCTTGTCGCCCAAGACCTGACCGTTGCCGTTATTCAGCGCCATCGCGTTGAGCCGGGTCAGGCCTGCGCTGGAGATTTCGCCATCCTGGTTGTTCAACGTCCCGTCGACATTGACGGTCAGGTCGGTGTCGCTGCCCAGGGTGCCGCCGCTGTTGTCCAGGCTGGCGGCGCGGACCTCGAGACCGTTGGCCGCAATCAGGCCTTTGGTGTTGTTCAAGGCTTGGGCGATGACCAGGTTGAGGTTCTGCTTGCTGGCGATCGAACCGGCGCTGTTGTCCAGGCTCGTGGCGTTCAGGCTGAAGGCCTGGTCACTGGAGATCTCGCCGTCGCGGTTGTTCACCGCGGCCAGGTTTTTCAGCAGCAAGCTGCCCGGAGCACTGATCAGCCCGCCCTGGTTATTCAACTGCCCGTGGTTGAGGTCGAGGGCAAGGCTGGTGTTGCTGACCAATTGGCCGTTCTGTTGATCAAGACCACTGACGTTGGCATCCAGAGCTTTTGCACTGGCGATGCGGCCGCCAGCGTTATTCACCTGGCCGGCCTTCAATAGCAGCGTGTCGCTGCTGATCACGCTGCCGCCCAGGTTGCTCAGGGTGGCGGTGCTGTGGATGCTCAACGCACCGATGCTGGATAGCTGACCCGCGTCGTTATTGATCTCGGCCGCTTTGACGCTGGCGGTGGTGTCGCTTTTCACGCCGCCCTGGGCATTGAGCAGTTGCCCGCGCAGGTTCAGATTCAGCCCTTGCCGGGCATACAGAGAGCCCTGGCGGTTATCCAGTTGCTGCGCGTTGAGGCTCAGCAGCCCGGCCGATGACAGCAACCCGGTCTGGTTGAGCAACTGCGCCGAGATGCTTGCGGTGAGCGCGCCGTCACTGAGCAAGCGACCTGCCGTGTTATCCATCGATCCAGCATTCAGCTGGACGCTCTTGCTTGCGGTGAGACGCCCGCCTCGGTTGTTCACCTGACCACTGGCGTTGATGTCCAGCACTTGGCCGGCCGCGACCAGCCCCGCCACGTTATCCAACGACGCGACGCGCAACGTGACGTTACTCAAGCTGTTGAGTTCGCCGTTGCTGTTGTTGAGTTGCCCGACATTGGCCGTCAGGTTGCCATTGCTGCTGACGAGGCCTTGGGCATTGAGGAGCTTGTCGGCGGTCACGTTCAGCGCGCCGTTGCTCAGCACCCGCCCCTTGCTCTGATTATTCAAGGTCCCGGCTTTTACCGTACCGGTTTGCCCGGCACTCAAGGTCCCGCCTTGGTTGTTCAACGTCTGCGCAACGTTGGCCGTCAGGTTACGGCTGGCAATGACACTCTTGCCGTTGTTGTTCAGGTTCTGCGCCGTAACGCTCACATCCCCCGTGGCATTACGGGTGTTATCAGCATTAACCCCAGCCTCGATAATCCCGCTATTACTCAACCGCCCACCCGCATCGAGCACGATGCTGTCCCGCGCCGCGAGGGTTTGCTGGTTGGTCAGATCGCCCTGCGTTTGAGCGCTCAGTGTCGTGCCAGCGTAAACCGATCCCCGAGAATCAAGGCTCGCAGCCTTCACGTTCACAGCGCCACTGGCCGAAGCATCGACCATGCTCAACTGCCCATTGGAATCGAGCTGAATATCACCACCGCTGGCAATCAGCTTACCGTCCAACTTCACCCCAACCCCGGCCTCGGTGCCCACCAGTTTGATGGCGCCGGCGTACATGCCGCCCAGGGCCGAGGAGTCGATGGCCAGTTGCGGTTTAGCACTACCGTCGTCGGCACGAGCAGTGGCGTTGAGGGTGCCCGCATTGACGTCGTTGCGGCCGGCGACGATGGTCAGGTTTTTCGCCTGGATTTCGGCGTTGATCTTCGCGCTGCGGGTGATGATTTCGAAGCGGTCGACATTGGTTGCGTTAAGGCCCGCGCCTTCGATGGAGACGCTGCCCTGATCCACTTGGTAGCGGTTCAATTGGCCGTTTTCGATGATCGGTTTACCTGTGCTCAGGGTCGCCCTGGGCGTGTTGATAAACCCGCAGCCATTACACGTAATGCCATGTGGGTTGGCGACAATGACGTGGGCCGATTGCCCCGCCACTTCGGTGTAGCCGCGCAGTTGGCTGGGGTTACCGCCGTTGACTTCGTTGAGGATGATCTTGGCGGCCGTGCCGTTGAGGTTCGGGTTGCCAAGGATGATCCCACCCAGTTGTGTGGACTGGGTGCGGGACGTGGCGTTGTTGAGGATGACGCCGTTGCTGCCGACGTTGTAGTCCTTGAATTTGTTGTGGGACAGGCCGCTGCCGTTGGGCCGGGCGATGTTGACGATGGGCACGCCGTTGCCCGCCCGGTCCAGGCCGGTGCCCGGTGCGCTGACCACAATGCCTTCGGCCTGGGCCCACAGCGGTTGCCAGAACATGACGTTGGCCAACAGGAACGCCAGGCCACGCTTGGGCATGCCCCAGAACTGCTCGCGGGTTTGCAGGGCAGCGGAAGGTTGGCGGGCCAGGAAAGTGTATTGGCGGTCGTCCATGTTCAGGTCTCGTTGCAGCGAAATTAGAGGAATGCATCCACGCGGAAGTAGATCGGCGCTTCGCGCTCGGTCAGGGCATCCGGACGTTCCAGGGAATGGGCGAAGGTGACGCTGGCGCTCAAGTGCTCACCGCGGGCGAACAACTCCACCGAGTTGCTCGACATGCGCCCGTGCGGATCGCTGTTGTAGCGATTGCCGCGAATCACGCCCTGGTCATAACCGAGGCTGGTGCCGTATTCGGCGAACACCGGCCGCAGCCAGGGCAGCGTCACCGGGCGGCTCCAGCGCAGGTCGTTGCGCCAGTAACCGCCGCTGTCGCCGGACAGCGACTGGTCCTTGTAGCCACGAATCGAGGATTGCCCGCCCAGGCTCATGCGCTGCGGGCTGAACAGCGCGTCTTCGCTGCGCTGGCCGGTCATCAGGCTGCTGAAGCTGAACGATTCACCCCACAGCTTGAAGGGTTGCAGGTAGCTGGCGGTGGCGGTGTATTTGCGGTAGCGCGCATCCGGCAGGCCCCGGCCCGGGTCGTGATCGCCCTGGGCATCGAAGGCGCCGAGGCCTTGCTGCACGCCCAGGTCCAAGTTGACGAAGGCACTGCCGACTCGCCGGCCATGGGTGATGCCGAACTGCGCCTCGGTGATGCGATTGCTGCTGTCCTTGAGCTTGCTGTCATTGACGAAGTTACTGGTGCGCAGGTACGCCAGGCCGGTGTTAAGGGAAGTCTTGCTCAGGGCGTCTCGGTGGATCACCCGCTCGACCCGCAACTGATGGTTCTGGCTGTCGCCGGTCTGCTTGAAGTTGAAACCGTTGGCCGCGATTTGCGAGCGGTACTCGCTCTGGCTGTAGGTGTAGCTGACGTTCCACCAGCCAAACGGCAGGTTGTAATAGAGCATGGCGTTGCGGGAGGTGTGCTGGTGGTCGGTCATCGCGTCGTGACCGCCGCGCAACATCAACTGGTCGGCCAAGCCCAGCGGGCTGTCCCACTCGAAACTGGTGCCCCACTGCTGCTCGCCCGTGCTGCGCTGGCCGTCGTTGCTGCGGGACAGTCCGGCACGCCAGGGTTTTTGCGGTTCGTTGGTCACGCGCACTTCACTGCCGCCAACGTTTTGGCCGGGGGTCAGCTCCATCTTCGCCTGATTCGACGACAGGCGATTGAGCTGGTCCACCATCTGCTCGATCTCCCGCAGGTTGACCAAGTCGCCGGTCGCCCCAGGAAACGCCATCGCCAACTCGCGATCCGACAGCTTGCTGTTCTCGGCGCCCTTCAAGCCTTCGAGCCGCCCTTCCACCACCAGCACATTCAAATGCCCGCCGGACAAATCCTGCTGCGGCAGATAGGCGCGGCTGGTGACCAGGCCTTTTTCGATGTAGTGGTCGGTGATGACCTTGAGCAGTTCGTTGAGCTGCGGAACGCCCAGGCATTGGCCGATGTAGGGTTTGAGCAGTCGCTCGCGCTCACTGGCAGAGAGGCTGTCGGCCCCCTTGAGTTCAATGGTCTTGATGGGGAAGCAACGGGTATCGACAGGCGCTGTCGGCTGGGTCGGCTTCGCTTCCTTGCCGGGCAGGTTCTTGAGCTCTTCCAACCGGCGGCGCTGCTCTTCGAGCAAGCGGTTCTGGCGCTCTCGGATCAGGTCGGTGTCGCCAGGCGTGGGGGCTGCTTGCGCAACCATCTGCGGAGAAAGGCATAGCAAAGCCAGGCCCAACCTCGCCCAGAAGGTGGGTGAGAGCATGTTCGATCCTTCGATCCAAAGTGACATCAAAATAGTGGCGCGATATTAGTTAGCCATCATTTTGACGTCAACTTATTCGCCTGAGCTTTGAGGTTATTGTTGGATCCGTTCGTCTGAAATCGGACGCCTCCGGTACAACGGTGCGAAAGATCCGGGGGCAGAGCTGGAAACCTCCTACAAACAGAACACACAGATCCTCACAGCCCTCAGCGAATGAACTTTCCGATCAACCCCGGCCTCAACCCATTACCTGCCCAACAAGGAATACGAGGCCCTGCCATGACAACCCTCCTCAAGCTCACCCTTGCCGCCACCCTCACCTGCGCCCTGCCCGCCTGGGCCACTTGCACGCCAGAGGAAGCCACTACCAAGCGGGAACAACTGGCCCAGGAAGTGACCAAGCTCACCGAGCAGAACCCGGCCAAAGCCAAGGAAATCAATGATGAGTTGCAGGCCATGGATATGGAGACTGCCAGCAAGGACATGCCGGATAAGTGCCAGTTGATTGATAAGCGTCTGGAAGAGTTGAAGGAGGCGGAGAAGAAGGCTGGGTGATTGCCCTAGCCTGAGCACCACTTCGCTTCCGTGGCGAGGGAGCTTGCTCCCGCTGGGGTGCGAAGCGCCCCCAAAAAAACCAAGTCTCACCACGGAACAATGCTGAACACACACCATTGGGGCTGCTGCGCAGCCCAGCGGGAGCAAGCTCCCTCGCCACAGGGGTTGGTGGCGAAACTGATTGCCCATAAAAAAACCGGACCCAAGGTCCGGTTTTTCATGAAGCTCTACCGCCGCTTCAATCAGCCGCAGGCGCTTCTGGCTTGCGGCGCTTGAGCGGGGCCATGCCGTCCTTGCTGACCAGCGACAGGGCGTCGGTCTTCGGGCGGTTGGCGATTTTGCGCTTGGTGGGCGCCTTGGCGCCGGTTTTCTTCTTGTCGCCCTTGGCGTCGACTTTTTTCTTCTTCACGCCAACGGCCTTGCCCGAGGCCTTGACCTTTTTCGGTCCGCCGTAGGTGCCTTTGACTTCCTTGATGGTACGGCGCTCGAAGCTCTGCTTGAGGTAGCGCTCGATGCTCGACATCAGGTTCCAGTCGCCGTGACAGATCAGCGAAATCGCCAGGCCGTCATTGCCGGCACGGCCGGTACGGCCGATGCGGTGCACGTATTCGTCGCCGCTGCGGGGCATGTCGAAGTTGATGACCATGTCCAGGCCGTCCACGTCCAGGCCCCGGGCAGCGACGTCGGTGGCGACGAGGATCTTCACGCCGCCTTGCTTGAGGCGGTCGATGGCCAGTTTGCGGTCTTTCTGGTCTTTCTCGCCGTGCAGCACGAACGCTTTGTATTCCTGGGCCACGAGACGACCGTAGATACGGTCGGCCATGGCCCGGGTGTTGGTGAAGACGATGGCTTTCTGATAAGTCTCGTTGGCAAGCAACCAGTTCAGGATCTGTTCTTTGTGCTGGTTGTGGTCGGCGGTGATGATCTGCTGACGGGTGGTGGAGTTCAGCTGGCTGACTGCGTTGAGCTGCAAGTGCTCAGGGTTGTTCAGCACCTTGGCGATCATTTCCCGCAGGCCCGAACCACCCGTGGTGGCGGAGAACAGCATGGTCTGCTGGCGGTTGGTGCATTCGTCCACCAGACGCTGCACGTCTTCGGCAAAGCCCATGTCCAGCATGCGGTCGGCTTCGTCCAGCACCAGCACTTCGACTTCCTTGAGGTCAAGGTTGCCGGCGTTCAGTTGCTCGATCATCCGCCCTGGCGTGCCGATCAGGATGTCTGGCACCTTGCGCAGCATGGCGGCCTGGACCTTGAAGTCTTCGCCGCCGGTGATCAGGCCGGACTTGATGAAGGTGAACTGCGAGAAGCGCTCCACTTCCTTCAAGGTCTGCTGGGCCAGTTCACGGGTCGGCAGCAGGATCAGGGTCTTGATGCTGACGCGGACCTTGGCCGGGCCGATCAGGCGGTTGAGGATCGGCAACACGAACGCGGCGGTCTTGCCGCTGCCGGTCTGTGCCGTCACCCGCAGGTCACGCCCCTGGAGCGCGAGCGGAATAGCCGCTGCCTGCACCGGCGTTGGCTCGACAAATTTAAGCTCGGCCACGGCTTTGAGCAGGCGTTCGTGCAGGGCGAATTGGGAAAACACGGGTGCTACCTCGAAGAAATGCAAAAAAACAGCTGCATAGGGTAACGGTTTCGAGCGCGAAGGCCGAGTTTCTTTATACAAACGGCGGTAAATCAGTGGATTTTTATAAGCCGATTTGTCATCAACGGTCACTTGACCAGGCTTAAATGCTCTAATCGCACCGTCGCGTCTTTATAGAAGAACCGTTTCGTCCATGGACATCAAACAACTCTGGGTCAACCTTCAAGACCTCTGGGGTGCGCTTGACCAGCACCCACTCCTGCATTCCAGCCTCGCCCTGATGTTGCTGCTGGTCATTGCCCTGGTGCTCGGGCGCGTGGCGCGCTACCTGATCCTGCACGCGGCCAAATTGCTCGGGCGCCAACCGGCCCTGCATTGGATGAACGACCTGCGCCATAACAAAGTCTTCCACCGCCTGGCCCAGATGACGCCGTCGCTGATCATCCAGTTTGGCCTGCACCTGGTGCCGGAGCTGAGCAAGACCAGCCTGGTTTTCCTGGGCAATGTCGCCCTGGCTTTCACCATTCTATTCCTGGTGCTGGCCCTCAGTGCCTTGCTCAGCGCCCTGCTGGATGTCTACGCGCGCACCGAACATGCGCGGACCCGCTCGATCAAAGGCTACGTGCAACTGACGAAGATGGTGCTGTATGTGTTTGGCGCGATCATCATCGTCGCCACCCTGATCGACCGTTCGCCGCTGTTGTTGCTGTCGGGCCTGGGGGCGATGTCGGCGGTGATCCTGTTGGTCTACAAGGACACCCTGTTGTCGTTCGTTGCCAGCGTGCAGTTGACCAGCAACGACATGTTGCGGGTCGGCGATTGGATCGAGATGCCCCAGGTCGGCGCCGACGGTGACGTGGTGGACATCACGCTGCACACCGTCAAGGTGCAGAATTTCGACAAGACCATTGTCTCGATCCCCACGTGGCGTCTGATGTCCGAGTCGTTCAAGAACTGGCGCGGCATGCAACAGTCCGGCGGGCGACGGATCAAGCGCAGCCTGTTCATCGATGCCAGTGGCGTGCGTTTTCTGCATGACGAGGAAGAGCAGCGCATGACCCAGGTTCACCTGCTGACCGATTACATTGGCCGCAAACAGGCCGAACTCAAGGCCTGGAACGAAGCCCAGGGCAACGTCGCGGCGATGTCGGCCAACCGTCGGCGCATGACCAACCTGGGCACCTTCCGCGCCTATGCCCTGGCCTATTTGAAGAGCCACCCGGAGATCCAGCCGAACATGACCTGCATGGTCCGCCAGTTGCAGACCACGGCCCAGGGCATCCCACTGGAAATCTACTGTTTCACCCGCACCACCGCATGGGCCGACTACGAACGCATCCAAGGGGATATTTTCGATTACCTGCTGGCGGTGATGCCGGAGTTCGGTTTGAACCTGTATCAGCAGCCCAGCGGCACGGACTTGCGTTCAGGGCTGCTGCCGGCGGTGCTGGGGGCGAGTTCCATTTCAGCGCCGCAGAAGCAGGTGATCTGAAACCACCACAGATCCCTGTGGGAGCGAGCTTGCTCGCGATGGCGGTGTATCAGAGACATAGCGGCTGACTGACACTCCGTCATCGCGAGCAAGCTCGCTCCCACAAGGGGATCAGGGTGAAGGCTGAGGCTGGCGCACCCCCAACCGACTGATCCACACCGCCGCCAGTATCACCGACCCGCCCAGCAGCAGCCGCCCCAGTTCCTCATGCTGGTTCCAGATCAGCAGGTTCACCAACAGCCCCACGGGCACGTGCAGGTTGTTCATCACCGCCAGCGTCCCACCGTTGACCAGGCATGCGCCTTTGTTCCACCAATACAATCCCAATGCCGTGGAAACCAGGCCAAGGAACACCAGCACGCCCCATTGCAGTGGCGCCTCAGGCCAGAAGTTTGTCTTGCCGAACAAGAGGAAGGCCGGCAACGCCACCATCAGCGCACCGAGATAGAAATAACCGAAGCGCCGGTAGTGCGGCAGATCGCTCGGGTGGCGGGCCACCAGATGCTTGTACAGCACCTGCCCGGCCGCATAGGTGAAGTTGGCCAGTTGCAACAGCAAAAAGCCCATGAAGAAGTCCGGGTTGATCCGATCGTAGCGAATCACCGCCGCGCCGGCCACGGCCACCAGCGCTGCGATCAAGGCCCAGGGGTTGAAGCGACGGTTCAACGCATCCTCGATCAAGGTCACGTGCAGGGGTGTAAGGATAGTAAAGAGCAACACCTCGGGCACCGTCAGCACCCGAAAGCTCAGGTACAGGCACACGTAGGTCACGCCGAACTGCAACGCGCCGATCAGCAGCATGCCGCGCATGAACGACGGCTCCACCTGGCGCCAGCGCGTCAGGGGAATGAACACCAGCCCCGCCAACACGACCCGCACCAGCACCGCGAAGTAGCTGTCCACATGCCCGGCCAGGTACTCCCCGATCAGGCTGAAGGAAAACGCCTGGATCAGCGTCACAAAAAGTAGATAGCCCATACGCCCCCCGTTTCAAGTGGCGGCGAAGATAGCCGTTTTGAACGATGGGAGCGAGCGTGCTCGCGATGGTGCAGCCTCAATCTTCAAACGGCATCCACGACCGAAGTGCCGGCCCGGTGCTGCTGCCGGAAGTGGGCGGCACGCTGAAGCACTCGGGTCAACGCCTGGAAGTTCGCCGGCTTGGTTAGAATGTCATCGGCGCCAGCAGCCCGGAAACGATCTAGCTCGCTCGAAAAAGCGCTCGCGGTGAACGCGACGATGTAGCAAGTATCGCCCCGTGGTAGTTCGCGGATTTTACGCACGGCCTCCAGCCCATCCATGACCGGCATGTTGATGTCCATGAAGATGACCTCCGGAGTCGAAGTCATGCATCGGTTGACCGCCTCCAGTCCATCTGACGCAAGGTCGGGCGCGTAACCCAACTCTTGCAGCATCGCCGTGGCCACTTTCTGGCTCAGGGAATGATTCTCCACCAGCAGGATATCGAGCGGGTAATCCACAGCAAAAGATGAGTCGAAACCCACCGCCGCTGAATCGTCCCCGGTGGGTATTTCCCGGGTTGAAAAAAGCGCCATGGGCAGTGAGAAACAGAACGTCGATCCAACGCCAGGCTGACTAGTGAAGGTTAAAGTCCCGCCCTGCGCCTCGACCAGAGTCTTACAGATTGAAAGGCCCAGCCCACTCCCGGTAAAGCGCTGGCTGACGGGCTCTTTAAACTGGGCAAAGGGTTTGAACAGGCTGTCTTGCCGTTCCAGCGGGATGCCTATGCCGGTATCGCGTATGGAAAAATCGAGCCGGGCTTGAGGACCGTAGCCGCTGGCGCTGACCAGGAGTGATACTTTTCCGGCCTCGGTGAATTTGACGGCATTGCCCAACAAGTTGGTCAATATCTGGCGAAGGCAATCGATATCGGTTTTGACCAAGGGCGGTACGTCCGGAGAGAACTGAGCCTCCAGTACAATGGGTTTGTCCTGAATATTCTGCCGGATCATTTCAATAATGGATGAAACCAGTGTTCTCACTTCGAAAACACGCGGTTTCAATTCAAGTTTGCCCGCTTCGATTTTCGCAAGGTCGAGAATGTTGTCGATCAGAGAGAGCAGGGTCCGTCCGCTGGAATGAATCGTTGTCAGCAGACCGCGCTGCTCGGGGTCCAGGGCAGACCGGGCGAGTAACTCGGTGGCGCCGATGACGCCGTACATGGGGGTGCGGATTTCATGACTCATGGTCGCCAGGAATCTGGTTTTTGAGCGATCGGCATCCTCGGCGGCATTTTTGGCCTGATTCAATATTTTTTCGTTTATTTGCAATTGCTGGAGATGAGCGCGCATGCGCAAAAGACTGAAAGCGAGAAACACCAGAATGGCCAGGATAATGTGGTACAGGGAGTCCTGATTAAGTTGTTGATAGTAGTCCGCCAACGTAATTTCCGCGCCGACAACATACACCGTGCCGTCTTGGGACTTTAAGGGGACGAAGACGGCGCGAAAGTCCCCCCAATGATCCGAATAGTCGATCCAGGTCGGCTCGGTGCGCTCAAAACTATCAAGTAATGCCTGGCTGGCATCTGGATAAGGATCAAAAAAGCGCACGAAATTCTTCTCTTGAATTTCTTCTGGTGATGCGCTGGAACTGATCAGATAAGCCTTTCCAGCGCGTTTAACCACGCTGTAGACAAAAGCCGTGCCCATGGACTCATTGAAGCTGGAGAGCCGCTGAATGGCATCCCAGTCTTGCGCTGGCGTTTTGGATTGTTTGTCGATCAGATTGTCGTGGTAACGGTCACCGAGGATGGCCGAAGCGCCCAACGCGGCATGCAGCAATTTGCTATTAACGTTGTCAGTGAGAACGTCTTGAGTCTCGACATACAGGTAATAGATATAGCCACTGGCCCCGATGAGATAAGCCAAGAATAAAGCCCAAGTTTTCCGTCTGACTTTGAACATATCACAGCCTCCATACTGTAATTTCAAGCAGGGATCGTTTTCACTTTCTGCAAGTATTGACGGCAAGACTTACTTGACCGAAGCGCCAGTTTTTCGTGTTTACGAAGGTGTTTTCGATTTGCGAAATAGCCTACCACAGCGGGACTGGGGAGACTTTGTCAAAATCTGACTGAGGCTCCGATCAATACATTTCCCTGCGCCGTGGATTTAGCCTCGGGCCCATTTAAGTGGGGGCTATTTCCAGTCCAAAAAAAAGCCCGATCTCGCTAAAGCGTTCAATCGGGCTACTGCACTCAGGAGCAACAAGTGCAAAGGGAGGTTCGATGCGCAAAACGGTTTGAAGGGAAGCGCCAGGCCACTAGACCACCTGGCGATTACCCGAGGATTAACAGATCAGGCGACTTGGGACAGTTTGGCGTTGGCCTGATTCAACCCCTTCTCCTGGAAGTCGCCGCCCAGGTTCATGCCTTCGGCATGGATGAAGGTCACGTCGTGGATGCCAATGAAGCCCATGACCTGACGCAGGTAGGGTTCCTGATGGTCGGTACTGCCACCGGCATGAATGCCCCCGCGAGCGGTCAGCACGAAAGCGCGCTTGTCCGCCAGCAAGCCCTGGGGGCCGGTGGGGGTGTATTTGAAGGTCACGCCAGCACGCAGCACGTGGTCGAGCCAGGCCTTCAAGGTGCTGGGGATGGCGAAGTTGTACATCGGCGCAGCCATCACCAGTACGTCGGCGGCCAGCAACTCATCGGTCAATTCGTTGGAGCGCTCCAGCGAGGCGTTTTCGATGTCGTTGCGCTGCTCGGCAGGCTTCATCCAGCCACCCAGCAAATGGGCATCCAGGTGCGGTACCGGGTTCACGGCCAGGTCACGAACATTGATTTCATCAGCTGGGTGCGCGGCTTTCCACTGGCTGATGAACGTCTGGGTCAGTTGACGGGAAACCGAGTCTTGCTGGCGGGCACTGCTTTCGATGATCAGAACGCGGGACATGGGATGTAGGCTCCATCTGAGAATGTTGTCAGTCGATGGAGTGAAGATTAAACGTGACCATATCGATGAAAAAGCGCAAATAATTGCTGCAAAGCATCGATATTTTCGTTTATAAGCGGAGCATGCGTTCTGTCGCAGCCCCGCGCGGGGTTACTTCGGCTTACACGTCAGCTCGATGCGCAGCTTGATGATGTTGCGGTTGAACTTGGCGGTGGCGTTCTTGAACTTGCCGGCGGCGACTTCGATCTTGCGGGTGCGAGGCGCTTCGGGACCGTTGCGGAACACCACGGTGCAGGCCGCGTCCGTGCCGCCGTAGTTGTTGACCTGGATGGAACCGATGTCGGCATCGGTGTCATAGGCGGTGTAGTCGATGCTCAGGCCGTTGAGGTGTTTCTCCACATCGATCGGGTACGCAAACGCAGTCAGCGGCAACAGGGCGAGCAGCGCACAACAGATTTTCTTCATTCGGCAGTCTCCACCAAGGGACCGCCAGCTTAGGACAAGAGAAGCCCAATATGAAAGCGCCCCGCGTGACCCTTGATCAATGGCGAACACTGCAGGCCGTGGTGGACCATGGTGGTTTCGCCCAAGCCGCCGAAGTGCTACATCGCTCCCAGTCATCGGTGAGCTACACCGTGGCCCGCATGCAGGATCAACTCGGCGTGCCGTTGTTGCGCATCGACGGGCGCAAGGCCGTGTTGACCGAAGCCGGCGGCGTGTTGCTGCGTCGCTCCCGGCAACTGGTGAAACAGGCGAGCCAACTGGAGGACCTGGCCCATCACATGGAGCAAGGCTGGGAAGCAGAGGTGCGCCTGGTGGTCGATGCCGCGTACCCCACCGCCCGCCTCGTGCGCGCCTTGACTGCGTTCATGCCGCAAAGCCGAGGCTGCCGGGTGCGGCTGCGTGAAGAAGTGTTGTCGGGGGTGGAGGAAGTGTTGCTTGAAGGCGTGGCCGACCTGGCTATCAGCGGCTTCAGCATTCCGGGTTACCTGGGCGCAGAATTGAGCGACGTGGAGTTCGTCGCGGTGGCCCATCCCGAACACGCCCTGCACCGGCACAATCGCGAGCTGACGTTCCAGGACCTGGAAAGCCAGTTGCAAGTGGTGATCCGCGACTCCGGCCGCCAGCAACCCAAGGACGTCGGCTGGCTTGGCGCAGAGCAGCGCTGGACCGTCGGCAGCCTGGCCACCGCCGCGACGTTCGTCGGCAGCGGCCTGGGCTTCGCCTGGCTGCCCCGGCACATGATCGAGCGGGAACTGCGGGAAGGCACGCTCAAACGTCTACCCTTGGATCAGGGTGGCAGTCGCAACCCGAGCTTCTATTTGTATTCAAACAAGGAAAAACCCCTGGGTCCGGCCACGCAAATCCTTATCGAACTGCTGCGCACTTTCGACACCGCGCCGCTGGATGCACCGTTCGCCGCCCCTGAACAAGCCTGACAAGGACTTCGCCGATGGCCTATTTCGAACACGAAGGTTGTAACCTGCACTATGAGGAATATGGCCACGGCGCCCCCTTGCTGCTGGTCCATGGCCTGGGCTCCAGCACCCGCGACTGGGAAAAGCAGATCCCGGTGTTGTCCGCCCGCTACCACCTGATCGTGGTGGACGTGCGCGGCCACGGGCGTTCCGACAAGCCGCGCGAGCGCTACAGCATCGAAGGCTTCAGCGCCGACCTGGTCGCCCTGATCGAACATCTGGACCTGGGTCCGGTGCATCTGGTGGGCTGGTCCATGGGTGGCATGATCTGCTTTCAACTGGCGGTGGACCACCCCGGCCTCGTCAAGAGCCTGTGCATCGTCAACAGCGCGCCGGAAGTCAAAGTCCGCACGCCCGACGACTGCTGGCAATGGTTCAAGCGCTGGAGCCTGATGCGCATTCTCAGCCTGGAAACCATTGGCAAGGCCCTGGGCGCCAAGCTGTTTCCCAAGCCCGAACAAACCGAGTTACGCCTGGAAATGGCTCGGCGCTGGGCAAAAAACGACAAACATGCTTATCTCGCCAGCTTCGATGCCATCGTCGGCTGGGGCGTGCAGGAACGACTGTCGCAGGTCGCCTGTCCAACCCTGGTCATTTGCGCCGACCACGACTACACCCCGGTGGCGCTGAAAGAAGCCTATGTAAAACTGCTGCCCGATGCACGGCTGGTGGTCATCGCCGACTCACGGCACGCTACCCCGCTGGATCAACCCGAACGTTTCAATCAAACCCTGCTCGACTTTTTGACCGCAACCGATTCCACCACTCAGGATCACTGACCCCATGCTGAAAAAAATCGCCCTCGCCGCCGGTACCGTACTGTTTGCCGCCAACCTGATGGCCGCGCCAGCGCCTCACGTGTTGCTGGAAACCACCAACGGCCAGATCGAAATCGAACTGGACCCGGTCAAAGCCCCCATCAGTACCAAGAACTTCCTTGAGTACGTGGACAGCGGCTTCTACAACGGCACGATCTTTCACCGCGTGATCCCGGGTTTCATGGCCCAGGGCGGCGGTTTCACGGCACAGATGCAGCAAAAAGAAACCAAGGCACCCATCAAGAACGAAGCCAGCAATGGCCTGCACAACGTTCGCGGCACCTTGTCGATGGCTCGCACGTCCAACCCGGACTCGGCCACCAGCCAGTTCTTCATCAACGTGGCCGACAACGCATTCCTCGACCCGGGCCGTGACGCCGGTTACGCGGTATTCGCCAAAGTGGTCAAGGGCATGGACGTGGTGGACATCATCGTCAACTCCCAGGCCACCACCAAGCAAGGCATGCAAAACGTGCCGATCGACCCTGTGATCATCAAGTCGGCCAAGCGCATCGACTAAACCGCACAGGGCAAGCCTGAGCGGCGCCGGTCGCGCGCCGCTCACAGGAAAAAAGGAGAGCCCTCGCCCGGGCTGCTATGTACCCCATGGTTTATCGCCGTTTCGAAACACTGATCGATATCTTCCGCGACGCCCCGACCTCGGCCCCGCCGAACCGGGTCCTGCCCTTCTACACCTATTACCTGAAACAAGTCTGGCCCAGCTTCGCCGTGCTGCTGGTGGTGGGCCTGATCGGCGCGCTGATCGAAGTGGCGCTGTTCAGCTACCTGAGCCGCATCATCGACCTGACCCAGGGCACGCCAAATGTGGACTTCTTCAAGATCCACGGTGTGGAGCTGGCCTGGATGGCGGTGGTGGCGCTGGTCTTTCGACCGATCTTCGTGGCCCTGCATGACCTGCTGGTGCACCAGACCCTGAGCCCCGGCATGACCAGCCTGATCCGCTGGCAGAACCACAGCTACGTGCTCAAGCAGAGCCTGAACTTCTTCCAGAACGACTTCGCCGGGCGCATTGCTCAGCGCATCATGCAGACTGGCAACTCCCTGCGCGACTCGGCAGTACAGGCCGTGGATGCGTTGTGGCACGTGCTGATCTACGCCGTCAGTTCCCTGGTGCTGTTCGCCGAAGCCGACTGGCGCCTGATGATCCCGCTGCTGATGTGGATCGCCGCCTACATCGGCGCCCTCTGCTACTTCGTACCGAGGGTCAAGGAACGTTCGGTGGTGTCGTCCGATGCGCGCTCCAAACTCATGGGCCGGATCGTCGACGGCTACACCAACATCACCACCCTGAAGCTGTTCGCCCACACCAACTTCGAGCAGCAATACGCCCGCGAAGCGATCCAGGAACAGACCGAAAAAGCCCAGTTGGCCGGGCGGGTAGTGACCAGCATGGACGTGGTCATCACCAGCATGAACGGGCTGCTGATCGTTGGCACCACGGCGCTGGCGCTGTGGCTGTGGACCCAGTCGCTGATCAGCGTGGGCGCCATTGCCCTGGCCACCGGACTGGTGATCCGCATCGTCAACATGTCCGGCTGGATCATGTGGGTGGTCAACGGCATCTTCGAAAACATCGGCATGGTCCAGGACGGTCTGCAGACCATCGCCCAACCGGTCAGCGTCACCGATCGCGACCAGGCCAAGCCCTTGGCGGTCGCTCGCGGCGAGGTGCGTTTCGAGCACGTGGATTTCCACTATGGCAAGAAAAGCGGTGTGATCGGCGACCTCAACCTGACCATCAAGCCCGGCGAGAAAATCGGCCTGATCGGCCCGTCCGGCGCGGGCAAGTCCACATTGGTCAACCTGCTGCTGCGCCTCTATGACGTGCAGGGCGGGCGCATCCTCATCGACGGCCAGGACATCGCCGAAGTCGGCCAGGAAAGCCTGCGCGAGCGCATCGGCATGATCACCCAGGACACCTCGCTGCTGCACCGCTCGATTCGCGACAACCTGCTTTACGGGAAGCCCGACGCCACGGACGCACAACTCTGGGAAGCCGTGCGCAAGGCCCGCGCCGATGAGTTCATTCCGTTGCTGTCGGACGCCGAAGGCCGCACCGGCTTCGACGCCCACGTGGGCGAGCGCGGCGTGAAGCTGTCCGGCGGCCAGCGCCAGCGCATCGCTATCGCGCGGGTGCTGCTCAAGGACGCGCCGATCCTGATCATGGACGAAGCGACCTCCGCGCTGGACTCGGAAGTCGAGGCGGCGATCCAGGAAAGCCTCGAGACGCTGATGCAAGGCAAGACCGTAATCGCCATCGCCCACCGCCTCTCCACCATCGCCCGAATGGACCGACTGGTGGTGCTGGAAAACGGCCGCATTGCCGAAACCGGTAGCCATGCCGAACTGCTGGCCCATGGTGGGTTGTATGCGCGGTTGTGGCAGCACCAGACGGGTGGGTTCGTGGGGATCGACTGAATCAACCAGACACCACCGCCCCCGTGGCGAGGGAGCTTGCTCCCGCTGGGGTGCGAAGCGCCCCCGGAAATCCGAGCATCACCCCATCGAGCCGGGTGGAACTCAGGCTTGTTGGGGCTGCTGCGCAGCCCAGCGGGAGCAAGCTCCCTCGCCACAGGGTTCGGTGTCAGCCAGCAAGCCTGGCACTGCCGATACGAACTGCTGGCTCATGTGGGTTGTATGCGCGGTTGTGGCAGCACCAGACGGGTGGGTTCGTGGGGATCGACTGAATCAACCAGACACCACCGCCCCCGTGGCGAGGGAGCTTGCTCCCGCTGGGGTGCGAAGCGCCCCCGGAAATCCGAGCATCACCCCATCGAGCCGGGTGGAACTCAGGCGTGTTGGGGCTGCTGCGCAGCCCAGCGGGGCGGTGCGACGTTTCGCTAAATCCCCTCGCCACAAAAGCTGACCGCTCCCTGCTCTACTTCTGCGGAGTGCAGCCCCAAGGCCTTTCTGAAAAATTCTGTCCAGGATCCATCCAGCCCGAACAGCCGCAACATACTCCCCGCCGACCAAGGCCAAAACCGCCACAGTCCATGACGCTGGCGGTTTTTTAATGCCGCTGGATTTGTCGCAACGCTCTGCTGTACTCAGCTCAGGTTCTGGAGATGAACCTGTCGTAATTCTGCTGGATGCATAACCGATTATCACGACTGTTTTTCAAGGATGCTTATGTCTTTATTCAAACGTTCTGCGACTGAGTTGCTAGGTACGTTCTGGCTGGTATTGGGCGGCTGCGGCAGCGCGGTATTGGCCGCCTCCGGGATTGGCGTGCTGGGGGTTGCCCTGGCGTTCGGCCTGACGGTGTTGACCATGGCCTTCGCCATCGGTCATATCTCGGGTTGCCACCTCAACCCGGCGGTGTCGGTGGGCTTGTACGTAGGAGGACGGTTTCCGGCCAAGGAATTGCCTGCCTACATCATCGCCCAGGTCATCGGCGGGGTGCTGGCCGCCGCGCTGATCTACTTCATCGCCAGCGGCAAGGAAGGGTTTGACCTGGCCGCATCCGGCCTGGCGTCAAACGGCTATGGCGAGCATTCGCCCGGTGGGTATTCGATGGCGGCAGGTTTTGTGACCGAGCTGGTCATGACGGCGATGTTCATCCTGATCATCCTCGGCGCCACCGATAAACGTGCCCCGGCCGGGCTGGCACCGATTGCCATCGGCCTGGCCCTGACGCTCATTCACCTGATCTCGATCCCGGTCACCAACACTTCGGTCAACCCGGCCCGCAGTACCGGTCCGGCGTTGATCGTCGGCGGCTGGGCCATCGAGCAACTGTGGCTGTTCTGGGTCGCACCACTGCTGGGCGCGGTCATCGGCGGTATCTCCTACCGCTGGCTGGGCCAGGAAACCCGCTGAGCCATACCTGCGAAGATCAGCACTGCCGATAAGGCAGTGCTGTTTTCGCCTCCTCGGCGTACGCCAGCACCCCCTCCTGTTCCCGGGCGAGAAAATCTTCAACTGCGGCTTTCAAACCGGGATGACGCAAATAATGCCACGAGCGGGTAATCACCGGCTCGAACCCGCGAATCAACTTGTGCTCGCCCTGGGCCCCGGCATCGAAGCGCTGCAAGCCATGGGCAATCGCGTAATCCATGCCTTGATAGAAACAGGTCTCGAAGTGCAGGCGGTCAAACTCCGCCAGGCAGCCCCAGTAACGCCCGTAGAAACTGTCGCCGCCCACCAGGCTGAACGCCATCGCCACCGGCCGTGAACCTTGCTTGGCCAGCACCACACGAATGGCCTCGGGCATACGCTCGGCCAGCAGACTGAAGAACGCCCGGGTCAGGTACGGTGCCTGCCGACGCACCGCGTAAGTGTTGGCGTAACAGGCGTAGACAAAATCCCACTGGGCCTCGTCCAGTTGCTGACCTTCGAGCCATTCAAACTCGATGCCCTGCCCCGCCACTTGTTCACGTTCCTTGCGCATCTGCTTGCGCTTGCGAGAACTGAGGGCATCAAGAAAGTCCTGGAAGTCCCGATAACCACGGTTTTGCCAGTGGTACTGGCAGCCAATTCGCTGCAGCCACCCCTCCTGCCCGGCCAGCGCCGCGTCGGTGAAGGCATCGGTGAAGTTGATGTGAGCGCTGGAAAGCCCTTCGATCTCCAGATAACCCGGCAGGCTGCCCAGCAGCTCCAGACCATCCTCGACCCGCGCCGCCAGCAGTCGCGGGCCACTGACCGGACTGAACGGCACCGCCGTCAGCAACTTGGGGTAATATTCGATCCCGGCTCGGGCGCAGGCATCGGCCCAGGCGTGGTCGAACACGTATTCACCGTAGGAATGCCACTTGCGGTAACTGGGCAAGGCTGCGAGCAGGCGTCCGTCTTCGATGTGCAGCAGATGCTCCGCTTGCCAACCGGATTGCGGGCCCAGGCTGACGCTGTCTTCCAGGGTGCTCAGGAAGGCGTGGCGCAGGAACGGTTGGTTGGCGGGTACCAAGGCGTCCCATTCATCAGGCGCAACGGCAGACAGACTGTCTAAAACGTGAAGCGGCATGCGATTCCTCGATATCCAGGCGGCGGATGGGACTAGTATCGCCGATCGGGACTGGGTATTACCGAGCAACAGACATTTTTTCGACGGCTGTAATGGATCACTCATCCAAACTGGTTGGCAATTGTCATTCCTTGTCGCTAAATTTTTGAAATGTTAGTTATTTTCTCTCCTTCCGTATTCTTTCCATATTATCAACGCCCAGATAACTCCTGACTTCACCCGGACCGCGCTGGACAGCTCTCATTTGCTGATCGGAGTTGGCTTGCCAGTCTAAAAAAACAGCCTTCTTTTCTTCAACTTGCATATTTTCTAATCTAGCCATTCTTTTTGCAGATCTTTTGGCTGCTTGTCGCCCATATTTCGTTATCAACTTTTCACCTCGATGCTCTTTAGCAAAGGCATGCGCCTTAGAGTCCTCTGCATAATATTCCTTATACATAGAATATTTTGTTTCATTCTTACCTTTAAACTGCGCAGCGAATTCCAACTGCAAGTCTGCCCTCCTCTCCAAATTATTGACATCTTTAGGCCTAATAGGCAGCAGGCTCGTCGGCCTAGTTTTTTCATGCGGATTGAGGCGGAGAACTCTGGGCAGCTTCTGAGCACCCGGAGTTGCAGTGGTAATTCTATTTGATCCGAATAGACCTCTGAAACCACGTGAGAAAAATCCAAAGACAGTATGCCCCGTCGGATCCAAATTATTAATAGGATCCCCCACACAATACATATACGCATTCAATCCCCCCTTACCAAAAGGGCTCAAGCTGTCCGGACTGTGGAACCTCATCAACAGCGGATTGAAGACTCGATAACCATTACCCAACAAGTACCAACCGGTTTGTGTCTCACGTCGCTCGCCGTTATAACCCAGTGGGCTTCTCACCGATGCGTCATCCATGCGATGACCGTATGCTGAATACGCGATTGCCTTGATAGCATCCTGACTGACCTCAACCAGCACGCTGTTCTTGTCATCCCCCGCCAGCAAACGGGGCGTTGGCTCACCGCCGGTCTGCTGCTCGGCCAGCACGATGCCCTCGGCCCTCAGGAAGGTACGGCTGACGCCCCCCAGGATCTCGTTCGCCAGTTCATCGTGGCGGTAGAACCGGTGCTCTTTACCGCTCGAAGTACTGCGTCCAGCCAACGTGTCCAGTGCGTCATAGTGGAAGCTGAAAGCCGGTTCGCCGGACGAAGCATCGGCCTCAGGAGAGGATTCATTGGATGCAAGTTGCTCTTTTTTATCTGGACCAGCCATGTTGCTCTCCATCTTCACCGGTGATTGTCATGGACCGCTCAGGCGCTTCATTTCGACAAGCAATGCGAGTACTGCCCAGCCCCCAGACGCTGCCCGTCGTTCTGCGGCTGGACAAAGTAAGCACTCTTTTCAAATGCCACGAAACTGTCAGGGTTGACAGGTGATTGCCCATACAGCACTTCAGGCAAATGCGGAGCAAAAAAAACCCCACCAAAGGCGGGGTTCAAAGGAGCTTTAACGGATGAAGCAAGAACGCTGTATCAGATCAGCACAACTTAGAATACGTACTGGGCACGAACAACCACACCTTTGCCATCGTCATCACCATTGGCGTTGGTGACGTTGTCGGTCTTGGCCTTGACGTAAGCGGCAGTGATTTTCACCGCCTCGTTGGCGTACCAGTTCACGCCCAGGTTGTGCACCTTGGCTTCGGCATCGCCCACGTCGCGGGTGGCGGAGGCAGTGGTGATGTTGTCGTCTTCGACGGTCATGCTGTCGAAGCGGTAGAACACTTCCCACGCGCCGATGGACTTGTTCTGGGGTTTGATCGCGTCAAACTTGCCGACTTTATAACCACGGGACTCGCCGGTGATGGTGTAGGCGCCCTGGACGTAGAAGCCGTGACCCTTGAGGTCTTCGAAGGCGTCGCTGTCAGCCTTGGTCTTGCGGGAAATGTATTCACCCTGGATCGACGCAGGCCCCATGGCGAAAGCGGCTTCCAGGCCGTAAGCCGTATCCGTGTCGTACGAGCCGGCCGGCGAGTTGTTGGCGCCGCCCAGTACCGGACGGTTACCGTTAGGGCCGGCATCGTTGCCGCCGAGGGTTTCAACACCACGCATGCCCAGACGGGAGCGATAACGGGCGTCGAACGCGGTGTCGGAGACGTCGCGCGAGGCCACGTTCAAGCCGAAGTGCAACACGTTGCCGGCCTCGTGCATCGGGGCGAATACGAAACGACCGTTGGCTTGCTTGATGCTGTTGCCGTCAGTGTCGTCGGTGTCCTTGCTGAACACACCGGCCGAGGCGTAGAACGAATCGGCGAAGGTGCTGGAAGCCTGGATGCCCAGACCGTTCTGGTGGCCGTTGGCCCAGTCGATCAGGTCGTAGGCGGCGTTGCGCTCAGGAGCAGTCACCCACTTGGAGCTGGTGGCTTTTTCCAGGCCGAAGTCGGGGTCGAAACGACCGACCTTGATCGAGACCGGCTTGAAGCCGTTGTAGGCCAGGGACGCTTCGTCGAAGTAGCCGTTATCGGAGTCGCCGCTGTTGTGGGAGAAATCGTAGTTGAGGGTGTAGGCCCAATCCGTGTACAGCACGCCGGACAGCTCCAAGAAGCCACGGCGGATGTAAGCGGCGTCGGCTTTGTCGCCATTGTCGGTGTAGATACCGTTGAACTGGCTGTAGTCAGCCTGCAAACGACCACCGAGCTTGAAGCTGAACTCTTTATCAGTGGTAGCGACCTCAAGGCCGCCCTTGGTTTTAACCACGATATCGGCGCCGTCGGTGGTGACGGTGCCGGCGAAAGCCTGGGCGGTTACTGCCATGGCCAGTGCGCTGGCGGCAACACCTGCGAAGTGCTTGCGGATCATCGAAGAATTCCCCTGTTGGTAGTCTATGCCGTTAGAAAACACGCGGAACTGAGCCCGCTGGTGTTGGAGGGGATCTTGGCGAGGGGTTGTGTCAGCGCAGTTGCTGTCAGATAAAGATTTTATGACAGGGGAACTTTTTACTTCGAATGGGAATAACCAGCGCAACGGCAAACCCCTTGTGGGAGCGAGCTTGCTCGCGATGGCGGTATGTCAGTGACAGATTCGTTGTCTGATACGCCGCCATCGCGAGCAAGCTCGCTCCCACAAGGGGACATGGTTCTCAGGGCTCAGCGGATGTTTCGGCGACGCTCGGAGGCGAGTTTCTCGGCGAGGTGATCCAGGTCGGGAATCGGGGCTTCAGGAAGCTTTTTGAGGGTCGCCTGCATCAGACGCATCTGGCGGATGAATCGTCGGCAATGGGCACAGAACATCAAGTGATGACGCACCATCAGGCGCTCACGGAAGCTCAGTTGGCCGTCGAGATAATCGCTGGAGCGCGCCACTTGTTCCTTGCAGGTCAGCATTCGCCGGTTTCCTCGAAATGTTCTACGGTCGCGAAGACCTTAAGCCGAGCGCGATGCAACAGCACGCGTACGTTGGAGAGCGAGATGTCGAGAAGATTACAGATCTCTTCCGGCTCCAGCCCCTGGCGTTCACGCAGGGTCAATACGCTGCTTTGCAGTTCCGACAGGCTGAGCAACGTGTGTTCGAGGCAATCGCGCAGTTCGCTCATTGTGAGCAACGCCTCCGGTGTGTCCTGGTGCCAGGCGAACGGCGCCAGCAGCCAATGGCCATCGGCGGCGAAGCGATCATCGCCCAGGGTGCCGTGGGGCGACGGCAGATCATCGAGCAGCACTTCCCGGCGGTTCTGCTTGTAACGGCCCTTGGCGGCGTTAGCGGTGATGGTCAGCAGCCAGGTCTTGAGGCTGGATCGGCCCTGGAAACCATTGAGATTGCGCACCACCGACAGCCACGCGTCCTGCACCACTTCGTCGGCATGGCGGCTACCGACGATGGCATAGGCCACGGCGCGCATGGGGCCCTGGTAGGTGCTGACCAGTTCCTTGTAGGCCTGCTGCTCGCCGGCCAGGAGGCGTTTGAGCAGTTGGGTGTCATCGGTGACTGTCATTCAACGCCCCGTTGCCTAATGGACGGGTGGTGCCGTTGTGGCGAGGGAGCTTGCTCCCGCTCGGTTGCGCAGCAACCGCAAAATCCTGGGGCCGCTTCGCAGCCCAGCGGGAGCAAGCTCCCTCGCCACAAAAGCGGAACCAGCCCAGATGAAAGCTGAGCCAGACCCGATCAATGCTTACGCAAAATCACGCTACCAATCGAATACCCAGCGCCGAACGAGCTGAGCACGGCGACCGAGCCGCTGGGCAGATCATCCTGGTATTTGTGGAATGCAATCACCGAGCCCGCCGAGCTGGTGTTCGCGTAGCGGTCGAGGATCACTGGCGCTTCCTCTTCGGTAGCTTCGCGGCCCAGCAACTTGCGCACGATCAGGTGGTTCATGCTGAGGTTGGCCTGGTGCAGCCAGAAGCGCTTCACTTCGCCGACGTTCAGCTGGTTTTCTTCCAGGTGGGCAGCGATCAGCTCGGCCACCATCGGACAGACGTCGCGGAAAACCTTGCGGCCTTCCTGGACGAACAGTTTGTCGCGACTGCCGATGCCCTCTTCGGCGGCGCGGTTGAGGAAGCCGAAGTTGTTGCGGATGTTGTTGGAGAACTTGGTGAGCAGCTTGGTGCTGACCACGTCGAACTGGTACGGCGAGGTCGCCAGGTCAGCCCGTTCGATGATCACGGCGGTGGCCGCATCGCCGAAGATGAAGTGGCTATCGCGATCGCGGAAGTTCAGGTGGCCGGTGCACACTTCCGGATTGACCATCAGGATCGCCCGGGCCTGGCCAAGCTGCACGCTGTTGGCCGCGGCCTGGATGCCGAACGTCGCGGAAGAACAGGCCACGTTCATGTCGAAGCCAAAACCTTCGATGCCCAAGGCTTCCTGGACTTCGATGGCGATGGCCGGATACGCGCGCTGCAGGTTGGAACAGGCGACGATCACGCCGTCGATATCGGCGGCAGTGCGGCCGGCGCGTTCCAAGGCCTGCTTGGCGGCACCGACGGCCATTTCGCAGAGCACCGACCATTCGTCGTTGGAACGCTCCGGCAGACGCGGCGCCATGCGTTGCGGGTCGAGGATGCCGTCCTTGTCCATGACAAAGCGGCTCTTGATACCAGAGGCCTTTTCGATGAATGCGGCGTTGGACTCGGTCAATGCCTCGACTTCACCGCGCTCGATGGCCTCGGCGTTGTCGGCGTTGAACTGCGTGACATAGGTATTGAAAGATTGCACCAGCTCTTCGTTGGAGATGCTGTTGGCCGGGGTGTAAAGGCCGGTGCCGCTGATGACGACGTTATGCATGGTCGTGTCTCTGATCTGTTCAGGCAGAAAGCATTGGCACCGACGTACCAATACACAAAGGGTCTTTTCCCATCCAGGGGAAGCAGACCTGGCAGTGCTTTATTCCGATCCGCCCGGGGCAGTGAAGCTCAAAACCACGGGACCGGCATTTATAGGCGCGAAGTTTGCCATAAACGCTGGCGTTTGGCCCATTCTCCCTTACATACGACAAAAATCCTGTGGGAGCGAGCCTGCTCGCTCCCACAGGGGAAAGTGGCGCTTACCCGGCTTGTACGATCAACCCTCCACCAGCCCCCACTGCTTGCTCAGGCGCTTGTCGGAAATCGGCACTTTGGTCCCCAACTGCTGGGCGAACAGCGACACCCGGTATTCCTCCAGCCACCAGCGGTACAGCTCCAGCTGCGGATCGCGCTTGCCTTCCTGGACATGTTTGCTGGCACGGGCCTGGTATTGGGCCCAGAGGTTCGACAACTCGCCGCTCCAGACCCGGTCCTTCTGCACTTGGCTGCCCAGTTTCTCGAAACGTTGTTCGATGGCCTTGAGGTAGCGTGGCAGTTCCTTGAGCCATTGATGCGGGGTTTCGCGCACGAAGCCCGGGTACACCAGGTGGCTGAGCTGCTGCTTGATGTCGTTCAGCGCCACGGCCTGGGCCAAGTCGATCTTGCCCTTGAAGCGTTTTTGCAGGCCATGCCAGAGCTTGAGGATGTCCAGGGTCAGCTTCGCCAGGCGTTCGGCGTGCTCGGTCCAGCCGCCACGCTTGCGCTCGGCCAGGGAGGCCAGCGCGGCGCCGTCACGGGGCAGGCTTTCCTCGCCGTCCAACACGCAACTGTCCAGGCTGGCCAGCAGGATGTCTTCCACCAGGCTGTCGATGCGGCCCAAGTCGCGGTACAGCAAGCCCAGTTCCGTGAGCCCCGGCAGCTTGCCACGCAGGAACTTCGCCGACTCCGCCAATTGCTGCATCAACAAGCGCTGCAAGGCGCGGCGATGCTGGAACTCGGCTTCGGCCGGGGTCGGGAAGCGGCCTTCCTTGACCACGCCGCCCTCTTCCACCAGCGCTGGGTAGACGGTCATCGACAGTCCGGCGATCTTCTGCTGGGTCCTCTCGGCCACCGGCGCGAAGATTTTCGCCTCCACTGGCGCCTGGCTCTTGGCCGTTTGCGGCACGGCCAAGGCAGCCTGGCTGGCTTCGGCAAAACGCGCCGTCAGTTCGGCCAAGTCCCGGCCTTCACCCAGGAACTTGCCCTGGCCATCGACGATTTCCAGGTTCATGCGCAGATGGCTTTCCACCTGCTGCGCCGCTTCTGCCCAAGCTTCGTCGCTGACTCGCGCGCCGGTCATGCGCAGCAGCTCGCGGCCCAAGGATTGCGGCAACGAACCCTCGGCGAAGGTGATGCGTTGCAGCGCGGCCTTGACGAAGTCCGGCACCGGCACGAAGTTCTTGCGCAAGGCTTTGGGCAGGTTGCGCACCAGGGCAATGCACTTGGCCTCGATCACTCCGGGCACCAACCATTCCAGGCGCTCCGGCGGCAGCATCGGCAACAGCGGTGCCGGCACGCGCAAGGTCACGCCGTCGCGGGGATGGTTGGGCTCGAAGTGGTAGCTCAACGGCAAGGTCAGGTCGCCGACGCGCAAGGTATCCGGGTAATGCGCGGCGGTGACTTCGCTGGCCTCGCGGGCCAGCACGTCTTCCTCGCGCATGATCAGCAACTGCGGGTCTTTCTGGCTGTTGATCCGGTACCAGCTGTCGAACGTCGCGGTCTGGTGAATCTCGGCCGGCAAACGCGCATCGTAGAAGGCAAACAGGGTTTCTTCGTCCGCCAGAATGTCGCGCCGACGGGCCTTGGCCTCCAGCTCGTCGAGCTGTTCCAGCAAGCGGGTGTTGGCGCTCAGGCACTTGGCCTTGGACTGGATCTCACCACGCACCAGCGCCTCGCGGATGAACAACTCCCGCGACACCACCGGATCCACCGGCCCATAGTGCACCGGCCGGCGGCCGACCACGATCAGCCCGAACAGGGTGATCTGCTCATAGGCCACCACTTGCCCGCGCTTCTTCTCCCAATGGGGTTCGAAGTGGTTTTTCTTGATCAGGTGCCCGGCCAGCGGCTCGATCCAGTCCGGCTCGATCTTGGCCACCATGCGCGCATACAGCTTGGTGGTTTCCACCAGTTCGGCGGTCATCAGCCACTGCGGACGCTTCTTGCCCAAGCCCGATGACGGGTGAATCCAGAAGCGCCGCTGACGGGCACCCAGGTAGTCACCGTCTTCGGTTTTCTGGCCGATCTGGCTCAACAGGCCCGAGAGCACCGCTTTGTGCAGTTTCGGGTAATCCGCCGACTCCTTATTGAGGCTCAACTGCATGTCGCGGCAGATCAAACTCAACTGACGATGGGAATCACGCCATTCGCGCAAGCGCAGGTAGTTGAGGAAGTTCTTGCGGCACCAGTTGCGCAGCGGGCTGGCGGTCAGGGCCTGGCGCTGTTCTTCGAAACCGCGCCACAGATTGACCAGACCGGCGAAATCCGAGTCCGGGTCCTTCCATTGGGCATGGGCCTGGTCGGCTGCCTGTTGGCGCTCCGGCGGACGCTCGCGCGGGTCCTGGATCGACATGGCGCTGGCGACGATCAACACTTCCTGCAGGCTGCCCAGCTTCGCCGCTTCCAGCAGCATGCGGCCCATGCGCGGGTCCACCGGCAAGCGCGCCAATTGGCGGCCCAGTGGGGTCAACTGACTGTTGCGGTCCACCGCCGACAACTCTTGCAGCAGATTGAAACCGTCGCTGATGGCCTTGCCGTCCGGCGGTTCGATGAACGGAAAATCAGTGATCTCGCCGAGGCGCAGGTGCAGCATCTGCAGGATCACCGCCGCGAGGTTGGTGCGCAGGATCTCCGGATCGGTGAACTCCGGCCGACCGAGGAAATCTTCCTCGCTGTACAACCGCACGCAAATCCCTGGCTCAACCCGTCCGCAACGGCCTTTGCGCTGGTTGGCGCTGGCCTGGGAAATGGCTTCGATGGGCAGGCGCTGGACCTTGGCGCGATAGCTGTAGCGGCTGATGCGCGCAGTGCCGCTGTCAATCACGTAGCGAATGCCGGGCACGGTGAGCGAGGTTTCCGCGACGTTGGTCGCCAGGACCACGCGACGGCCCGGGTGGGACTGGAAGATCCGCTGTTGTTCGGCCGGCGACAAGCGCGCATACAGCGGCAAGATCTCGGTGTGCTTGAGCTGGGCCTTGCGCAGCATCTCCGCCGCGTCGCGAATCTCCCGCTCGCCCGGCAGGAACACCAACACATCCCCAGGGCTGCGGCGTTCACTGCGCTCAAACGCGGCGATTTCATCAAGGGTGGCGAGGATCGCCTGGTCGACGGTCAAGTCGTCCTCGACCCGATTACCCTCCTCGTCCTGCTCCAGGGTCAGCGGGCGATACCAGGTTTCCACCGGGAAAGTACGGCCCGAGACTTCCACGATCGGCGCGTCATCGAAGTGTTTGGAGAAACGCTCCAGGTCGATGGTTGCCGAGGTGATGATGACCTTGAGGTCCGGGCGGCGCGGCAGCAGGGTCTTGAGGTAGCCGAGCAGAAAGTCGATGTTCAGGCTGCGCTCGTGGGCTTCGTCGACGATGATCGTGTCGTAGCGCTCGAGGTAGCGGTCGTTCTGGGTCTCGGCCAGCAGGATGCCGTCGGTCATCAGCTTGATCAGGGTGTTGGCGTCGCTCTGGTCCTCGAACCGCACCTGATAACCCACCAGCGCGCCCAACGGCGTGGCCAGTTCCTCGGCGACACGGCTCGCCACGCTGCGAGCGGCGATCCGGCGCGGCTGGGTATGGCCGATCAAGCCATGCTGGCCGCGACCGATTTCCAGGCAGATCTTCGGCAACTGCGTGGTTTTACCCGAGCCGGTTTCGCCGGCGATGATCAGCACCTGATGCTTGAGCAACGCTTCCTTGATTTCGTCGCGCTTGGCGGCGATCGGCAAGTTGTCGTCGTAGCGGATCACCGGCAGGCTCGCCTTGCGCGCCAGCACCTGATCGCACGACGCCTGCATGCGCGTCACCCACTGGGCCAGCTTGGCCTCGTCGGGTTTCTTGCGCAGCTCGAACAACTGCCGCCGCAACCGCTGACGGTCGGCGAGCATGGCGTGGTCGAGGTTTTTCAGCAGCTTGTCGATAGCGGGGGCTTGGTCAGTCATCAGGTACGCAAGGGTCGTCGGTTTGTGCAGGGGGCGGATTGTCGCAGATTTGCGGCCATTGCGCCGAACACGCAAAGCAGCCCACCGCCACCCCCTTGTGGGAGCGAGCTTGCTCGCGATGGCGGTGGTTCAGCGTGCATTGATGTTGATTGATACACCGCTATCGCGAGCAAGCTCGCTCCCACAGGAGATTTGCGTCAAGGATGCTGTTGTGGCGAGGGAGCTTGCTCCCGCTCGGTTGCGCAGCAGCCGCAAGATCTTGGGGCCGCTTCGCAGCCCAGCGGGAGCAAGCTCCCTCGCCACAGGGGTACTTCGTTTGCCGGACGGGCTATTCGCTGTCCAGGTCTTTACGCCGATACGGGAATACGTCAATCACCTTCCCCCCACGAATCGCCTCTTGCAGCCCTTTCCAGTAATCGGCGTTGTACAGCTCGCCATGCAACTGGTCGAAGAGCTTGCGTTGCCCCGCATCGGCGAACAGGAACGGCGGGAACTCTTCGGGGAACACGTCCAGCGGCCCGATGGAATACCAGGGCTCGGAGGCCATTTCGTCTTCCGGGGTGCGGGGCTCGGGGATGTGGCGAAAGTTGGCTTCGGTCAGGAAGCAGATTTCATCGTAGTCGTAGAACACCACGCGACCGTGGCGGGTCACGCCGAAGTTCTTGAGCAGCATGTCACCGGGAAAGATATTCGCCGCCGCCAGTTGCTTGATGGCCAGGCCATAGTCGTCCAGTGCCTCGCGCACCTGGTCTTGGTTGGCGTGTTCCAGGTAGAGGTTCAGCGGGGTCATGCGCCGCTCGGTCCAGCAGTGGCGAATCAGCACGGTGTCGCCTTCCACCGACACCGTGGACGCCGCCACTTCCAGCAGTTCCTCCAGGCACGCCGGCTCGAACTTGCTCAAGGGAAAGCGGAAATCGGCGAACTCCTGGGTATCGGCCATGCGTCCGACCCGGTCGACGCTTTTCACCAGGCGGTACTTTTCGATCACCGTGGCGCGGTCGACGTTTTTCGACGGCGAGAAGCGGTCCTTGATGATCTTGAATACGGTGTTGAAGCCCGGCAGCGTGAAGACACTCATGACCATGCCGCGCACGCCCGGGGCCATGATGAACTGGTCATCAGTGTTCGCCAGATGATTGATCAGCGCCCGGTAGAACTCGGATTTACCGTGCTTGTAGAAGCCGATAGAGGTGTACAGCTCGGCGATGTGCTTGCCCGGCAGGATGCGCTTGAGAAAGCCGATGAATTCCGCCGGCACCGGCACGTCCACCATGAAGTACGAACGGGTGAACGAGAAGATGATCGACACCTGCGCCTCGTCGGTGATCAGCGCGTCGATCTGGATGCCCCGGCCTTCGCGGTGCAGCAGCGGAATCACCAGCGGCCATTGCTCATCGCGGGTGTAGATCCGGCCCACCAGGTAAGCGCCCTTGTTGCGATAAAGCACCGAAGAAAACAACTCCACCGTCAGCTCCGGGTCCTTGCAGACCCAGTCCGGCAGGTTTTCCCGCAGTTGGGCTTCGAGGCGCTTCAGGTCGCCTGGCAAGTCAGCGTAATCCTCGCTGAAGCGGTAATCGGCAAACACGCTCGCCAGCATCCGGTCCAATTGGCCCTGGGGTTTGTAGGTGCGGGTCTGGGCGGCGCGGGCCCGGCGCAGGCTGGGCCGGGTGGTGTGGATGAACATGGTGCCGTCGCTGATCAGGTCATGACTGAACAGCCCGCAGAAGATCGAGTTGTACCAGGTCTCGGACAGTTCATCGTCAAAACGCAGATCGATCAGGCTGATGTAGGCGCTTTTGACCAGCGGCCAGCAGCTGACATCCATCAATGACTCGGCGTCGAAGGCCGTGCGCAATCGGGCCACGGTTTCGAAGACTTTTTCTTCATACAAATTGATCCGTGCCGCCGAAGCCTCTTGTGCCTCCAGCCACCGGGCCTGCTCGAACCGGGCACGGGCACCATCGGTGATCTGCCGGAAATGCTCACGATAATCGTCGAAGCCGTCGAGGATCGAACGGGCGATCTCGGTGGCGGGCCATGGCTGCGGCATAGGGTAAACCTCGGCGGGTCGTGCGTGTGATGGGCGACTGAGCTTAGAGGCCAATCGCGCGGCAACGCAACCATTGCCATCGGTATTCAGGGCGGCGACACTTGCCGCCCAATCAAGGAAGGAATGACTCGTGAGCCTCGTCGACACCCTGCGTTTGCTGTCACTGGCCGCCATCTGGGGGGCGAGTTTCCTGTTCATGCGCATTATCGCCCCCGTCATTGGCACGATCCCCACCGCATTTTTCCGTGTCTCCATCGCCTTCGTCGGACTGCTGGTGATCCTGGCGCTGATGCGCATCGACTGGAATTTTCGCGGCAAGCTGAAGGTCGTGATGGTGCTGGGCCTGATCAATTCGGGCATTCCGGCAACGTTTTATTCGCTGGCAGCCCAAGTGTTGCCGGCCGGTTACTCGGCGATCTTCAACGCCACTACACCGCTCATGGGGGTGTTGATCGGCGGCTTGTTCTTCAGCGAAAAACTCACCACCGCCAAGGTCAGCGGCGTGTTCCTGGGATTGCTCGGTGTCGGCATCCTGACCGGTGCCGGCCCGGTGGCCTTCGACCTGCAATTGCTGATGGGCGCCCTCGCCTGCCTGCTCGCCACCACCTGCTACGGCTTCGCCGGTTTTCTCACCCGCCGCTGGCTCGATCACCAAGGCGGGCTGGACAGTCGTCTTGCGGCCCTGGGCAGTATGTTTGGCGCCACGGTATTTTTGCTGCCGCTGTTTGGCTACAGCGTCATCAGCCAGCCACCCGCGAGTTGGGGCGGCTGGAACGTCTGGTTGTCCCTGCTGGGGCTCGGCCTGGTGTGCACCGCGTTGGCGTACATTCTTTATTTCCGCCTGCTCAGTTCCATCGGCCCGGTCAAATCCATGACCGTGACCTTCCTGATCCCGCCGTTCGGCGTGCTGTGGGGCGCATTGCTGCTGGATGAGCCGCTGGGGATGGCGCATCTGTATGGCGGGGTGTTGATTGCGGCGGCATTGTGGCTGGTGTTGAAACCTGGGGCGGCGAAACCGGTTGAGGTTTCTGCCCGGTAGTTCATTGGCGCGGCAAAGAACGCCATCGCGAGCAAGCTCGCTCCCACAGGGTCATGTGCAGTCCTTGTGGGAGCGAGCTTGCTCGCGATAGCGATACAACAGTTGCCAGAGCGCTAGCGGCTAACGGCTTTTACGAAATACAAACACCAGCCCGGTGATAGCCGCATACAGCATCGGCTTGCCGGCCTTTAACCGAACAACCAATAGCCAAGCGCCGTCAGCACCGCCACGGCCAACACCGGTCGCAGCACCCGGTACGCCTTGGGATGCTTGCGTTTCCATTGCTTGACCTGGCCGCTCACGCCGTCACTGAACGACTTGCTCCAAGCGTAGGCCCGGTTGATGCCACCGACGTGTTCATCGTCGAGGTTCTGCGGCGCGGTGGCGCGCCCGAGAAAGGCACTGATGGCGCGGTTGAGGCGGGTCATCAGCCGGCTTTTCAAGGGCCGTTCGACGTCACAGAACAGGATCACCCGGGTCTGCGGCGTTTCGTTCTTGACCCAGTGCACATAGGTCTCATCGAACATGACGTCTTCGCCGTCGTGCCAGGCATAAATCTGACCACCGACGAAGATCCGGCAGTGGTCGGAGTTGGGCGTGGACAGCCCCAGGTGATAGCGCAAGGAACCGGCAAATGGATCTCGGTGGGGGTTCAAGTGGCTGCCGCCCGGCAGCAGGGCAAACATCGCGCCGCGCACATTCGGGATCTGGTTGACCAGTTCGACGGTGCGGGGACACAGCAGTTCGGCCGACGGCAGCGCTTTGTCGTACCACTTGAGGTAGAAGCGCTTCCAGCCTTTCTTGAAAAACGAACCAAAGCCAGCGTCGTTGTTCTTTTCCGCGGCCCGGATATACCCCTCGTCGAACAGGTGCATGGCCTCATCGCGAATGACCTGCCAGTTGTCCTTGAGCACATCCAGCTCGGGAAACTTGCTGCGGTCCAGATAAGGTTTGGAAGGCACGCTGGAGAATAGGTACATCAAGGCATTGTAGGGGGCGAACAAAGCCGAGTGGTTAACGAACTGGCGCAATACCGGCAAACGCGCCTTACCGCGCAAATGCACGTAAAGCGTGCTGCCCACGAACAGCAGCACCACCGAAGCCTTGGCGACAAACGAGACGGTCATTTTTATAACTCCATGTCCAAAAACAACGCAACGCCAACAACCCGACGTAGCCGCGAACCATGTTAAATACTCATGACCCGGTTAAAAATCGTCTGACGCAATATTCATTGTTGAGTGAAACGTAATAAACACTTCTTAACAGGCGTCAGCTGAACCTTGGCTGACGCGGATCAAACAATTTTCCCAATCCTGCCCACCCCGCCAAGTGACTAAGGTTTTTTTGTGGCGAGGGAGCTTGCTCCCGCTGGGGTGCGAAGCGCCCCCAAACAGGCGGCACGCATCAAGTCGCAGGCGCCTGCTTCGCAGTCGAGCGGGAGCAAGCTCCCTCGCCACAACAGCTCCCACCACATCCTGTGCAGTTACTGCTGAGTCTCCTGCTCGGTAAACAAATCGCTGAACAACATGCTCGACAGATACCGCTCACCCGAATCGGGCAGGATCACTACGATGGTCTTGCCCTGCATTTCCGGTTTTTCCGCCAGGCGCACGGCCACGGCCATCGCCGCGCCACAGGAAATCCCGCAGAGGATGCCCTCCTCTTGCATCAAGCGCAGGGCCATGGCCTTGGACTCATCGTCAGTGACCCGCTCAACCTGA
The DNA here is from genome assembly GCF_030064125.1 of Pseudomonas sp. G2-4. Lineage (NCBI taxonomy): Bacteria > Pseudomonadati > Pseudomonadota > Gammaproteobacteria > Pseudomonadales > Pseudomonadaceae > Pseudomonas > Pseudomonas sp. G2-4. The sequence continues at coordinate 1,592,344 of NZ_CP125957.1, read as the reverse complement.
TCGACGATCGACAGGTCGAGGTTCTTCGGCACGAATCCCGCACCGATCCCCTGGATCTTATGAGGACTGGGCTTGATCTCCTGCCCCGCCATCGCCTGGGTGATCACCGGTGAAACCTCGGGCTCGACCGCCACCGACAGGATCGGTTTGCCGCAGGTGTTCTTGATGTATCGCGAAACCCCGGTAATGGTTCCCCCGGTGCCCACGCCCGCTACCAGCACGTCGACCGCACCGTCAGTGTCGTTCCAGATTTCCGGGCCGGTGGTTTTTTCGTGGATCGCCGGGTTCGCCGGGTTATCGAACTGCTGCGGCATGAAGTATTTGGAAGGGTCGCTGGCCAGGATCTCGGCCGCTTTCTCGATAGCCCCTTTCATCCCCTTGGCCGGCTCAGTGAGCACCAGCTCCGCGCCCAGGGCCTTGAGCACCTTGCGCCGTTCGATACTCATGGACGCCGGCATGGTCAGCATCAGTTTGTAGCCACGGGCGGCGGCGACAAACGCCAGGCCGATCCCGGTGTTGCCCGAAGTGGGCTCGACGATGGTCATGCCAGGCTTGAGCTGGCCCGAGCTTTCAGCGTCCCAGATCATGTTCGCGCCGATCCGGCACTTGACCGAATACCCTGGGTTACGCCCTTCGATCTTGGCCAGGATGGTCACGCCACGCGGGGCGATGCGGTTGATCTGCACCAGTGGCGTATTGCCGATGGAATGGGCGTTGTCAGCAAATATGCGGCTCATGGCTGGGTCCTTAATGCAGCGGGAATTTAGGCGTTTAAAGGTATGCCTGTTGCTCATGGGCGTCCAGTTGCACCGAACGTTCCCGTTGTTACAACAGTCAATGGCATTAGTCCCTCTAACAATGCTGGAGACTGACATGAAGCGCCGATACAGCTGGCCACTGTGGACTTTCGCCGCCATCGTTGCGGTGCTCGTGGCCCTGCACTTCACCCTGCCTTACCTGGTACGCAACTACCTGAACGACAAGCTGGCCGACATGGGCGACTATCGCGGCCAAGTCATCGATGTGGACCTGGCGCTCTGGCGCGGTGCCTACCGGATCAACGGCCTGAAAATCGTCAAGGTCGACGGCAAGGTCCCGGTGCCATTTGTCGACGCGCCGTTGATCGACTTGTCGGTGAGCTGGCATTCGCTGTGGTACGACCATGCCGTGGTGGCCGAGGTGGAGTTCGCCCGTCCTGAAGTGAACTTCGTCGACGGTGGCGCCAACCGGCAGAACTCCCAGACCGGCCAGGGCACCAACTGGCGCGAGCAACTGGGCAAATTGCTGCCCATCACCCTCAATGAAGTGCGGATCAGGGACGGCAAGGTCACCTTTCGCAATTTCAACTCCAAGCCGCCGGTCAACCTGCGGGCCACCGACGTCAATGCCAGCATCTATAACCTGACCAACGTGGTCGACACCGAAGGCAAGCGCGATGCCCGTTTCGAGGGCAAGGCCCTGGTGGCCGAACACGCCCCTCTGGAGATGCAGGCCACTTTCGACCCGTTGAGCAACTTCGAGGATTTCGACTTCCGCCTGCGGGCCAGGAACATCGAACTCAAGCGCCTGAACGATTTCGCCGCGGCCTATGGCAAGTTTGACTTCAATGCCGGCCATGGCGATGTGGTGATCGAGGCTGAAGCCGACAATGCCAAGCTCAGCGGCTACATCAAGCCGTTGCTGCGCGATGTCGATGTGTTCGACTGGCAACAGGACGTGGAAAACAAGAACAAAAACATCTTCCGGTCAGTCTGGGAAGCACTGGTCGGCGCGGGTGAAACAGCCCTCAAGAACCAGCGCAAGAACCAGTTCGCCACCCGGGTGGAACTCAGCGGCAACGTTCACCAGCAGGACATCAGCGCCTTCGAAGCCGTCCTGCAGATCCTGCGCAACGGGTTCGTCCAGGCGTTCAACGCCCGCTATGAGCAGCCACCGCCTTCGACCGACTAGGCATGTGAACCGTGAACTGTGGCGAGGGAGCTTGCTCCCGCTGGGCTGCGAAGCGGCCCCAAAAAAATGCGAGCGCTGCGCACTCGAGCGGGAGCAAGCTCCCTCGCCACAAAAGCGGGTCACGACCATAAGAGCGGGTCATGGCCACCGATGCATTCCAGCCCACTGCCCACAGGCAAGCGGCCGAGACTGAGTCAACATGTGACGCTCCATTCAGAGACTGAATACAGCGTCTGCGTTCACAGTCGCCGGGGCGGCGCGTTATAGTCGGGCACGATTTTTATTTCGCGCGCCCTGCCTTATCAGGCCGGCGACTCCGTTCGAGGAATTACAGATGAAGTTCGAAGGCACCCGCGCCTACGTGGCCACCGATGACTTGAAGCTGGCCGTCAACGCCGCCATCACCCTGGAGCGGCCACTGCTGGTCAAGGGCGAACCGGGCACCGGCAAGACCATGCTCGCCGAGCAACTGGCTGAGTCCTTCGGCGCGCGGCTGATCACCTGGCACATCAAGTCCACCACCAAGGCCCACCAGGGCCTGTACGAGTACGACGCGGTCAGCCGCCTGCGGGACTCGCAGTTGGGCGTGGACAAGGTCCATGACGTGCGCAACTACCTGAAGAAGGGCAAGCTCTGGGAAGCGTTCGAGTCCGAAGAGCGGGTGATCCTGCTGATCGACGAAATCGACAAGGCCGACATCGAGTTCCCCAACGACCTGCTGCAAGAACTCGATAAAATGGAGTTCTACGTCTACGAGACCGATGAAACCATCAAGGCCAAGCAGCGGCCGATCATCATCATTACCTCCAACAACGAAAAAGAGCTGCCGGACGCTTTCCTGCGCCGCTGCTTCTTCCACTACATCGCCTTCCCCGACCGCGTCACCCTGCAGAAAATCGTCGACGTGCATTACCCGGACATCAAGAAAGACCTGGTCAGCGAAGCGCTGGACGTGTTCTTCGATGTGCGCAAGGTGCCGGGCCTGAAGAAAAAACCTTCCACCTCCGAACTGGTGGACTGGCTCAAGCTGCTGATGGCCGACAACATCGGCGAAGCGGTGCTGCGCGAACGTGATCCGACCAAAGCCATTCCGCCGCTGGCCGGGGCCCTGGTCAAGAACGAACAGGACGTGCAACTGCTCGAGCGCCTGGCGTTCATGAGCCGCCGCGGCACTCGCTGATCCTCTTCGTTTAACAAGAGCGAGGGCGATTGCCATGCTGCTTAACCTGTTCAATGAAATGCGCGCCGCGAAGGTGCCCGTATCGGTGCGTGAACTGCTGGACCTGATCAACGCGCTGAAACAGCGGGTGATCTTCGCCGACATGGACGAGTTCTATTACCTGTCCCGGGCGATCCTGGTGAAGGACGAACGGCATTTCGACAAATTCGACCGAGCCTTCGCCGCGTACTTCAACGGCCTGGAAAAACTCGACGATCATCTCCAGGCGTTGATTCCCGAGGACTGGCTGCGCAAGGAGTTCGAGCGCTCGCTGACTGACGAAGAGCGGGCGCAGATCCAGTCCCTGGGTGGCCTGGACAAACTGATCGAAGAATTCAAGAAACGCCTGGAAGAACAGAAGGAACGCCATGCCGGCGGCAACAAGTGGATCGGCACCGGCGGTACCAGCCCGTTCGGCTCCGGCGGCTTCAACCCCGAAGGCATTCGTGTCGGCGACGCTGGCAAGCGCCAGGGCAAGGCCGTGAAGGTCTGGGATCAGCGCGAGTACAAGAACCTCGACGATCAGGTGGAACTGGGCACCCGCAACATCAAGATCGCCCTGCGCCGCCTGCGCAAGTTCGCCCGCCAGGGTGCGGCCGAAGAGCTGGATATCGACGGCACCATCGACCACACCGCCCGGGACGCTGGCCTGCTGAACATCCAGATGCGCCCGGAACGACGCAACACTGTGAAGTTGTTGCTGTTGTTCGACATCGGCGGCTCGATGGATGCCCACGTGAAAATCTGCGAAGAACTGTTCTCGGCCTGCAAGACCGAGTTCAAGCACCTGGAGTATTTCTACTTCCACAACTTTGTGTACGAATCGGTGTGGAAGAACAACCTGCGCCGCACCTCGGAACGCACATCGACCCAGGACTTGCTGCACAAGTACGGCGCCGACTACAAAGTGATCTTCATCGGCGATGCAGCCATGGCCCCTTATGAAATCACCCAGGCCGGCGGCAGCGTCGAACACTGGAACGAAGAAGCCGGTTATGTGTGGATGCAGCGCTTCATGGAGAAGTACAAGAAGCTCATCTGGATCAACCCTTACCCGAAAGACACCTGGGGCTATACCGCCTCGACCAATATCGTGCGCGAGTTGGTGGAAGACCGGATGTATCCGTTGACCTTGCGGGGGTTGGAGGAAGGGATGCGGTTTCTGTCCAAATAGTTGTTGTGTATTGCCTGGAAGGGCCTCATCGCGAGCAAGCTCGCTCCCACAGGGATCTTATGTACGACGGAGATCAGTGTGGGAGCGAGCTTGCTCGCGATGCTTCTAGCCTTTCAAAAACACCTGCAAACACTCCACCTGCTGCCGATGTGCAACCTCCTGCACCACCGGCCGCAACCGCACCTGCGCGCCCGGCAGGCATTGCGCCAGTCGGGCCAGGGCCAACGGCGTCAAGGCGCCCAGGCGTGGATAGCCGCCGATGGTTTGCCGGTCGTTGAGCAACACAATCGGCTGGCCGTCCGGCGGCACCTGCACGGCGCCCAGGGGAATGCCTTCGGAAATCATCGACGGGCCCTGGTATTCCAACGCCGTGCCCAGAAACCGGATGCCCATGCGGTCGGCGCGACTGTCCAGCGTCCAGGCGGTGTTGAATGCGTCGTACAGGCTTTGCCCGCTGAACGCGCCATTTTGCGCACCGAGGATCAAATCCAGTGGGCAGTCCTGCTGGAAATCCGGAATGAGCGCGCGAGGAATGGGCCGAGGCGTCGCCAAGCCCGAATAGCTCAGGTGGGCGCCGCGACTCAGCGCCCGTCCCCGTCCATCCAGGCCTCCGAGTTCTTCACGCACCACCGTCGAGCGGCTACCCAGCACTCTAGGCGCATTGAACCCGCCGGGGGCCGCCAGGTACGCCCGCGCTCCGAGCACAGGCTGGGTGAGCGCCAGCGTCTGCCCCTTGCGCAGGCTGAAAAAGCGCCACGACGCCACCGGCTGACCGTCCACCCGCGCGCCGAGGTCTGCCCCTGTCAGCGCCAGCACACAATCATCTTCGGCCACCACCGTGAAACCACCGAGGGTAATTTCCACCACCGCCGCGTCTGGGGCGTTGTTCAACATCCAGTTGGCCCAGGCCATCGACAGCCAATCCGCCGCGCCGCCCTGGGTCACGCCCAAATGCCTCACGCCGAAACGGCCAGTGTCCTGCAACAGGCACAGCGGTGTGCTGGCCTCGATCAGTAGACGGCTCATGCCTGGGCCTCCAGCGGTGTATCGTCGCCGCCCAAGGCGATGAACTCGGCGTGATCCACAGCGGCAAAGCGCACCGTGTCGCCGGGCTGCATCAAGCTGTAGCCGTCACGCTCGCGGTCGAACAGTTTGGCCGCAGTGCGGCCGATCAGGTTCCAGCCACCGGGCGATACCACTGGATACGCCGCAGTCTGGCGCTCGGCGATACCAACGCTGCCTGCCGCCACGCGTTTGCGCGGCGTGTCGAGGCGCGGCGCGGCCAGCACCTCGTCCACCAGCCCCATGAAGGCGAATCCAGGTGCAAAGCCCAAGGCAAACACCTGGTACTCGCGTTCGCTGTGGCAGCGAATCACCTGCTCCACCGTCAACCCTCCGCGGCTCGCCAACAAGCCCAGCTCCGGGCCGACACTGGGGTCGTACCACACCGGCAGCACATGGCATTGGCCGACCGAGCGGGCATCAGGTGAAAGGTTTATCAGCGCCTCGCGGATCAGTTCCCGGGCCTGGACCGGCGTCAGCGCCAACATATCGTAGTGCACCATCAGCGTGGTGTAGGACGGCACCAGATCGATCAGATGCTCGGCAAATACCGCTTTGAGCCGCGCACTGGCGGCGAGCATCCACGGCATGTTGGTCTCGGCGATCTCATCGAACAGTCGGACCATCAGGCAATCCACCGCCACCACTTCCAAGCGTGGCGTCATGGCGCGCTCTGCCGATTCAGGGCTTCGCGAATACGTTGCACGGCGGCCACCGAGCTGGCGTTGTCACCGTGCACGCACAAGGTGTTGGCCTTCAGATTCAAGGCGCTGCCATCGCTGGCGGTCAACGCATCGCCGCGGGCAATGGTCAGGGCCTGCTCAATGATGACTTCGGGATCGTGGTGCACGGCCCCCGGCGTTTGCCGCGAAACCAGGCGACCGGCACTGTCATAGGCACGGTCGGCGAAGGCCTCGAACCACAAGGTCAGGCCATATTCATCGCCCAGGGCCTGGGCGGCGCTGTTGTCCCGGGTTGCCATGAGCATCAGCGGCAACTGCCGATCATAGGCGGCAACCGCCTGGATCACGGCACGCAGTTGTGCTGGATTGGCCATCATGTCGTTGTACATCGCCCCATGGGGTTTGACGTAACTGACCCGCCCGCCCTGGGCCCGGCAAATGCCGTCGAGGGCGCCGATCTGGTAGTGCAGCAAGTCCTGCAGTTCCTGGGCGCCATAGGCCATGGACCGCCGGCCAAAGCCGGCCAGGTCTTGATAGGCCGGGTGCGCGCCGATCCGCACGCCGTGGCTCAGGGCCAGGCTGACGGTCTTGCGCATGATGCTCGGGTCGCCGGCATGAAAGCCGCAGGCGATGTTGGCGCAATCGATGAAGGGCATCACCTCGGCATCCAGACCCATGGTCCAGCTGCCGAAGCTCTCGCCGATGTCGCAGTTCAATAGCAGGCGGTTCACGGTGAACGCTCCTGTAGGTTCTTTCTTCGTTTAACTGCAGGACATGTTCCCCGCAGGTTATCAGTTACTCGGCTTCCAGCTGCTTGCCTTGGGTTTCCGGCAGGCTCAGGGCCGCCAGGATCACCACGCCATAGGACACCGCCGCAAATGCACCGATCCCCACGCTCAGCGGCACCTTCTGGCTCAACAGACCGATCAACAGCGGGAACAATGCCGCCACCGCCCGACCGATGTTGTAGCAGAACCCCTGGCCCGATCCCCGAATGCGCGTCGGGAACAGCTCGGTGAGGAACGAGCCCATGCCACTGAACATTCCCGACGCGAAGAAGCCCAAGGGAAAGCCCAGCCAGAGCATCACGTTATTGCTCACGTGCAGCTGGGTATACAGCAGCACGATGGTGAAGGAGCCAACGGCGTACAGGACGAAGTTCTTTTTCCGACCCAAGATGTCCGACAGGTACGCGCTGATGACGTAACCCACGTAGGAGCCGACGATCACCATTGCCAGATATCCGCCCGTGCTCAAAACGCTCAAGCCACGTTCATTCTTCAGGAACGTCGGCAACCAGGAAGTGATGGCGTAATAACCGCCCAAGGCGCCGGTGGTCAGCAACGAGGCACGAATCGTGGTAGAGAGTATGCCGGGGGCGAAGATCTCGTAGAATTTTGCCGGATTGCTTGGTGTTTGTCGGGCCTTGGCCTGGTTATAGACTTCCGGGTCCTTGACCAGCCGCCGGACGAAGATCACGAAGACCGCCGGGACAATGCCCAGGATGAACAAGGCGCGCCAGGCATCTTCCGGCGGCAACACCGAAAACAGCAGCGCATACAGAATCGCCGTCATGCCCCAGCCCAGCGCCCAACCCGATTGCACCATGCCCACCGCTTTGCCGCGGTCCTTGGCGCGAATCACTTCACCCATCAACACCGCACCGGCGGTCCATTCGCCGCCAAAGCCGAAGCCCATCAGCGTGCGGGCAATCAACAGTTGTTCGTAGTTCTGGGCGAAGCCGCACAGGAAGGTGAAGAACGCGAACCACAGCACCGTCAGTTGCAGGGTGCGCACCCGACCGATGCGATCCGAGAGAATGCCCGCCACCCAGCCGCCAATGGCCGAAGCGATCAGCGTGCTGGTGTGAATCAGCCCCGCTTGCCCGGTGGTGATGCCCCACATCGCGATCAGGGTCGGCACCACGAAACTGAGCATCTGTGTGTCCATGCCGTCCAGGGCGTAGCCGATCTTGCAGCTCCAGAATGTGCGGCGTTCCTGCTGGTTGATGTTGCGATACCAATCGAACGGACCGGAACGGGCCTGGGGTTTAGGGACGCCGAGCGTGTCGGGTGCACTCATGGGGGTTCTCCACGGTTTTATTGTTCTAAGCCTCGACGCTGCAAACGTGGAGACCGGATGCCCCGATTCTTGAGCGCGCACGCGGTGGCGTCCAACGAATAAAACCCTGGCTGGGTCATAAGAAAAACTTGATTGGTTGAGCTGAGATCAAGAGGGGGACATTGCCGGGAACTGGCTGAACACCATTGTGGCGAGGGCGCTTGCTCCCGCTGGGCCGCGAAGCGGCCCCAAAACCAGGCGCCGCGCGGTGTCAGGTAGAGGGTCTCCAGCAGGTTTGGGGCTGCTTCGCAGCCCAGCGGGAGCAAGCTCCCTCGCCACCAGAGCCATGTCCCCCGAACCAAACAAACCCACCCTATGCCTGGTCCATACCAAGACCTTTGATCCGAGCGGTTATTACAGCCCCCGCAAATCCCGCTCTTCAATCGGCCGGCTCTGGCGCAGGCGCTTGCCACCCAGTACCACCCAGTCGATCAGGCGGAACAGGCACTCCAGGCCAAACGACAGCAGGAGGGCACCGCTGATGCCCCAGATCATCGCCTCGGGGGTCAGCAGGATCTGGTAGCTGTAGCCGTTCCAGGTTTCCTTGCGAATGTCCGGATCGGCGGCCAGCGCCACTTGCAGCAAACGGATGTACCACGGGCCTTGCATCGCCTGGAACTGCTTGTCCAGGGCCTGCTGGCGAACCAGCAAGGTGTTCAGGCTGTCGGCATCGCTGCGAAAGATCGGGTCTTCGCTGGCGCGGTAATGGGCCACCAGGGCCTGCATGTCACCCTTGAAGAACTGGTTGGCAGTGCCCTGGAAACCTTGCAGGCCAGTTTGCGCTTCGATCAAGTGCGCCTCGACCCGCTTGGCGTAATCGCTGATGAAGCCCGGCACCTGGACCCCCACCAACAGGCCCACTGCGAACAACACCAGCCGGAGATAACTGAGCAACATAGCGAGACATCCTTATTCGGTCTGGCCGTGGCTGACGCATTCGCCGCGCCGCCACAGGCTCCATTGGCCCGGTTCGTAACGGGTCCAGGTTTCGTTTTCGGTCAAGGGTTCGGTGGCGATGACCGTGACCACGTCGTTGGGCGTGGTTTCGGCCTGGAAATCGACAATCACGTCCACATCCTTGAGCCGCGCCGGGCCGAACGGGGCGCGACGGGTGATCTGGGCCAGTTTGGTCGAGCAGTAGCAGAAGAGCCAGTCGCCATCGCTCAGCAAACAATTGAACACGCCCTTGCTGCGGTATTCGGCGCAGGCCTCGATCAACGACGGCAGTAATTGCTCGACCTCCACCGGCTCCGGGAAATCCTGGCGCACGCGGTTGAGCAAATCGCAGAACGCCGCTTCACTGTCGGTGTCGCCCACCGGGCGATAGAAACTGACCTCAGGGTGGAAATCGGCGAGTTGGCCATTGTGGGCAAAACACCAGTTGCGACCCCACAACTCACGCACGAACGGGTGCGTGTTGGACAGGCAGACCTTGCCGACGTTGGCCTGGCGGATGTGCCCGATCACCACTTCGCTCTTGATCGGATAACGCTGCACCAGGTTCGCCACTTCAGACTCGCTGCTGGCGGCCGGGTCCTGGAACAGGCGCAGGCCTCGGCCCTCATAAAAAGCGATGCCCCAGCCGTCCCGGTGCGGCCCGGTCTTGCCGCCGCGCTGCATCAACCCGGTGAAGCTGAACACGATGTCGGTCGGCACATTGGCACTCATGCCCAGTAACTCACACATGCTCGAACTCTCGCTTGAATGGGCAGGCCTGGTTTACAGGCGCGGTTCGATACGCGAACGCTGGGGATTGCTCGGCACCGGCGGGCGACCATAACGGTCATCGCCGGCCACACCGAACGGTGCTTCGTCCTGCAGTTCATCATCGGCCGCAGCGGCGGCTTTTGCTGCGGCAGCCCGCTCCTTGCGAGCGATGGAGGCGCGCTCGATGGGGAAGCGGATCAACACGAAAATCAAGTAGAGGCCGAAGGCGATCATGCCGTACATGAGCAGATCCGACGCTGCCCGCCAGACGTTGTTACCGACCTTGAACAGCACGTCCAGGGCGACAATGGCCAGGGCCGGGGCGATCTTTTCCTTCACCGGATCAACGATGGTGGGGCTGAACAGCAACACCGCCATCAACAGTCGCAGCGGCTCGCGCAACCAGCGCCACATCCAGCGGGTCATGCGCATCCATACCAGCAGGCAGCCCAGGGCGGCGAAGGCGTAGAGGCCCCAGGCAATCAGATAGTCGTTCTCGGTCATGGTGTCCATGGCAAGGCAGGCAAATAGGCGCTTATAGTAACGGCTTTTCGCTCGTCAGGCTGCCCCGGCGTCTGTCGAGTGGCCTGTGTGGCGAGTTCGATTGCCTGACTAGAACTAACCAGGCAGGCCACTGGTCCCTTTTCGTACACTGTTCGAGAGCCTTTCATGTCCCTATCCGCCCACGTTTCCACCGCCCCGATTGCCCGCAGGGACGCCGGTGTTGACCCGTACGCCTGGCTGCAGGAGCGCGACACCGACGCCGTGCTCGACTACCTCAAGGCTGAAAACAGCTATCAGGAAGCCCAACTTGCCGACCAGGGCGAACTGCGCGAAACCTTGTTCCAGGAGATCAAGGGCCGGATCCTCGAGACCGACCTGTCCCTGCCCTCGCCCTGGGGCCCGTACCTGTATTACACCCGCACCACCGCTGGTGACGAATACCCACGCCATTACCGCTGCCCACGCCCGACCGACGACAGCCTGACCGTGGACGAGCACCACGAACAACTGCTGCTGGACCCGAACGCGTTGGCCGGCGGCGGTTTCTTTTCCCTGGGCGCGTTCAGCATCAGCCCCGACCACCAGCGCCTGGCCTACAGCCTGGACACCACGGGCGACGAGATTTACACGCTGTTCGTGAAGGAATTGTCCAATGAGAAGGTCAGTGAACTGTCCTTCGAGAATTGCGACGGCAGCATGACCTGGGCCAATGACAGCCTGACGCTGTTTTTCGGCGAGCTGGACGAGACCCATCGCCCGCACAAACTCTGGCGCTATCGCCTCGATGGCACCGCTGCTGAAGAAGTGTTCCACGAGCCGGACGGGCGTTTCTTCCTGCATTGCTACCGTTCCAGCTCCGAGCGGCAACTGATCCTGTCCCTCGGCAGCAAGACCACCAGTGAAGTCTGGGTGCTGGACGCCGCGCACCCGCAACTGCCCTTCACCTGCCTGGCGCCCCGGCTGGAGAACCACGAATACGATGTCGATCACGGCCTGCTCGACGGTCAATGGACGTGGCTGATCCGCAGTAACCGCGACGGGATCAACTTCGCCTTGTACCAGACCGCCGACACGGGCGTGGTGCCGACCGAAGCCGACTGGCAGAACCTGATTCCCCACAGCGACACCGTGATGATCGACGGCTTGAGCCTGAACGCCGGGGCCATGACCTTGAGCCTGCGTGAAGGTGGCTTGCCGATCATCGAGGTTCACCCCCAGGATTTGCCGGCGTATCGGGTGCAATTGCCGGACGCGGCCTACAGCCTGCATGTGCAGAACAGCCTGGAGTTCGTCAGCGAGCGCATTCGCCTGCGCTACGAAGCCCTGAACCGACCGGCGCAGATCCGTCAGTTGGACCTGGCCAGCGGCGAACAGGTCGTCCTCAAGCAAACCCCGGTGCTGGGCCCGTTCGACGCCGATGCCTACGTCAGCCAGCGGCTGTGGGCGACGGCACCGGACGGCACGCAGGTGCCCATCAGCCTGGTGGTCAAGCGCGAGGCCCTCGGCCAAGCGGTGCCGTTGTACCTGTACGGCTACGGCGCCTATGGCGAAAGCCTCGACCCGTGGTTTTCCCATGCGCGCCTGAGCCTGCTCGACCGTGGCGTGGCGTTTGCCATCGCCCATGTGCGCGGTGGCGGTGAGCTGGGGGAAGCCTGGTACCGCGCCGGCAAGCAGGAGCACAAGCACAACACGTTCAGCGACTTCATCGCCTGTGCCGAGCATTTGATCGCCAACGGGTTTACCTCCGCCGAGCAACTGGCGATCAGCGGCGGCAGTGCCGGTGGCTTGCTGATCGGTGCAGTGCTCAATCAACGCCCGGAGCTGTTCAAGGTCGCGATTGCTGAAGTGCCGTTCGTCGATGTGCTCAACACCATGCTCGACCCGGACTTGCCGCTGACCGTCACCGAATACGACGAATGGGGCAACCCCGAGGAGCCGGACGTTTATGATCGGATCCGGGCCTACGCCCCGTACGAAAACGTCATCGCCCAGGCGTACCCGGCGCTGTTGGTCATCGCCGGCTACAACGACAGCCGCGTGCAGTACTGGGAAGCGGCCAAGTGGGTGGCAAAGTTGCGGGCCACGAAGACCGACGACAATCCCTTGCTGCTCAAGACCGAACTGGGCGCCGGCCACGGCGGAATGAGCGGGCGCTACCAGGGGTTGCGTGACGTAGCGCTCGAATATGCATTTGTTTTGAAGGTTTTGGGGTTGGGCTGAGGAACTCTGGGGGGCGCTCGGGTCTTAGCTCCATGCATAGGCTCTGAGACAACCCAAATCCAATGTGGGAGCGAGCCTGCTCGCGATAGCTCCGGATCAGCCAGCTCAATGTTGACTGACACGCCGTCATCGCGAGCAGGCTCGCTCCCACAAGGGATGTTCTTACATCCAGGCCAATCCGAAACCGCAACAGACACAAGAAAAAGACCGTGACGACATGTCAGAACCGACCTTACTGAACAAAGAAATCCGCGACTGGCTAATGGACTGCGGTCTGTTCGACCAACTGCTGCCTGTGGACTTCGCCGCGGCGTCGGGCTATTTCAGCATCAGCGCCATCGCCCAGGGCGAAGCGATTTTCCGCGAGGGCGATGCCGGTAGCTTCATGTGCATCATCCACACCGGCCAAGTGGCCGTGCAGAAAACCGGCCCCGACGGCCAACCCGTGACCATCGCGACGCTGCGCAGTGGTCGGGCATTCGGTGAGATGGCGGTGCTCGACGGCGAGCGGCGCTCGGCCAGTTGCATCGCCGCCAGTGATTGCCAATTGCTGAACCTGGGCAAGGACTCCCTGGAAAAAATGCTCAACGAAGCCCCGAAGATCGCCGCCAAAATCATCCGCGCCCTCGCCGTCTCGCTGTCCAAGCGCCTGCGCATGGCCGATGGGCAGTTGCTGTCGCAGCAGGTCTGACAGCCAATACCTGTGGGAGCGAGCTTGCTCGCGATGGCGGCGGATCAGCCAGCATTGAAGTCGACTGACACACCGCTATAGCGAGCAAGCTCGCTCCCACAGGTTATTGCGTCGTCTTGTCGATTTACCCCCCCGGCGACTTGGCCTTCGGCGGTTTCGGCTCCATGCCCGGTATCGGCTGATCCTTGGGCGGCTTGGGCATTTCGATCGGTGGCAACAACGGCGGCCCGCCACTTCCGGGGCCAGCCTTGGGCACGCCGTTGGGCGTGAGCGGCGGGTACGGCATGGGTGTGGCAGTACCGGGCGAGCCGGGAACGGACGCCGGGCTTACCGGGATCGTCGGCTGCTGGGCCTGCGCGCAACTTATTGAGAACACCGCCAGGGCAATGACCGTTAGAATGATGCGCTTCATCAATGGCTCCGTGGCTATTGTCTACCTTCAGGCTAGTCCTTACCGCGCCGGTTTGCCCCCTCTCACGAGATTTCCATGAAACGTTTCGTTCTGCTCGACACCACCCCCATCCCTGACAACGGCGGTGCCCTGTGCCTGTTCGAGTACGGCGAAGACTTCGTCATCAAGATCCAGGGCGGTGATGGCGGGCAGTTGATGAACACCCGCATGCACGGCTCCGAAGACGCCCTGGCGGAGATTCCCTGCCGCAAGGTCGCCGGTCGTCCAGGTTCGCGCGTGCTGATCGGCGGTCTCGGCATGGGCTTTACCCTCGCCTCGGCGCTCAAGCACCTGGGCAAGACCGCCGAAGTGGTAGTGGCCGAACTGGTACCGGGCGTGGTGGAGTGGAACCGCGGCCCCCTCGGTGAAAAGGCCGGGCGGCCGCTGTCGGACCCGCGCACCGTGATCCGCATGGAAGATGTGGCCAAGGTGCTGCAAGCCGAGCCCCAGGGTTTCGACGCGATCATGCTGGACGTCGACAACGGCCCGGAAGGCCTGACCCAGAAAGCCAACAGCTGGCTGTATTCGGCCGGTGGCCTGGCGGCGTGCGCCAAAGCCCTGCGGCCCAAGGGCGTGTTGGCGGTGTGGTCGGCCAGCGCTGACCGGCAGTTTTCCGACAAGCTGAAAAAGGCCGGTTTCAAGGCCGAAGAGGTGCAAGTGTTCGCCCATGGCAACAAAGGCACCCGCCACACCATCTGGATTGCCGAGAAGCTCAAGGGCTGAGCTAAACTGCGTTCAACCGTTATCAGTCTTTTTTACAAAGGTGAACCCATGAGTTCGTCAACACCACCGTCCAACACCGCCAAGCTGGACCGCATCCTTGCCGACGCCCAGCGTGATCGGGAAATGGGCTACCGCGACAAAGCCCTGAAAATGTACCCCCATGTCTGCGGTCGCTGCGCCCGTGAGTTTTCCGGCAAGCGCCTGAGCGAACTGACCGTTCACCACCGCGACCACAACCACGACAACAACCCGCAGGACGGTTCCAACTGGGAACTGCTGTGCCTGTACTGTCACGACAACGAACACTCGCGCTACACCGACCAGCAGTATTTCGGCGAGGGCTCGCTGAGCACGCCGAAGATTGCCAAGGCGACGCACAACCCGTTTGCGGCGCTGGCTGGGTTGATGAAGAAAGACGAGTAATCGGTACCACCAAAGAAACTCACAGCCTGTCAGGCCGCCATCGCGAGCAAGCTCGCTCCCACATTGGATCTCCAGCGTTCACGAAACCCTTGTGGGAGCGAGCTTGCTCGCGATGGCGATCCCCCCTTCACCACCAATCGTGAAACTGCCCCCCCACCCGCATTCCCCGTATAATCGCGCCTTTTCCCCAAAGGCACCCCGCCCGTGGCCAACAAACGCTACAGCTGCATCGGTCTGTTCAACCCCAAGTCACCGGAAAACGTCGGCTCGGTCATGCGTGCCGCCGGTTGCTACGGCGTGGCGTCGGTGTTCTACACCGGCAAGCGCTATGAACGCGCGGCCGACTTCGTCACCGACACCAAGAAAGTCCACTACGACATCCCGCTGATCGGCATCGATGACCTGAAGAAAATCCTGCCCCTGGGCTGTGTGCCGGTGGCCGTGGAACTGGTGGAAGGCGCCCGCCCGCTGCCCGAATACACTCACCCGGACCGGGCGTTGTACATCTTCGGCCCCGAAGATGGCTCGCTGGATAAAGACATTCGCGACTGGTGCGAAGACGTGGTGTACATCCCCACTACCGGCTGCATGAATCTGGCCGCCACGGTCAACGTCGTGCTGTACGACCGCATGGCCAAAGGCAACAACACCCGCTCGGGGCCACAATTCCGCTGATTGGTGCAAAACTCGATTGAACAAGGCAATCGCTCGGGCAGTCAGTTTTATACCAACCCCACACTGGAGACAGATCATGAGCGATAACAATCCGTTCGAGCCGATTGAGAGCACCCCTTTCCAATCCCATCCGCCGCAAAACGTGCATGGCTGGGAACGCATTGGCTCACTGGCCGGCGGTGTGCTGATGATGGGCAAGGGCTTGCGTCGCGGCGGCGTGATCGGTCTGGCTCAATTGGCTATCGGCGGCATGGCCCTGGCGCGGGGTATCACCGGGCATTGTTCGGCCAAGAGTTTGCTGGAAAAAAACCGTCAGAACCTGCACAACGCCCGCGCCCGCATCGAGCAGGCCGGTGATGAACTGAGCCGCCTGAAGGCCAATGCCGAAGCGGCGACCGGCACGGCCACGGTGACCGGGAATGATTCGCTGGTTTCGCCGAAGGCTGGGCTCTGATCGGATAGAGGCGGCGGCGCTGATGGCCTCATCGCGAGCAAGCTCGCTCCCACATTGATCGATGTCGTACACAAACAGTGTGTTCGCCAAAGATCCAGTGTGGGAGCGAGCCTGCTCGCGATAGCGGTGTCACTGGAGTAACCGGGTATCCAGCACCGTAGAGCCTGCACCCAGGATGCTTTCACTGAGCTGCACAAACTCCTGGGTGTCGACCGTTTCCAAGCGCATCGCCGCCTGTAACACATCGTCCAGCGAGCGCTTGTTGCGGGTTTTCAGGCGAATCTCGCGGTCCAGTTCCTGCAGCAGCAACACTGCCCTGGCCACCGTCGCGGGGCTGACCTGCTCGCCGCGCAAGGTCGTGACGCCCTTGCTGTCCCGGGCGAGCCGGTCATTGAGGACCTGATAGCGCTCATCGCTCATGCCACCGGCGCGCCGCAGCAACTCGACGGCGTAGTACTCGGTGAGCCCCTCGCTGATCCAGTCGCTGCGATCATGATCATTGACGCGGGCCAGTGCCTGCACCAACTCGCGCAACAACGGGCTACTGCCCCGCTCGCTGACCAGAGGCGGACGGCTGTGCAGGTAAATCGAGTCATGGCTGGCCTGAGCGCCGCGCCATAGCGGATCACCGGCACCGACAATCAGCAACTTGGCAGGATGGCGCGGCACCACCGCTTGTACCTGCGGCCAGACGAACGTCAGCAACGTCAGCACATCCATCCGGCGCATGCCTTGGCCCAGAGGCGAAGCCACCGTCACCTCGGTTTCTCCCAGGCGCGTACGGCGACTGCCAAGCTTGCCGGCGAGCATCCAGCCCGTGGGACGGTCGAACAGGCGCGAGGGGTTGTCGATGCGAAAGCGTCGTTTGCCGATGCGCGGCCAGGGTGTTTCGATGCTTTTCCAGCCATCCGGCAATTCAACTTCCAGCCGGGCAACCAGTTCGACGCCGTCCTGCTGATCGAGTTTGGCGGACGGCACCAGATCGTCGCCGCGCAGTAACGCCCAGCCCGGGGTCATGCGGGTTTCGAACGTACCCGTCTTGCGGGCATGGCTGATGCGCACGCGGTAGCTCAGGCTCGCCTTGTCGGAGGCTGGGCGCCATACACCCCGCGCGGCTTTGCCCGGCTTAAGTTGCCATTGACCGTCAGCCTTGAAGTCGCTGTAGCGGCTGCCGTCGCCGAGGTCGAAATCCAGGCTGCGTACCGCCGACCCCCGTGCCAGGGTCAGGCGCACCTCAGCCTGGTCGCTCTGCGGCAACAGGTGCACGTGATAATCCAGATCGACTTTTTGCGCCGCCCACAGCGGCCCGCACACCGTCAGCAGCCCGGCCGCCAGCATCCGTCTCAATCCTGCAGCCATGGGTTCTCCCTGGTAGCGCGATGCCCGGCGGCTCAGCCGGCGCGGAAAATCAGATGATCTTCCCAATCCTCTTCCGGCACGCTGCCTTCGGCCAGCATCCGCCCGGACTGGGAAATACGTTCGTGGTGCACGGCATCGCGGTCGCCGCAGACCAGGTGATGCCACAACGGCAAGTCCTTGCCCTCGCTGACCAGCCGATAACCGCAGGTCGGCGGCAGCCATTTGAACTCATCGGCCTTGCCCGCCGTGAGCTGGATGCAATCGGGAACGAAATCACGCCGGTTGGGGTAATCGGTGCACTGGCAGGTTTTCAAGTCCAGCAGTTTGCAGGCGATGCGCGTGTAGTAGACGCTGTTGTCGTCTTCATCTTCGAGTTTTTGCAGGCAACACAGACCACAACCGTCGCACAGCGATTCCCATTCCTGCGGATCGAGCTGATCGAGGGTTTTGCGTATCCAGAATGGTTCGACTTTGGCGGCCATGGCTCAAGCATCAACATCAAGGTGGTGAAAAGGCCGACAGTCTAGTGCCGGGACCTCGCCAGGCCAAGCATTGGCGACTGTCGGTATAGCGAGGCTTGCCAGGCACTTCCTGTGGCGAGGGAGCTTGCTCCCGCTCGGCTGCGCAGCAGTCGTAAAAACTGTCAGCCGTTTCCTGAAGCATCCTGCTAGAGGGTTTTGGGGCTGCTGCGCAGCCCAGCGGGAGCAAGCTCCCTCGCCACAGGGGTTCGCACAAACCTCAAGTGAACGGCGTAACCCGGAGTGGGAGGTCAGTCAGTAGCCCCGGTTGAAATCCACTTCCCCACGTAGCGCTTCGCCGGTCTGATAGGCCCGCAGGTTCTCCAGGAACAATTGCACCATCATCGTCGGCGACGTCGGCGCCGAGCTATGGCCGGTCAACAGCAGGCCCCAGGCGGTCCAGAAAGGGTGACGCTGCGGCAGCGGCTCCTGACGGCAAACGTCGATCACCGCACCCGCCAGGTGCCCTTCCTTCAAGGCTTGCACCAGATCCGCATCCACCACGGCCACGCCGCGTCCGACATTGATGAACAATCCGGTGGGCTTGAATTGCTTGAACAGCGCCGCGTCGTATACGTCATGAGTGTTGGGCGTGTTGGGCAGCAGGTTGATGACGTAATCCACTTCGCCGACCAGACGCGGCAGATCCTCCAGCCCCCCGACCTCGATGAAAGGCGCCAACTCCCGGGCTTCGCTGGCAATGCCATACAACTGCACGCCAAACGGCACCAGGAACTGCGCCACGCGCTGGCCGATATCGCCGGTCCCGACGATCAGTGCCTTGCGCCCGGCCAGGCTTTGCCCCTGGCGGTTGTCCCACTTGCGCTCCACCTGGCTGACCAGTCGCGCCAGCACCTCGCGCTCATGGCCCAGCATGTAAGTGAGCACGTACTCGGCCATGACCTGGCCGAAAATACCCACCGCACGGGTCAGGCGGTAATTACGGGTCAAGCCCTCGGCCAGCAGCGGCGTGATGCCCGCCCAGGTCGATTGCAGCCAGCGGGGATGATGGTCTTGGCGCAACAGGGTGGCCAGCAGATCGGGCTGGCCGAGCCAGACCGGACAGTCGGCGGCCAGTCGCGACAATTCAGCGGAGTCGCCGCTGGTCAGGACTTCGAGATCGGGGGCAGCCTGGCGCAGAAGCTGGGCATATACCACGTGGTCGTGTTCGGCAATCAGAACGCGCATGAATCAAACCTTTCAAAAACGATGCAGACAACCGCCGACAGAGTGTCGCTCCATCCCGTGGTCATCGCCAATAAATCATTCCAGTGTTTCAAGAGCCCCCAGGACGGGGGCCCAGGGGATCGTCAGACCGGGTCATTGCGCCGCAGCAGTTCTTCGGGCAAATGTTCGATGTACTCGTCTTCGGCCGGAGGCATCTGCAGGTGATAACCCTGGATGTCGAGGTTCTCCAGCACTTTGTTGATGTCTTCCCGGGACAGCTCGCGCTCGGGGCTCAGGACCAGGTCAAAGGCATGGATCGCCTTGCCGAAGGCAGCCATCAGAGGTTCAGGCACACGCTTCAAGGCATCGCTCTTGAGCACATACAAGTACATCTCGCTTTTCTTCGAGCTTCGGTAGATGGAGCAGATACGTTTCAAGGCTGTTCTCCGGCAGTGGCCAGGCTGTCGAGCAGCGCCTGGCCCATCAACTCGCGGCGCCAGCCACGCAGCGAATCAGGCAATTGGTAAGGGCCCTCGGGGAAGCCACTTTTGATCAGCGCTTCGAGGGTTTTCTTGCGTAGCATCAACTCCGGGGCAAGCCCCAGGCGCTCGGCTTCAGCCTGCCCCAGCGCCTTGAGACGCTTGACCAGCGCCGAGGCCTCGATGGGCAACGGCTCCGCCACCGCTGGCGGCCATTGTTCGGGCGGCACGCTGGCGGCGCGCTGAATCAGGTCCAGCAGAAACTCGCCGTCCTGGCGCACGGTACGCGGGTGCATGTCTTCGATTTTCGCCAGCGCGCCGAGGTTATCCGGCTGCGTGCGGGCCAGGGGCCATAGCGAATGCTCGCGGATGACGCGGTTGCGCGGCAGGTCACGGGCGCGCGCCTCTCGCTCGCGCCAGGCGCACAGCTCGCGCAGCACAGCCAGTTGGGCACGGGACAGCTTCCAGGCCAGCTTGGCCTCGCGGTACACCTCATAAGGGTCGACTTCGCGACGCAGGTTGGCCACCAGTTCGGCGCCATCCTCCAGAACCCAAGTGAATCTTTCATCGGACAGTTTCGGGCGCAGTTGCACGAACACTTCCGCCAGATGCACCGCGTCTTCAGCCGCGTAGCTGATCTGCGTCTCGGACAGCGGCCGTTGCAACCAGTCGGAACGGGTCTCGCCCTTGGGCAATTCGATCCCCAGCACTGACTGCACCAGCCGCGAATAACCCATGGAGAAACCCAGGTTCAGGTAGGCAGCGGCCAGTTGAGTATCGAACAAGGGCGCAGGCAGGCTGCCCGTCAGGCGCAGCAGCACTTCAAGGTCTTCGCTGCAGGCGTGCAGCACCTTGAGCACCGCCGGATTTTCCAGCAGTGCAGCCAGGGGCTGCCAGTTGTCGATGGTCAAGGGGTCGATCAGGTAGGCACGCTTGCCGTCGCCGATCTGCAGTAAACCGGCAATCGGGTAAAAGGTGTCGACCCGCATGAATTCGGTGTCGAGGGCGACGAATGGCAACTGCTGCCATTCGGCGCAAAACAGACCGAGGCTATCGTTGTCGCGAATCCAGTGAATATCGATGGCCACACGGCTCTCCCTTGAAGAATGGCGCGCAGTATATATCGCCGCCGGCGATTGCGAGCATCCATAGAGCAGGAGCCTGAGAAATTGCCTGCGTAAAGGCAAGAATAATCCTACATCAGGACTCAACTGGTCTTACGCAGTACATAAACCCGTGTCAGGGCAAAGCCGGGCAGGAAATCCTGATACCGCAGCACGGTAAAACCGGCCTCGCGGAACTCGGCTTCAACGTCAGCCTTGCCGGCCAGGCTGCGTTGCGGCGCCTGGCCGATTTTAAGGCGCCCTTCGATCTGAACCGACACGATCACGGTGTCGCGACTGACTCGATGAAATTCACGCAATAGCGCCAGGCGATGTTCACTGGCGCTGATGTGCCGAAACAGTTGCAGACAAAAAATACAATCCACCGCGTTGGCCGACAGCCCAATGGTGAATGCCGAACTCGGGAAGGTCTTGACCCGCTCAAGCCACGCGCCGCCATGGTGAGTGAGCGCGTGCTCAAGCATGTCCGGCGAAGGGTCCGCGGCCAGGATCACCCGATTGGCATGCTCGGCCAGCACCGGCCAGAATCGCCCCGCCCCACACGCCACATCCAGCACCAGCCCCGGTTCACCGGCCACTTTCAGGGCATTGCGCACCATCTGCTCGTCCCGCCAGAACGCCAGGCGCAAACGTCGAGGCGCCGGCTGGCAGCAAACCTGCGCATGCTCCTGGTCGTGATGCCTGGCGAACTCAAGTTCGACGGTGGAAGGGGGTAGCCCGGACATACGAACGGCTCTTGGAAAAATGGTTGGGTGACAGGTTAAACGACCCTGCGTGAAAAAAAGGTGTAGGCGATCATTCCCGGGCCAGCACACCGTCGATGACCGCTCCGCGACAATTGGCGAACAAGTCCAGGTCCGGGTTGTAGACCTTGCTGTTGACTTCCAGCAGCCCGAGCATCGAATGAAACAGGTTGTCCTGGCTCAAAGGCTTTTCCCGGCTCAGTTGCAGGCAATGGGTATCGACCGAGAACGACTTCTGATAGCTGTCGGAAAACCAGGCCAGCATCGCCACGTGTTTCTGTTGTTCCGGAGCGAGCATGTAGGGCGTGCCATGGAGGAAGAGGTTGTATTCACCCAAGGATTCGCCGTGGTCCGACAGGTACAGCATGGCGGTGTCGACCTTGTCCTGATTGGCCCGCAGCAAGTCGATCAGGGTCGACAGCACATGATCGGTGTACACCAGCGTGTTGTCGTAGCCATTGACGATGCTCTCGCGGCTACAATTGTTCAGTGCGTTGCTTTCGCACACCGGGGTGAAATGCTCGTATTCCTTGGGATAGCGCTTGAAATATTCCGGCCCGTGGCTGCCCATCTGGTGCAATACCAGCACCGTGTCCTTGTCCAGGGTGTCGATGAAATGCTGCAGCCCCTGGAGCAGGATCTCGTCACGGCACTCACTGTTGGCGCACAGGGCTGGATCCTTGAGATTACTGACATCCTGCAGAGTGACGCGATCGCAGGTCCCTTTGCAGCCAGATTGGTTGTCACGCCAGATCACCTCCAGCCCGGCACGCTGGAGCACATCCAGCAAGCCTTCCTCATTCTTGGCCTTGCTGGCGTCGTAATTCTTGCGCCCCATGTTGGAAAACATGCAGGGTACCGACACGGCCGTTTCAGTACCGCAGGAGTGCACATCGGTGAAGGCGATCAGGCCGGCCTCTTTGTCCAATGTCGGGGTGGTATCGCGGTTATAGCCGAGGATGCCGAAGTTCTCGGCACGAGCGCTCTCCCCCACCACCAGCACGGTCAGGGATTTGCGGGCGTGGTTTTGCCAGACGGGGTTGCGAACCGCATCCTCGCCCAACGGGATGAACGGTTGCTTGGCCGACGCGAGCTGCTCGCGCAAGTAACCGATCGAGGCACCGAGGTAGTTGCTCGGCACGACCATCAAGTGTAATTCGTGGTGATTGCGAAACAGCGAAGACAATCCCTGGTAATTGGCCAGGGCGACCGCGCCAATGACGGCGGCCGACGCCACACTAAAAATCAACTTGCTAAATAACGCTTTGGGCCAACGACGATAGTTGATTGGTGTCTTGTACAACAGCCAGGACGGTAATACGCCTAATAACCCGAGGTAGGCAAATAACTTCAGCGACAATAGATCGCGTACTTCCGTGGCATTGGTTTCAGCGAAGTTTCGCAACATGCCAGCATCGATCAGTACGCCATATTGCGCCATGAAATACGCCACGCCAGCGCTGATCAAGAACAGCAACATCAACAAGGGCTTGAGCACCGGACGGAACGCCAGCAACGTCAGCACCAGATTGAACGCGCCGAAAACCATCACGCCAAACGCCACGCACAACAGCATGCCCCGACCGTCAGCCGCCGTGATCGTGAGTAGGTGTTGCCAGAGAATGACGTTGAAACCCACTAATAAAAAAGCACTGGCGGCCAGCGTCACCCACTCGGGGCGCACGGCTTTAATGGTCAGCATGATGGTAGACGGCTTCCTGAAAGTTACTCTTTGAAAAAGAAGTGCCGGAAAGAATGTAAAAAACCATTCCCCCTACGACACCACAAACTTTAGGAAGTCCACCATCAATTTTTCGTGAAAAAGTTGCTACTAAATAATTTTTTAAGCACCCGTTTTTTAAGCGGCCGTCAGGCTTGATTCAGATACCAGCGCCAATCCTGCTCCCCCACTTCACCCATGAACTGCCGGTACTCGGCGCGCTTGACCGCGAGGTAGACGCCGAGGAATTCGTCGCCGAAGGCGCCCCGCGCCCAAGTCGAGGCCTCAAGAGTACGCAGGGTGGTGAGCCAATCAGTGGGTAATAACTCAGTCGCCTGGGCGTAGCCGTTGCCTTCAACAGGCTCCCCGGGATCGCACTGTTCACGGATGCCGTGATGGATGCCGGCCAGTATCGCGGCGGCGGCCAGGTACGGGTTGGCATCGGCGCCGCAAATGCGGTGTTCGATGTGCCGCGAGAAAGCCGGACCGCCCGGCACCCGCAGGCTCACGGTGCGGTTGTCCACGCCCCAGGTTGCCGCCAGCGGCGCATAGCTGTTGCTTTGGAATCGGCGGTAGGAATTGGCGTTGGGACAGAACAGCAACAGCGAATCGAGCAAGGTCTCGAGCATCCCGCCCACCGCATTGCGCAGCAGCGGCGTGCCGTCGGCCGCTTCACTGGCAAACAGGTTGTGGCCATCCCTGTCCGCCAGGCTGACGTGCATGTGCATGCCGGAGCCGGCCAGATGATCGAATGGCTTGGCCATGAAACACGCCTGCATGCCGTGTCTATGCGCCACACCCTTGACCAGCCGCTTGTAGCGCACCGCTTCATCCATGGCTTGCAGGGCATCGGTACGGTGTTCGAGGGTGATCTCCACCTGTCCCGGTGCATATTCGGAAATGGCTGTCCGGGCAGGAATGCCCTGCAGCTTGCACGCCGCATAGAGGTCCGCGAGGAACGGCTCGATCTGCTCCAGTTCGCGCAAGCCGTAGACCTGGGTGGCGCGTGGCCGGCCGCCGTCAGCGTCGCGCGCCGGTTGCGGCCGGCCCTGGCTATCGCGCTGCGCGTCCAACAGATAAAACTCCAGCTCCGCAGCCATTACCGGGTAATAACCGTCCGCCTGCAGGGCCTCGATCACCTGGCTGAGCACATAACGCGGATCGGCAATGGTCGCCGGCATGCCTTCTTGAGGATGCATGCTGACCTGCACGGCTGCCGTAGGAATCAGCCGCCACGGCATGCGCTGCAAGCTGCCACTGAGAGGATAGGCTCGGCAATCGATGTCACCGACGTCCCACACCAGCCCGGAATTTTCCACATCATCGCCATTGAGGGTCAGGCCGAGAATCGTGCTGGGCAACGGTCGACCACTTTCGTAGACCGCCAGCAACTCATCCCGATGCAACAACTTGCCCCGAGGCACACCATTGTTGTCGAGAATAAACAGCTCGAACAGCTCGATATCCGGGTGCTGCGCCAGGAACGCCTGGGCGTGTTGCACAGGTGCGAAAGGGATTTTGGAAAGGCTCATGAAAAGGCTCGTATTAACGTGTCGGACGGGCGCCAAGGCGCCGCCAATCTGCGTTCGCCATCAGCGAACACGTGGATGTTCAACAGGGAATACGGGGATCTGGAGGACGCGCATGGCGGCAATGCCAGAGTGCCCAAAAGGCCAGTTCAGAGGGCAGCGCGCAGAGAGAGGGGGTAACAGCAGCCATGAGTCGACCGACCGGGCCGGCCACGGTAAATGACGAGTATCGAAATGTCGCGGGCCAACCGTCCATAAGCGCATCACAGGAAACAGATTCTCAAAGCGTCCCACGACACAATGGGCCGTTACACACTGATTTGATGAAGCTTGGATCGGATCAGGCTAAACAATGGCAAACGACTCAAGGATTGATCGTCGCGTCGTCTTCGCTACATTTTCTGTCCCACTCCCGACCGTGAAACAGTTTGAATGGCATTCTCTTGGGACCATCGTTCCGTTAGGATCGCGAGTCTGATTTGCGCAAGATCCGCGCAAGGAGCACAGCGAGACAGAACGGATGCTGAACAGTAACTCTCTCAGAAAGCTCGATATGCAGGATCTCATGGTGTTTAGCGCCGTGTACGAGCAAAGCAACGTGACCAGCGTCTCCGAAGCATTGTGCGTCAGTCAGTCAACGGTCAGTTACTGCCTCAAGAAACTGCGGACCTGCTTCGAAGACGAGCTGTTTATCAACACCCGCACCGGCATGCGCCCCACCTATAAGGCCGAGGGCATGTACCGTCATGTGCGTGCCATTTTGCAAAGCATCAACCTGTGCCATGCCGGGGCGCCGACCTTTGATCCAACCCGGCAAGCCGTGACCTTCAACATTTGCGCACCGGAGTACTTCGAACACCTGATCCTGCCGCAACTGCTGCAAAGCTTCGATTACGCCAACCTGCCGGTGGTGGTGAACGTGCATAAACTCGAAGCTGATATTCCTGCCGACGAACTGCGGGACGGCAGCCTGGA
This sequence comes from Pseudomonas sp. G2-4, assembly GCF_030064125.1. Classification (NCBI taxonomy): domain Bacteria; kingdom Pseudomonadati; phylum Pseudomonadota; class Gammaproteobacteria; order Pseudomonadales; family Pseudomonadaceae; genus Pseudomonas; species Pseudomonas sp. G2-4. The sequence goes on along the minus strand of NZ_CP125957.1, from coordinate 1,566,673 downwards.
CCTGGTGATCTGCTTCGGCCCGAACTTCCACAGCAACCATGACGATCTAAAATCCCGGCAGTTGCTGGAGGAGGACTTGGTCTGTGTCGTGGATAAACGGGCGACACCATTGGAAGCGCAATTGAGCCTTCAGGCTTTCCTGGAGCGCCGGCACGTTTTTCCGACGCCTTGGAATTCCCCCAGCAACATGGTGGATGGTTGGCTGTCACGGCAGGCCCATCAACGCCAGCTTGCCGCCCGGGCCAACAGCTACAGTGCGGCACTGAAGATGATCACCGGCACCGACTTCATCCTCACTCTGCCCCGCCGTATCCAAAAACTGCTGGCCAATGAGGCGATTTTCAATCACCACGAGGCGCCCCAGGGCCTGCCGGGATTTACCCTGGACATGCAGTGGAGCCTGGCCGCCGATCAGGACAGCGCCAATACCTGGCTGCGCGAGCAGATCATCAAGGCCTGCGCCGAGCGAGACGCCTGAGCGTCACCGACCGATCAAGGCCTTGGCGTAAGGACCACGATCGATATCGAGGATTTCCACGCACAGCTGCACGGAAACGTCCGTCGGCCATTCGTCCAGCTCCTGGATCACGGCCAACAGGCTGTCGGCCAGTTGCTTCTTGATTTCCGGTGAGCGGCCACTCAGCAGGGCCAGCTTCACATGCACGAAACCACGCTCTCCCAACCCGGTGCCCACCCGGTAAGTCTCGACTTTCACTGCCCGGCTCTTGATGTCTGACTCGGCGGCAAACTGACCGGACGCCACCAGTGCGTTGTTCAGGCGCAACAGCGCTACGTCGGCTTTCAGGTTGGGCAGGTTGGCGGTGTATTCCATGTGCAGGTGAGGCATGTGTTCGACTCCAATTCGAAAATATGACCAAGGGTTCAACCGTGGCAAACCATACCTCGACTTTCTTCATTTATGCAGGATTTGTTTCGTCGCGTGCCGGCCTTGCGCAATTCGTTGCGGTTCATCCATGGCGCCCGGTCCGAGTCAGCTTGAGCAAAACCACTGCAATTTTTGGCAACATCCCATCACCATTGGAAACGTATTGGCGATAGCCAAAACTATCAGCTTGGCTAGGCTTGCAACGACATGTGCAAAGCATGTCTTAATGAGTCAATCGCATGGAGCGGACCGATGTATTTTGAAATCTACAGGCAGACCCGAGGTACCCAAAACACCGGAAAAGGTCAGTGGCGCTGGCGTTTGAGAGCGGGCAACCACGAAACGATCGCCAGCGGCGAATCCTATGTCAACAAAGCTGACTGCCTTCACGTCATCAGGCTGATCAAAAATGCCCAGGGCGAGACACCTGTGAAGGAGATCTGAACAGCGTTGCGCTGTGCGACCATGAGCTGCTCCGGGTGAGCAGCTTTCTGCGGCATCATTCCAAGCCCCCAAGAGCGAGTATTTCCTGATGACTGCCAATCACTCCCCGATCAATTTCTCCCAGAAGTACGCCTTGTTCCAGGACCAGTGGGCACCGAAAGTGGTGGCCGAAATGAACGACTACCAGTTCAAGGTGGCCCGCCTCGAAGGCGAATTCATCTGGCACGCCCACGCCGATACTGATGAAACCTTCATCGTGCTGGAAGGCGAACTTCGTATCGATTTTCGCGACAGCGCGGTGACGATTGGCGCGGGAGAGATGTACGTCGTCAAAAAAGGCGTCGAGCACAAGCCCTACGCCGCAAAGGAGGTGAAAGTGCTGTTGATCGAGCCACGCGGGGTCATCAACACCGGCGAAGCCAATGAGCGCACGGCGGACAATGATGTCTGGATTTGAGTGAAGGCCCCCTGAGGGGAGTCAATCGAGCCAGGCAACCGTCGCTGACGAGGTGTCACGGCAGCCAGGACGAAAGGGTTAATGGTCCATGGTCAGTGATCTGCGCAACGTCCAATACCACCGGCAGCCGCAGGAAACCGTCCTGATGCAAAGCGCTCAGGCGGACGCTGGTAAGCGCCGCCAGAGGTTCGGGGAGACACGGCCCTTATACGCCTGGCTCAGACGCGGAAGCGGCCGGTCAGTTCCGCTAAGGTCCTCGACAAGTTGGAGAGCTGCTGACTGGCATGCATGCTCTGGGCAGAGTTCTCCGCCGCTTCGTTGGACAAGTCACGGATGTCAGAGATATTACGGGCGATTTCCTCGGTGACACTGCTCTGCTCTTCACAGGCGCTGGCAATCTGTGCGGCCATGTCGTTGATCCGCTGTATTGAACCGCCGGTGCCGCTGAGCACCTGATCCACACTCGCGGCGCGCTCGACGCTGTCGCGGGCCTTGGTGCTACCGACATGCATGGCTTGCACAGCCTTGGCGACACCGGACTGCAGGCGCTCGATACGAACCTGGATGTCCTTGGTCGAATCCTGGGTGCGCGCCGCCAGCGCCCTGACTTCGTCGGCCACCACGGCAAAACCGCGCCCTTGCTCGCCCGCCCGCGCGGCCTCGATGGCTGCGTTCAGTGCCAGCAGATTGGTCTGCTCGGCAATGCCACGAATCACCTCGAGGACGGCGCCGATGCTGGAGGTCTCCTGGGCCAATGCCTCGATGGTGCCCGAAGCGCTTTCCACCTCCTGGGCCAGTTGGCGGATTGAATCGATGGTGCTGCTGACCACCTCAGCACCATCACGGGACTGGCTGGTGGCTTGCTGCGCGGCGTCCGAGGCGTTCTGTGCGCTACTCGCCACTTCATGCACGGCGGCGCTCATCTGGGTTGCGGCCGTACTGACCTGATCCAGCGCCGCATGCTCGCTGCTGATCAGTTTGTCGTTGGTCGCCGCCATGTTGGCCATGTTACGTGCCGCGGCATCGACCTCCCCGGTCACCCGACCCACCTCGGCAATCAGCGGCTGCAGTTTGTCGAGAAAGCGGTTGAAGGCACTGCCAAGCTGGCCCAACTCGTCAGCCGAACGCACCTCAAGGCGCCCCTTCAAATCACCACCGCCTTCGGCAATCTGCTCGACGCGACTGAGTAAGCGGCGCATAGGACTCAGTACGACCAGCGGCAGGGCAACGACGACCAAGATACAGCCAAGCAGCCCGATCAACAGAATGGCCCCTTGATGCATCCCCACTTCCTTGCCGTTGTCGATCGCCGCGTCCCCCTCCCGGTGCGACGCCTGGTCTTCCAACTCGCCAAGCTTGTCGATGGAATCGCGCATGGTCTCGAACAGACGTTCGCTGTCACCAAAACTCAGCGTGCTGGCTGCCTCCATATTCCCCACGGACAGCTCCATGACCCGCCGCGAAACCTGCTTCCACTTGGCAAAAGCGTCGTTGAACTGACTGACCAACGCCAGTGCCTCAGCCCCCGGCTGCATCACGGCATATTGCTGCACGCGATCATAAGCCTGCTTCGTATTCTCCTCATGACTGGCGCTCAACGCCTTCAGATGCTCGTCCGCATGACCATCAAGCAGGCTGCGCTCGGCAACAAAAGCCTGGTAGAGATCGCGATCGGCATTGAGCAGCAGGCTGATGGCCGGCAAGTAACGCTTAGTCAGCTGTGTGCTGGACTGCGTCACCTGATCAATGCCACGCATGCCCGACCACCCCATCAGCACAAGCAACACGGCAAGGAAAGCGATGGGAAGGGTGATTTTCCAGCGGAAGCCTAAATCGGCAAAGAACCGCATCATGGGGGGCACTCCTTCTATGGGGGGTTAGCTTACCTATCGGCAGGCATGCCTTGAGCTATAGACCATTAGTCTGGTTGTCACAACGAAATGAGCTTGTGAGGAGGCTCATTTGAGCGGCTTTCTTAGGTGGACAAAGCCCTTGCTGGAAGCAGATAACGGGTTAAAAACGCTAAGGGAAAGCGCTCGCTGCTTAGGAGTAATTTCCGACATTCCCCACCTACATAATTCAAAGAATCCTCCTACACATCAGCCCGTTGCTGAAACTCTGAGGGGAGCCCTATAGTTCAGGCGTCGTTCATAAGGGCGACGCGGGTTTGGCGACTCGAAAACAAATGTTCAGAAGTTTCCGCAAATTTGAGGAACACCTCAATCAACTGGACATCATTGAAATGAATAAATATATGGCTCTTACCAGTAATGCCGACGACCAACCCCTCTTCGTCGATACCACCGCCCCGCTGCACATACTGCTTGATACAGCAGGCTATAGAATTCGCGCTGTTACCCAGTTTTTAGAAAACCTCGCGATGCGCGGAGAGATTCCCACCGACTCAGTGGTCCTTCAGGATTTCGCACAACTGTGCTGCATTCCGTTAAGGGATGGCTGTGACTTACTCGATGTCTTGGCCAGACGACTGGATGCCGAGCCTGCCTAGCCCTGCCAAGGGCCTCCAACCAGGCCCACTTCGTCATAGATTGGCGTCGAGTCTATGGCATCGAAGCTGAATACGAACGCCACGGAGGCCCCGATGGCCATCACAAAAAAAGTCGACAAACCCCAGAAAAAGCTCGTTCACAATGAACTGACATTTCATGATGTTCGGCAAGCCGCACGTGACAGTCAGAAAGCGTTCGAGAAATTTGTAACCACTGGCAAGCTTCCTATTTCGAAGTAGGTCTTGATGATCAGTGTCGAGGGCGGGTGCGGGCCGATGCCGCTATTGACTTGCGACTCGATGCTGAGCAGTACATCGCCAGCCAAGGGCGAGAGTCTTCATCGATCAACTGCGCAGTGCCAGAAACGAAAAAGCCCCTGAAATGTTCAAACATTTCAGGGGCTTAGTCGTATTCAATTATGGCGGAGAGATAGGGATTTGAACCCTAGGTACTGTCGCCAGTACAACGGATTTCGAATCCGTCCCGTTCGGCCACTCCGGCATCTCTCCAGTGGCGCGCATCATACCAGCACATTCGCCGGAAGCGAACCCCCGGGCGAAATTTTTTCCGTGCTATCAGATGCTTGCGTCGATTACAGCGGCACACCCAGACGCTTGGCGACTTCTTCGTAAGCTTCGATGACATCACCGAGGCCTTGGCGGAAGCGGTCCTTGTCCATTTTCTTCTTGGTGTCCTTGTCCCAGAGGCGGCAGCCGTCCGGGCTGAATTCGTCACCCAGGACGATGGAGCCATCGCTGAACACGCCGAATTCAAGCTTGAAGTCCACCAACAGCAGGCCAGCGTCGTCGAACAGCTTGGTCAGCACTTCGTTGACCTTGAGGGACAACTCCTTCATGCGGGCCAGTTGCTCAGCGGTACCCCAACCGAAGGCCACGACGTGGGATTCGTTGATGAACGGGTCGCCCTTGGCGTCGTCCTTCAGGAACAGCTCGAAGGTGTAGGGGTTGAGCTTCATGCCCTCTTCCACGCCCAGGCGCTTGACCAGGCTGCCGGCGGCGTAGTTACGCACGACGCATTCGACCGGGATCATGTCCAGCTTCTTGACCAGGCATTCGTTGTCGCCCAGCAGCTTGTCGAACTGGGTCGGCACGCCGGCGGCTTCGAGTTTCTGCATGATGAAGGCGTTGAACTTGTTGTTCACCATGCCCTTGCGGTCCAGCTGTTCGATGCGCTTGCCGTCGAACGCCGAGGTGTCGTTGCGAAACAACAGGATCAAGCGGTCAGCGTCGTCGGTCTTGTAAACCGATTTGGCTTTGCCGCGGTAGAGTTCTTCACGTTTTTCCATGATGGGCTCCGCTTGCTAAGTAGTGGGCTAGGCGATATGTCGCCAGTCGAGCCCTGAATCTTGATCGGCCAATTGCAGCCAGTCCGGGTCGCACCCGAGGGTGTCGACAAAACATTGCCGGGCCAGCTGCGGCAGGTTGTTCTTGCTGCTCAGATGGGCCAGGACCAGGTGTTGCAGGCCTTGCCAGCCCAACTCGGCCACCAGGAACGCCGCCTGGTGGTTATTCAAATGTCCGTGCTCTCCGCCTACCCGCTGCTTGAGAAAGTACGGATAGTACCCGCGCGCCAGCATGTCGCGGCAGTGGTTGGACTCGATCATCAACGCATCGAGGTCCCGGTAGCTGTCCATTACCCTGTCACAATACGAACCCAGGTCTGTAAGCAGTCCAAAGCGCCGTTCGCCGTCGCTGAACACATACTGCGTCGGCTCCCGCGCATCGTGCGCCACGCTGACCACGCTGATATCCAGGGCGCCAATGCGCAGTTGTTCGCCCCCGGCCACGAAACCGGCAGGCTCGATAGGCTTGCGCAGGCCACCCAACGTTCCGCGGCTCAGGTAGACCGGCAAATTGTAGCGCCGAGACAGCAAACCCACGCCATGCACGTGATCGGCATGTTCGTGGGTCACCAGTATCGCGCTCAACTGCGCCGGGTGCACACCCAGGCGCAACAGGCGCTTCTCGGTTTCCCGCAGGGAGAAACCACAATCGACCAGCACGTACGTGTCGGCGCTGGCTATCAGCGTGCCGTTCCCCTGGCTACCGCTGCCGAGAACAGCAAAACGCATCGGATCAGCCCAGGTTATCCTGAATCACGCCCAACACTTTGCGCGCCACATCGGCCGGCGCCACGGTATTGATGTTCTTCTCGACGGTCACCTGGACGTTGTCGCCCACCTTGCTCAGGCGAACCTGATAACGCTCGGCACGGGCTTCAACCTCTTCCTTGTCCGGCTTGCTGCCGAACAGGCCACTGAAGAAGCCAGGCTTCTCGTCTTTCTTCTCGGCCTTTTCGGCGAGGTTGATGTAGTACAGGCCCAGGCTACGGTTGATGTCTTCAACCCGCCATTCGCCCTGCTCCAGCGCACGGCCAACACTCGACCAGGCACGGTCCAGGTCGGAGCCGACGTTGAGCACCGGATTGCCGCTGCCGTCTTCGCTCAAGCTGACGCGGCTCGGTGCATCGAACTCCTTGGACGCCAGCATCGAGACCGAACCACCCTGCTCCGCGTTACGGCTCATGCTGGCGAGCATGTCGTCCACCAGCGCAGCGTCGAGCCCGGTATTGACCGAACGGTTGGTGAACGCCACGTCGGCCGTGCTGCCGGCAGGACGCTCGGCGCTGACCACGTAGACTTCACTGGTATTGCGCTGCACACCTGGCTCGATACGCACCCGCACACGGCTTTCGCTATCGGCGGCGATGCCCGCGGCGCTCAGGCGCTTGGCCATGGCAGCGGACAGTTCATCGGAACGTTGCCAAGTGGTGGTGAATTCGCCGGTCTGCGGGCGCTGTTCGTCCAGGCGGAAACCGTTGTCCTGGAAGAACTGGATTGCCACGGGCCAGACTTCGGCCGGCGGATGCTGGGCCATGACCCAGCTTGAGTCGCCACTCTTCTGCAGGGTGTAGTCGCTGGCATCGGCCATGGCCGACAGCGGCTGCGGACGTGGAACGATGTATTCGCCCTTGACGCTGTCGTCGGCCACGTTGCGCGGGATCGGCAGCAGCGGATCCAGGCGTTTGGCGACGCTGACATCGGGTGGCAGTTGCATCGGTGCAGTCTGTTGCGCTTCCAGGTAATCGCTACCACGGTCGCGGAAGTAACCTTCCGGGCCCCAGACCCATCCGCAGCCGCTGGTGCTGGAGATAATCAAGGCAAGTGCGGAAAGTCCGGCCATTCGCTTCATGCGTTGTACTTCCTCAATTAAACCAGGACGCCGGACTGGCGCATGGCCTGCCGCAGCGGTTCGTGACAGGCTTCGCTGAGCCAGGTGAGCGGCAGACGGATGCCTGGATGCATCAGACCCATTTCGACCAAAGCCCACTTCACCGGAATCGGGTTGGCTTCGAGGAACAGGTCTTTGTGCAGCGGCATCAGTTTTTCGTTAAGTGCCCGTGCGGTATCGGCATCGCCCTTGAGCGCCACCTCGCACAGGTCGGCCATTTCGCGCGGAGCGACGTTGGCAGTGACGGAAATATTACCCTTGCCACCCATCAGGATCAGCTCGACCGCGGTCGGATCATCGCCGGAAAGAACGATGAAGTCCTTGCTCACACCATCGAGGATGGCTTTGGCGCGGGTCATGTCGCCGGTGGCTTCCTTGATGCCGATGATGTTCGGGATAGTGGAAAGGCGAATCACGGTCTCGGCCTGCATGTCGCAGGAGGTGCGGCCGGGCACGTTATAGAGGATCTGCGGGATGTCGACCGCTTCGGCAATATGCTTGAAGTGCTGGTACAGGCCTTCCTGGGTCGGCTTGTTGTAGTACGGAACGACCAGCAGGCAGGCGTCGGCGCCGGCTTCCTTGGCGTTGCGGGTCAGCTCGACGGCTTCGCGGGTCGAGTTGGCGCCGGTACCGGCGATAACGGGAATCTTGCCGGCGACCTGCTTGACCACGGCCCGGATGACTTCGATGTGCTCGTTGACATCGAGGGTTGCCGACTCGCCGGTGGTACCGACGGCGACAATGGCGTGGGTGCCGTTGTTAAGGTGGAAGTCCACGAGTTTGCTGAGGCTGACCCAGTCAAGACGCCCTTGTGCATCCATGGGTGTGACCAGTGCCACCATACTGCCCGCAATCATGAAACCGCTCCTGCCGGAAAAAGAGAGCGGTAATGGTACTGGCGCCAAGATGCTTGTACAAGCGAACTACCATTCCCCTTGGCGATGGTTTTCGCTACCCTTCAGGCTTTGATCGGTACCGATAAGCTCATTCGCCGGTTCCCAGCCTCCGTTTTCGTCGCCACAAGCCCCGATCCTGCGTTTGTCCTGGTGCATTCCCGCCGTTCCGGAATGCAGCGCAACCCCAGGCACAGGGCTTGAACCGCTCGTTTACCCAGGCCTGACGCCGTGTCGAGCTGCATGAAGTACCGACCGCTCATCGCTTTAGGAATGCTGCATGTCCACCCCCACAGTCCGCGAACAATTCCTTGTTATCAGTGCCCTTGGCGCCAACCCCATGGAGCTGACTAACGTCCTGTGCCGCGCCAGCCATGAAAATCGCTGCGCCGTCGTGACCTCACGCCTGACCCGTCATGGCGAATGCAGTGCGCTCGTGCTCGAAATCTCCGGTAGCTGGGACGCCCTGGCACGCCTGGAAGGCAGCCTGCCCGTGCTGGCCAAGAAGCATGCCTTCACCGTCAACGTGGTACGCAGCGCCGCCCTGGAGAACCGTCCCCAGGCCCTGCCCTACGTGGCCTATGTGAGCTCGGCTTATCGGCCGGACATCATCAACGAACTGTGCCAGTTTTTCATGGACCACCAGGTCGAGCTGGAAAACCTGACATGCGATACCTACCAGGCTCCGCAGACCGGCGGCACCATGCTCAACGCCACGTTCACCGTGACCCTGCCGGCCGGCACCCAGATCAGTTGGCTGCGCGATCAGTTCCTGGACTTCGCCGATGCGATGAACCTGGACGCCCTGATCGAACCGTGGCGCCCACAAAACCCAATGTAAGGAAACGTTCATGGCCGTTGCCGTCGACCAGCCGGTTACCGATTTCCAGGCGTCCGCCACCAGCGGACAGACCGTCAGCCTCGCGGCCCTAAAAGGCCAGCAGGTGGTGATTTATTTCTACCCCAAGGACAGCACCCCTGGCTGCACCACCGAAGGCCAGGGTTTTCGTGACCAGTATGCGCAGTTCAAGGCCGCCAACACCGAAGTGTTTGGCGTCTCCCGCGACAGCCTCAAGTCCCACGAGAACTTCAAGTGCAAACAGGAGTTTCCGTTCGAGCTGATCAGTGACAAGGACGAAGCCGTCTGCCAGCTGTTCGACGTGATCAAGCTGAAAAAGCTTTATGGCAAGGAATACCTAGGCGTTGATCGCAGCACCTTTCTGATCGACAAGGACGGTGTGCTGCGCCAGGAATGGCGTGGCGTGAAGGTTCCAGGGCATGTGGATGCGGTGTTGGCGGCGGCTCAGGCGCTTAACAAGGGCTGAAACTTTCGCTGCCTGTACTGGCGCTATCGCGAGCAAGCTCGCTCCCACACTGGATTGGTGGTGTTAATCAACCCCTGTGGGAGCGAGCTTGCTCGCGATGAGGCCATCAGCCCCAACCGATGAGTCAGCTACAGCAACGGCGCCACTATCGGTTCCTTGCTCGGCCACGCATCCAGCACCGCCTTGAACAGCGTCGCCAGGGGAATCGCAAAGAACACGCCCCAAAATCCCCACAGCCCACCGAACAACAACACCGCGCAGATAATCGCCACCGGATGCAGGTTCACCGCCTCGGAGAACAGCAGCGGCACCAACACGTTGCCGTCCAGCGTCTGGATGATCCCGTAGACCGCCATCAGATAAATGAACTGATCGCCCCAGCCCCACTGGAACAGCGCAATCAGCGCCACGGGAACGGTTACCACCACCGTGCCGACGTAGGGCACCACCACCGAAATCCCCACCAACAGCGCCAGCAGTGCAGCGTAATTGAGCCCCAGGGCCACGAAGCCGACATAGGTCACGCCGCCGCAGATGAAAATCTCGATGACTTTTCCGCGAATGTAATTGGCAATCTGGCGATTCATTTCCTGGGCCACCCGGGTAATCAACGCCCGCTCACGGGGAAGGTAGCCACGGACCCAACGGCCGATCATTTCCCGATCCTTGAGAAAGAAAAACACCAGGATCGGCACCAGCACCAGGTAGATCATGATGTTCACCAGGAGAGGCAAACTGGACAGCGAAAACGTCAGCGCCCGCTGGCCGAACTTGCCGATCTGGCCGCGCACCACTTCGATGGCCTGTAACACCTGCTCGTCGGACACCAGGTGCGGATAGCGCTCGGGCAGCAGCAACAGCACCGACTGCCACTTGGCAAGCATCCCCGGCAGCTCGTTGAACAACGTCACCAACTGGTGCCAGAGCAGCGGCACGATCACCACGATGAACACCAACAACAAGCCCATGAACAGGGCGAACACCAAACCCACCGCAACGGCACCCGGTAACCGCAGGCGCTCAAGCGTCGTGACCAACCCTTGCATCAGGTACGCCAGCACCATCCCCGCCAGCACCGGCGCCAACATGCCACCCAGGGTGAGGACCGCCGTGAAGGCCAGGAACAGCAGCACGGCCAGCACCACTGCCTCCTCGTCGGAGAAGTAGCGCTGAATCCAGTCGCGTAACACCTTGAACATTAAAAATCCTTAAGAGACGCTGTCGATTGTTCAGGCTTTCTTCAACCAGTAACGGTAGACGCCGTTTTCGTCTTCCTCACGCAGCAGCGTATGACCGGCCAACCGAGCGAAGGTGCGGAAATCCCGCTGGGAGCCCGCATCCGTCGCGGTCACCTTGAGCACGGCGCCGCTGGCCAGGCGATTGAGTTCCAACTTGGCCTTGAGCAACGGCAACGGGCAATTCAGGCCGCTGGCGTCCAATTCGGCATCGTGGGCTACAGCATCGGTCATCGGTTCACTCCGCGGCAGGTGATTGAGCGACCTAGAATATCTGGTCCCGGGCCCGGTGTCCGGCTACAGTAGGGTCTTTGTCAACTAAGGCTTCGTGCATGACATTTCTGCGCCCCACCCTGCTGACGCTCGCCTGCCTGCTTGCCTCACCGGGCTTCGCCGACGACCTGCCGTCACTTGGCGACGCCAGTTCTGCCATCGTCTCGCCGGAACAGGAACACCAGTTGGGTCGCGCCTGGCTGGCCCTGCTGCGCAGCCAGGTTTCACAGCTCAACGATCCACAGCTCAAGGACTACGTCGAGTCCAGCGTCTACAAACTGGTGGAGACCAGCCAGGTCAATGACCGACGGCTGGAGTTCATCCTGATCAACAGTCCGCAGCTCAACGCTTTTGCCGCACCCGGCGGGATCGTCGGGGTCAACGGCGGCCTGTTCCTCAATGCGCAGACCGAAGGTGAATACGCCTCGGTCATGGCCCACGAACTGGCGCATTTGTCGCAACGCCACTTTGCCCGCGGCGTCGAAGCCCAGCAGCGCATGCAGGTTCCCATGATGGCGGCGCTGCTGGCCGGTATCGTGATTGCCGCGGCCGGTGGCGGTGACGCCGGGATCGCGGCCATCGCCGGGACCCAGGCCGCAGCCATCCAGGAACAGCGGCGCTTCTCCCGCCAGAACGAACAGGAAGCCGACCGCATCGGCATCCAGAACCTGGAAAAGGCTGGCTACGATCCGCGGTCCATGCCGACCATGTTTGAACGCCTGATGCGCCAGTATCGCTTTGACGCCAAGCCACCCGAATTCCTGTTGACTCACCCGGTGACCGAGTCCCGGATCGCCGACACCCGTAACCGCGCTGAACAGGCCAAGCCGGGGGGCATCGAGGACAGTGTGCGTTACCAACTGATTCGCGCACGGGTCCAGTTGACCTATGAAGAAACCCCAGGCCTGGGCGCCAAGCGCTTCCGGGCACAACTGGATGAGAACCCGAAGAACGACGTAGCCCGCTACGGCCTGGCGATTGCGCAGATCAAGGGTGGCCAGTTGAATGAAGCCCGGGAGAACCTCAAGCCGTTGCTGGCCAAATCGCCCAACGAGATCATCTACAACCTGGCCCAGGTGGATCTGGACATCACCAGCAACAAGCTGGCCGACGCTCAATCCCGCGTCGACCGGATGCTGAGCCAATACCCCGGCAACTATCCGCTCAACCAAGTGCACGTCGACCTGTTGCTCAAGCAGAACCGCCCCGCCGATGCCGAGAAGGCCTTGGAGAACTTGCTCAAGACCCGCCCGTACGATCCGGATATCTGGTACATGGTGGCTGAGACTCGTGGGCTGTCGGGAAATATCATCGGTTTGCACCAAGCGCGGGCCGAGTACTTCGCTCTGGTGGGTGACTACCGCCAGGCCATCCAGCAACTGGACTTCGCCAAACGGCGCGCTGGCACCAACTTCCCGCTGTCGTCACGCATCGACGCCCGGCAACGTGAACTCATGGAGCAGGAGCGCCTGGTCAAGGACATGATGGGCTGAGTATTCATCGCGCACAAAAAAACCGCCTCTTTCGAGGCGGTTTTTTATTGAGCCGCTAACCGGTCATTCGGCCAGCTTGAAGGTAATAAAGCTTGCACGCCCCTGACGCAGAACCCGCATCGACACCGAGCGATTCTTCGGCAGCGCCTTGGCAATGTCGGTGAACTCCTTGGCGGAGCCGATTGCCTGGTTGTTCAGGTGCGTGATGATGTCGCCCGGCTGCAGGCCGATCAGCGCAGCAGGACCCTCCTGCACTTCCTTGATCACTACGCCGCCTTGCAGTTCCAGGGTCCGCTTCTGCTCTTCGGTAAGCTCGGCCACCGCCACGCCCAGGCGGTTGCTGCTGCGCTCGACGCCAGACTTAGCCTGCGAATCCAACTCCTTGCCTTCTTCAGGAATGGCGCCGACGGTCAACTCGACGTTCTTGCGCTTGCCTTCGCGAATCACTTCCAGGTTGGCCTTGGCACCCGCCTTGAGGGCACCCACCAAGTGCGGCAGGTCTGCCGACATGACGATGGGTTGACCATTCATGCTCAGAATCACGTCACCCACTTGCAGGCCCCCCTTGGCAGCCGGACCACCTTCCTGGATCTGCGCCACCAGCGCGCCGGCCGGCTTCTCCAACCCGAACGATTCGGCCAAGTCCTTGTTCACTTCCTGGATGACCACGCCCAGCCAGCCACGGCTGACCTTGCCTTCGCTTTTCAGCTGGTTGGAGACGTCCATGGCGACGTCGATCGGAATGGCAAAGGACACGCCCATGAAACCGCCCGAACGGGTGTAGATCTGGGAGTTGATGCCCACCACTTCACCGGCGAGGTTGAACAGCGGACCACCGGAGTTACCCGGGTTGATCGGCACGTCGGTCTGGATGAAGGGCACGTAGTTTTCGTTTGGCAGGCTACGACCGATGGCGCTGACAATGCCTTGGGTCACGGTGTGGTCGAAGCCGAACGGCGAACCGATGGCCACGACCCATTGGCCGGCTTTCAAGTCTTGGGATTTACCCAACTTGAGTACCGGCAGATCCTTGCCCTCGATTTTCAGCAGCGCCACATCGGAACGTGGGTCGGTGCCGACCAGCTTGGCCTTGAGCTCGCTGCGATCAGCCAGACGCACCAGGATTTCGTCGGCATCGGCGATCACATGGTTATTGGTCAGGATGTAGCCGTCGGGCGAGATAATGAAACCCGAACCCAAGGATTGTGCTTCGCGCTGACGGCCACCGCCACCCGGCGAACGCGGCTGCGGCATGCCGCGCTCGAAGAATTCGCGCAGCGCCGGCGGCAATCCTTCCAGATCAGGCATCTGTTGGTCCGACATCCGGCGATCCGGCAGCTTCTGGGTGGTACTGATATTCACCACCGCGGGCGAAGCCTGTTCGACCAACTGGGTGAAATCTGGCAATTCGACCGCCACCGCAGGAACGGCCTGACCAAGCACCAGCACGGTGGCAAAAATGGAAAGATAGGTTTTCAAGCGTGGTATCGACATACGGCTCCCGTTACGACGAGCAGGGTTAAGCGATATGGAGCAAGAAACACCAAGGCGAGATACGCCGGTATTTTTGTTCCGGAAACAGACAAGGCCAGAGCCGAGCGGCTCTGACCTATAGAAAAAAACAAGAAGTTTTGCAAATGAAAATGCTGACAGAAAGTTTCGGCATCTCGATCAAGCCCTGGCGTTATCAGCCTCTTGCGCAATCGAACCACCCAAGCGCCATGCTATTGAGTCGCCGTGACGTCGGATCGCATGGAGAGCGCGATCCGCTCCGCTGTCCCGATCGGAATCTCGCCGACTACCGTGACCATCATTTCGCCCTGAGGCGTCGTAAGTCGACGAGAGACGGCCGCCGTTGGGCCGAGTTGCGTACGGGTATCGGTGGCGTTAGCGCCGTTCAATGGCTCCAGGAACACCGAGAAGCGAGCCAGGCCGTCGTCGTACATCAAGCTATTGACCTGGATCTTAGTGTCCGGATCCTTGCGGGCTGTACTGCTGGTCAATTCAAAACCAGGCGGAAGCCAGTCGGAGTGCCAGGCGGCTTTCACTGAGGCGGCTTTATCTTGCTCCTGCGTGACAGCCTTACAGTCGGCACTGGGTTGCAGTTCGCCATCTGAGGGCTGGGCAATGCTCAAACGAGTGAACTGGAAACGCTCGAGCAATTGACCCTTGTCGTTGAGCAACAACGACTTGAGCGGCAAGCCAGTCTCCTTGTCCAGATGCAGCTCAAAACCATAGCGATGTTGATCCTTGGGCGTCACAGCCACGATGACCGCTTGACGCCCAGCCACGCGCGACTTTCCAATGACGGCAAGGTCGTACCAGTTCTTGAGTTTTTGCGGATCGAGTGTACGTGCGCTGCCATCGGGCGTATTGCCCAGCCCTGCAATCAAGGAGCCGCTGACGCATTGAGTATGTCCATCAATGCGTAGGACTTCCTGTGCCGAGCCGTCGAGCTGGAGTAACCGCTCGCGGACTTTGCCATCCTGGACACGATGCCAGATGTTATGGGTAGAAAAGCTACCGTTGCGCTCGTAGACGAAAGTGCCCTGGAAGCTTTGCTGTTGCTCGGCTTGACTCAGACGATTCAACCAGTCTTGAGCCTCACCGGCATAGGCTGGAACAGCACACCAGCCCCCAAGCAGAAGCGTGAATAGAGGTATGGCGCGCAATAGTCCTCCTTACCGGTTTTCCAGGCTGGCTGCACGGGCGTAAGGCAGTGCGCTTTCAGTACCCTTCAAGGCAGCCTGTTGGGCATGCTGGCGCAGGTAGTTGGGCAGACGCTGATCATGCCAGCCGGGCTGGCCTTGCAGAACACCGTTGACCATGGGACCTGCAGCTTCCGAACCTTCGCTGTAACCAGCCAGTACCGCTGGGCCCTTGACCTGTGGAGCGGCCAGGCCTGGCTGAGTGGACTGCTGTGCCATCTGCACACCAGCAATCTCATCCTGGTTGTACAGACGTACACCGGCCAAAACGGCTACGGTAACCGAAGCGGCAACTGCCAGGCGACCCAGGCTACGCCATGGTCCTCGGGAAGCTTTTGCCGGTACGGTTTCGTCAGCCAATGCAGCAGAAACGGCCGCAGCGATGTCCAGACGCGGAAGCAGCAAGTCCTTGTGCATGACAGCCCGGGCGATCTGGTAACGAGCCCAGGTCTCACGGGTTTCAACATCGTCGAAGGCATTGAGTACCCGACGCAATTCCAATTCGTCCGCTTCGTTATCCATCACTGCGGACAGCGATTCCTGCAGGGCTTCACGACTCATGGCGTTCCTCTCTTGGCTGTCGCCGCTGTCTCAGTTTTCCTGCAACAACGGTTGCAGGGCTTTATCAATGGCCTCCCGAGCGCGGAAAATCCGGGAGCGCACGGTGCCCACTGGACATTGCATGACGCTGGCAATGTCCTCGTAACTCAGACCGTCGAATTCACGTAAAGTTAAAGCCGTACGCAAATCTTCGGGCAATTGCTGGATAGTTCGATGGACGGTGCCTTCGATCTCATCCCGCAGCAACGCTCGTTCCGGTGATTCGAGATCCTTGAGGCCATGATCGCCGTCATAGAACTCTGCATCTTCGGAACTCACATCGCTATCCGGCGGCCGGCGGCCGCGTGAAACCAGATAGTTCTTCGCCGTGTTAATGGCGATGCGGTAAAGCCACGTGTAAAACGCGCTGTCCCCGCGAAAATTACCAAGTGCACGGTAAGCCTTGATAAAGGCTTCCTGAGCGACATCCTGGGCTTCATGGGTGTCGTGCACAAAACGCACGATCAACCCGAGAATTTTGTGCTGGTATTTCAGCACTAGCAGATCGAAAGCTCGCTTGTCGCCGCGTTGGACGCGCTCGACCAGCTGCTGATCCTCTTCCTGGGTTAGCATGAACACTCCTCGATAAGCTCGAAGGAGGCTTGCATTACTAATTGACCGGGCTTGCAAACATAGACTCGGGCTTTTCGCAAAAGTTCTCCCCCTTCCAAGCAAGTTTCCGGCGCGCTCTGATCTCGGCACGCACGAAAAACGCAGCACGAGATGCCCCGGCTGCGCGAATAATCTGTCGCCGGGCCTGTCGCAGAGACTCCAATCGAAATCTTGCATCCACCCGACGCTGCTCCCTTTTGCAGACAACCGTCTATTGAACGTAGGCGATTGGCAAAAGTTCCCACTATTTATAGCGTTGTGCATTCAATCCTGGGCAACCATGACGAGATAAACAGCGTTCTGTCCTCGAAACGGCCGCCTTATCACCGTTTTGGCGAAACCGTGATCCGACGAAGCGTGTCGCTTTTCTGTCACGCTGGTTTCACATTGCCATGTATGCCCGGCTATTGTGCCGATCCCCCCCTCTATATACTAGTGGGCTGCGTGGCTGCCTGACCCGTTAAAGCGGATGTCCTGCGCCAACCCCAACCCGGGTCGCCTTGAGCGGAAACCTTCCAAATGAGCCAACAGTTTCAACACGATGTTCTCGTAATCGGCAGCGGCGCCGCCGGCTTGAGCCTTGCACTGACCCTGCCGGAGCATCTGCGCATTGCAGTGCTGAGCAAAGGCGACCTGGCCAATGGCTCGACATTCTGGGCCCAAGGCGGCGTCGCAGCCGTGCTGGATGACACCGACACCATTGAATCCCACGTCGAAGACACCCTCAACGCCGGCGGTGGCTTGTGCAATCCGCAAGCGGTGCGCTTCACCGTCGAACACAGCAAAGAAGCCATCCAGTGGCTGATCGACCAAGGCGTGCCGTTCACCCGCGATGAGCAATCCGGCACCGAGGACGGCGGTTTCGAGTTTCATTTGACTCGCGAAGGCGGCCACAGCCACCGGCGCATTATTCACGCCGCCGATGCCACCGGCGCTGCGATCTTCAAGACCCTGCTGGCCAAGGCCCGGCAACGGCCGAACATCGAACTGCTGGAACAGCGCGTCGCGGTGGACCTGATCACCGAAAAACGCCTGGGCCTGGACGGTGATCGTTGCCTGGGCGCCTACGTGCTCAATCGCGGCACCGGCGAAGTCGACACCTACGGCGCACGTTTCGTGATCCTGGCCTCTGGTGGCGCAGCAAAAGTCTACCTGTACACCAGCAACCCCGATGGTGCCTGCGGTGACGGCATTGCCATGGCTTGGCGCTCAGGCTGCCGGGTGGCGAACCTGGAGTTCAATCAGTTCCACCCCACCTGCCTTTACCACCCGCTGGCCAAGAGTTTTCTGGTGACCGAGGCCCTGCGTGGCGAGGGGGCTCACCTGAAACTCCCCAACGGAGAACGCTTCATGCAGCGCTTCGATCCCCGCGCCGAACTGGCGCCACGGGACATCGTCGCCCGGGCGATCGACCATGAAATGAAGCGCCTGGGTATCGACTGCGTTTACCTGGACATCAGCCACAAGCCCGAAGCATTCATCAAGAGCCATTTCCCGACGGTATACGAGCGTTGCCTGGAGTTCTCCATCGACATCACCAAGCAACCGATCCCGGTGGTACCGGCGGCGCACTACACCTGCGGAGGCGTGATGGTCGACCAGCAGGGTCGCACCGACGTGCCAGGCCTGTATGCCATTGGCGAAACCAGTTTCACCGGTTTACATGGCGCCAACCGCATGGCCAGCAACTCGCTACTGGAATGTTTCGTCTATGCGCGCTCGGCCGCAGCAGACATTCTTCAACAGTTGCCACAGATCGCCGTTCCCGCCGCCTTGCCATCCTGGGACGCCAGCCAGGTCACCGACTCGGATGAGGATGTGATCATTGCGCACAACTGGGACGAACTGCGGCGTTTCATGTGGGACTACGTCGGCATCGTGCGCACCAACAAGCGCCTGCAAAGGGCCCAGCATCGGGTGCGCTTGTTGCTGGATGAAATCGATGAGTTCTACAGCAACTACAAAGTCAGCCGCGACTTGATCGAGCTGCGCAACCTGGCCCAGGTGGCCGAACTGATGATTCGCTCGGCCATGGAACGCAAGGAAAGCCGAGGGCTGCATTACACCCTCGACTATCCGAACCTGCTGCCCGAGGCACTGGACACTATCCTGGTGCCGCCCACCTACGCCGACTGAACTTGAGTCGCACCCGCAGGCGCCGATGCTCATCCGGCGCCAGCGCGTTGCGGGGCACGCACAGCGACCGGATCCGCCGCTCCCCTTGCAGGCGAAAACGCAGCACGACGATCAACGGCAGTGCCAGGCTATCAGGGCGCAACTGCACCGCCCGCCAGCCATCGGCTCTGCTCCAGAGCTGCCAACCGCCGGCATCACGACGCAAGCCGCAAAAGGCCCGGCGATGGGTCAGCAAGATATCTCGCGGTATCGTCCAGGCGCCATGGGCCAGGCACAGCGCAACGCCAAGCGCCGTGAACCAGAACGGGACAGACAACAGGAACAACGAAGCCAAGGCGAACACCTGGGCCAGGAGATAGGCCGCCAGCAATTGCCCGCAGGCCTGCCAGCGGCATTCGAAGCGACTACTTGGGCTGGACACGGTCCAGAATCATCCGAACCATGCGTTGCAGCTCTGGATCTTCGGATTCGCTGCGCTCCATGAACCAGCCAAACATGTCCTGATCCTCGCACTCGAGCAGACGGACATAGCACGCACGGTCCACTTCATTAAGATGGGGATAAACCTCTTTCACGAACGGCACCAGCAACACGTCCAGCTCAAGCATGCCGCGGCGGCTGTGCCAGTAGAGGCGATTCAGTTCAACATCTTCGACCATGGAGCGCTCCTCAAATAGAGCGCAAGTATACAGGCCCCGCCGCCGCGGAACAGACAGCTTTGGTCGGGCACCACCGATCCTTTGTGAACTACCCATTTCAAGGGCGCCCCCTTATGATGTCCACCAGACTATTTATCCTGCGATGACCCATGGCTGATTCCGCTTTTTTCTGCACCCTGTCCCACGAAGGCGTTCTCGCGGTCCGCGGCGTGGATGCCAGCAAATTCCTGCAGGGTCAATTGACCTGCAACCTCAACTACTTGAACGACAGCCGGGCCAGCCTCGGTGCCCGCTGCACCCAGAAAGGCCGGATGCAATCGAGTTTCCGCATCCTGCTCGAAGGCGATGGTGTGTTGATGGCCATGGCCACCCCATTGCTCGAACCGCAACTGGCGGATCTAAAAAAATATGCCGTGTTCTCCAAATCCAAGCTCACCGATGAAAGTGCGGCCTGGGTTCGTTTCGGCCTGGAAAACGCCGACAAAGCGATGACCGACCTGGGCCTCGAACTGCCGGTCGACACCGACAGTGTCGCTCGCCATGAATCCCTGATCGCCATCCGCGTCTCTCCCGACCGGGCCGAACTGTGGGCCCCCGCCGGGCAGGCCGATACGCTGAAATCCAAGCTGAGCGCAGAATTGACCGAGGCTGACCTGAACCAATGGCTGCTGGGCCAGGTCCGCGCCGGGATAGGCCAGGTCATGCCGGCCACCCGCGAACTGTTCATCCCGCAGATGCTCAACCTGCAAGCCGTAGGCGGTGTGAGTTTCAAAAAAGGTTGCTACACCGGCCAGGAAATCGTCGCCCGCATGCAGTACCTGGGCAAGCTCAAACGACGCCTGTATCGCCTGCGACTGGACGCCAGCGAACTGCCGGAACCCGGCACCGCGCTGTTTTCCCCGACTCACGGCAGTTCCATCGGTGAAGTGGTGATTGCCGCTCGCGCTGAACGAAACATTGAACTGCTGGCGGTGTTACAGGCCGAAGCAGCAGACGGCGGTAATCTTCACCTCGGTGTTTTGGACGGCCCGGCCCTGCAGTTGTTGGACCTGCCTTACGAGCTGGACCGTGACCGCGAGATCCAGCGCTGATAGCAGCATTTGTCGCAACACCCTAGAGAACCGAAATGAGCGATTTGGCGGATAAGGTCCAACGGGATTTGGTACAGGCCATCGATAACGATGACTTGGTTCTGCCAACATTACCGGAAGTGGCCCTGCAGATTCGCCGGGCCGCCGAAGACCCGGAAATCAGCGTGAGCAACCTGAGCAAAGTGATCGGCCGTGACACGGCTCTCTCCGCACGCCTGATAAAAGTGGTCAACAGCCCGCTGCTGCGCGCTACGCAAGAGGTCACGGACCTGCACACGGCCATCACCCGGCTGGGGGTCAACTACAGCAGCAACCTGGCCATCGGCCTGGTCATGGAGCAGATATTCCATGCCCGCTCCGAGGTGGTGGAGCAGAAAATGCGCGAAGTCTGGCTCAAAAGCCTGGAGATTGCCGGCGTCAGCTATGCGTTGTGTCGCGGTTATACGCAGCTCAAGCCTGATCAGGCGGCGTTGGGCGGACTGGTGCATCAGATTGGCGTACTGCCGATCCTGACCTATGCGCAGGACAACAACGAATTGCTGTCGGATCCGGTCAGCCTTAACCATGTCATCGAAACGATTCACCCGGTACTGGGGGACAAGTTGCTCAGCGTCTGGGAGTTTCCGGAGAGGCTGGTGAAGCTGCCAGGGTTGTATCTGGATTTCACCCGGGATTCGAAGCAAATCGATTATGTCGACCTGGTGCAGATTGCTGCGCTGTATTGCTACAAGGACACCGACCATCCCCTCAGCGAGGTTGATGTGTTTGCGGTTCCGGCGTTCAAGAAGCTGGGGATCGACCCGGACAACAAGGCCCGGTGTGCGGATATCGAAGAAGCGCGGTCGATGTTTTATTAAGCCCAAGCGTAAACCTATTTCCCTGTGGCGAGGGCGCTTGCTCCCGCTGGACCGCGAAGCGGTCCCATAAGCCTTGCGCCTGCTGCGCAGTCGAGCGGGAGCAAGCTCCCTCGCCACAATGTGTTCGATAATTAATCTGAACCTGGGATAAAACTCACCCGCACCTTCAATCCACCTTCCTGCCCGTCATGCAGGGTAATCTGCGCCAAGTGGGCCCGGCAGATTTCCCCGACAATCGCCAATCCCAAGCCTGAACCGGCCACTTGCTGGTTGCGTCGATAGAAGCGCTCAAACACTCGGTCCCGCTCATGCAGCGGAATGCCGGGGCCATCGTCCTCTACCTCCAGCACCGCCGGCGCCGTGACCCGCAGGATCACATTCCCGCCCTGCGGCGTATGGGCCAGGGCGTTGTCCACCAGATTGCTCAACAGCTCGTTCAACAACGTCGGCTCGCCCCGCAGCCACACGGGTTCGTCGGCTTCCAGGGCCAACGCTACGCCTCGGGCATGGGCCAGCGGGGCCATGGCCATCCCTAATTCACGGGCCAATTGGCTCAGATCAAGCAACTGGGCACCGCCCTCGGCAATGGCCCGGGCGCCGTTCTCCACGCGCGCCAGGGACAGCAACTGATTCGCCAGGTGGGTCAGCCGGTCGGTTCCCTGCGCCGCGGTTTCCAGGGTTTCACGCCAGGTCGCCGGCTCACTGGCGCGCAGGCCCAGCTCAAGGCGCGCCTTGAGTGCGGCCAGGGGCGTGCGCAGTTCATGGGCAGCATCGGCAATGAATTGCGCCTGGCGTTCGAACTGCCCACGCAGACGCTCAGTGAAATGGTTGAGGGCCCGCACCAGGGGCCAAAGCTCATGCTGGACTTCCACCAGCGGCAATGGCCGCAGATCGTCCGGCTGACGCTCTTCCACCGCCGTGCGCAAGCGCTCCAGCGGGCGCAGCGCGGCACTGACCGCAAACCACACCAACAACAGCGCCCCAATGGCCAGCATGCCCAGGCGTAACAAGGTGTCGGCCGCCAAGCTGCGGGCCATGCTGACCCGCGCCTCTTCGGTTTCCGCCACGCGAATTTCCGCCATGCCGTTCATTTCCGGCTCGCTCACTGCCTTGAGCAGGCTGACCACCCGCACGTTCTGACCCTGATAGCGAGCGTTGTAAAAGCGGGCCAGAGCCGGGTAATCGTCCGTGCGCAACGTGCCGGGGGGCGGCCCGGGCAGGTTTTCGTAACCGGAAATCAGCTTCTTATTGATGTCATTGACCTGGTAATAAATGCGCCCGGCGCTGTCGTAGGCGAAGGTATCCAGCGCCACGTAAGGCACATCCGCGCTGAGGCTGCCATCACGCTGCGAAAGACCGGCGGCGATGGTCCGTGCCGAGGCCAGGAGGGTGCGATCGTAGGCGGTATCGGCGGCCTCACGGCCGTTCCAGTAGGCACTCAGGCCGCTGGCGAGCATCAGTACCACCAGCAGCAGTGCGAGGTTGCGCAGCAGCCGCCACCGCAGGCTGTCGGGCTTATGCATCGCGGTTTTCCAGCAGGTAACCCAGGCCCCGGAATGTCACGATTGCCACGGCATGGCCGTCGAGCTTCTTGCGCAGGCGGTGGATGTAGATTTCGATGGCGTCAGGGCTGGCCTCTTCGTCCAGGCCGAATACCTGGGCCGCCACTTGCTCCTTGCTCATCACCCGACCGGGCCGGGCAATCAACGCTTCCAGCACGGCCTGCTCACGTGACGTCAGGGTCAGCAGCTCGTCGTCGAGGGTGAAGCGGCGAGTGTCCAGGTCATAGACCAGCCCGCCACAGCGCTGCTGGCGTTCACCGCCCAACACGCTACGACGCAGCAACGCCTTGACGCGCGCTTCAAGCTCAGTGAGCTCGAAGGGCTTGGCCAGGTAATCGTCGGCGCCCAGGTTCAGGCCATGGACCCGGTCCTTGACGTCACTGCGAGCGGTCAGCATCAGCACCGGCAGGGTCTTGCCTCGCGAGCGCAGGCGCGCCAGCACCTCGAAGCCATCCATGCGCGGCAGCCCCACATCGAGGATCGCCACGGCGTATTCCTCGCTGCTCAAGGCCAGGTCGGCCGCCACCCCGTCGTGCAGCACATCCACGGTCAAACCGGTGCTCTTGAGTGCCTGGGCTACACTTTCAGCGAGCTGCAGATGGTCTTCAACGAGCAGAACACGCATGGATTTTTCCTCGATTCAGGGATGGTCGGCGCCATTCTTTGGCGCGGAGTTTACAGCCGAGTCCGCCGCTGTGGAGGCAAAAGAATCATGAAAGCCTGCTGAAAGGTTAGCGAAAGGTTGGGCCGTTAGAGTCTCAACACGGACAGTTTCGACTGGCCAATCGCGACTTGTATTGCGAACGAAAAACGCCTCGAAGCGTTTTCGCCAAATAAGAACAATAAAAGCGGAGTATTCACCATGCTGTTCCTACAGCTCCAGGCCCCAACGCCTGCTCGCCCCTCCCGCCTCAATCAGACCGCCGTGGCCGATGCCGCCGCTCCTCGGTCCAGCGCCTTCGCTTGCCTTCAATCCCGGGACGTCCCGCCACACCCTGCGCCCGCCATGGGCGACGATCAGGTCGGGAACCCATCGACACCGAATTTGCACCACACACAACAACAACTCCTGTGGAGACGATGATGAACCTATCACTGCGTAAAGTAGCCCTGGCCGTCGGATGCCTGATGTTCGCCGGACAGCTGCTCGCTGAACCGAAGCGCCCGGAATGTATCGCCCCAGCCTCCCCTGGCGGCGGCTTTGACTTGACCTGCAAACTGGTACAAAGCGCACTAGTCAATCAAAAGCTGCTGAGCAAACCAATGCGCGTCACCTACATGCCGGGCGGCGTCGGCGCAGTGGCCTACAACGCAGTCGTCGCTCAGCGTCCAGCAGACGGCGGCACATTGGTAGCCTGGTCCAGCGGCTCGTTGCTGAACCTGGCCCAGGGCAAGTTCGGTCGTTTCGATGAAAGCGCCGTGCGCTGGCTGGCCGCCGTCGGCACCAGCTATGGCGCCATCGCCGTAAAAAGCGATTCACCCTACAAGAACCTCGACGATCTGGTACAGGCCCTGAAGAAAGACCCGGGTTCGGTGGTCATCGGTTCCGGCGGCACCGTCGGCAGCCAGGACTGGATGCAGACCGCCCTGATCGCCAAAGCCGCCGGCATCAACCCGCGCGACCTGCGCTACGTAGCCCTCGAAGGTGGTGGTGAAATCGCCACCGCGCTGCTCGGCGGCCACATCCAGGTCGGCAGTACCGACATTTCCGACTCCATGCCCCACATCCAGAGCGGCGACATGCGCCTGCTGGCCGTGTTTGCCGAGAAACGCCTCGACGAGCCGGAGATGAAAGACATTCCAACTGCCAAAGAGCAAGGCTACGACATCGTCTGGCCGGTGGTTCGCGGCTTCTACCTCGGGCCAAAAGTGAGCGACGAAGACTACGCCTGGTGGAAAGACGCGTTCGACAAGCTGCTGGCTTCCGAAGAGTTCGCCAAGCTGCGTGACCAGCGCGAGCTGTTCCCGTTTGCCATGACCGGCCCGGAATTGGACACCTATGTGAAGAAGCAAGTGGCTGATTACAAGGTGTTGGCCAAAGAGTTCGGCCTGATCCAGTAACCGTCTCTGTTCTCGCGGCGGCGCTGGCATACGCCGGCGTCGCCCAGGAGTTAGTCATGCTCACTATCCAACGTATTTTTGCTGCGCTGCTGCTGCTGGTCTGCATCGGCCTCGCGCTGATGGCCTGGCCGTATCAGGCAGCCTTTTCCTACGAACCGGTCGGCCCACGCGCCTTTCCCTTGCTGATGCTGGGGCTGATGGGCCTGGCGCTGCTGTACATGGTGTTCCGTCCGACTCCGATCGTGCACAGCGACGAGGACCCGCACCTGGACCGTGAAACCCTGCAGAAGATCGGCATCTGTGTGGCGCTGCTGCTGGTATTCGCCGGGACCTTCGAACCCCTGGGCTTCATTGTCGCCAGCATCCTGATCGGCGTGCCGATGGCGCGTCTGTATGGCGGGCGCTGGGTGCCGAGCACCGTGATCATCAGCCTGATGGCCATTGGTCTTTATCTGTTGTTCGACAAGCTGATGGACGTGCCGCTGCCCCTGGGCCTGCTCGACGTCCTGGAGAATTGATATGGATACCCTGAATTATCTCGGCCAGGGTTTTGGCGTTGCACTGACCCCCTACAACCTCGTCACCGCACTGACCGGCACCCTGATCGGCACCGTCGTCGGCCTGCTGCCTGGCCTCGGCCCGATCAACGGCGTGGCGCTGTTGATCCCGATTGCGTTCGCCCTGGGCCTGCCGCCGGAATCGGCGCTGATTCTGCTGGCGGCGGTGTACCTGGGTTGCGAGTACGGTGGACGGATCAGCTCGATCCTGCTCAACATCCCGGGCGAAGCCTCCACCGTGATGACCACGCTCGACGGTTACCCAATGGCCCGCCAAGGCCTGGCCGGGGTGGCGCTGTCACTGTCAGCGTGGAGTTCGTTCATCGGCGCATTCATCGCCACCTGTGGCATGGTGCTGTTCGCGCCGTTGCTGGCCAAATGGGCGATTGCCTTCGGGCCGGCGGAATATTTCGTCCTGATGGTCTTCGCCATTGTCTGTCTCGGCGGCATGGCCGGCGACCGACCGCTCAAGACGTTCCTTGCAGCGCTGATCGGGCTGTTCCTGTCCTGCGTCGGGATCGATGCCAACAGTGGTGTCTATCGTTTCACTGGCGACAACATCCACTTGACCGACGGCATTCAGTTCGTCGTGTTGGTGCTGGGTCTGTTCTCCATCAGCGAAATCCTGTTGTTGCTGGAGAAAACCCATCGCGGCCAGGAAGCGGTGAAAGCCACCGGGCGGATGATGTTCAACTTCAAGGAAGCGGCGTCGGTCTTCACCGTGAACCTGCGGTGCGGCGTGCTCGGCTTCATCATGGGCGTGCTGCCGGGTGCCGGTGCGACGCTGGCCAGTGCCGTGGCCTACATGACTGAAAAACGCATTGCCGGTGCCAGCGGCACGTTCGGCCAGGGCGACAAGCGCGGCCTCGCCGCTCCGGAAACCGCTATCGGCGGCGCGGCCTGCGGTGCGCTGGTGCCAATGCTGACCCTCGGCGTTCCCGGCTCGGGGACTACAGCGGTGATGATCGGCGCGCTGTCGCTGTACAACATCACCCCCGGTCCGCTGCTGTTCCAGCAACAGCCCGATATCGTCTGGGGCCTGATCGCATCGTTGTTCGTCGCCAACATCATGCTGGTGATCCTCAACATCCCGATGATTCGCATCTTTACCCGCATCCTGGCCGTGCCGAACTGGGCACTGGTGCCGGTCATCGCGATCATCACCGGGATCGGCGTCTACGCAGTGCATGCGACCACATTCGACCTGTTCCTGATGATCGGCATCGGTATCTTCGGCTACATCCTGCGCAAGCTGGATTTCCCGTTGTCGCCCGTCCTGCTGGGCTTCATCCTCGGTGGCCTGATGGAGCAGAACCTGCGCCGTGCCCTGTCGATTTCCAACGGAGCGCTGGAAATCCTCTGGTCGAGCCCAATCACCTTTGGTTGCTGGGTGCTGACGGCGATCATGCTGTTCATGCCGTTGCTGCGGATCTGGCGTCGCCGCGCCGCACAACGTCGCGCCCTGGCCAATGTCTGAAGCGATCTTCAGACAATGGTGGGGAACACCGCTGGTCGGTCTGGCCGGCGGTTATCTGGCCAGCCTGATCGGCTGGCCATTGCCCTGGATGGTCGGCTCGTTACTGGCGATCATCCTGGTGCGCTGCCTGACCCCGTGGCAACTGATGGAAATTCCCGGCGGCCGTAAATGCGGCCAATGGGTGGTGGGCATCGGTATCGGCCTGCACTTCACCCCCGTGGTGATGGAACAAGTCCTGAGCCACTTCGGCTTGATCTTTTTCGGCGCGCTGATCACCAGCGTGTCCAGCATAGTGAGTGTGTGGTTGATGCGCCGTACTGGCGAAGACCGCGCCACCGCTTTCTTCTCCAGCATGCCGGGCGGCTCCGGCGAAATGGTCAACCTCGGCGCCCGCAACGGCGCGGACCTCAGTCGCGTTGCTGCGGGCCAGAGCTTGCGAGTGCTGGTGGTGGTGCTGTGCGTGCCGGCGGCCTTCAAATATCTGCTGGGCGAAGGCGCCCCGCTGCAGCACCCCACGACGGTGGACTGGTTGTGGCTGGCCATTTTGTTCCCGGCGGGCGCCCTGCTCGCCTGGATTTGGGAGCGCTTGCGCCAACCCAACCCATGGTTGTTCGGCCCGTTGCTGGTGAGTGCGGCGGTGAGCGTCGGCTGGGACCTGCACATCGGCCTGCCCGATGGTGCCAGCCAGATCGGCCAGTGGCTGATCGGCAGTGGACTGGGCTGTCATTTCAACCGGCAGTTCTTCCGCCGGGCGCCATCGTTCATGGGACGCACCCTGATCGGCACGGTATTGACGATGCTGATCGCCACGCTCGCCGCCCTGGGCCTGAGCACGCTGACCCATCTGGACTTACGCTCGCTGACACTGGGCATGATGCCCGGCGGCATCGCCGAGATGAGCCTGACCGCAGAGACGCTGCAGCTGTCGGTGCCATTGGTGACGGCGTTGCAGGTGATGCGGCTGTTGTTCGTGCTGTTCCTGGCGGAGCCGTTGTTCAGGTATTGGATGCGCAAGCCGGGTTCGGTCTGATAGTCCTCGGCGCCTTCATCGCGAGCAAGCTCGCTCCCACACTGACCTGTGTACGGCGCAAATCAATGTGGGAGCGAGCCTGCTCGCGATGGGGCCCTCATTGCCGATCGCTTAAACCGGCGGCAACCGCCAATCGATCGGCGCTTCACCCTGTTGTTCAAGAAACTTGTTGGCCCGGCTGAAATGCCCGCACCCCAGGAAGCCACGATAAGCCGACAGTGGCGACGGGTGGACCGAGGTCAGCACCAAGTGCTTGGTGGCGTCGATCAGCTTCTGTTTGCTCTGCGCATGGGCGCCCCACAGCAGGAACACCAGGTGCGGTTGATGTTCGCTGACCACTTCGATGATTCGGTCAGTGAAATGCTGCCAGCCCTTGCCTGCATGGGCGTTGGCAGTGGCGCGCTCCACGGTCATGGTGGTATTGAGCAACAATACGCCCTGGTCGGCCCAGCTTTGCAAATAGCCGTGGTTGGGAATGTCGATGTTCAGGTCGCGCTTCAATTCCTTGTAGATATTGACCAACGACGGCGGCGCCGGCACACCCGGCTGCACCGAGAAACACAAGCCATGGGCCTGGCCCGGGCCGTGATACGGATCCTGGCCGAGGATCACCACCTTGACCTTGTCCAGCGGCGTGGAGTTGAGGGCATTGAAAATCAACGGTGCCGGTGGATAAATCTCCTTGCCGGCGGCGTACTCCCGACGCAGGAATTCGCGCAACTCTGCCATGTAGGGCTGGTCGAACTCGGCACGCAGTGCCTGCTTCCAGCTCGGTTCGAGTTTGATACGGTCGTCAGCAGTCATGGTTGCACCCGGTAAAAACAATGGGCGCACCCTAGGAAAGCCTACATGGCTTGTCAATTGATCTGACGCAGAACCGGCACTTTCCTACGCAGCGGTCATACTGAACATTCAATTTTCTGATCGAGGTCACGATGAATCTGCACTTCGAAGAACTCACCGGCATCGACGGTGCCCGCATCGGCATTGCCACGCTGGATGCTGAAAAATCCCTGAACGCCCTTTCCCTGCCGATGATCAACGCCCTGCGCGATCGTCTCGATGCTTGGGCCAGAGATCCGCAATTCGTTTGTGTGTTATTGCGCGGGAACGGTGCCAAAGCCTTCTGCGCCGGCGGTGAAGTCCGCAGCCTGGTGGAGGCCTGCCGCGCCACCCCCGGTGAAGTACCGCCCTTGGCTGCGCAGTTCTTCGCGGCGGAATACCGCTTGGACTTCAACCTGCACACCTATCCCAAGCCCTTGCTGTGCTGGGGCCACGGCTATGTCCTGGGCGGCGGCATGGGGCTGTTGCAAGGCGCCAGCACGCGGATCGTCACACCGAGCAGTCGCCTGGCAATGCCGGAGATCAGCATCGGCCTGTACCCGGATGTCGGCGCCAGTTGGTTTTTGTCGCGCCTGCCGGGCAAGCTCGGCCTGTTTCTCGGCCTGACCGGCGCCCACATGAATGCCCGCGATGCCATCGATCTGGGCCTGGCCGACCGCTTTTTGCTGGATGAACAACAGGACGACCTGATCGAAGGCCTGTTGCAACTCAACTGGCAGGAGCAGACCGACATGCAACTCAACAGCCTGCTCAAGGCCCTGCAGCAAGAAGCGGTCGGTCAAATGCCCGAAGCCCAATGGCTGCCACGTCGACAGAAAATCGATGAGTGGCTGGATGTCAGCGATGTGCGCTGCGCCTGGAAAGCCCTCAGCCTGCTGGTGGACTACCCGGACCCATTGATCGCCCGCGCGGCCAAGACCATGACCGAGGGCTCACCGCTGACCGCTCATCTGGTCTGGGAACAGATCGCCCGGGCCCGGCATTTGTCCTTGGCCGGCGTGTTCCGGATGGAATACACCCTGAGCCTCAATTGCTGCCGCCATCCGGAATTCAGCGAAGGCGTGCGGGCGCGGCTGATCGATAAGGACCATAAACCCCATTGGCATTGGCCGGACATCAATCATGTCCCCGATGCAGCGGTCGAGGCGCATTTTCACAAGGCGTGGGAAGGTCGGCATCCGTTGGCGGATTTGTCTAACGAGTAACGAGCCAGGAAGAGCTCGCTCCCACAAGAGTTATCCCATCAGGTTTATGGCAGGCACAAAAAAGCGGCGCTCAATGCGCCGCTTTTTTTTGCGATGGATCAGCGGTGGCCGCCCCGCCCGCGCCCGTCATGATCGCCGCGGCCCCGATGATCACGCCCGCCTCGACCCCGCCGGTCATCATTCCAACCACCCCGGTTATGGCCGTCCCAGCCGCCCCGATTTGGATGAGGCCGATACGCCGCTCGCGGTGGCGAGTAATAGCGAGGGCCTTGCTGGTAGTAGCGCGGCGGCGAGTAATGGCGTGGCGCCGGTTGGTAATACCGCGGTGCGTAGTAGCCACGCGGTGCCGAGTAGTAACTACCACTGCCGTAATAGACCGGCGTCGGTGAGGTGTAGACCTCGGAACGGTAATAGCTCGAGCCTCCATCGTAATAAGGCACGCATGCCGAAAGAGTCAAACCGATAAACGCAATGAGCAGCAGTCGTCGATACATGGCGGCCTCCTGGACCGCTAATGGGCCACATCAGCGACGCTGATGGGCGGCAGTCATCTATTGGGTGACTGACGATTAATCTGACAGCGAAATCGGAATCTGGTGCGACCTGGCAACAACCAGAAACATGTAGCTCTTTGCCCCCTTACAGTGCACCCAGGCACCACAACTACGCACAATTCCGTCCTCGCCCATGCCTTTCCACCACCCACCCCCTCTGGCCCGGGCCTTCGGTGGACTTGGCACGGCTCTCGCTTTAACAAACGTTGTGCAGGAGTCATCACAGGTTCGCGGCACCACAATTTGCAATGGCTGACTAGGGTTCCGGCTCGCTTCTGGCGAGTGGCTGGTCCGAGAGTTGGCGACCTCCAGTTGAGGTTACACGGCGGGACAAAAGCCCGGGAGACAAGCCACCGTTCGCGGTGCCGCGTTGCTCCTGTCCGCCCTTGATCAACTGGAGAACCACCATGTTCAAGCTTCGTCTGTCCGCCCTGCTCCTCGCCGTCCTCTCGGCCCTCATGAGCTTCTCATCCGCCGCCGCACAAAAAGACCACTTCAGCGTCTGCTGGACCATTTACGCCGGTTGGATGCCCTGGGAATACGCCGGCAGCCAAGGCATCGTCGACAAATGGGCAAAAAAATACGGCATCAAGATCGATGTCGTGCAGCTCAACGATTACGTCGAATCCATCAACCAGTACACCGCCGGTCAGTTCGATGGCTGCACCATGACCAACATGGACGCCCTGACCATTCCTGCAGCCGGTGGTGTAGACAGCACCGCGCTGATCATCAGCGATTTCTCCAACGGTAACGACGGCATCGTCCTCAAGGGCGAAGGCAAGAAAGTGACCGACCTCAAGGGCATGGACGTCAATCTGGTGGAGCTGTCGGTGTCCCATTACCTGCTGGCCCGCGCCCTGGATTCGGTTGGCCTCACCGAGAAAGACCTGAAAGTCGTCAACACCTCCGACGCCGACATCTCCGCCGCCTTCAACACCGATCAGGTCACGGCCGTCACCACCTGGAACCCGATGCTCTCGGACATCAAGGCCCAGCCAAAGGTGAGCGAAGTGTTCAATTCCAGCCAGGTCCCCGGCGAGATCATGGACATGATGGTGGTCAACACCCAAACCCTCCAGGACAACCCGGCCCTGGGCAAAGCGTTGACCGGCGCCTGGTTTGAAGTGGTGGCGCTGATGAACGCGAAAAACGCCGCGAGCAAATCGGCGCTGGAGCACATGGCCAAGGCCTCGGGCACCGACCTGGCCGGCTTCCAGTCGCAACTGGACACCACCAAGCTGTTCGCCACGCCCAAGGAAGCCCTGGGTTTCGCCACCAGCGAGCAACTGCCCGCCACCATGGGCAAGGTGGCCGAGTTCTCGTTCCAACACGGTTTGCTGGGCGAAGGCGCCAAGGACACCAACGCGGTTGGCATGGCGTTCGCCAATGGCGTGACCCGCGGCGACAAGGCCAACCTCAAACTGCGCTTTGACCCGACCTACGTACAGCTGGCCGCCGACGCCAAGCTGTAAACCGGAGGAGCTGGCATGCGCCTGATCAACCGCTATCCGGATCGTCCCAGCCGCTTGTTGCTGGTGATCCTGCCATTCGCGCTGGTGTTGTTTGCCTATTTCATGGGCTCGGCCGAACGGTTGACGGACAACCCCAACGACAAGCTGCTGCCCAGCGCGGTGCAAATGGCCGACGCGGTGAAACGCCTGGCCTTCACCGCCGACGCCCGCAGTGGCGATTACTTGCTCTGGCAGGACACCGCGTCGAGCCTGCAACGGTTGGCCATCGGCCTGGGCATCAGTGCCCTGGCCGGCCTGTGCCTGGGCATCGCCGCCGGTACGTTGCCACTGTTAGGCGCGCCGTTATCGCCGTTGCTCACCGTGGTGTCGATGGTGCCGCCGCTGGCCATCCTGCCAATCCTGTTCATCGTCTTCGGCCTGGGGGAATTGTCGAAAGTGATGCTGATCGTCATTGGCATCACACCGTGCCTGGCCCGTGACCTGGAACAGCGCGCCCGGGAAATTCCGCCCGAGCTGCTGATCAAGGCCCAGACCCTCGGTGCTTCGACCTGGACGCTGATGCTGCGGGTAGTACTGCCGCAATTGCTGCCGCGCCTGTTGATTTCCCTGCGGCTGATGCTCGGTTCAGCCTGGCTGTTTCTGATCGCCGCCGAAGCCATCGCCTCCACCGATGGGCTGGGCTATCGGATTTTCCTCGTGCGACGCTACCTGGCGATGGACGTGATCTTGCCGTACGTGGTGTGGATCACCCTGCTCGCCTGGCTGATGGACTGGGGGCTCAAACGCCTGACCCAGCATGCATTCCCTTGGTATGAAGGGGCGAAGGCATGAGTTTCATTACCGTGAACAACGTCTGGCAGGAGTACGCCGATCAGGTGGTGCTTGAGCGCTTGAACCTGAAGGTCGCCGAGGGTGAGTTCTGCACACTCGTGGGGGCGTCGGGTTGCGGCAAGTCGACCTTCCTGCGATTGCTGCTGGGCCAGGAGCGCGCCAGTCGCGGACAGATTCTCCTGGATGGCCAACCCTTGGCCGGCGAGCCGGATGCCAGCCGGGGCGTGGTGTTCCAGCGTTACTCGGTGTTCCCGCACCTGACCGTGCTGGACAACGTGGCCCTGGGCTTGGAGTTACCGCGCGCGCCGCTGCTGGGCCGCTTGTTCGGCAGCGCCAAGCGCCAGGCCCGCGAAGAAGCCGCCCACCTGCTGGACAAGGTCGGGCTCGGCCATGCCCTGGATAAATACCCGGCGCAACTGTCCGGGGGCATGCAACAGCGACTGGCTATTGCCCAGGCACTGATCATGAAGCCGCGGGTCCTGCTGCTGGACGAGCCCTTCGGCGCTCTCGACCCGGGCATTCGCAAAGACATGCATGCCCTGTTGCTGGAACTGTGGCGCGAAACCCGGCTGACCGTGTTCATGGTCACCCATGACCTGTCCGAAGGTTTCAGCCTCGGCACACGCCTGTTGGTGTTCGACAAGGTCCGCGTCGACCCCCACGCCCCCGGCGCCTATGGCGCACGCATTACCTACGACATTCCATTGAACAGCGATCGCCGCACCGCCCGTGCCGCCGTCGACGCCCTGCCCGCCGAACTGGCCGGCACGTTGCGTATTGCTTGAAAGGAGTTTTTCCATGACCGACTCGACCCACTTGTTTACGCCCTTCGCCGAAGAGCTGCTGCCCGGTGGCGGCCACCGTTCCTTCGTACTCAAGCGCGGCCAACTGCTGCGCCTGACCGATCTGCGCGGCGGGGCCAACGTGAGCCTGACACTGCTCAATGCCAACGAGAAAACCGAACGCCTGAACCTGCCCGACAGCCTCAAATGCCAGCACACCGCCAAACTCACCGCCGGCCATTGCCTCTACTCGGACATGGGGCGAGTGCTGGCGGCCATCACCGCCGACACCTGCGGCTGGAGCGATAGCCTGGGCGGCGTGCTCTGCGCCGAGGAAGTCGCGCAAAAATACGGTCAGGGCCGCTACCAGGAACTGCGCAACGGCTTCTTTCGCAACGGCACCGACAACCTGTTGGTGGAACTGGGCAAATGGGGACTGGGCCTGTCCGATCTGCTGATGACCCTCAACCTGTTCAGCCGGGTCGATGTCGATGAGGCGGGAAATTTTCACTTCGTCGAGGGCAATTCCCTGACCGGCGACTACATCGAGCTGTACGCGCCGATGGACACCCTGGTGGTGCTGACCGCGCTTCAGCATCCGATGGATCCGAACCCGCAATACGCCCCACAACCGCTCAAGCTCAGCTGGATGAATGCTGACCCCAGCGTCGCCGAGCACTGCCGCCTTTCGCGCCCGGAAAACCAGCGCGGCTTCATCAATACCGACCGCCTGTTCGCCTGAGGATCGCTGCCATGTCACTCGCCATCGCCACCGTACAAAAGCAGCCTGACACCGCCATCTACCGCGCCACCATTCCCGCCGGGGAGCCGTGGCTGGTGGAGGTCAAGGCCGGCCAGACCTTGCGCATTCTCGACCTGGAAGGCAACCAAGCCGTCGATACGCTGTTCTACAGCCTGGCCAACCCCAAGGAACGCTACGACGTGCAGCGCACGCTGCGCCGGCAGAACAGCGTTTACCTGAGCACCGGCAGCGTGCTGTATTCGAACCTCGGCCACCCGATGCTGACCATCGTCGAAGACACCTGTGGACGCCACGACACCCTCGGCGGCGCCTGCGCCCAGGAAAGCAACACCGTGCGCTACGCCCTGGAAAAACGCTACATGCACAGCTGCCGTGACAACTACCTGCGGGCCTGCGCCCACGACGGCCGACTGGGCAAGGGCGATATCGGGCCGAACATCAACTTCTTCATGAACGTGCCGGTCACCGCCGACGGTGGCCTGACCTTCGAAGACGGGATCTCAGCGCCGGGCAAATACGTCGATCTGCGGGCCGAGATGGACGTGATCGTGCTGATCTCCAACTGCCCGCAACTGAACAACCCATGCAACGCCTACAACCCCACACCTGCGGAGCTGCTGATATGGAACTGAAACTCATCCGCCTGCGGCGCTGGTTGTTTGTGTTGTGCCAGAGCCGGTCGGGACAGTGCATCAAATAAACAAAGGTTCATGAACACCACCCATCCCCTTGTGGGAGCGAGCTTGCTCGCGATAGCGGTCTTTCAGCCACCTTGATGTTGGATGTGCCGTCGCTATCGCGAGCAAGCTCGCTCCCACAGGGGCGCAGTGATGTTTGGAGGTTTGCCGCCAGGGACGACCCCGGCGGCCATCGAAAACTGCGGGACGGCCCGCATCCCAGTTCAGGCAGACATGCGTGCCTGAGGGGTAATGCCATGTTCGAAAAAATCCTCATCGCCAACCGTGGCGCCATCGCCTGCCGCATCCTGCGGACCCTGCGCGAACTGAAAGTCCAAGGCGTCGCGGTGTATTCCCAGGCCGACGCCGCCAGCCTGCATATCTTGCAGGCCGACGAAGCCCACAGCCTGGGCGAAGGCGCGGCGGCCAATACATATCTGGCGGTGGACAAGCTTCTGGCGATCGCCAAGAGCAGCGGCGCGACGGCGATTCATCCCGGCTATGGCTTTCTCTCCGAAAACGCGGCTTTCGCCGAAGCCTGCGAAGCGGTCGGTATCGCCTTCATTGGTCCGACGCCACAGCAACTGCGCGTGTTCGGCCTCAAGCACACCGCCCGCGACCTGGCTCGGCAACACGGTGTGCCACTGCTCGAAGGCACCGAACTGCTCGACAGCCTCGACGCCGCGCTGTTGGCCGGCACCCAGATCGGCTATCCGGTGATGCTCAAAAGTACCGCTGGCGGCGGCGGAATCGGCATGCGCGTTTGCCGCAGTGCCGCCGAGCTGAGCGAATCCTTTGAAGCCGTCAAGCGCCTGGGCCAGAACAACTTCAGCGATGCCGGCGTGTTCATCGAGAAGTACATCGAACGTGCGCGACATCTAGAAGTACAGGTATTCGGCGATGGCGCGGGCGAGGTCATCGCCTTGGGCGTGCGCGACTGCTCAGTGCAGCGGCGCAACCAGAAAGTCCTCGAAGAAACGCCAGCGCCGAACCTGCCCGAGGGCATGGCCGACGCGCTCTGCGCAGCGGCGATCCAACTGGCCAAGGCCGTGAACTACCGCAGCGCCGGCACCGTGGAGTTCGTGTTCGACAGCGACGCGGGGCGCTTTTACTTCCTGGAAGTGAACACCCGCCTGCAAGTGGAGCACGGCGTCACCGAGCAAGTATGGGACGTGGACCTGGTGCGTTGGATGGTGCAACTGGCTGCCGGTGATCTGCCGCCACTGAGGGAGTTGAGCCAGGGTTTGAAAGCCGAGGGCCACGCGATTCAGGCACGCCTGTACGCCGAAGATCCGGGCCGGGATTTCCAGCCCAGCCCCGGCTTGCTGACCGCTGTGCAATTCCCGCAATGCGACGGCAAACAGTTGCGCATCGACACCTGGGTCGAGGCCGGTTGCCAGATCCCGCCCTACTTCGACCCGATGATCGCCAAAGTCATTCGCTGGGCGCCAACCCGCGAGCAGGCGCGCCTGGGCTTGTATCAAGCGCTGGACGAAAGCCTGCTGTACGGCGTCGAAACCAATCGCGACTACCTGCAACAGATTCTGCTCGATGCACCGTTTGCCAACGGCCAGCCCTGGACCCGCTGCCTGGAGGCGCTGGTCTATCGCGCCAACACCGTTGAAGTGCTCAGCCCCGGCACCCAGACCAGCATCCAGGACTATCCCGGTCGCCTCGGTTACTGGGCGGTGGGTGTTCCGCCATCGGGGCCAATGGACAGCCGTTCGCTGCGCCTGGGCAATCGCCTGCTGGGTAATGAAGAAGGGGCCGCGGCGTTGGAAATCACCATGAACGGGCCTCTGCTGCGCTTCAACTGCAATGCCCGGGTCGCCGTGACCGGCGCGGTGATTGCCCTCGCCCTGGACGGTGAAGCCGTGCCGATGAATACGCCGTTGTCGATTTGTGCCGGCGCCACCCTGGCAATCGGCAACATCTCTGGGGCCGGCGCGCGCAGCTACTTGTGCCTGCAAGGTGGCGTGCAAGTGCCGGATTACCTGGGCAGTAAAAGCACGTTTACCCTCGGCCAGTTTGGCGGCCATGGCGGACGAGCGTTGTGTACCGGCGACGTGTTGCACCTGGCGCCGCTGGATGAGCACTCGACGCTGGCACCCACGAGCGCGCCGATCCTGGAGCTGCCAACCGTGCGCCAGATCCGCGTGATCTACGGCCCCCACGGCGCGCCCGAATACTTCACCGAGCGCTACATCCAGACGTTCTTCGACACCGCCTGGGAAGTACACTTCAACTCCAGCCGCACCGGCGTACGACTGATCGGGCCGAAACCTGAATGGGTACGCGCCGACGGTGGCGAGGCAGGGCTGCATCCGTCCAACATCCATGACAACCCCTACGCCATCGGCGCCGTGGACTTCACCGGCGACATGCCGGTCATCCTCGGCCCCGACGGCCCAAGCCTGGGCGGCTTCGTCTGCCCGGTGACGGTGATCGAGGCGGACCTTTGGCAATTGGGGCAACTCAAGGCTGGGGACAAGGTGCGGTTTGTGCCGGTGGATATATCAACCGCCCGATCACTCGCCTTGAAATGGGATCAGTGTGGGAGCGAGTTTGCTCGCGATGGCGGTCAGTCAGTGACCTCGATGTTGGATGTCCCTCCGCTATCGCGAGCAAGCTCGCTCCCACGGGGGGTCGTGTCGCCTGTGGTGCTGGATATTGGCCAGGATGATACCCGCCTGGTGGCAAGACTATCCGGCGACACCCATCTACTGCTGGAAATCGGCGCCCCCGAACTGGACCTGGTGCTGCGCTTTCGCGCCCACGCCTTGATGCAAGCTTTGGAACACAAACACCTGCACGGCGTGATCGACCTGACGCCGGGCATTCGCTCGCTGCAAGTGCATTACCAACCCGAGCAATTGCCCCTGGTCGATCTACTGAGCATCGTCGCCGGTCAGTGGGACGCCGTGTGCGCCGCGCAGGATCTGCAAGTGCCGTCGCGCATCGTCCACCTGCCATTGTCCTGGGACGATCCGGCCTGCCAGCTCGCCATCGAAAAATACATGACCACCGTGCGCAAGGACGCGCCCTGGTGCCCGAGCAACCTGGAGTTCATCCGACGCATCAACGACCTGCCCAACCTCGATGAAGTGCAGCGCACGGTGTTCGACGCCAGCTACCTGGTGATGGGCCTGGGGGACGTCTACCTCGGTGCGCCGGTCGCCACGCCACTGGACCCACGGCATCGGCTGGTGACCACCAAATACAACCCGGCCCGGACCTGGACCGCGGAAAACTCGGTGGGCATCGGTGGCGCCTATATGTGCGTGTACGGCATGGAAGGTCCGGGCGGCTATCAGTTCGTCGGGCGCACGTTGCAGATGTGGAATCGTTATCGGGACGTCGCCGCATTCGACGGCAAGCCCTGGCTGCTGCGGTTTTTCGACCAGATCCGCTTCTACCCGGTCAGCGCCGAGGAGCTGTTGCGAATCCGCCGGGATTTCCCGCTGGGCCGCTTCGACCTGGAGATCGAGCATAGCCAACTCAACCTCGCTGATTACCAGCGTTTCCTGGCACAGGAGGCCGACAGCATCGCCGCGTTCCGGCAACGGCAACAAGGCGCCTTCGACGCCGAGCGCGAGCG
The DNA here is from genome assembly GCF_030064125.1 of Pseudomonas sp. G2-4. NCBI lineage: Bacteria > Pseudomonadati > Pseudomonadota > Gammaproteobacteria > Pseudomonadales > Pseudomonadaceae > Pseudomonas > Pseudomonas sp. G2-4. The sequence continues at coordinate 1,527,828 of NZ_CP125957.1, read as the reverse complement.
TTGGATCGCCAGTGGCCAGGCACATTTCGACAGCGAAGAACCGGCCAGCGCGCCGAGCGAAGACTCGCTGCTGACCGAGGGTCAACTGAGCGTCGACAGCCACATCGCCGGTAACCTCTGGCAGGTTCAGGTGGAGGTTGGTGCTCGGGTCGAGGCCGGCGATGTGCTGGTCATCCTGGAATCGATGAAGATGGAAATCCCGGTGCTTGCGCCCTCGGCCGGCGTGGTACGCGAGGTGCGCGTCCAGCCCGGTTCGGCGGTGCGCGCCGGACAGCGCGTCGTGGTGCTGGAACGTGACTGAACTCAATCAAAGGATTAACCCCATGAACTTCTCCCTTCGCTTGGACGACCTGCGCAATGCCTACCGCAGCGGCGAACTGACGCCGCGTAAATTGCTGTTGGATCTGCGGGAAAAAGCCGCGGCGCTGAACCCGGACTATCACCTGTTCATTCACCTGCTGACGGCCGAGGAACTGGAACCCTACCTGGCCGCGTTGGAAGGCCGCGACCTGGAGAGCCTGCCGCTGTACGGCGTACCTTTTGCCATCAAGGACAACATCGACCTGGCCGGCATTCCCACCACTGCCGCCTGCCCTTCGTTTGCCTACGTACCGCCACGTTCGGCCACCATCGTCGAGCAGTTGCTGGCACTCGGCGCGATCCCCTTGGGCAAGACCAACCTCGACCAATTCGCCACCGGGCTCAATGGCACCCGCTCACCTTACGGCGCCTGTCGCAACAGCGTGCTGCCCGACTATCCGGCAGGCGGTTCGAGCGCCGGTTCGTCCCTGGCGGTGGCCTTGGGCGTGGCCAGTTTTGCCTTGGGCACCGATACCGCCGGCTCCGGTCGGGTGCCAGCCGCACTGAACAACCTGGTGGGATTGAAAGCCACCCTGGGATTGATCTCCACGGCGGGCGTGGTCCCGGCCTGTCGCACGCTGGACTGCGTCACGACCTTCACGGCGACGGCGAGGGAAGCCAGCCAGCTGTTGGCGCTGACGGCCCGCCCAGATCCTTGTGACGACTACAGCCGCAACAACCCGCAGTGGAACGATGGCTTTGCGTTCGGTGTGCCCCGACGCTTTCGCTTCGGTGTGCCGCGCCAGCAAGACCTGGAGTTTTTCGGCTGCCCTGAAAGTCCGTCTCTATTCCTCGAGGCCGTCGAGCGACTCGAACGCCTGGGTGGCGAAGCGGTGGAACTGGACCTGTCGCCATTCCTGGAAGCCGCACGACTGCTTTATGAAGGACCGTGGGTGGCCGAGCGCTACAGTGTTGCCGGCCCCTTGATGGAACGCGAGCCCGAGGCCGTACTGCCCGTCATCCGCGCCGTATTGGCCAAAGCGCCTACGGTAGATGGCGTACAAACCTTCCGCGCCCGCTACCGTCTGCAAGCGCTCAAAGCCCAATGCGACCGCGCCATCGACGCGCTTGATTGCGTCCTCACACCAACCATCGGACGCCCGGTGACCCTCGCCGAACTCAGCGCCGAACCGGTGCTGCGCAACTCAGAACTGGGTTACTACACCAATTTCATGAACCTGCTGGACTACGCCGCCGTCGCCGTTCCCTGCGCGTTCATGGCCAACGGCTTGCCGTGGGGCGTGACACTGTTCGGCCAAGCGTTCACCGATCAATACCTCTTGAGCGTTGCCGATGCCTTGCAGCGTCAACAGGACAAGGCCCTGCCCGTTCCCGCCAACCCTGCGCGCCACGACCGGGCGCGGCTGGTGGTGTGCGGCGCGCACCTGGACGGGTTGGCGCTGAATTGGCAGCTCAAGCAACGCGGTGCCCGTCTGATCGAGGCCACCCAGAGCTCAGCGGATTACCGCCTCTATGCCTTGGCCGGCGGCCCGCCCCTGCGACCCGGGATGCTTCGTGTCAGCGAGGGCGGCGTGGCGATCGAGGTGGAGGTCTGGGAACTGCCGAGCAGCGAACTAGGCTCGTTCCTGACCGGCATCCCCGCGCCACTGGGGCTGGGCAAGGTGCAATTGGCCGATGGCCGCTGGGAAAGCGGATTCATTTGCGAGGCGTATGGTTTGGAGGGAGCCCGAGACATCAGCCATCTGGGGGGATGGCGGACCTATCTGCGTAGCCTGGAATAAAGCGGAACCTGTGGCGAGGGAGCTTGCTCCCGCTCGGCTGCGAAGCAGACGCTTTTTGGGACCGCTTCTCAGCCCAGCGGGAGCAAGCTCCCTCGCCACAATCCGACAAACCCTACAAATCCGAGCACCTTTTCCCACAAGGCCACTAAACTGACTCCATTGGGTCCTAGCCAAGGGAATCGCCATGTCGCTTCGTTTGCCGTTGTATTCCCAGCGCAAGCCGCTGCTGGCCGTGGTGGCGCTGCTTGGTGCAGGTTTCCTGATCATTTCATTGCTGGGCTATTACGCAGCCCATACTTCGGTACGGGACAACATCCTCAAGGCGTTGTACCTGAATCTTTTGCTGGGTCTGCTGGTGACGTTGGCGGTTTTGGCCCTGTTGTATCGAATGATCAATGACTACCAACACCGCATCGACGCCCAAACCATTCTCGACAGCCTGACCGAACTGCCGAACCGCCGCGGTTTCGACCTGCTGGCGGTGCAAGCCCTGCACGAAGCCCAGCGCGAACCCAAACCTATGACCGCGCTGTTGCTGGAGCTGGATGATTTCAAGCGGCTGGACGCCAGTCACGGTCACATCGCCACCGATCAACTGCTGGCCGGGCTCGCTCGCGACCTGACTGAAAGCCTGCGGCAATCGGACATTGTGTGTCGCTGGAGTGCCGAGGCCTTTGTCGTACTGCTCAAGGACACCGATGGAAAGACCGGCCTGAACATCGCCGAGAAAATTCGTCAACGCATCGAAACACAGCGCTACTTCTGCAGTGGCAAACAACTGTTGGTGACTGTCAGCATTGGGCTCACCACCTTGCAGGATAAAGACGTCTTGCACAGTCTGCTGTTGCGGACCGATCATGCGCTGCAACGCGCCCGGCAGACCGGACGCAACCGAACCTGCGTGGAATCGCCTCACTCCAGCTATGAATAATCCTGAGCTTTGCCCAGCCTGCGGCGCCACCAACGACTGCACCCTGGCCAATCCGAAAACCGTCGACCGAGCCTGCTGGTGTTACGGCGTGAGTATCGACCCGGCCGTGCTGGAGGCCTTGCCAGCCGAACTGCGCGATCAATCCTGCCTGTGCCCGCGCTGCGCCCAGGTCCAAGACCAACTGCAAGCCAAGCCCCGGCCGATCGCGTAAGATGCGCGCCCTCCGTTCTCTTGCCTGAACTGCCCATGCGTGTTGACCGCTTCCTCAGCAATTTGCCGCGTTTCAATCGCCAACAGGTCCGACTGATGCTGGTGGAACGTCGGGTGCGAATCGACGGTCAGGCCGTCAGCGATTCCCATGCACAAGTGCGTGAGTTCAGCCGCGTCGAAGTAGACAGCGAAGTGCTGCAAGCGGGCCGACCAGCGCGCTATTTCATGCTGCACAAGCCACCCGGCTGCGTGAGCGCGACCCGCGACCCGCAGCACCGCACCGTGCTGGACCTGCTGAATGAACCGGACAAGGACGACCTGCACATCGCCGGACGCCTGGACTTCAACACCACCGGACTGATGCTGATCACCAACGATGGCAACTGGTCGCGGCGCCTGACTCAACCGCAGACCAAATTGCCCAAGGTCTATTACGTCGAAACCGAGCAAGCCATCACCGCTGAATACGCCGTCACCTTCGCCCGCGGTTTGTACTTTGCCTTCGAAGACCTCACCACCCAGCCGGCGGAGCTGGCGCTATTGGGGCCAAAATCAGCGCGACTGAGCATCGTTGAAGGACGCTATCACCAGGTCAAGCGCATGTTCGGCCACTTCGATAACAAGGTGCTGCGCCTGCACCGTGAACGCATGGGGCCACTGCTGCTGGATGCCGACCTCGAGCCCGGTCAGTACCGCGCCTTGACGCCTGAAGAGATCAGCCTGATCTGAGTCGATGACCGTCGGGCAGAAGTGTCGAACAATTTTCAAATAGGCACTTGCACAACCCTCGCCCCCCTGCTTGAATCAAACCGTCGGCCGAAATGTGACCGATGAGTCACAACATACTTCCAAGAAACTTTTTGCCGGCTCGAACCCTCAGGTTCCGCCTTATCCCTCCGGCAGACTGCCCGCCTATAACAACACCCGTCGACCGTCTTCTTTGGATCGACATGGGCCTTATCTTCCAGGCGTATGCCTACCTGTCACATTGCTCGTGCAATCTCATTGCGCGCATACCCGCTTGCCAGGAGTCTTATGACATGAGGCCAGAAATCGCTGTGTTGGATATACAGGGTCAGTATCGGGTTTACACGGAGTTCTATCGCGCAGACGCCGCACAAAAGACCATCATTCTGGTCAACGGCTCGATGGCCACCACTGCGTCGTTTGCACAGACCGCCAAAAACCTCTACCCACAATTCAACGTCGTGCTCTACGACCAGCCCTACGCGGGCAAGTCCAAAGCCCACAACCGGCATGAGAAAATGCTGACGAAAGAGGTCGAAGGCCAGATCCTCCTGGAACTGATCGATCACTTTGCCGCCGAGCATGTGCTGTCGTTTTCCTGGGGCGGCGCCGCCACGCTGACCGCCTTGGCGCAACGCCCACGGCGCATCGAAAAAGCGGTGATCAGCTCGTTCTCACCGGTACTCAATGCGCCAATGCGCGACTACCTGGAGCGCGGCGTGGATTACTTGGGTAGCCTGGACGGCGACCGTGTCGGGCACTTGGTCAACAGCACCATTGGCAAACACCTGCCGCCGCTGTTCAAGCGCTTCAACTATCGCCACGTCAGCAGCCTGGCCGAGCATGAGTACGGGCAGATGCATTTTCATATCAGCGATGTGCTCCACAGCGACCGGCTGTGCTATGTGAACGCTGCGAAAAAAATCAACGTGCCAGTGCTGTTCCTGAACGGCGAATGGGACGAATACACCGCGGCCGATGACGCCAAGCTCTTTGCCGAGCACGTGCAGCACAGCAGCTTCAACACACTGCAAGCCACCGGGCACTTCCTGGACATGGAACACAAAGCCGCCTGCCGGGACAGCCGCAACGCCCTGATGGACTTCCTGCAACCGACCCACCACGAAAGTCGACCGCGCTACAGCTACGTACAGGGCTCCCATGCACTGGCTATCTGAAACCGAGTCTTCGCGAGCAAGCCCCCACCCTGCGCTTTCAGCGACGGGGTTTGCCCGCGAACGACCGCTCTGGTTTGAGACTTGCGTAGACGAGTGACCTCGCCGTACGTAAAGAAAAACTTCAAATCCGTGGCCACATCTGGTACAAAGTCAGCCGCTCTGAGCGGGTGTCGTATAATGGCATTACTCCAGCTTCCCAAGCTGATAACGAGGGTTCGATTCCCTTCACCCGCTCCAATCGAATTCTGGTACCGCGTCGTATGTTTTTTGACGGGGGATTAAAAAACCGGCCCATGGTGGCCGGTTTTTTTATGGCTGATATTTGGGGAAGTGTGAGGGGATCTCCGAGCGCAGATAGATGGCTCCCCCGTCTCCGTCCAAAATAAATACGTCCCCATTTCCACTCCACTGGGTAGTTAAGAACAAAATAAAAAGACTGGACCATCAACCACCGTTACGATAACGACCAAAGCCGATTTGCTCCGAAGGTCTAGGAATTGTTCATGGCATTCATTGCTACCTGCGTTGTGTCCCTATTTTTCTGGACTGTTGTTTCAGCAATAACAGGGGCTGAGGAGCCTTGGGACCTGGCTAGTTACTGGACCATCATCTATCCCGCCGCACTAGCTTTGTCAGTGATCCTTGGAGCAGTGCTAAGAAGCTCCCAGTGGTCCGCAGGCGGAATCGTCATGCTCTCTCAGATCCCAGTGGTTTTGGCGATTTCTGGTACATCCCCGTTGCTAGGTGTCGGTATCATCTACGCGGCCGTTCTCTCAATTCCGGCGATAACGCTGTCATGGCTCGCCGGAAAATTGCGCTCAGGTAAGCAAGGACGATGGACATCTGCGAAGAAATGAAGGCACAGTTCCGGGAATAACCGCGATGAGTACTGATTACAAAATAAAGATTGAGCCAGGCAAAAATACAGCGGCAAGCTGGACAGTACGACGTAACCACCAACTCGCCCAAATAGGATTTTGAGGTCATAACGGCCGATGAGGTCGCACAGGGCCGAGTGATCGATAACTCACAAATCATGGGTGTGCCGGGTCGGCATTTTTGGGTGTGGGACATCACTAACGATTCCCTGACGCCGGAGTTTGCTTTTTGTAGCTTGGCCGCCTATTTGTGTCGTGCGTTGCTCAGGTCCCGGGCAAATGCCCCAACGGCAACGCCCCCGGCGTCTTCACCGTATTAATCGCAAAGTTGCTGCGGATGTCACTTATGCCCGGCAGCTTCAACAAATGCCCGGTGACGAAGCGGTCATAGGCGCGCAAATCCGGCACCACGACTTGCAACAGAAAATCCGACTCGCCTGATACCAGGAACGCCGAAATCACTTCCGGCAACGCCGTGACCGCCTGGCGAAATGCTTCGGCTCGTTCGTCGTTGTGCCGCTCAACCTTCACGCCGACAAAAATCGTCAGCCCGAGGCCCACTTCGTCGCGGTCGAGGACGGCTTGATATCCGCGAATCACTCCGGCTTCTTCGAGCATCCGCACGCGGCGCAGGCACGGGGAAGCGGACAGGCCGATTTCTTCGGCCAGTTGCACGTTGCTCAGGCGACCGTCCCTTTGCAGCGCGGCGAGGATTTTGCGATCGAAGGCATCCAGTTTCATGAATTGGCATTTTCCGATGGAATGACATGAGTGTATGGCAGGTTATGCCAATTTCCTGAGCTTTAGAAGCTAACTTCGCAACCACCTGCCCTGCCCCTCAGCCCTAGACTGACACGACTGAATCGTCGATGAAGGGAGGTGTGGCATGGCAGAGCTCTGGTTGTTCCTGATGGCGTTGACGGTGGCGTACTTGCTGCCCGGGCCGGACATGATTCTGCTGCTGCAAACCGGTGCCCGCCAGGGCAAGAGCGCGGCGCTGGCGACGGCAGTGGGCCTCGGCGTTGCCCGGGGATGTCATGTCGCGCTGGCCGCATTGGGGCTTTCGGCATTGTTCAAGACCGCGCCCTGGACCTTTGACGCGATACGCCTGGCCGGGGCTGCCTACCTGTTATGGATCGGTTTTCAATGCTTAAGGACCACGTTGTTGCCGAGTTTTGAAGGTGCCGGTGTCGAGGCCGGAAAGCGGCGTTGGTACCAGGCGATTCGGCGCGGTCTGCTAACCAATTTGCTCAATCCCAAGGCACTGTTGTTTTGCTCGGTGCTGTTGCCGCAGTTCATCGATCCACAGGGGGGACCGGTGCTGGGGCAGTTTGCGACCCTGGGCGTGGTGCTGGTCAGTGTGGGTTTATTATTTGATAGCGCCTATGCGCTGGTAGGTGTCGCGCTTGGGCGCTGGCTTCAGCGTTCGCCTTCGGCCCAGCGCGTGCAACAGTGGTTGTTTGGGAGTCTTTTGATTGGGTTTGCTGTGCGGCTGACGTTTGTGCAGCAGGCCTAGTGCCTGGATAAGCTGGTCGGACGGACACCTGGAGCGAGGCGAACGGGGCTGAAACCAGGGGCTGCTACGCAGCCCAGCGGGAGCAAGCTCCCTCGCCACGTGGCATTATTCGGCGGTAACAAATACCGAATCATTCTGGCGATCGACTATCAGCGTCAGCTCGGTTTTGTCCGGTTCGTCGGAACCCATGCCCAGTACGACCAAATCAATGCGGAGACCGTATGAACATCAAGCCCATTCGCAGCCAAGACGACCTGAATGCAGCCTTTGCGCGCATCGAGCAACTCTGGGGTGCTGACGTCGGTTCGGCTGAAGGCGATGAGCTGGAAATCCTTGCCTTGCTAATCGAAAAATATGAGGACGAGCACTACCCAATGCCGCCTTCCGATCCAATTGAGGCCATCAAATTCCGGATGGATCAGCAAGGCTTGACCGCGCGCGACTTGGAACCGTTCCTCGGTTCGAGCGGGCGTGTATCTGAAGTGCTGAACCGCAAACGCAAACTGAGTCTGGCGATGATTAAACGCCTTCACGATGGATTGCGAATCCCTTACGAGAGCCTTTTGGCGGACGTTGCCTAATACGTGACGACATCGACCAATCCCATGAACATCTCAAATAGAGCCGGTCCATCGTGACCGGTTTTTCATGTCCTCGTTTTAGTCACCACCACCCTCATCACATCCCGAAATAACTCACTCTCTCTCCCCCGCAATCCTTACCGGGTGCGGCTTCTACACCTCGTTGAAATCAGCTCACCCACCCGCAAGCACCACTCTTGGTGGTTATAGTGTTGATCATTAAATTTCAGTAGGTATAGTACCCACCAAGCACACCACACGGAGGTGTTGTGAATAGCCGATTTTTGATAAGCCAGATCATTGCGGACGGTTGGTATCTGGTGCGGGTTCGGGGCAGTCACCATCACTTCAAGCACCCCACCAAACCGGGATTGGTCACGGTTCCTCATCCGAAGAAGGACCTGCTCAAAAAAACGGCCATCAGTATCTTGCAACAGGCGCTGCTTCAGCCGGCCCGTTGCCCTGCGTTCCCGGAGGACGATGAATATGCTTTACCCGATTGCGATTTCCATGGGCAATGACAAGCACGCCTGGGGTGTTGAAGTGCCGGATATTCCCGGTTGCTTCTCCGCAGGCGACGATCTGGACGACGCCATGGCGATGGCCCGTGAGGCCATTGAGGGGCACTTCGAAATTCTGGCTGAGGACGGCTCGGCGATTCCGCCGGCCAACACCGTCACCCTGCATGCGGCCAATCCAAAATATGCCGGCTGCACTTGGGCGCTGGTGGACATTGATGTGACCAAGTACCTGGGCAAGGCGCAGAAGCTCAACATCACTTTGCCGGGCTATCTGCTGAACCGTATTGATGAATATGTGTTGCACCACCCTGAAGAGAAAAGCCGGTCAGGGTTCCTCGCCTCTGCTGCTCTCAAGGTATTGCAGCAAGGGCGCTGACCCCTCCGATGCCTGCGGGTCGTCTATTTTTTCTCCGTCCCGGACTCCTGCATCTGCACCGAAGACTTGGTGCCATCGGTATTGTCTTTAGTCTCGTTACCCGAGTTGTCGAAGCAGCCTTGCAAGGCAAACAGGCAACAGGCGAGGCAGAAGGTGCGAGTGAGGTTCATGGCGTACTCCAGCTGAGGGCTTTAACGAGTGACCCACGAACACAGCAAATGTTGCGGCAGTCTTCGGCCGGGGCGATAAACGTTCGCATGACCATGGCACCTCAAATGTAAGCAGAATTTTCACCACCTCATTGCTGTCTCACCAGACAGGTGTATCCCACAAGGAAAACAGCAATGACCTTCGCAAAAGTCGCACAAAAACTGGCCCTCTGGGCGGGGAGCCCCAAGACCTTTTTGGGGGCCATCGGGTTGTTGGTGCTCTGGGCCATCAGCGGGCCTTTCTTTCAGTTCAACGACACGTGGCAGCTGATCATCAACACCTCGACGACGATTATTACCTTCCTGATGGTGTTTCTGATTCAGAACACGCAGAACCGCGATACCGACATCTTGCACCTGAAGATCGACGAGTTATTGCGAGCAACTAAAGATGCACAAAACGCGATGCTCGGACTCGAATCCCTGGACCTCAAGCAACTGGAGGCGCTAAGGAAGCACTACCAAGCCATGGGCCAGAATGAAGTCAAAAGTCTTGAAGGTCTGGAAGAAAAAACCAAGATCGATCTGAACCAATGCTGAGAGACGCGCGCGAGTGGCGGCGTGCCACTCGCGCGGTCCGGTCATGCATCAGGGCAGCGGATTGCCGCCCGTCACGCCGAACACTTCTCCAGTGATGTAGCTCGATTCCTGGGATGCCAGCAATACATAGAGCGGCGCACATTCGGCCGGTTGGCCTGGACGTTTCATCGGCACCTGGGCGCCAAAGGTAGGAATTTTCTCCTGCGGTTGTCCGCCGCTGGGTTGCAGCACGGTCCAGATCGGCCCCGGTGCCACGGCATTGACCCGGATGCCCTTGCTGATGACCTGCCCGGCCAGCGCCTTGGTGAACGCCACGATGGCCGCTTTGGTGGTGGCGTAATCCAACAGCGTCGCGGACGGATCGTAGGATTGGATCGACGCCGTGTTGATGACCGTCGCTCCCGCCGGCATCAGCGGCACTGCTGCCTTGCAGATCCAGAACATCGCATAGATGTTGGTTTTCATGGTGTCGTCGAATTGCGCGGTGGAGATGTCGGCGATGTCTTTTTGCGCTTCCTGCTTACCGGCGACGTTCACCAAAATATCCAGGCCACCCAATTGCTCGTGGGCACTCCTCACCAATTGAACACAGAAGGCTTCATCCTTGAGGTCGCCGGGGATTGCGATCGCCTTGCGGCCTTCGGCTTCGATCAGTTCGATGACCTGCCGCGCATCTCGCTCTTCACTGGGCAAATAGTTGATCGCTACATCTGCGCCCTCGCGGGCATAGGCGATGGCGGCGGCACGGCCGATGCCGGAGTCACCGCCAGTGATCAGCGCCTTGCGTCCCTGCAGGCGGCCGAAGCCCTGGTAACTTTTTTCGCCATGATCGGGCTTGGGCACCATGTCCTGATCGATACCCGGCGGCGACTGCGGCTGGTCGGGGAAAGGTGGACGCGGATACTGGGTCAGCGGGTTCTGCATCGCGTATTGGTTGGGTTCTCGGTGTGTGGACATCGAACTTCTCCTTTTCGGCGGGCAAAGATAAGCCGGGGCGTGTACGCCCCGGACCGGAATGTAAGGGGGGTTGCGAATCAGCGACTGGCCTGAAGCGCCCTGGCCATCTCAAGATGGGTCTGCAATTTAGGCAGGGTTTCATCGGCAAACGCCTTGATCTCCGGCACTTCGGTGGTTTGGGCTTGCTGCTCGATCTGCGCAATGGCCTCCTCGGTAGCCTTGACCTGGCTGGCGGCATAAGCAGCTTCGAACGACTCGCCTTCCTGGACCTGCGGCATCAGAGTCTTGGCCTTGTCATCCACTTCTTCCCGAGGCGCGACGGGCAAGTCGAGTTTTTTCGCAATCTTGGCCAGATGTTGATTGGCCGTGGTGCGATCATTGATCACCATGATGGTGTAATCCTTGACCTCCCTGGATTCGGCTTTCCCGTGGGCCATGCGACTGGCCTCGATGTCGGCCATGCCTTTGGCCGATGCATCGTTGATGAATTCGGCAGGTGATTGGGCCCAGGCACTGTTGGCACCCAGGCCCATCAACACGACGAGACTGCTGGTGCGTAAAAAGATGGCCATCCGGCTCATGATCACGCCCTCCTCTGAAAAAAGTTGCAGCAGGTTTCCCCGCCTATGAATCAGAACCACCTGAGACGATCCTGTGAAAAATCCGACCCAGTTTGATAACCAATTTCGGCTTTCGACGGGCATCTTGTCGGTCGTGGTGGTGGTTCTCCCTCTGTTGCGACCCGTTTCAGGCACCTTCGTTCGATTGTGGACGACGTTTCCTGGGTCACCGCTTCATGAACCAGACGCGGTTTGGCCGTCCTGTTTCACGGATCGGGTCAAGCAGGGCTCGCCTATTATTTGAAAGGATCAGAGGTTGAAAGGTTTGATCAAACATCCGGCGCCACGACGAACGGTGATGCGCAGTCAGATGCCGAACGCTTTGTGATTATGCCGTTTGGCCGCGTACATCGCCGCGTCAGCGTGGCGGAACAGCGCCACATCTTCGGTGCCATGATCGGGGAAACAGGCCACACCGATGCTCGGCTCGATGCGCAGGCAATGCCCGTCCAGTCGTAGCGGCTGGGCCAGCGCATGACGGATTTTTTCCTGAACGCGCTGGGCATCTTCCAGACTCTGGATGCTATGGAGCAAGACCACGAATTCATCGCCACCAATACGCGCTACGGTGTCGGTGTCCCGTATACAACCCTTGAGCCGACTGGCCACCGCTTGCAAGAGCATATCGCCCACCCCGTGGCCGTAGGTGTCATTGATCTGCTTGAAGCGATCGAGATCGATATACAACAAGGCCATGCGCCCTGATGCAGCGCGGGCGCTGATCAGTGCGTCCTTGAACCGGTCTCGCAACAATGTGCGGTTGGGCACCTGGGTCAGTTGATCGTACTGCGCCATGTGTTGCAGCCGGGCGTGCAATTGCTGGCGCTCGACGGCGATGGTGATCTGTGCGCAGACATATTGGAGCAGTTCCTTGTCTTGCTCGGTATAGCGTTCGTGGTGTGGGGCGCTCTTTACAATCAGCGCGCCGATCGTGCCATTCTGGGAGTTCAACGGCACACCCAGCCAACAAGGCGCGTCCGGCTGCTCCACGAGGTCGCCAAACCCTGGCGGCAACTGGCTGGAACCGGGGGTCAGCAGGATCGGCTGGCCGCTGCGAATCACCTCGGCGCACAAACGCCCGGTCACCGTGCCCGGCAGTTCGGACTGCCCCTCCAGGTCGTCGACGTGGTAAGGAAAGTTGAGTTGCGCACACTGCTCGTCATACAACGCCACCGAAAAATTCAGCGCCGGCAGCCACTCGCCAATGATCAGGTGGATGCGTTTGAACAACGCCAGCAGATCTGCCGCCGCATGGGCCGCCTCGGAAATCGCGTAGAGCGCCGCTTGTCGGGACTCGGCCTGCTTGCGCTCGGTAATGTCCCGCGCCACGGCGATGCGCAATTGATCCACGGGGGACCAGCGCGCCGACCACAGAATGTGCACCACCCCACCGTCCTTGCGCAGGTAGCGATTCTCGAAATTGAGCTTGGGCTCGCCGTCCATGACCTCCCGCGCCGCTTCGAGAGTCCGTTGGCGGTCGGCAGGGTGCACCAGATCGATCATTGGCCGGCCGATCAATTCCTGCGGGGTGTAGCCGAAAATGCGTTCGCAAGCGGCACTGACAAACACGAAACGCCCTTGACCCTCGACGGCACACACAGCGTCCAGCAGAAGGTCGAGGTAACTGGCCAACGGCGCGGAACTTCGAGTGTCCATGGGGCTGGAGGTCATCCAAATAGTGCAGCGGTGAGCAAACTTGCGTACAGGCCGGCACGCGATGCACAGCATGATACCCATGAGGATAGCGCAGGCGATCAGGAAAGCTGGAGGAGATCACCGGCCAGCAACTCGATCCCGTGGCTCTAATTCAAGGTTCACGGATCGGAAAAACGCCATCCCGGCATAAGACGCCTGCCTACGGGCCTTCAGCCGAGACGCCAGTTCCCCCACGTGGACTTCGAGTTTGTGCCCGTCCGGGTGGAGAAAATAAAAGCTCCGACGCCGCAAATGGATTCCCCGCCCAAGCTCCTAGGCAAGATCCTACACAGAAGTCTCCAGTAACACTCAAGCATGCCAGAAACGGCCGATTCAAAGCCCTGCCCTACGATCTGTAAAGTCTGGAAACACACAGAAAGTGAAACACCCACGGACAGCAACACTCAACCAAGGAATGTAATCGCACTATGAACCAGACAGCACAATCGCGGCATCTCTTCACCAACTACCGCAAGGTCATTTCCCTGGCAGACCAGGACTGGCAGAGCGCTGAAACCGGGAAAATCTCCGGGCTGAACGTCGAGGTCAAGACGCCCAATGTCCTGGTTGACCAATACGGCCGGACCTTCCAGCACTTCTGTACCACGTCCTACCTGGGCCTGGATTACCACCCCGCGTTGCTCGATGGCGCCATGGCGGCGCTGTGGGAAACCGGCACCCTGCGTGTCGCCAACTCAAAAAATCGCTGCAAGCTGGCGATCCTGGACCAGTACGAAACCCAATTGTCAGAGTTGTTTGGCGCCAGTTGCCTCAGTGCCTTGTCTTGCAGCGCAGCAAGCGCCGGGATTCTACCGTTGCTGGCCAGCGGCGTACTGACGGGAAATCGCCCGCCGGTGATGGTGTTCGATAAACATGCCCACTACTCGATGAACCACTTCAAGGCCGCCTGCGCCGATGAAACCCAGGTCATCACGAGCCCGCACAACGACATGGATTTCCTCGAAGACGTGTGCAAACAACAGCGTAACGTGGCCTATGTGGCCGACGGCGCCTACAGCATGGGCGGAGTGGCGGACCTGGATAGCCTGCTGTACCTCAAGCATCGTTATGGCCTGTTCCTCTATCTGGATGACTCTCACGCGCTGTCCACCGTAGGGCAATGCGGCGCTGGCCTGGTTCGTTCGCGTTTCCATGCGATGGACGAGCGCACCCTGATTGTCGCCTCATTGGCCAAATCATTCGGGGCCAGTGGCGGGCTGGCCATGTTCGGCAGTGAACGGCACAAGGCGCTGGTGCAGCGTTACGGAGGGCCGAGCAACTGGTCCCAAAGCCTGAATGCAGCGGCGATTGGCGCGGGCATGGCCTCGATCCGCCTGCATCGCAGCCGAGAGTTCAGCGCCCTGCAGGAGCGTTTGCAGGCTAATATCTGCCTCTTCGACAGCCTGGTTCGTACCGAGCAGCACGCCAGCCCCATGGCGATCCGTCTGATGCCCTGCGGTGAAGCCACCCTGGCCAACAGTGTGGCGGTCGAACTGGCCGAGCTGGGGTATTTCACCTCAGCGGTCTTTTTTCCCGTGGTGCCACAAGGCAAGGCCGCCATCCGCGTCACTCTGCGCGCCGATATGGAGCCTGATGTGATTCGCTCATTTTGCGAACGGATTACCGAGCTGCTGCTGGCACACGGGCGTGATATCCGCCTTTGAAACGAGTCGTTGATGAAGAACCGTACAACCCTGATCGTCACCTGCACCACCGTCTTCCTGGCGCAACTGGGCATGAGCATCTATTTGCCGGCCCTGCCTGATATCGCCCGGGATCTGGGGGCCGACGCGTCCCTGGTGTCCTGGGGCTTGGCGGTGTACCTGGTCGGCATGGCGCTGCCCATGTTGCTGTGGGGCAGCCTGAGCCAGCGCCTGGGGCGCAAACCGGTCTTGCTGGCGGCATTGGGGTTGTACGGCCTGGGCAACCTGGCCCTGCCGTTGGGCACGACAGTGGAAGGGTTTCTGACCCTCAGGTTGATCCAGGGCATCGGCGCCAGCGGTATTTCGGTGATGGCGCGGGTATTGATTCGCGACAGTTTCAGCGGTGACCTGTTGGCCAAGGCGCTGTCCTGGATATCGATCGCCTTCGTGATAGCCCTCGGCATCGGCCAGTACCTGGGCTCGCTGATCCAGGCTGCGTTCGGCTGGGAAGCGATCTTCTATGGGTTGGGTGCCGTCAGCCTGGCCATGGCGCTGGCAGTGTCCAGGGCCAGGTTTGCCGCAATGACGCACACCCACAACGGGCAATCAGCGTGGCGTATTTACGGGCAGATCCTCACGCGCCGTGGTTTTCTGCTGCCGGCATTGGCGGGGGGGTTGGGTTACGGCGTGATTGTCGCCTTCAATACCGCGGCGCCGCTGATTCTGCAGGACAGCTTTCATTGGTCGCCCATTGAGTACGGTTTGCTGGGTTGGCCAATCAGTGCCGCGTATCTGCTCGGCGCGCTGGCGGTGAATGCGTTTGTGCTGCGCACCGGTCAACGGCGGATGATGGGATGGGGCATCGCACTGGTGCTGGGCGGTAGCGCGACCATGTTGGCAGGCAGCCTCACCCTGAGCAGCATCGCGTTGCTCTTCTGGTTGCCGTATTGCTTCGCGGTGTTCGGCCAGTCGTTGAACTACCCCATCAGCCTGTCCCTGGCCAACGAGGGTTCACCGGTAGCCGGAGCCTACGCCATGGCATTGAGCGGTTTTCTGCATCAACTGATGGCGTCGGTGATAGGTGCCATGGCCAGCCTGTTGTTGAGCCAACAGGCCTGGCCGCTGGCAGCGTTGTGCGCGCTGCTGGGGGCGACGGCGATGCTCTGCGTAAGGCTCATGCCGCCCCGGGTGGCTTAAAACGCGCTGCGGAAAATCTCTTCGATCTGCCGCTGATCCGCCGCTCGTGGGTTGGTCAGGCCGCAAGCATCTTTCAAGGCGTTGACGGCCAATACCGGTACGTCGTTGAGGCGTACGCCCAGGTCACGCAAACCGGCCGGAATGTCGACGTCAAGGGCCAGACTGCGAATCGCCGCAATGGCGGCCTGGGCGCCCTCTTCCGGGCTGAACCCACGGGTATCGACGCCCATGGCATTGGCCACATCGGTCAAGCGAGCAGCGCACACCGAGGCATTGAAGCTCTGCACGTGAGGCAACAGCACCGCGTTGCACACGCCGTGAGGCAAATCGTAGAAGCCACCCAATTGGTGAGCCATCGCGTGCACAAAACCCAACGACGCATTGTTGAACGCCATCCCCGCGAGAAACTGTGCGTAGGCCATGTTCTCCCGCGCCGTCAGATCGGTGCCGTCGCGCACGACCAGGCGCAGGTTATTGCTGATCAGGGTCATGGCCTTCAGCGCGCAGGCATCGGTGATGGGGTTGGCGGCAGTGGATACATACGCCTCGATCGCATGAGTCAGTGCATCCATGCCCGTGGCGGCCGTCAGGCCCTTGGGCATCGCCACCATCAGCGCCGGGTCGTTCACCGACATCAACGGGGTCACGTTGCGATCGACAATCGCCATTTTCACGTGACGTGTCTCGTCGGTGATGATGCAGAAACGGGTCATCTCGCTGGCGGTACCGGCCGTGGTGTTGATGGCGATCAACGGCAATTGCGGCTTGCTCGAGCGGTCGACGCCTTCATAGTCGCGGATCTGGCCGCCGTTGGTGGCACACAACGCGATGCCCTTGGCGCAATCGTGGGGCGAACCACCGCCCAGCGACACGACGAAATCGCACTGGCTCTCCTTCAGCAACCCCAGTCCAAGCTCGACATTGGCAATGCTCGGGTTAGGCTTGGCACCGTCGAAAATCACCGAATCGATGTCCTGCAACGCCAGTTTTCCGGCCACCATGCTCGCGACACCGGCCTTGGCCAGCCCCGCGTCGGTGACGATCAGCGCTTTGCGAAAGCCGTAGTTGCGGATGGCGGTCATGGCTTCATCGAGGCAACCCAGCCCCATGATGTTCACGGCGGGAATGAAGAAAGTACTGCTCATGGGGTCATGCTCCAGGAAGAGGCCGGATCGGCAGGCTCTACAGAATGACCGAGTAGTCGCGGTGTATCTTGATCTGGCTCAAGATTGGGTCGTGATAAAGTCGCGCCCTGCCTTTTGCCACATTTTGAGATGAGCTTCGCAATGACCGATTTCCAGGAACATGACGCCCGGCTCGAAGACTGGGAGGCCATGCGCGCCACCACTTCCTTCAGCGGCTTGCTGGTGGGCAATGGCGCCAGCCGCGCCATATGGGACGATTTCGGCTATGACTCGCTGTTCGAAAACGCCCGCACTGTGGAAGAGAAACCGTTAAGCCCCTCTGAACTGAGCGTGTTTGACGCAATGCAGACGCGCAGCTTCGAACAAGTGCTCGGCGCACTGAAAACCACCAGCCGGGTCAACAAGGCCCTGGCCGTCAGCTCCGCGGCCCCGCGCAATCGCTATTACGCGATCAAGGAGGCGCTGATCAACACCGTGCACGCGGTGCATATCCCGTGGCGATTGGTGCAGCCCTCGACCCTGGCGACACTCAACCAGGAAATGAGTCGCTATCGCACGGTGTTTACCACCAATTATGACTTGCTCAACTACTGGGCGATCCAACACGCGCCCGAGCCCCTCACCGACCTGTTCTTCGGCGTCGACCACAGTTTTGATTTGAGCCAGGTGGCCACGGACAAACCGCGCCTGCTGTACTTGCACGGCGGCCTGCACCTGGTGCGCAACCAGGACGGCACGGCACGCAAGCTCACCTCCACCGAAGGCACGCTATTGGGCAGTTTCGCCATCAACAATACGATCAAGACCCTCGACGACGTGCCGCTGTTCGTCAATGAGGGCCCGAGTTCGGACAAACTCAAGACCATCCGCAGCTCCGACTACCTGTCGTTCTGCTATGACCAGTTGCTGCACCACGGCGACAACCTGTGCCTGTTCGGCCATGCCCTGGGCGAGCAGGACCAGCACATTGTCCAAGCCTTGCGCCAGGCTGCGCCCAAAACGCTGGCGATTTCGATCTATCCGCGCAGCCAGGCGTTTATCCAGCACCAGAAGCGGCACTACGCCAAGGTGTTTCAGGGGTTGGATGTTGAATTGCGCTTCTTTGATGCCAAGAGCCATCCGCTGGGCAATCCGAAGTTATCGGTGCCGGTGGAGGTCTAACCTGTGCAGACATGACCTGGAAACCCAACTTCAGGTCAGTGAGTGACCGTGGCGAGGGAGCTTGCTCCCTCGCCACAGGAAGCTCGCTGCCACAGGGATGAACTCAAAGCGCTGCCAGGGTCTTGTCCTTGATCACCGTCGTCGGCCCGTTGGCCTTGACGCTGGCGATGCCTTTGTCGCGAGCGGCGTCCGAGGCATAGGCCTCGCTGCTGCCGATCACTTCGTGGTTGGCAGCCTTGAGGTTGAAGTACGGATGGCCGTCCTTGGTGCTTTTGAGCTCATAGCGTTCAGCCAACGGACTGTTTTTCTGTACCGACGCGATGCCACCGTCAGCACCGCTACGGGTGGTGTACAACTCGCTGGTCAAAATCGTTTCGGCGTTAGCCGCCTTGAGTACAAACCGAAACTGACCGTTGCTGCTTTTGCTGATTTCGTACCATCCAGACATGGGGGTTCTCCTCTGGGCGCGCAAAATGTTGCTCAAGCAGTAAAGACCCGCTGCGCTTGTTCTGCCAGTTGGCCCCGCAGCGCTACAAGGTGATGGCCGTGCCCAACAGGGTCAGGAATCCCGCCAGCCAGTTCGGGTGCGCGGGCCAGGCCGGCGCGGTCGCCAGGTTGCCTTGGACGTGGCCTTCAGTCACGGGAATGTCGATGTAGGTCCCGCCCGCCAGACGTACTTCCGGTGCGCAAGCCGGGTAGGCGCTGCATTCGCGCCCTTCGAGGATGCCCGCCGCCGCCAACAATTGCGCCCCATGGCACACCGCGGCAATCGGCTTACCCGCCAGGTCGAAATCACGCACCAGTTGCAGGACTTTTTCATTCAAGCGCAGGTATTCCGGCGCACGACCGCCCGGCACCAATAGTGCGTCGTAGTCGGCGGCTTCGACGCCGGCGAAGTCATGATTGAGGGCAAACAGGTGCCCCGGTTTTTCGCTGTAGGTCTGGTCGCCTTCAAAGTCGTGGATCGCCGTGCGCACGGTCTGCCCGGCCGCTTTGTCCGGACACACCGCGTGCACGGTATGGCCGATCATCTGTAACGCCTGGAATGGCACCATGACTTCATAGTCTTCGACGTAATCGCCGACCAGCATCAGGATTTTCTTGGCCGCCATGGGTTGGGCTCCTTTGGAAATGCGTGAGGGGTGAACGCATTAAAGGTAGTCCGGTAAGTCGGCGGATGAGCGATAACCCGTCATTACCTGACGGGCTGCACATCGCTGGATGCAACTTGTGGGAGCGAGCCTGCTCGCGATTCAGGCGACGCGTTTTTTCAGGAGCACCGCGTCATCGTTCAATCGCGAGCAGGCTCGCTCCCACAGGGTAATGTGCCAGTCGGTCAGGCGAGATAACCATCAGCCCGCAGCAGGGTTTCCAGGCAGTGCTCGGTGACGTGGTAGAACGCCTTGAGTGCCTGGATCTTCGCCAGCAGTTCGGTCGGGTCCGCAGGTTCGGCGCGCTTGACCGCCAGGATCATCTTGTTCTTGTTGGTGTGGTCCAGGGAGATGAACTCGAACACCTTGGTTTCGTAGCCACACGCTTCCAGGAACAGCGCCCGCAGACTGTCGGTGACCATTTCCGCCTGCTGGCCCAGGTGCAGGCCGTATTGCAACATTGGCTTGAGCAGCGCCGGGCTCTGGATCTGCAGGCGGATCTGCTTGTGGCAGCACGGCGAGCACATGATGATCGAGGCGCCCGAGCGGATGCCCATGTGGATCGCGTAATCGGTGGCAATGTCGCAGGCGTGCAAGGCGATCATCACATCCACCGCGCTCGGTGCCACGCTGCGCACGTCACCGTGCTGGAAGCTCAAGCCTGGGTGCTCCAGGCGCGCCGCCGCTTCGTTGCACAGCTTAACCATGTCTTCGCGCAGCTCGACACCGGTCACCACGCCTTCGGCTTGCAACGTATTGCGCAGGTAATCGTGGATGGCGAAGGTCAGGTACCCCTTGCCCGAACCGAAATCCGAAACCCGCACCGGTTTGTCCAGGGCCAGTGGCGAAGACGTCAGCGCATGGCTGAAGACTTCGATGAATTTGTTGATCTGCTTCCACTTGCGCGACATTGCCGGAATCAGCTCATGCTTGTGGTTGGTCACGCCCAAATCGGCCAGGAATGGCCGGTTCAGGTCGAGAAAGCGGTTTTTCTCACGGTTGTGCTCGGCAGAAGGCACTTCGCGCAGTTGCTGGGGCTTGCTCTTGAACAGCGAGCTCTTGCCTTTCTTGCTGTATTCCAACTGCGCCTCGTCGGTGACCGCCAATAAATGCGCGTTCTTGAACGACGCCGGCAACAGCGCGGCAACGGTTTCCACGCCCTCGGCCAGCGGGAAATTCTTGGTGATGTCGCGGGTCTTGTAGCGGTAGACGAAAGACAGACAGGCCTGGTCCTTGACCGTCAGCTGCTTGATGATCAGCCGTTGAAGGTCCGCTTCGTCACCCACGTACTTGGCCAGCACCAGCTTGATGAACTCATTCTGCTCGAGACTGGTTTTCAGCAACTCGATGAACTGGGCGTGGTGATCCGGCGCGGGACGGGCGGGGGTTGCGGTGGCGGACATGAAAAAGCGGCCTCGGGGCGGGCGAATCGGGAATGGCGGGTATTTTAGGGGGGATGGGGGGTGAGGGCACGGGGAATTTCCCGAATGGTTCGAAATCCGGGCGGCACCCTCTTGATGATGCTCAATCTTTCATGACCGACCAGGCTTTTGTGGCGAGGGAGCTTGCTCCCGCTCGACTGCGAAGCAGTCGTCATTTTGTGAGCCTGCTGCCTGACCTTGGAACCGATGGGGACCGCTTCGCGGTCCAACGGGAGCAAGCTCCCTCGCCACACAAGCGTTCTTGCCATGACAATGAGCTGGCCGATGCTTCTTAGCCCAGCACCACCAACCGATTCGGCAGTTCATTGCGCTCGTGAGTCACCGGCACGTGCACCTTGAGCAATTCACCGCAGGCTTCGATGCAGGTCACGAAGCCCTCCAGCGTCTGCCCCTGGCGAACCTGCTGGGTGAACGCTACGACGATGGCGTCCCAATTCGTGTTGTCGAGTCGCTTGGAAATGCCTTCGTCCACCAGGATTTCCACATAGCGTTCGGCCTCGCAAACAAAGATCAATATCCCCGTACTGCCCACCGTATGGTGAAGGTTCTGTTCGAGAAACTGTCGGCGCGCCAGGTTGGAGGCCCGCCAGTGACGCACGGAACGGGGAATCAGGTGCGTGGTGATACTGGGAATACGGAACACCAGGCACAGCACGATGAAACTGACCCATTGCACCAGCAACAGGCTGTGCATAGTCAGCCAGCCCGTGAGGTAATGCACCACGCCGGGCAGCACCAGGGCCAGCAGGCTGGCCCACAGCAACGGAATGTAAGCGTAGTCGTCAGCGCGGGCGGCGAGCACCGTGACCAGTTCGGCGTCGGTGTCCAGCTCGACCCGGGCGATGGCCTCGGCGACCTTGCGTTGTTCGTGTTCAGTCAGTAATGCCATGGTTAGAAACGCCCGCTCATTATTATTGTCACCAGCCGCCCGACGAACCGCCGCCTCCGAAACTGCCCCCGCCCCCACTGAAGCCACCGCCGCTGGAACCGCCACCGCCGCCAAAGCCTCCGCGGCCGGAGCTGCTGGAGCCGCCGCCTCCGGACGGCAGGATACCGAGCACCTGGCAAACCATCACGGTGATGATAAACAGCATCACCAACAGCACGAAAAGCCATGGATGACGCCCGACGAAATCGCTCTCCTCCTGCTGCCCGTCCGCGCTGTACACCGGGGCCGGTTCGTCCAGCGGGCTGCCGCCCAGCACCACCAGCATCGCCGCCACGCCGTCGCTGATGCCTTTGTTGAAGTTGCCAGTCTTGAAAGCCGGGGTGATCACCTGGTTGATGATCACCGAACTCTGGGCGTCAGTCAGGCGATCCTCCAGACCGTAACCCACTTCAATCCGCAGTTTACGGTCATCCCGGGCCACGATCAGCAGCGCGCCATTGTTTTTATCTTTTTGCCCGATGCCCCAATGCCGGCCCAACTGATAGCCGAAATCTTCAATGCTGGTGCCTTGCAGATCCGCGAGCGTAACAACCACCACTTGTTCCCCGGTGGCCTGTTCATGGGCCTTGAGCTGCGCATCCAGTTGCCCGCGCACCGACGGCTCGAGCATCTGGGCGGTGTCCACCACGCGCCCGGTCAGCGCCGGAAACTTCAGCTCGGCCTGGGCTGTGACGGCAAACACCCAAAGCAACAGCATAAGGGCACAGCTGCGAGCGGCCAGCTTCAAGCCGTAAGCAAAAGCAGCGCGCATTGCCTGTGCTGGCGGCTTGTAGCTTGAAGCGTGTAGCTGCTCCATCAAAACTTCACTTCCGGCGCTTTCTCGGCATTGGGGCTGGTGGCCTCGAAGGTTTCGCGCACCGGCAGGTCGCTGTACATCACGCTATGCCACAAGCGGCCCGGGAAGGTGCGGATTTCGGTGTTGTATTTCTGCACCGCCAGGATGAAGTCCCGGCGAGCCACGGCGATGCGGTTCTCGGTACCTTCGAGTTGCGATTGCAACGCCAGGAAATTCTGGTTGGCCTTGAGGTCAGGATAACGCTCGACCACCACCATCAGCCGGCTCAACGCGCCGCTCAACTGGTCCTGGGCCTGCTGGAACTGCTTGAGTTTTTCCGGGTTATCCAGGGTGTTGGCATCGACCTGGATCGACGTGGCCTTGGCCCGTGCTTCAATCACCGCGGTCAGGGTTTCCTGCTCGTGCTGGGCGTAGCCCTTGACGGTTTCCACCAGGTTGGGAATCAGGTCGGCACGCCGTTGATACTGGTTCTGCACCTGGGCCCAAGCGGCCTTGGCCTGTTCGTCCAGGGTCGGAATGTTGTTGATGCCGCAACCGGCCAGCAATGTGGAAAAGAGCATCAGGGCCAGCATTTTCAGGCCCGTGCGGTGGTTCAGTCGTAGATTCATGGGATGAAGCGCTCCCTTGCATGACATTGGATAAAACACGGCCACCTATCTCACCGACGTCTGGGGCATAATCTGCCGCCGCACTGGATTGAATCGGGTCGATGGGCTAAAAGATGCGCAGTGCGAAACTAAGTTCAGCCCAATGGGTTCGAAAGTGTGCTGCATTCAACTGAACAACAATAGCCGCTCCTCACATTTTGGCTGACCGGCGTGTCGAATCACCGCCCTTTAGGCTTGCGAGAAAACTATTCATGAAGAAGCTGTGTTTGCTGGGCCTGTTTGTCACCCTGGCCAGTCAATCCGTATTAGCCGACAACCTGCCAGCCCCCATGGAGAACAAGGACGCGTTCATCAGCAACCTGATGAAGCAAATGACCCTCGATGAGAAGATCGGCCAATTGCGCCTGATCAGCATCGGCCCCGAAATGCCCCGGGAGATGATCCGCAAGGAAATCGCCGCCGGCAACATCGGCGGTACGTTCAACTCCATCACCCGTGATGAAAACCGTCCAATGCAGGACGCGGCCATGCGCAGTCGGCTGAAGATCCCAATGTTCTTCGCCTACGACGTGATCCACGGCCACCGCACCATTTTCCCGATTCCCCTGGCCCTGGCCTCCAGCTGGGACATGGACGCCATCTACCGCTCCGGGCGGGTCGCTGCCCAGGAAGCCGCGGCGGACAGCCTGGACATTACCTTCGCGCCGATGGTCGACATTTCCCGCGACCCGCGCTGGGGTCGGACCTCCGAAGGTTTTGGCGAGGACACCTACCTGGTGTCACGCATTGCCGGGGTGATGGTCAAGGCGTTCCAGGGCAACGGCGCCAACGCGGCCGACAGCATCATGGCCAGCGTCAAGCACTTCGCCCTCTACGGCGCAGTGGAAGGCGGCCGGGACTACAACACCGTGGACATGAGTCCGCTGAAAATGTACCAGGACTACCTGCCGCCCTACCGCGCCGCCATCGACGCCGGAGCCGGCGGGGTGATGGTCGCGCTGAACTCCATCAACGGCGTGCCGGCCACCGCCAACACCTGGCTGATGCACGACCTGCTGCGCAAGGAATGGGGCTTCAAGGGCCTGGCCGTCAGTGACCACGGTGCCATCTTCGAACTGATCAAGCATGGCGTCGCCAAGGACGGTCGCGAAGCGGCGAAGCTGGCGATCAAGGCCGGCATCGACATGAGCATGAACGACTCGCTCTACGGCAAGGAACTGCCAGGGTTGCTCAAGGCCGGTGAGATCGAACAGAGCGACATCGATAACGCGGTCCGGGAAGTGCTCGCGGCCAAATACGACATGGGCCTGTTCAAGGATCCGTACCTGCGTATCGGCAAGGCCGAGGACGATCCGGCCGACACTTACGCCGAAAGTCGCCTGCACCGTGCCGATGCCCGTGACGTGGCACGCCGCAGCCTGGTGTTGCTGGAGAACCGCAACCAGACCCTGCCTCTGGACAAAGGCAAAAAAATCGCCTTGGTCGGCCCGCTGGCCAAGGCACCGATCGACATGATGGGCAGTTGGGCCGCCGCCGGGCGTCCCGCGCAGTCGGTCACCCTGTTCGACGGCATGACCCGCGCCCTGGGCGCTGAGTCGAAGCTGATCTATGCCCGTGGCGCCAACATCACCGGCGACAAGAAGGTGCTCGACTACCTGAACTTCCTCAACTTCGACGCCCCGGAAGTGGTGGACGACCCGCGCCCGGCCCAGGTGCTGATCGACGAAGCGGTGAAAGCCGCCAAGGACGCCGACGTGGTGGTGGCCGCCGTAGGTGAGTCCCGTGGCATGTCCCATGAATCCTCGAGCCGCACCGAGCTGAACATTCCCGCCAGTCAGCGCGAGCTGATCAAGGCCTTGAAGGCCACCGGCAAGCCGTTGGTACTGGTGCTGATGAATGGCCGACCGTTGTCGTTGCTGGACGAGAAGCAACAGGCCGATGCGATCCTGGAAACCTGGTTCAGCGGCACCGAGGGCGGCAACGCCATCGCCGATGTGCTGTTCGGCGACTACAACCCATCGGGCAAACTGCCGATCACCTTCCCGCGTTCAGTGGGGCAGATTCCGACCTACTACAACCACCTGAGCATCGGCCGGCCGTTCACCCCGGGCAAGCCAGGCAACTACACCTCGCAGTACTTCGATGACACCACGGGCCCCCTCTACCCGTTCGGCTATGGCCTGAGCTACACCGAGTTCAGCCTGTCGGACATGGCCCTGTCGTCCACCACACTGAACAAAACCGGCAAGCTCGACGCCAGCGTCACAGTGGAGAACACCGGCAAGCGTGACGGCGAAACCGTGGTGCAGCTGTACATTCAGGACGTCACCGGCTCGATCATCCGCCCAGTGAAGGAGCTGAAGAACTTCCGCAAGGTGATGCTCAAGGCCGGCGAGAAGAAAGTCGTCCACTTCACCATCACCGAAGACGACCTGAAGTTCTACAACGCCCAGCTCAAGTACGCAGCGGAGCCGGGCAAGTTCAATGTGCAGATCGGCCTGGACTCCCAGGATGTGAAGCAGCAGAGTTTTGAGTTGCTCTGACCCTCAGGCCACGCACCCCCCCTGTGGGAGCGAGCTTGCTCGCGATAGCGGCTTAACATTCAACTGAGATGTTGACTGTCAGACCGCCATCGCGAGCAAGCTCGCTCCCACAGTTGTATCTGGGTGTTCGGGCTAACCCCGTCGATCCAACAGATTCACCACCAGACGATCCACCCATCCCCACAACCGCTGCTTGACCCGCTTCCACAACGGCCGACGCTGCCAGGCGTCGAGGCTGACTTGCAGGCTCTGGGCGAAGTCCCGCTCGAAACTCGCCGCTACCGCCGCACTGAGGGCCGGGTCGAGGGCTTCGAGGTTCGCCTCCAGGTTGAAACGCAGGTTCCAGTGATCGAAATTGCATGAACCAATGCTGACCCAATCGTCCACCAGCACCATCTTCAGGTGCAGGAAGCAGGGTTGGTATTCGAATATTTTCACCCCAGCCTTGAGCAGCCTTGGGTAGTAACGGTGCCCGGCGTAGCGCACGGACGGATGGTCGGTGCGCGGGCCGGTCAGCAACAGGCGCACATCGATGCCCCGGGCCGCAGCCTTGCGCAGGGAACGGCGCACGTTCCAGGTCGGCAGGAAATACGGCGTCGCCATCCAGATCCGCTTCTGGCCACTGTTCAACGCACGGGACAGTGATTGCAGGATGTCGCGATGCTGGCGGGCGTCGGCATACGCCACCCGGCCCATGCCCTCGCCCATCGGTGGAACACGGGGCAAGCGCGGCAAACCAAAGTTGGCCGCCGGCTTCCACGCACGTCGATGACGGTTGGCGAGCCATTGGCGATCGAACAGCAACTGCCAGTCGAGCACCAGCGGACCGACGATTTCCACCATCACTTCGTGCCACTCACAGTGGTCATCGAGGGGGTTCCAGAATTCATCGGTCACTCCGGTGCCGCCGACCACCGCCAGACGCTGATCCACCAACAACAACTTGCGGTGATCCCGGTAGAGATTGCGCACCCAACGGCGCCAGCTCAAGCGATTGTAGAAGCGCAACTCCACGCCGGCCGCGGTCAGGCGGTTGCGCAGGCCCAGGGTAAACGCCAGGCTGCCGTAGTCATCGAACAGGCAGCGCACCCGCACGCCGCGCTCGGCGGCCTGCACCAGGGCCTGGATCATTGCCTCGGCGCAGGCCCCCGACTCCACCAGATACAGCTCCAGTTCGACCTGTTCCTGGGCGCGGGCGATTTCCACCAGCATGCGCGGGAAGAACTGCGGACCGTCGATCAACAGCTCGAAGCGATTGCCTTCGCGCCAGGGAAATACCGGGCCGCTCATGTCAGCGCGCCGTAAAAATCAGCACCGCATTCACCGGCACCGACAGACTGATGGCCGACAACCCGGCCATGTTTCGCAGTTTTTCCAGGCCCGGCGCCAGGTCGAAATCCGCCGCGTTGAGCACCACCGGCTCCAGGGTCACCACTTGGAAGCGTCGTTCATCCAGGCGCGTCGCCAGCATTTCGACGTTGTACTCATGCTGCTTGCCGTGCAGGTTCACTGTCAGCGGCAAGCGCAATTCCAACTGCGCGCCGTTGGCCAGGTCCTGGATCGGCGCCAGGTCGAGCTGCGCGGTGACGGTGGCGTCGGCAAATTGCTTGATCTCGAACAGCTCAGTGCGCATGCGCTCGTCCCGCAGGGGGATGCCACTGTTGATGGATTCCAGCTCCACTTCCAGGCGTGCCAGCCCCTCGGGCTGGACTTGCCCGTGAAGCACCAGGAAACGCTGGACCTCGGAAACATTGCCGTTTTTGCTGCTGATAAACGACAGCCGCGACGATTCGCCGTCCAGGTACCAATCGGCCTGGGCCGGCAATGCGGCGCAGGCCAGCAATAAGCTCGCGACAGCGTGGGAGAAAGACCGCTTGAACATACACACTCGGGGGGCAGATAAACCTGTGGCGAACCTTAACCGCGCCGAGGGCGCTTGCAAACTGTCTGTTTCAACAACGGCCCTGCTCGCGTGGCGAGGGAGCTTGCTCCCGCTGGGCTGCGAAGCAGCCCCAAGATCGCGACAGGTTAAAGAATTTGCGAGCGCTGCGCACTCGAGCGGGAGCAAGCTCCCTCGCCACAACAGCGGTCGCTATAGACCCATCTCAAGGCTCCAACCGACACCCCTGCCGCGCCCCCAGCCAACGCGCACTGTGACTACGCCCCAACCCGCTGACGGTGATGCGTTTCGCTTCAGGGGTGTCGAGAAAGTCGCTGATGGGCACCGACTGTTTCACATAGCCACGGCAGTAGTCCGCCGGTTGCTCCATCACGTAGCGGCACGAGCAATACTCCTTGGCGGTATAGGCACTGATGATGTCGGGAAAGGCCCGCAGCGCCACCCGCTCGAGCCAGAGCCAGCCCAACAGGGCAACGAGCAGCGCCGACATCAGCGTGAACAGCCACTTGCGGCTCATGGCTGCACCGCCCCGGCGAACGCCGCCATGGCTCGTTTGAGCAGTTCGTTGTGGCGATAGCTGCCGTCGCGGTCATCGCCGTAGCGCACGATCACCAGCCGGGCGCTGGGGATGATGTACAACGCCTGGCCCCAGTGACCCAGCGCGACGAAGGTATCCGGCGGCGCGTCGGCCCAAGGGCGGATCGCCGGGTCGGCGGCGCGGTTGAGCCACCAATGGCCGCCGGGCACGGCTTCGTCCTGGCCGGCCTGGAATCGGGCGAAAGGCTCGCGGTTGAACGCGACCCAATCCCTGGGGATCAATTGCCGTTCGCCCCAGCGACCGTCCCGCAGCATCAACAGCCCGACACGCGCCAGGTCCCGCGCCGTGAGGTAGGCATAGGATGAGCCGACGAATGTGCCGCTGGCGTCGGTTTCCCAAGTGGCGTGACGGATGCCCAGCGGTTCGAACAAGGCCGTCCAGGGGTAATCGGGATAGCGCTGCGGGCCGACGATGTTTTTCAGTGCGGCCGCCAGCAGGTTGCTGTCGCCGCTGGAATAACGGAACACCTGTCCCGGCGGGCTGAAACTTTCATGCTGCGCGGTGAACCCCGCCATGTCGCGGCGCCCCCGGGTATACAGCATCGCCACCACCGAGGAGTTGAGCGGTGCGTATTCGTAATCTTCCTGCCAATCCAGGCCCGAGGCCCAGTGAAAAAGATCGGCCAGGGTCATACCCGGGTGCTTGCCCAGCGCCGGGTAGTACCGGGCGACCGGGTCTTGCAGGTCAAACAGTTTTTCACCGTAGGCCACGCCGAACACCGTCGCCATCAGGCTTTTGCTGATGGACCAGGTCAAGTGCGGGGTATCGGCGGTGGTCGGCCCAGCGTAGCGTTCATAGACCAGTCGACCGTCCTGGATCACCAGCAGCGCGTCGGTGCGGATGCCTTGGCGGGTGGCGTCGTCTCGGGGTGGGAAGGCGTATCGCTCCAGGGCTTCGATGCCAGGGCCGCTGGGGGGCGGGCCGGTTAGCCACTGCTCGCTGGGCCAATCTTCGGCGCGGACGCCCAGGGTGAGCAAGAGGAGCGGTATCAGGAACCAGCCTTTGAACATGCTTGGGGCTCGTAGGGTTGAACCTTCAGAGCCTATTCAGACTTGATGACAATTTGAGTTTGTGTGGCCCCTGTGGAAGCGAGCTTGCTCGCGATGGCGGAGTGTCAGCCAACATCATTGGTGCTGATCCGGCGCTATCGCGAGCAAGATCGCTCCCACAGGGGGTGGTCGTTTGGAGGGCTAACCCAACGCCTTGGCCAACCGCTTGGCCCGCGCGCCCGCAGCCATTTCCATCACTGCTTTATCCCGCGTCCACATCTCGCGCCACGAGGCAGGCCCGGCGGCCAACGCACTGCTCAGTTCGCCGTCGAGCCCGTCGAACTGCGCGAACAACCCGCCCAGCAGCACATGCCCGGCCGCGCTGGACGGGTTGTGGCGGCTCACCTCCGCGCAACCGGCCAACAACGCCAGCAGGCGCAACTGCAACGCCTGGGGCCAGGTGCACTCCTGCCCTACGCCATATAGCCAGGCGGTCATGGCACTGAGCACATAAAGATCCTCCAGGGTGCGGAACGGTTTGACGTACGCATCCCAACCGTCACCCGCCAGCAACTCGCACAGCGCGTCGTCGAGCAGGACGCGGCCATGGCTGACGTCTGGCATCAAGGCAATTGCCGGGAGTTTTTCCAGGGTCACGCCGGGCTCGCCGGGATAGACCACCGCCAGGTTCAGTCGCGGCGTTTCACCGGGTGCTTCGCTGCGAGCGGCGATCAGCAACCATTCGGCAGCATCGCCCGCGGTAACGAAATCCTTGCGTCCGCTCAGGCGTAAATCGCTGAGGCGGGTTTGCATATCCGCCGGGCGCAGGCTGCGCTGTTCGGTGGCACACAAGGCGCCAAGGCTCTGCGGTGCGCTCGGCCAAAGCACCCGCAACGCCGCCTGATACCCCACCAGGAAAGCCAGCCCCGGCGTGGCCATCAACCGTGCCCCGGCCACCGCCAGTTCGAAGGGTGTGACCGGCCCCAGACGTTGCAGCAAGGTCGCATAACCTTCGGCCATGTCCGGATGGGCAGGCAGGCGCTCGCCACGTTCGATCAGGGTTTGCCAGGGCATAGGAGGCTCCTTGAGGGCTGTCATATAAGCATCACCAAAGCTTCATGGCGATGACACCGGGGCTACATAGCCTGACTTTGCACAACATGGCTGCATAAAGAAAGTCGATTGGCTGCAACTGAACAGCCCGCACGGAGATTCGCTATGACTCAGATCGCCCGCATCAGCGACACCGGCAATGAACGCCGCCTGCAAGCCGAACGCCTGATTGGCGCCGACGCTCTGCAAGAAGCCCAGGCCCTGCGCTTCAACGTCTTCAGCGGCGAGTTCAACGCCAAGCTCAAAGGCGCGGAAGTGGGTCTGGACATGGATGACTATGATGTTCACTGCGCCCACATCGGCGTACGCGACCTGAACACCGGCCGCCTCGTGGCCACCACGCGCCTGCTCGACCATCAGGCCGCCAGCAGCTTGGGCCGGTTCTACAGCGAAGAAGAATTCAGTCTCCATGGCCTGGTCCATCTTAAAGGGCCCATCCTGGAAATCGGCCGCACCTGCGTCGACCCGGCCTACCGCAACGGCGGCACCATCGCGGTGCTCTGGGGCGAACTGGCCGAAGTGCTGAACGAAGGCGGCTACAGCTACCTGATGGGCTGCGCAAGCATTCCAATGCAGGATGGCGGCATCCAGGCCCAGGCGATCATGCAGCGCCTGCGCGAACGCTACCTGTGCACAGAACACCTGCAAGCCGTGCCGAAAAAACCGCTCCCCGCCCTGGACGTGCCGTCCAACGTCATCGCCGAAATGCCGCCGCTGCTCAAGGCCTACATGCGCCTGGGCGCGAAGATTTGCGGCGAACCTTGCTGGGACGAAGATTTCCAGGTGGCCGACGTGTTCATCCTGCTCAAGCGCGACGAACTCTGCCCACGCTACGCTCGTCACTTCAAGGCAGCGGTCTGATGGGCCGGTTGCGGGTGTACGCGCGGATTGCGCGAGTGCTGGTGGTGGTGGCGCTGGGCTTGAGCATGGCTGGCCTGTTCGGTCTGTTCGAACGCCTGGGCGTGGCCAACTCCATGGTCCGCCGCCAGCGTTGGTCACGGTTCTTCATGGCACGCTTGAGCCGCGCCCTGCCCTTTTCTGTGACCGTCCATGGCCAACTGCCGCAACGGCCGATGCTGTGGGTCAGCAACCACGTGTCCTGGACCGACATCCCGCTGCTGGGCATGCTGGCGCCGCTGTCGTTTCTCTCCAAGGCCGAAGTGCGCACCTGGCCGGTAGCCGGATGGTTGGCGGCCAAGGCTGGCAGCCTGTTCATCCGTCGCGGCTCGGGTGACAGCCAGTTGATCCGCAAGCAGATGAGCCGCCACCTGGAACAGGCCCATCCGCTGTTGATGTTCCCCGAAGGAACCACCACCGATGGCCGCTCCTTGCGGACTTTCCATGGTCGCTTGTTATCCGCCGCCATCGATGCCGATGTGGCGTTGCAACCGGTGGCGATTCGTTACCTGCGCGACGGTGAACCTGACTCGCTGGCACCGTTCATTGGCGATGATGACTTGTTATCGCACCTGATGCGCCTGTTTGCCCATGATCGAGGCGACGTGCACATCCACCTGCTGCAACCCATCGCCTGCCACGGCCAGGAGCGCGCGGCGCTGGCGTTCCAGGCACAACAGGCGGTGCACAAGGCATTGTTCGGCGCGATCCCCGAGAAGCAGCAAGCGCCGATGCGGCCCGCGGCGATTGCGGCCTGACCCGGACCTCTGCGGAGCCTCCTGTGGGAGCGAGCTTGCTCGCGATAGCGGCTTAACATTCAGCAGATGAGCTGACTGACACACCGCTATCGCGAGCAAGCTCGCTCCCACAATTAGACCTGCGGCGTGGTTTGATTCAGCGCAAAATCCTGCAACTGCGGATAGAACAGCCTGAAGTCTTCGCTCAATGGCTCATAGAGCCTGACCAGTTCCTGCATCGCCCCCGCCAGTTCCTCCGGTCGGGACAGGCGTCGGGAAATGCCGCGCAGTACCTGCGCCAGCACCTCGAACTCCCGATAAGACCCCAGCCAGTCATCCGCCGCCATATACGGCGCGATCTGTGCCAGGCGCCCCGGCAACTGCTGTTCGGTGGTGAGTACCTGGTACACACGGGACGTGAAATCCACCAGCGGCCCTTCGCCGTACGACGTCCAGTCCCGGGCCAGGCAATGATCGAAGAACACGTCGAGCACGATCCCGGCATAGCGTCTGCGCACTGTGGAAAAACGCGACAGGGCAATGTCCACCAAGGGATGGCGATCGGTGTACATGTCGATGCGCCGATGCAGGGCGATCGCCGCTTCGATCTGCGGATCGTACAGCCCTTGCAGCGGCCCTTTGACGAAGTCGCCGTAGAGGCTGCCGAGCAGTTGTTCCCGGCCAGGGCCGCCGAGGTGCAGGTGCGCGAGATAGTTCATGGCGCGCAGCTTAGCACCATCGCGCCTATATCGTTATAACCCGATATAGCGATTTATTCGGTATTCAGATCAAATTTATATTGGTATATCGCGAAACAACGATTTAAGGTTCGCCTTATCGCGATATAGCGTTCTATCCATTGCAAGCCCATCACGAGCTGCCCCCCATGCCCCTTGACCTCGACGAAATAATAAAAGCGCTGGCACACCCAGTACGGCGAGACATCCTCAACTGGCTCAAAGACCCCAAGGTCCAGTTCCCCGAACAGTTGCACAACCACGAATTCGGCATTTGCGCCGGACAGATCGACCAGCGTTGCGGCCTGTCGCAGTCCACGGTTTCTGCGCACCTGGCGGTGTTGCAACGGGCGGGATTGATCTCGAGCCAGAAGGTCGGTCAATGGCACTTCTTCAAACGCAACGAGGAAGTGATCCAGCAGTTCCTTAAGCAAATGAGCCAAGAGCTCTGATCTGACAAGGACCTATCATGCCCCTCTCACTCCTCATCCTGGCCCTGAGCGCCTTCGCCATCGGCACCACCGAGTTCGTCATCATGGGCCTGTTGCCCGAAGTGGCGGCCGACCTCGGTGTATCGATCCCCGGTGCCGGTTGGCTGGTGACCGGCTACGCCCTGGGCGTGGCCATCGGCGCACCATTCATGGCACTGGCCACCGCACGGCTGCCACGCAAGGCCGCCCTGGTGGCGCTGATGGGGATTTTCATCGTCGGCAACCTGCTCTGTGCCATCGCCAGCGACTACGACGTGCTGATGTTCGCTCGGGTGGTTACTGCCCTGTGCCACGGTGCGTTCTTCGGTATTGGCTCAGTGGTAGCTGCTGGCCTGGTGGCGCCCAACAAGCGTGCTTCGGCCGTGGCCCTGATGTTCACCGGCCTGACCCTGGCCAACGTGCTGGGTGTCCCGCTGGGCACCGCGTTGGGCCAGGAAACCGGCTGGCGCTCGACCTTCTGGGCCGTGACCGTCATCGGCGTGATTGCCCTGATCGGCCTAGTCCGTTTCCTGCCGGCCAAGCGCGATGAAGAAAAACTCGACATGCGCTCGGAACTGGTCGCCCTCAAGGGCGCGGGCTTGTGGTTGTCCCTGAGCATGACCGCGCTGTTTTCCGCCTCGGTGTTCACCCTGTTCACCTACGTCGCCCCGCTGCTGGGCGAAGTCACTGGCGTTTCGCCCCGTGGCGTGACCTGGACCCTGGTCCTGATCGGCCTGGGCCTGACCCTGGGCAACATCATCGGCGGCAAGCTGGCGGACAAGAGCCTGGCGAATACGCTGATGGGCGTCTTCATCACCATGGCCGTGGTGTCCACCGTGTTGAGCTGGACCAGCGTGGCGCTGATCCCTACCGAAATCACCCTGTTCCTCTGGGCCACCGCCTGCTTCGCCGCCGTGCCGGCCCTGCAAGTCAACGTGGTGACCTTCGGCAAAGCCGCGCCAAACCTGGTGTCCACCCTGAACATCGGCGCCTTCAACATCGGCAACGCCTTGGGCGCCTGGGTCGGCGGCAGCGTCATCGACCACGGCCTGGGCCTGACGTCCGTGCCCCTGGCCGCCGGCGCGCTGGCCGTACTGGCGCTGCTGGTCACCCTGATCACTTTCCGCCAGGACGGCAATGCCGAGCTGGCTCCGGCAACTCACTGACGCTTAACCACTCTCTGATTCTGACGAGGCTGTAACGCATGACGACTATTTTCGATCCGATCAAACTTGGCGACATCGAGCTGAAAAACCGCATCATCATGGCTCCGCTCACCCGCTGCCGCGCTGATGCGGGCCGCGTGCCTAACGCGTTGATGGCCGAGTACTACGTACAACGCGCCTCCGCCGGCCTGATCCTCAGCGAAGCGACCTCCGTCACGCCGATGGGCGTCGGCTACCCGGACACCCCGGGCATCTGGTCCAACGACCAAGTGCGCGGCTGGAGCAACGTGACCAAGGCCATCCACGGCGCGGGTGGCAAGATCTTCCTGCAACTGTGGCACGTAGGCCGGATCTCTCACCCGTCGTACCTGAACGGTGAAACTCCGGTGGCGCCGAGCGCCATTCAGCCTAAGGGCCACGTGAGCCTGGTGCGTCCGCTGGCCGACTTCCCGACACCGCGCGCACTGGAAACCGCTGAGATCGCCGACGTCATCGATGCCTACCGCGTAGGGGCCGAGAACGCCAAGGCCGCCGGTTTCGACGGCGTGGAAATCCACGGCGCCAACGGGTATCTGCTCGACCAGTTCCTGCAAAGCAGCACCAACCAGCGTACCGACCAGTACGGCGGTTCCCTGGAAAACCGCGCCCGCCTGCTGCTGGAAGTGACCGACGCGGCCATCGAAGTCTGGGGCGCCGGCCGGGTTGGCGTGCATCTGGCGCCACGCGCCGACTCCCATGACATGGGCGACGAGAACCGTCTGGAAACCTTCAGCTACGTGGCCCGCGAACTGGGCAAGCGCGGCATCGCTTTTATCTGCTCCCGCGAGAAGGAAGGCGACGACAGCATTGGCCCGCAACTCAAGCAAGCCTTTGGCGGCCCGTACATCGCCAACGAGCGTTTCACCAAGGACAGCGCCAATGCCTGGCTGGCCGAAGGCAAGGCGGATGCCGTCGCCTTCGGTGTACCGTTCATTGCCAACCCGGACCTGCCGGCCCGCTTGAAAGCTGATGCACCGCTGAACGAACCGCATCCGGAAACGTTCTACGGTAAAGGCCCCGTGGGTTATATCGACTATCCCGTGATGTAATTCGAAAACCCCATCTTGTAATACAGCCTCGGTTCGAAAGAACCGGGGCTTTTTTATACCTGTAGACTTCCACTTCCGCCACACCCTTCGGAAGTCGACATATTAAATAACAACACGACACCGACTCGCCATGGATTAATAGATTCAACAACGTTAATAATAAGCCCGAACAACAACCCACCCATTTTGAATGGACTCAGTCGACAGCTATTTATTTAAATAATCAACTTCAACTCTTTAAACAAACCCAACCCAGCTACTTCAATCACGCACAATAATCTTGTGCAGGCTTTAGCGAGCCTCGCATTCATGAGAGACGCATGACAATGAACATTATGAAAAACCTGATTCTCGCCCTGCTCCTGGGGCCCATGGCCGTCGCCACCAGCCTGGCCAACACAGCTATCACCGTGGAGATCATCAACAATACTTCCAACGCCTTGGAAATGACCAACGTTCTAAGTGAGTTGCCCACGCCCCCGGACTTTTCCTTAAGCACTCATGACGTCCCCGCCAAAACAGTCGGAGAATTGTATTTAGTCCATAACCGGAGATTCACTTACCCCGCTGCTGGCTGGCAACCGACGCTGAGAAAGATCAAACCTATTGAATTGGTCTTATCCTATCAAATGAGCAACTTCAATTTCGGCTGTCAGATGCAAACCCTGTTTGAAGCCCCCATCGGTTTTGGCGTCTTGGAGTCCAGTTACAGGCCAAACTGGAAAAGTAGGACCGCGTATACCGGCAATGGCGAATACACCTGCCGGTCAGAAGTTTCCCAAAAAATGCTCGAACCACCGTTCAGCTACACCGTGCGCCTCATTGTCGAATAGCACAGGGGCGGTAACAGGCTGACACGACAAGTACAGGTGCCCTGCGTGGCACCTGTGCTTCCTCTATAAAGTACTTCGACGGGATCAAGGCCCGGCAGTATCCTCACCGATCAGCTATTGACACAAACCGACGCAATTAAGCATTTTGTATCATTTGCGCAGGCTTGGGCTCAGGCGCAGCATATCCAGTCCGATATCCACCCAGCGCTCAGCCTCACCGGCCAGTGCGAAACTGTCGGGAGCCAGCAGCCATTGGTAGAGAATGCCGTCGATGTAGGCGTGGATGGCGACCGCCGCCCTTTCGGGATCCAGGTCATCCGGCAACTGACCGCGCTTCATCGCATTGCTCAACGACAGCGCGATACGCACATTGCAGTCGAGGCTGACCTCGCGCCGCTGCTGGCGCAAATCGCACATTTCATCGGTGAATTCGCACTTATGAAACAGAATCTCATTAATGCGTCGGGTTTTCGGGTCCAGGGCCACCTGTTGAAACAACCGGACCAGCAGCGCACGCACACAACCCAGCGGATCAAGCTCATCTTCACGCTCACTGGCCCGGGCCAATTCGTCGAGCGGCTCGTGCAAGGTATCGAGCATGGCCTGGAGCAGGTCCGCCTTGTTGCTGAAGTGCCAATAGATGGCCCCGCGCGTCACGCCGGCCAGTGCCGCGATATCGGCCAGGGTCGTGCGCGCCACGCCTCGCTCGAAAAAGGCTTTTTCGGCCGCTTCGAGTATCTGGCTACGCGTCTCCTGGGCTTCCTCTTTGGTACGACGGACCATGGCAGTAAACACCTCAATCAGGATGCATCAGCAATGCGTAAGGATCAGCTGAACAAATATGAGGCGGCGTTTCTCGCAACGCGCCCCCGACCTACGAATGCCTTTGTCAGGCTTTTGTAAATACGGATGTTACGCAATTTGGCTGTTTACAAACAACCATGTACGTAAGTATATTTCTTAGCATCCTACTAATTGCTTATCTCGCTCTTTTTTTACCTTTCACTTTTCGAGTGCGCCTGTTGCGCGCCTGGACCCGAGGATTTCCATGCAATTCAAGCCAGCTGTTACCGCTCTGGTTACCGCCATCGCCCTGGCATCGCTGCTCAGCGGATGTAAAAAGGAAGAGGCGGCACCTGCGCCCCCCACCCCTCAGGTCGGCGTCGTAACCCTCAAGGCCCAGCCTTTCACCCTGACGTCAGAGCTTCCGGGGCGCACCAGTGCGTTCCGCGTTGCGGAAGTTCGTCCACAGGTCAACGGCATTATCCTCAAGCGCCTGTTCAAGGAAGGTGCTGACGTCAAGGCCGGCCAGCAGCTGTATCAGATCGATCCGGCGGTGTACGAAGCGACCCTGAAAAGCGCCGAGGCCAACCTGCGGTCCACCAAGTCGATTGCCGATCGCTACAAGCAATTGGTCGACGAACAGGCCGTCAGCCGCCAGGAGTACGACACCGCCGTGGCCAACCGCCTGGAGTCGGAAGCCAACCTGCAGACCGCCCAGATCAACGTGCGCTACACCAAGGTCTACGCACCGATTTCCGGCCGCATCGGTCGTTCCTCGGTCACCGAAGGTGCGTTGGTGAGCAACGGTCAGGCCGATGCCCTGGCGACCATCCAGCAACTGGACCCGATCTACGTCGACGTGACGCAAAGCTCGGTGGAGCTGCTGCAACTGCGTCGCGAGCTGGAAAGTGGCCGCCTGCAGAAGGCCGGCGACAATGCCGCCATGGTCAAGCTGACCCTGGAAGACGGCAGCCAGTACCCACATGAAGGCAAGCTGGAATTCTCGGAAGTGTCGGTCGACCAGACCACCGGTTCCGTGACCTTGCGCGCCGTGTTCCCCAACCCGGACCACACCCTGCTGCCGGGCATGTTCGTCCACGCACAATTGCAGGCCGGTGTGAACAGCGCGGCCATCCTGGCACCGCAACAAGGCGTGACCCGCGACCTCAAAGGCTCGCCGACCGCCCTGGTGGTAGGCCCGGACAACAAGGTCGAACTGCGTCAGCTCAAGGCCAGCCGTACCGTCGGCAGCCAGTGGCTGATCGAAGACGGGCTCAAGGCCGGCGACCGCCTGATCACCGAAGGGTTGCAGTACGTACGGCCAGGGGTGGAAGTCAAAGCCACCGAAGCCACCAATGTCGATGCCAAGAACCCGGCCCCCGCTCAGGCAGCTGATAAAGCAGCCGGCGGCAAAGGGGAGTAAACCATGTCGAAATTTTTTATCGACCGTCCGATTTTTGCCTGGGTGATCGCCCTGGTGATCATGCTGGTCGGGGCTTTATCGATCCTCAAATTGCCAATCAACCAGTACCCGAGCATCGCGCCGCCGGCCATCGCGATCCAAGTGACCTACCCGGGTGCGTCCGCGCAAACCGTGCAGGACACTGTGGTGCAGGTCATCGAGCAGCAGCTCAACGGTATCGACAACCTGCGTTATGTGTCCTCGGAAAGTAACTCCGACGGCAGCATGACCATCACCGCGACCTTCGAGCAGGGCACCAGTTCCGATACCGCCCAGGTCCAGGTCCAGAACAAGCTGAACCTGGCCACCCCGCTGCTGCCGCAAGAAGTGCAGCAACAGGGCATCCGCGTGACCAAGTCAGTGAAGAACTTCCTGATGGTGATCGGCGTGGTGTCGCGCGACGGCAGCATGACCAAGGACGACCTGTCCAACTACATCGTGTCCAACATGCAGGACCCGATCTCGCGCACCGCTGGTGTCGGTGACTTCCAGGTCTTCGGTGCCCAGTATGCGATGCGGATCTGGCTCGACCCGGCCAAGTTGAACAACTTCAACCTGACCCCGGTGGACGTAAAAAATGCCATCGCCGCGCAGAACGTCCAGGTCTCGTCCGGCCAGCTCGGCGGATTGCCGGCCCTGCCCGGCCAGCAACTGAACGCCACCATCATCGGCAAGACCCGTTTGCAGACCGCCGAGCAGTTCAAGGCGATTTTGCTCAAGGTCAATCCGGACGGCTCGCAAGTGCGCGTCGGCGATGTCGCCGATGTTGGCCTGGGCGGTGAGAACTACAGCGTCAGCGCCCAGTTCAACGGTGCGCCAGCCTCGGGCCTGGCAGTAAAACTGGCCAACGGCGCCAACGCCCTCGACACGGCCAAGGCTCTGCGCAAGACCATCGAAGACCTCAAGCCGTTCTTCCCGCAAGGCATGGAAGTGGTGTTCCCGTACGACACCACGCCGGTGGTGAGTGAGTCGATCAAGGGTGTGGTTGAAACCCTGGTCGAAGCGGTCGTGCTGGTGTTCCTGGTGATGTTCCTGTTCCTGCAGAATTTCCGCGCCACCATCATCACCACGATGACCGTGCCGGTGGTATTGCTGGGTACCTTCGGGATCCTCGCCGCGTTCGGTTTCAGCATCAACACCCTGACCATGTTCGGCATGGTGCTGGCCATCGGTTTGCTGGTGGACGACGCCATCGTCGTGGTGGAAAACGTCGAACGGGTGATGAGCGAAGAAGGCCTGTCACCCAAGGAAGCCACCAAGAAATCCATGGGGCAGATCCAGGGGGCCCTGGTGGGTATCGCCCTGGTGCTGTCGGCGGTACTGCTGCCGATGGCGTTCTTCAGCGGCTCCACCGGTGTGATCTACAAGCAGTTCTCCATCACCATCGTCTCGGCCATGGCCTTGTCGGTACTGGTGGCCCTGATCTTCACCCCGGCCCTGTGCGCCACCATGCTCAAACCCATCCCCAAGGGTGAGCACGGCACGCCGAAACGCGGCTTCTTCGGCTGGTTCAACCGCACGTTCGACCGTGGCGTCAGAAGCTACGAGCGCGGCGTGGGCAACATGCTCAAGCACAAGGCTCCATACCTGCTGGCCTACATCATCATCGTGGTCGGCATGATCTGGCTGTTCACCCGCATTCCGACGGCGTTCCTGCCGGAAGAAGACCAGGGCGTGCTGTTTGCCCAGGTGCAGACACCGGCCGGCTCCAGCGCCGAGCGCACCCAGGTAGTCGTGGACAAGATGCGTGAGTTCCTGCTGCGTCCGAGCAAGGACGGCGGTGAAGGCGATGCCGTGGCCTCGGTGTTCACCGTGACCGGCTTCAACTTCGCCGGTCGTGGCCAAAGCTCCGGCATGGCGTTCATCATGCTCAGGCCGTGGGACGAACGTAACGCCGACAACAGCGTGTTCAAGCTCGCGGCTCGCGCCCAGCAGCACTTCTTCACCTTCCGTGACGCGATGGTGTTCGCCTTCGCTCCGCCCGCGGTTCTGGAACTGGGTAACGCTACCGGTTTCGACGTGTTCCTGCAGGACCGCGCCGGCATTGGTCACGAGAAGTTGATGGAGGCCCGCAATCAGTTCCTCGGCATGGCCGCGCAGAGCAAGATCCTCTCCCAGGTGCGTCCAAATGGTCTGAATGACGAGCCGCAGTATCAGCTGGAAATCGATGACGAGAAGGCCAGCGCCCTGGGCATCACCCTCTCGGACATCAACAACACCCTGTCGATTGCCCTGGGCAGTAGCTACGTGAACGACTTCATCGACCGCGGTCGGGTGAAGAAGGTCTACGTGCAAGGCCAGCCGGGCGCTCGCATGAGCCCTGAAGACCTGAAGAAGTGGTACGTACGCAACAGCGCCGGGACCATGGTGCCCTTCACCGCGTTCGCCAAGGGCGAGTGGATCTACGGCTCGCCGAAACTGGCCCGTTATAACGGCGTGGAAGCGATGGAAATCCTCGGAGCACCAGCGCCGGGTTATTCCACCGGTGAAGCCATGGCCGAAGTCGAAGCCATCGCCAAGAAGCTGCCGGCCGGCGTGGGGATTTCCTGGACAGGCCTGTCCTATGAGGAACGCCTGTCGGGCTCCCAGGCACCCGCGTTGTACGCCTTGTCGCTGCTGATGGTATTCCTGTGCCTGGCGGCGCTGTATGAAAGCTGGTCGATTCCGATCGCAGTCATGCTCGTGGTGCCACTGGGGATCATCGGTGCCTTGATGGCCACCAGCCTGCGGGGTCTGTCCAACGACGTGTACTTCCAGGTGGGGCTGTTGACGACCATCGGCCTGGCGGCGAAAAACGCCATTCTGATCGTGGAATTCGCCAAGGAACTCCACGAACAGGGCCGAACGTTGGTGGAAGCCGCCATCGAAGCCTGTAGGATGCGTCTGCGGCCAATTATCATGACCTCCCTGGCGTTCGTGCTCGGCGTAGTTCCACTGGCGATCTCTACCGGTGCCGGCTCAGGCAGCCAGCATGCCATCGGTACCGGTGTGATCGGCGGTATGATCACCGCCACCATCCTGGCAATCTTCTGGGTGCCATTGTTCTTTGTGACTGTGTCGTCGATAGGTCGCCGTAAAAATATCGACCAGGACGACGCTCCTGAAACTTCTAAAGAGGCTGGCCAATGAGCAAGTCGCTCCTCTCCCTGACCATCGCCGCCGTCGTGCTCAGCGGTTGCTCGCTGATCCCCGACTATCAGCGGCCCGAAGCACCGGTCGCGGCGCAATACCCGCAAGGCCCGGCCTACGAGTCGGCCAACGCGCCTGGCCAGGCCGCCGCCGAGCAGGGCTGGAAACAGTTTTTCCATGACCCGGCGCTGCAACAGTTGATCCAGGTGGCCCTGGAAAACAACCGCGACCTGCGCGTCGCGGCGCTGAACATCGACGCCTATGCCGCGCAATACCGCATCCAGCGGGCGGACCTGTTCCCGGCGGTCTCGGCCACCGGTTCCGGCAGCCGTCAGCGGGTGCCGGCCCGGGCTTCGCAGACCGGTGAAGCGGCCATCAGCAGCTCCTACTCGGCTACCCTGGGCATCAGCGCCTATGAACTGGACCTGTTTGGTCGGGTCCGCAGCCTGAGCGAGCAAGCACTGCAAAGCTACTTCGCCACCGAAGAAGCCCGCCGCAGCACCCAGATCAGCCTGGTGGCCAGCGTTGCCAACGCCTACCTGACCTGGCAGGCCGACAAGGAACTGCTCAAGCTGACCCAGGAAACCCTGGGGGCTTACGATCAAAGCCTCAAGCTGACCTCCCGCAGCGCCGAAGTTGGCGTGGCCTCGGCCCTGGACTTGAGCCAAGCGCGCACGGCAGTAGAAAACGCCCGCGTGCAACTGGCTCGCTACACCCGCCAGGTCGCCCAGGACGAGAACAACCTGACGCTGCTGCTGGGTACCGGCCTGCCGGGCAACCTGAACACCAAACCGCTGAGCGATGACCTGCTGAGCGAAATGCCGGCTGGCTTGCCATCGGACCTGCTGCAACGCCGTCCGGACATTCTCCAGGCCGAACGCAACCTGCAGGCCGCCAACGCCAACATCGGCGCCGCGCGGGCTGCGTTCTTCCCAAGCATCAG
Organism: Pseudomonas sp. G2-4; assembly: GCF_030064125.1. Taxonomy (NCBI): domain Bacteria; kingdom Pseudomonadati; phylum Pseudomonadota; class Gammaproteobacteria; order Pseudomonadales; family Pseudomonadaceae; genus Pseudomonas; species Pseudomonas sp. G2-4. The sequence continues at coordinate 1,485,287 of NZ_CP125957.1, read as the reverse complement.
CCTGACGGCCAACGCCGGCACCCTGAGCCCGGACCTGTCCGGTCTGTTCAAGGGCGGCTCGGGCACCTGGAGCTTCGCCCCGCAAATCAACCTGCCGATCTTCAACGCCGGCAGCCTGCGGGCGAGCCTGGATTACGCCAAAATCCAGAAAGACATCAACGTCGCCAATTACGAGAAGTCGATTCAGACCGCGTTCCAGGAAGTCTCCGACGGCCTGGCCGCACGCCGGACCTACAACGAACAGTTGCAGGCCCAGACCGCCTTCGTCGCCGCCAACCAGGACTACTACCGCCTGGCCGAGCGTCGCTACCGCATCGGCGTCGACAGCAACCTGACCTTCCTCGACGCCCAACGCCAGCTGTTCAGCGCCCAACAATCGCTGATCACCGACCGCCTCTCGCAGCTGACCAGTGAGGTCAACCTGTACAAGGCACTGGGTGGCGGCTGGAATGCCGAGACTGGCAAGAACGAGCCGGTGAAAGAAGAAGCGCCAGAGACGAAACTGTTCTGATTGACGCTTTGAATGCTGAAACACGAAGCCCACCGAAAGGTGGGCTTTTTGTTTTTAATCGCTTCCGAGCTCAACACATAAACCTGTGGCGAGGGAGCTTGCTCCCGCTGGGCCGCGAAGCGGCCCCAAAACCTGCCAAATGCGGAGCATCAGACACACCACACCCGTCGGTTTACGACTGCTTCGCAGCCGAGCGGGAGCAAGCTCCCTCGCCACAGGTCCATCTTTTTTCTTAAATGCACCGCATTGCACCGAAAGGTGGGCTTTTTGTTTGTGCCTGCTTCAACACCGACTTGGCTAACGTGGATCGACGATATCCAGCGCACGATTAGCCAACAATTCACTCAGCTCGATCATCTGCGCCACGCCGAGCGCGACATGCCGCCGCGAGCCCTCCAACTCGAACGCCAGGTCACTGACCATGGCATTGGCCGAGGCCAGGGTTTCGCTGAGATTGGCCAGGAGACACTCCGTGTCGATGGTATCGATGACGGTGAAGACTTGTGTTGAGGTTTTGGGTTTGGGATCAGGGTGGGTGCCCAGATGGTAATCGAGTGCTCGGTCTGCGGCCTCTTGGAGCTTTTCTGGATCGGGGTCGTTGTAGGGGAAGGTGCTCTCTGATGGCGAAGAAGGATGATGTTTTTTCATAACGGCGCTCCTGTATCAATTGGAGCCCGAGACGTGGGCCCGGGCGCTGGCGCCTAACGAATTCGACGGGCTTGCAGTCCCGGTCGCTGGATTGGCTGCGACCCAAACAAGCTAGAGATCCCGCTTCCGAGCAGCAACCTTAAAACCTCGTCGGAAAAATCGCCGCGTCTGTCAGACCGGCCACAAATCTTGTGGGAGCGAGCTTGCTCGCGATGGCGGCCTGTCAGCTGGCTTTGCTCTTGTTGACTGGGTACATATCCGTTTTCGTGGTAACGGCTACTTATGGTTTCGCCCTTACGGCGAGTCACTTTCGAAAATCCGGAAGCCGGCCCAGGCGAAAGTAACCAAAGCGCTCCTGCCCCACCACTCGGTGCCTCGCCTAGGCTCGGCATGCCCGCACTCCGGCATTGCTCCGTGGGCCGCCGCGAAGGGCCATCCATGGCCCAGCGCGGCTACCTCGGCATCCATGCCGAGGTGCCCACTGCGTAATGCCTGCGTGCGGCCATCGTGGTTAATGGGGCGCCGAGATCAACGTCCGGCGCGAGGCGGCCTAGTAGCCGACCTGGTTCTTGGTGGGACCGCGTTTTCCCTGTGGGAGCGGGCTTGCTCGCGAAGAGGCCGGAGCATTCAACATCCCCAACGACTGTGCCATCGTCTTCTCGAGCAAGCTCCCACATTGGCTCAGTGACGACCTATGGATTTGCGGGCACCGCAAATTCCTGTGGGAGCGAGCTTGCTCGCGATGGAGGTGGATCAGCCTGCATCAGCGTTGGATGTGCCGCCGTCTTCGCGAGCAAGCTCGCTCCCACATTGGATCGTAGTCCAGATGCCAGAATCAGGTCGGCTGTAAGGCCGCCTTCGCGAACAAGCTTTTGCTCCCACAGGTCTGATGGGTGTACGACCGGAAGAGTCAGGCCGGCTCTAAGGCCGCCTCGCGTCGGACGTTGATCTCGGCGCCCCGTTAACCACGATGGCCGAACGCAGGCATTGTGGAGTGGGCATCCCGGCATGGATGCCGGGATAGCCGCGCTGGGCCATGGATGGCCCTTCGCGGCGGCCCACGGAGCAATGCCGGAGAGAGGGCACACCGAGCCTAGGCGAGGTGCCGAGTGGTGGGGCATAAAGCGCTTTGGTTACTTTCGCCTGGGCCGGCTTCCGGATTTTCGAAAGTGACCCGCCGTAAGGGCGGAACCATAAGCCGCCGTTACCGCAGCAATGGATATGTACACGGTCAAAAAAACCTTGATCAACCGTAAGGCCGCCATCGCGAGCAAGCTCGCTCCCACAGGAGATTGTGTCCATCCAATAGGTTGTTTTGCCGTTCGATAATCGCCCAAAACCCGCAAACGCCAATTGAACCGATCCCGGACGGCCCTTCACCATCGCTGGCACAAAACCAATAACAACAGGTTCGACACCATGCCCATACGCCCCGCCGCACCCGGCTGATCCTCGACAGCCTTCACGCCGCTGGTTCCACCGTACCGTCTGCAACCCAAGGTTGCGGCAACGACCCGCTTCGTCCACAAAAAACTAGAGACACGCCCATGAAACCGACACAGCACTTTTTCCCCAGCCTCATTGCCGTCGCCCTGACCAGCACCGCCCTGCCCGTCCTGCCCGTCCTGGCCGCGGAATCGGGGTTTGTCGAGGATGCCAAGGTCAACCTCAACCTGCGCAATTTCTACATCAACCGCAACTTCACCAACCCAAACAATGCCCAAGGCAAAGCCGAGGAATGGACCCAGAGTTTCATCCTCGACGCCAAGTCCGGCTTCACCCAGGGCACGGTCGGTTTCGGTGTGGACGTGCTAGGCCTGTACTCGGTCAAGCTCGATGGCGGTCGTGGCACAGCGGGTACACACCTGCTGCCAGTGCATGATGACGGCCGTCCGGCCGATGACTTCGGGCGCCTGGGCGTGGCCCTCAAGGCCAAAGTATCGAAGACCGAGCTGAAGGTCGGCGAGTGGATGCCGGTGCTGCCGATCCTGCGCTCCGATGACGGTCGTTCCCTGCCACAAACGTTCCGTGGCGGCCAGGTGACCTCCACCGAAATCAGCGGCCTGACCCTGTACGGCGGCCAATTCCGCGCCAACAGCCCGCGCAACGATGCGAGCATGGAAGACATGTCGATGAACGGCCGCGGCGCGTTCACCTCCGACCGCTTCAACTTCGGCGGCGGCGAATATGCCTTCAACGAAAAACGCACCCAAGTCGGCGTCTGGTACTCGGAACTGTCCGACATCTACCAGCAAAAGTATTTCAACCTGACCCACAGCCAGCCCATCGGCGACTGGACCCTGGGCGCCAACCTCGGCTACTTCATCGGCAAGGAAGACGGCAACGCCCTGGCCGGCGATCTGGACAACAAAACCGCCTTCGCCATGCTCTCGGCCAAATACGGCGGCAACACCTTCTACGTCGGCCTGCAAAAACTCAGCGGCGATGACGCCTGGATGCGCGTCAACGGCACCAGCGGCGGCACCCTGGCCAACGACAGCTACAACTCCAGCTACGACAACGCCCAGGAAAAATCCTGGCAAGTGCGCCACGACTTCAACTTCGCCGCCGTCGGCGTACCGGGCCTGACCCTGATGAACCGCTACATCAGCGGCGACAACGTGCACACCGCCACCGTCGACGACGGCAAGGAATGGGGTCGGGAAAGTGAGCTGGCCTACACCGTGCAAAGCGGCGCACTGAAGAGCCTGAATGTGAAGTGGCGTAACTCGACAATGCGCCGGGACTACAGCACCAATGAGTTCGATGAGAATCGGTTGATCGTCAGCTATCCGATCAGCTTGCTGTAAAAACCAACATGGATGGAGGCCGTACCACCGTCATCGCGAGCAAGCTCGCTCCCACAGGGGATCTGTGTCGAACACAAAATTTTGTACTCACTGAAGATCCAGTGTGGGAGCGAGCCTGCTCGCGAAGGCGTCATCATATTCAACGTCGAAACAAACTGACACACCGCTTTCGCAAGCAAGCCTGTGGCTCTTAAGCCCGCGACTCGACACCCAGCTCATCCCACACCGACTCGGCCAGGTGGAAGGTAGCATTGGCCGCCGGAATGCCACAGTAGATCGCGCTCTGCATAATCACTTCCTTGATCTCGCCACGGCTCACCCCATTATTGGCCGCGGCGCGCAGGTGTAACTTGAGCTCTTCGTTGCGGTTCATGCCGATCAGCATGGCAATGGTAATCAGGCTGCGAGTGTGGCGCGGCAGGCCCGGGCGGGTCCAAATGTCACCCCAGGCGTGACGGGTGATCATCTCCTGGAATTCGCTGTTGAACTCGGTCAAGGCATTGAGGCTGCGATCGACATGGGCATCGCCCAGTACCGCGCGACGTACTTGCATGCCTTCGTCGTAACGTTGTTTCTCGTCCACAAAAAAATCCTCAGGCACAGCCAGAATCAAGCAGGAAATCCAGCACCCGCGCGCTGAACGCGGCGCCGGCCTGGACGTTGGACAGATGCGCGGCATAGAACTCGGCGTACTCGGCCCCGCTGACCCGCTGCTGGATAAAGTGCCCACCCGAAGGCGGCGTCACGGCATCTTCAGTGCCAGCGATCACCAACAGCGGCACGCGGATCGTCGACAATTGCTCACGAAAATCGGCATCACGCACGACCGCACAGTTGGCCGCGTAGCCCTGGGGCGAGGTGGCAGCGAGCATGTCGGTGATCTTCTTCACCTTCGCCGGTTGGGCCTCGGCAAAATCCGCGGTAAACCAGCGGGCAATCGAAGCATCCCGCAGCGCGACCATGGCCGCCTTGCCATCCCGCAGCACGGTTTCAATGCGCGGGTTCCACACCGAAGGGTCGCCGATCTTCGCGGCGGTGTTGCACACCACCAGTTTGTGCAAACGCTCGCCGGCATGAATTCCCAGCCACTGGCCGATCAGCCCGCCCATGGACAACCCACAGAAATGCACCTTGTCGATGTCCAACTGATCGAGCATCGCCAGCACGTCATGGCCCAGTTGTTCGATGCTGTACGGACCTTCAGTGACCAGCGACTGGCCATGCCCGCGGGTGTCGAAACGCAGCACACGAAAGTGTTCGCTGAACGCCGCGACCTGCTCGTCCCACATGTGCAGATCGGTGCCCAGGGAGTTGGAGAGCACCAACACCGGGGCATCTTGCGGCCCGTCGAAACAATAATTCAGATCGCCCTCGGCGAGTTTGACGAATCCCACAGCAATCTCCTTTCAGGCAGTGAAGGCCAGGTGTTCAGCCACCGCTCGGGCCACCCAGGTCTGGGCCTGGCCGAGGTAGTGGGCGGGGTTGAGCAAGTGATCGAGCTCGGCGGCGGACAATTGCGCGGTGACCTGGGGTTCGTCCCCCAGCACCTGCCGCAAATGGCGTTGTTCGGCCACGGCGCGTTTGCAACATTGCTCCAGCAGATGGTGCGCGGTGTCGCGTCCCACGCGCTGGGCCAGAACGATGCTCACCGCTTCGGCCAGCACCAGTCCTTGTGTCAGTTCCAGGTTACGGGCCATGCGCGCCGCGTCGACTTCCAGCCCATCGGCCAGCAGCCGCGCCTGTTGCAGGGCACCGGACACCAGGCAGCAGATTTCCGGCAGGGTTTCCCATTCGGCGTGCCAAAGGCCCAGGCTGCGCTCATGCTCCTGGGGCATGGCGCTGAACAGCGTCGACAACAAACCAGGCACCCGCGTCGCCGCGCCGATCAGCACTGCCGCACCTACCGGATTACGCTTGTGCGGCATGGTGGACGAACCACCCTTGCCTGGCGCCGAAGGCTCGAACGCTTCGCCGGCCTCGGTCTGCATCAACAGGCTGATGTCGCGGCCCAGTTTGCCCAGGCTACCGGCGATCAAGCCCAGCACCGCGCCGAACTCCACCAGGCGATCGCGCTGGGTGTGCCACGGCTGTTCCGGCAGGTCCAGTTGCAGCTCGGCGGCCAGGGCTTCGGCGATGGGCAAGGCGTGCTCACCCAATGCGGCGAGGGTTCCAGAGGCGCCACCGAATTGCAGCACCAGCAAGCGCGGCTTGAGTTCTTTCAAACGTTGACGACTGCGGGTGATTGCTCCCAGCCAACCGGCGATTTTCATGCCCAAGGTCACCGGCGTTGCATGCTGCAGCCAAGTGCGCCCGGCCAGCGGCGTGGCGGCGTAGTGTTCAGCTTGTCGGGCCAGGGTGACGGCCAGCTGCGCCAGCTCGCCTTCGATCAGCCCCAGTGCCTGGCGCAGTTGCAGCACCAGCCCACTGTCCATGACGTCCTGGCTGGTCGCGCCCAGGTGCACGTAGCGCTCGGCTTCGGCGTTCTCGGCAGCGATGCGCTTGCCCAGCGCCTTGACCAGCGGGATCGCCGAATTGCCGGCGCTGGCAATCGCTTCGCTCAAGGCCGAAAAATCATAAAGCTCGGCGCGACAGGCCTTCTCGATCGACGCCACGGCACTTTGGGGAATCAACCCGACCCGCGCCTCGGCCCGGGCCAATGCCGCTTCGACGTCGAGCATGGCCTGGACCCGGCCCCCGTCGCAGAACACCTCGCGCATGTCGCGGGCGGTGAAGTAGGCATCGAACAATTGATTGCCCGGTCGTTCGCTCATAAACAGTCCTTGGGGAAGTGGATGTCTCTGTGGCCAGAGAAATTGCTGTGGCCACACTGACTCAAACAAGCCTTAAATGATTCGGTGGTTCAAAGGTCATGATGCAAATACGCCGGTTGCTTGGGCAGGCGCAGGCTGAACAGGAACGCCACCACCATCATGACCGTGACATACCAATAAAAAACGTTTTCCATGCCCTGGGCTTTCAGGCTCAAGGCAACGTACTCGGCCGAACCGCCAAAAATCGCATTCGCCACTGCGTACGCCAACCCTACCCCCAGTGCCCGCACTTCGGGTGGAAACATTTCCGCTTTCACCAGGCCGCTGATGGAGGTGTAGAAACTGACGATCGCCAGCGCCAGCGTAATCAGCACAAACGCCAGGAACGGGCTGCTGGTACTTTTTAGGGTCAGCAGGATCGGCACGGTGCACAACGCCCCTAGGCCGCCGAACCAGAGCATGGAGTTTCGTCGGCCAATCTTGTCCGCCAGCATGCCGAACAACGGCTGCATGCACATGTACAGGAACAGCGCGCCGGTCATGATATAGCTGGCGGTCTTGGCGTGCAGGCCAGCGGTGTTCACCAGGTATTTCTGCATGTAGGTGGTGAAAGTGTAGAAAATCAACGAACCGCCGGCGGTGTAGCCCAGCACGGTGATGAACGCCGCCTTGTGATCGCGGAACAGCGCCGCGATGCTGCCGGCGTCTTTGTTTTCGCGCATTTCCTTGCTGCTGGTTTCCTTGAGGGAGCGACGCAGCAACAGTGAAATCAGCGCCGCCGCCGCGCCCACCACGAACGGGATCCGCCAGCCGTAGGCGCGCAGTTCGTCTTCGTTGAGAAACTGTTGCAGGACGACCACCAGCGACACCGCCAGCAGTTGCCCGCCGATCAGCGTCACGTACTGGAACGAGGCAAAGAAACCGCGCTGGCCCTTGAGGGCGACTTCGCTCATATAGGTGGCAGTGGTGCCGTATTCGCCGCCGACCGACAGGCCTTGCAGCAAGCGGGCAAGCAACAGCAGCACCGGCGCCCAGACGCCGATGTCCTTGTAAGTGGGCAGGCAGGCGATGAGCAACGAGCCGAAGCACATCATCAGCACCGAAATCATCATCGAATTCTTGCGCCCGTGACGGTCCGCCACCCGGCCAAAAATCCAGCCGCCGATGGGCCGCATCAGGAACCCGGCAGCAAACACACCCGCCGTATTGACCAGTTGTACGGTGGGGTTGTCGGACGGAAAGAACGCCGGCGCGAAATAGATCGCGCAGAACGCATAGACGTAGAAATCGAACCATTCGACCAGGTTGCCGGATGAGGCGCCGACGATGGCGAAGATGCGCTTGCTGCGCTCTTCGCCGGTGTAGTGGCTGGTGATTGGGGTGGCCATGGATTATTCACTCGTTGGGGAATGGACAACGTCTAGACACACTTCGTAACAAACCCGTTCCGTAAACAGACGTTGAAGCGATAGCGCCTGTGTGGACGCTATCGCGAGCAAGCTCGCTCCCACGGGGACTCATACATTATTGGGCCCTGTGGCCCATACACTTCTGGGCTGGGTTCATATTCCCCTGTGCCGAGAGAGCTTGCTCCCGCTCGGCTACGAAGCAGTCGCAAACCGGCTACGAGGTCATCCTGAGACACCCGGTCGCCGGCTTTGGGCTTGCTGCACAAGCCAGCGGGAGCAAGCTCCCTCGCCACGGGGCAATCATGACTCAGTAATCGAAGAACACCGTCTCGGCATCCGTCCCCTGCAGGATCACGTTCCACTGGTACACACCCGAAGCATCGGGTTTGGTCACCAGGGTGGCGCGTCGCTCCTCGGGCACGCAGGCCAGCAACGGGTCGGTTTCGTTGGCCTGTTCGCCCTCGAAGTAGATCCGCGTCAGCAAATGCTTGACCAGCCCGCGAGCGAACACCAGCACCACCAGGTGCGGCGCCTGGGTCGTACCGCCCAGCCCTGGCACGCTGCCCGGCTTGATGGTGGTGAAGCGGAAGCGCCCTTCGGCGTCCACCGGTACCCGGCCGAAACCCTCGAAGTGCGGGTCCAGGGGTTTGTCCTGGTCGTCTTCAGGATGGGCATATTTACCGGCGGCGTTGGCCTGCCAGACTTCCAGCATCGCATCGTTGACGAACTGGCCGTTGCCATCGATCACCTGTCCGGTGATCGCCACGCGCTGGCCGAGGGTTTGGGCGACGGTCAGGTCTTCGCGGTTCAGCCAGGTCAGGCCGATGTGGTAGTACGGGCCAACGGTGTGGGACGTGGTGGCGGTGAGCGTCATCTTATTTCTCCATCGGCGTGGCATCGCGGCCCCGCAATACGATGTCCCAGCGATAACCGAGGGCGTAGTCAGGGAGGGTCTTTTCCAGGTCGAAACTGGCAATCAGGCGTTCCTTGGCACTCGTGTCCGGTACGCAGTTGTAGATCGGATCGTAGGCCAGCAGCGGATCGCCAGGGAAATACATCTGCGTCACCAGGCGCGTCAGAATGCTCGGCCCGAACAGTGAAAAATGGATATGCGCCGGGCGCCAGGCATTGGGATGGTTGCCCCAAGGGTAGGCGCCGGGCTTGATGGTCTGGAACTGATACCAGCCGTCAGCGTCGGTGACGGTGCGACCGGTGCCCGTGAAGTTTGGGTCCAGCGGCGCGTCATGGTGATCGCGATCATGGTTGTAGCGACCGGCAGAGTTGGCCTGCCAGATTTCCACGAGGATGCCTGGCACAGGCTGGCCATGTTCATCCAGCACGCGCCCGTGAATGATGATTCGCTCCCCCAGCGGCTCACCGGCATGCTGGGCGGTCAAGTCGTTGTCCTTCTCCTGCACACGGTCGGCTCCGACGGTCGGGCCGGTGATTTCCGACAGCGAATGCGGCAGGAACACCAACGGCTTGGACGGCGAGCGCAGATTGGTGGACTGATACGGTGGGTGCAAATACTCCGGCTGGGTGCCCGCTTGGGGGCGACGATAACCAGGCTTGTCAGTCATGAAGCATTCCTCGGTTTCTTATTAGTTGAACGACGCGTCAGACGCGTTCGATTGCCAGCGCCAGGCCCTGGCCGACGCCAACACACATGGTCGCCAGGCCTTTCTTGCCGCCGGTCTTTTCCAAATGATGCAGCGCCGTCAGCACCAACCGTGCGCCGCTCATGCCCAGGGGATGGCCGAGGGCGATGGCGCCGCCGTTCGGGTTGACCTGCGGCGCATCGTCCGCCAGCCCCAGCTCGCGCAGCACCGCCAAGCCCTGGCTGGCAAAGGCTTCATTGAGTTCGATCACGTCGAAATCGGCGACCGCCAGGCCCAGCCGTTCAGTGAGCTTACGCACCGCCGGCACCGGGCCGATGCCCATCACCCGCGGCGCCACGCCGGCACTGGCCATGCCCAGCACTCTGCCACGAGGTGTCAGCCCGTGTTTTTTCACCGCTTCGGCCGAGGCCAGAATCAGCGCCGCCGCACCGTCATTGACACCCGAGGCGTTACCCGCGGTGACGGTCTTGTCCGGGCCGTTGACCGGCTTGAGTTTGCCCAGGGTTTCCAAGGTGGTGTCGGCGCGAGGATGCTCATCCTGCTCGACCACGGTTTCACCTTTCTTGTGGACAATGCGCACTGCAACGATTTCTTCGGCGAAATAACCTGCCGCCTGGGCCGCCGCCGTACGCTGTTGACTGCGCAAGGCGAAAGCATCTTGATCGGCACGAGACACGGCGTAATCGTCGGCCACGTTGTCCGCCGTCTGCGGCATCGCATCCACACCGTACTGGGCTTTCATCAATGGGTTGATGAAGCGCCAGCCAATGGTGGTGTCTTCCAGTTTCATGTTGCGCGAGAACGCCGCGTCGGCCTTGCCCATCACAAATGGTGCGCGAGACATCGACTCCACGCCGCCAGCGATAGCCAGTTCCATTTCGCCGCTGGCGATGGCACGGAACGCGGTGCCGATGGCGTCCATGCCCGAGGCGCAAAGACGGTTGAGAGTCACGCCGGGAATGCTCTCTGGCAGGCCCGCCAACAGCAGCGCCATGCGCGCCACGTTGCGGTTGTCTTCGCCGGCCTGGTTGGCGCAGCCGAGGAACACCTCGTCCACTGCATTCCAGTCCACCGACGGGTTGCGCTCCATCAGCGCCTTGATCGGTACGGCCGCCAGGTCATCGGCGCGTACCGCGGACAAACCGCCGCCGAACCGGCCGATGGGGGTTCGAATCGCATCACAGATATACACGTCGCGCATCAGGCTTCTCCCGGGGCCTGGCCGTGGGCCGCCGCGGTGCGAGCTTCAAGATCACGCAGTGCGCGCAGCTCCACTTCGGTCGGCTCGGCGGTGGTCTGCACCTGATCGGCGAAACGGATCGCCCATCCGGTGGCAGCAATGACTTGCTCACGGGTCACGCCGGAGTGCAACGCGGTGACCACGAATTCATGGGTGTCGGCTTCCGGCTCCATGATGCACAGGTCGGTGATGATGCCCACAGGGCCGGCGCCCGGTAGCCCAAGGCGCTTGCGCGAATCGCCGCCCTCGCCATGGCCAACCGAGGTGATGAAATCCAGCTTGTCGACGAATGAACGCGCCGACTGCTTGAGAATGATCAACACGCTCTTGGCCGAACCGGCGATCTCCGGTGCGCCACCGGCGCCCGGCAAGCGGACTTTCGGCTGATGGTAGTCGCCCACCACCGTTGTGTTGATGTTGCCGAACCGGTCGACCTGGGCCGCGCCAAGGAAACCGACGTCGATACGCCCGCCCTGCAACCAGTAGCGAAAAATTTCACCGGTCGGCACGACGGTATCCGCGGTTTCCGCCAGTTCACCGTCGCCGATGGACAGCGGCAGTACGCTGGGCTTGGCACCAATCGGGCCGGACTCGTAGATCAGCACGACATCCGGCGAGGACGTCAGCCGCGCCAGGTTGGCGGCTTTCGACGGCAGGCCGATGCCCACGAAGCACACGGCATTGTTCTTCAACCGGCGGGCCGCGGCGACGGTCATCATTTCATTGGTGGAGTACGTCATTATTTCGCCTCCGAAGCGGCTGCCAGTCGGGCCCGGAACTCACTGAAGTCCCGGGTGCCGTGGATGTATTCGTTGATCCAGGCGGTAAAGGTCTCACGGTCCCGGGCGATGGGGTCCCACGCCTGGTAGAAACGGTTGTCACGCTCGGTGTAGCCGTGAGCGTAGGACGGATGGGCACCGCCCGGTACGTGGCACACCGCGCTCAGTGCCCAGGTCGGCAGGACGCAGGCGTTCATCGGCGCGTTCAGGTCGTCGACGATTTCTTCCACGGTAACGATGCAGCGCTTGGCGGCCAGGGCAGCCTCTTTCTGCACTCCGAGAATGCCCCACAGCAGCACGTTGCCCTTGCGGTCGGCTTTCTGGGCATGGATCACCGTGATATCCGGACGCACCGAGGGCACTGCGGCGAGGACTTCGCCGGTGAAGGGACAGGTCACGCTTTTGATCAGTGGGTTGACCTTGGGCAGATCAGAACCGGCGTAAGCCCGCAGCACCGCGAACGGCAGGCCGGAGGCCCCGGCGACGTAGGCGTTGGCCAGGTCGGCGTGGCTGTGTTCTTCGATCTCCAGCGGGTGTGGCCACTGCTTCTCCACCGCATCACGCAGGCGGTGCAGGGAACCCACACCTGGGTTGCCGCCCCAGGAGAAAATCAACTTGCGAGCACAGCCGGCGCCGATCAACTGGTCGTAGATCAAGTCAGGCGTCATTCGCACCAAAGTCAGATCTTTCTTGCCCTGGCGAATGATTTCATGACCCGCCGCCGTCGGAATCAGGTGAGTGAAGCCCTCGAGCGCGACGGTGTCGCCGTCGTTGACGAACTGCTTCACCGCGTCGTGCAGCGAAAGGATTTCAGCCATGGGGCAGGCTCCCGTTTTCCAGTAGACCGACATGAAGAAAAAGGCGCGAGGTTAAGCGCCGGAGTGACTGAAGATTAAGCTGAGGGGGAACGCCGAACAATCCGATAATCGACTGAGTGTTCGTTTATCGAACAGATTGTTGTTTGGCTATCGATCTGCTCACACCGCGAAAACCGTGGCGAGGGAGCTTGCTCCCTCGCCACGGGTGTGGTGGATCCGGGTTGTGCAGCTTGGCTCCTCAGGTCGCATCCGCATGGCTGACCATGCCCTTGATCACCACCGCCGCAGTCGCCAGGGCTGCCGGAATGACCAAGGCAGTCAGGACCTGCTCGAAGTTCCAGCCCAGGCCCAGCAAGGTCGCGCCCATCCAGGCACCGAGGATTGCGCCGAAACGACCAATGCCCAGCATCCACGACACGCCCGTAGCCCGGCCCTGGGTGGGATAGAAACGCGCCGCCAGGGAAGGCATCGCCGATTGCGCGCCGTTGACGCACATCCCGGCCACCAGCACCAGCGTGGCGAGCAAGGTGATGTTGCCCAGGCTCTGCCCTACCGCGTAGGCAAATATGCCAGCCATCAGGTAGAAAAGGCCGATGACCTTGTGCGGATTGAACCGGTCCATCGCCCAACCCACGCCAACCGCGCTCAATACGCCGCCGAATTGAAACAACGCGCCGATAAACGCCGCCTGCTCCATGCTTGCGCCGCTGTCGCGCATCAGCGTCGGTAGCCAACTGGTCAGCAGGTAGACGATCACCAGCCCCATGAAATAGGTCAGCCACAGCAACAGCGTGCCGGCGCTGTAGGTACCAGAGAAAATCACCGCCAGTACATTACGGGCTTTCACGGTTTTCTGTTCCGGCACGCTGAAGCTTGCGGCCTGGGCCACCGTGTTGGGTTCGATCGGCGCCAGGGCCTTGCGCACTTTGTCGGTGCCGCGATTGCGCACCAGAAGGTAACGCGCCGACTCCGGCAGCCAGAACAACAGCACCACTGCCAGGATCAGCGGCAAAATCCCGCCGATCAACAACAGGCTGTGCCAGCCAAACGCGGGTATCAGCTTGGCGGAGATGAACCCACCGCCAGCCATGCCCAGGTTGAAACCGCAGAACATGCTGGTCACCAAGAGGGATTTCTTGCGTTCCGGAGTGTATTCCGACAGCAAGGTGGTGGCGTTGGGCATCCCGGCACCCAGTCCCAGGCCGGTCAGGAAACGCAGCACCAGCAATTGATCGACATTGGTGCTGTAGGCCGACGCCAGGCTAAACGCGCCGAACAGCAAGACCGCGCCCACCAGTACGACTTTTCGTCCAAAACGGTCAGCCAATGGGCCGGAACCCAGTGCGCCGAACACCATGCCGATCAACGCGGCACTCATCACCGGGCCGAGGCTGGCGCGATCGAGGCCCCAGTCCTGAGACAGGGCTGGGGCAATGAAGCCCATGGCCGCTGTATCGAGGCCGTCGAGGAAGACAATCAGAAAGCAGAGAATCACCACCCGCCATTGATAGCGCGAGATCGGTTGAGCATTGATGAAAGATTGCACGTCGAGGCAGGTGCCTACGGAAGTTTGGGGCTGATTCATTTTATTGTTATTCCACGCAAGAAACGCAGGCGTACAGAGGTCGCCCTCCAACGGCCGAGCCAGACTCGATCACGCCGGATGACGCTGCCGCGACATTAATGAGGCGCGGCAAACACCGTCAATTCGCCAGAGGCGACTCTGTGCGTTTATCGAACAGCTTAAGTGAACAGTTGCGCACTGAGGTCGCGACTGGCCCCCAGCAAGCCTGGCAGGAAGCGCTGTTCCAGCTCATTGCGGCTGACCCGCCCGGCATGGGTGCTGACATTCAGCGCCGCCACCACCTGCCCGGAAGCGTCGTACACCGGCACGGCAATCGAACGCAGGCCCTGCTCCAATTCCTGATCGACGATACACCAGCCCTGCTGCCGCACTTGTTGCAGGCACTCAAGCAACGCTTCGGGTGTGTGCAGGGTACGGCTGGTCTTGGCCTGCAGGTCGGCATGGTCGAGGTAATCACGCAGCGAAGCGTCGTCGAGGGCGGCCAGGAGAATCCTCCCCATGGAGGTGCAATAAGCCGGCAGACGCCCGCCAACGGAGAGGTCTACGGAGATCAGCCGCTGGGTGGTGGCCGACCGGGCAATATAGAGAATATCGTCGCCTTCGAGCGTCGCCATGTTGCACGCCTCGTGCAACTGTTCGCTCATGCGGTCCAGGTACGGCTGGGCGGAAACAGCCAGGGGCGTCGATGACAGATAGGCGTGGCCGAGGGTCAAGACTTTGGGTAACAGGGAATAGGTGCGTCCGTCAGTGGTGGCGTAGCCAAGCTTGATCAAGGTATGCAGGCAACGCCTGACGGCGGCGCGGGGGATTTCCGTACGGTGGCTGATCTGGGCGATCGTCAAGTGCCGTTTGCGCTCCTGGAACGCCTGGACCACCGCCAGCCCCCGGGCCAGGGACGTCATGAAGTCCGGGTCGCCGGTCAGGGCCTGGATCCGCTTGGCCGGCGAGGCGACGATCGGAGGCGCTACTGAAGTGAAGGCATTGCGCAGTTGGTCGTTCATGTCTGGTCCTTCCCGGCGAATGACGGCTATTACAAGCGGCGCCCGATGGGCAGACAAGCGCTAAACCGCCAAGATCGTTCGATTATCGAACCAGCGGCCGATAATCGCAATCAGCTCTATGTGGGAATCCGCTTCGGATGCCGTACGCACTCGATGCAAGTTCACGCTCCCAGGCGATTGGACTTGAACACGATGCCTGGGACATTGAACTTGTTACGTTCAATGACGTCAGCCTACCGGCACTTGTCGGGCATGTGCTGAAACCTAATTGCCACAAGTTGCGCATACAAACATGGATTCACACAACAACCGATACTTTTAATTTTTCCCGATAGTGTTATTCGAGTGGACCGCTATAATGCACTTCAGTGACGGAGCGGCCAATCGACCGTTCCCGTCCGCAGGGCGCCGCAGTTTGTTGCGTGGTGCCCGCAACAGGTGCACGAAGCACCTTGATGGCCGCTTCCCCTGTATTGGCAACAACACGAAGCCCTGATGCTACGTCAGCTGTCAGCTCTGGTGCCGTGGCCGTCTGCATGTCTACATGCAGTGCGTATCACCAGATTCAATTTCACTTTATTAGGTAGAACTGTGACGAAAGACGAACTGCGCGCGGAACTAGAGCGCCAGGAACAACGTTACAAGGAAGTTTACGGCGGGGAAGTCACCACCTACGCCGCGCAGCCTGAACCGGAACGCAAACCCTGGCGTAAGCGTGCCACCGTTCAGGACCAGGCCTTCACCCAGGAACTGCAGAAAATGGAAAAAGAACTCAAGGCCGAAGAGCAATGACGCTCAAGGCTTGATGTTCTTGTGAAGCGGTATCCGGCCAACACTCAGGCCGGACGCCGATGCTGGACGCCCGTCACGAGCGGGCCGTCATCTCCTTTCCGCTAACGGTCGAGGAGTACTCGTGAACAAACTTTTTCAGATCCTTCGTACATCGACCTGAAGTACCTTCAGCGCCGAGACCGCCCTTGCCTTTCGGGCTTTTCAGCCCGAAATCAACGGGTTGCATACCCTGTCGAAATCCCCGACCAGCGCGTTTCCTACAAATTATTTCGTTGAAGAATGTTACCGATGAGCAGGCGATGCATCGATTGCCATGGTTTTCTGGCATAATCGCGCCCCCTTACGACCGGGTCAGAAAACCTTCATGATCGATTTATTCAGCGGACTGGATGCTTGGGTGCTCGTGAGCCTCTTGCTCGCCCTGGCTTTTGTCCTCGCCTTCGAGTTCATCAACGGCTTTCATGACACCGCTAACGCGGTTGCCACTGTTATCTACACCAAAGCCATGCCGCCTCATCTGGCGGTGTTCTTTTCCGGTGTGTTCAATTTCCTCGGCGTGCTGCTGGGCGGCGTGGGGGTGGCGTATGCCATCGTTCACCTGTTGCCCGTGGAGCTGCTGATCAATGTGAACACCGGACACGGCCTGGCCATGGTGTTTTCGCTGCTCGCAGCGGCCATCACCTGGAACCTGGGTACCTGGTACTTCGGTATCCCGGCCTCCAGTTCCCACACGCTGATCGGCTCGATCCTCGGCGTGGGCCTGGCCAACGCCCTGATCAACGATATTCCGTTGGCCGACGGGGTGAACTGGCAGAAGGCGATCGATATCGGCGCTTCCCTGGTGTTCTCACCCATGGCCGGTTTCCTGGTTGCCGCCCTGGTGTTGATTAGTCTGAAATGGTGGCGCCCGCTGTCGAAGATGCACAAGACGCCGGAACAGCGCCGCAAGATCGACGACAAAAAGCATCCACCGTTCTGGAATCGCCTGGTGCTGGTGATCTCGGCCATGGCTGTCAGCTTCGTCCACGGCTCCAACGATGGCCAGAAAGGTATCGGCCTGATCATGCTCGTGCTGATCGGTATCGTGCCTGCGCAGTTCGTACTCGACCTTGGCAGCACCACCTATCAGATCGAACGGACGCGCGACGCGACGTTGCACCTGAGCCAGTTCTACCAGCGCAACAACGAATCCCTGGGTGAGTACCTGGCGCTGGGCAAAAGCGTGAAAGGCGATCTGCCGGAAAAATTCCGCTGCAACCCGCAGCAGACAGAGCCCACCATCGCTGCACTGCTCGACACGCTCAAAGGCGTGGCGGACTACCATTCGCTGCCGTCGGAGAGCCGCATCGAGGTGCGCCGCTACCTGCTCTGCCTGGATGACACGGCGAAGAAGGTCGGCAAGCTGCCAGGCTTGGCGGCCCGCGAGAAAGACGACCTGAACAAGCTGCGCAAGGACCTGACCGCCACCACCGAATACGCCCCGTTCTGGGTGATCCTGGCGGTCGCCCTGGCCCTGGGCCTGGGCACCATGGTCGGTTGGAAGCGTGTGGTGCTGACCATCGGCGAGAAGATCGGCAAGCAAGGCATGACCTATGCCCAAGGCATGTCGGCACAGATCACCACAGCGTGCATGATCGGCGCGGCGAACATCTTCAGTCTGCCGGTTTCCACCACCCACGTGCTGTCCTCGGGCGTGGCCGGCACCATGGTCGCCAACAAAAGCGGCCTGCAAGGTGGCACCGTGCGCACCATCCTGCTGGCTTGGGTATTGACCCTGCCGGCGACGGTGGCGCTGTCGGCCGGCTTGTTCTGGCTGGCGTCCAAGGCCCTCGGTAGCTGATTCCAGCGGCCCATTAAAAAGGTGCGACCCTGCTGGGTCGCACCTTTTTTTATGCTCAAAACACCCAACCCTGTGGGAGCGAGCTTGCTCGCGATAGCGTCAGGTCAGCCGATATCAATGGCGGCTGAAACGCCGCTATCGCGAGCAAGCTCTCCCACAGTTGTTTTGTCGAAGCAAAAAAAATTGCCAAAAAAAAGGGCGACCGAAGTCGCCCAAAATGCCTTGCGTGCTCGTTGTAGCCGGAAAGATCTACGGCTTTTTGCGCTTATGCGCGTCTTTCCAGATGAATAATCCAAAGCCTGCGAAAAACACGAACATGAGGCCGACCGTGAACACCCCGGCAAACACCACATTATCGAAAAACATGACTGGCCTCCTGGTCTTGCCCCTGTTGCGATGGGTTCAAGTTAACCAATCAGGCCTGGATGAAAATTGACCGGGGTCAATAACGCCCGCGACGGGGCGTAAAGGTGGGGAAATAACTGATCTACATCAATGGTTCGAGGGGGGGCTCAACGCTTTTTCGGTTTGTTCTTCGGCTTTTTCTTGGGTTTGGTCAGGGGCATGGCCTGCTCGAAAGCCTGGCGGACTTCATTGAGGCGCTTTTCGTTGAGGTCGTGAACGCGCTTGGCGCGCTCAGCGTTGAGGTCAATCAGTTTGTCATCTTGGCTCATGGCGTGTCGGCATCGTGCAGTGAATTGCGGATGCGCCCATGATGCGGGCTGTTGGCGGTGTTGACCAGCCTGCGTACGTCGGCAAGCGCCTGCATCAGATCTGGATATCGACCCACAGGCCCTGGCGCGACTCTTCTTCCATCAGCGGCACTACCGGCACGGTGTTATCGGCATTGAGTTCGGTACCCGGTATGGCCAGGTGCTCTTCGGGGTCTTCCTCGGCTTCGTGGCGACGCTTGTCGCGTTCCTGCTGACGGCGCTGTTCCTCACGCAGCAGCAGCGCGGCCTCTTCCGGGTCACGATTTTGCAGGTCGATGGTGCTTTCGTTGGAGCTTTGCTGCACCGGGACCACGGGCGGTATGTCCGGTCGCTGGCGGACCGGGTCCTGTTGAGCGGTGATCGGTACAACGCTCAGAGGAAGTATGGGTGGCAACATAAAGGTCTCCTGTCTTCAGGTTGTCGGCTGAGGGGATGGCAGCTTGAACCGCCGGTCTGAAACTTGTGACCCAGTTGGCATTGTCGCAGCACTCAGGGTCGAGCTTGTTTGATCCCTGAGCCCACTTAAGTTCCGTACCGTCGCGTGACGAATCAGCCCCGTGGCAGCGTAATGCTTACGTAATTCCTTTGGTCTGAGGGATCATTCCGTTAAGATAACCGGCTTTTTCAAGGCGGGAGTCAGGCAGCATGGCGCAGCAGTATCAACCGGGGCAACGCTGGATCAGTGACAGCGAAGCCGAGCTGGGTTTAGGCACCGTTCTGGCACAGGACGGCCGCTTGTTGACCGTGCTCTATCCGGCCACTGGCGACACTCGCCAGTACGCGCTACGGAATGCGCCCCTTACCCGTGTACGGTTTTCGCCGGGCGATGTGATCACTCACTTCGAAGGCTGGAAAATGACCGTGCGCGAAGTCGATGATGTCGACGGGCTGCTGGTCTACCACGGCCTCAACGGGCAGAACGACGTCGTCACCCTGCCGGAAACCCAGCTGTCGAACTTCATCCAGTTCCGCCTGGCCAGCGACCGTCTGTTCGCCGGCCAGATCGACCCGCTGGCCTGGTTCTCCCTGCGCTACCACACCCTGGAACACACCAGTCGCCAATTGCAGTCTTCGCTGTGGGGCCTGGGCGGCGTACGTGCCCAGCCGATCGCCCACCAGTTGCATATCGCCCGCGAAGTGGCCGACCGCATTGCGCCGCGGGTGTTGCTGGCAGACGAAGTAGGCCTGGGCAAGACCATCGAAGCCGGCCTGGTGATCCACCGCCAACTGCTTTCCGGCCGCGCCAACCGCGTATTGATCCTGGTGCCGGAAAACCTTCAGCACCAGTGGTTGGTGGAAATGCGTCGGCGTTTCAATCTGCAGGTCGCGCTGTTCGACGAAGAACGCTTCATCGAAAGCGATGCCAGCAACCCGTTCGAAGACACCCAACTGGCCCTGGTGGCGCTGGAGTGGCTGGTGGACGATGAGAAAGCCCAGGATGCGCTGTTCGCCGCCGGCTGGGACTTGATGGTGGTCGATGAAGCCCACCATCTGGTATGGCACGAAGATCAGGTCAGCCCGCAATACGCCCTGGTCGAACAGCTTGCCGAGACCATCCCGGGCGTGCTGCTGCTGACCGCGACCCCGGAACAACTGGGCCAGGACAGCCACTTCGCCCGCCTGCGCCTACTGGACCCGAACCGCTTCCATGACCTCAAGGCCTTCCGCGCCGAAAGCGAAAATTATCGCCCGGTGGCCGAAGCCGTGCAGGAGCTGCTGGACAAGGGCCGTCTCTCGCCCGAAGCCCACCAAACCATCCACGGCTTTTTGGGCAACGAAGGCGAAGCCTTGCTGACCGCCGTCAATGATGGCGATATCGAAGCCAGCGCCCGCCTGGTCCGCGAACTGCTGGACCGCCACGGTACCGGCCGCGTGCTGTTTCGCAATACCCGCGCCGCCGTGCAGGGTTTCCCGGAGCGCAAGCTGCACGCCTACCCGCTGCCGTGCCCGGCCGAATACCTCGAGCTGCCGTTGGGCGATCACGCCGAGCTATACCCGGAAGTCAGCTTCCAGGCCCAGCCGGACGCCAGCGAGGAAGAACGCTGGTGGCGCTTCGATCCGCGCGTCGAGTGGCTGATCGACACCCTGAAGATGCTCAAGCGCACCAAGGTGCTGGTGATCTGCGCCCACGCCGAAACCGCCATGGACCTGGAAGACGCCCTGCGCGTGCGTTCCGGCATCCCGGCCACGGTTTTCCACGAAGGCATGAACATTCTGGAGCGTGACCGCGCGGCGGCCTATTTCGCCGACGAAGAGTTTGGCGCCCAGGTGCTGATCTGCTCGGAAATCGGCAGCGAGGGTCGCAACTTCCAGTTCGCCCATCACCTGGTGCTGTTCGACCTGCCGGCGCACCCGGACTTGCTGGAGCAGCGTATCGGCCGCTTGGACCGGATCGGCCAGAAGCACATCATCGAGCTGCATGTGCCTTATCTGGAAACCAGCCCGCAAGCGCGTCTGTTCCAGTGGTATCACGAAGCCTTGAATGCCTTCCTCAACACCTGCCCGACCGGCAACGCCTTACAGCATCAGTTCGGCCCGCGCCTGCTACCACTCCTGGAAGAAGCCGACGATGGCCAGTGGCAAGCACTGATCGACGAAGCCCGTGCCGAACGCGAGCGCCTGGAAGCCGAGCTGCACACCGGTCGCGACCGCCTGCTGGAGCTCAATTCCGGCGGTGCGGGTGAAGGTGATGCGCTGGTGGAAGCCATTCTCGAACAGGACGACCAGTTCGCCCTGCCGATCTACATGGAAACCCTGTTCGACGCGTTCGGCATCGACAGCGAGGACCATTCGGAAAACGCGCTGATCCTCAAGCCGAGCGAAAAAATGCTCGACGCCAGCTTCCCGCTGGGTGACGACGAAGGCGTGACCATCACCTACGACCGCAACCAGGCGCTGTCTCGCGAAGACATGCAGTTCATCACCTGGGAACACCCGATGGTGCAGGGCGGCATGGACCTGGTGCTGTCCGGTTCCATGGGCAACACCGCCGTGGCGCTGATCAAGAACAAGGCCCTCAAGCCAGGCACCGTGTTGCTGGAACTGCTCTACGTCAGTGAAGTGGTTGCCCCACGCTCACTGCAACTGGGCCGTTATCTGCCGCCGGCCGCCCTGCGCTGCCTGCTGGACGCCAACGGCAACGACCTGGCCGCCCGAGTCGCGTTCGAAACCCTGAACGACCAACTGGAAAGCGTGCCCCGTGCCAGCGCCAACAAGTTCATCCAGGCCCAGCGCGACCAACTGACGCCACGGATCAACGCGGGTGAAGAGAAGATCGCCCCGCGCCACGCCGAACGCGTGGCCGAGGCCCAGCGTCGCCTGGCCGCCGATACCGACGAGGAACTGGCACGCCTGACCGCCCTGCAAGCCGTCAACCCAACCGTGCGCGACAGCGAACTGGTGGCCCTGCGTCAACAACGCGAACAAGGCTTGGCGATGCTTGAAAAGGCGGCGCTGCGCCTGGAGGCGATTCGAGTGTTGGTGGCGGGCTGATAAACCCGGACACCAACCCGATTAATTGTGCCGGAGAGCTTTTGTGGCGAGGGAGCTTGCTCCCGCTGGGCTGCGCAGCAGCCCCAACAAGGCTGACCTCCACCCGGCTCGACGGGGTGAAACTCAGATTTTCAGGGGCGCTTCGCGCCCCAGCGGGAGCAAGCTCCCTCGCCACGATGTCCAGTGCCTCGCTTTACGGGCTGTAATACCCCACCGCTACCAGGAAATGCCCGACCTCTTTCAGGTAGGCGTGCTTATCCTCGACCTTGCCGGTCACCGGGTTCTTCCAGCGGTACTCGTATTCCCCCTCGTCCTGCTTGCCGATCAACGCCAGGATCGGCTCGCCCACCGGTTTGCCATCCGGGTCCTTGACCTTGGCGAAATCGGTATTGATCAACCGCAGATTGGTGCCATGACCGACATACCGTCGGGTATTGAGGTCGACGACAAAGACATACAGGTCATCCTGCAGATAACCGCCCTTGAGGGAATTAATCGCCGTGAGCGTAGCCTTCTCATTCTTCAACAGGTCGCTCGAAGCCTTGCCCAGCAGCGCCCTGGCCTGCTCGGCAGAAGCCCGTGGCAGGTAGTAGCCGACCGCCAGGATTCGCTCGCCGACCCGCTGGAAATACACATGCTTGCGCTCGACCTTGCCGTCGGCCCAGTTCTGCCAGCGATACTCGGCCTGCTGGATGCCGCTGGCTTCCGGGGTTTTCAGGGCGTCCTTGAAGGCTTTGCGCAAGTCCGGCCCCAGCACCTCGGAGACGTCTCGGCCTATCAACGCCGAGGAGGGGCCGCCGCTGGCGAGCATGACACCCTGGGTATCCACCACGAACACGTAGCGGTCCTTGTCGACGAACTCCCCTTGACGGCTGAAAGCGGCAAACGCTTTGTCCCCGTTGTCGTGATAATAGGCCAAGGCCTTTTCCAGCAGGGCTCGGGCCGCCTGGCCATCGTCGGTTGTCGCGGCGTGAACCGGCGCCAACCCCAGCATCAAGACTGCGCCCAGCCAGGCCATCTTATGAAAAAAACCCATACGCACGCCCCTCGTTCTTGTTGGTGTTTCAAGAGCGTAGACGGCGTGGGGTGATGTAGGAGTATTCACGGGATTGCAGTAGGGTGCTTCACATCAAAACCTGTGAGCGCGAGCTTGCTCGCGCCCACAGATCTGTCATTGAGCCCGGCTGCTCAGTTGCTGCTGCAAATACTGGATCTGCGATTGCAAGGTATTGATGTTGCGGGTGACCTGGCCACGGAACGCATCGAACTCGGCGGTGCTCCCCCCCTTATCCTGCTGGCTCTTGAGCACGATCACGTCCTGCTCAAGGCGCTCGATGGCAGAATTGGAGGTGGCTCTTTTCAGGGCAGTGATGTCGGCCCCGATGCTCTTGAGCTGGGCATCCAGGGCACCACCCTCACCTTGGCTTTTCAGGGTGGACACTTCAGCCGCCAGCGCCTTGACCTGGGCTTGGAGGTCCTTGTTGGAGGCTTGCAGCTGAGTGTTGGTGTTCTGCTGTTCAGTGGTATGGGCAATGAGCTGGGCCAGCTCCTTGTCCAGGTCGGCGGACGGACCGAACGCCACCTGCTGTTGCCTGTACTGCTCCAGCAGCTTGTTGTCGAATTGCCGGCCCTGCTCCTGCAACTTGGTGTCCAACTGTTTGATCTGCAACTTCAAGGCTTCACTGTCGCTCATCACATTGGATTGACCGGCGACAACCTTGCCGGAAAATTCCTGCAAGCGTCCCGCTGCATCTTCACTGATCCGGGCGAAGCTCTCCTGGGTGGCCACCAGTTGCTGTTCCATCAGGGCAATCTGCTGGAAACTCCACCAGGCCAGGAAGCCGAATGCACACAACAGCGCACCAACCAATGCCCACAGCGGCCCGGTGCTGGGGCCCTTGACCTTGTCCGCGACAACAGGTGCCGGGCGCGCCTGCACATGGGGCTGGCGGTTGGGCAGAAAGTCATCGTCATCGGGAACGTCGGCCCGCATCCGCAAGCTCGGGATATCGTCGAAGTCGTCGTTGGCATCGTTACGCATGGGCATGGGTTCAACCTTTGGGAAACCGGTGATGGCATGATACGGCGAGTATAACCCCCTCGCCCGCCGCACCGATTGACCCCGAACATCGCACTCGGTTCATGACGGACCGATCAGCGGGCGTCCTGGGCTTTCCACCAGGTGCAGAATTCATCGAGGGCCGTCCACAGGCTGACCTGTGGATCGTAATCCAGATAATGCCGGGCCCGGGCGATGTCCAGGGTGAAATCCTTGTTCATGACCTGCATGCCCAGGCGCGACAGCGTCGGTTCGGGGCGGCCCGGCCACATCTTGCAAAAACCTTCATTCAGAGTGGCAACACTATAAGCCAACCCGTAGGAGCAATAACGCCGGACCTCAGGGACTTCCATCTGTCGCATCACATAGTTGACCACATCCCACAGCGGGACGGGTGCTCCGTTGCTGATGTTGTAGGCCTTGCCCAAGGCAGAATCAGTGGCCAACAGACTGCTGAGCAGCGCTTCGTTGAGGTTCTGCACGCTGGTGAAATCCACCTTGTTCAAGCCGTTGCCAACGATGGCCAGCCGCCCCTTGCGCTGCATGTTCAACAGCCGCGGAAAAATGCTCATATCACCCGCGCCAGTCACGAAGCGTGGCCGCAGGGCCAGCACTTCTAGGCCGAACTCCTGGGCGCCGAAGACTTTCTGTTCGGCCAGGTACTTGGTGGCGGCGTAGGGATGCTTGAACCGCTTGGGCACCTGCTCTTCCGTCAGACCAAGGTGATCACGACCGTCGAAGTAAATGGAGGGCGACGACAGGTGGACCAGGCGCCGGACCTTCTGCTTGAGACAGGCCTCGACGATATTTTCCGTGACCTGGACATTGCCCTGGTGAAAATCCTGATAGCGGCCCCAAAGCCCCACCGCCCCGGCGCAATGCACCACGGCGTCGACGTCCAGGCACAGATCGCGAGCCAGCAACGGATCGCTCAGGTCCCCTTGGATGAATTGCGCACCGCGACGCACCAGATGCTCCACGCTCTCGGCCCGGCGACCGGTGACCCGCACATCCAGGCCCTGCTCCAGGGCGAAGCGCGCAAAGCGTCCGCCAATGAAGCCGCTTGCGCCGGTGACCAGAATTTTCATGAATGCTCCTAGAAATCAGATTCGAGCTACAAGCCACAAGCTTCAAGCCAAGGGCTTTTCACTTACCGCCTGCAGCGTGCTGCTTGCCGCTGCGATCAAACGCTCGGTCAATAAACCGAGCAACTGCCCACCATTGCGCCAATGATGCCAGTACAGCGGCACATCGATCGGTTTATCTGCCAACAATTCCACCAACACACCGCGTTCCAGCTGCTCACGCACTTGCAGCTCCGGCACGAGCCCCCAGCCCAGTCCGGCCTCGGTGAAGCGGATAAAGCCTTCGGAAGACGGGCACAAGTGGTGTTCGAATCCGCCTTCGACGCCCAGGGAAGCAAGGTAGCGGTGTTGCAGGAAATCATCCGGGCCGAACACCAATGCCGGTGTGCGCGCCAATAGATCGGCCCGCACCCCGTCGGGAAAGTGCCGGGCGATAAACGCAGGGCTGGCCAGCGCCCGATAACGCATGGCGCCCAGCAGCACACTACGGGCGCCGGCCACCGGACGTTCACTGGCGCAAACACACGCCGCCACTTCGCCGGCGCGCATGCGCTTGAGACCCACGTCCTGGTCTTCCACCACCAGGTCGAGCAGCAGGTGGTGCGCCGCGCAGAAGTCGCTTACCGCTCCCGCCCACCAGGTTGCCAGGCTGTCGGCGTTCAAGGCGATGCGCAGACGCTCTGGCAATCCCTCCTCATCCAGCGCCGGCACCAGGCTTTGCAGGTCACGCTCCAGCAGACGGACCTGCTGCACATGGTTGAGCAGCCGGCGACCGATCTCCGTGGGTGCCGGCGGCGTAGCGCGTACCAGCACCGGCTGGCCGATACGCGCCTCCAGCAGCTTGATCCGTTGGGAAATGGCCGATTGCGACAAACCCAGCACCTGGGCGGCACGCTCGAACCCGGCTTGTTCGACCACCGCAGCCAGGGCAGAAAGCAATTTGTAGTCGAACATCAGTTTTCCTAATGGGCGATGAGCAGTATTGGTTTTTCTTATACAACGTCTCACCGGAGAATGACCAGCAATCGAACACTGACCCCAGGAGAAACAAGCGATGTGGCAAAGTTATGTGAACGGACTGCTGGTAGCCCTCGGGTTGATCATGGCCATCGGCACGCAAAACGCGTTTGTACTGGCCCAGAGCCTGCGCCGCGAGCATCACTTGCCGGTGGCCGCACTGTGCGTCACCTTTGATGCGCTGCTGGTGGCCGCCGGCGTGTTCGGGCTGGCGACGCTGCTGGCCCAGAGCCCATTGTTGCTGTCGATCGCGCGCTGGGGCGGCGCGGCATTCCTGCTCTGGTATGGCAGCCTGGCGTTGCGTCGGGCCTGTTCGAAGCAGAGCCTGCAACAGGACGGAAAACAGGTCGCGCGCTCGCTACGGGCGGTACTGCTCAGCGCACTGGCGGTGACACTCCTCAATCCCCACGTGTACCTCGACACCGTGCTGCTGATCGGCTCCCTCGGCGCCCAGCAAAGTGTGCCCGGCGCCTATGTCGTGGGCGCCGCCAGTGCCTCGCTGCTGTGGTTTTTCACCCTGGCCCTCGGCGCGGCATGGCTGGCCCCGTGGCTGGCACGGCCGAGTACGTGGCGGATACTGGATGTGCTGGTGGCGATGATGATGTTTACCGTGGCGGGACAGTTGATCGTCTCGGGTTGATTATTCCAAACCGCTCTGGAACCTCTATTCCACACAGTTGTTGCGTGGTTATGCCGCACCCCCGGTGCTATGATCCGACTCCTGCGCCGCAAAGAGTACAAACTCCCCGGCGCTAGTCTGGCCGCCCGTGATCGGCCTTGCGCTCACCGCAACTGACCTGATTAGGAGAATCACCATGGCTTTCGAATTGCCGCCACTGCCCTATCCACACGACGCACTGGCGCCACACATTTCCAAAGAAACGCTGGAATACCACCACGACAAGCACCACAACACTTACGTCGTGAACCTGAACAACCTGGTGCCTGGCACCGAGTTCGAAGGCAAGACCCTGGAAGAAATCGTCAAGACTTCCTCGGGCGGTATCTTCAACAACGCCGCTCAGGTCTGGAACCACACCTTCTACTGGAACTGCCTGGCGCCAAACGCCGGCGGTGAACCAACCGGCGCGCTGGCTGAAGCCATCAACAAGGCCTTCGGTTCGTTCGACAAGTTCAAGGAAGAGTTCAGCAAAACCTCCATCGGCACCTTCGGTTCCGGCTGGGGCTGGCTGGTGAAAAAGGCTGACGGTTCCCTGGCCCTGGCCAGCACCATTGGCGCCGGCAACCCGCTGACCAGCGGCGACACCCCGTTGCTGACCTGCGATGTGTGGGAACACGCCTACTACATCGACTACCGCAACGTTCGTCCTAAATACGTCGAAGCGTTCTGGAACCTGGTCAACTGGAAATTCGTGGCTGAGCAGTTCGAAGGCAAGACCTTCACCGCCTAAGCCGTGATGCCAGACAAAAGAACCCGGCGCCTCGCCGGGTTTTTTTTACCTTGCCTCCAGGTCCAGCCCTCGATTCCAAGGACATAACCTCGCATCTGAAATTCAATAAAAAGTCCGTCCTGGCCTCAAGTTGCGGCCCTTTCCAACCGACACAATGGCTGTAGAGCAATAGCTCGGAAAAAACTGCGTATCGGCCAGGCATCCAGTGAAGAACCCTGTGTTTGATTGTCCCTTTGACTGACATCACAGGATTGCCAATACTCATGGCAACTTGACGCTACCCGCACGGAACAAGGAACCCCTCTTTGAAGCTGGAACTCAAGAACAGCTTGTCTGTGAAGTTGCTCCGGGTCGTGCTCCTCTCGGCATTGATCGTTGGCATGGTCTTGAGCTGTGCGCAGATCGTGTTCGATGCCTACAAAACCAACCGGGCCGTGGCCAGCGACGCCCAGCGGATTCTCGATATGTTCCGGGACCCTTCCACCCAAGCCGTCTATAGCCTGGACCGGGAAATGGGTATGCAGGTGATCGAGGGGCTGTTCCAGGATGACGCCGTGCGCATGGCCTCCATCGGCCATCCTCACGAAACCATGCTCGCGGAAAAGACTCGCCCGCTGCAAAAGTCCGAAAGCCGCTGGTTGACCGACCTGATCCTGGGCAAAGAGCGCACCTTCACGACGCAGCTAGTGGGACGCGGGCCCTACAGTGAATACTACGGCGACCTGAGCATTACCCTCGACACCGCCACCTACGGCCAGAGTTTCATCGTCAACTCGGTCATCATCTTTATCTCGGGGATGCTGCGAGCACTGGCCATGGGCATGGTGCTGTACCTGGTCTATCACTGGATGCTGACCAAACCGCTGTCGCGAATCATTGAACACCTGACCGAAATCAATCCCGATCGCCCCAGCGAGCACAAGATCCCGCAGCTCAAGGGTCACGAAAAAAACGAACTGGGCCTGTGGATCAATACCGCCAACCAGTTGCTCGAATCCATCGAGCGCAACACGCACCTGCGCCATGAAGCGGAAAACAGTCTGCTGCGCATGGCTCAATACGACTTCCTCACCGGCCTGCCGAACCGTCAGCAGTTGCAACAGCAACTGGACAAGATCCAGGTGGATGCCGGACGCCTGCAACGTCGAGTGGCGGTGCTGTGTGTAGGGCTGGATGATTTCAAGGGCATCAACGAACAGTTCAGCTATCAGACCGGCGACCAATTGCTGCTGGCCCTGGCGGATCGGCTGCGGGCTCACAGTGGGCGTCTCGGCGCCCTGGCCCGGTTGGGGGGCGACCAGTTCGCCCTGGTCCAGGCCGACATCGAGCAGCCCTATGAAGCCGCCGAGTTGGCCCAGAGCATCCTGGATGATCTGGAGGCGCCGTTCGCCATCGACGATCAGCAAATCCGCCTGCGGGCCACCATTGGCATTACGCTCTTTCCCGAAGATGGCGACAGCACCGAGAAGCTGTTGCAAAGAGCCGAGCAGACCATGACGCTGGCCAAGGCTCGCTCGCGCAATCGCTACCAGTTCTACATCGCCAGCGTCGACAGCGAAATGCGCCGTCGTCGCGAACTGGAGAAGGACCTGCGCGAGGCCTTGGCCCGCGAACAATTCTCCTTGGTCTACCAGCCGCAAATCAGTTACCGCGACCTGCGGGTGGTGGGGATCGAAGCCCTGATCCGCTGGCATCACCCAGAGCACGGCCTCGTGCCGCCGGACTTGTTCATTCCCTTGGCCGAGCAGAACGGCACCATCATCGCCATCGGCGAATGGGTACTGGACCAGGCCTGCAAACAGTTGCGCGAATGGCATGACCAGGGTTTCGTCGACCTGCGCATGGCGGTCAACCTGTCGACGGTGCAGTTGCACCATGCCGAACTGCCACGGGTGGTGAACAATCTCTTGCAGATGTACCGTCTGCCGCCACGCAGCCTGGAGCTGGAAGTCACCGAAACCGGCCTGATGGAAGACATCACCACCGCCGCCCAGCACCTGCTGAGCCTGCGCCGCTCCGGCGCGCTGATTGCCATCGATGACTTCGGGACCGGTTATTCGTCCTTGAGCTACCTCAAGAGCCTGCCGCTGGACAAAATCAAGATCGACAAGAGCTTCGTCCAGGACCTGCTCGATGACGAGGACGACGCGACCATCGTCCGCGCGATCATCCAGTTGGGCAAAAGCCTGGGGATGCAGGTGATCGCCGAAGGCGTCGAGACGGTCGAGCAGGAGGCGTACATCATCGCCGAGGGCTGTCACGAAGGTCAGGGGTATTACTACAGCAAACCGTTGCCGGCGCGGGAATTGAGCGTTTATCTAAAGCAGGCGGAGCGCAGCAAGGTCTCCATCATCTGATTCTTTCTTAACGGGCTTTACAGATTGCAGCCTTCAGCAGTTCCTACAACGGATCGTAATTGTTCCGTAGGACCTTGGAAGGCTGCAATCCTGTATTGATTAAATAAGAAATATTTACAGCCACAACCCTTTACACATAATGCAAATCTTTCGCATTATGTCGCAGCTTTGCGCACCTCGCGCCTGTCCCATCCAATTACCGAAGCAGGATGTTCGCCATGATTCGTATGCCTCTGGCCACCGCCAGTCTGCTGGCCATTGCTATTTCCCTCGCCGGTTGCGGCGAAGGCAAAGACAAGGCCGCCGCGCCGCAGGCGCCAACGCCCGCTGCCAGCACCGCGGCACCGGCTGCTCCGGCGGCCACCGGCAAGATCGACGAAGCGGCGGCCAAGGCTGTTGTCGCGCACTACGCCGACATCGTCTATGCCGTCTACAGCGATGCTGAATCCACCGCGAAAACCCTGCAAACCGCCGTCGACGCGTTCCTGGCCAAGCCGAACGCCGATACCCTGAAAGCCGCCAAGGCTGCCTGGGTCGCCGCCCGTGTGCCTTACCTGCAGAGCGAAGTGTTCCGCTTCGGCAACACCATCATCGACGACTGGGAAGGTCAGGTGAACGCCTGGCCCCTGGACGAAGGCCTGATCGACTACGTCGACAAAACCTACGAGCACGCATTGGGTAACCCGGGCGCCACCGCCAACATCATCGCCAACACCGAAGTTCAGGTGGGTGAAGACAAGGTCGACGTGAAGGACATCACCCCGGAAAAACTTGCCAGCCTCAACGAGCTGGGCGGTTCCGAGGCGAACGTCGCCACCGGCTACCACGCCATCGAATTCCTGCTGTGGGGCCAAGACCTCAACGGCACCGGTCCTGGTGCAGGCAACCGCCCAGCTTCCGACTATCTGGAAGGCGCCGGCGCTACTGGCGGTCATAACGACCGTCGTCGCGCCTACCTCAAGTCCGTGACCCAACTGCTGGTCAATGACCTGCAGGAAATGGTTGGCAATTGGAAGCCGAACGTGGCTGACAACTACCGCGCCACCCTGGAAGCCGAACCGGCCGAAAGCGGCCTGCGCAAGATGCTGTTCGGCATGGGCAGCCTGTCCCTGGGTGAACTGGCGGGCGAGCGCATGAAGGTGTCCCTGGAAGCCAACTCGCCAGAAGACGAGCAAGACTGCTTCAGCGACAACACCCACAACTCGCATTTCTACGATGCCAAAGGCGTGCGTAACGTCTACCTGGGCGAATACACCCGCGCCGACGGTACCAAGATGACCGGCGCCAGCCTGTCGTCCCTGGTGGCCAAGGCCGACCCGGCCGCCGACACCGCGCTCAAGGCCGATCTGGCTGACACCGAAGCCAAGATCCAGGTCATGGTCGATCACGCCAACAAGGGCGAGCATTACGACCAACTGATCGCCGCCGGTAACACCGCCGGCAACCAGATCGTCCGTGACGCCATCGCCGCACTGGTCAAGCAGACCGGTTCGATTGAACAGGCTGCGGGCAAACTGGGCATCAGCGACCTGAACCCGGACAGCGCTGATCACGAGTTCTGATCGACGTTGGCTGACTGAAAAAGCGACCTTCGGGTCGCTTTTTTTTGCCTGATGCCCGTCGCCTGAAGGAAATAAATTCGAACAACAACCCTGTGGCGAGGGAGCTTGCTCCCGCTGGGTCGCGAAGCGGCCCTGTTTTTGGGGCTGCTGCGCAGCCCAGCGGGAGCAAGCTCCCTCGCCACAGGGTTCTGCTTTCGGCGGGATCATGTCACCGCAACCCCGCAAGCCGCCCCTCGATAAACCGCCGCTCCGGCAGTTGCTGCGTCAACTCCAGCGCTCGTCGATACGCCGCCCTCGCCTCGTCCAATCGCCCCAACTGCCGACAGAATTCTGCCCGTGCCGAGTGGGCCAGGTGATAGTCCAGCAATTCACCGCGCCCCAGGATCCCATCGATCAAGCGTAACCCTTCCAGCGGACCATCGCGTTTGGCCAGCGCGGCCGCGCGATTGAGCTCGATCACCGGCGACGGCACGGCACGCAGCAGCACATCGTAAAGCCCGACGATCTGCGGCCAGTCGGTCTCCTGCGCCGTGGGCGCTTCGGCATGCACCGCCGCAATCGCCGCTTGCAGGCAATAAGGCCCGAACCGCCGAGTACTCAGTGCGGCTTCCACCAGGGCACAGCCTTCGGCGATCAGCTCGGCGTCCCACAGGGAACGGTCCTGTTCATCGAGCAGCACCAGCTCACCGGCGTGTGAGGTTCTTGCCGGCCGTCGAGACTCGTGCAGCAGCATCAACGCCAACAACCCCATGACCTCGGCTTCGGGCAGCAACTCCATCAGCAGACGCCCGAGGCGGATCGCTTCGCGGGTCAGGTCTTCGCGGGTCAGCTCGGCGCCCATGGACGCCGAATAACCTTCGTTGAACACCAGGTAAATCACCCGCAGCACGCTGTCCAGCCGATCGGGCAGTTCCGAGCGAGAGGGCACCTGATAAGGGATCTTCGCATCGCGAATTTTCGCCTTGGCCCGCACGATGCGCTGGGCAATGGCCGCTGGGGCGGCGAGGAAAGCCCGGGCGATCTCCTCGGTGGTCAAGTCGCAGACTTCCCGCAACGTCAGCGGTACTTGGGCATCAGCAGCCAGGGCCGGGTGGCAACAGGTGAAAATCAGCCGCAGACGATCGTCTTCCACGTCTTCCTCACTCCAGTCGGTCTGCTCCAGTTCTTCGAGCTGGGCAATCAACAGGGGGCGAGACGCGGCAAAACGTGCGCGCTTACGCAAACTGTCGATGGCCTTGAAGCGCCCGGCAGACACCAGCCACGCCCGCGGATTGTCCGGCACACCGTCGCGTTGCCAACGCTCGACCGCGATGAAGAAGGCCTCGTGCAAGGCTTCTTCCGCCAGGTCGAAATCCCCCAGCAGGCGAATGAGGGTCGCCAGGATTCGCCGCGAATCCTGCCGATAAACCTGCTCGACCCGCGCCTTGACCGCTTCGGCCGACATCAGTCGGGCATGCCTTGGGTCACCAGGGTTTCGAGCCGGTCCAGGCTTTGCCCCCAGCCCTCATGGAAGCCCATGGCTTCGTGGGCCTGACGGTCTTCTTCGCTCCAGTGCAGGGCGCGGGCGGTGTAACGGGTTTTACCATCCTCCTCTTCGAGCAGCACTTCGGCGGTCATGAAGGCTTTGCCGGAAGGCATCCACCCGGGTACAAACGCATCGGTAAACACCAGGCGCCGCGGCGCGACGATTTCCAGGAATACCCCCAGGGTCGGGTATTCACTGCCGTCGGGGGCGCGCATCAGCGTGCGAAACTGGCCGCCGACCCACAGGTCCATTTCGCACTCCGGCGTGGTCATACCGTGGGGGCCCCACCATTGGACCAGCAAGGCCGGCTCGGTCCAGGCGCGGAAAATCTTCTGGCGCGGGGCATCGATCACCCGGCTGATGGATAGCTCGAAAGGGGCAGGCTTGAGGTTCATGGATGAAATCCTGTTTGTGATTGTTGTTCAGGGGTTCAGTTGGCGTACCGGCCGGACTTCGACGCAGCCGACCCGGGCCGCCGGAATATTGCCGGCGACCTGGATGGCTTCGTTCAAGTCCTTGGCGTCGATCAGGTAGAAGCCCGCCAGTTGCTCCTTGGTTTCAGCGAACGGGCCGTCGGTAATCGACAGTTTGCCGCCGCGCATGCGCACCGTGGTAGCGGTCTGCACCGACTCCAGGGCTTCGGCGGCGAGCATCCGCCCGCTGCCCTGGATCGATTCGGCATAGGCCATGCACTCGGCATCCTCCGGGCTGTCAGGCGAGCTGTGCAGCACGTGTTCGTTGCTATAGACCAGGCATAAGTACTTCATGGAAAGCTCCGTGATCGAACTGATCAACTATGGACGGCGCAAAGACGCTTGGCGAAAAAACCGACGATCAGGGTTGCAGGTCGAACAGCGCTGTACCGGCCATCGGGTCGAACGGGGCTGACCAGTGTTCATGGACAATCCGCCATTGCCCGGCTACACGCTGGTAACAGGCCGTTACGCGCATCCAGCAAGCCTGTTCCTCGCCCTTCTCGTTGGTGCCGCCGCAATAGGCCAACCAGTGGGCGAAGGCGATGTTGTCAGCCGGGGTAATCTTGATTTGATGAAAGTCGAACTTGTGCGGGCCGGGGCACATTTCCATGCAAGCTTGCCAATGGGCCCGGTAAGCGACCTTGCCTTTGAATTGCAAGGCCTGGATGGCATCGAACGAGACAATGTTCTCGTCATACAGCGCCATGACCTTTTCGACGTCCTTGGTCATGACGGCCTGGCGATAAGTATCGATCAGGGCTTGGATTTCAGTTTCAGTGGCTTGAGTGTTCATGGTGATTCTCCGCAGGTTTTTGTTGAAGACACCCTTTGTCGTTTGGAGAAACGGTAAATCGACAATCAAACAAAAATAATCCAAAGAAAAAAGTTCGCTAGAATTCCAGCCCACCCTGCCAACAGCCAACGGACGTTTTGTGACCGCTCAGCTCATCCCTTACGAAGCGCTCACCGCGCTTCAACGCCAGCAGGTCGAAACCATCGAGGTCCACCCCGAACAGGTCAAGTTCGTCGGCGACATCTACGGTGCGCTGCATGCGCTGCTGCCCAGGCCTAGTCCGGGGGTCAAGGGGTTCGCGCTATTGGCTGACGACGTGCCAGTGGCGTTCCTGTTGCTCAAGCGCCCACCCGTACTGCCCGCCTGGGCCAATGAGCACAGCGCCACCCTGCACGCGCTGCAAGTCGACCATCGGCAACAGGGCAAGGGGTACGGCAAGGCCTGCCTGCAGGCGCTACCCGATGTGGCACGCGCGGTGTGGCCGCAGATCAGGGGACTGGAGCTGTCGGTGGACGCACAAAACGAATCGGCCATTGGCTTGTACACCCGGCTCGGCTGGGTCGACTGCGGCGAGGCTTACAAGGGCCGCATCGGGTATGAGCGGCGGATGGAGTGGGTGTTTGACAAACAGAATCAACGATCAATAGGCGCTAAATGTGGGAGCGAGCTTGCTCGCGATGAGGGCATATCAGTCGACATCGGCGTTGGCTGATCCGCCGCTATCGCGAGCAAGCTCGCTCCCACAGGAACCCGCGACGATCAGCTCGGCTTGAGCGGTATCCAGATCTCCAGGGTGCCTTCGCCGGTCTTGGGGTTGAAATCTTCGCTGTAGCGCTCGAATTCCGGTTCGTCCGCCGCTTCATGCCCGGACTGCGGCAACCACTCTTTCCAGATGTACTGAAACGTATCCTGCAGGCTTTTCAACGGGCCTTTGTGTTCGAACACCGCGTAATGCCCGGGCGGGATCTCGATCCAGCGGTATTGTTCAGGCAGATCGTCGAGCCGGCTGATTTCCACCCCGGCGATGTATTCAAACCCGCCCTTCCCGTCCGCATTGCAACACACGCCGTAGGTCACTTCGTCTTTCTGCCCTGGCACCTTACCGAGCCAGGGCAAAAACTTTTCCCAGAGCAGGGGAATGTCCTGGGCTGTCTCCTGGGTAAAACGGGCACCAAAACCCGCGATCAACTGAAAACGTCCGTGTTCAAAGCGTGGTTCGGCATCGGGTTTGTGCTTTTCCATGCGTCAACACTCCGGAAAAGGTGAAGTCGGGATTGGCAGTATAGAAGCCAAACAGTGATTGCCAGGCCGTTTCGCTTATCAAAATCCAGGCAACACGGTTGCGGCGGTTTTTCCTACAAACTCGTTGTATCCAGAAATAATCACATAGACTGCGAAATAGCAGAAGATCGCCGCCGATGCCCAGTAGGAGTAGCGCAACAGTTTATCGCCCAACAATTTACCGCCTTGGGTCGCTGCCAGGCACAGGGCCGCGCACCACAACAGCCCGGCACAGAGAAACCCGCTGAGAAACAGCGCCGAGCTGAGCAATGTCCCACCGCCCGAACGAGCGATGAGTGTGCCGCCCACCGCCGCGAACCAGAGAATGGCGCTGGGCGATGACATGGCCAGGAAAATCCCGCGAAAGAACGCCTGGCCAGAAGAATCGCCCCGTCCCTCGCCTGCCTGCGCCAGCACTGCGCTGTGGTAAATCGCCGAGTGGATCATCTTCGCCGCAAAATACAGCAGCAGCACCGAACCGCCGATCCATAGCACCCAGCGCACCGCTTCGTATTGCAGCAGCACGGTCATGCCGGCCAGGGCCAGGACGGCATAGACCAGGTCGCCCACGCAGGTACCCAGGCCCAGGGCGAAACCCTGGAAATAGCCGCGCTGCATCGCCAGGGTAATCATCGCGATATTGGCCACGCCAATGTCCAGGCACAAGGAGAGGCTCAGCAAGAAACCGCTGGAAAATTCCATCATCATTCCGTTCGAATTTTGGCTAGGGCAGGTTGAACCGTCCGCAGGCGTGGAGGAAGGTCGCACGTGCGGAGCGACAGTGTCGTCGAAAATAGTTCTGCGCCGCTACTGGACAATTTGCCATCAGCCCCATTATCTTCCGCCGCAGGCCACCGCAGTGGCCAACGTCGCTCGGACGGTTCCGGGCGCTCACGTATTTCGAGGCAACAATGGCCGAACAAGGTTCGCCGCGCCGCTTTGCGCGCATCGATCGACTCCCCCCGTATGTATTCAATATCACTGCCGAGCTGAAGATGGCTGCGCGTCGGCGTGGCGAAGACATCATCGACTTGAGCATGGGTAACCCCGACGGCGCCACGCCACCACACATCGTGGAAAAACTGGTCACCGTCGCCCAGCGTGAAGACACCCACGGCTACTCCACCTCCAAAGGTATCCCGCGCCTGCGCCGCGCCATTTCGCGCTGGTACAAGGACCGCTATGAAGTGGACATCGACCCGGAAACCGAAGCCATCGTCACCATCGGTTCCAAGGAAGGCCTGGCGCACCTGATGCTGGCGACCCTGGACCAGGGCGACACGGTGCTGGTGCCCAATCCCAGTTACCCGATCCACATCTACGGTGCGGTGATCGCTGGCGCCCAAGTGCGTTCGGTGCCGTTGGTGCCCGGGGTGGATTTCTTCGACGAACTGGAGCGGGCCATTCGCGGGTCGATTCCGAAACCAAAGATGATGATCCTCGGTTTCCCGTCCAACCCCACCGCCCAATGCGTGGAGTTGGATTTCTTCGAACGGGTCATCGCCCTGGCCAAGCAGTACGACGTGCTGGTGATTCACGACCTGGCCTACGCCGACATCGTCTACGACGGCTGGAAAGCCCCGTCGATCATGCAAGTGCCCGGCGCGAAAGACATTGCCGTGGAGTTCTTCACCCTGTCCAAAAGCTACAACATGGCCGGCTGGCGCATCGGTTTCATGGTGGGCAACGCGGAACTGGTCAACGCCCTGGCGCGAATCAAGAGCTACCACGACTACGGCACCTTCACCCCGCTGCAGGTGGC
This sequence comes from Pseudomonas sp. G2-4, assembly GCF_030064125.1. NCBI lineage: Bacteria > Pseudomonadati > Pseudomonadota > Gammaproteobacteria > Pseudomonadales > Pseudomonadaceae > Pseudomonas > Pseudomonas sp. G2-4. The sequence continues at coordinate 1,447,930 of NZ_CP125957.1, read as the reverse complement.
GGCCATTGCGGCCCTTGAAGGCGACCAGCAATGCGTGCGCGACATCGCCGAGCAATACCGCCAGCGCCGCAATGTGCTGGTCAAGGGGCTGCATGAGCTGGGCTGGATGGTGGAAATCCCCAAGGCGTCGATGTACGTCTGGGCCAAGATTCCCGAGGCCTATGCACACCTGGGCTCGCTGGAGTTCGCCAAGAAGCTGTTGGCCGAGGCCAAGGTCTGCGTCTCGCCGGGGGTGGGGTTCGGGGAATACGGGGATGATCACGTGCGCTTTGCGCTGATCGAAAACCAGGACCGGATCCGCCAGGCAGTGCGCGGAATTCGCGGGATGTTCAGGGCGGATGGGTTGGTACACAAACCCAACAGCTGATACGAAAACCAATGTGGCGAGGGAGCTTGCTCCCGCTGGGCCGCGAAGCGGCCCCAATGCGCCCACCGCTGCATTCTAATGAATCGCGGTGGCCGGTTGCGACTGCTCCGCAGTCGAGCGGGAGCAAGCTCCCTCGCCACAAATGTTCTGCTGCGCTTAGATCACCAGCGACAACAGCAGGATAAAGCCCAGCGCCACCACGGACAGGATGGTTTCCATCGCGGTCCAGGTCTTGAAGGTTTCCGCCACGGTCATGTTGAAGTACTGCTTGACCAGCCAGAAGCCCGCATCGTTGACGTGGGACAGGACCAATGAACCGGCACCGGTCGCCAGGACCAGCAACTCACGGTTCACACCTGGAATCATCCCCACCACTGGCACCACGATCCCGGCACCGGTAATGGTCGCTACCGTGGCCGAACCGGTCGCCACGCGGATCACCGCCGCCACCAGCCAGGCCAGCAGGATCGGAGATATCTGCGCGTTCACCGCCATGTGGCCGATCACGTCGCCCACACCGCTGGTGACCAGCATTTGCTTGAAGCCACCACCGGCACCGATGATCAGGATGATTGCGGCGGTCGGCGCCAGGCTCGCATCCAGCCACTTGAGCATCTGGTTGGAACCAATGCCCTGCTTGTAGCCGAAGGTGTACAGCGACAGCAACAAGGCCAGCAGCAACGCCGAGATCGGGTGACCGATCATGTCCATCCAGGCGCGGAAGATATTGCCCTCCGGCAGCGCCACGTCAGCGAAAGTCTTGAGCAGCATCAGGAACACCGGCGACAGCACGGTGATCAGGGTGATGCTGAAGCTCGGCAGATCAGCGGTATCCGTTTCGCGCGCCAGTTGATCCACCAGTTCCTGATTCGGATGGCCGGGGATGTATTTGGCAATGAACGTACCGAAGATCGGCCCGGCAATGATGGCCGTTGGCAGCGCCACGATCAGGCCATAGAGAATGGTTTTGCCGATGTCGGCGCCAAACACACCAATCGCCAGCAGCGGCCCCGGGTGCGGCGGCACCAGGCCGTGGACCGCGGAAAGACCGGCCAGCAGCGGGATACCGATCTTGATGATCGACACGCCGGTGCGGCGCGCGACGATGAACACCAGTGGGATCAGCAGCACGAAGCCGATTTCGAAAAACAGCGGAATGCCCACCAGGAACGCGGCGAACATCATGGCCCACTGCACCTTGTCCTTGCCGAAAGCGCGAATCAACGTCTGGGCGATCTGATCGGCCCCACCCGATTCAGCCATCATCTTGCCGAGCATCGTGCCCAGCGCCAGGATGATGCCGACAAAGCCCAGCACGCCACCAAAGCCGTCCTGGAAGGCCTTGATGATGGTGCCGGTCGGCATCCCCGACGTCAGGCCGAGGAACGCGGCGGCGATGGTCAGCGCAATGAATGGGTGCAACTTGAACTTGGTGATAAGGACGATAAGTCCGATCACCGTGACCACTGCATCAAGCAGCAGAAACGACTCGTGGGACATGCCAAACATGGGGGTGTCTCCTGATTTGTTGTTGTTATTGAAGCAGTTATTTGTAAGCCATCGGGACAGCGCTATCTTTCTGACGCAAATGTGTTGAAGCTCAACTGGCCAGCTTCAATCCGTGTTCCAGCCACCAGGCATAAGCCTGATGAGCCAACTCATCGACGCTGTGGCTGGACGCGTCCAGAGCCAGGGTCAGGGGCTCGCCGACAGGGGATTCAAGGGTGGCAAACTGGCTGTCGATCAGGGTCGACGGCATGAAATGACCAGGACGATGGGAAACGCGGTCGGCGGCCACTTCGGGGGTCAATTCAAGAAATACGAAGCCCAGCCCTGGCAAGGCGCTGCGCAGACGCTCGCGGTAACTGTGCTTGAGGGCCGAACAGGTCAGCACCGGGCGCTCGCCCGTGGCGTCGACACGGCGCAACTCGTCGCACAGGCTGTCGAGCCAGCCGGCACGGTCGTCGTCGTTCAAGGGAATACCGGCGCTCATCTTCTCGATGTTGGCCGCAGGATGGAACGTGTCGCCTTCGATGGCGGTGGCGCCGCTCAACTGGCACAGGGCCTGGCTGACGCACGTTTTGCCGCAACCGGCAACGCCCATGATGACCAGGGCGGTGATGGGATTAGTCATGTAACACCTCAGCGCGCAGACAGCGCTACCTTTGCCAGTTATGACACCGCAGCAAAAGCAGAAGTTGCCGACGCCTTCTTGTCATTTTTGTGGTTGCAGCATGTTCGTTCACGACACCAACGGACGGGGCTCAGGCAAACCCCACTCACGCATTTGCAGACGCGTCGAGACAGCGCTACCTTAGTGCCTTGATTTTTGTTTGGCAAGCCGCCCTGATGACCGTCCCTAAAAACGATAAGAATACTCGCACCACCGGTCGCCCTACGCTCAATGAAGTCGCACGCCTGGCCGGTGTCAGCCCTATCACCGCCTCCCGTGCCCTGCGTGGCGTCAGCACTGTAGCCGCCGATCTGGTGGAAAAAGTTCGCCAGGCCGCCGTGGAACTCAACTACGTGGTCAACCCCGCCGCCCGTGCCCTGGCTTCGGCCCAGAGCCATTCGGTGGTGGTGCTGGTGCCGTCGCTGTCCAACCTGTTGTTCATCGACACCCTGGAAGCCATTCATCGCGTGCTGCGGCCAAAAGGTTTCGAAGTGGTGATCGGCAACTATCACTACTCCCGGGACGAAGAGGAAGACCTGCTGCGCAACTACATGGCCTATCAGCCCCGTGGTTTGTTGCTGACCGGCTTTGACCGCACCGAAAGCGCCCGACGCATGGTCGAGGCGAGCAATATTCCCTGTGTGTACATGATGGAACTGGACCCGGGTGCCGGGCTCAATTGCGTCGGTTTTTCCCAGCTCAAGGCTGGCGAGACGGCGGCCGAGCACTTGATTTCCAAGGGGCGCAAGCGCCTGGCCTACATCGGCGCGCAGTTGGACCAGCGCACCCTGTTGCGCGGCGAAGGATTCCGGGGCGCCTTGCAGAAGGCCGGGCTGTACGACCCAGACCTGGAAGTGCTGACACCGCGCCCCTCCTCGGTGGGCCTGGGCGGCGAGTTGTTCCTGCAATTGCTGGCCAGTCATCCGGACGTGGACGCGATCTTCTTCGGCAACGACGACCTGGCCCACGGCGCCCTGCTCGAAGCCCTGCGCTGTGGCATCAAGATCCCCGAGCAGGTGTCGGTCCTCGGCTTCAACGACCTGCCCGCCTCGGCCCACATGGTGCCGCGCCTGAGCAGCATCAGCACGCCGCGGGAAGCCATCGGCCGCCGCGCCGCCGAGCAGATGCTGGCGTTGATGGCGGGTAACCGCATCGCTCAGCCGGTGGTGGACCTTGGGTTTGAGCTCAAGGTTCGCGAAAGCACCTGAGCCTGCTTCCTGCACACGGATGCGGTCGATCCATGCCGTCCGACGGCAAGGGTTGGCCGCCCGGGTTACCCCTCTTATCCACAGCCGTTGAAAGCCGGGGCCCACCGTAGCGGCATGGAATTATCGGTTCAATGACCGAACAGATTCACCTTCTTGGTCTTTTTGTCAGCGCGTTTTTCATCGGCAGTCTTCGCCGGTTTTTTCTTTGCCGCTTTTTTTGAATCCATGCCTTTGGCCATGATACGTACTCCAGTCATACGGGATGTGAAGTCAGGTATACACCTATCGCCACACCCTCGTTCTTTTATAATCGCTCTCCCCCTTATCGTCCGCACTCCCGACATGTCTGAAATCCATTACACACAGCTCGAAGAACCGCTCTGGCCGCTGATGAACAAGTTTTATCGCGGCCACCAATCCTCGATGAAAGCGGTACGTGAAGCTCAGCTGTGGGTGGCACGGCGCGATGAAATCGTCGCGGCGCTTTGCCTGCGGCCGGTGTCGGGTGGACATTGGTTGACTGGGTTGTTTGTCGACCCGGCGTACCGCGGACAAGGAATCGCGGCGCGGTTGATCGCGGAAGCGGTGCAAGGTGTCGAGGGGCAGGTATGGCTGTTCTGCCACCCGGACTTGCGCGGCTTTTATGAACGGCGCGGGTTCAGCTGCGATCCCGAGCTGCCTTATGCGATGGCTGAGCGCCTGAGCCGGTACGCCCGCAGCAAGCCGATGATTGCGATGGGGTGGGAGCCGCAGCGTTCTTCCTGACACAGATCCAAGCTCGCTCCCACCGGGTTCGGGGGTGGAGTATCAATCGTCGGCGGTGGGATCCAGGTCGGGAAACATCACCTCGGTAAAACCGAACTTGCTGAAATCACGGATGCGCGACGGGTACAAGCGCCCGATCAAGTGATCGCATTCATGCTGCACCACCCGCGCATGGAAACCTGAGGCGGTGCGCACGACAGGCAGGCCCTTCGGGTCGAAGCCTTCGTAGCGAATGTGCTGGTAGCGATCGACCGCCCCGCGCAGGCCCGGCACCGACAAACAGCCTTCGAAGCCCTCTTCCATCAGGGGGCTTAGCGGGGTAATCAACGGGTTGATCAGGATCGTCTGGGGCACCGCCTCGGCGTCGGGATAACGTTCGCTGTGCTCGAAGCCGAAGATCACCAACTGCAGGTCCACGCCGATCTGCGGCGCCGCCAGACCGACACCGCCGACGCTTTCCATGGTCTGGAACATATCGTCGATCAATTGCCACAGCTGCGGGCTGTCGAACATTTCGACCGGCACCGGCGCAGCGATGCGCAGCAGGCGTTCGTCGCCCATTTTCAGGATGTCGCGAATCATGGTCGGGCTTCGTCAGTGTGGGGAAGAGGAATGGAATGGTCGCGCCCAAGGCCCGACACATGTTGTTTTTCGTGTTCACCGGCAACCTTCTCGCCGCGGTCCTTGCCTTCGGCAGACATGTGCTCGATCACCGCGTTCATCTCCGCGCCGAGTAACAGCACCGCCGCAGAAATATAGAAATACAGCAGCAACACAATGATCGCGCCGATACTGCCATACATGGCGTTGTAGTTGGCGAAGGTCTTGACGTAAAACGCAAAGCCCAATGACGCGATGATCCATACCACCACCGCCAGCACCGACCCCGGCGTGATGAAACGAAACTCCTGCTTCACGTCAGGCATCACGTAATAGATCAGCGCCACGGCCACCATCAATAAAAACACGATCACCGGCCAACGCACGATGGTCCAGAGCGTGACGATGAATTCCTCCAGCCCGACCTGGGCCGCGATCCACCCCATCACCTGCGGCCCGAGCACCATCAGCGCCGCCGCGGCCAGCAGCATGCCGGCAATGCCAATAGTGTAGAAAATCGACAATGGAAAACGCTTCCAGACCGGGCGCCCCTCGACCACATCGTAGGCGGCGTTCATCGCGCTCATCATCAACCGGACACCGGCGGAGGCCGTCCATAACGCAATGACGATACCCACGGACAACAACCCGCCCTTGGATTGCTGGAGCTGGTCGATCACCGGGTTGACCTGTTCCAGGGCCTGGGGTGGTAATACCAGCTCCGATTGCAGGCGCAGCCAGGAGAAGAAATCCGGCAGGTGCAGGAAGCCGATCAGCGCGATCAGGAACAGGATGAAGGGGAACAGCGAAAACAGCATCTGATAAGCCAACGCCGAGGCGTAGGTCGACATCTCGTCGTCGACGAACTCAGTCACGGTGCGCATCATCACACGATGCAGGGGCAAGCCTTTCAAGGCCGGGAACATCATGTGCGTCTCCTTTCGCCGCAGAAAAGGAAGGTCGCTTGGCGACTCATAGGGTTGTTATCCAGGACAAAAGTAACCTGTTTGGCGACTTTGGAACAATTTCCCCGGTGCAAGTTCGAGCCGACATGAAAACGGCCACCCACGGATGGCCGTTCCAATCACCTTTTCAACAGGCCGGTCAGGCCTCGTCGACGCCTTTCTTGAGGGCATCCTTGGCCTTGCCCACGGTTTGCTGGGCCTCACCTTTTTTCTCCTGGACCAAGCCCTCGGCGCGCATGCGGTCATTGTCGGTGGCCTTGCCGACGCCTTGCTTGATGTTGCCGACGGCTTCGTTGGCAACGCCCTTCACTTTATCGCTCGTGCTACCCATGATGTCTCTCCTGTGAACAGCTGTACGAAAAGTCATTACATAAGGGTTGACCGGGGCGGTTTGCGGGGAGTTTCATTTTTTTCAGCGGCACATTTCATCGTCGAATGCAGGTTGCACTTTATGTTTGGCGATCAACCCACGAGAATGCCCCACGTATTCAGGCTGCGGCCCGAAGCTCCAATCCCGTAGGAACGTTATGAAACTCGATAAAAAGCTGGCTATCGCCCGCAGGAACCAGGAACTGGGCGGCGCCGTACTGGGCGTCAACAACTGCCATTTCAGCGAATTGAACCGTAACCGCAACATCTTCTGGTTCGATATCCCAGTGGCGCGCCTGGCCATCGGTCAGTACGAATGGATCCACCTGCTGCTGCACACGCCGGCTACCGACGAGCTGCTGCACCTGAAGGTGCCAACGGTGTTCCTGCGCGAGAAACTGGAAGGCCTGGAAGTGCGCAACCAGGGCAAGCGCAAGGCGGCCCTGAGCCTGGAATTGAGTGCCGACAAGGATTCCTACCTGCAGGACATGCGGCCAGGGGGTACCAACCTGGACTTTGCGCAGTTCAGGTTGTAACCGGACCCGAGAAGCACTGGATTCCTGTTTGGACCGAGGACATGGCTCCCTGTGGCGAGGGAGCTTGCTCCCGCTGGGCTGCGCAGCAGCCCCCTTCGATCCAACTGACACACCACAAGGGGCCGCTGCGCGTCCAGCGGGAGCAAGCTCCCTCGCCACACAAGCATCCTGCTCCATGAAATAGCACCCAACAAAAAGCCCCGCTTCTGCGGGGCTTTTGTCTACAAGACGTTTACCTCTTCAGCCCCAGCTTCCTCAGCTCTTCATCACGCAACTCGCGCCGCAGGATCTTGCCCACGTTGGTGGTCGGCAACGCATCACGGAACTCCACCGCCTTGGGCACTTTATAGCCGGTGACGTTGGCACGCATGTGTTCCATCACCTGTTCCTTGGTGAGGGTGACACCCGGCCGGGCGACGATGAAGATCTTGATCGCCTCGCCAGATTTCTCGTCCGGTATGCCGATGGCCGCGCATTGCAACACGCCCGGCAACGTCGCCAGCACGTCTTCCAGTTCGTTGGGGTACACGTTGAAACCAGAGATCAGGATCATGTCTTTCTTGCGATCGACGATGCGCATGTAGCCGTCCGGCTGGATCAGCGCGATGTCGCCAGTCTTCAGCCAGCCGTCGCTGTCGAGGATCTCATCGGTGGCGTCCTGGCGCTGCCAATAACCCTTCATGACCTGCGGACCTTTCACACACAACTCACCGATTTCGCCCAATGGCAGTTCGACGCCCGCATCGTTGATCACCTTGCACAGCGTCGATGGAACGGGAATGCCGATGGTGCCGATCTGGATTTTCTGGATCGGGTTGACGGTGGCTACCGGACTGGTTTCGGTCATGCCATAACCTTCGCAGATCGGGCAACCGGTCACGGCTTTCCAGCGATCAGCCGCTGCCAGTTGCAAGGCCATGCCACCGGACAAGGTGACCTTCAGCGCCGAGAAATCCAGCTTGCGGAAGGCTTCGTTGTTGCACAGGGCCACGAACAGCGTATTGAGGCCGACGAAACCGCTGAACTTCCACTTCGACAGTTCCTTGACCATTGCCGAGAGATCGCGCGGGTTGCTGATCAGGATGTTGTGGTTGCCGATCAGCATCATCGCCATGCAATGAAAGGTGAAGGCATAGATGTGATACAGCGGCAGCGGCGTGATCAGCACTTCGCAACCTTCATTGAGGTTGGAACCCATCAGCGCCTTGCACTGCAACATGTTCGCCACCAGGTTGCGATGGGTGAGCATCGCGCCCTTGGCTACGCCGGTGGTGCCGCCGGTGTATTGCAGCACGGCCACATCGTCGCTGGTGGGGTTGGCTTCGCTCACTGGCTGGCCGTGGCCCTTGCTCAGCACGTCGTTGAACTTGATGGCCTTGGGCAAGTGATAAGCCGGGACCATCTTCTTGACGTACTTGATCACGCTGTTGATCAACAGACGCTTGAGCGGCGGCAGCAGGTCGGCAACTTCAGTGACAATGACGTGCTTGACGCCGGTCTTGGGCACCACGGTCTCGGCCAGGTGCGCCATGTTCGCCAGGCACACCAGCGCCTTGGCGCCGGAGTCGTTGAACTGGTGTTCCATTTCCCGCGCGGTGTACAGCGGGTTGGTGTTGACCACGATGAGACCCGCACGGATCGCACCAAACACGGCGACCGGGTATTGGAGAACGTTGGGCAATTGCACGGCGATTCGATCGCCCGGTTGCAAATCGGTATGCTGTTGCAGATACGCGGCAAAGGCACCGGACAACTCGTAGAGTTCACCATAGGTGATTGTCTTGCCGAGGTTGCTGAATGCCGGCTTGTCGGCGAAGCGCTGGCAGGACTGCTTCAACACCGCCTGAATATTCGGATACTCATCTGGATTGATGTCGGCAGCAATCCCAGCTGGGTACTTATCCTTCCAAAAGTCTTCAATCATGGAAGCCCACTCCTCAGCAACGCGAATTCTCACCGCATTTGATGCGATTATTATTGGTGTGTTTATTGGTGAATCTGGCTTGGATCAAGGCCGAGAAGTCACAAAAGCGCGCCGAGAGTAGCAGCTTTGCCAAGGGTCGCCTAGAGCCAAAAGCAGCCCCTACAGTCACAAACATGACTTATGAATTTTATATAGTCATTTTTAGAGCAAAAATTCTAAGCCCCAGCTAAATGCCCCCTGAATACACAAACAACTGTGGGAGCGAGCCTGCTCGCGAAGGCGGTGTATCAGCCAACATCTCTGTCACTGATATACCGCTATCGCGAGCAGGCTCGCTCCCACAGGGTTTCTCCTGGACTTCTCTGGCCGTCAGGCGATATCCCGCAACTCCCGCCGCAGAATCTTGCCCACCGGCGTCATCGGTAGCGACTCTCGCAACACGATGTGCTTGGGTATCTTGTAGCCGGTGAAGTTTTCCTTGCAGTAGGCCTTGAGCTCTTCAAGGCTGACGCCGGCCTCGCGCGCCACCACGAACAGTTTCACCGCCTCCCCCGAACGCTCGTCCGGTACGCCGATCACCGCGCAGCTGGCCACTTTCGGGTGGGCCATCACCACGTCTTCGATCTCGTTGGGGTACACGTTGAAGCCCGAGACGATGATCATGTCTTTCTTGCGATCGACGATGCGCACGAAGCCGTCCGGGTCGATCACCGCGATATCCCCGGATTTGAACCAGCCCTCGCTGTCCAATACTTCGGCCGTGGCTTCAGGCTTGTTCCAGTAACCCTTCATGATCTGCGGGCCCTTGATGCACAGCTCGCCACGCTCGCCAAAGGGTTGCTCGACGCCGTCATCGTTGATCACCTTCATGAGCGTCCCCGGCACCGGCAACCCCACGGTGCCCAACCGGGACTTGCCGCCATACGGATTGGCGCTGGCCACCGGAGAGGTTTCGGTCAGGCCATAACCTTCGGCAATGCTGCAACCGGTGAGTTGCTTCCAGCGCTCGGCAGTCGCCTTGACCAGCGCGGTACCACCGGAGTTGGTGACCTTGAGGCTGGAGAAATCCAGGGTCTTGAAATCCGGGTGGTCCATCAACGCCACAAACAACGTGTTGAGCCCCAGCAGCAACGAGAACCGCCACTTCTTCAGCTCCTTGATGAAGCCGGCGATATCCCGCGGGTTGGTGATCAGCACGTTGTGGTTGCCGGTCACCATCATGCACATGCAGTTCGCCGTAAAGGCATAGATGTGGTACAGCGGCAGCGGCGCGATCATCACCTCCTGGCCTTCGCGCAGCAATGGATGACCGTCGTCACCGACCTGGCCCAGGCACGCCCGGGTCTGTTGCATGTTAGCCACCAGGTTGCCATGGGTCAGCATCGCCCCCTTCGCCAACCCGGTGGTGCCGCCGGTGTATTGCAGCACCGCGATGTCATCGAGACTGACCTTCAGCGGCTTGATGCCATGGCCCCGGCCCATGCGCAAGGCGCTCTTGAATGAAATGGCCTGGGGCAACGAATAGTCCGGGACCATTTTCTTGACCTTGCTGATCACCGTATTGACCAGCCAGCCCTTGGCGGTGGGCATCAGGTCGCCCATTTTTGCTTCGATCAGGTATTGCAGGTCGGTGTCGGGCAGCACCTCCTGGACTTTCTGCCCGAACAAGTTCATGTACACCAGCGCCCGGGCGCCGGAATCCTTGAACTGATGACGCATTTCCCGCGGTGTGTACAACGGGTTGGTGTTGACCACGATCAGCCCGGCGCGCATGGCACCGAACACGGCAATCGGGTATTGCAGGACATTGGGCATCTGCACCGCGATGCGATCGCCAGGGACGAGGTCGGTGTGGGCCTGGAGGTAACCGGCGAACGCGGCGCTGTAGCGCTCGATCTCGGCATAGGTGAGGGTCACGCCCATGTTGCTGAACGCCGGACGATCGGCAAATTTCTTACAGGAACGTTCGAACACCTCGACTACCGACTTATAGGCCCCCAGGTCTATTTCCGAGGGGACGCCGGCCGGGCGTTTGTCATTCCAGAAATCAGGCTGCATTGTTTTTGTCCTCTTTACCTGAGCGTATCCGGGCCGCTTCTGTGTCGCTTGTAGAGGCGGAGCTCTTGGGACACTAGCAGTTATGGCCAATCAGGCAAATATGGCGACCTGCGTCATAGATTGTGTGAATCTTCCTGCCACGGCGTAGCCTGATCAGGCGAGACGCAGCGGATGCGCTATACAATGCAGCACACTGCGTATGACTCTGTGCAAAGGAATCGCCATGATCCACCAAACGTTCATGCTGACCGCGACCGACCACAGCCACCTGTTCGTCAATGAGTGGTTGCCCGAATCGGCGCCTGAAGCAGTGATCATGCTGGCCCATGGCATGGCTGAACACAGCGGCCGCTACGCGCGCCTGGCCCAGGCACTGTGCGATAACGGCTATGGCGTCTACGCGGCGGACCTGCGCGGCCATGGCAAGACCGGCGAAGAAACGATGCTCGGCCACTTTGCAGACGAGGATGGCTGGATCAAAGTGGTCGGCGACCTGGCCAGTCTCAACCAGCACATCGGCCAGCAACATCCCGATACTCCCATTGTGCTGCTGGGCCACAGCATGGGCAGCTACATCGCCCAGGGGTACCTGCTGCACCACAGCGCCAGCCTGCACGGGGCAATTCTCAGCGGCTCGAACTTTCAACCGGTGGCGCTCTATCGCTCTGCCCGCCTGATCGCCCGCCTCGAGCGCCGACGCCAGGGCGCCACGGGGCGCAGCGCCTTGATCGAGTGGTTGTCGTTCGGCAGTTTCAACAAGAAATTCAAACCAACACGGACCCCCTTCGACTGGCTCAGCCGCGACCCGGCCGAAGTCGATCGATACATCCACGACCCGTTGTGCGGCTTTCGCTGCACCAATCAGCTGTGGATCGACCTGCTCGGCGGCTTGCAGCAAATCAGCAAAGCGTCCAATCTCGCCCAGATCGATCCAGGCCTGCCGTTGCTGGTCATCGGCGGCGAATGTGATCCGGTGAGTGAAGGCAAGCGTCTGAAGGATCTGGCCAACGCACTGCGCGAGGCCGGCAGCCAGCACCTGCAATTGAAGATTTATCCGCAGGCGCGGCACGAACTGTTCAACGAAACCAACCGCGCTGAAGTGACGGCCGACGTGCTGGCCTGGATTGCCCAGGCCCTGAGCCATAAACGGCCGCCACGCAGCGAGTAAGTTTTTCAGCGTTTTCCTTTATCCCCACAGGATCTGAAACAGATGACCCAGGTTACCAACATTCCTTACGAAGCCCTTGAAGTCGGCCAGACCGCCAGCTACAGCAAGACCGTCGAAGAGCGCGACATCCAGCTGTTCGCCGCTATGTCGGGCGACCACAACCCGGTGCACCTGGACGCCGAATTCGCTGCGGCGAGCATGTTCAAGGAACGCATTGCCCATGGCATGTTCAGCGGTGCACTGATCAGCGCGGCGGTGGCCTGCGAGATGCCTGGGCCGGGCACCATTTATATCGGCCAGCAGATGACTTTTCAAAAGCCGGTGAAAATTGGCGACACCCTGACCGTGCGCCTGGAAATCCTGGAAAAACTGCCAAAGTTTCGTGTGCGCATCGCCACCCGTGTATTCAACCAGCGCGATGAGCTGGTGGTGGATGGCGAGGCCGAAATCCTTGCACCACGCAAGCAACAGACCGTGACGTTGCCGACGTTGCCGGCGATTACCGTCGGCTGAGAGAGACTCACTTGTGGCGAGGGAGCTTGCTCCCGCTCGGCGGCGAAGCCGTCGTAAAAAAAGCCACCGCGTTTGATCAGTTCAAATGCGGTGGCTTTTTTTGGGGGGCTTCGCCCCCAGCGGGAGCAAGCTCCCTCGCCACAGGGAACGCGGCGCGGCAACTATTGATGGTCTTCCTGCACCTGCACACTCGCCGTCATCCCCGCACTCAGGCTCACCCCTTCCGGGACCTTGTCCAGTTTGATCCGAACCGGAATCCGCTGGGCCAGGCGCACCCAGTTGAAGGTCGGCTCAACCTCCGCCAGTAACTGCGCATCGGGGTTGGTGTTGCGGTCGGTGATACCGCGGCTGATGCTTTCGACATGCCCCCCCAGCGCATGGTCGGCGCTCATCAGCCAGATCTTGACCGGGTCGCCCACACGAATCCTCGACAGCTTGGTTTCTTCGAAATAGGCCTGCACATAAAACGTCGAATCATCGATCAGCGCCATGACCGGTTGTCCGGCGTTCACGTAATTGCCTTCGGCCAGGCGCAGGTTGGTAATGTGGCCGCTGCGCGGGGCCAGGACCTTGCTGCGAGTCAGATTGAGCTCGGCGACCTTGGCCTCAGCCTGGGCTTCACGCAGTTCGCCCCGGGCGATGCCGGCGTTGATCTGGGCATTCTCCCGCAGCTCGGCACTGATGGCCTGGGGCCCCAGGGCAGCGCGACGACTGGCTTCGTGTTCGCGCAGGCTCAATTGCTGCTGACGGGTCTGGACCACCGCCCGAGCTTTCTCCACCGCAGCCTCGAAACGCTCGCGATCGACACTCAGCAATAGATCACCGGCCTTGACTGCCTGGTTATCCACAGCCTTGAGCTCGCGCACCCAACCCGACACGTCGGGCGCGATCACCACCACATCGGCGCGAATCCGCGCATCGCGAGTCCACGGCGTGAGCATGTAGTACTGCCACAAATGAAAACCGGCGAAGATCGCCACGACCACCACGCCCAGCGTGACGGCGACACGTACGGAGGTACGCATGTTCAACTCCTATAGCGGCCCGAGGACCACGGTAATAACAGTCAGGACACAGACATACAGGGCGCAGTCGAACAAGGCTTCATGCCAGATCCAGCGCCCGGCCGGCACCAGGCTGAGCAACAGGCGCAGCGCACCGGTCACCAGCAAGGCCAGCACCACATAAATCAGGAACGGGCTGAGCAACACCCCGCCGATCGACCACTCACGCAAGCCCATGGCTGTGCTCCTGTCGTTCAGGTTCGTGCTGGCGGCACCAGGCACGCCAACTGTTCTGCAATTGCACCACCGCACCCTTGGCCAGCTTCAACGCATCACCGGACGGTTGCGTCGACAACACTTTCAGGAACTCAGCGCTCGCCGGGGCCAGTGCATCGGCCTGACTACCGACCGGGCCTTGTTCGAGCACGTGCTCCAACGTTTCGAAGTAACGGCGCTGGGCCAGGGTATCGGGCACTTGGGCGACGGCCAGGCTCAGGCGCAAATGCAGCAGCTCATCACCTACGTCCAAGCCCAGCAATCCATCATCCCAACGACTGCGCGCCGGCACCGGCAGCTCGGGATAATGCCGCGCCAGTTGCAATAGGCGGTCAGCCATGCGCCCACCGAACCAACTCTCGGCGCCGCGCAGATTGCGCCGGGTCAGGCGCACCAGATCGTGGAGGGTCGCGGCCAGCAAGCGGCGGCTGTGCCAGGCCGGGTCGCGCAAAATCAGCAGATTGAACGCCAGCACCGCCGCACCGACGCCAATCATCATGGCCTGGGCGTTGTTGAAGAAGGTCGCGACGTCGTATTTCATGGCGTTGAGCGGCGACACCAGCACCACGAAATGCAGGCAGAACGACGTGGCCGTGGCGAATATCTGCGGCTTGGCCATGCCCAGCGCCCCGAAAAACAACGGCACACCCATGGCCATGCAGAGCATCGCGAAGCTGCTCCACTGCGGCAGCACGATCTCACCGATTACAAACGCCGTCGGTACCGCCAACAGGATGCCCCGCAGGAAGCTCATGCCGATCTGCGCGCCGTTTTCGCGACTGGCGAACAGGCTGCACACCACGCAGGTGAGCACCAGCGCGCCCGAGGCGGCGGGCCAGGCCGTCGCCAGCCAGAAACAGGCCACAGCCAGGAAGGCCAAGGCGCTGCGGGCACCGAACACCATGGCCAGGGACAGATCACGGTGAGGCGCCAGGGTTCGCGGCGGGTCCGTCGCCTCTCGGCCCTCTTGCACGGCCGTCAACGCGGCGCAGGCGGCCAGAGCGGTGTCGAGCAACAAGGCGAAACGGGCCAGGCAATAACTTTGCGCCGAGCTGATCTGTGGATCATGAGACGCATCCCATACCCGGGGACGCAAGGCTTGCAGGGTCGCGCTGTCGGCAGCGAGGGCTTGCTGCACTTCGCTCATCCACGGCTGGAGGGCCTCGGCCTCCTCGGGTTCGAGCTGTTGCCATTGGCGGCGCACCGAGCGGGACAGGCGCAGCAGCATCAACAACTTCTGGCTCAACCCGCTGATGGCCCGAGCCCGCTGCCGGCCAAGGCCTCCTTCGAACCAGGCGTGTTCGCGCTGGGCATCCACCGCGACGATCTTGCCGAGGATTTCCAGCAATCCTTTACGGGCCTGTGCATCGCCGGCCAGGGTGGCCCGGGCCGCCTGCATGCCGCTCTGCCAGGCGGCACGGGCCTGACCGGCCAATTGCCGCTCGACCCGCAACGGCCAGAGCAAGGCACTGGCCGCCGTGGCACAGACAATCCCCAGGCTGATCTCGGTACAGCGCGCCACGGCCTGATCGAACACCGCCAGCGGATGCGCAATGGCCGGCAACGCGATGATCGCCACCGTGTACCCGGCCAGTACGAATGAATAGGACCAGGCGCTACGCAACAGCGTCGAACAGGCGGTGCACAGGCCCAGCCACAGTGCCAGCGCCAGCAGGAACAACCACGGCGCCTGGGCGAACAGGCCCATGAACACCACCGACATGACCGTCCCCACCAGCGTGCCGAGCAAACGCGCCAAGCCTTTCTGCACCACCATCCCGGACAACGGCTGGGCGACGATGAACGCGGTCATCAGCGCCCATGACGGCTGTTCCAGCCCCCAGCGCAACGCCAGCCACAGCGCCAGTCCGCCACCCAGTACGGTTTTGATGGCGAATTGCACAGCGAGGCGGTCGGGGGCGAACAAGGCCTGGAGGGTAATGGGCACGCGAAAAAACTCTTTCTGGGAATGCGATAACGATAGATGCAATACGGGGGGATTGGCTGGCGTAATTATTAGCTAGCTAACTATGTGAGTCCATAGATGTTGTCAAGAAATACACACCTGTGGCGAGGGAGCTTGCTCCCGCTGGGTTGCGAAGCGACCCTCGCTTTGGGGCTGCTGCGCAGCCCAGCGGGAGCAAGCTCCCTCGCCACAGGTAAATCTTTGCCACAAAAAAACGCCAGGCAAGCTGGCGTTTTTTTAGTTCAGGGCGCGTTTAAGAACGGGCGCGCGCCTGGTTACGCAGGGCCTTGACCTGGTCATGGTTGCGTTGCACGCCATGGTACTGACGTTCAACCAGATCACGAATGCCCACCAGGTTGTGCTTAGTGATCTTCTCCAGGGCTTCACGGTAAGCCTTGAGGGCGTGATCTTCGCCGCGCTCGGCTTCGTTGAGCACCGCTTCCTCGTCCTTACCAGTGAACATGGATTTCACGTCTACCCAACGGCGGTGCAGGTCACCGGCTACGCTGGTAGAAGTTTCCGGGTCGCCGCCCAGCGCACGAACGGCAGCTTGCAGTTCGGCAGCAGCGGTGGCGCAATCGGCGGCGCGCTGGACAAACAGCGACTTGAGTTCTGGGTGCTTGATGTCTTCGGCGCAGGTCTTGAAGCCTTCCTGACCATCTTTGCTGGTCTCGATCAGGTCATTCAGGACGGAAATGGATTCTTTATTAATGTCGGTCATTTTTCAGTTCCTTTGCGGGTGAATAGAAAACCTGCAAGGGATATTGCATCGGTCGTGCCAGCCCAATCGCACTTAAAATTCAATTTAAAATCAATTACTTAGCATAATTACTGAAATCTGTATCCGCGTTATTTGCATGATCTGTCATTTGGCCTGCATGCAGAATGCCTGTATTTTCCAAGCTGTTTGAATCAAGACGATTGCCATGAACCCGGAAAAGCTCGAACTGCTGGTCACACGCCAGATGCCCTTTGGGAAATACAAGGGGCGAATCCTCGCCGACCTGCCCGGCCAATACTTGAACTGGTTCGCCCGCGAAGGTTTTCCCCACGGGGAACTGGGCGGTTTACTGGCGCTGATGCAGGAAATCGACCACAACGGCCTGTCGGATCTGCTCGACCCCTTGCGCGCCAAGCACGGCAAACCCAAGCCTCGCCATTGACTGATTGAGCCACCTCCCATGCCCGAAAACACCCTGCGCGCCCACGATGAAGCCTTCTGGCAGATCTATGTCGGCCGTTATGAGGTCGACACCGAGGGGCCGCTCAACCTGGAAAACGGCTATTTCGGGCGAATGTCACGAACCGTGGTCGAGGAATACCAGCGCAATATCGCCTTCATCAACCGCAGCAATTCGGTGTATGTGCGCCAGCATTTCGACCAGGAACAGGGCGAAGCGATTCGCCGCCAGGTGGCGCAACTGATCCACGTATCACCGCAAACCGTGGCGATGGCCACCAGCGCGGTGGACGCCCTGCAAACCTTGATCCGCAACTACAACAAGCTGAAGCCGGGCGATCAGGTGCTGGTCTGTGACCTGGAATACGCCGCGGTCAAAAGCGCGATGTACTGGCTCGCCCGACAGCGTGGCGCCGAGGTGATCGAACTGGTCCACCAGCACCCCGCCAGCCTGGAAAGCCTGGTGGGCACCTATCGCAAAGCGTTCATTGACCACCCTCGCGTGAAGCTGATGGTGCTGACCTACGTCAACCACCTCACCGGGCTGGTGATGCCGGTCCAGGCCATCGCCGAGACCGCGCGTGAGTTTGACGTCGATATCATTCTCGATGGGGCCCATGCCTTGGGGCAGATCGATTTCGACATCCAGAAACTCGGCATTCACTTCGCCGGGTTCAATTTGCAGAAGTGGATCGGCGGGCCCCTGGTCCTGGGTTTTTTGTACATTGCGCCGCAGCGGCTGGCCGACATCGATCCGGACATGGACGAAGGGCATTATCCCGTCACCGACATTCGTTCGCGCACACCCCACAGCACGCCCAATATCCCGGCCCTGCTGACCCTGCCCCTGGTGTTCGAGGAACACTATGCCCTGGGCGGCGCTGCGGCCAAGGGCGCGCGGCTCAAGTATCTACGGGACCTGTGGGTGAACGCCGTGCGGGATGTACCGGGCATCGAAGTCATGACTCCGGACGATCCGAGCCTGTATTGCGGCATTACCTCGATGCGCTTCACCGCCCAGACGGACCAGCAGGCGATGGCCGATCGATTGCTCAATGATTATGGGATCTTCACCGTGGTGCGCCACACCAGCGTGGGGCCGTGCATCCGTATCACACCGGGGCTGACGACCCTGGCCAGTGATATCCAGCGGTTGGTCCAGGCGCTGCTGGAATTGAGCCGAACATAGTTGTGGCGAGGGAGCTTGCTCCCGCTGGGCTGCGCAGCAGCCCTCCTCAAGGACCGCTCAATCAATCTGATACACCGCGTCGCCAGGTTTTGGGGCCGCTGCGCGACCCAGCGGGAGCAAGCTCCCTCGCCACAAGAGCTTAGTGTCGTGCCGTCATACAAGGACGTAATGTTGTACCGTCATGCGCGGTACAAAATCCCGGGCAAAAAAAAACGGCGCGCCGACCAAGCGCACCGTAAAGCCGTAGAACACCCAACGAGGTTTCGGTAAAACAATCAGTCCAGCAGCGCCAATGCCTCGGCGGTGCATTCCTGGATGCGGGCCCAGTCGCCGTTCTTGATCCACTCCGGATCAAGCATCCAACTGCCCCCCACGCACATCACGTTTTTCAACGCCATGTAGCTCTTGATGTTGGCCGGGCTCACGCCACCGGTCGGGCAGAATTTCACTTCGCCGAACGGGCCACCCAGGGCCTTGATGGCCGCAACGCCGCCGCTGACTTCCGCCGGGAACAGTTTGAAGCGGCGATAACCCAGGCCATAGCCTTCCATGATGCCGGAAGCGTTACTGATGCCCGGCAGCAACGGAATCGGGCTCTGGACGCTGGCCTCGAGCAGATCACGGGTGATGCCCGGCGTGACGATGAACTGCGAACCGGCAGCCTCGGCGGCGGCCAGCATGTGACGGTCGAGTACGGTGCCAGCGCCGGTCACCAGTTCCGGACGCTGCTCACGCAACACCTGGATGGCCTTGAGCCCGTACTGGGAACGCAAGGTCACCTCCAACGCGGTCAAGCCACCCGCGGCCAAGGCGTCGGCCAGCGGCAGAATGTCCTGTTCGCGGGCGATGGTGATCACCGGCAGGATCCGCGCCTTGGCGCAGAGGCTGTCGATCAGGGTCACTTTGTCCGCCATGGAAACGGTCGGGGATGGGTTTGTCATAGCGGCTGATCCTTGGTTCATGGGCACCAGTAAATCTCTAACGTAGGTTGCAAAAACGCGCGGATCGGCATTTCGGCGACATCGTCACCGGCCACTGCGGCGTTCAGGGTGGTCAATTTCGACTGACCGGAAATCGACAGCACCTTGTGTTTTGCCGAGGCCAGCAAGGCGCGACTCATGGTCAAGCGCTGGTGCGGCACGGTCGGCGCCAACATCGGCCAGCAACGGCGCGTACCGTTGGCATCCAAGGCTTCGGCCAGGTTCGGGCTGTCAGGGAACAGCGAGGCGGTGTGCCCGTCGTCGCCCATGCCCAATATCAGCACGTCGATGGGAGGCAACTCGGCCAGCAAGCGATCCGCCTGTTCGGCTGCCGCTTCCAGGTTGGCGCTGGCACTGTAAAGGCTGAGGAACTGGGCCTTGGCCGCAGCACCTTGCAGCAGATAACGCTTGAGCAGGCCGGCATTGCTGTCGGCATGTTCAACCGGCACCCAGCGCTCATCGGCCAGGCTCACCACCACTTTCGACCAGTCCAGTGCCTGTTTGGCCAGGCTCTGGAAAAATGCCACCGGGCTACGACCGCCGGACACCACCAGGGTCGCCGCGCCACGTGCGTCAATCGCACCACGCAACTGCTCGGCCACTTTCAACGCCAAGCCTTCAGCCAGCAACACCGGGCTTTTGAATTCCAGGGCGCTGACGCCCTGGGGCAGCTTCACTTCAGATATCGCCATACCATGACCTCCCATCCCGCGTGATCAGTGCAATGGAGCTCATCGGCCCCCAGGACCCGGCCGCGTACGGCTTGGGCGCATCACCGGATTTCTTCCACCCGGCGATCAGCTGGTCACACCACGTCCACGCGGCTTCAATTTCATCTTTACGGACAAACAGGTTCTGATTGCCGTTCATGACTTCCAGCAACAACCGCTCATAGGCATCGGGTATCCGCGCGCTGCGATAGGTGTCGGAGAAGTTGAGTTGCAGCGGACCGCTGCGCAATTGCATGCCCTTGTCCAGGCCTTGCTCCTTGGTCATCACCCGCAAGGAAATCCCTTCGTCCGGTTGCAGGCGAATGATCAGTTTGTTGCTGATCTGCAGGCGCTGCTCGGGAGCGAAGATGTAGTGGGACGGTTCCTTGAAGTGAATGACGATCTGCGACAGCTTTTGCGGCATGCGCTTGCCGGTACGCAGGTAAAACGGCACCCCGGCCCAGCGCCAGTTGCGAATGTCGGCGCGCAGGGCGACGAAGGTTTCGGTGTCGCTCTGGGTGTTGGAATTGGGTTCTTCCAGGTAACCCGGCACAGCCTTGCCTTCGCTGTGACCGGCGATGTACTGGCCGCGCACCACTTGGGTGGTCAGGCCTTCCGGGCTGATGGGCGCCAGGGCCTTGAGCACCTTGACCTTCTCGTCACGGATGCTATCGGCGGACAAGTCCGCCGGCGGATCCATGGCGATCAGGCACAGCAGCTGCAACAAGTGGTTCTGGATCATGTCCCGCAGTTGGCCGGCCTTGTCGAAATAGCCCCAGCGGCCTTCGATGCCGACCTTCTCGGCCACGGTGATTTCCACGTGGGAAATGTAGTTCTGGTTCCACTGGGTTTCGAACAGACTGTTGGCGAACCGCAGCGCGATCAGGTTCTGAACCGTCTCTTTGCCCAGGTAGTGGTCGATGCGATAGGTGCGGTTTTCCGGGAAGAACTGCGCCACGGCGTCGTTGACCTTGCGCGAAGATTCCAGGTCCGAGCCGATGGGTTTCTCCAGCACGACACGGGTGTTTTCGCTCAGGCCAACCTTCGCCAGGTTCTCGCAGATTGCGCCATAGACCGATGCCGGAGTGGCGAAATAGGCGATGACTTGTTGGGCCGAACCGGCTCGTTCGGCCAGGGCGACGTAGTCGTCGGCCTTGAGGAAATCCACATGCAGGTAAGTCAGTCGCGCCAGGAAGCGCTCGACCACGGTTTCGTTGAGGTCCTTGTCACCCACATAGCGGCGCAGCTCGGCGGCGATGAACGCCAGGTGCTGCTGCTCGCTGCCGGGTTCACGGGCCAGCGCGATGATCCGCGTGTCCTCGTGCAGCAAGTCCGCGCCATCGAGTTGATAAAGGGCAGGAAAAAGCTTGCGCAAGGCCAGATCGCCCAACGCGCCGAACAAGGCAAATGTGCACGGTTCAACCGTTATGGAATGCATGATGTTTGTTCTTTTATCAAGTTAAGCTACAAATACCTTTTTTTAAGGTATCACTCAAGGAGAAATGTAGTAATAACCACAACATTTTTCGAAAATTCCGATTCCGAGTGGTGGTCCGTCGGAGCCATCAGTAGGATAGGCCACCGCAAAGGGTCGTATCAAAGACCCGTCTTTCTAGGAATCTTGTATGGACCGCGTGCGAAATTTACTGGAGCAGATCCAGAGTCGCCTTGAAGACCTGAACAAGGCCGAACGCAAGGTGGCCGAGGTGATCCTGCTCAACCCACAGCAGGCCACCCGCTTCAGCATCGCCGCCCTCGCCCAGGCCGCGTCGGTCAGCGAGCCTACCGTCAACCGTTTCTGCCGTTCATTCGGCGTCAGCGGTTACCCGGAGCTCAAGCTGCAACTGGCCCAAAGCCTGGCCAGCGGTGCCGCTTACGTCAGTCGTGCGGTAGAGGCCGATGACAACCCGGAAGCTTACACCCGGAAAATCTTTGGCAGTGCCATTGCGTCATTGGACAGCGCCTGCCAGGCCCTTGATCCCAATTTGATCAGTCGCGCCGTCGATCTGCTGATCCAGGCCCGCCAGATCCACTTCTTCGGCCTCGGTGCTTCGGCGCCCGTGGCGTTGGATGCCCAACACAAGTTTTTCCGTTTCAACCTGGCGGTGACCGCCCACGCCGATGTGCTGATGCAGCGCATGATTGCCTCGGTGGCTCATACGGGCGAGCTGTTCGTGATCATTTCCTATACCGGGCGTACCCGTGAGCTGGTGGAAGTGGCGCGCATCGCCCGGGAAAACGGCGCCTCGGTGCTGGGCCTCACCGCCGAAGGCTCACCCCTGGCCAAGGCCAGCACCCTGAGCCTGAACATTCCACTGCCCGAAGACACCGACATCTACATGCCGATGACCTCGCGGATCATCCAGCTCACCGTGCTGGACGTGCTCGCCACTGGCATGACCCTGCGCCGGGGCGTGGACTTCCAGCCGCATTTGCGCAAGATCAAGGAAAGCCTGAACGCCAGCCGGTATCCGGTGGGGGATGAGTTCAACTGATTCGATTCAGAATCTTCGGTGCCTGATAGTCCGTCTTCGCGAGCAGGCTCGCTCCCACACTGGATCTTTGGCGTTCACAAAACCCTGTGGGAGCGAGCTTGCTCGCGATGGGGCCAGCAGCAACACCCACAAACCTGAATCAAGCCCCCACCCGCGCCTGCAAACTCAGATGCGCCCGCTCTCCCGGCGCCAGGCACAAGCTATCGGTGCCGCCACTGGCCGCTTCGACGCAGACGAACTCCGACACCTCGTCCCAGCTCACCCCCAACAGTGGCCGCGCGCCGGGATGCCACACCACGGTGTCGGCGCTGTCGCCCGTGTCGATGCACAGCTCACGTTGCCAGGCGTGGTCCTTGAGCTGCAATTCGCCTTCATGCTGAAACACCCGCTGACAGCCACCCTCGACCCGCAACTCGCCCTCCTGCTGGCAAACCGCACGGCTCAACTGGTCGTACCCCTGCGCACCTTCGAGCCCAGACAGCGCTACCTCACCGATGTCACCAATACGCCAATAGGCGTGCAAGGCCTGGCTCAGCTGGCAAGGCAGGCTGTCTTGATGCTCGGTGCTCAAGCGCAACTCCATGCGCTCGCCCAAATCGGCATACAGATCGACCTGCCAGTCGCACAGTTGCAACTGCCAATGCAGATGCACGCCTTCTGCATCACTGCGGCTGTCGAGCAGCTTCCAATCGATCAGGCGCGCCCAACCATGGGACGGCCAGGCGTTTTCGCTCGGATGACGGCCATACCACGGCCAGCACACCGGCACCCCGCCGCGTATCGCCCCGACGTGTGGCCACTTGGCCGCACACCACAACCAGGGCTTCTGGCCGCGCGGCTGAAAGTGCAGCAACTGCGCGCCCTGGCGACTGAACACCGCCTGGCACAATGGATGATCGATCACCAGCACATCGCGCTGCCGATAGCGCTCCCACTCAAACACCGAGCGCTCGCGCAAGGATCTGAAAAAGCGTTGTAGCGGATGCTCATGCATGGGCCGCGGTCCTGGGAATCATTGAATTGCTCATCTGTTCGCGACGCGCTCTTTTGTGGCGAGGGAGCTTGCTCCCGCTCGGCTGCGAAGCAGTCGTAGACGAGGCAAATGCGGTCTGGCTGACGCACCGCAGTGAATGGTTTTGGGGTCGCTTCGCAACCCAGCGGGAGCAAGCGCCCTCGCCACGGGTCCTGCACCAGCCATGTGCTCCCCAAAAAAAAGCGGACAGCCTTGGCCGTCCGCAAAAATGCGCACATAGAGAGGAGCTTATCGCAACAGCGTTAGAACACCGACTGAATTTTCAGGCCGGCCACCAGCGCGTTGTCGACTTCATCCACACCGCCCGGGTGAGTGATGTACTGCAGGTTAGGACGTACGGTCAGCCAGTTGGTAACGTGGAAACCGTAGTTGATCTCGTAGTTGTATTCGGTGCTACGCAACGGCGTGAACAGCGGATCATCGTAGTCGGAGACACCATTGGCAACGTTGACCAGCTCGGCGTTTTTCTTCACATCTTCGTTGACGTGGATCCGGGAGAAACCGATCCCGACATCATCTTTAGGACGCGCATCGAACGGCCCCTTGTACACGAACATCAGCGACTGGTAGTTGTCGACGATGTTGGTTTCCTTGTCGTGGAAGGTGGCGTTGGCCGCAATGTTCAGACCGCGCGAAGCGTCACCGTTGTGAGTGGTGAGCTGTTGCTGCGCGACGAACCAGTAGCCGTCCTTGCTGCTGTGGCTGCGATAGGCGTTACCGCTTGTCGCGGCGTCGTTGCCATCGTCATCCTCACGGACGTCATCAGCCTTGGCCGTACTTTTGTAGTAACCCACACGGTATTCGCCCGGCAGATTATTGAGCTTGGGCGACCAGACCAACTCGACCGGAATGAGGGTGCCCTTGGTGCCACTGCCGCTGAGCTTGTAGCGGTTCTTGTTTTCCAGCTGCGAAGGGTTCTGGTTGTACGCGCCGATTTGCGCATAGAGCTCAGGCGTGAGGTTGTACTTAACGCGAATCGCCGCCTGCATGATCGGCCAGTTGTACCAGATGCCAGTCGCCCAGTTACCCGCCTGCGAACCGCAGAACGCCAGGTTCTGGAACTCGCACGGGAAGGTGTTGAAGTCTTCGCCTTCACCGAAGTAACCGGCTTTGACATCCAGCTTACTGTCGAAATACTTCTGCTTGATCCACAACTGGGTCAGACGGGTGGTTTGCCCACGACCCCACACTTCCTGGGAAGAACTGAGGGTACCGGCACGTGGATCGCCAATACGGTCGTTGGAGATGTTGCGGCCATCACGTCGAGTGAACTGGATCTTGGCCTCTGTATCTCCCCAACCCGCCAGCTTCTCCAGGTCGAGGGCGACGCCCAAGCCAAACTGCTGGGA
The DNA here is from genome assembly GCF_030064125.1 of Pseudomonas sp. G2-4. NCBI lineage: Bacteria > Pseudomonadati > Pseudomonadota > Gammaproteobacteria > Pseudomonadales > Pseudomonadaceae > Pseudomonas > Pseudomonas sp. G2-4. The sequence goes on along the minus strand of NZ_CP125957.1, from coordinate 1,423,102 downwards.
CCAACGCGCTGTCTTGTCATCGTTGTAGCCGCCGTGGAGATTGGCACCCATCTCACCGACGAAGTCAGCCTTGATGTCGATACCTTGCTCGATCAGCTTGGTCCGCTCGCCGCCCCAGTCACCCGTCATCCACTGCGAATCGGCGCTGAACGCGTCGGCCGCATGTGCGCTACCGGCCAGCATCATCGCCGCAACGGCTGACAACTGGCAGATTAGCTGGGCGTTGTTTTTCTTCTTCATCCCTACATCCTCGTCTTTATTGTTATTAACTGTTTTTATCTAACGCGGTTTACAACGATTGCGATGGATGTCCCCATCCATCGCATACTCCCCTGTGGGAGCGAGCCTGCTCGCGATGGCGCTATGTCAGCCGCCGAACATGTCGAATGACACGCCGTCATCGCGAGCAGGCTCGCTCCCACATTGTTTTTCATCGACCCTTGAACTGGGCGACGTTCGCCGCCCGGCCCTCGGCCTGTGGCTGGCCGGCCACGCCCAGGCGTTCGCCGGACTGGGCGTCGAACAGCAGCACTTTCGACGGATCGAATTGCAGCGTCAGGGTTTCCCCCGGCTGCGGCGCCACGTCCGGCGCCAGGCGGCAGCAGACCTTGGTGTCGTTGAGGTTGACGAACACCAGGGTGTCCGGCCCGGTAGGCTCGGTGACCTGCACCTCAGCACGAATGGTCGGCAAGCCATTGGCCTCGTTGCCCGCCAGCGCGATCTGCTCCGGGCGCAGGCCGAGGATCACTTCGCGGTCTTCCAGGCCGGCGTCCTGCATGCCCATTGGCAGCTCGCAACGGGCCTGGCCGCTGTCGAGCAGCGCCAGCAGGCGACCGTCCTTACGTTGCAGGCGCAGGGGGATGAAGTTCATCGGTGGCGAACCGATGAAGCTCGCCACGAACAGGTTGGCCGGGTTGGTGTAGATGTCTTTCGGCGTACCGAACTGCTGGATGATGCCGTCCTTCATCACCGCGACTTTGTCGCCCAGGGTCATGGCTTCGATCTGGTCGTGGGTCACGTAGACCGTGGTGGTCTTCAGGCGTTGGTGCATCAGTTTCATTTCGGTGCGCATCTCGACCCGCAGCTTGGCGTCGAGGTTGGACAGCGGCTCGTCGAACAGGTAGATCTTCGGCCGCCGCGCCAGTGCCCGGCCCATGGCCACGCGTTGTTGCTGACCACCGGAGAGTTGGCCCGGCTTGCGGTTGAGCAGGTGCTCGATCTGCAACAGCTTGGCCACGCGATTGACTTCTTCGTCGATGGCGGACTGGCTCATCTTGCGGATCTTCAGGCCAAACTCGATGTTCTCGCGCACGCTCATGGTCGGATACAGCGCGTAGGACTGGAACACCATGGCGATGTCGCGATCCTTGGGGCTCATGCCGCTGACATCCTGGTCACCGATCATGATCGCGCCGCCGGTGATGGTCTCGAGGCCGGCGATGCAGTTCATCAGTGTCGACTTGCCGCAGCCCGAAGGGCCGACGAGGATCAGGAACTCACCGTCCTTGATCGACAACTCGATGTTCTTCAGGGTGTCCGGCAGGCCGGCACCATAGGTCTTGTTTACATTGCGAAGTTCAAGCGTTGCCATGATTACCCCTTGACTGCGCCGGCCGTCAGGCCGCGCACGAAATACTTGCCTGCGACCACATAGACCAGCAGGGTCGGCAGCCCGGCGATCATCGCCGCCGCCATATCAACGTTGTATTCCTTGGCCCCTGTGCTGGTGTTGACCAGGTTGTTCAGCGCCACCGTGATGGGCTGCGAATCGCCGCTGGAGAACACCACACCGAACAGGAAGTCGTTCCAGATCTGCGTGAACTGCCAGATCAGGCAGACCATGATGATCGGGGTCGACATCGGCAGAATGATCCGCCGGAAGATGGTGAAGAAACCCGCACCGTCCAGCCGCGCAGCCTTCACCAGCGCATCGGGAATGCTGACGTAGTAGTTACGGAAGAACAGCGTGGTGAATGCGAGGCCGTAGACCACATGCACGAACACCAGGCCCGTGGTGGTACTGGCCAGGCCCATCTTGCCGAGGGTGAACGAGGCCGGCAGCAGGACGGTCTGGAACGGCAGGAAGCAACCAAACAGCAACAGACCGAAGAACAACTGCGAACCGCGAAAGCGCCACATCGACAACACGTAGCCGTTCAACGCACCGATAGCGGTAGAGATCAGCACCGCCGGGACGGTGATCTTGATCGAGTTCCAGAAGTAGCCGTCGACCGTGGCCCAGGCCTTGACCCAACCGATGCCGGTGACCACGGTCGGCCAGCTCAGCAGGTTACCGGTGTTGATGTCTTCCGGGGTCTTGAAGCTGGTCAACAGCATGACCACCAGCGGCACCAGGTACAGCAATACAGCGAGGATCAACACCGCATAGATCGCGATCCGACTCAGGCTGATGGAAGGTTTGGCAGCGAGACTAGTCATGACGCTTGGTCCTCAGCTCGGAGTACAGGTAAGGCACGATGATTGCGAGAATCGCACCGAGCATCAGGATTGCACTGGCCGAGCCCATGCCCATCTGGCCGCGACTGAAGGTGAAGGAGTACATGAACATGGCAGGCAGGTCGGAGGAGTAACCCGGGCCGCCGGCTGTCATCGCCGCCACCAGGTCGAAACTCTTGATCGCGATGTGCGCCAGGATCATCACTGCGCTGAAGAACACCGGACGCAGGCTTGGCAGCACCACTTTCCAGTAGATCCGCGGCATGCTCGCGCCATCGATCTGCGCGGCGCGGATGATCGATTGATCAACGCCCCGCAGGCCGGCCAGGAACATCGCCATGATGAAGCCCGAGGCCTGCCATACCGCCGCAATTACCAGGCAATACACCACACGATCCGGGTCGATCAGCCAATCCAGGCGGAAGCCTTCCCAGCCCCAGTCACGCAACAATTTGTCCAGGCCCATGCCCGGGTTGAGCAGCCACTTCCAGGCGGTACCGGTGACGATCATCGAGAGCGCCATCGGATACAGGTAAATGGTGCGGATGAAACCTTCGCGACGAATACGCTGGTCAAGAAACACCGCCAGCAGGACGCCGATCACCAGGGTGATGCCGATGAACATGCCACCGAACAGCGCCAGGTTCTTGCTTGCCACCCACCAGCGGTCGTTGTCCCACAGCCGCGCGTATTGCGCCAGGCCCGCCCATTTATAGTTCGGCAAGAACGTCGACGTGGTGAACGACAGGACGAACGTCCACAAGATATAGCCATAGAAGCCCACCAGAACGATGAACATGCTCGGCGCCAGCACCAGTTTCGGGAGCCAGCGCTGCAATGCGTCGAACGGCGAGGCCTTGCTGAACACAGCAACAGAACTCATGGGAAGATCCAGTACCAGAGAGAAAAAACTACAAAAACATTCCCCATATGGGAGCGAGCTTGCTCGCGATGACGGTATGCCAGTGACTCATTTATTGCCTGACACTCCGCTATCGCGAGCAAGCTCGCTCCCACAAGGGACCGCGCGCAAAACTACTTGGCCGACTGGACCGCAGCGCCAAGTTTCTTGGCGGCATCGGCAGGGTCGGCTTTCGGGTCGTTGATGTAGTTGGTCACCACGTCAAAGAACGCCCCCTGAACCGCCAGCGTGGTCGCCATGTTGTGCGCCATGCTCGGCTGCAGGCCGCCAGACTTGGCGTCCGTCAGGAAGTCCTTGGCAGCGGTCTGGGCGCAGGAATCGAAACCGTACTTGGCCATGTCGCCGAGCATGTCGTTGCGCACCGGGATCGAACCCTTGTTGATGCTGAAGACCTTCTGGAAGTTTTCACCCAGCACGACCTTGGCGATATCCTGCTGACCGGCCGCCGTGCCTTTGTCTTTCTGCTTGAACACCGCCAGGGAGTCGATGTTGTAGGTGAAGGCCTTTTCGGTGCCCGGGAAGGCGACGCACTCGTAGTCCTTGCCAGCGACTTTCTTCGCGGCGGTCCACTCGCTCTTGGCCCAGTCACCCATGATCTGCATGCCGGCCTTGCCGTTGATGACCTTGGCCGCTTCCAGGTTCCAGTCCTGGCCCTTGCCGTCGGCGTCCATGTAGGTCGCGACTTTCTTCAGTTCGGTCAGCGCCTTGACCATTTCCGGACCGGTCAGGGCCTTGCTGTCCAGGTCGACCAGGGCTTTCTTGTAGCCCTCGGCGCCCATGACCGAGAGCACCACGGCTTCGAACACGGTGCTGTCCTGCCAAGGCTGGCCACCGTGGGCGAGGGGAATGAAGCCTGCGGCCTTGAGCTTGTCAGCGGCAGCGTAGAACTCTTCGAGGGTGGTTGGGTTTTTGGTGATGCCGGCCTTCTTGAAGACCTCCGGGTTGATCCACAGCCAGTTGACGCGGTGGATGTTCACCGGCACGGCCACGTAATCACCTTCGTACTTCACGGTATCGGAGACTTTCTTGTCGAGCAGGCTGTCCCACTTCTCTGCTTTGGCAACGTCTTTCAGGATGTCGGTGTCGAGCAGCCCGGTGGACGCCCATTCCTGGATGTCCGGGCCCTTGATCTGGGCGACACCCGGTGGGTTGCCGGCCACGGCACGGCTCTTGAGCACGGTCATGGCTGTGGAGCCGCCACCACCGGCGACAGCGCCGTCCTTCCAGGTAAAGCCGTCTTTCTCTACTTGGGCCTTGAGCACATCGATCGCGGCTTTTTCACCACCCGACGTCCACCAATGGACGACTTCCACGGAACCTTTGGATTCGGCGGCAAGGGCGCTGATAGGGAATGCTGCGACGGGAAGCAAGGAAGCAAGAGAAATGACAGTAGCGAGGCGAGAAATCGCATTCATCTAGAAGTACCTTTCTTGTTGTTATGCATGCAAGTCTGGTGCTTGCGCTGCACGGATTTTAAACAGGGGAAATCCCTTCGCAGGTAACGAAGGGACGTGCAAATGTCACGACACGGTTACACAGGCGCAGGACTGGAGAACTTCGCCAGGGCCGTGGCCATGCTGGGTGCCAGGGGCAAGCGCGGAATCAGCACTGCCTGCCAGGCGTGATACAGATCCGGCTTGCCTGGCCAGATGTCGGCGCTGGGGCTATTTTGTGGGTCGAGCTCGTGATGCCAACTGCCGTTGCAGCGGTCGATGAAATGTTTGTCACAAAACTCCCAAAACAGTCGGTACCAGGCTTCGTACTTTGCCTCGTCGGTGCGCTTGAGCAACGCGCTGGCAGCAGCCGCAGCTTCAGCGTGCACCCAATGCAGGCGATGGCGGACGACGGCGCGGTTGTCCCAGTCCAGCGTATAGACGATGCCTGGCGCACCATCGGCATTCCAGCCATGACGGCAGTTCTGGTCGAAGAGTTTTTGCGCATCCTGGGCCAGCCAACCGGGGGTCAGCATGCCAATCTGCACCCGCGCTGCTTCAAGGTGCAGCAGCAGCCTCGCCCATTCGAAACCATGGCCGGGGGTGGTGCCGTACGGGCGGAAACCGTCGGCGGGATTGTCGTGGTTGTACTCGCGCAACGGCTGCCAATCGCGGTCGAAATGCTCCACCACCAGGTAGTCGTTGGTGGCGGCATGACCGTGGATGACCCGTTCAACGATGCGCAGGGCGCGGGCCAGCCAGCGCGGATCGTCGGTGGCATCGGCCAGGGCCAGGAACGCTTCGGTGGCGTGCATGTTGCTGTTGGCACCGCGATACGCCTCTTCCTCGCTCCAGTCACGATTGAAGGACTCGCGCAGGGCGCCCTCTTCCTCACTCCAGAAATGCTCGTCGATGACCCGCACCGCTTCATCCAGCAGCGCCTGGGCACCGGGACGCTGGGCCACCACGGCGGAACTGGCCGCCAAGGCCACGAAGGCATGCCGGTAGGCGGCCTTGTCGGTGTCGCCTTCAGAAGGCTGCGCCGTGGCGAACCAGCCGCCATGTTCGGCGTCGCGCAAGGGGCCGCTCAGGGCCTCGACACCGTGATCCACCAGCTCGGCGAAACCCGGCAGGCCCTGGATGTGCGCCATGGCGAAGCTGTGGGTCATGCGCGCGGTGTTCATGGTTTCGGCCTGGGCATTGGCCGGCAGGCGCCCCAGTTCGTCCAGGTTGCCAAAGCCGTCCGGCAGCTTCGATGCCTTGGCGAACGCCAGCAGTCGCAAGCCTTCGGCCGCCAGCCACTGCTGGTGGGCAGGCGCGTTCAGCCAACTGCTGAAGGCCGGTTGGAAGGTGTCCATCAAGAGGTACCTTTTTTGTTGTTTTGACGCAGGGAGTCTAAACAAGGGATGGCGGGAGACAGGTAACGAAAGGGGCGAGTTATGTCACCGATTTGTGACACTCCCCTGAAAGATGTGTTGAGGCTGAAGGCGTCATCGCGAGCAGGCTCGCTCCCACATTAGCTCCAGGGTGTACACAATTTTTGTGTCCACCACCGCCCTCCTGTGGGAGCGAGCCTGCTCGCGAAGAACGATCAACGCGGTCGCGCTATTCCACACTGCGAGGCAACTGCAACGTCACCCGCAACCCACCCTCGCGCAGGTTTTGCAGGCTCACTTCGCCGCCATGGCTGTGGGCGATGTTGCGGGCGATGCCCAAGCCCAGGCCATACCCTTGCTGTTGGCCGGCCAGGCGGAAGTGCGGTTCGAAGACTTGCTCCAGGCGCTGTTCCGGCACACCCGGGCCTTCGTCGTCGACGTGCAGGATGAACGCGGTTTCATCGTCGTCGATGTGCAGGTGGGCGTTCTGCCCATACTTCAAGGCGTTGTCGATCAGGTTGCCGATGCAGCGCTTGAGCGCCAGTGGCTTGCCCGGATACGGCGCCAGCGCCCGGCCATCCTGGGTCACCCGACCGTTGCCGTTGGGCGCCAGGTAAGGTTCGACCAGGCAATCGAGCACGTGGTTGAGGTCTACCGGCTCGATGTTCTCGTGGATGTCGGTGTCCTTGACGCATTGCAGCGCGCCTTTGACCAGCAGCTCCAGCTCGTCCAGGTCGCGGCCGAACTTGGCTTGCAGGTTTTCGTCTTCCAGCAGCTCGACCCGCAAGCGCAACCGGGTAATGGGCGTGCGCAAGTCATGGGAAATCGCGCTGAACAACTGGCTACGTTCGGTCAGGTAACGGCTGATGCGCTCGCGCATGGCATTGAACGCCCGGCCCACTTCCACCACTTCGCTGCCGCCGCCCTCGGCCACCGGTTCCACTTCAGCCCCCAGGGACATGTCCCGCGCCGCTCGAGCCAAGCGCTTCAGAGGTCGGCTCTGCCAGTGCACCAGCAAGCCGATGAACAGCAACAACAGGCTGCTGGTGAGCACGATGAAACCGACCTGTTGCTTGGGCAGGTCCTGCTCTTCAAGCGCGGTATAGGGCTCGGGCAGCAACGAAGCGATGTACAGCCATTCGCCCGGCGCCATCTGGATTTGCGTGACCAGCACCGGCGGGTTCACAGGCTCAAGCGTCAAGGCGTAGTGGGCCCACGAGCGGGGCAATTCGTCGAGTTTCAGCCCGGCGTTGAAAATTCGCAGATCGTCGGGGCTGACAAAATTGACCGAGATATCGGCGCTATTGCCCAGGGACCGGCGCAGCACATCGTCCACCGCCTTGAGCACCGCCAGCTTGCGCGGCGTCACCGGCAGCACGTCCATGCCCAGGGGCTTGTCGTTGAGCGTGACGACAAACCGCGTACCGCCCATGCTGCGCAACTGATCCAGCACCAATGGCCGATAAGCCACCGGCAGCGAGCGCAGGTAGCTAACGCTGGCGGTCATCGAATGGGCCAGGCTACGGGCGCTGGTGACCAGGCCTTCGAGCTGGGTGGCGCGCAATTGCGAGACCCAGATCAGGCTGGACAGGGTCTGGGCGAACAGCACCACCAGCAAGGTCAGCAACAGCATCCGCCCTAACAACGAGCGCGGCACCGGTACCCGTCGGGCGACTTTCTTGACCCAGTCAATGACCATTGCTGGCAACCACACTGGCCGCCAGTTGATAGCCGCTGCCACGCACCGTACGGATCAGCCGCGGCGGCTTGTCGGTGTCACGCAGGCGCTGGCGCAGGCGACTGACGGCCATGTCGACGATCCGGTCCAGGGGCATCAACTCACGGCCACGGGTCGCATTGCCGATGGTGTCGCGGTCGAGGATTTCCTGGGGATGGTCTAGAAACAACTTGAGCAGGGCGAAATCGGCGCCGGAGAGAATCACCTCTTCACCGTCGGTGTGAAACAGCCGATGACTGACCATGTCCAGCCGCCACTCGTCGAAGGCCAGCACTTCGCCGCCGGAACGTTCCTGGCCGAATTGCGCCCGGCGCAGGAGGGCCTTGATACGCGCCTGCAACTCGCGAGGACTGAAGGGTTTGCCCAGGTAGTCATCGGCCCCCAGTTCCAGGCCAATGACCCGGTCGGCCTCGTCGGAACTGGCGGTGAGCATGATGATCGGCACGTGCGCCTGGCGCGGGTGCTGGCGAACCCAGCGACACAGGCTGAAGCCGTCCTCGTCGGGCAGCATCACGTCGAGGATCACCAGGTCGCTCGGCGCCTCGTTCAGCGCCTGGCGAAACCCGGCACCATCGGGTGTGGTGCGCACCTGAAACCCCGCACGACTGAGGTAAGTGTCCAGCAGTTCGCGAATCTCCTGGTCGTCGTCGACCAACAAAATCGATTTATTCACTGAACTCACGGGCCTCGTCCTTGTTGTTTGGATTGGGGCGAATTATGCCTGATGGATGAGGACTACAAACACACTACAAACACCTGTGGGAGCGAGCTTGCTCGCGATAGCGGTGTATCAGTCAACATCAATGGCGACTGACACTCCGTCATCGCGAGCAAGCTCGCTCCCACAGGGGATCACATTTCAAACTGGAGTCGATTGCTCCAACGCCACACCCGCGCCCATCAGGCCCGAATACGGCGCGGTCACCAGCCAGACCGGAATACCCTTGAAGTAATCGCTCATGCAGCCCTTGTCGGCGAAGCAACGGGCGAAACCGCTTTCAAGGAAGAAATCGGCGAACCGCGGGACCACGCCGCCGACGATGTAGACGCCGCCGCGACCCCCTAGCGTCAGCACGTTGTTGCCGGCCACACGCCCCAGCCAACAGCAGAATTGTTCGAGCACCTCCAGGGCGATGGGGTCGCCGGCCAGGCCGGCTGCTGTGATGGATTCCGGGGTATCGAGCACCGGCGCATTGCCGTCTACCGCGCAGATAGCCCGGTACACCCGAGGCAAACCGCTGCCGCTCAGGGCGGTTTCCGCGCTGACGTGGCCGATTTCGTTGTAGATGTGCTGCCAGAGCTGGGTTTCTCGCGGGCTGCTCATCGGCAGGTCGACATGGCCGCCCTCCCCTGGCAGCGCCGCGAAACGACCTTCACCGAGGTCCAGCAGCGTACCGACGCCCAGCCCGGTGCCCGGGCCGATCACCACCGCCGGACGCATCGGCTCCGGGGTGCCTTCGCAGACGACCCGGTATTCATCGGGACGCAAGCAGGTCATGCCCAGGGCCATGGCCGAGAAGTCATTGACCAGCAGCAGCTTCTCCACTTGCAAGGTCTTGCAGAACGCCAGGTTGCTCAGGCGCCAGTGGTTGTTGGTGAAGCGAAACTCATCGCCGCTCACGGGGCCGGCCACCGACAGGCACACCGAGCCGATGGCCCCCGGCTTCATGCCCAGGCCGGCCAAGTAAACCTGGATGGCCTCTTCAGGGCAGGCATAGTCCGCCGTCGCCAGCACCTGGATGTTTTCCAGGTTGTGGTTCTTCCACAACGCGAAACGTGCGTTGGTCCCACCGATGTCACCGACCAAAGCCAGTTTCAATTAAGCGTCTCCAGGGCAGAAGTGAAGGCGCTGGCGCCCTGCTCTGCCGAGCTGAACGCCATGCGCATGAAACCGAACAGCTCGCGACCGGTGCCGATGTTGTTGCCCAACAGGCCCTTGGCAGGCGTGCGCGCGGCGAATTCTTCGGCGTCCACCTTCAATTCCAAGGTGCCTTCGACGCCATCGACGCGGATGATATCGCCCTCCTGCACCCGGGCCAACGCGCCACCGACATAAGCTTCGGGGCTGACGTGAATGGCCGCCGGGATTTTTCCCGACGCGCCGGACATGCGCCCGTCAGTCACCAGCGCCACTTTGAAGCCACGATCCTGCAATACGCCCAGGAATGGCGTCATCTTGTGCAGTTCCGGCATGCCGTTGGAGCGCGGCCCCTGGAAGCGCATCACCGCGACGAAATCTTTCTCCAGCAGTCCGGCCTTGAACGCGTCGGCCAGGTCCTGTTGATCCTGGAAGACCATGGCCGGCGCTTCGACGACCTGGTTTTCCAGGGCCACGGCCGAGACCTTCATCACGCCGCGCCCCAGGTTGCCTTCCATCACCCGCAGCCCGCCTTCCGGCGAGAACGCGCGAGCCACCGGGCGCAGGATGTTTTCATCGAGGCTTTCGATCGGGCCGTCGCGCCACACCAGCTCGCCATTCTCCAGGAACGGTTCCTGGGTGTAGCGACTCAGGCCATGACCGAGCACGGTGTTGACGTTTTCGTGGAGCAAACCGGCTTCCAGCAATTCGCGGATCAGGAACGACATGCCGCCCGCCGCCTGGAAGTGGTTGATGTCGGCCTTGCCGTTCGGGTAGACGTGGCTCAGGGTCGGCACCACCTCGGAGAGGTCGGCCATGTCCTGCCAGGTCAGTTGGATGCCTGCCGCCATGGCGATGGCCGGCATGTGCAGCGTGTGGTTGGTGGAGCCGCCGGTGGCGTGCAGTGCGACGATGGAATTGACCAGCGAACGCTCATCGACAATTTCGCCGATGGGCATGAAGTTGCCGCTCTGCTTGGTCAGGCGCGTGACCTGGAACGCCGCCTCACGAGTCAGGGCATCGCGCAGCGGGGTGTTCGGGTTGACGAACGAAGCGCCCGGCAAATGCAGGCCCATCACTTCCATCAGCAACTGGTTGGTGTTGGCCGTGCCGTAGAAGGTGCAGGTGCCCGGGCTGTGGTAGGACTTCATCTCCGATTCCAGCAGCTCTTCGCGACTGGCCTTGCCTTCGGCATAGCGCTGGCGCACGTCGGCTTTCTGCTTGTTGGAAATCCCCGAGACCATCGGCCCGCCCGGTACGAAGATTGTCGGCAAGTGACCGAAACGCAGCGCGCCCATCATCAGGCCCGGGACGATCTTGTCGCAGATACCGAGCATCAGCGCGCCATCGAACATGTTGTGGGACAACGCCACCGCCGTGGACAAGGCGATCACTTCGCGGCTCGGCAGGCTCAGTTCCATCCCCGCCTCGCCCTGGGTCACGCCATCGCACATGGCGGGCGTGCCCCCGGCGAACTGGCCGACTGAGCCGATCTCGCGCAGGGCTTTCTTGATCTGTTCAGGGAAGACTTCGTAAGGCTGGTGGGCCGAGAGCATGTCGTTATAGGAAGACACGATGGCGATGTTGGCGGCGTTCATCATGCGCAGGTGGTGCTTGTCTTCGGTGCCGCAACCGGCCACGCCGTGGGCGAAGTTGGCGCATTGCAACTTGCCGCGCGTCGGACCGTCGCTGGCTGCACCACGGATCAATGCAAGGTAAGCCTCACGCGTGGCGCGGCTGCGGGCGATAAGCCGTTCGGTGACCTCAAGGACGCGGGGATGCATGTGTAGAACTCCAGGCTAACGGGTGTGGCGACCTGATTGTCTATGCTGATCAAAGCCCCCTGACGCTGGGCGACAGACGGTTTTTTGACCATTCGGACCAGTTGATTCAGGTCACTCGTTGTAGATAAAACAAAATATTGCCACTAAAAAGGCTTGTTTTCTATTTTTATGCGAATAATCTTGTAATTCCAACAACAAATCGATGGCGGCGCCGTTAATGACTCTTCGAATTGCAATCAATGGTTTTGGCCGCATCGGCCGCAACGTTCTTCGTGCACTGTATACCCAAGGCTATCGTCGCGACCTGCAGATCGTCGCCATCAATGACCTGGGCGACAGTTCGATCAACGCTCACCTGCTCAAGTTCGACACGGTGCACGGCACCTTCGACGCCGACGTGCAGCACGATCATGAAAGCCTGACGGTCAATGGCGATCGCATCTCGGTCAGTGCCATCCGTAACCCGGCCGAACTGCCCTGGGCCGCCGAGAAGATCGACGTGGTGTTCGAATGCACCGGTCTGTTCACCGACCGCTCCAAGGCCGCCGCACACATCACCGCCGGCGCCCGCAAGGTGATCATTTCGGCCCCGGCCAAAGGTGCCGATGCCACCGTGGTGTATGGCGTGAACCACGACATCCTGCGCCAGTCGCACCAGATCATTTCCAACGCTTCGTGCACCACCAACTGCCTGGCCCCGGTGGCCCAGGTGCTGCACCGTGAGCTGGGCATCGAAAGCGGCCTGATGACCACTATCCACGCCTACACCAATGATCAGAACCTGACCGACGTCTACCACACCGACCCGTACCGCGCGCGTTCGGCCACCCAGAACATGATCCCGAGCAAGACCGGCGCCGCCGAAGCGGTAGGCCTGGTACTGCCGGAACTGGCGGGCAAACTGACCGGCATGGCGGTGCGCGTACCCGTGATCAACGTGTCCCTGGTGGACCTGACCGTGCAGCTCAAGCGCGAAGCTTCGGCCGAAGAAGTCAACGAGCTGCTGCGCCAGGCCAGCCAGCATTCGAAGATCCTCGGCTACAACACCCTGCCGCTGGTCTCCAGCGATTTCAACCACAACCCGCTGTCGTCGATCTTCGACGCCAACCACACCAAGGCCAGCGGCAAGCTGCTCAAGGTACTGGCCTGGTATGACAACGAATGGGGCTTCTCCAACCGCATGCTGGATAACTGCCTGGCGTTGTGTAACGCCGAGTGACTATCGCGGTACTCGTCGAACGCCACTGTGGGAGCGAGCTTGCTCGCGATAGCGTGGGATCAGCCAGCACACTGTTGACTGACTCACCGCCATCGCGAGCAAGCTCGCTCCCACAGTAGGTTCCGCGATGTGAAATCAGGGCTTGACCACCGCCGCAGATGATAAGCATTATCATCTACTCGAACCGGATCGGGCCCTCCCGTGAGTCAATCGCGCTTTCACCACGTCTTCCTCGCGCAGCGCATGCCCTTGCTGCGCACGCTCGAGCGTATGGTCAACAACCCCAGCACCGCCGAAGACCTGCTTCAGGAAACCTACCTGCGCGTCACCCGCGCACTGGCTGAACGCACGGTCGAGCATCTCGAACCTTTTGTCTTCCAGACCGCCCGCAACCTGGCGCTGGACCATCTGCGTGCGCGGCGTATCCAGTCCCGGACCTTGCTGGACGACGTGCCGCTGGAGGTCGTTCACAATGTGGTCGCCCCCCAGAGCAGTGCCGAAGATGCCGCCCATGCCCAGCGGATGCTCGAACGGCTGAACATCAGCCTTCAAGCGCTGAGCCCGCGCCAGCAACAGATCTTCATTCTCAGCCGCCTGCACGGACACAGTTACCAGGACATCGCCGAACGACTGGACGTGTCACTGAGCACCGTGCAAAAGGAACTGAGGCTGATCATGGCGATCTGTGTGGGACAACTGCAGCTATAAGATTCAAGCCGCAAGCTGCAAGTTGTGTGCAGGCTTGTGCTTGCGACTTGAAGCTTGAAGCTTGTAACTTGCCGCTGAACCGAGAAACGAGAACCCACCGTGACGGACAACTCCCCTTCTCCTGCGCCGACGCCGGAAACCGCCCATGCCATGGAGCAGGCGCTGGACTGGCTGATTCTGCTCGACAACCCCAGCGAGGAGCAGACCCGGCAGTTCCAAGCCTGGCTGGCGGCCGATCCGCGCCATGGCGAAGCGTTCACCCGGGCCCAGGCGATCTGGAACGGCCCGCAAGTGATTGAAAGTGCCCGGCAACTTGAGGCCGTGCCCAAGGTCAGCGCCCTGTCACGTCTGCGGGCCCACTGGAAACCCCTGGCCACCGCCGCGGTATTGTTCCTGGGCCTGTTCAATTTCAGCGACCTGCCCCTGTACTTCCAGGCCGACCACCTGACCGTGGTCGGTGAACGCCAGCGCTTGCAATTGGAGGACGGCTCCAAGGTCCTGCTCAACACTGATTCGGCCTTCTCCAGTACGTTCAACGAACAGCGGCACGTGGCCCGACTGTACAAGGGCGAGGCACTGTTTGAAGTGCCGGGCACTGGCAACCTGCCGCTGGAGATCGATGCCGGACCGGTTACAGCCAGCGTCAGCGACACCGTCTTTGCGGTCCGCTACCTCGACGGCGTGGCGCAGGTCCAGGTCCAGCGCGGCGACGTGGACCTGCGGGCCACCCGCAACGACACCCACGTACGGCTGTCGGCAGGGGAAAGCATCCGCATAGGCCCCAACGGTTTCGACCACCCGGTCCGGCTCGATGCCGACACCGACCTGGCCTGGGTCCAGGGCCGGCTGGTGTTCAAGAATAAACCGCTGAGCCAGGTACTGGCCGAGTTGCGGCGCTACTACCCGGGCTGGATCATCAACAACAACGAGCAGTTAGCCAACGTCGCCGTGACCGGCAACTACCGCCTCGACCAGCCACTGGATGTGGTTCGCTCCCTGGCCCACATCACCTCGGCGCGCCTGCAGGAATTCCCGGCACTGGTCATCTTGAACTAAATGAGAATTATTTTTACTCGATAGGACTCGCTGATTCGTCTCGTTATAGCCAATGCAATTGATTCGCATCTCTCGATGCCCAATCTGCACCTATAACCGATGCGACACGGAGCGCTATCGATGTCCTCTCGCCTTTCTTGCCGATTCCTCACCCCTTCTTGCACGCTGTCGCTGCTGACGGCCGCCCTCCTGATCGCCGGCACGGCGCCGGCCGCCCTCGCCGCCACCGCTGCACAATCGCCTGCGCGCAACATGGGCGACTACACCTTTGCCATCGCCCAGCAGCCGCTGGTTTCAGCCCTGAACGCGTTCACTGCCGTCACGGGATGGCAGGTGGGCCTGGCGGCAGAGCTGGCCGACGGCGTCGCGTCGCCGGGCGTGAATGGCTCACTGCCACCAGAGAAAGCCCTGGAGCGCCTGTTGGTGGGGACCAACCTGAGCTACCGCAAACTCGGCAGCAACAGCATCGTCCTGGAAAAGCGCAGCACCGCCGGCGTGTTGAACCTGCAACAGGTGACCATCAGCGCCACCCGCCAGGAACAGGACATCACCGACGTACCGAGCACCGTCACCGTTCATGACCGCCAGGAACTGGACCGCAACAACGTCAACACCCTCAAGGACCTGGTGCGCTATGAGCCCGGTGTTTCGGTGGGCGGTGCGGGCCAGCGCGGCGGCATCAGTGGCTACAACATCCGCGGCATCGACGGCAACCGGGTCTTGACCCAGGTCGACGGCGTGGCCATTCCCGACGGTTTCTTCAATGGTCCCTACGCCAAGACCCAGCGCAACTACGTCGACCCGGAAATCATCAAGCGCGTGGAAATCCTCCGAGGCCCGGCCTCGGTGCTGTACGGCAGCAACGCCATCGGTGGCGCCGTCAGCTATTTCACCCTGGATCCGGACGACATCATCAAGCCGGGTAAAGACGTCGGTGCGCGCCTCAAGACCGGCTACAGCTCCGCCGACGAGAGCTGGCTCAAATCCGCCACCGTCGCCGGGCGCAGCGGGCAATTCGACGGCCTGTTGCACTACAGCCAGCGCGACGGTCATGAAACCGAATCCTACGGCAGCCACAACGGCACGGGCCTGGACCGCACCGCGGCCAACCCGGAAGACGTGCGCGCCCACAACGTGCTGGCCAAGCTCGGCTGGAACTACAACGATGACGCGCGCCTGGGCCTGGTCTACGAAAAATACAAGGATGACCGCGACACCGATCTGAAAAGCGCCTATGGCGGCCCCTATTCCAACGGTCGCCCCACCATCCCCGAGTCCATGCTGCCCGGCGGCATGTATCAATGGCGCACTGGCAACGACACCGTCACCCGTGAGCGTTTCGGTCTTGAGCACAGCTTCGCCCTCGACAGCCTGCTGGCCGATCACGTGAAGTGGAGCCTGAATCACCAGATCGCCAAGACGAACGAGAGCACCGCTGAGTTCTATTTCCCGATCACCCGCCAGGTACTGCGTACCCGGGATACCCTCTACGAAGAAAAACAGTGGGTCTTCGACGCGCAGCTGGACAAGGCGTTCAACATCGCCGACACCCATCACACGCTGACCTACGGCACCACGATCAAGCAACAGAAAGTCACCGGCTCACGCAGCGGCAATGGCGTGTGCCTGGCAGTTGGCGTGGGCTGCTCCGCCGTCGGCGCGATCAGCACCCGGGACGTGCTGGCAAAAGCCAGTGACTTCCCGGACCCGACCATCAATACCTACAGCCTGTTCGCCCAGGATCAGATCAGTTGGAACCGCTGGACCTTCACACCGGGCCTGCGCTACGACTACACCCAGCTCAAGCCCCATCTGACCGAGGCGTTCCTCAACACCGTGGACCCTACCGGTGGCGGTGAAGTCAGCGACAAGAACAAGACCTGGCATCGCGTCTCGCCCAACTTCGGCCTGACCTATGCCCTGAGCGATGCATACACCTGGTACGGCAAATACGCCGAAGGCTTCCGCACGCCGACCGCCAAGTCCCTGTATGGGCGCTTCGAGAACGCCGATGCCGGCTACAGCGTGGAACCCAACCCCGACCTGGAACCGGAAAAAAGCAAAAGCTACGAGACCGGCCTGCGCGGGCGATTCGATTCCGGCTCGTTCGATGTGGCGGTGTTCTACAACAAGTACCGCGATTTCATCAACGAGGATGCCATCACCCCCGGCGCCGACCAACTGACCTTCCAGAGCAACAACATCAAGCACGCCACCATCAAGGGTGCCGAGATCAAGGGGCGCCTGGAGCTGGACGTGCTGGGCGCACCAAAGGGCCTGTACACCCAAGGCTCGGTGGCCTACGCCTACGGTCGCAACAACGACACCGGCGAGCCGCTCAATAGCGTCAACCCGCTGACCGGCGTGTTCGGCCTGGGCTACGACCAGGACCACTACGGCACCTTGCTCAGTTGGACCCTGGTCAAGAAAAAGGACCGCGTCGACGACAGCAACTTCAACTCGCCGGACGGCGTGAGCAGCCAATTCAAGACCCCGGGTTTCGGCATCCTCGACCTGACCGGTTTCTACAAGGTGACCGACGACGTCACCGTCAGCGGCGGCCTCTACAACCTCACCGACAAAAAATACTGGCTGTGGGACGACGTGCGCGGCTACGACAGCGTCGGCGAAGCGGCGGTGCTGAGCCCGGCCAATCTCGATCGTCTGACTGCGCCTGGGCGTAACTTCGCGGTCAACCTGATTTGGGATATCTGACCCACCCGCAAGGATTTCCCCCTGTGGCGAGGGAGCTTGCTCCCGCTCGGTTGCGCAGCGACCGTAAATCTTGGGGCCGCTTCGCAGCCCAGCGGGAGCAAGCTCCCTCGCCACAAATGTGCTCACTCAAGGAAATTGTTTCATGACCACACAACATCCCGCTCCACGCTCCCAACGCCTGAACCAGATCACCCACGAGCCCCACAGCAAGCTCGACGCGCTGGTCAAGACCCACGCCCCGTTCGAAACCCCGGCCAGCTTCGCCCGTTTCGTCGTCGCCCAGTACCTGTTCCAGTCGGAACTGGTGGCGCTGTACAACGACCCGGAACTCACCGCCTTGATTCCCGACCTGCCGGCCCGCTGCCGGGCCGAAGCGGCCAAGGCCGACCTGGCGGACCTGGACACCGAAGTCCCGGCCCCAGTAGCCGGTGCAGTGAACAACCCGACCCAGGCCGAAGCCCTGGGCTGGCTGTTTGTTTCCGAGGGTTCCAAACTCGGCGCCGCGTTTTTGATCAAGCGCGCCGTGGGCCTGGGGTTGAACGAAAGCTTCGGCGCCCGGCACCTGGCAGAGCCGGAAGGCGGTCGCGCCGAAGGCTGGAAAACCTTCACCCGCACCCTAGACGGCCTGCCCTTCACCGAACAGCAGGAAGCCGAAGCGGACAAGGGCGCGCTGGACGCGTTCAACCGGTTCACGGTGCTGTTGGAGCGCGCTTATGCAGCGGAGTTGGCCTGATCTGTGGGAGCGAGCTTGCTCGCGATAGCGGTGTATCAGGCGACCAATACGGTGGCTGACAGTCCGACATCGCGAGCAAGCTCGCTCCCACAGGTAAAGTGCATGTCGGATAGAAATACATGAGTCGCACACCCTCAAAACTCGCCCAACTGCTCTTCGGCCTGCTCGCCTACGTCAGCCTGGCCATCGGCCTGGTCGCCATCGTCGTGCCGGGCCTGCCGACGACCGAGTTCATCCTGTTGGCTGCCTGGGCCGCGACTCGCAGTTCGCCGCGCTTGAGCGCCTGGCTGGAGAACCATCGGCTGTTCGGGCCGATGCTGCACAACTGGCGCAACGGCAAAATGATCCCGCGCCGGGCCAAGGTTGGCGCTACGCTCAGCATGCTGCTCTGCGCCGGGCTGATGCTGACGACGCTCGACCACGGCTGGCCGGTTTACCTGGCGCTGGTGGCCATGGGGCTAGGCAACCTGTGGATCTGGTCCCGCCCGGAACAGCGCACTGGCCAGGACGAGGATGGCTGCTGCCGCTGGGCTGAGAAGCGACCGCCAGCGGATTTTTGATCTATGCTCGCTCTCTCGTTTTGGAGGGCCCTCGATGACCGATCTGCTCACGTCCATGCAAGCCTCCCTCGGCTTGCCCACGACTCCGATCGCCTTCATTGGCGAAGGCGCCCTGCCCTCGGCGTTCGCCGTCACGGAGCTGGCTTGTGCCAGCATCGCTGCAGCCGGCCAGGCCGCCGCCGAGCTCATCCACCAGCAAACCGGTCGCCTGCCGCCCCTTGAGGTCGACCGGCGCCTGGCCTCATTCTGGTTCTCCACGTCCCTGCGCCCCATCGGCTGGAGCGTACCGCCCATGTGGGATCCGGTGGCCGGTGACTACGCCACCGCCGATGGCTGGATTCGCTTGCACACCAACGCGCCGCATCACCGTCTGGCCGCAGAAAAAGTTCTCGGCCCCTGCATCGACCGCACCGACATGGCGAGCAAAGTGGCCCTCTGGAACAAGGCCGAACTGGAACAAGCGGTGGTCGACGCCGGCGGTTGCGCCGCCCAGATGCGTTCGTGGCAGACCTGGCAGGCGCACCCCCAGGGCATGGCGGTGAATGCCGAGCCGCTGGTGCACTGGGACAACAGTGCCGATGCACAGCACAAGCCCTGGCTCGGCTCCGTGGCCCAGCCACTGGCGGGTCTCAGGGTGCTCGACCTGACCCGCGTGCTGGCCGGCCCCATCGCCAGCCGCTTCCTCGCAGGCCTGGGCGCCGATGTCTTGCGCGTCGATCCGCCGACCTGGAACGAACCCGGCGTGGTGCCGGAAGTCACCCTCGGCAAACGCTGCACCCGCCTCGACTTGCATCAACCCGACGACCGCGCGGCATTCGAGGCATTGCTCAAGGACGCCGACATTATCCTGCATGGCTACCGGGCCGACGCCCTGGAGCGCCTGGGCTACGGCTCCGAGCAACGGCGACAAATTGCTCCAGGCCTGATCGACATCAGCCTCAACGCCTACGGCTGGAGCGGCCCGTGGCAGAACCGGCGTGGCTTCGACAGCCTGGTGCAGATGAGCAGCGGCATCGCCGAAGCCGGCATGGGCTGGACGCAAGCCGATAAACCAACACCGCTGCCAGTGCAGGCGCTGGACCACGGCACCGGGTACCTGATGGCCGCCAGCGCCATTGTGTTGTTGTCCCGACGCCTGGAAAACGGTCACGGCGGCTCGGCACGCCTGTCACTGGCCCGTACAGCGAAGCTGTTGATTGAGCACGGGGCCGGGGCCCAGGCCGCGTTACGTCCCGAAGACGCTCACGATCAGGGATTGTTGACGGAACAGACGCCGTGGGGCCCGGCCCATCGGCTGCAAGTGCCGCTGAAGATCACCGGGACACCGTTGCAATGGACCTTGCCGGCGGCTGAACTGGGCGCTCATCGCCCGCAGTGGTGAAGAAGGCCCCGTGGCGAGGGAGCTTGCTCCCGCTGGGCTGCTCAGCAGCCCCAAAAAACAGGGCCGCTACGCGCCCCAGCGGGAGCAAGCTCCCTCGCCACACTGACCGCCTCTAACTAGCCAGAAAGGCGACCTTCGCCTCACAGCGCCAAAAAACCACTGTACAACCCATAAGCCGCCACCCCCGCCCCCACCATCACGCAGGCAAAAATCCCCTTCTCCACGTGGGTAAACAGCGGCTGGCGCTGCTCGCGCTTGGCCTGGGCAAACAGGACCACCCCCGGCGCGTATAGCAGCGCCGACAGCAGCAGGTATTTCATGCCGCCGGCATACAGCAGCCATACCGCGTAGCACAGGGCAACGCTGCCGATGCACAGGTCTTTCATCCGTCGGAGCGAGCCCTGTTCGTAGGTTTCCCCCCGTACGCATAGCAGCACCGCGTAGGCCGCTGACCATAAGTAAGGGACCAGGATCATTGACGAGGCGAGATAGATCAGACTGGTGTAGGTGCTCGCAGAAAACAGGGTGATCAACAAGAACAGCTGGATCATTGAGTTGGTCAGCCACAACGCGTTGACCGGTGCACGGTGGACGTTCTCCTTGGTCAGGAACGCTGGCATGGTCTTGTCCCGGGCGGTGGCGTAAAGGATCTCGGCGCACAGCAGCGCCCAGGACAACAGAGCACCGAGCAGTGACACGGCCAGGCCCAGGCTGATCGACACTGCGCCCCAAGGCCCGACAATGTGTTCCAGTACACCGGCCAGGGACGGATTCTGCAACTGAGCCAACTCCGGCTGGCTCATGATTCCCAGCGACAGCACGTTCACCAGCACCAGCAGCGCCAGCACACCGACGAACCCGATGACCGTCGCCCGCCCCACGTCCACGCGTTTTTCCGCCCGCGCCGAGTACACGCTGGCCCCTTCGATCCCAATGAAGACAAACACTGTCACCAGCATCATGTGCTGCACCTGGTCCATCACGCTGCCCAGCTGTGGATTCATCGTCCCCCA
Organism: Pseudomonas sp. G2-4; assembly: GCF_030064125.1. NCBI lineage: Bacteria > Pseudomonadati > Pseudomonadota > Gammaproteobacteria > Pseudomonadales > Pseudomonadaceae > Pseudomonas > Pseudomonas sp. G2-4. The sequence goes on along the minus strand of NZ_CP125957.1, from coordinate 1,402,149 downwards.
GATATCGCGGGTGAAGATCTCCGCCTCGAACGCCACACTCGCGATGATGACAAACATCACCAACGGCACGATCTTGGCGATGGTAGTCACCAGGTTGATGAACGCGGCCTCCCTGATCCCTCGCAGCACCAGGAAATGCACCGCCCACAACAGCAATGAGGCACACCCAATGGCCACGGGGGTATTGCCCTGGCCGAACACCGGGAAGAAATACCCCAACGTGCTGAAGAGCAGCACGAAGTAGCCCACATTGCCCATCCACGCACTGATCCAGTAACCCCAGGCCGACGAGAAGCCCATGTAGTCACCGAACCCGGCCTTGGCGTAGGCGTACACGCCCGAGTCCAGGTTCGGCTTGCGATTGGCCAGGGTCTGGAACACAAAAGCCAGGGTCAGCATGCCCACGGCGGTGATGGCCCAACCGATCAGTACCGCACCGACCCCTGCCCGCGCCGCCAGGTTTTGTGGCAAGGAAAAGATTCCCCCGCCGATCATCGAGCCGACCACCAGTGCAATCAGTGCGCCGAGTCGTAGTTTTTCAGACGGCTGCGACATGGGTACTCACTTGTTAATTAAGTAGATAAAGCGACATAACGTTTTTGAATAACGCCATCCATTCAAAGTCCGTAGATTTATTATCCGGTTATTGTCCAAGACACTCATAAAAAAGGCCAACGACGATCGATTTTATTTCTGCCATGAAAACCGTCGAAAAAGTTGCGACTCAGTAGAATTCAACTAGTGTGAACACTCCCACCGGGGGACGAAATCCCCTTCACCCGCTCCCTCCAGAGGCTCTGAAACGGGCCTTTCAAATGACTCACGGACATCGACAGCAGCCGCTAACTGCTTCATTAGCAATGGAATGTTGCCATGCACTGATCCAGATCAGATATTCAAATTTAAAATCGACTTAGTCTATTGACTCTCTTTCTCCTGTATTGGAGTTATGCAATGTCTGATACCCCTGGAAAACTTCGACTCGGTGCGCTGGTCGCACTGGTGGTCGGCTCGATGATCGGTGGGGGAATATTTTCCTTGCCACAAAACATGGCCGCCAGCGCCGATGTCGGTGCGGTGTTGATTGGCTGGGCGATTACCGCCGTCGGCATGCTGACCCTGGCCTTCGTGTTCCAAACCCTAGCCAACCGCAAACCCGATCTGGACGGCGGGGTATATGCCTACGCCAAGGCCGGGTTCGGTGACTACATGGGTTTCTCGTCCGCCTGGGGCTACTGGATCAGCGCCTGGCTGGGCAACGTCGGTTACTTCGTCCTGTTGTTCAGCACCCTGGGCTACTTCTTCCCGGTGTTTGGCGAGGGCAATACCGTAGCGGCGGTGATCGGCGCGTCGGTGCTGCTGTGGGCCGTGCACTTTCTGGTGCTGCGAGGCATCAGGGAAGCGGCTTTCATCAACCTGGTGACCACCGTCGCCAAGGTCGTGCCGTTGCTGCTGTTCGTGCTGATCGCCGTATTCGCCTTCAAGCTGGATATCTTCACCGCCGACATCTGGGGCCTGAAAAACCCGGACCTGGGCAGCGTGCTGGATCAGGTACGCAACATGATGCTGGTGACCGTGTGGGTGTTCATCGGCATCGAAGGCGCCAGCATTTTTTCCGCCCGCGCCGAAAAACGCTCGGATGTGGGCAAGGCCACGGTGATCGGTTTTGTCACCGTGCTGTTGTTCCTGATACTGGTGAACGTGCTGTCCCTGGGGATCATGACCCAACCTGAACTGGCAAAATTGCAGAATCCGTCCATGGCCGCCGTGCTGGAGCACGTCGTGGGTCACTGGGGCGCGGTGCTGATCAGCGTCGGCCTGATCATCTCGTTGCTCGGCGCCCTGTTGTCCTGGGTGCTGCTGTGCGCGGAGATCATGTTCGCCGCCGCCAAGGACCACACCATGCCCGCGTTCCTGCGCCGCGAAAACGCCAACCACGTACCGACCAATGCACTGTGGCTGACCAACGCGATGGTCCAGTTGTTCTTGATCATCACCCTGTTCTCGGCCAGCACTTACCTGTCGCTGATCTACCTCGCCACCTCGATGATCCTCGTGCCGTACCTGTGGTCGGCCGCCTACGCGGTGCTGCTGGCGGTGCGCGGCGAGACCTATCAGAACGCCCTGGCGGAACGGCGCAAAGACCTGGTCATCGGCGCCATTGCCCTGATCTACGCGGTGTGGCTGCTGTACGCCGGCGGGGTCAAGTACCTGCTGCTCTCCGCCCTGCTCTACGCCCCCGGCGCGATCCTGTTCGCCAAGGCCAAGCGCGAGTTGGGCAAACCGGTTTTCACCTCCGTCGAGAAGCTGATTTTCGCCGCAGTGATCGCAGGCGCCCTGGTGGCCGCCTACGGCCTCTACGACGGCTTCCTGACCTTGTAACTGACTGATTGTTTTATCTGGAGGATCTTTGTAATGACCACAGAAAAAGTGAAGTACGGCGTTCATTCCGAAGCCGGTAAATTACGTAAAGTCCTGGTGTGCTCCCCAGGCCTGGCCCATCAGCGGCTGACCCCGAACAACTGCGATGAGTTGCTGTTCGACGACGTGCTATGGGTCAACCAGGCCAAGCGTGACCATTTCGATTTCGTCACCAAGATGCGCGAGCGTGGCGTCGATGTACTGGAAATGCACAACCTGTTGACCGACATCGTCGCCATCCCCGAAGCCCTGGACTGGATCCTGCAACGCAAGATCACCGCCAATTCGGTAGGCATCGGCCTGGTGCATGAAGTCGACTCGTGGCTGCGCAGCCTGGAGCCGCGCCAGATCGCCGAGTTCCTGATTGGCGGTGTCTCGGCCGATGATCTGCCGGACAGCTTCGGTGGCAAGACCATCCAGATGTTCCGCGACTTCCTCGGGCACTCCAGCTTCATCCTGCCGCCGCTGCCCAATACTCAGTTCACCCGCGACACGACCTGCTGGATCTACGGCGGTGTCACCTTGAACCCGATGTACTGGCCGGCGCGCCGCCAGGAAACGCTGCTGGCGAGCGCCATCTACAAATTCCATCCCGAGTTCACCCGCGCCGACTTCCAGGTCTGGTACGGCGACCCGGACCAGGAGCACGGCAACGCGACCCTTGAAGGCGGCGACGTGATGCCCATTGGCAACGGCGTGGTGCTGATCGGCATGGGCGAACGTTCGTCCCGCCAGGCCATCGGCCAACTGGCACTGAACCTGTTCAAGCACAACGCCGTGGAACGGGTGATCGTCGCCGGCCTGCCGAAATCCCGCGCGGCCATGCATTTGGACACTGTGTTCAGTTTCTGCGACCGCGACCTGGTGACGATTTTCCCCGAAGTGGTGAGCCAGATCGTCGCGTTTTCCCTGCGTCCTGACGAGAGCAAGCCCGGCGGCATCGACGTGCGCCGCGAGGACGGCAGCTTCCTCGACACCGTGGCCGCCGCCCTCAAGCTGCCGGCACTGCGAGTCGTGGAAACCGGCGGCAACAGCTTCGCCGCCGAGCGCGAGCAATGGGACGACGGCAACAACGTGGTGGCCCTGGAACCGGGCGTGGTGATCGGCTACGACCGCAACACCTACACCAACACGCTGCTACGCAAGGCCGGAGTGGAAGTCATCACCATCAGTGCCGCCGAGTTGGGCCGCGGCCGGGGCGGCGGTCACTGCATGACCTGCCCGATCATTCGCGACCCGATCGATTACTGACCTTCGAGCCTGGGCCAGTGTTTATCCAACGCAGCCCAGGGGATAACCGAAACCCAAGGAGATCCATATCATGGCGTTCAACATGCACAACCGCAGCCTGCTGAGTTTGATGCACCACACCAACCGCGAGCTGCATTACCTGCTGGACCTGTCCCGCGACCTCAAGCGTGCCAAGTACACCGGCACCGAACAGGCGCACCTCAAGGGCAAGAACATCGCGCTGATCTTCGAGAAGACCTCGACCCGTACCCGCTGCGCCTTTGAAGTCGCGGCCCATGACCAGGGCGCCCACGTCACCTACATCGATCCGGTGTCCTCGCAAATCGGCCACAAGGAAAGCATGAAGGACACCGCCCGCGTGCTGGGACGGATGTTCGACGCCATCGAGTACCGTGGCTTCGAGCAGGAGATCGTCGAGGAACTGGCCAAATTCGCCGGGGTGCCGGTATTCAACGGCCTGACTGCTGAATTCCACCCTACCCAGATGATCGCCGACACCCTGACCATGCGCGAACACAGCGACAAGCCGCTGCATGACATCAGCTACGCGTACCTGGGCGACGCCCGCTACAACATGGGCAACTCGCTGCTGATGATCGGCGCCAAACTGGGCATGGACGTACGCATCGGCGCACCGAAAGCCCTGTGGCCGCACCAGGATTTCATCGACCAGTGCCAGGCCTTCGCCGTCGAAAGTGGTGCACGCATCACCATCACCGAAGACCCTAAGGAAGCCGTCAAGGGCGTGGACTTCATCCACACTGACATCTGGGTGTCCATGGGCGAGCCGGTGGAAGCCTGGGACGAGCGCATCGAGCAATTGCTGCCCTACCAGGTCAACGCGCAGATGATGAAAGCCTCGGGCAACCCACGGGTGAAATTCATGCACTGCCTGCCCGCGTTCCATAACAGCGAAACCAAGGTCGGCAAGGACATCGCCGCACGCTATCCGAACCTGGCCAACGGCGTGGAAGTGACCGAAGAGGTCTTCGAATCCCCGGCCAACATCGCCTTCGAGCAAGCGGAGAACCGCATGCACACCATCAAGGCGATCCTGGTGTCGGCGTTGGCGGATATCTGAATACCGCCCGATCCCTGCTGAAGAGTTCTTCACTGTGGGAGCGAGCTTGCTCGCGATGGCGGAGTGTCAGCTTGCATTGATGTTGGATGTGCCGCCGTCATCGCGAGCAAGCTCGCTCCCACAGGGGGGACTGCCTTCTCGATCTATTTTTGAAAGGACCACATCATGCGCATCGTCGTTGCCCTGGGCGGTAACGCCCTCCTGCGTCGGGGTGAACCCATGACCGCAGACAACCAACGCAGCAACATCCGCACCGCGACTGAACAGATCGCGAAAATCCACTCCGGCAATGAGCTGGTCATCGCCCACGGCAACGGCCCACAGGTCGGCCTGCTGTCGTTGCAAGCGGCAGCCTATACCTCGGTCACGCCGTATCCGCTGGACGTGCTCGGCGCCGAAACCGAAGGCATGATCGGCTACATCATCGAGCAAGAACTGGGCAACCTGCTGGACTTCGAAGTGCCGTTCGCCACGCTGCTGACCCAGGTCGAAGTGGATGGCAACGACCCGGCCTTCCAGAACCCCACCAAACCCATCGGCCCGGTCTACAGCAAAGCAGACGCAGAAAAACTCGCCGCCGAGAAAGGCTGGGCCATCGCCCCGGACGGCGATAAATTCCGGCGCGTGGTCGCCAGCCCGCGGCCCAAACGTATCTTTGAAATCCGTCCGATCAAGTGGCTGCTGGAAAAGGGCAGCATTGTGATCTGCGCCGGCGGTGGCGGCATTCCGACGATGTACGACGCCAACGGCAAGTTGCAGGGCGTGGAGGCGGTGATCGACAAGGACCTGTGCTCGGCACTGCTGGCCGAGCAACTGGAAAGCGATCTGCTGGTGATTGCCACCGACGTCAACGCGGTCTTCATCGACTTCGGCAAACCGAGCCAGAAAGCCATCGCCCAGGCCCACCCCGATGACCTGGAAAAACTCGGTTTCGCCGCCGGCTCGATGGGGCCGAAGGTGCAGGCCGCCTGCGAATTCGCCCGCAATACTGGCAAGGTCGCGGTGATCGGTTCACTCTCGGACATCGACGCCATCGTCCAGGGCAAGGCTGGCACCCGCATCAGCACGGCGATACCAGGCATCGTTTATCGGTAACAGGAAACTTGCATGGCGGATCCAGGGTCTGCCTTACTCCCATGCCTTCGAAGGAGAGTCGTTTATGGCCATGTTCGAACCCGGTCACTTGCACATGGAACGCCACGCGCTGAACAAGGAAGATTTCAGCTACAACCTGTGCATCGACTACGAGGTTGCGCAGGACCCCAAGGAAGGCGCCGGCATGTCGTTCCGGGTGCATGGCACGGTCGAGGACAACACCTTGGACGAGACCTTTTTCCTGGCCAAGGATCAGGCCTTCGACTTCGCCCGCCATGCCACGCGCATCGCCCAGAAATACGGCCTGCCCAAAAGCGCCAGCATCGGCTCGATGCACAAGTACTACGATGAAATGTTCGAAGACGTGCGCCAGCAACTGGATGTGAAGCCGGGTGATCCGATGAAGCCTGAACACTTGGAATAACCCGGTCAAAAAGACCACCCCAACCCTGTGGGAGCGAGCTTGCTCGCGATAGCGGTGGATCAGTCAATACACATAGGGACTGACCCGGCCTCATCGCGAGCAAGCTCGCTCCCACAAAAGGATATCAGCGCCCTGAATGTCGGGTTAAATGCAACGTTTGCCTGACTGGCAACCCGCCACGGCTGACCTATGCTGAAAGCAGTACCCCAGGGTATTCGTTCAGAGGTCACCGCCATGAACATCAAAATAAAAAGACGCCTCGCGATTTTCGTCACTTGCGCCGCCACGCTGGCGCTGTATGGCACCGCGGCCTATCGGGTCGAGCAGGCCCGGCAGTTGCCCCGTGAATTCGCCAGTTGCAACTTCGAACGTTGCATCCCCCACAGCGCGACCCTGAACGCCTTGCGCTGAAGCGTGTTCAGTCGTCCTGCTGATCGGTCTTGAGCCGGTCGCGGAAGGCTTTGGGCGAGATTCCGACACGCCGGCGGAACAGCCGGGTGAAGTTGGTCGGGTCGGAAAACCCGAGCATCTCGGAAATCTCGTAAATCGTCAGGCCGGTGTAGGTCAGCAGGCGCTTGGCTTCCAGCAATTGGCGTTCATGCATGATCTGCAACGCCGGTTGCCCCGCCAGCTCGCGGCACGTGCCGTTGAGGTGCGACACAGAAATTCCCAGGCGATGGGCCAGGTCTTCGACCTTGACGTGCTGGCGATAGGTTTCTTCCACCAACTGAATGAACCCGTTGAGATATTCCCGGGCGCGCTGTGGACGCTGGGTAGAGGTGCGCCGCTGCATCACTTGGCGGCTGACCCAGACCATGATCACGCTGACCAGGGCATGCATCAGCATCTCCCGCGCCGGCTGATGGCCAACGTACTCGGCCTGCAAGGCACTGAACAGGCTGTTGAGGTAGGCGGCGTTTTCCCCGGCCGGGTAGCTTTCGGCCTGGGCCAGGATATTGACCGAATGGCCCAGCTGCGATTGCAGGTGCATCACCAGCGGTGCCGCCAGCGTCACCACATAACCTTCCACATCCTCTGAAAAACGAAAGCCATGGACCGACAGCGGCGGCAGGATCTGCACCGCCGGCTCGCCGAGTTGCGTGCGCTGGCCCTCGATTTCCAGTTCTGCCTGGCCCTTGAAGACAAACAGCAATTGGCAAAGATCAGCATGCCGATGGGGCTTGATCTCCCATTGGTGCTCGCGACTGCGCTTGGAAATGGTTTCGCAATGCAGCAGATCCGGGGTCGGCCAGTCCTGGCTTTCGCCGTAGAGCTTGAACACCGGGATCGAAGGCAGGTCAGGTTTTTTCATAACGTGGATCCGGGCCAGGGGTTGCGGGCGATAATCGCACCAATTGGCAGAAAGTACAGGTATCGGCTCAGTTTTCCCCTTCAATTGACAGGCCAGCAAGCGAAAAATGCAAGCACTCGGTCCATAACAATCAACACCGACCCTGGTCGCGTGCTTCGTGCGAGTCATAACAACAATGAAAACCCTCAAGACCCAAGTCGCCATTATCGGCGCCGGCCCCTCTGGCCTGCTACTCGGGCAGTTGCTGCACAACGCCGGCATCGACACTGTCATCCTCGAACGCCAGACCCCCGACTATGTATTGAGCCGCATCCGTGCCGGAGTGTTGGAGCAAGGCATGGTCGAACTGCTGCGCCAGGCCGGCGTCGGCCAGCGCATGGACACCGAGGGTCTGCCCCATGACGGCTTTGAGTTGGCGCTCAATGATCGCCGGGTGCACATCGACCTCAAGGGACTGACCGGTGGCAAAGGCGTAATGGTCTACGGCCAGACCGAAGTCACCCGTGACTTGATGGCCGCTCGTGAAGCCGCCGGCGCCCGCACGCTATATCAGGTCGATAAGGCCCAACCCCACGACATGCAAACCGACCACCCGTTCGTGACCTTCGAGCACCAGGGTGAAACCTGGCGCCTGGATTGCGATTACATCGCCGGTTGTGATGGCTTCCATGGCGTGGCGCGCCAGTCAATTCCCGCAGAAAAACTGAAAGTCTTCGAGCGGGTCTATCCGTTTGGCTGGCTCGGCGTCCTGGCCGACACCCCGCCGGTCCACGAGGAACTGGTTTACGCCCGTCACGAACGCGGTTTTGCCCTGTGCAGCATGCGCTCCAAGACCCGCACCCGTTATTACCTGCAAGTGCCCGCCGAGGAACAAGTGGCCGACTGGCCGGACGAGCGCTTCTGGGCCGAACTGAAAAACCGCCTGCCTGTTGATCTGGCCGAAGCGCTGGTGACCGGTCCATCCATCGAGAAAAGCATCGCGCCGCTGCGCAGCTTCGTGGTCGAACCCATGCAGTATGGGCGGATGTTCCTGGTGGGCGACGCGGCCCACATCGTCCCGCCCACAGGTGCCAAGGGGCTGAACCTGGCGGCCAGCGATGTCAGCACGCTGTTCAACATTCTGCTCAAGGTCTATCGCGACGGACGGGTGGATCTGCTAGAGAAGTACTCCGCCATCTGCCTGCGGCGAGTCTGGAAAGCCGAGCGTTTCTCCTGGTGGATGACCTCGATGTTGCACCGCTTCGACGACGACGCCTTCAACCAGCGCATCAGCGAAGCGGAGCTGGAGTATTTCGTCGACTCAGAAGCCGGTCGAAAAACCATTGCGGAAAATTACGTCGGACTTCCTTACGAGGCTATCGAATAGCCGCCTATCGACTTAAACTGCGGGCTCCGTCCCATTCGCCCTCTCGGCGGCCCGCAGGTTCTACCGTGACTCAGCTCAATACCCTCCAAGCCCCGACGCCAGCCATACGTAGCGTGCTGGTGGCCCTGATGCTGGCGATTTTCCTCGGTGCCCTGGACCAGACCATCGTCGCCGTGTCGATGCCGGCCATCTCCGCGCAATTCAAGGACGTCAGCCTGCTGGCCTGGGTGATTTCCGGCTACATGGTCGCCATGACCGTGGCCGTACCGATCTACGGCAAGCTCGGCGACCTCTACGGTCGCCGGCCGCTGATGCTGTTCGGCATGGGCCTGTTCACCCTGGCCTCGCTGTTTTGTGGCCTGGCGCAAAACATGGAGCAACTGGTGCTGGCACGGATTCTCCAAGGCATCGGCGCCGGCGGGATGATTTCCGTGAGCCAGGCGATCATCGGCGACATCGTGCCGCCCCGCGAACGTGGTCGCTACCAGGGGTATTTCAGCAGTATGTACGCGGTGGCCAGCGTGGCCGGGCCGGTGCTGGGCGGCTACATGACCGAATACCTGTCCTGGCGCTGGGTGTTCTGGATCAACCTGCCGCTGGGCCTGGCGGCCTGGTGGGTGGCCCGACGCACCCTCGTGGGACTGCCACTGCCGCAACGTACGCCGATCATCGATTACCTGGGCACCGTGTTGCTGATCATTGGCTTGACCGCCCTGCTGCTGGGCATCACCCAGATCGGCCAGGGCCATGCCTGGCACAGCCGCGAAGTGCTAGGGCTGTTGGGTTGCGCGGTGGTGGCGTTGGCGGTGTTTGTCTGGCATGAGCACCGAGCCCGGGAGCCGTTGCTGCCGATGCACCTGTTCGTCAACCGCAGCGCGGTATTGTGTTGGTGCACGGTATTTTTCACCAGTTTCCAGGCGATTTCCCTGACCGTGCTGGTGCCGTTGCGCTTTCAGAGCGTGACCGGTGCGGGCGCTGACAGCGCGGCGTTGCACTTGTTGCCGTTGGCGATGGGGCTGCCAATCGGCGCGTACTTCGCCGGACGCCGGACTTCGGTCACGGGACGCTACAAACCGATGATCCTGAGCGGCGCCCTGCTCTTTCCGTTTGCCATCCTCGGCATGGCCTTCACCCCGCCCAGTGCATTCTGGCTGAGCAGCCTGTTCATGCTGCTCTGCGGCATCGCCTCGGGCATGCAGTTTCCAACTTCATTGGTGGGCTCGCAGAACGCCGTGCGACAAGCGGACATCGGCGTCGCCACCAGCACCACCAACCTGTTCCGCTCCCTCGGCGGTGCGGTGGGCGTGTCGCTGATGTCGGCGTTGCTGCTGGCCTTGCTACAGGATTCAAGCTTTGCCCAGCTCGCCGGTTCATCGCCGATGGGCGAAGGACATTCCGGCAATGTGTTGCTGGACGGTCTGAACGCTGCTCCGGGAGAAGCACAGAACGCCTTGCGCCACGGGTTGCAGACCACGTTCAAGCATCTGTTGTTGATCAGCGCGGCGGTGTCGCTGCTGGGGTTATTGGCGGCGGTGGCAATGCCGGATCAACTGCTGCGTGGGCGGGATGACAAGGTTCGCTAGGCAGATAGAACCGCAGCCCCACAGGCCTGTGATTGAACCGGATCCGTGGTTCAACACAGGATCTGGTTGAACGCAGAACTCGTGGTTGGACACAAAACCCGTGGCGAGGGAGCTTGCTCCCGCTGGGGCGCGAAGCGGCCCCCTACTTTACCGGCGGACACTGAATTTTTGGGTCTGCTGCGCAGCCCAGCGGGAGCAAGCTCCCTCGCCACGGGGGAACGGCGTATGGCTTTAGTCAAGCCGGCGCCGCCACACTCCCCGGCGCCACCACCACACTCATCCCCTCCTTCATCCGCTGGGCATCGCGCACGAAACAGCGTGACGCCAGGAACAAGAACACCATGGTCAAGAGCAGCGCGACCGGTATCAGGTACATCGCGTCATGCAAGCCGATGGCCTTGAACGCTTCGGTCATTTGATCGACACCCGCAACCGCCATGGCCGTGTGAGCGAAGTAATCCGACAGGCCGCCGACCACCACCGGACCCAGGCCGCCGCCGAGCAAATACAACCCAGCGAAATACAACGCCATCGCCGTGGCGCGCAGGCGTGGCTCCACCACGTCCTGGATCGCGGTGTAGACGCAGGTGTAAAAGTTATAGGCAAACAACCAACCCACGCTGAACACCGCCACGAACACGCCGATTTCAATCCGCCCGGCATGCAATGCCCACGCCGTGGTAACCGTCGAAATAGCCAGGCTGAACGCAGCAAACAGCAGGCGCCCATTGGGTACCCGTTGATGAATCTTGTCGGCGACCCAACCGCCAAGGGTCAATCCGAATAACCCCGTCACGCCCACCATGATCCCGGTGGCCACGGCGGCCTCATGCAGCGGCATCAGAAAGTAACGTTGCAGCATCGGCACCAGGAATGAGTTGCAAGCATAGGTGGCGAAGTTGAAGCACAGCCCCGCCAACACCAGCCAGAGGAAGGTGGGAATCGCCAGCACCCGACGGATCGGCCGGTCGACCTTTTCCTGGGACACCTGCACGGTTTCCGCCGCGCCGCGCTTGGGCTCCTTGATGAAAAACATGAACACTGCCAGCACCAGCCCCGGCACCGCCGCGATGAAGAACGGCGCGCGCCAGCTGTCGAAAGCCTTGACCATCGCCCCGATGGTGAAGAATGCCAACAGCAACCCAATCGGCAGGCCCAACATGAAGATGCCCATGGCCCGCGCCCGGCGATGGGCCGGGAACAGGTCGCCGATCAGCGAATTGGCGGCCGGTGCGTAACTGGCCTCGCCGATGCCGACGCCCATGCGCACCACCAGGAACGCCCAGAAACTGCCGACCAGGCCGTTCACCGCTGTCAGTCCGCTCCAGGCCGCAAGCCCCCAGCCCATCAACTTGCTGCGCGAACCGGTATCGGCCATGCGCCCCAGCGGCAAACCGGCAATGGCGTAGACGATGGTGAAGGCGGTGCCGATGATGCCGATCTGGAAGTCGCTGAGGCTCCATTCCATACGGATCGGCTCGATGATGATTGCCGGAATGGTGCGGTCGAAGAAGTTGAACAGATTGGCCAGAAACAGCAGGAACAGAATGCGCCAGGCATTCGCCGCTTGGGTCGAGTTCTGCATGGGTCCGTCTCTTTATTGTTATGGGGCAACGGCGAGGCGTCCGAGCCCGGAATCTGCAATCTAGACAGTGGGGCGGGGGCTGTCTTCAATCATTCGCAAGGCTGATACCCGACCATGGCAAACCGGCGTGTCGCGGCACAGGGTCGCACCCGTTAAAAAATGCCATCATTTCGCCCATGCTTGATTAAAGATCATCCTTCAGCAGCCGATTCATCATGATCAGGAAAAAAGATTCTCCCAAGCGCAGCTCAGGCTGTAGCGCTGAGCCCTTGGGCCGACATTCGCGCCATTACAGACGCGAGCCCCCATCCGTGATGGTTCGATGGCACCCTTCTTCGAGCCGACCAGTCCAGACATATGGCGCACCATGACCTCTAAAAAAAATACGGCCACTGCGGTATCCGATCTGACCCTGAGCCCGGCCGCCAACGGCCCTGAAACCCCGAAGGCATCGAGCCGCTCGCGCCCCTTGGCAAGCCAGCAGTACCTATACTTCACCGAAACCAACACCGACCGGATCCTCGACAACCTCGATGGGCTGCGCGACGCGGTATTCCCGCGACCGCCCCACCTGGTGGAGGACGAGAGTGACCGCGCCCAGCAGGAATTCCCGTCGGTATGCCTGATCGGCCTGGGACGCTGCGGTTCCAACATTGCCCTGGACGTGGCGGAACTCGTGTACAACGCCCGCAAGTTCTACCTCAACGAATTCAATGCCGAAGACAAAGCCTACAGCGACAAGGGCTACAGCCCCGCCCAGTGGATCCGCAACAACCTGCGCCTGGGCACCAGCAAGGCCAGTAAGCCGGTGTTCCTGGTGGAGCCGCTGGTGATGCTCGGCGACCTGGACAAGGACATCGCCGGGCGCATCCGCTTCTCACGCAAGGGCGAAAAAAGCGGCTTTTTGCGCGACTACAGCAAAATGAAAATCATGGACCTGTCGGAAGTCCATGCCGGTGGCGCCGGTAACGCGCCGATCCTGGGTCAATACCTGGCCAAGATCATCCTGAACAAGGACACCCAGCGTTTCTCCAGCCCCGACTGGAAAATGATCCACTCGTACCTGATCGATAGCTGCGGCATCAAGGCCAACCAGTCGCGCCTGTACTTCTCGATCTTCAGTGCCGGCGGCGGTACCGGTTCGGGCATGGCCTCGGAGTTCGGCCTGGCCCAACAGTATTCGTACATGAACAAGACGTTCGACACCAAGCCGATGGACGAACACGACAGCAAGAGCGGTCATTCCTTCGTCTTCGAACCGATCTTCACCAGCGGCATCTGCGTGCTGCCGAACATCTCCGATCACCGTAGCGAAATGTCCGAAGCCCTGCACATCAACGCCGGACGCCTGCTGTGCAAATACCTGTCGGAAGAATGGGATTTCTCGTACAACTTCGCCAACGAAGACAGCAGCGAAGCCAGCGTCATGGGCCGTATCCGCCCGTGGAACGCGATGATGCTGATCTCCAACGACATCATGCGTTACGCCGAGGAGAGCGATGACGGCAACATCCAGAACATTGATGTCAATGCCATGGAAAAGCACGCCAACCAGTACATCTCCCAGCAGATTTTCAACATCCTGACGGCCCAGGCCGTGACCACCGACTACGACCAGAACTATTTCCGCCGTGCCGGCATCGACATCGGCGAAACCATTCGCCTGGACGCCAACGACCTGTTCATGAGCCTGGCTGGCCCGGTGGCGATTGCCTACGCCGAATCCGTCGTCCCGGAAACCCCGGCGCCCAGCGGCGACAAGTTCAAGGTGTTCGAGAAAGAACCGCCGCGCCTGAACATAGACGACCTGTTCTTCCGCTCCATCGACCTGCCGCACTTCAACAAAGTCACCCAGGCCATCGAAGGCATCAGCCTGCTGCCGATCGAATCGAAGCGCTACCGTGCCTCGCTGGAGCAGTACAAGAACTCTGGCTACGACGCTGCGGCGCTGCATGACCTGCACTTCTTCAAGAACTGCTCGTCGGTGGTGTCCATCGTCTCGTTGCCCAAGGACTACAAGCTGTCCTACATGGACCTGAACCGGCTCAAGACCCACCTCAACAGCCTGTTCCCCAACACCACGCTCAAGCGTTACGCATTGGTGATCGGCGCCTCGGCCAACTTGTCACTGACCACCCTGATCGCCAAGAGCCCGTGCCTGTCGGATGACTTCCTGACCCTGATCGTGGCCTTCATCAAACGCTGCTTCGCGCGCAACCCGTACCGTTTCGACGACACCCTGGACAACTCGATCCTGGACTTCATCATCAATGAAGACTTCGACGAAGCACGGATCGACGAACTGCTCAACGAATTCGAAAACCCGGCGAAAATCCTCGACACCAACTGGTACGCGATCAAGCCGATGTACGAGAAGAAATACCGCGAGCTGATCAGCGACAAGGACAAGTTCGTCTCGATCAACGACATCCGCCTGTCCCGCGACTGCGTGAAGAAGGCCATCAAATACCTGCGCGAGATCTACCGTCACCGCATTGGCAAGACCAAGGTTATTTCTCTGAACAACCATACTGGCAAGACTTACTGAGGCCAGGCGCAGCACCGCGTCGCCCCTCATCGCGAGCAAGCTCGCTCCCACATTGGACAGTGTTCACAATCCTCTGTGGGAGCGAGCTTGCTCGCGATGGCGGCCTCAAAGCCCCACACAAACAACATCCAGAAACAATTAAGCAGCCCAAAGGCTGCCCAATAAACTGTTCCCGTTACGTATACGTCACCCTCCCCTGTGGCGTTTCGCCACGGCAGGGTGCCATCACGCTACTCACCTACACACTTTCCCGCGATAACAATAACGAACCAAATTGGTGCGCAGATCAATTCGATGCTCTTTCCTGGATCAAAATCCAAGGTGAAACCACCACGGCCCAAAGCTGCGGATCACGCTCCAGAAAATCCAGCGCCCGCGTTTCAGACAGCTTGGCGACCTGCTCGGCGGCCAGCCAGGCGGCGACTTTGGTACCTTCGTCCTCGGCAACGGCTTCGGCCGCGGCGATCAAATCCAGTGCCGGATCGACCCACAATAGGGCACCCTTGGCGAAGAACGGCTCCAGCTCTTTCCAGGTAATAGGTGCGGTTTCACCAAGCAGTTTGGCATAGAGGGTGCTAGGTTCTTGATTCATGGGACCTGTCCGGAAAAGAAATCGGCGCGAATGATAACGTCGGTGGTCTGGCAGAAAAACCCGGTAGCAATTTGCAGCACCGATTGAAAAGCGCAGGAAAGCCAAGGATTGCCGATTTCACCGGACAAACCCCGCCGCCATTCTGTCTTTTTCTTTCAATTAAGCGACACCCTCAGGTTTTGCCCCCAAGCGCCAGCTTCCCTTGCCAACAATCGGCGCTCTACACTGTACCGGTACAGTTGCCGGGGGCATTTTCCGCGAGGATATCCAAGATATCTGACCCGGTTCTGCTGCTACGGCGCCAGGACTATAAAAACTACAACAGCATGAGTGGAGCACTATGACTAAGGCTACTAAGCAGATTTCCAAACTGTTTGCCGCTATGGTTCTGGCCGGGGTTGCCAGCCATTCGTTCGCCGCCGACACCATCAAGATCGGCATCGCCGGCCCAAAAACCGGCCCTGTAGCCCAGTACGGCGACATGCAGTTCAGTGGCGCCAAGATGGCCATCGAACAGATCAACGCCAAGGGTGGCGTCGACGGCAAGAAACTTGAAGCCGTTGAATACGATGACGCCTGTGATCCAAAACAAGCGGTCGCGGTCGCGAACAAAGTCGTCAACGACGGCATCAAGTTCGTGGTTGGCCACCTGTGCTCCAGCTCCACCCAGCCGGCTTCGGACATCTATGAAGACGAAGGCGTGATCATGATCACCCCGGCCGCTACCAGCCCGGACATCACCGCTCGCGGCTACAAGATGATCTTCCGCACCATCGGCCTGGACAGCGCCCAAGGCCCTGCGGCCGGCAACTACATCGCCGACCACGTCAAGCCGAAAATCGTTGCGGTCCTGCACGACAAGCAGCAGTACGGTGAAGGCATCGCCAGCGCTGTGAAGAAAACCCTCGAAGGCAAAGGCGTCAAGGTTGCCGTGTTCGAAGGCGTGAACGCTGGCGACAAAGACTTCTCCTCGATGATCGCCAAGCTCAAGCAAGCCAACGTCGACTTCGTCTACTACGGCGGCTACCACCCGGAACTGGGCCTGATCCTGCGTCAATCCCAGGAAAAAGGCCTGAAAGCCAAGTTCATGGGGCCGGAAGGCGTGGGTAACGACTCGATTTCGCAGATCGCCAAGGAGTCCTCCGAAGGCCTGCTGGTGACCCTGCCGAAATCCTTCGACCAGGATCCAGCCAACATTGCCCTGGCTGACGCATTCAAGGCCAAGAAGGAAGACCCAAGCGGTCCGTTCGTGTTCCCGTCCTACTCCGCAGTGACCGTGATCGCCGACGCCATCAAGGCTGCCAAGAGCGAAGACGCAGGCAAAGTGGCTGAAGCCATCCACGCCGGCACCTTCAAGACCCCTACCGGTGACCTGAGCTTTGACGCCAAGGGCGACCTGAAGGACTTCAAGTTCGTGGTTTACGAGTGGCATTTCGGCAAACCTAAAACCGAAGCTTCGCCTCAGTAAGGCCTGGCCTGACTGACTGCCAATAAAGCCCACGGCGTGCCGTGGGCTTTGTTTTAAATGTATTGGGCCGCGCTGGCGTGATCCGCCAGTCTCCCCACCTGAAAATCTCAAAACCGTCATCAGCGGTTCGCTGGCAAACCTCGTGCTCGAAGTGGATGCAGATCCACGGGGCCGGGCGGGAAAATGACTCCACCAGTGAAATGCGTATCAGGTTTTTAGGAGCGCTGTAATGCCTGACATCTATCACTTCTTCCAGCAGCTGGTTAACGGCCTGACCGTTGGCAGCACGTATGCCCTGATCGCCATCGGCTATACGATGGTTTACGGCATCATTGGAATGATCAACTTCGCCCACGGCGAGGTGTACATGATCGGCTCCTACGTGGCGTTCATCGCCATCGCCGGGCTGGCCATGATGGGACTCGACAGTGTCCCGCTATTGATGACCGCGGCATTCATCGCGAGCATCGTGGTCACCAGTTCGTATGGCTACAGCATCGAACGGATCGCCTACCGCCCCCTGCGCGGCAGCAACCGTCTGATTCCGCTGATTTCCGCCATTGGTATGTCGATCTTCCTGCAGAACACGGTGCTGCTTTCGCAAGACTCCAAGGACAAATCCATCCCCAACCTGATTCCGGGCAACTTCACCATCGGGCCAGGTGGCGCACATGAAGTGCTGATTTCCTACATGCAAATCGTGGTGTTCGTGGTGACCCTGGTCGCCATGCTCGGCCTGACGCTGTTCATCTCCCGCTCCCGCCTGGGCCGCGCCTGCCGCGCCTGCGCCGAAGACATCAAGATGGCCAACCTGCTGGGCATCAACACCAACAACATCATCGCCCTGACCTTCGTCATCGGTGCGGCCCTGGCGGCCATCGCCGCGGTGCTGTTGAGCATGCAATACGGCGTGATCAACCCCAACGCCGGCTTCCTCGTGGGCCTCAAGGCCTTCACTGCCGCAGTATTGGGCGGCATCGGCAGCATCCCCGGAGCGATGCTCGGCGGGCTGGTGCTGGGCGTAGCGGAAGCCTTTGGCGCCGACATCTTCGGCGACCAGTACAAGGACGTCGTCGCGTTCGGCTTGTTGGTTCTGGTTCTGTTATTCCGGCCGACCGGCATCCTGGGCCGCCCGGAGGTTGAAAAAGTATGACTAGGCATCTCAAATCGGCGCTCTTCAGCGCCCTGCTGGTCTGGGCCGTGGCCTACCCGGTACTCGGTCTTAAACTGACCATCGTTGGCATCAACCTGGAGGTGCACGGCACCAGTCCGACCACCCTGGCGATCATCGCCGTGTGTTCGGTCCTGATGTTCCTGCGTGTGTTGTTCAGCACGCAGATCAGCGCGGCCTGGAAGTCGTCCCCCGGCCTGCCGGTGATCCCGGCCAAGGCCAGCAACTTCCTGACCCTGCCGACCACCCAGCGCTGGATCGTGCTGGCCCTGATCGTCGTGGCACTGGTCTGGCCGTTCTTCGGCTCCCGTGGGGCGGTGGATATCGCCACGCTGATCCTGATCTACGTGATGCTGGGCCTGGGCCTGAACATCGTAGTAGGCCTGGCCGGCCTGCTGGACCTGGGCTACGTGGGCTTCTACGCCGTCGGGGCCTACAGCTATGCGCTGCTGTCTCACTACTTCGGCCTGAGCTTCTGGATCTGCCTGCCGATCGCCGGGATGATGGCCGCCACCTTCGGCTTCCTGCTGGGCTTCCCGGTGCTGCGCTTGCGCGGCGACTACCTGGCGATCGTGACCCTGGGCTTCGGCGAGATCATCCGTCTGTTCCTGCGCAACCTGACCGAGATCACCGGCGGTCCGAATGGCATCAGCAACATCCCGAAGCCAACGTTTTTCGGACTGACCTTCGATAGAACCGCCGCCGAAGGCCTGCAGACCTTCCACGAGTACTTCGGCCTGGAATACAGCTCGATCAACAAGGTGATTTTCCTCTACCTGGTTGCGCTGTTGCTGGCCTTGGCCGCGCTGTTCGTCATCAACCGCCTGCTGCGCATGCCGATTGGCCGTGCGTGGGAAGCGCTGCGTGAAGACGAAATCGCCTGCCGAGCGCTGGGTCTCAACCCGACCGTGATCAAACTGTCGGCCTTCACCCTCGGTGCCGCGTTCGCCGGTTTTGCCGGTAGCTTCTTCGCCGCCCGCCAGGGCCTGGTGACGCCGGAGTCCTTCACCTTCATCGAGTCGGCGATCATCCTCGCCATCGTGGTGTTGGGCGGGATGGGCTCGCAACTGGGAGTGATCCTGGCGGCCATCGTGATGATCCTGCTGCCGGAAATGATGCGTGAGTTCAGCGAATACCGCATGTTGATGTTCGGCGCCTTGATGGTGCTGATGATGATCTGGCGTCCTCAAGGTCTGCTGCCGATGCAACGCCCGCACATGGAGCTGCGCAAATGAGCCGCGAGATTCTGAAAGTCGAAAACTTGAGCATGCGCTTCGGCGGTTTGCTGGCGGTCAACGGCGTGGCCCTGACCGTGAAAGAGAAACAGGTGGTGGCATTGATCGGGCCGAACGGCGCGGGTAAGACCACCGTGTTCAACTGCCTGACCGGTTTCTACCAGCCCACCGGCGGTACCATCCTGCTGGACGGTGAACCGATCCAGGGCCTGCCCGGCCACCACATCGCCCGCAAAGGCGTGGTGCGTACCTTCCAGAACGTGCGGTTGTTCAAGGACATGACAGCGGTCGAGAACCTGTTGATCGCCCAGCATCGTCACCTGAACACCAACTTCTTTGCCGGCCTGTTCAAGACCCCGGCGTTCCGCAAGAGCGAACGCGAGGCCATGGAGTACGCCGAGTACTGGCTGGAAAAGGTCAATCTCAAGGAGTTCGCCAACCGGACCGCCGGGACCCTGGCCTACGGTCAGCAACGACGCCTGGAAATCGCCCGCTGCATGATGACCCGTCCACGGATCCTCATGCTCGACGAACCGGCCGCCGGCCTGAACCCGAAGGAAACCGAAGACCTGAAAGCGCTGATCGGGGTGCTGCGTGAGGAGCACAACGTCACCGTGCTGCTGATCGAGCACGACATGAAGCTGGTCATGAGCATTTCCGACCACATCGTCGTGATCAACCAGGGCACGCCCCTGGCCGATGGTTCGCCGGAACAGATCCGCGACAATCCCGAAGTGATCAAAGCCTACCTGGGGGAAGCGTAAATGCTGCAATTCGAAAACGTTTCCACCTTCTATGGCAAGATCCAGGCGCTGCACAGCGTCAACGTCGAAGTCCGCCAGGGCGAGATCGTGACGCTGATCGGTGCCAACGGTGCCGGCAAATCCACCCTGCTGATGACGCTCTGCGGTTCGCCCCAGGCCCACAGCGGCAGCATCCGCTACATGGGTGAGGAGCTGGTGGGCCAGGATTCGTCACAGATCATGCGCAAGAGCATCGCGGTGGTGCCGGAGGGACGTCGGGTGTTTGCCCGGCTGACCGTGGAAGAAAACCTCGCCATGGGCGGCTTCTTCACCGACAAGAGCGACTATCAGGAACAGATGGACAAGGTGCTGCACCTTTTCCCACGCCTGAAAGAACGCTTCAACCAGCGCGGCGGCACCATGTCCGGCGGCGAACAGCAAATGCTCGCCATCGGCCGTGCGCTGATGAGCAAGCCCAAGCTGCTGCTGCTCGACGAGCCTTCCCTGGGCCTGGCACCGATCATCATCCAGCAGATCTTCGACATCATCGAACAGTTGCGCAAGGATGGCGTGACGGTGTTCCTGGTAGAACAGAACGCCAACCAGGCGCTGAAAATCGCCGACCGGGCGTACGTGCTGGAGAACGGCCGGGTGGTGATGCAAGGCACCGGTGAAGCCCTGCTGACCGATCCGAAAGTGCGCGAGGCGTATCTGGGCGGTTGAGTCTGTTGCGTCAAGAAGAACGGCCTGCGGGCCGTTTTTTTTTGCCCGGGCCACCCGCAACCCCCTGTGGCGAGGGAGCTTGCTCCCGCTCGGTTGCGCAGCGACCGTAAGATCTTGGGGCCGCTGCGCGACCCAGCGGGAGCTTGCTCCCTCGCCACAGGGTTAGGCGTATCTGAAAAATAATAAGGTCGCGCTGTAACACTTCCCCACCTCCCTTCTCTAGTTCAGCAGACCGGCGCTAACGCCGGTTCATTTCCCTGAAGACTGGAGAATCATCATGACTGCTTCGACCCGTACCCTGTCCGCCGCTGCCTTGGTCCTCGCCCTGGGTTCAGCCCTGAGCATGACAGCCGTCTCGACCGTTCACGCAGCCGACGACACCATGGAAAAATGCTTCGGCGTTGCCCTCAAAGGCAAGAACGACTGCGCCGCCGGCGCCGGCACCACCTGCGCCGGTACCGCGAAAATGGACTATCAGGCCAACGCCTGGAAATCGGTACCTAAAGGCACTTGCACCACCATGGAAAGCAAAACCTCCCCCACCGGTTTCGGCCAGCTCGAAGCGTTCAAAGCCAAGTCCTGATCGCATCCGCCTGAGGCCCGCCACCATGTTGAACAGCCCGTCCCTCGCCACTGATAGCCGGCTGCCGCCAAGGGCAGGGTTGGGGCTCAAGAGTGCGCATTTTCGTGAGGTGCTGCAGACCCGACCGGATCTGGGTTTCTTCGAAGTGCACGCGGAAAACTACATGGTGGCCGGCGGGCCGCTTCATCACTTCCTGGGGCTGATACGCGAACACTATCCGCTGTCGTTGCATGGCGTCGGCCTGTCGATCGGTGGGGAGGGGCCGCTGGATGTCGCCCATGTACAGCGCCTGGCCGCATTGATCGAACGCTATCAGCCCCAATCCTTTTCCGAACACCTGGCCTGGTCCAGCCACGGCCCGGTGTTTCTCAACGACCTGCTCCCCCTGGCCTATGACGAGGCAACCCTCGACCGGGTCTGCGAACACGTCGACCAAGTGCAGTCCAGCCTCAAGCGCACGCTGTTGCTGGAAAACCCGGCCACCTACCTGGCCTTTGAAACCTCGACTTTCGACGAGCCACAGTTCATGAGCGAAGTGATCCGTCGCACCGGCTGCGGCCTGCTGCTGGATGTGAACAACGTCTACGTTTCGTGCGTCAACCATTGCCGCGATCCATTGGCCTATCTCGACGCCCTGCCTCTGCAAGCGACCGGCGAGATTCACCTGGCCGGCTTTGCCGAAGATTCCGACAACCTCGGCGAGCGCCTGTTGATAGACGATCACGGCGCCCCCGTCGACCATGCGGTCTGGCAACTGTATCTCCAGGCACTGGAGCGAACCGGGCCGGTCGCCACCTTGATCGAACGCGACAACCACCTCCCTGCATGGGAGGTGCTGCTGGCCGAAGCACGCCAGGCCGATCAACTGTTGAGCGCCGCTGGAGCCCGGCCATGAGCAACCAACACGCATTTGCCGTCGCCCTGCTCGACCCGCACAAGGCGTGTCCGCCCGGCCTGGTCAGCGCCAATGGTGCGGCTGCGGAAAGCCGTTTCGCGGTGTACCGCAACAACGTACTCAGCTCATTGATCAACGCCCTGGCCGACAACTACCCGGTGGTGGCGCAACTGGTGGGCGAGGAATTCTTCCGGGCCATGGCCGGGGTCTTTGTTCAATCGACGCCGCCGCGCAGCCCGGTGATGAACGAGTACGGGGGCGACTTTGCCGAGTTCATCGAACACTTCGAGCCCGCCGCCAGCGTGCCTTACCTGGCGGACGTCGCTCGGCTGGAGCGACTGCATGTGCAAGCCTGGCATGCCGCCGACGCCGAGCCCATGGCGCAAGAACGAATCGTGGCGGCGCTGTCGTCCCCCACGCTGGCGGGGCACCTGAAGATCGGGCTTCACCCGTCACTGCGCCTGCTGCAATCCCCCTACGCCGTGGTGACGATCTGGGCCGCCCATCAGCACCAGACGCCTGTCCCGTTCGAAACGTTTCCCGCGCAAAACGCCTTGGTGCTGCGCAACGGCCTGGACGCGGAGGTGTATGCGATCAGTCGCGCTGCCCATGGGTTCATCGCAGCCCTGCAACAAGGGTTTTCCCTGACTGCTGCCATTGAGGCCTCAATCGATCTTGACTTGGAACACACCCTGGCGGGGCTCATCCGCCACCAGGCCATCACCCATCTCCTAGCCGAACAGGTATCCCAATGAAAGCCCTGATTGCCGGTCTCATTCAATGGCTGGAGAAAATCCCCCACAGCCTGATCGCCTTCTTGGGGCGATTTTCCATTGCCGCGGTATTCTGGAAATCCGGCCAGACCAAAATCGAAGGCCTGGCCATCGACCTGCTCGACGGCACCTTCCAGATCGGTTTGCCGCATCTGGCGGACTCGACCATTCCCCTATTCAAAAGCGAGTATGCCCTGCCGTTGCTGTCGCCCGAACTGGCGGCGTACCTGGCGGCCTCGGCCGAACATGTGTTCCCGGTGTTGATTCTGTTTGGCCTGGCAACACGTTTCTCGGCGATGGCCTTGCTGGGTATGACGTTGACCATTCAGTTGTTTGTCTACCCGGACGCCTATCCAACCCATGGCACCTGGGCGGCGGTGTTGCTCTACTTGATGGCACGCGGACCGGGGGTGTTGTCGATTGATCACCTGATCGCCCGGCGCTATCGCTGAAGCCGATCCAACGCCTCCCCGCTGCGCTTGAACCAATCGATCAAATAGTCGGCCAGCACCTGGGTGCGCTTGGGCAACCCGCCTTGATACGGGTGCACCAGGTACATCGGCATGCGACGGGTCTGGTAATCGCGTAGTAACCAGCGCAGGCGTCCGTCGGCCAATTCTTCATGCAGCAGGTACGACGGCAGCCGGGCGATGCCGGCGCCGGCCAGGGCGGCTTTTTTCAACAGACTGTAGTGGTTGCTGGCGAACGGCCCCGACACCCGCACTCGCAACAATTCGTGTTGCTGGTGATAGAGCCATTCTTCCCGGCCACTGTAATGGCTGTTGAGCAGACAACGATGTTCCGCCAGTGCCTGAGGGGTTTCAGGCTCGCCATAACGTTCGAGATAGTCCGGGCTGGCACAGGTCATCTCATGCCACGCCAGCAACGGCCGGGCCACCAAGCGCTCATCAATGGCGGCGTCGGAGCGGATCGCCAAGTCGAAGCCATCGCGGGACAGGTCGCGGTAACCGTTGTTGAGCTCCAGTTCAATCTGCACGTCGGGATACTTACCCGCGAACTCCAGCAACAATCCCTCAAAGAAGGTTTCGCCTAACGAAACCGGAACCGTCATACGCACCGGTCCGGAAATATCGTCCTTCAACCGAGCCAATGCCTGACGCGCCCTTTCCACCTGCACCAGCAATGCCTGGGCCTGGGGCAACAACGCCGCGCCGGCCGCCGTGAGGCTCAAGCGCCGCGTGGTGCGTTGCAGCAATACCACGCAAAACCGGCTCTCCAACAGACTAATGCGCTTGGACAACTGGCCCTTGCTGCACCCCAACTGCTGGGCAGCCAAGGTGAAGCTGCCAGCTTCCATCAATACGGCAAACGCCGCCAGATCATCCATCTCGCTCATTGCCATTGTTTCCAAATGAAAACCAAAGGTTGCCAATTAGCGTGATTATCAATGGAAAGAAGCTCTCTAGACTACAAACTCGTTCAACCCACTGAGGAACAAACTCATGAAAATCCTGTTGATCGGCGCCCACGGCACCATCGGTTCGGCCATTGATAACGAACTGTCGCCACGCCACGAAATTATTCGAATCGGCCGCCAAAGCGGTGAACTGCACGTGGACATCAGCGACAGCGCCTCGATCCGCGCCCTGTTCGAAAAAACCGGACGCTTCGATGCGCTGATCTGCGCAGCGGGCAATGTCACTTTTGCCCCCTTGGGCGACATGACCGAAGAAAGCTTCACCCTCGGTTTGAAAGACAAACTGATGGGCCAGGTCAACCTGCTGCTGATCGGCCGCGAATTCGCCAACGACGGTGCGTCCTTCACCTTTACCACGGGCGTGCTCAGCCATGACCCGATCAAGAGCGGCGCCTCGGCCGCCTTGGTCAACGGTGCCCTGGACAGTTTCGTGCGCGCTGCGGCAATCGAGTTGCCACGGGGCTTGCGGGTCAACTCGGTGAGCCCGAACGTGTTGCTGGAAGCCATGGACAAATACGCCCCTTACTTCCGCGGCTACAAACCGGTTCCGGCCGCCGATGTCGCATTGGCCTACGCCAAGAGTGTCGAAGGCCTACAAACCGGTCAGACCTTTCACGTGGGCTAACACCCCTTGTGATGCAGGATCAGTCTGATAACGTGGCGGCACTTGTCTGGAGACCCAATAATGCGTGCCGCCCGCTCCCTGCTGTTTGTCGCCCTCCTGCCGCTCTTTGCCGGCTGCCAATTGCTCGACGCCCCGCGTCAGAGTGCCTCCCACGCCGACCAGACGCGCATGCAGGGCGAGCTCACGGCGGCCGACGGCAAGCTGGTGTTCCAGCCATGCCAGGACCAGCGCCGCTACATCGTCAACGACAGCGGCGGCACCAGTGTGCTGCAACAAGCCGCCAGCCTGGCCGATGACCAGGGCAAGGTGTTTGCCGACGTGCGCGGTCGTATCGTCTCCAGCGCAGCGGCCGGTACCGACAGCCAATTGGACCTGGAACAGCTGTATCGCCTGGAGCGCTCGAGCAGCGCTTGCGATGACGGGGATTTCAGATTGTTGACCCTGCGCGCCGCCGGCCATGCTCCCGAGTGGAACCTCAAGGCCAGCGGCAAGGGCCTGGTGCTCGAACGTGAGGGCCAACCGCCGCTGGCCGTGCCTTTCATGGAGGAACAACTGGGCGATGGCCGTTTCAATCTCAGCACCGAGGCCAATGGCCAGAAGGTTGAGCTCTGGGTCACGCCCCAGCGCTGCGTCGACAGCGTGACCGCCAGCGTTCAGCACATGAGCGCCGAACTGCGGGTCAACGGCCAGGTCCAGCGTGGCTGCGCCTACTTCGGTGGTGCGCGCAACGACTGATTCGACAGTTTTGGCTTATAATCGCCGGTTAACGCCTTGGCGCAGTTGTGCGCCCCGCGAACCGGATCCCGTCATGTTACGAATCACCGAACTCAAGCTGCCGATCGACCATCCCGAAGAAGACCTGCGCCCTGCCATCGTGCAGCGCCTGGGCATCGCCAGCGATGACCTGGTCGACTTCACCTTGTTCAAGCGCAGCTACGACGCGCGCAAAAAATCATCCGAACTGTGCTTCATCTACACCATCGACCTGACGGTGCGCGATGAAGCCAGCTTGCTGCGCAAGTTCGCCGATGACCGCAACGTCAACGAAGCGCCGGATGTCAGCTACAACATGGTGGGCCAGGCGCCGGCCGATCTGGACCAACGGCCGATTGTCGTCGGCTTCGGCCCGTGCGGGATCTTCGCCGCCATGCTGCTGGCACAAATGGGCTTCAAGCCGATCATCCTCGAGCGCGGCCCGGAAGTGCGCCAGCGAACCAAGGACACCTGGGGCCTGTGGCGCAAAAACGTGCTTAACCCCGAATCCAATGTGCAATTTGGCGAGGGCGGCGCGGGAACGTTTTCCGATGGCAAGCTGTACAGCCAGATCAAGGACCCGAAATTCCTTGGCCGCAAGGTCCTGCACGAATTCGTCAAGGCCGGCGCACCGGAAGAAATCCTTTACGTCAGCAAGCCACACATCGGTACGTTCCGTCTGACAGGCGTGGTGGAGAACATGCGTGAGCAGATTCGCGCCATGGGCGGTGAGGTGCGCTTCCAGGAGCGGGTCACCGATGTACTGATCGAGAACGGCCAACTGGTCGGCGTCGAACTGGCCAGCGGCGAACGGATTCATTCAAGGCATGTGATCCTGGCCCTGGGCCACAGCGCCCGGGACACCTTCCGCATGCTTCACAGCCGCGGTGTGTACATGGAAGCCAAGCCGTTTTCGGTGGGTTTCCGTATCGAACACCCGCAATCGCTGATCGACAGCGCGCGCCTGGGCAAGTACGCCGGCCACCCGAAACTCGGTGCCGCGGACTACAAACTGGTGCACCACGCCAAGAACGGTCGCTCGGTGTACAGCTTCTGCATGTGCCCGGGCGGAACCGTGGTGGCGGCGACTTCCGAGCCGAACCGCGTCGTGACCAATGGTATGAGCCAATATTCGCGCAACGAGCGCAACGCCAACTCAGGCATCGTCGTCGGCATCACTCCAGAAGTCGATTTTCCCGGCGGCCCACTGGCGGGGATCGAGCTGCAGGAACGCCTGGAATCCCATGCTTTCGTCCTCGGCGGCAGCAACTACGAAGCCCCGGCGCAGCTGGTGGGCGATTTCATCGCCGGCAAACCGTCAACGGCTCTGGGCAGCGTCGAACCTTCCTACAAGCCAGGCGTCTTGCTGGGCGACCTGGCCCTGGCCCTGCCGGACTTTGCCATCGAAGCCATCCGCGAAGCCTTGCCAGCGTTCGAGAAGCAGATCCGCGGCTATTCGCTGCACGACGCAGTGCTGACCGGTATCGAAACCCGCACCTCGTCGCCACTGCGCATGACCCGCAACGAATCACTGCAGAGCCTGAATGTGAAGGGGCTTTTCCCGGCGGGCGAAGGCGCCGGTTACGCGGGCGGAATCCTCTCGGCAGGCGTGGACGGGATCCGGATTGCCGAGGCCGTAGCGCGGGATATCCTCGGCCTCGAGGCCTGAGGGGACAATGCTATTCACTCAAGGCAGCCACAGGCCTAAGTAAACAGCATTACCCTGTGAGCGAGCTTGCTCGCGATGGCGGACTGGCATTCAACACAGATGTTGACTGATCCACCGTTATCGCGAGCAAGCTCGCTCCCACAAGGGGTCCCAGGGTTTTCAAGTTTCAGATATTAGCCCGCAACACACTCTCCGGCAGCGCATCCCCTCGCTCCACACTCGCCGCCACGGCATCTATCAGCCCACTCAACTCATAGCCCTGGGCCTTGAGCCACGCCGGATCGTAATAGGTCGTGGCATAGCGCTCGCCGCCGTCACACAAAATCGCCACGATCGAACCTGACTCCCCCGCCTCAACCATCTGCCTCGCGGCGATCAGCGCGCCGATCAGATTGGTACCGCTGGATCCGCCAACCCGTCGTCCCAAGCGCTGGGCCAGGTAGTGCATGGCCGCCAGTGACAAGGCGTCCGGCACCTTGACCATCGCATCGATGACTTTCGGCAAGAACGACGCCTCGACCCGTGGCCGGCCGATGCCCTCGATGCGCGAGCCACAATCCAGACGCAGGCTGGCATCGCCGCTGCAGTAATAATCGAAGAACACCGAACGCTCGGCGTCAGCACACAGCACGCGGGTGCCATGCTGTCGATAGCGAACGTAGCGCCCCAGGGTCGCCGTGGTACCGCCGGTGCCGGGGCTGGAAATCAGCCAGCTCGGCTCCGGATGGCGCTCAAAGCGCATCTGCTGGAAGATCGACTCGGCAATGTTGTTATTGGCCCTCCAGTCCGTGGCGCGCTCGGCGTAGGTGAACTGATCGATAAAGTGTCCGTCATGCTCGCGGGCCAGGCGTTCAGACTCCGCGTAAATCTGCGTAGGATCGTCCACCAGATGGCTCTGGCCGCCGTAGAAAGCGATCTGTGCGATTTTTTCCCTGGAGGTGGTCGCCGGCATCACCGCAATAAAGGGCAGGCCCAACAGCCTGGCAAAGTACGCCTCCGAAATGGCCGTCGAGCCGCTGGAAGCTTCGATCACCGGAGCGCCGGGCTTGAGCCAGCCGTTACACAACGCGTAGAGGAACAGCGAGCGAGCCAGCCGATGCTTGAGGCTGCCAGTGGGATGGCTGGACTCATCCTTGAAGTACAGCTCGATCCCTGGCAGGCCTGGCAGCGGCAGGGGAATCAGGTGCGTATCGGCACTGCGCTGGAAATCAGCCTCAATGATACGAATCGCTTCGCGCGCCCACTGGCGGTGGTCGTTCATGGTGTTATCTCACTGGATCGGTTTGGCACGGGGAAACCTGACGGTCATGCAGGCGCGACGTGGTCTCGGAAAAACCAGGCGCAAGCTTAGGAAAAAACCGACATCGCGCACAGGTACAGCTAAGGTCCAATATGCCCCGTAACTGCCCGACTGTGCAGCGCACCCGTTGTAACGACATATAACAAAAAAAGAATATAACTTTTGTTTTAACAACTAACAGTACGGGTTAGGGTGTGCCATCTTTTGATTCGATGAATGGAGAGCGATCGTGCCTCTACGTAATTCCTTGACACGTTTTTTCCAACTGGAAGCGGCCAGCGGCCTGCTATTGATCGCCGCCTCCATACTGGCCCTGGCCATCAATAACTCCCCGCTCTCCTGGCTGTACAACGGCCTGCTGGACACGCCGGTGGTGGCCCAGATCGGGGCGCTGAAGATCGCCAAACCGTTGTTGCTGTGGATCAACGACGGCCTGATGGCGATGTTCTTCCTGCTCATCGGCCTCGAAGTCAAACGTGAGGTACTCGACGGACAACTGTCGAAACCCTCGCAAATCGTCTTGCCGGGTACGGCGGCGATTGGCGGCATGGTGGTGCCTGCTCTGATCTACTGGTTCCTCAACCGTGACAATCCCTCAGCCCTCGCAGGCTGGGCGATACCGACGGCCACCGACATTGCATTCGCCCTTGGCGTGCTGGCCTTGCTGGGCAAGCGAGTGCCGGTATCGCTCAAGCTGTTCCTGATGACGCTGGCGATCATCGACGACCTGGGCGCCATTATCATCATCGCGATCTTTTACTCCGGCGCCCTGTCCACCTTGTCGCTCGTACTGGCGGCCGTCTGCATCGCCGTACTGGTGGCGCTGAACCGGATGGGCGTGGTCAAGCTCGGGCCCTACATGGTGGTCGGCCTGATTTTGTGGGTCTGCGTGCTCAAGAGCGGTGTCCATGCCACCCTGGCCGGGGTGACCCTGGCGTTCTGCATTCCGCTGCGAACGAAAAACGCCGAAACCTCGCCGTTGTTGACCCTGGAACACGCCCTGCATCCCTGGGTGGCCTATGGCATCCTTCCACTGTTCGCCTTCGCCAACGCTGGCCTGTCCCTGAGCGGTGTCACGGTCGAAAGCTTCACCCATCACGTGCCGCTGGGGATTGCGATCGGCCTGTTGCTGGGCAAGACCGTTGGTGTGTTCGGTCTGACCTGGCTGGCCGTGAAAATCGGTATTGCCAGCCTGCCTGCCGGGGCCAATTGGGGTCAGGTACTGGGCGTGGCGATCTTGTGCGGTATTGGTTTCACCATGAGTCTGTTCGTTGGATCCCTGGCGTTCGAGCCTGGTGTGAGCGACTACGCGGGCATGGACCGGATGGGGATTCTCACGGGTTCGATCCTGGCGGCGTTGTTGGGTTATGCGGTGACGGCGGCGGCCAGTCGCAAGCGGGTTGTGTTGTCTTCCTGATACTTTCCAACACTGCGGATCGCTGCATCGTTGCGGTGTAGCGATCTGTCTTTAAGTCGTTTCGGGGCCTCGATATCCTTCCCTACCGGTATTTAGGAAAGTTGTAATTAATGGATAAGTAGAAGTAGGGTTGGTGTGTATATCCGTTGCTGCGGTAACGGCTACTTAGGGTTCCGCTCTTACAGCGGGTCACTTTTGGAAGAGCGCCAAAAGTAACCAAAAACGCTTTGCCCCACCACTCGGTGCCTCGCCTAGGCTCGGCATGCCCTCACTCCGGCATTGCTCCGTGGGCCCGCTGCGAAGGGCCATCCATGGCCCAGCGCAGCTATCCCGGCATCCATGCCGGGATGCCCACTACGCAATGCCTGCGTTCGGCCAGCGTGGTTAATGGGGCGTCGAGATCAACATCTAGAGCAAGAGCAAGAGCATCTAAGTTGAATAGCAACAATCGCGAGCAGACTCGCATTAAATATTCAGCAAACACAAAACTTATATAAAACATAGAACCATTGTGGGAGCGAGCTTGCTCGCGATGAGGCCAGCCCATTCAACATCTTTCATCGACAGTGACACCGCCTTCGCGAGCAGGCTCGCTCCCACAGGAGGAACGCGTTCACTCCCAACCAGGTCGGCTCTCAGGCCGCCTCGCGGTGGACGTTGATCTCGGCGCCCCGTTAACCACGATGGCCGAACGCAGGCATTGCGCAGTGGGCATCCCGGCATGGATGCCGGGATAGCCGCGCTGGGCCATGGATGGCCCTTCGCGGCGGCCCACGGAGCAATGCCGGAGTGAGGGCATGCCGAGCCTACGCGAGGCACCGAGTGGTGGGGCATGAGCGTTTTGGTTACTTTTGCGCTTTTCAAAAGTGACCCGCTGTAAGAGCGGAACCCTAAGTAGCCGTTACCGAAATAACGGATATACACACCAACTCAGGAAACCCGCCCATAAATTAGTGCGATACGCGACTCGTACCATCCACAGTAGAAATACGAACCCGCTCACCCACCCGGAACACCTCGTTCTCCTGAACCTGCTGCACATAGGCACGCATGCTGCCATCGTCCTCACGAACAGTGATTTCCACACCCTGAGTACGAGTCAAGCCTTCTTCAGTAGCCGAGCCAATCAAGCCACCAGCCACGGCACCGATCACAGCAGCGACAATACTGCCACGGCCGCCACCAATGGCACTGCCGCCCACACCGCCCACCACTGCACCGGCGGCACCGCCGATTGGGGTCTTGGTGCCTTCGATCTTGACCGGACGCAGGGATTCGATGGTCCCCATGCGAATCGTCTGCACGCGACGCGCTTCGTCACGGGAGTAGGAGTCACCGGTCAGGCTCGACTGGCAGCCAGTGAGCAGCATCGCCATCGTGGAAAAGGAAGCAACCAGCAAAACAGACTTACGCATAGCATCAACTCCAAAAGACAGGTATTCATTAAACTCCGCAGCTTGACGCCTGTCACGGCCTCGCCGGGATAAAAGGGGTTTCATTCAGGTGGGATACAGGCGCGCCCGAAAAATTCATCTCACAGTAGCGCCAATTTCCGATATCCGCGTCACCGACCCAAGGATTTTTCATGGATTATTTCATCATAGTCGCTACCACCGTGGCCGGCCTGTACTTCCACTGGTGGCTGTACGTGCGCATCAAACGCTGGATGGACCGCGACCTGGCACTGTCGTTGGCGGGGCAGGATGAGCAGAAAAAAACCTACATGCTGCAACAACTGGCACGCGCCAAAGAGCAAGGCATCAAGCGCCGGGACCTGCAGCAATGGCTTCAAACCGCTGCCGCAGGTTATCCCGATGCTAAGGCGCCAGACGCTCGCGAGTCCAATTCGCCCCTTGCAGGCGGTAGTTGAGACGATCATGCAGACGGCTCGGTCGGCCTTGCCAGAATTCGATGCGCTCGGGCAGTAGACGATAACCGCCCCAGTGTTCAGGGCAGTGCGGCTGGTTGTCGCTGAAGCGCTGTTCGGTGGCCTTGAGCAAATCTTCCAGCTCACCACGACCAGCAATCACCCGGCTCTGAGGTGAGGCCCAGGCTCCGAGACGGCTGCCCAGCGGCCGCACCTGATAATAGGCGTCCGACTCCTGCGCCGTGACCTTCACCACTTTGCCCTCGATCCGCACCTGACGCTCCAGGCCCGGCCAGAAAAACGTCATGGCCGCGAAAGGATTCGCTGCCAGCTGCTGGCCCTTGGCGCTGTCGTAGTTGGTGAAGAACGTGAAGCCCAGGGCATCCAGCCCTTTGAGCAGCAGGATCCGGCAATGAGGGCGCCCGTCAGCATCCACCGTCGCCAGGGTCATGGCGTTGGCTTCCACCGGAGCCTGCTCGGTTTTCACCGCGTCGGCGAACCATTGGTGGAACAGCGCGAACGGCTCGGCCGGGGCTTGCGCCTCGGTCAGGCCGTCGCGGGTATAGTCGCGGCGCATATCAGCCAGCGATTGGGTCATGGCGCGTTCCTTGTGGTTAGCCCATCACTGCTTGGGAGTATCGGCGGCCGCGACTTTCTTGGTATCGGCGGCGGCTTTGGCCGGTTGTGGTTTCTTCGCAGTTGCCTTGGCCGGGGCTTTCTTCGCGGGAGCCTTGGCGGCGGCTTTTTTGGCCGGGGCTTTTTTGGTAGTCGGGGCCACTGCTTTTTTAGCCGCAGGCGCTGGCACTGGAGCCACCGCCGGCTTCACGTCCTGGGCTGCCACCAGCGTCACTGGCGCAGGCGCTGGCATGTTGTATTTGCTCAGCAGCGCAACCATGGTGTTGGCCGGCGTGACCAGCAATTCCACGCGACGGTTCAAGGCACGGCCCTCCACGCTGTCGTTGGCCGCACGGGGCGCCACCGCGCCCATGCCACGCAGCATCAGGCGATCACGTTGCAAGCCGCTGAGACGGAAAATCGCCGCCACGGACTGGGCGCGTTCCTGGCTGAGTTTCAGGTTGGCCGGCGCAGCGCCCGAGGTGTCGGCGTGGCCGAGGACCAGCACGGCGGTTTTCGGGTCGGCTTCGAGGATCTTGGCTACGCGCGTGAACGGGCCAAGGGTCACTGGCAGCAGCATCGCCGGACGGTCCGGGTTGAAGGAACCATCCACTGGCGCGGTCACCACCAGCACATTGTCGCGACGTTCAAGCTCAAGCTTGCTGTCCTTGATCGCGGTGCGCAATTTCGGTTCGTAATCGTCGAGCCAGGCCTGGGTGACTTTCGGGTCAGGCATCGGTACCGCCTTGGCGGTTTCCTGATCCTTGCCGCCGAACGGCCACCACCACTTGCCGTTGCTTTCAGCTGCTGCTTCAGCCTTGGCAACGGTGGCGGGTGCCTTGGCTTCAGGCTTCGGTTCGTCTTTCTTGGCGACATCCGAGGCCGCATCATCGGAAGAGAAAGGCCACCACCAGTGGGTGGCACTTTCGGCCTTCGCCTGCGGCGCGACGGCGGCCGGCTTCAGGGGCGCGGTTGGCGCCGTTTCCTTGACCGCCACTTTGTCGGAAGAACCGAACGGCCACCAGCCACCGCTGCCCTCGGCATCATTTTGTGGAGTTTGTGCGCAACCGGTGATAGCGAAGCACAGCG
This sequence comes from Pseudomonas sp. G2-4, assembly GCF_030064125.1. Classification (NCBI taxonomy): domain Bacteria; kingdom Pseudomonadati; phylum Pseudomonadota; class Gammaproteobacteria; order Pseudomonadales; family Pseudomonadaceae; genus Pseudomonas; species Pseudomonas sp. G2-4. The sequence goes on along the minus strand of NZ_CP125957.1, from coordinate 1,368,527 downwards.
CCAGAGCGAGGGTTTTATTCGATGACATTGGATATCCACAAAATGATGTAAATGAAAAAACAAAAGGCCATGTTTGGGCCGCATAAACAGACGCTTTGAAACTGAAAAGGACACGAGGTTCCTGTGCCCATCGCCTTCAATGGCGGATTACAGACAAGTGGCAAGCACCCTGGCCAGGTTCTGCGCGCGTGGGTCCATCAACACATAAGGCCCGAGGGTGTTTGTCACGAAGCCGAACGCCACATCATGTTCCGGATCGGCAAAGCCGATCGAGCCCCCCGCCCCCGGGTGACCGAATGCCCGTGGGCCGAGGCCGTAGGTCGCGTTCGGTACATCCGGCTGGTCGAGCATGCAGCCCAGGCCGAAACGGGTCTGGGTCAACAATGTCTTGTCTTCGCCGAAGCTGTGCTGGCGAGTCAGCTCGTCGAGCATTTCCCCTTCCAGCAGGCTTCCGTCCAACAGCCCGGCGTAGAACCCGGCGAGACTGCGGGCATTGCCGTGGCCATTAGCCGCTGGTTGCTGCATGCGCCGCCACTCCGGCTTGTTGGTACTGGTCATGATCGATGGCGGGTTGGTGAATGCGCGGGTGGTCATGGCCGTGGGTTCACGCATCGTCACCTGCAGCAGACGCTGGGCCGCTGCATCGCCAACGTTGCCCTTGCCGCGGGCGATATGGGCTACGCGATGAAACTCTTCATCGGCCAGGCCGACGTGAAAATCCAGGCCCAATGGCTTGGCGACCCGGGCGACGATGGACTCGCCCGGACCACGACCGTCGGCCCTGCGCAAGAGCTCGCCGACCAGCCAACCGTAGGTGATCGCGGCGTAGCCATGGCCTTCGCCCGGCGTCCACCACGGCGTTTCAGCGGCCAGGGCATCGACCATGGCTTGCCAGTCATAGAGCGCTTCGGGCGGCAGCAATTCGCGCAACGCCGGCAATCCGGCCTGATGGCAAAGCAACTGGCGCACAGTAATGGATTGCTTGCCGGCTGCGGCGAATCCGGGCCAGTAGCGGGCAACCGGGGCGTCCAGTTGCAACTTGCCCTCGGCCACCAGTTGCAGGGCGGTAACGGCGGTGAACGTCTTGGTGCAAGAAAACAGATTAGCGATGGTGTCGCTGTGCCAGGCCTCACTGCCATCCTTGTCGGCCGTGCCGGCCCAAAGATCGATGACGGTCCGGCCACCGACCTGAATGCACAACGCCGCACCGCGCTCCTGAGGATCGTCGAACAGCGCCGCGAACGCTTCACGCACCGCCTCGAACTGAAGCTCATAATGGCCTTGAATCTGCACCCGCAACTCCTTTGAAACAAAGACTTTTTAGAGTGGCTGGCATTGTTTCAGGCATTAAGGCTTTTGGGAACCGCCACAGGACGGCTGGCTGGACACTGATCCTTGTGGCGAGGGAGCTTGCTCCCGCTGGGTTGCGAAGCAGCCCCGAAACCTGGCACCGCGGTGTGCCAGGTTGATCGCGACCAGATTTCTGAGGGGGGCTGCTTCGCAGCCCAGCGGGAGCAAGCTCCCTCGCCACAAATAGCATCCATCCAGAAGATCAGGAAATCTCCCGCCGAAACGGCGGCAAGGCGTTGAGGATCGCCTTGCCATAGCGCTGGGTGACCAGCCGTCGGTCGAGCAAGGTGATGGTGCCGCGATCTTCTTCGGTGCGCAGCAACCGACCGCAGGCCTGGACCAGTTTCAACGAGGCGTCCGGCACGGAGATTTCCATGAAGGGGTTGCCACCACGGGCTTCGATCCACTCGGCCAACGCGGCTTCCACCGGGTCGTCGGGAACCGAGAACGGGATCTTGGCGATCACCACGTGCTCGCAATAGGCACCGGGCAAATCCACGCCTTCGGCAAAACTCGCCAGGCCGAACAACACGCTGGAGTCGCCACCATCGACCCGCGCCTTGTGCTTGTTCAGGGTTTCCTGTTTCGACAGGTTGCCCTGGATGAACACTTGCTTGCGCCAGTCACGGTCGAGGCCATCGAACACGTCCTGCATCTGTTTGCGCGAGGAAAACAGCACCAGGGTGCCTCGCGATCCCTCCACCAGCGCCGGCAAGTCACGGATGATCGCGGCGGTGTGGGCGGCGGCATCCCGTGGATCGGCCTTGAGGTCCGGTACCCGCAGCACGCCGGCGTCCGCGTGATGGAACGGACTCGGGACCACGGCAGTGACGGCTTTTTTCGGCAAGCCGGCACGCATGCGGAAACGGTCGAAGGTGCCCAGGGCGGTCAGCGTGGCGGAGGTCACCAGCGCGCCATAGGCCACGTTCCACAGGTTGCGACGCAACATGTCCGCGGCCAGGATCGGACTGGCATTGACCTCGATGTCGAACAGCGAACCGCTTTCGGCCAGGGTCAGCCACCGCGCCATGGGCGGGTTGTCTTCGGGGTCTTCGGCGGTGAATGCCGTCCACAACTCCCAGTTGCCTTGGCAGCGGGACAACAAACTGCCAAACAGTGGGTACCACTCCTCGGCCTGGTTGCTGGCGATACCGATGTTGACCTCGCCATCCATGCCCTCTTTGAGCAGGTCGGTCAGACGGGTGAACAGGTCGGTCAGGCGCGAAAAACCTTTCTTGAGCTCGATGCCCATTTCGCGCATGTGTTCTGGGATCACCCCACCGACGAAACGATGGCGTGGCCGCTCGCGGCCCTCAACATCTTCGCCGGGTTTGAAATCGGCCACCTGCTCGCAGGCGGTGAACATGAACTGCTGGTTCGTCTTGATTTCCCGCGCCAGCTCAGGCACTTGCTCGATGAACTTGCCCAGGTCGCCCGGCAACGGGTGCTGGGCCAACAGTTTGGTGAGGTTCTTGGCGGTGGTTTCCAGCCAGTCGGCGGTGGAACGCAACCGGGTGTAATGGGCGAAATGGCCGATGGCCTTGTCCGGCAGGTGATGGCCTTCGTCGAACACGTAGATCGTGTCTCGCGGGTCCGGCAGCACTGCGCCACCGCCCAGGGCCAGGTCGGCCAACACCATGTCGTGGTTGGTGACGATGACGTCGACCTTGCCCATGCCTTCGCGGGCTTTATAGAAGGCGCACTGGCCGAAGTTCGGGCAATGACGGTTGGTGCACTGGCTATGGTCGGTGGTCAGGCGGGACCAGTCGGCATCTTCCAGGGCCGTGGACCAGCTGTCGCGGTCGCCGTCCCACTTATTGCCGGCCAGTTTCTCGATCATGCTGGTGAACAGCTTCTGGCTGGCCTCATCGACTTCGATCTTGAAGCCTTCTTCCTCGAACAACTGGGCCGTGGCTGTCTGCGCCTGGCCTTCCTGCAGCAGCATGTCGAGCTTGGACAGGCACATGTAGCGCCCACGGCCCTTGGCCAGCGCGAACGTGAAGTTCAGGCCGCTGTTGCGCATCAGGTCGGGCAAGTCCTTGTAGACAATCTGTTCTTGCAAGGCGACGGTGGCAGTGGCGATCACCAGCCGTTTGCCAGCGGCCTTGGCGGTGGGGATCGCCGCCAGGCTGTAGGCCACGGTCTTGCCGGTACCGGTGCCGGCCTCCACCGCCACCACGGCGGGCTCGCCACTGCGCCGGCCTTCGTCGTCGGTGTCGATGTCACCCAGGACTTTTGCCACTTCGGCAATCATCAGGCGCTGGCCATATCGCGGCTTGAGGCTCTTGGCTTCGAGAAAACGCGAATAGGCGCCCTGGATCGTGGTTTTGAGTTCGGTGCTGATCATGAATGGTCGGGCGCTAAAAACGCTGGATAAATTTTCAGTGGTTCGGATCGGCGGCTATCATACCCCGCTAATGAATCCTGCGCAGAACGGAGTAACTCAATGACACCCTTTGCCCTCATCTACACCCTGCATTTACTGGCGGCCCTGGTCTGGGTTGGCGGCATGTTCTTCGCCTGGATGGTCCTGCGACCCGCCGCAATGACGGCACTTGAGGGCCCTGCCCGGCTCAAGCTGTGGGTAGAAGTGTTTCAGCGTTTTTTCGTTTGGGTCTGGGTGGCGGTGGTGCTTTTGCCGATCAGCGGCGTAGGCCTGATTCATCTACGTTTCGCCGGCTTCGAGACCGCGCCGCGTTATGTGCAGGTGATGATGGGCTTGTATGTGGTGATGACGGCACTGTTCATCCGTATCCAGGGCTTGCAGTTGCCGTCGCTGCGTACGGCTGTGGCGGCGCAGGACTGGCCGGCAGGCGCGGCGGTGCTGGGGAAAATTCGCAGGCTGGTGGGGATCAATCTGTTGATCGGCATGCTGGTGGTGGCGATTGGCGCGGCGCGGCCGATGTTCTAAAAATAGTGCACCGAACCCTGTGGGAGCGAGCTTGCTCGCGATGGCGGCCCGTCGGGCAATACTTGATCGACTGACACAATGCCATCGCGAGCAAGCTCGCTTGTATGGTAGGACTTGAAGGGAGGAGGAGGGACAAAGCTCGATTCTGACTGTTAGCCGCAGTACAGACCGTGGGAGATTTCACCCCTCCTCCTTTCACCCAAGCGCCGATAAAGAATGCATCTGGCCTAGACCGACGATAGGAACAAGCCTGCGCCTCTGGGTGAACCCTTCAAGTGTTCAAACCTTAGCCCGGAGGATTTTCAATGGCAATGCCGGTTTCTGTCGCAAAGCCGATCGTGGGTGTTGATGTCGCCAAAGATGAGTTGGTGATTTATCACGCAGAAACAGATCGACTGGAAGCGATCCCCAACACCAAGGCAGCGATCAAGAAGTGGCTCAAGGAATTGTCCGCGCCAGTGGATGTCGCCATCGAAGCCACCAATATCTATCATCAGGAATTCGCCGATCTGGCTTATGCGCAAGGCTGTGTGATCTACATGATCGGCGGCTACGAGCTCAGCCATTACCGCAAAGGTGTGAAAGTTCGCGCTAAAACCGATGCGCTGGATGCTCGGTTGTTGGCTCGCTACTTGAACAACGAAGGCCACCAGTTGCACCCGTGGACCCCGCCATCGCCCTTGTATTGCCGGCTTATAAGCCTCTTCCGGCGTCGGGCAGCCTTGGTCCAGGCGCGTGTCAGCCTCAAGCAAAGTTGGTCCAACGAACCGTTGCTCAAAAGGGCCTTTGAGAACCAGATAAAGGCCATGCAACGACTGGAGATCTTGCTCGAGAAAACAATCCAGACGCAGTTGGAAGCCGCTGGCTTGGGCGCTCAGCTCAAGCGCTGCATGAAAGTCGAAGGCATTGGCCTGTTGAACGGTGCCCGTTTGCTCACGTCGTTTCAGCGTGGGGATTTCAGAAATGCCGATGCCTTCATCGCTTTTCTGGGCCTAGACCTGCGTATATCGGACTCAGGGAAAAAGAAGGGACGCCGCTGCCTGTCTAAGCGAGGTGACCCAGAGGCCCGTCGATTGATGCACAACGCCGCGATGTCGGCGAGGCGCACAGCGGCATGGAAGGGTTTTTATGAGGCACTAAGGGCCCGGGGACTCAGCACAACCGAAGCATTAGTGGCACTGGCCCGCAAGCTTGCCCGAGTGGTATTCGCCCTGCTGAAGAATCAGAGCGAATACTTACCGAAAGGCATTTAGGGGGTAGCCCTGCACCATAGAATCTCCCACAGGTCGAGATCAGATTTTTCTTCAGAACCGTTGCACCGTCACCGCCCCCGCCGCTCCAGCCGGTCCTGGCTGGCCATCGGCACCAGGGCGACCGCTTTTACCGCCGTCGGCGGTATAGATGAGACAGCCCTTGGCCTTACCCCCGGCACCAGGCTTGCCACCAGGCCCGGCCGCGCCACCGGCACCGCCGTCCACTGCGACCTTGATCTGTTCGTCGGGATACTCGCGAGGCACTTCGAGGCGTACCAGCGCACCAGCCGCACCCGGTTGTCCATCGCTGCCGTTACTGCCGTCGGCACCGCGGCCGGCCGAACCCCAAGTGCAACCCGGCGCCTGGCCATTGGCACCGTCAAGGCCGACGAAACCCGGGGCACCGGTACCGCCACGGGCATCCACCGACAACAGCGGCGCATTCAAGGCATTGAAACGCAAGTTGAGATCGCGCCCCGGCCGGGCCGCCTTCGTGTAGGTGCCCGGCGCGCCACGGGACGTGATCTGGCTGCCGTCGGCCAATTCAGCCTGGGCAACCTTCATTTCCAGCACCTGCTGCGCAGGCACGATGGCGATTCGCGCCTCCCGCCCCAGGTGCAGTTGGCCGATGGACAATTGCGTGACGTTGGAAGGCACCAGCAACGTGCCGTAATCGGCCACGTCCAGCCGCTCCAGGGTCAGGGTGCTAGTAGTGTTGGGCAGGCGCATCAACGAGTGACTTTCTACCTGAAGCACTTGGGCCGATGCCCATGGGCACGCGAAGGCAACGAGCAGACACAATTTACGCATGGGAAGCCTCTGGCGCGGTCGGGATGGTTAGCAGGTGAAAGATGCCGAACAGCAGCACTCTGAGGCGATCGCGGCCAGGCGAGGGTCGGCCACGAAAGCGCGCCCGGAACAACAAAAGCTCCAGCACATGGACCGCCAGCAACATCGCTCCAGCGAAATTGACCAGCTCATGCAGCGGATGGACAAACGGCATGATCAGGTTGACCAGCACCACTAGCCAAAACAGCAGGGTCAGCAAGCGCCCCAGTCCCCAAAACACCTTCATACGCCTCCCGATGAGTATTATTCTTTGGGCGCACAGTAACGGCTTGCGCGCAGGATAAGCCAGAGGGAAGGGTAAATTTAATTTACCATCGGCCAGTGACCGCCGAACCGCCCTTCTGGCGATCCGACGGCTCTGGCGCAGGGCTCAACGCTGGAGATGCAGTTCAACCCGACGGTTCTGCGCCCGCCCTTCGTCGCTCTCGTTGTCAGCCACCGGTTCGCTTTCACCCTTGCCTTCGCTGGTGAGTTTGTCCGGGGCCAGCCCCTGGGTCAGCAAGTACTCCACGACGCTGTTGGCGCGCCGTTCGGACAAGCCCTCATTGTAGGCATCGGTTCCGACGCTGTCGGTGTGGCCCACCACCCGGATGCTGGCGATATTGGCCTGGCTCAATTTGCCCATCAGCCCATCGAGCTGGCTGCGAGCTTCTGCCGTGAGATCGGATTTGTCGAAATCGAACAGCACCTTGCCGGCATCGTTGAGGGTGATGACTTCGGTGGCCGGTGCCTGAGGCTCGACCGGTGGCGCACTGGCCGGGTATTGCGGCAGCGGGCAACCGTGATGTTCGACGGGGGTATTGGCCGGCGTGTCAGGACAACGGTCGCGGCGGTCGAACACGCCATCGTCGTCTTCATCGCCATCCTGGGCGTAGCAGATCAAACCACCGCCCACCAACCCCAAGGCCGCGCCGCCGGCAGCCCAGCCGCTGCTTTCAATGGCGCCAAGCCCACCGCCGACCAGTCCGCCGATCAGGCTGCAGATTGGCCAGGTGCGTTGATTAAGAGGTGCGCTGCCATCGCTGTGAGTGGCGCAGCCGGACAACAAACTGCCCGCCAGCAATACCGGTACGGCGGCCTTTATTAGAACGTTCATGGTGAAGGCTCCTGTGTCACCGGCCCATACCGGTCACACAGGAGTAAAGACCTGCATCCGCGACTGCACAAGCTGCGGATGACAAGGGTTTCAGCGGTTTATCTTGATTTCCGTGCGGCGGTTCATCGCGCGGCCATCGGCGGTCTTGTTGTCGGCCACCGGCTGACTCTCACCGGCACCGGACACCGAGACGAAACTGGCACGAGGCACACCGTTCTCGACCAGGTATTGCACCACCGAATTGGCCCGTTTCTCAGACAACCGTTGGTTGTAGGCATCGCTGCCAACACTGTCGGTGTGGCCGGTGACCCGCAGTTGCGCGGTGGATGTTTCTTGCTTCAGCCGCGTCGCAACGGTACTCAGGACATCCTTGTCGCCCGGGGTCAGCGTGGCTTTGTTGAACTCAAAATGCACGTCGCGGATCACGATGGTTTCTTCCTTGACCACCACGACTTCTTCAACCACTGGCGCCGGGACGGGCGGCGGGCAGCCGTCAGCATCGACCTGCACGCCCTTCGGTGTACCCGGGCACTTGTCGCGGCTGTCTGGGACACCATCGCCATCTTCGTCGCCATCGCCGTGCACCCAGCAATAGGCCGCCGCCATGGTGCCGACGAATAGCGCTCCACCGCCGGCCCAGGAGGTACTTTCGGTGGCGCCCAGGCCCGCGCCGATTACGCCGCCGACGGCCGCACAGGTCGGCCAGTCGGTTTTCTGCAAACCTGCGCAACCAGTCAACACACTGGTGAGCAGAACCAGGGGTAACGCTGTCCGAACTATGCTCATCGGGTTTTCTCCTTGAGGGATCGGCGTAGCGCCGATTCAGGGGAGTAAAGACCCGAGTTCGGGTCTGCGCCAGCCTTCGACATTCGCGAGTTTCGCCCCGTGTTTACGGCAGTTCGACTCGTTTAAGCACAAACCGCTCTAGGCCATGATGTCCGGGCAGGCTATCGTTGTGGTTCTGACTGAGGAACTTCGATGACCGTTGCCATTTCTTCACGCACGCCCCAGCAAGCATTGGCCGCCGTGCTTGATCGTTACGCCCCGCAAAAACTGCTATTGCTCGGCGCCAGCAGCTTTCCCGCGCTCGAAGCGTTCCAGCAAGCGCATCCCGGCACCGAAGTGGTCCACGCCGGCCCTGGCTCGCTGCCAGCGAATGTGGCGGCGCAGCGCTTTGACCTGGCCCTGGCTCTCGATTGCCTGGAGCATCTACCCAAGCGCGACGGTCTGAACCTGTTGGGCGGTATCCGCAATCTCAACGCCAGTCGTATCGCGGTGCTGGCCGACCTTAACGCCTGCGGCTGGCAAGAGACCGACTTTTTCTCCCTGGCCCTGCAAGCCAGCGAGCGATTCCAGCGTGAAGAGCAGGTGCTGACCCTGTTTACCTACGATCTGCTTGAATACAAACAAGTCCCCGACTGGCTCAACTCACGTTTTTGGGCCAACCCGGAAAACTTTGGAAAATACTGGTGGTAGCCGTGAACACAAGCATGCACACAACCATTTGTCCCTGCGGCAGTGGCAACCCATTGGACACCTGCTGCGGCCATTACCACGACGGACACCCGGCCCCCTGCGCCGAAGCCTTGATGCGCTCACGCTATAGCGCCTACGTGCTGGGACTGGTGGATTACCTGGTAGCCACTACCCTCCCGGCCCAACAGGACGGCCTCGATCGCCCTTCCATCAGCGAATGGAGTGCCAAAAGCACCTGGCTGGGGCTGCAGGTGGAAAGCAGCGAGGTGTTCGGCGGGCAGCCGGAACACGCCTTTGTCACGTTTACCGCGCGCTGGCACGACGGCCAGGGAGAACATAGCCACCGCGAACAGTCATCGTTCGTACAGAATGGCGGGCGCTGGTACTTCATCGACCCCACCGTGCCGGTCAAGGCCGGACGCAACGACAGCTGCCCATGCGGCAGTGGACACAAATTCAAGAAGTGCTGTGCAGGCTACTTCACGCGTTGATATCGGAATCGTCCGACGCTCGCCCGCTCACCAGCGGGCTAGACTGGGAATAGACCAGAGGCACGGACATGACTCACTCTTCACACTGGCTACGCATCACTTGCCTGCTGCTGTTCGTCGGGCTTGGCGGCTGTGCGTTCTGGCGAGGTGACGAAGCCCCTGAACCGCAGGTGCACCTGGTCAAGGTCGAGGTGGTGCGGGCCCGGTTGCTGGAACAGAAGTTCATGCTGCACTTTCGCGTCGACAACCCCACCGACAGCGACCTGACCGTGCGCGGCCTGACCTACCGTATCCACCTGGGTGATCTGCTGCTGACCGAAGGTGAGCATGAACACTGGTTCACCGTGGGTCCTCAACGCAGCGGCTACTTCAAGGTGCCGATCCGTACCAATCTGTGGCCACAAGTGCGGGACGTGGTGAAATTGCTCGAAAAACCCCGACAGCAGATTCCCTATCGTCTGGAAGGTGAGCTGGAAACCGGATTATTCATCGCTCACTACGTGCACCTGAAGCGCAATGGCGTGATAATCGCCGCCGATTTTATTGCGGAGTAACCCCGATGACCCAGCAACCCCACGTTCATGGCCCTGATTGCAACCACGATCATGACCATCAGCACGATCACGATCACGGCCATGTCCACGGCCCGAACTGCGGCCACGCCCACCAGGAACCGGTGCGCAACGCCCTGAAGGATGTCGGCCGCAACGACCCTTGCCCTTGTGGCAATGGCAAGAAATTCAAGAAGTGTCACGGGGCTTGAGGAGCCAGGCGAAAACTTTCTTCGCCTGCTAGACCGTCATCGCGAGCAAGCTCGCTCCCACAGGGATCGGTGGTGATCACTGAGTATCGTCTCGCCACAAACCCCCTGTGGGAGCGAGCTTGCTCGCGAATGCGGTGGGCCAGTCAGCATGGATTAATCTGACACGCTCGCTCTCACAAGATGATCAACCCGCCTCAAGAATCTGCCTCACACTGACCACCGTCGCATACTCGCCATGCAAGTTGCCCAGCGACATGGCATGCACCTCGCTGGCCGTACGGGCAATACCGAAATAATCGGCCTTGTCGAAGGTAAAGCAGGCGTCCTCGACCACCCAGGTGTCGAATCCCAGGTTGCCGGCCGTACGCGCCGTTGACTCTACCGAGTTGTTCGTTGCCACGCCGACGATCACCAACTGCCCGATCCCAGCCTCGCGCAGATCCGCCTCCAGACGGGTGCCACTGAACGCGTCCGGCACCTGCTTCTGAATCAGGCCTTCCCCGGTCATCGGCTCGAACCGTTGCTGAACCTCCACGCCTGACTGTCCCGGCCAGAACACCGAGTCCGGTGAACGGGACAGGTGATGGACATGAATCACCGGCCGCGCCGAATGTCGCCAGAAAGCCAGGAGCTCGCTCATGCGCAACTCAGCCTCGGGGTTGTTGCGAGGGCCAAGCCTGGGATGAAGGATGCCTTTCTGTTGATCGATGAGGATCAGCGCCGCGTTACTTTGTAGCTCCATGGCGGTTTTTCCATTGCTAGTCATTGGATTTTCCGTACTTGAGCACCACTGTTTCCTACAGGCAAGCCTTATCCGGAACCGTGGCCCCAGGCATTCATCGCCAAATCAACAAATAACCCTCGCCCCCGCTTGCGCCGCCCCCTCCCGCTCACTAACGTAGCGCCTTTATTGCTGCCCCCTCCCGCAGGAGCTTTGCCATGGCCTCGCCAGCCTCTATTTCTTTCATTCCCCGGCTCGGCGTTGCCGCCGCAGTGGCCAGTGTGCTCGGTTTGAGCGGTTGCCAGGCCTGGAACACGCAGGACACCGTAGCACCCACCTCCGGCGTGCAGCCGCTCAAGGGGCTGGCGCAGAACGTCTCGGTTCGGCGCAATGCCCTGGGCATGCCGCTGATCGAAAGCAACAGCTTCCACGACGCCCTGTTCACCCTCGGCTACGTCCACGCCAGCGATCGCGTCACCCAGATGGTGACCCTGCGCCTGCTGGCCCAGGGTCGGTTGGCGGAAATGTCCGGCGCCGAGCGGCTGGATGTCGACCGCTACATGCGCGCCATCAATCTGAAGAAAAACGCCGATGAGCTGTACAAGGCGTCTTCGCCTCGGCTCAAACGCTTCTTCGAAGTCTATGCCCGCGGCGTCAATGCCTACCTGTTCCGCTACCGCGACAAGCTGCCTTCGGACCTGGCTGCCACCGGCTACAAACCCGAGTACTGGAAGCCGGAAGACTCGGCGTTGATGTTCTGCCTGCTGAATTTCAGCCAGTCGGCCAACCTGCCAGAAGAAATCGCCAGCCTGGTGCTGGCCCAGACCGTCTCCCCTGACAAACTCGCCTGGCTGAGCCCGTCCTATCCGGACGAGCAACTGCCGCTGGCCGAGGCCGATAAGTACCAAGGACTGCGACTCAATGGACAAGTCCCGGGCCTGGCCGAAATCAGCCAGGCCACCGCCCAGTTGAGCGGGCTGAACCTGTTGAATGCAACGTCTTCGAGCAACTGGGCCATCGCGCCGCAACGCAGCCGCAGCGGCAAGAGCCTGCTGGCCAGCGACAGCCATGGGCCATTGGGCACGTCGTCGCTGTGGGTACCTGTGCAGATCCGTGCGCCCAAGTACCAGGCGGCCGGGCTTTCCGTAGCGGGCATTCCCATAATTCTGGCGGGCTTCAACGGCAAAGTGGCCTGGAGCATGACCAGCGTACTGGGGGACAACCAGGACCTGTTCCTGGAAAAGATCCGACGCCAGGGCAATGGCCTGTCCTACGAGGTCAACGGCAAATGGCAGCCAGTGATGGTGCGTAACGAAACCTACTTCATCAAGGGTCAGCGACCGATTCGCGAGGCGGTATTTGAAACCCGCCACGGCCCGCTGCTCAACAGCGCCCAGGGGCTGGCCATGGCCAACGGTTTTGGCCTGGCCTTGCAAACCCCGAGCTTCTCCGACGACAAGACCCTGGACGCATTTTTCGACCTGTCCCGGGCACAGAACGTCGAGAAAGCCTCCGACGCCAGCCGGGAAATCCGCGCCTTGGCGGTGAACATGGTGTTCGCCGGCGCCAGCAACATCGGCTGGCAAGTCACCGGCCGTTATCCGAACCGCCGCGAAGGCGAAGGCCTGTTGCCGTCGCCGGGTTGGGAGGGGCGCTACGATTGGGACGGTTACGCCGACCCGATGCTGCACCCTTACGACCAGGACCCGGCCCAAGGCTGGCTCGGCACCGCCAACCAGCGGGTCATTCCCGACGGCTACGGCATGCAGCTGTCCAATTCCTGGGCCGCGCCGGAGCGTGGCGAGCGCATGGCCGAACTGGCCGGCGGGGGCAAGCATGATGCCCGCAGCCTGACCGCCATGCAGTACGACCAGACCACGACGTTCGCGGCCAAGCTCAGGAAAGTCTTCGAAGCACCGGGCATGGCCCAGCCGCTCAAGCAAGCGATCGAAGCGCTGCCTGTGGCTGACCGGGCCAACGCCCGCGAGGCTTACACCCGCCTGATGGCGTTCGATGGCCGGCTCAGCCCGACCTCCGCCGACGCCGCGATCTATGAGCTGTTCCTGCAGGAAAGCATGAAGCAGATTTTCCTCGACGAGCTGGGCCCGGACAGCAGCCCGGCGTGGAAAGCGCTGGTCGCCAACGGCCAATTGTCCTACTCGGCCCAGGCCGATCATCTGCTGGGTCGCGAGGACAGCCCGTTCTGGGACGACGTGCGTACACCGCAGAAGGAAGACAAGGCCGTTATCCTCGCTCGAAGCCTGGCCGCGGCCATCAGCGCCGGCGACAGCCAGTTGGGCGCTGATCACAAGGCCTGGCAGTGGGGCAAGCTGCATCACTACGCGTGGAAAAACAGCAACGGCCAGATCGTGCGCGGCCCAATACCGGCCGGAGGCGACGCCACCACACTCAACATGGCGCCGTTCGCTTGGGGCCAGGATTTCACCACCACCCTCGCGCCGGCAACGCGCTTTATCGTCGACTTCGGCCAGCCCGAGCCGTTGATGATTCAGGGCGGCACCGGCCAATCCGATAACCCGGCCAGCCCGAACTACGTCAACGGCATCGATCCGTGGATCAAGGGGCAATATCAGAACCTGCCCATGCAACCGCAGAATTTTGATCGAGCGTATGGCAAGACGCGGTTGACCCTGGTGCCTGGCAAGTAACTGCAGCCCTTTTTTGCGGGCGCTGCGCACCCGATCGCGAGCAAGCTCGCTCCCACAGAGGCCGGTGTTGAATCCGTATTGCGATTCGACACAAAGCCAATGTGGGAGCGAGCTTGCTCGCGATGGCGTCAGTCCCCCCACTAAATCCGATAGAACTTCCCCCCTCGCCCTCGCCTCTACCTGACAAGCCCATCGCCCCGGTGATTGCATGGATCTTGTCATTGCCCGCCCCGAAGGCCTGTATTGCCCGCCCGGAGATTTCTACATCGACCCGTGGCGCCCGGTGGAACGCTCGGTCATCACCCACGCCCATGGCGATCACGCTCGTGGCGGCAACCAACACTACCTGGCAGCGGCACCCGGCGAAGGCATTCTGCGTTCGCGGCTGGGTCAGGACATCAACCTGCAAACCCTGCCCTATGGCGAACGTCTGCTGCATCACGGCGTGACCTTGAGTTTTCATCCCGCCGGCCACGTGCTGGGCTCGGCCCAGGTGCGCCTGGAATACCAGGGCGAGGTTTGGGTGGCGTCAGGGGACTACAAAGTCGAGCCCGACGGCACTTGTACGCCGTTCGAGCCAGTGAAATGCCATACGTTCATCACCGAATCCACCTTCGGTCTACCGATCTATCGGTGGCAACCACAGGCGCAGATTTTCGACGAAATCAACCAGTGGTGGAGCGGCAACATCGCTGCGGGCCGTGCCAGCGTGCTGTTCTGTTATTCCTTCGGCAAGGCCCAGCGGATTCTCCACGGTATCGACGAAACCCTTGGCCCCATTCTCGCCCACGGGGCGGTCGAACCGCTGAACCGGGTCTACCGCGAGGCTGGTGTTCATCTGCCACCGACGATCTATGCCGGCGACGTGAAAAAGAACGACCCGATCATGAACCGGGCGCTGGTGATCGCCCCACCCTCTGCCGGTGGCAGCAGTTGGATGCGCCGGTTCGGCGACTACAGCGATGCCTTCGCCAGCGGCTGGATGCGCCTGCGCGGCACCCGTCGACGGCGCGGCGTGGACCGGGGGTTTGTGCTGTCCGACCACGCCGACTGGCCCGGTCTGCTTTGGGCCATCGAACAGACCGGCGCCGAGCGGGTCATGGTCACCCACGGTTCGGTGGGCGTGCTGGTGCGTCACTTGTGCGAACAAGGCCTCGACGCCCAGGGTTTCACCACCGAATACGGCGATGATGAAGAGGACGTCGCTGCGGCCACAGACACCGACGAGGACGCGTCATGAAGGCCTTCGCCGAGCTGTACGCCGGATTGGACGCCACCACGTCCAGCAATGCCAAACTGGCCGCCATGCAAGACTACTTCACCCAGGCTCCGCCCCAGGACGCGGCGTGGGCGGTGTATTTCCTCTCCGGCGGGCGCCCACGGCAACTGGTACCGGTGAAAGTCCTGCGGGAGCTGGCGGTGCAGGTGTCCGGATTGTCATTGTGGCTGTTCGAAGAAAGTTATCAGGCCGTGGGCGACCTGGCGGAAACCATCTCGTTGGTGTTGCCGGAATCGCCTCACAGCTCCGACGAAGGCCTGGCGCTGTGGATCGAGGAGAAACTGCTGCCCTTGCGCGGCGAGTCGCCCGAGGTGTTGGCGCAGCGGCTACCGGCGTTGTGGGCGCAACTCGACCGGCCAAGCCTGATGCTCTGCATCAAGCTCATCACCGGCAGCTTCCGGGTCGGCGTGTCCAAACTGCTGGTGACACGGGCCCTGGCCGGCATGGCCGGGCTGGACAGCAAACGGGTGGCCCAGCGCCTGGTCGGCTACACCGACCTGTCCCATCGGCCGACAGCGGCCAGTTACCTCAAGCTGATCGCTGCCGAATCCGACGATGAACACGCCCAACGCGGCGGTCAGCCCTACCCATTCTTCCTGGCCCATGCCTTATCGCAACCGATGGAGCAGTTCAATGCCTTGCTGGGACCCGCCAGTGACTGGCAAGTGGAATGGAAGTGGGACGGCATTCGTTCCCAAGTGGTCAAGCGCGACGGGCATTTGTGGGTCTGGTCGCGGGGTGAGGAACTGGTCACCGAGCGCTTCCCCGAACTGCACTCGCTGGCGCAAACCCTGCCCGACGGTACGGTGATCGACGGGGAAATCGTGGTGTGGAAAACCTCGCGCCCCGTCACTGAGGACGCCTTCGATCCGGATACCCCGCTGCAACCGTCGGTGCAGCCTTTCGCCCTGTTGCAGCAACGCATCGGGCGCAAGACCCTGGGCAAGAAAATCCTCGAGGACGCTCCCGTGGTGGTGATGGCCTACGACCTGCTGGAATGGCAAGGCGAAGACTGGCGCAGTCGTCCGCAAACCGAACGTCGCGAGCAACTGGAAACACTGATTGCTCGTAGCCGCAGCCCGGTGCTGTTGCCGTCGCCGATTGTCACCGGCGATGATTGGTCCGACCTCGCCCGGCAGCGCGAGGCCTCCCGCAGCCTCGGCGTCGAGGGCATGATGCTCAAGGCCCGTGATGCGCTGTACGGCGTCGGGCGGACCAAGGACATGGGCGTCTGGTGGAAATGGAAGATCGACCCCTTCAGTGTCGACGCAGTACTGATCTACGCCCAACGCGGCCACGGCCGGCGCGCCAGCCTCTACAGCGACTACACCTTCGCCGTGTGGGATAACCCGCCGGACAGTCGCGAACGCACCCTGGTGCCCTTCGCCAAGGCGTATTCCGGCCTGACCGATGATGAAATGCGCCAGGTCGACAGTATCGTGCGCAAGACTACCGTGGAGAAATTCGGCCCGGTGAGCAGTGTCACACCTACCTTGGTGTTTGAGCTGGGTTTCGAGGGCATCGCGTTGTCCAAGCGCCACAAGAGCGGGATCGCCGTGCGGTTTCCGCGGATGTTGCGCTGGCGCAGGGATAAAAGCGTCGATGAAGCCGACACGTTGACGACGCTGCAGGATTTGCTGAAATAACGCCAGCTGCATGTCCGGGATCGTCAAGTTTGCACAAACGCATGTGGCGAGGGAGCTTGCTCCCGCTGGGCTGCGAAGCGGCCCCCTGATTCTGACTGACACACCGCAGAGGGCCGCTTCGCGCCCCAGCGGGAGCAAGCTCCCTCGCCACAGAAGCAACGCTCCATCCTGGTGCACCTTTTAAGGTACGCTCGTACCCGCGCACCATAGCGCTCCGCGACCTGCGGCCGAAGCTTTTAAAACACTTGTTCGGCACTCTGGTTCGGAAATTGCTACCTTTATGCCGTCATACCGTTCTCGCCTTCACCGGTAACAATACTTACGCGCCACAAGCGCTCATATTGGTTTTAGGGATTGAATAATGAAAAAAGCACTGCTGACCCTTTCTGCACTGGCGTTGTGCATGGCCGCCGGCGTCGCCACGGCCAAGGAATACAAGGAATTGCGTTTTGGTGTCGACCCCTCCTACGCTCCGTTTGAATCCAAGGCCGCCGACGGCAGCCTGGTCGGTTTCGACATCGACCTGGGCAATGCGATCTGCGAGGAACTGAAGGTCAAATGCAAATGGGTCGAAAGCGATTTCGACGGCATGATCCCGGGCCTGAAGGCCAAGAAGTTCGACGGTGTGATCTCCTCCATGACCGTGACCCCGGCCCGCGAGAAAGTCATCGACTTCTCCAGCGAGTTGTTCTCCGGTCCGACCGCGTATGTGTTCAAGAAAGGATCGGGCCTGAACGAAGATCCCGCTTCGCTCAAAGGCAAAACCGTCGGCTACGAGCAAGGCACCATCCAGGAAGCCTATGCCAAAGCCGTGCTGGACAAGGCTGGCGTCAAGACCCAGGCCTATCAGAACCAGGACCAGGTCTATGCCGACCTGACCTCCGGGCGCCTCGACGCAGCGATCCAGGACATGCTACAGGCCGAGTTGGGCTTCCTGAAATCGCCGAAAGGCGAAGGCTATGAAGTCAGCAAGCCCGTGGACAGCGAACTGCTGCCTTCCAAGACTGCCATCGGTATCAGCAAAGGTAACAAAGAGCTGAAGGCACTTTTGGATAAAGGTATCAAAGCGTTACACGATGACGGCAAGTACGCCGAAATCCAGAAAAAACACTTTGGCGATCTGAATCTGTACAGCGGCAAATAATGCGCTGCGCCCATCCGGCCTCGGATGGGCGCTTTTTTCCTGCCAAAGGCCTCTTTCATGTTCGAACAACTCCTACAAAATCTGGGGCTCTCCGCCTTCAGCCTGCAGGGCTTCGGCCCGCTGCTGATGCAAGGCACCTGGATGACCATAAAACTGGCGGCCCTGTCGTTGTTGCTGAGTGTCTTGCTCGGCCTGCTAGGCGCCAGTGCCAAGCTGTCCAGCGTCAAACTGCTGCGAATCCCCGCCCAGCTCTACACAACGCTGATTCGCGGCGTGCCGGACCTGGTGCTGATGCTGCTGATTTTCTACAGCCTGCAAACCTGGCTGACTTCTTTTACCGACTTCATGGAATGGGAATACATCGAGATCAACCCGTTCGGCGCCGGGGTGATCACCCTGGGCTTCATCTATGGCGCGTACTTCACCGAAACCTTTCGCGGCGCGATCCTTGCGGTCCCCCGGGGCCAGGTCGAAGCCGCCACGGCGTATGGCCTCAAGCGTGGCCAGCGCTTTCGCCTCGTGGTGTTCCCACAAATGATGCGCTTTGCCCTGCCGGGTATCGGCAACAACTGGATGGTGATGCTCAAGGCCACCGCGCTGGTGTCGATCATCGGTCTGGCCGACCTGGTCAAGGCCGCCCAGGACGCGGGCAAGAGCACCTACCAGCTGTTTTACTTCCTGGTGCTGGCGGCGCTGATTTATCTGCTGATCACCAGCGCGTCCAATTTCATCTTGCGCTGGCTTGAACGTCGCTACGCCGCCGGAGCCCGGGAGGCCGTGCGATGATCGAACTTCTGCAAGAGTATTGGCGGCCGTTCCTTTACAGCGACGGCGTTAACATCACTGGCCTGGCGATGACTCTGTGGTTGCTCAGCGCCTCACTGCTGATCGGCTTTGTGGTGTCGATCCCGCTGTCCATCGCCCGGGTTTCGCCCACGTTCTACGTACGCTGGCCGGTGCAGTTCTACACTTATCTGTTCCGCGGCACGCCGCTGTATATCCAGTTGCTGATCTGCTACACCGGTATCTACAGCATCGCGGCGGTACGTGCCCAGCCGATGCTCGACAGTTTCTTTCGCGATGCGATGAACTGCACGATCCTGGCCTTTGCCTTGAACACCTGCGCCTACACCACGGAAATCTTCGCCGGGGCGATTCGCAGCATGAACCATGGCGAAGTCGAAGCGGCCAAGGCCTATGGCCTGACCGGTTGGAAGCTCTACGCCTACGTGATCATGCCGTCGGCGCTCAGGCGCTCGCTGCCGTATTACAGCAACGAAGTGATTCTGATGCTGCACTCAACGACCGTAGCGTTCACCGCTACCGTTCCTGACGTGCTAAAAGTCGCCCGGGATGCCAACTCGGCCACATTCCTGACCTTTCAGTCGTTCGGGATCGCCGCGCTGATCTACCTGACCGTCACCTTTGCACTGGTGGGCCTCTTCCGCCTCGCCGAACGCCGCTGGCTGGCCTTCCTCGGGCCGACTCACTAGGGCTTTTGTTCCAGGACACACACGCAAATGCGCCACCAGATCCATGACCTGCTGGCCCCGCTGCCGGGGACCGCTCGCAAGATCCACAGCTTCCACTTCGGCCCGGAAAAAGCCGTCGGCAAAATCTACATCCAGTCGTCCCTGCACGCCGATGAGCTACCCGGCATGCTGGTGGCCTGGCATCTCAAGCAGCGCCTGGCCGAGCTTGAAGCGTCTGGCCACCTGCGGCACGAGATCGTGCTGGTGCCCGTTGCCAACCCCATCGGCCTTGAACAAGTGCTGATGGATGTGCCCCTGGGGCGCTACGAACTGGAGAGTGGGCAGAATTTCAACCGCCGGTTCGTCGACCTGAGCGAAGAAATCGGCAACGAAATCGAAGCGCTGCTCACCGATGATCCGCAGCACAACCTGATGCTGATCCGCACCAGCCTGCGCGACGCCCTCACCCGGCAGACCGCCAGCACGCAACTGCAATCCCAGCGCCTGGTCCTGCAACGGCTGGCCTGTGACGCCGACATGGTGCTGGACCTGCATTGCGACTTCGAAGCCGTGGCCCACCTGTACACCACGCCGCAAGCCTGGCCGCAGGTCGAGCCATTGGCGCGCTACATCGGTGCCGAGGCCAGCTTGCTCGCCACCGATTCGGGTGGCCAGTCATTCGACGAATGCTTCACGCTGCTCTGGTGGCAGCTCAAGGAGCGCTTCGGCGAGCGGTTCGAGATTCCCTTGGGCAGCTTTTCGGTCACCGTGGAATTGCGCGGCCAGGGCGACGTCAACCATGGCCTGGCGAGCCTCGACTGCCAGGCCCTGATCGAATACCTGATCCGCTTCGGCGCCATCGACGGCGAACCGATGCCTATGCCCGAGTTGCCCTACCCGGCCACGCCGTTGGCCGGTGTCGAGCCGGTGGCAACGCCCGTGGGTGGGCTGCTGGTCTACAGCGCCCTGCCCGGTGAATACCTGGAAGCCGGACAACTGGTGGCGGAAATCATCGACCCGGTCAACGACACCGTTACCCCCGTTCATTGCCGTAATGGCGGGCTGCTGTACGCCCGCTCGCTGCGCCGCATGGCCACTGCCGGCATGGTCATCGCCCATGTCGCCGGCACCGAAGCCTACCGCAGCGGCTACCTACTTTCGCCTTGAGGATGCCTGTTCCATGTACAAACTGACCATCGAAGGCCTGCATAAAAGCTACGGCGAACATCAGGTACTCAAAGGCGTCTCGCTCAAGGCCAGGACTGGCGACGTCATCAGCCTGATTGGCGCCAGCGGCTCGGGCAAAAGTACCTTCTTGCGCTGTATCAATTTCCTGGAGCAACCCAACGACGGTGCCATGAGCCTGGATGGCCAGGCGATCCAGATGATCAAGGACCGCCACGGCATGCGCGTGGCCGACGCCGATGAGCTGCAACGCATCCGCACACGCTTGGCCATGGTGTTCCAACACTTCAATCTGTGGAGTCACATGACCGTGCTGGAAAACATCACCATGGCGCCACGCCGGGTGTTGGGTATCAGCAAACAGGAAGCCGACGACCGTGCCCGCCGCTACCTCGACAAGGTCGGACTGGCGACACGGGTGGCCGAGCAATACCCGGCGTTCCTGTCCGGCGGCCAGCAACAGCGCGTGGCCATTGCCCGCGCGCTGGCCATGGAGCCGGAGGTGATGCTGTTCGACGAACCCACCTCGGCCCTGGACCCGGAACTGGTGGGTGAAGTCTTGAAAGTGATCCAGGGCCTGGCCGAAGAAGGCCGGACCATGATCATGGTGACCCATGAAATGAGCTTCGCCCGCAAAGTCTCGAACCAGGTGCTGTTCCTGCACCAGGGCCTGGTGGAAGAAGAAGGTGCGCCGGAAGACGTGCTGGGCAACCCCACGAGCGAGCGGCTCAAGCAGTTTCTCAGTGGCAACTTGAAATAGATCCATCGCAAGCCCCCCCGTGGCGAGGGAGCTTGCTCCCGCTGGGCTGCGAAGCGGCCCCCAGGTTCTGCCTGACACACCGCGAGGGGCCGCTTCGCGCCCCAGCGGGAGCAAGCTCCCTCGCCACAAAACTACGCTCGCCACGATAACCTGCATAAAACCTTTCACATCCCACCGTGGTCACTGAAGAAGAACTTCCAGGACGCACGCGGCCGGCATGGCGACATCCAACAACTTCGCAAACCAGTGGTTCAGCGTCCGCGGCTGGAAGCCGTTCGCTTTTCAGAAGCAGGTATGGACCGCGGTCAAGCGGGGGGAGTCCGGGCTGTTGCATGCCAGCACCGGCGCAGGCAAGACCTACGCCGTATGGTTCGCCGCCCTCAATCGTTTCGCCCGCCCCGCCCCTCCTACGGACAAACCGCGCAAACGCAAACCAGCGGCCGAACCACTGACTGTCCTGTGGATCACGCCGATGCGAGCACTGGCCGCCGACACTGGCAAAGCCCTCGAAGCCCCGCTGGCGGACCTGGACCTGCCCTGGAGCGTCGGCCTGCGCACCGGCGATACCAGCGCCAGCGAACGTGCCCGCCAGGGCCGGCGACTGCCCACCGCACTGATCACCACCCCCGAAAGCCTCACCCTGATGCTCGCCCGTGCCGATGCGCAAACAGCCGTCTCGACCTTGCGCATGGTCGTGGTGGACGAATGGCACGAGTTGCTCGGCAACAAACGCGGCGTGCAGTTGCAATTGGCCTTGGCCCGTTTGCGGCGCTGGCATCCCGAACTCGTCGTCTGGGGCGTATCCGCCACGCTGGGCAACCAGGCCCACGCCGAGCAGGTATTGATCCCACAAGGCAACGGGATCAGCGTGCAAGGGGCCAATGGCAAGGCGCTGCTGGTCGACACGCTGCTGCCCGGGGCCTCCGAACGTTTTCCGTGGGCCGGGCACATCGGCCTGAAGATGCTGCCTCAGGTCGTTGCACAAATCGACGCCAGCAGCAGTTGCCTGGTGTTCACCAACACCCGAGCGCAAGCAGAGATCTGGTACCAGGCCATTCTCGAGGCGAGGCCGGACTGGGCCGGGCTGATCGCGCTGCATCACAGCTCATTGTCCCGGGACACCCGCGATTGGGTGGAACGTGCGCTCAAGGACGGTCAGCTCAAAGCCGTGGTCTGCACGTCCAGCCTGGACTTGGGGGTGGACTTTCTACCGGTGGAGCGGGTGCTGCAGATTGGCTCGGCCAAAGGCGTGGCGCGGCTGATGCAGCGTGCCGGGCGCTCCGGTCATGCGCCAGGGCGAACCTCGCGGGTCACCCTGGTGCCGACCCATAGCCTGGAGCTGATCGAGGCCGCCGCGGCACAGGACGCCGTGGCCCAACGGCGCATCGAACCCCGCGAATCGCCCCACAAGCCCCTGGATGTACTGGTGCAGCATCTGGTCAGCATGGCCCTGGGTGGCGGCTTCGTTCCCGAGGAATTGTTCGAGGAAGTGCGCGGCGCCTGGGCTTATCGCGACCTGAACGAAGCCGAATGGGCCTGGGCCCTGGCGTTCGTGCGCCACGGCGGCCTGTCCTTGACCGCCTATCCCGATTACCGACGGGTCGAACCGGACGAACACGGGATCTGGCGCGTCCCCGACGCGCGCCTGGCCCGGCGCCACCGCATGAGCATCGGCACCATCGTCAGCGACGCCAGCCTGCAATTGAAGTTCTGGAGCAAGGGCGGTGGCGGCAAGACCCTGGGTAGCGTGGAAGAAGGCTTCATCGCCCGCTTGCGACCCGGCGACGGCTTCCTGTTCGCCGGCCGGTTACTGGAGTTGGTCCGGGTTGAAGACATGACAGCTTACGTACGTCGCAGCCAGGCCAAGAAAGCCGCCGTGCCGCGCTGGAACGGCGGAAGGATGCCGCTTTCCAATGAACTGGCGGCGGCAGTGGTAACGCGCCTGAGCGAGGCGGCCGTGGGCCGCTTCGAAGGGCCGGAAATGCAAGCCGTGCAGCCATTGTTATTGACTCAACAACGCTGGTCCGGCTTGCCCACGCAAACCACGTTGTTGGCCGAAGCGCTGAAATCCCGCGAAGGCTGGCATCTGTTTTTGTATCCGTTTGCGGGGCGCCAGGTTCATCTGGGGCTGGCCAGCCTGTTGGCCTGGCGCGTCAGTCAGCAACAACCGCTGACCTTTTCCATCGCCGTCAACGACTACGGCCTGGAATTGCTCAGCGCCACGCCGGTGGATTGGTCGCAGCACCTGAACCCGACGCTGCTGAGGACCGACAACCTGCTGCACGATGTGCTCGCAAGCTTGAATGCCGGGGAGCTGGCCCTCAGGCGCTTCCGCGAAATCGCCCGGATCGCCGGGCTGGTATTCGCTGGCTACCCCGGCGCCCCGAAGAGCACCCGGCAAGTCCAGGCGTCCAGCGGCCTGTTCTTTGAGGTGTTTAAGCAGTACGACGCCGACAACCTGCTGCTGGCCCAGGCTGGGGAGGAAGTCTTGCGTGAAGAATTGGATATTCGTCGATTGGAGCAGACCTTGGAACGCCTCGACACCTTGAAACTGGACCTGCACGCCATCAAACGCCCCACCCCGCTTGGATTCCCGCTGCTGGTTGAGCGGTTCAGGGAAAGCATGAGTTCAGAAAAACTTGCCGACCGGATCCGACGGATGGTCGGCGAGCTGGAAAAAACCGCCGATCGCGGTGATGCCTGATGCCAGCGCCTTATCCCGTCAGCCTCGCCGGTGAAGAACTCTGGCTGCTACCGGAAAAAGCGCTGTACTGGCCTGCCCAGGAAACCCTCATGATCGCTGATGTGCATTTTGGCAAGGCGGCGGCTTACCGCAGCCTCGGTCAACCGGTGCCCCACGGCACGACGGCCAGCAACATCGCGGTACTAGACGCGCTACTGGCGAGTCTGCCGTGTCGACAACTGATTTTTCTTGGGGATTTTCTTCACGGCCCCGGCTCTCACGCGCCTGCCACCCTGAAGGCCCTTTCCGAGTGGCGTGAGCGACATCAGAACCTGGCCATGACACTGATTCGCGGCAACCACGACAAACGAGCCGGCGACCCACCGCTGGCGCTGAATATTCGTGTGGTACCGGAACCCCTGCTACTGGGGCCTTTCGCGGTGCAGCATGAGCCCGATCCACACCCCTGCCGCCATGTGCTGGCGGGACATGTCCACCCGGTCTACCACCTGAACGGCAAGGGTCGGCAACGCCTGCGCCTGGCGTGTTTCCGGCTGGGCAGCGAGATCAGCCTGCTACCAGCCTTCGGTGCGTTTACCGGTGGCTATCGGGTCGAGCGGGACAATGACTGCAGGATATTTGTCATCGGCGATAACGAAATATGGCCCGTTAACTGAAAATCCAGGCAACGGACCATCATCTCATCAGGCAACAGGCGCAGGAGGCGGCTCGTCCGGCAGGGTCGGCTCACCGGGTTCAGTGGGCTCGTTGGGTTGTTCGTTGGGGGTATCGGGATCGGGCTGGCCAGGAATGCCGCCCGCCATTTCGGCAGGATGGGCCAGCAACGACCAAGCCATGACGCCGATCTGATTGGGCTCAAGCTTTGCCAGTTCGGCACTGATTCGCGGATCGATCTTCATAGGACACTCCCTGAGCGAAGCCCGGTGCGCTGACGCAAAAACGGGCAGTACACGCAATAGAGTGTCTGCCCGCCCAGGAATTCCAACAGTTCGTCTGAATCAGGTACGCGGTAGCGTCACACCGCGCTGGCCCTGATACTTACCGCCTCGGTCTTTGTAGGACACTTCACACTCTTCATCGGATTCAAGGAACAGCATCTGCGCCACGCCTTCGTTGGCGTAGATTTTCGCCGGCAGGGTCGTGGTGTTGGAGAATTCCAGGGTCACATGGCCTTCCCACTCGGGTTCCAGCGGCGTGACGTTGACGATGATGCCGCAACGGGCATAGGTGCTTTTACCCAGGCAGATGGTCAGTACGTTGCGCGGAATACGGAAGTACTCGACGGTGCGGGCCAGGGCGAAGGAGTTCGGCGGAATGATGCAAACGTCGCTCTTGACGTCGACGAAGCTCTTCTCGTCGAAGTTCTTCGGGTCAACGGTGGCCGAATTGATGTTGGTAAACACCTTGAATTCATCGGCGCAGCGCACGTCGTAGCCGTAGCTGGAGACACCGAAGGAAATCACCCGGTCCGCGCCTTCGCCACGCACCTGGCGCTCGACGAAGGGCTCGATCATGCCGTGCTCTTGCGCCATGCGGCGAATCCACTTGTCCGATTTGATGCTCATGGCGGGTTTCCTGAATAGCGAGGTGGAAAAAATACGTCCGGCATCTTACCGGTGCGCGGGGCCGGGTTCAAAGCGCGGGACACAAATCTCGCCGATCCACCTTGATTTCCGGGTCCTGACGGCAATCGCGCACGCCGCCAGTCACTAAATAAGAGAAACCTTCGCAAAGACCATTGGCACATTCCGGAAAAAGGGTTAAGGTGACGTCACTGTGTTGCTTGTGTCACTGAGAATCTCTACACGATATGTTGAATTTCGATCCAACCATCTACAAGAATTTTTCCTGCTCTTTGCACTCAGTCTCGGCCAGGGTTCTTCCTGTTTCGCAGTTATCTTTGTTCAAGGAGTTACACCATGTCTAATCGCCAAACTGGTACCGTTAAGTGGTTCAACGATGAAAAAGGCTTCGGCTTCATCACTCCACAATCCGGTGACGACCTGTTTGTTCACTTCAAAGCTATCCAATCCGACGGCTTCAAAAGCCTGAAAGAAGGCCAACAGGTCTCTTTCATCGCTACCCGCGGTCAGAAAGGCATGCAAGCTGAAGAAGTTCAAGTTATCTAACTTGTCCTTGCTTTAGTAAAAGGCCCCGCCCTCAAAAGCGGGGCTTTTTTGTGCCCGGGTGTTTTATTTCAGAGCACCAAAAAACTGTGGGAGCAAGCTTGCTCGCGATAGCGGTAAGTCAGCAACATTGATGCTGACTGACACACCGCTATCGCGAGCAAGCTCGCTCCCACATGTTCTTATTCTTACCCCGGGATTACCAGGTCACGCCAAACCCTGCCGTGTACCGCGTCTTGCTCAAGTCACTGTCTTCAGTGCCTTCGATGACATCCTTCTCGGCCTTGAGGTTGAGCGACGCCCAATCGGTCACCTTGTAGCGCAGCCCGATCTCCGCGTCGTAGGCGTAATCCGCAACATCGGACAGCGGCTTGCCCACTTCGCCGTTAGTGAAGAACTCGACGCGCTTGCCAATCAGGTAGCGGTTGTAGTCCCACTTCATGGCCACGGAATAGAAGTTGTCCGTGCCGCCATCGCGGTATTCATAATCGGTGCGGTTGAGCAGCGAGCCCAGCGAGAACGCACCCAGCTCATCATCCCAGAACTGATAGCCCGGACCGGTACCCACCACGCGCTGGCGCGCCAGGTCTTCGACTTTGTCGCGCTTGTAATTCAAACGACCTTGCCAAAACCATTTGTCGGTGAAAAACCGATCAAGGGAGTACTCCAGCCGCCAGTTGTCAGCGGAAACGACGTCGTCCTGGAACTCACGGTTGTATTCGCCTTCGGCGGTGTGCCGCCATCTGCCGTGGCGGGCCGAGGTCTTGAAGTCGATGTCGTAATCATCGGTATCGTTTTCCGCGCGTTGATAATCCAGCGCGGCATCGATATTGCCCTTCCACACCAGATCCTCGACCACCGGCTTGGGCTTGAGGATTTGCTGGATACTGGCCAGCTCGACAGTCTTGGGCGCATCACCGTTGGCCAAGGTCACCTTGCCATCTTCGGCAGCATGCAGGGCCTTGGCTTTCTCGCCAGTGTAGGCATCCTGCTTGACCAGTAACTGCTGGTCGCTCTCAAGGGTCTTGACCTGGTTCCAGTCGATGGGAACCGCGCCCGCATAATCGGTCTGGATCAGCAGTTTTCCGCCATCGAAAACGGTGATCTTACCGCTGAGCTTGTCGCCGTTTTTCAACCAGACGGTATCGGCAAGCAAAGGCATGGAGGCACTGGTGACAGCTAGGCATAGCAGGGTTCTAGACAACATAAGCGATTATGGGCTCAAGTTTTCGGTGAAAAGGCGGCATTATCCCCCAGGATGACACCTTAGCAACGACTGACCCGCGTATGGGTGATGAGTTCATTTCTCAACCGGCCTTGTAGGAATTAATCTACGGACGGACATCCTTACAGGAACCTTTTATGAGCGACACCCCAGCGGACGCCGAGAACGCCGCCCAAATCCGCCGCACCACCCTCTACCTGACCCTGGCCCAAGTGCCGGCCGGCAAGGTGGTCACCTATGGTCAGCTCGCCGAAATGGCCGGCCTGGGCCGCGCCGCACGCTGGGTGGGACGCACCCTCAGCCAATTGCCGAACGACACGAAGCTGCCCTGGCATCGGGTGTTGGGTGCCGGCGGTCGGATCAGTCTGCCGGCGGGAAGCGCCTCGGGGGACGAACAGCGCGCACGCCTGCGCACGGAAGGGATCAGTGTCCTGAATAATCGTGTTGATATTCAGCGCCATGGCTGGCGCCCGGTAGAGAACAGCGGTTAGAGTGCGCGCTTTGTTTTCGCAATTTTTGAGGCAGACTCCAGCCCATGCCCCGTAAAACCTGGCGCGCCGCCCTCGCCGCCTATGCCAGTCCCTCGACGCTCGTGCTGTTGCTGCTTGGCTTCGCCGCCGGCTTGCCATACATGCTGGTGTTTTCCACGCTGTCGGTCTGGTTGCGTGAAGCCGGTGTGGCCCGCGAAACCATTGGATACGCGAGCCTGATCGGTTTGGCATATGCCTTTAAATGGGTCTGGTCGCCCCTGCTCGACCAATGGCGCCTGCCGCTGCTGGGCAAACTTGGGCGCCGGCGCTCATGGCTGGTGCTCTCCCAGGGCCTGGTGATCCTTGGCCTGATCGGCATGGGCTTCTGCGACCCCCAAAAACACCTGTCATGGTTGATTGCCATTGCCGTGATCGTGGCTTTCGCCTCGGCCACCCAGGACATCGCCGTCGATGCCTACCGCCTGGAAATCGCCGACGACACCCGCCAAGCGGCGCTCGCCGCCAGCTACATGTCCGGCTACCGCATCGCCGCACTGCTGGCCACCGCCGGCGCCCTGTTCTTCGCCGAAGGCTTCGGCTCCACCGGTTTCAACTATAAGCACTCAGCCTGGGCAGGTACCTACCTGCTGTTCGGCGTGTTGATGGTCCCGGCACTGCTCACCTCCCTGTTCATGCGTGAACCGCCAGTGCCACTGCGCACTCAATTGCAGGCCGGGCGCTACACGTTCGTTCACCAGTTGGCCTCGGTGTTTGTGCTGATCGTGCTGCTGGTGTCGGTACCGGCGATGTTCACCCAGCTCTACAACACCGACTTCGCCAGCGTGCTGTTCGAAGGCGTCAGCCTGCTCGACCTGTTGCTCCAGGACCGCGCCTTCCTGCGGGCCATCCTCTATATCCTCCTCACGGCCATGTGCCTGTCCGCCGTGGGCCGTCGAGGGCTGGCACCCGTGCTGACGCCCGTCAACGACTTCATCCTGCGCTACCGCTGGCAGGCCCTGCTGCTGCTCGGGCTGATCGCAACCTATCGGATGTCTGACACAGTCATGGGCGTCATGGCCAACGTCTTTTACATTGACCAGGGTTTTACCAAGGACCAGATCGCCAGTGTCAGCAAGATCTTCGGGTTGATCATGACCCTCGTCGGCGCGGGCATGGGTGGCTTGCTGATCGTGCGCTTCGGCATCCTGCCCATCCTGTTCATCGGCGGCGTCGCCTCGGCCGGCACCAACATCCTCTTCCTGATGCTCGCCGACATGGGCGCCAACGTGAAGATGCTGATTGTCACGATCTCCCTGGACAACTTCAGCTCCGGCCTGGCCACCTCAGCGTTCGTCGCGTACCTGTCGAGCCTGACCAACCTTAAGTTCTCCGCCACCCAATACGCCTTGCTCAGCTCGATCATGCTGTTGCTGCCACGCCTGATCGGCGGCTATTCAGGGGTGATGGTGGAGAAATTCGGCTATCACCAGTTCTTCCTGATCACCGCCCTGCTCGGCGTTCCGACCCTGCTCCTGATTGCCTTGCACTGGTTCCAGGAGAACCGCCGTCAAGACCAGGAGACGGCCACCGAACCGACGCCGACCCGGCCCGCGGAAGAGTCGTAGGAAACTTCAGCAGGCGCCGAGGAAACCGGCGCTTGCATCCGGCAACCGGCCACGCGCCTGTACGCCAGGGCATCTCGCCCGTACAATGCTCCGTCACTTCTCGTCATCAGCAACCGACAACGGCCAACCATGCGCACCAGTCAATATTTGCTCGCCACACAGAAAGAAACGCCTTCCGACGCCGTCGTGATCAGCCATCAGTTGATGCTGCGTGCCGGCATGATCCGCAAACTCGCCTCCGGCCTGTACACCTGGCTGCCGATGGGTTTGCGTGTCATGCGCAAGGTGGAAGCCATCGTTCGTGAAGAGATGGACGCCGCTGGCGCCCTGGAAGTATTGATGCCGGGCACCCAACCGGCCGAGCTGTGGCAGGAGTCGGGGCGCTGGGAAGAATACGGCCCTGAACTGCTGCGCATCAAAGACCGTCATGGTCGCGACTTCTGTGCGGGCCCGACCCACGAAGAAGTGATCACCGACCTGATGCGCAACGAGTTGAGCAGCTACAAGCAGTTGCCGATCAACCTGTACCAGATCCAGACCAAATTCCGTGACGAGATCCGTCCACGCTTCGGCCTGATGCGCGGTCGCGAATTCATCATGAAGGACTCCTACTCGTTCCACACCGACCTGGCCTCGCTGCAAGTCACCTACGACCGCATGCACCAGGCGTACTGCAACGTGTTCACCCGCCTGGGCCTGAAGTTCCGCCCGGTTGAAGCCGACAACGGCTCCATTGGCGGTGCCGGTTCCCACGAGTTCCACGTACTGGCCGAGTCTGGCGAAGACGACATCGTCTTCAGCAATGGCTCCGAGTACGCCGCGAACATCGAGAAAGCCGAAGCCGTGCCTCGGGAAACGTCCCGCGCCGCGCCGACCGAAGAGCTGCGCCTGGTGGACACGCCGAACGCCAAGACCATCGCCCAACTGGTGGAAGGCTACAACCTGCCGATCGAGCGCACCATCAAGACCCTGATCGTGCGGGCGGAAGAAGAAGGCAAGCTGATCGCCCTGATCATCCGTGGCGATCACGAGCTGAACGAAATCAAGGCGGGTAACCAGCCAGGCGTTGCCAGTCCGCTGGTCATGGCCACCGAAGCCGAACTGCGCGACGCCATCGGCGCTGGCGCCGGTTCCCTCGGCCCGCTGAACCTGCCACTGCCGATCATCATCGATCGCTCGGTGGAACTGATGAGCGACTTCGCCATCGGCGCCAACGTCGACGACAAGCATTATTTTGGCGTGAACTGGGAGCGCGACCTGCCGGTTCCAACCGTCGCGGACCTGCGCAACGTCGTGGCCGGCGATCCGAGCCCGGATGGCAAGGGCACCCTGGAAATCAAGCGCGGCATCGAAGTCGGGCACATCTTCCAGCTGGGCAACAAGTACAGCAAGGCGATGAAGTGCGAAGTGCTGGGTGAGAACGGCAAGCCGGTCACCCTGGAGATGGGCTGCTACGGCATCGGCGTTTCCCGTGTGGTTGCGGCCGCCATCGAGCAGAACAACGACGAGAAAGGCATCATCTGGAGCGACACACTGGCGCCGTTCCAGGTGGCCCTGGTGCCATTGCGCTACGAGACCGAACTGGTCCGTGAAGCCACCGACAAGCTCTACGCCGAATTGACGGCTGCAGGCTTCGAAGTGTTGCTGGACGACCGCGACAAGAAAACCAGCCCCGGCATCAAGTTCGCGGACATGGAACTGATCGGCATCCCCCATCGGATCGTCGTCAGTGACCGTGGCCTGGCCGAAGGCAACCTGGAATACAAGAGCCGCACCGAGGCCGAGCCGCAAGCGCTGCCGGTCGCCGACGTGCTGTCGTTCCTCCAGGCCCGTATCCGCCGCTGACACCAGATAGAGACGTCATGTTCAAGCGAAACACCTTAGGCCTCGGTGGCGCCGCCCTGTGCGGCGCCCTGCTGGTCAGCGGCTGCGCCAACCAAATGTCGCAACGCAGCGAGCACGAAGAGCGGGTCGAACGCAAACTGCTCGACCACAGCCTGCAGATTGACGTGGGCGAACCCAAGGTGCTCGACCTGCCGCAGCGTCGCGTACGAATCAATGAGCAGAAGACCTTCGAAGTCACTGAGTTCGAGGTCACCCGCCGTTACGATCGCTACACGCCCTACCAACCCTGGCGGGAGGTTTACGAAATCCCCTTGGGCGCAGTGGCGGTGGTGGCCGGCGTCGGCGCGAACGTGGTCAATGTGTTCGCCCTCGGCAGCCTGCCGGACAGCGTCACCCGCGACTGGATAAGCTACGGCTTCGCCGGGCTCAATCCGTTCATGAACGTGCCTTCTCATGGCCGTGCCCAGCAGAACCTGGCAGGTATCGACGAAGTCCAGCGCGACAAGCGCACGGAACATTCGAGCCTGCCCTGGAGCGAACGTCCGGTGGAGGTCAAGGCCGCCCGGCAGACCTTCGAGCTAAGCACCGATCGCAGCGGTGTGCTGCGCTTGAACCTGCTGGAGAGCCCGTTCGCCGAGCAGGACCTGAGCCAATTCGGCAAACTGCAGATCAGTGTGACGGACGCCCGGGACGAGGTGCACACCGACTCATCCCTGAGCATCAGCAGCACCTTGCGCAGCAAGCTGGTGGAAGCCCACGCCCTGATCTACGACGACTTGGAAGACGACGAAGTAAGCCAATGGGTTCACCGGGTCAAGCGCCTGTCGGAGCTGGGGCTTGAAGAAGAAGCCAGCGAGCTGGAACAGAGCCTGATCGAATTGACCCGCAATGATCCGGAGTTGCAGGCTGAGTTCCTGAAAGCCCTGACCAAGGATGGCGGACGGTTGGTGGCGGATCCGGGGGCTAACTAAAGCGAAGCCCCTTGTGGTGAGGGAGTTTGCTCCCTCACCACAAGGGGTTGCCCTCACCGCTCAAACAACTCCAACTGCTCGAACCCGCCCCGCAAATCTTCCAACCTCACCCCGATCCCCAACAACCGCACCGGCTTGCCGCCACGGTTGAACGCCTGGGTCAATAACAGCTGATAGCTACCCAAGTCCCGCCCCGCCCCGGCCTGCTCCAAAGTGGTCTGGGTGAAGTCATGGAATTTAACTTTGACGAACGGCTTGCCCGGTCGGTAACTGCTGTCGATCCGCGCCATGCGCCCACTCAGGGTTTGCATGAGTTCCGGCAGTTTTTCGAGACAACTCGCCAGGTCTGGCAGATCGACGTCGTAGGTGTTTTCCACACTGATGGACTGCCGCCGACTGTCGTTATGCACCAGACGCTCATCGATCCCACGGGCCAGGCTCCACAGCCGCTCACCGAAACTGCCAAATTCACGCACCAATGCCAGCTTGTCCCATTGGCGCAATTGCAGGCAGTCGACAATGCCCAGCCTGTTGAGCTTGTCAGCGGTGACCTTGCCCACGCCATGGAGCTTGCTCACTGGCAAAGCCGAGACAAAGTCATCGACCTGGTCCGGGGTGATGACGAACAGGCCGTTGGGCTTTTTCCAATCGCTGGCGATCTTGGCCAGAAACTTGTTCGGCGCGACGCCGGCGGACACGGTGATGTGCAACTGATTGGAAACACACCGGCGGATGTCCTGGGCGATCCGGGTGGCGCTGCCACCGAAATGGGCGCAGGCGGAGACATCCAGGTAGGCCTCGTCCAAGGACAGCGGCTCGATCAGGTCAGTGTAATCACTGAAAATCGTATGAATTTCCTTCGACGCTTCCCGATAGGCATCCATTCGAGGCTTGACGATGGTCAGGTCCGGACAGAGTTTCAAGGCATGCCCGGAGGACATGGCCGAGCGCACACCGTAGGCCCGCGCTTCATAATTACAGGTCGCGATCACGCCGCGTCGATCTGCCGAACCACCGACTGCCAGGGGCTTGCCGGCCAGCCGCGGGTCATCGCGCATTTCGATAGCGGCATAAAAGCAGTCACAGTCGACGTGGATGATTTTGCGTTGCGTCATAAAGGAGCGAAATGTGCGCGAATCGGGTCGCCAGTATCGCACCAGCACCTGTATATAGCACCAGTACTTTGAAAGATCCTTCGTTGGCCCCCGAAAGAACCTACATAGATTTACTTCTTCAATCGCAGCGAGCCGCCCAATAGAGCGCCAGCCCTTGCCGGGCGTGGGTCACAGGGCTGTCACAATCCCCGAGAAAAGGCTAACCGTTTGAAGCTGAACAGTTTTTTCCAGCGAATGGGTTGACAGCTGCTCGATCCTCTGTAGAATGCCGCCACACAGACGCGGGATGGAGCAGTCTGGTAGCTCGTCGGGCTCATAACCCGAAGGTCGTCGGTTCAAATCCGGCTCCCGCAACCAAACATCAAAAAAGGCTACTCGAAAGAGTGGCCTTTTTTGTGCGCGCCTGTTTTGCTTGGTTGACGGAAGCGCGGCATACGCTGAGTGGAAAGCTGTAGGACAATTTCCTTTTGATTTCGCGCATTTACACAGTTCCAGGGCCGATTGGCCACTTATTTGACCCTATGACCTTTTAACGGTTGACACTCAAGCGTTCGCCTGTAGAATGCCGCCACACAGACGCGGGATGGAGCAGTCTGGTAGCTCGTCGGGCTCATAACCCGAAGGTCGTCGGTTCAAATCCGGCTCCCGCAACCAAATATCAAGAAAGGCTACTCGAAAGAGTGGCCTTTTTTGTGCGTGTCGAAAAAGACTACATTACAAAAATTTTGTAATTATTTTTTTCTGCGGGGATTGGTAACTTGACTGGATACCCCCATCCTGTCGCGCATAGCTCAAGAGGTGATTGATGCGCGCTCACTCGTCTGACCCGCAAGACTCCGTTACTGCGACACAACCGATCAAGGCCGAGCGATTGCGCTGGCTGGACCGGATCAGTCAATACCGCCAGCCGATCGGCCTTGCCGTCACGCTGCTGTTGTTTGCGATTGCATTGATTGCTTGTCGCCACCTGCTGAGCGAACTCGACCTGTACGCCCTGCACGACTCGATTCTGGAAGTGCCCCGGCCGGCCTTGCTCGGCGCGATCGCCGCCACAGTGGTCGGTTTCATCATTCTGCTGGGTTATGAATGGTCCGCCAGTCGCTATGCCGGCGTGACACTGCCACGGCAAACCATGCTCC
The DNA here is from genome assembly GCF_030064125.1 of Pseudomonas sp. G2-4. NCBI lineage: Bacteria > Pseudomonadati > Pseudomonadota > Gammaproteobacteria > Pseudomonadales > Pseudomonadaceae > Pseudomonas > Pseudomonas sp. G2-4. Next base: position 1,334,242 of record NZ_CP125957.1, on the reverse strand, counting down.
TGGGCGGGTTCACTGCGTTTGCCATCGGCAATGCCATCGGCCTGTCGCTGCTGTCGGGCGGTTCGGTTCGCTACCGTTTATATGCGCGTCATGGCCTGGGTGCGTCGGATGTCGCCCACATGACCCTCTTCGCCAGCCTGTCACTGGGCTGCGCGTTGCCGCCACTGGCGGCCCTGGCAACACTCAGCAACCTGCCTGCCGCGTCTGCCGCGCTGCACCTGCCAGCCACCTTGTTGGGGGCGATCGCGGTGGCGGTGCTGCTGCTCACCTGCGTGCTGGCCATCGGTATTTATCGCCGGCGCCTGCCGGAACAGCCCTATCGCGACGCCCTGCTGGTCAAGGCCGGGCGCCGTACGCTGCGCATGCCGGGCCGACGCCTGACTTTTCTGCAATTGGTCATCACTGCGCTGGATGTCGCAGCGGCCGCTACGGTGCTGTATCTGTTGTTGCCCGAAGCACCGCCATTCGGCGCGTTCCTGCTGGTATATCTGCTGGCGCTGGCCGCCGGTGTGCTCAGTCACGTGCCGGGCGGGGTCGGCGTATTCGAAGCGATTCTGCTGGCCGCGTTTGCCGACAAACTGGGGGCCGCGCCCCTGGCCGCCGCCCTGCTGCTGTATCGCTTGATCTATGTGCTACTGCCGATGCTGGTGGCGTGTGTGTTGCTGCTGATCAATGAGGCGCAACGGCTGTTCCAGACGCGACAGTCCCTGCGCGTGGCGTCGGGTTTGGCGGCACCGATCCTCGCGGTGCTGGTGTTCCTGTCTGGCGTGGTGCTGCTGTTTTCCGGCGTAACGCCGGAGATCGATACTCGTCTGGAGCACATTGGTTTTCTGATCCCTCACCGCTTGGTCGACGCGTCGCACTTCGGCGCCAGCCTGGTGGGCGTGCTGTGCCTGTTGCTCGCCCAAGGCCTGCGCCGGCGCCTGTCGGCCGCCTGGATGCTGACCACCGTGCTGCTGCTGGTGGGCGCCCTGCTCTCGCTGCTCAAGGGCTTCGACTGGGAAGAAGCCACGCTGCTGACCTTGACCGCCGCCCTGCTGGCGGTGTTCCGGCGCTCCTTTTATCGTGCGAGTCGCCTGACCGAGCTGCCATTTTCCCCACTGTTCCTGATCGCCAGCCTCTGTGTGCTCGGCGCATCGATCTGGCTGCTGCTGTTCGCCTACCAGGACGTGCCCTACAGCCATCAACTCTGGTGGCAATTCACCCTCGACGCCGACGCCCCTCGCGGCCTGCGCTCGCTGCTGGGCGCAGCGGTCCTGCTGGTGGTGGTGTCCCTGACCTGGCTGTTGCGCACTGCGCGGCCGGTGATCCATTTGCCGACGGCTGAAGAGCTGGAACGTGCCAAGGCGATCCTCTTGGCGTCAGCGCAACCCGACGGCGGCCTGTCCCTGACCGGTGACAAGGCATTGCTGTTTCACCCCAACGACGAAGCATTCCTGATGTATGCACGCCGCGGCCGCAGCCTGGTGGCGCTGTACGACCCGATCGGGCCCACCCAGCAACGGGCCGAAATGATCTGGCAATTCCGCGACCTGTGCGACATCCACCATGCTCGCCCGGTGTTTTATCAGGTGCGCGCCGAGAACCTGCCGTACTACATGGACATCGGCCTGACGGCGATCAAGTTGGGTGAAGAGGCGCGGGTCGATCTCAAGCGCTTCGATCTCGAGGCCAAGGGCAAAGAGATGAAGGATTTGCGCTACACCTGGAACCGTGGCACCCGTGACGGCCTGTCGCTGGAGATCCACGAGCCAGGCCAGGCGCCGATGGATGAGCTCAAGGTCATTTCCGATGCCTGGCTGACGGGCAAGAATGTGCGTGAGAAAGGCTTCTCCCTGGGCCGTTTCAGCGAGGACTACCTCAAGCACTTTCGCATCGCAGTGATCCGTTTCGAAGGCCGTCCGGTGGCATTCGCCAACCTGTTGGAAACCCACAGCCACGAGCTGGCCAGCCTCGACCTGATGCGCGCCCACCCCGACGCTCCGAAGCTGACCATGGAGTTCATGATGGTCGGCCTCATCCAACATTATAAAAACCATGACTACGCCCGCTTCAGCCTCGGCATGGTCCCGCTGTCGGGCCTGCAACCGCGTCGCGGCGCACCGCTGACCCAGCGCCTGGGTTCGATGGTGTTTCGCCGTGGCGAGCAGCTCTACAACTTCCAGGGGCTGCGCCGCTTCAAAGACAAATTCCAGCCTGACTGGGAACCTCGTTACATGGCCGTGCCCGCCGGACTCGATCCGCTAGTGGCGCTGGCCGATACCGCCGCCCTGATTGCAGGCGGCCTGACTGGATTGGTGAAACGCTGATGATGCAACGCTCCTGGCGATACATAGTGGCCACCCTCCTGGTGCTGGCAGTGATTCTCGGTGGCGGTTACTGGTACTGGAACCGCCCGGCCCCACAACCCACCCTTGAACAACTGGAGCCCTCCGACGGCGTACCGATGACCCGGGTCATCCCCGGCACCAAGCCCGGCGCCCAAGTGCTGGTGGCCGTCAATGAAGACCAGAAACTCAGCGACACCCAGCTGACGACCCTCAGCCGCAGCGGCTCGGCGCAGATCGTCCAGGTGATCCTGCCCAAGGACTGCATGTTGCAAGGTCGCGCCCTGCAGGCAGGCCTGCGGCAGCTCCAGGGGCCGGCAACGCTGGTCAGTGGTATCGGCCCGGGCGCCGTGCTGGCCTGGCGCTGGCTGGCGGAGCAGAAGGACGACAAGGCCAAGGCTGTTTCGGTGGACCTGGCCCTGGAAAAACCCGGCTGCACGCACTTGCTGCCTAAAAGCGCAGCCCACGGCCACTGGCTGGTGGCCTGGAACGACAACCCTGACGACACCAGTGCCGGTTTCGTAAGGGATCAGCAGAATGCCGAAACCAGCATCAGCGACTACGACATCAACCTGCCGCAAGTGCTGAACAATGAGCTGCGCAAAATCCTGGTGGGCACCGACAACGCCAAGGGCGGCCTGAGCATCCCTGTGGTGGAAGTACCCGCCAGCCAGGCGCGCGATACGGTAACCCTGTTTCTCTCCGGAGACGGTGGCTGGCGCGACTTGGACCGCGACGTGGCCGATGAAATGGCCAAGATCGGCTACCCGGTGGTCGGCATCGATACCCTGCGCTACTACTGGCAGCACAAGAGCCCGGAGCAAAGCGCGGCGGACCTGACTGAACTGATGCAACACTACCGCCAAGTCTGGGGCACCAAGCGCTTCATCCTGACCGGCTATTCCTTCGGCGCCGACGTACTGCCAGCGATCTACAACCGCCTGCCGGCCACCGAACAACAGCGGGTCGATGCGATTATCCTGCTGGCCTTCGCCCGCACCGGCAGCTTTGAGATCGAAGTCGAAGGCTGGCTCGGCAACGCCGGCACCGAAGCCGCCACCGGCCCGGAAATGGCCAAGCTGCCTGCTGAAAAAGTGGTGTGCATCTACGGCGGCGAAGAAGCCGACGAAAGTGGCTGCACCGAGAAGACCGCCGTCGGCGAAGCGATCAAGCTGCCGGGCGGTCACCATTTCGACGAAAACTACCCGGCCCTGGCCAAGCGCCTGATTGATGAGATCAACAAGCGCCAGAGCAAGGTTGCCGAACAGTGATCTGAGGCAAGCCTGAAAAAAAGCCCCGGCAGCCTTGCGGTTGCCGGGGCTTTTTTGTCGCTTCAGGGTTTACACAGGCCCCTCATGTGGGAGCGAGCTTGCTCGCGATAGCGTCGGGTCAGCTGGCCCCAATGTTGGATGTGCCACCGCCATCGCGAGCAAGCTCGCTCCCACAAACCACCCACCTCGCCATCAGTATTTGTATGCCCCACAAAAAAGCCCCCGCTACCGCAAGGCAACGGGGGCTTTTTGGCCAAGGCCTACATCTCGACCTGTGTTCCTAACTCAATCACCCGGTTCAGCGGCAGATTGAAGAAGCGCAGATTGCCGTTGGCGTTCTTCAGCATGAATGCGAACAACGCCTCGCGCCAACGGGCCATGCCTTCGAGTTTCGAGGCGATGACCGTTTCGCGACTGAGGAAGTAGGTGGTCCGCATCGGGCTGAAGTCCAGCTCATCCAGATGACAGAGCTTGAGCGCCTGCGGCACGTCCGGCTCGTCGGTAAAGCCAAAATGCAGGATCACCCGGAAGAACCCTTCGCCGTAGGCATCAACCTCGAAGCGCCGCTGCGGCGGTACCCGGGGGATGTCTTCGTACACCACCGTCAGCAGCACCACTTGCTCATGCAGCACCTGGTTGTGCAGCAGGTTGTGCAACAGCGCGTGGGGCACCGCGTCCGAGCGAGCGGTGAGGAACACGGCAGTGCCCTGCACGCGATGAGGAGGTTGCACGCGAATACTGCTGATGAAGATCGGCAGCGGCAACGCGCCTTCGTCCAGGCGTTCTACCAACAGTTGCTTGCCGCGCTTCCAGGTGGTCATCAACACGAACAAGGCTATACCGGCGATGACCGGGAAAGCGCCACCCTGGACGATCTTAGGCACATTGGCAGCAAAATACAGGCCGTCCACCACCAGGAAACCAATCAACACCGGCACCGCCAGCAGCGGTGGCCATTTCCACAACAGCAACATGACCGCCGAAACCAGGATCGTGGTCATCAGCATGGTGCCGGTCACGGCCACGCCGTAGGCCGAAGCCAGCGCACCGGAAGATTCGAAACCCAACACCAGCAGCACCACGCCGACCATCAGCGACCAATTAACCGCGCCGATGTAGATCTGGCCCTGTTCGGCGCTGGAGGTGTGCTGGATGTACATGCGCGGAATATAGCCCAGCTGGATCGCCTGACGCGTCAGGGAAAATGCGCCGGAGATCACCGCCTGCGAAGCGATCACCGTCGCCAACGTCGCCAGACCCACCAGCGGAATCAGCGCCCAACTCGGCGCCAGCAGATAGAAGGGGTTACGCGCCGCTTCCGGGTCACCCAGCAGCAACGCGCCCTGACCGAAATAGTTGAGCATCAGGGCCGGCAGCACCAGGATGAACCAGGCGCGAGCGATCGGCTTGCGGCCGAAGTGGCCCATGTCGGCGTACAGCGCTTCGGCGCCAGTCAGCGCCAGCACCACGGCACCGAGGATCGCCACGCCCATGCCCGGATGGACGACGAAGAAACGCACGGCCCAGGCCGGGTTCACCGCTTGCAACACTTCCGGGTGTTGGATGATGCCGTACACACCCAAGGCGGCGAGCACCAGGAACCAGGTGACCATGATCGGGCCGAACAGGGTGCCGATCCGTGCAGTGCCGTGGCGCTGGATCAGAAACAGCCCCACCAGCACCACCAACGACAGCGGCACCACCCAGTGGTCGATACCTTCAAACGCCAGGCCAAGGCCCTCAATGGCCGAGAGCACGGAAATCGCCGGGGTGATCATACTGTCACCGTAGAACAGCGCCGCACCGATCAAGCCGCAGACCACCAGGAATGTCCGCAGCCGCGCCCGCCCCGCTGCCGCCCGGCGCGCCAGGGCGGTGAGCGCCATGATCCCGCCCTCGCCCTGGTTGTCGGCGCGCAGGACGAACATCATGTACTTGATCGACACCACCCAGATCAGCGACCAGAAAATCAGCGACAGAATCCCCAGCACCCCGTCGTGATTGACAGGCACGCCATAGCCACCGGAAAACACTTCCTTGAGGGTGTACAACGGGCTCGTGCCGATGTCGCCATAAACCACTCCGACCGCCGCGACCAGCATGCTCACCGGCTTCGCTGCCGAATGCTCGGCACCCGCCGCCTGACTACTTGCATGACCCATCCAACACTCCTGATTTCCCAGACCTGTCCGCTTCAACGAAGCACTATGCTGTGTGACGCAGCATGCGCTGTTTCTTACATGTCGTTACAGATGTTTTGTTGACTGTAAAAATCGAAGAAGCGCAAAGGCGCGAAGCATAGCGCAGCACTCGTCGTATTTCCCGGTATAAAGCTGGTCAAGTGCGTCGGCCATGGATAGAATTGCGCACTTTTTGATCAGAGGCGCGCCAGGCGCCCTGTCTCGGCAAGAGACGATCCCCCCTACACCGAGGTTAGACATGTCCACCACTACCGCGCCAGCCAATCCGAAGGTTGGCTTCGTATCCCTGGGTTGCCCAAAGGCTCTGGTCGACTCCGAGCGCATCCTGACCCAGCTGCGCATGGAAGGCTATGACGTTGTGTCCACCTACCAGGACGCCGACGTGGTGGTGGTCAACACCTGCGGCTTCATCGACTCGGCCAAGGCCGAATCCCTGGAAGTGATCGGCGAAGCCATCAAGGAAAATGGCAAGGTCATCGTCACCGGCTGCATGGGTGTGGAAGAAGGCAACATCCGCAACGTGCACCCGAGCGTGTTGGCCGTGACCGGTCCGCAGCAGTACGAGCAGGTGGTCAACGCCGTGCACGACGCGGTGCCGCCACGTCAGGACCATAACCCGCTGATCGACTTGGTGCCGCCACAAGGCATCAAGCTGACCCCGCGCCACTACGCTTACCTGAAGATCTCCGAAGGCTGCAACCACAGCTGCAGCTTCTGCATCATCCCGTCGATGCGCGGCAAACTGGTGAGCCGTCCGGTGGGCGATGTGCTCGACGAGGCCCAGCGCCTGGTCAAGGCCGGCGTCAAAGAGCTGCTGGTGATTTCCCAGGACACCAGCGCCTACGGCGTCGACGTGAAGTACCGCACCGGCTTCTGGAACGGCGCGCCGGTGAAAACCCGCATGACCGAATTGTGCGAAGCCCTCAGCACCCTCGGCGTCTGGGTCCGCCTGCATTACGTTTATCCGTACCCGCATGTCGACGAACTGATCCCGCTGATGGCCGCCGGCAAGATCCTGCCGTACCTGGACATCCCGTTCCAGCACGCCAGCCCGAAAGTCCTCAAGGCCATGAAGCGCCCGGCTTTCGAAGACAAGACCCTGGCCCGCATCAAGAACTGGCGCGAAATCTGCCCGGACCTGATCATCCGCTCGACCTTCATCGTCGGCTTTCCCGGCGAGACCGAAGAGGACTTCCAGTACCTGCTGGACTGGCTGACCGAAGCCCAGCTCGACCGCGTCGGCTGCTTCCAGTATTCCCCCGTCGAAGGCGCACCGGCCAACGACCTGGATCTGGACGTGGTGCCGGACGACGTCAAGCAGGACCGTTGGGAGCGTTTCATGGCGCACCAGCAAGCCATCAGCTCGGCGCGCCTGCAAATGCGCATCGGCCGTGAAATCGAAGTGCTGGTGGATGAAGTGGACGAGCAAGGCGCCGTGGGGCGTTGCTTCTTCGACGCGCCGGAAATCGATGGCAACGTATTCATCGACAATGGCAGCAATCTCAAACCGGGCGACAAGGTCTGGTGCAAGGTGACTGATGCCGACGAATATGACTTGTGGGCTGAGCAGATCGGTTGATCCAGGCCTGGGCTTTAGCCGAGCGGGCTTTTTGTGGTGAGGGAGCTTGCTCCCGCTCGATTGCGCAGCAATCGCAAAAAGCGGGGGCCGCTGCGCTGCCCAGCGGGAGCAAGCTCCCTCGCCACAGGTTCTGTGCCTACAGCGATTAACTCGCCCACCTCAAAAACTTTAAAAGCCCCGCCTTGCGACAAGATGCGGGGCTTTTTTACGGCTATCGTATGGAGAAACACGGGACATCCAGCAAAAGGAACAGGCGGGCATGCGTCAGCATTCGGTCATCCATACACCAAAACCGAGCGACTATGAGGAACTGACCCGGGTTTGGGAGGCGTCGGTGCGGGCCACCCATGATTTTCTGCCGGACAGCTACATCGAGCTGTTGAAGAACCTGGTGCTGACCCGCTATCTGGATGCGGTAATGCTCATTTGTACTCGCGACGCTCGCCAGCGGATCACCGGTTTCGCCGGCGTCGCGGCCGGAAAGATCGAGATGCTCTTCATCGACCCGCAGCACCGTGGCCAGGGGCTCGGCAAGCAACTGCTGCGCCACGCAATGGAACAGCTAAACGCCGATCAACTGGACGTCAACGAACAGAATCCGCAAGCCTTGGGCTTTTACCTCAAGCAAGGCTTCGAAGTCGTCGGCCGCTCGGAACGGGACGGCATGAACCAGCCTTACCCGCTGCTGCACATGCGCTACAAACAGCCGGACCTCAAGGCCCAACGCGGCTAAAAGCCACACGACGCAAATGGACCCGCGATTAACCGCCGCCAGGCAGGTACAATGCCCACCCTCTTTTTGTTACGGCCCTGTCATGACTGACCCGATTCGTCTCTCCAAACGCCTCATCGAACTCGTCGGCTGTTCCCGTCGGGAGGCTGAGCTGTTCATTGAGGGCGGCTGGGTCACCGTGGATGGCGAAGTGATCGACGAGCCGCAATTCAAGGTCACCACCCAGAAAGTTGAACTCGACCCCGAGGCCAAGGCCACCGCACCGGAACCGGTGACTCTCCTGCTGAACGCCCCGGTGGGCATGGATGTGGACACCGCGATGGCGTCCCTTGGGCCACAGACCTTGAGCGAGGAACACCGCTTCGGCAAGCGGCCGCTCAAGGGCCACTTTCTGCGCCTGACCGCCAGCGCCGACCTGCAGGCCAACGCCAGTGGGCTGCTGGTGTTCACCCAGGACTGGAAGATCTTGCGCAAACTCACCGCCGATGCCGCCAAGATCGAGCAGGAATACGTGGTGGAAGTCGAAGGCGACATGGTCGCCCATGGCCTCAATCGCTTGAACCATGGACTGACCTACAAGGGCAAGGAGCTGCCAGCGGTCAAGGCCAGTTGGCAAAACGAGAACCGCCTGCGCTTTGCCATGAAAAACCCGCAACCGGGCGTGATCGCACTGTTTTGCCAGGCGGTCGGCCTCAAGGTGATCGCCATCCGCCGCATCCGCATCGGTGGCGTGTCCATCGGCAAGGTGCCGCTGGGCCAGTGGCGCTACCTGTCTGCCAAAGAGAAATTCTAATTTTCCGGCGCCGCACCGAGCTGGGGCGCCCATTGCCGATTAATCAGGATTGCACACATGGTTCACAACGACGTACTGCGTAGCGTGCGCTACATGCTCGACATCAGCGACAAGAAAGTCATCGAAATCATCAAGCTGGGTGGCCTGGACGTCTCTCTGGCGGACCTGGCGGGTTACCTCAAGAAAGATGAGGAAGAAGGCTTCGTGTTCTGCCCCGATGATGTCATGGCGCATTTTCTCGATGGCCTGGTGATTTTCAAGCGCGGCAAGGACGAAAGCCGTCCGCCGCAACCCATCGAAGTCCCGGTGACCAACAACATCATCCTCAAGAAGCTGCGGGTGGCCTTCGAGCTGAAGGAAGACGACATGCACGCCATCCTCAAGGCCGCCGAGTTCCCGGTGTCCAAGCCGGAGCTGAGCGCGTTGTTCCGCAAGTTCGGCCATACCAACTACCGCCCGTGTGGCGATCAGTTGCTGCGCAACTTCCTCAAGGGGCTGACGCTGCGCGTTCGCGGCTGACTTCCCAGGTCTCCAACGTCCCTGTGGCGAGGGAGCTTGCTCCCGCTGGGCTGCGAAGCGGCCCCCGTGGCTTCGTCTGACACACCGCAAGGGGACGCTGCGCGTCCAGCGGGAGCAAGCTCCCTCGCCACAGGGGACAGCGTCGATTTCACCGCTCGCGGTATCATGCCCTCTCCACCTCGCCTCGATTTCAACCCATGACTTACAACGTGTCCCCCATCGGCTTCGTCCGCTCCTGTTTCAAGGAGAAATTTGCCATCCCCCGTCAACCGCAACTGGCCCCGGCCGCGCGCGGCGTGCTGGAGCTGGTGGCGCCGTTCGATCAGGGGGATGCGGTGCAGGGCCTGGAGCAGGTCAGTCATGTCTGGCTGCTGTTCCTGTTCCATCAGGCCTTGGAAGACAAGCCACGGCTGAAGGTCCGGCCGCCGCGCCTGGGTGGCAATAAGTCCATGGGCGTATTCGCCACCCGTGCCACCCATCGCCCCAACGGCATTGGCCAGTCGGTGGTGAAGCTGGAACGGGTCGAGGCCGGTCGGCTGTGGCTCTCGGGCATCGATTTGCTGGACGGTACGCCCGTGCTCGACATCAAGCCCTACGTTCCCTACGCCGACATCGTCGGCGCGGCATCGAACAGCATCGCCAGTGCGGCGCCTGAGCTGATCCCCGTGCAATGGGCGGACACCGCCCTGCTACAAGCCCAGGATCACGCCATACGCCTGCAAGAGCCCTTGGTGGAGCTGATCGAACAGTGCCTGGCCCAAGACCCACGCCCGGCCTACCAGGTTCCTACAGCCGAACGGGAATATGGCGCGCAGTTCTGGGACTTGGACGTTCGCTGGCATTACCCGCAGCCGGGGGTGATCCGGGTGTTGGAAGTGATTCCGGCGAAGCACTAATCGCCAGGAACGAAAAAGCCCGCACCACCTTATTCAGGCGGTGCGGGCTTTTTTTGTGGGTTGTCAGTTGGATCGAGTCACGGCCATCGCGAGCAAGCTCGCTCCCACACTGGAGCTGTGTTGTTCACGATAGATGACTCAACCCAACCCCCCTGTGGGAGCGAGCTTGCTCGCGATGGCAATCTAGCAGCCACCACAAGCGTCGAGGCTTACTTCTCTACAAACGCCCGCTCGATCAGGTAATCACCCGGTTCACGCATACGCGGCGAAACGGTCAGGCCGAAGCTGTTGAGCACTTCGCTGGTTTCGTCGAGCATGCTCGGGCTGCCGCACAACATCGCACGGTCGTCCTGCGGATTGATCGGCGGCAGGCCGATGTCGCGGAACAGCTTGCCGCTACGCATCAGATCGGTCAGGCGGCCTTCGTTCTCGAACGGCTCGCGCGTCACGGTCGGGTAGTAGATCAGCTTGTCCCGCAGTGCTTCGCCGAAAAACTCGTTCTGGGGCAAGTGCTCGGTGATGAACTCGCGGTAGGCGACTTCATTGACGTAACGCACGCCGTGGCACAGGATCACTTTTTCGAAACGCTCGTAGGTTTCCGGATCCTGGATGACGCTCATGAACGGCGCCAGACCGGTGCCGGTGCTGAGCAGGTACAGATGCTTGCCAGGCTTGAGGTCGTCCAGCACCAGCGTGCCGGTGGGCTTCTTGCTGATGATGATCTCGTCGCCTTCCTTCAGATGCTGCAACTGGGAAGTCAGCGGACCGTCGGGCACCTTGATGCTGAAGAATTCGAGATGCTCTTCCCAGTTCGGGCTGGCAATCGAGTAAGCGCGCATAAGCGGGCGGCCATTGGGCTGCTGCAGGCCGATCATCACGAACTGACCGTTCTCGAAGCGCAGGCCCGGATCGCGGGTGCACTTGAAGCTGAACAGAGTGTCGTTCCAGTGATGAACACTGAGGACACGCTCGTGGTTCATGTTGCTCATGTACGGGGACTCCTGGGAATGATGCCTGCGTCGTCAATTTGCGCAATTGCATCGCATTCTAATGGCGGCGACAATATCTGTTAAATGGATTATTAAGATAAGGGTTATCGGTTATATCGATATGCGATTTACTCTACGTCAACTTCAAGTCTTCGTCGCCGTCGCTCAGCAAGAGAGTGTGTCCCGTGCTGCGGGCCTGCTCAATCTTTCGCAGTCGGCCGCCAGCACCTCCATCACCGAACTGGAGCGCCAATCCAGCTGCCAATTGTTCGACCGCGCCGGCAAACGCCTGAGCCTCAATGCCCTGGGCAAACAGTTGCTGCCCCAGGCAGTGGCGCTGCTGGACCAAGCCAAGGAGATCGAAGACCTGCTCAATGGCAAGTCCGGTTTCGGCTCACTGGCGGTCGGCGCGACCCTGACCATCGGCAATTACCTGGCGACCCTGCTGATCGGCGGCTTCATGCAGCGCCATCCGGAAAGCCAGGTGAAGCTGCACGTGCAGAACACTGCCAATATCGTGCAACAGGTTGCCCACTATGAAATTGATCTGGGTCTAATCGAAGGCGATTGCAGCCATCCGGACATCGAGGTGCAGAGCTGGGTCGAGGACGAACTGGTGGTGTTCTGCGCACCGCAACACCCACTGGCCAAGCGCGGCCAGGCGACCATGGAGGAGCTGACCCATGAAGCGTGGATTCTACGGGAACAGGGTTCCGGCACACGCCTGACCTTCGACCAAGCCATGCGCCACCATCGCAGCGCATTGAACATCCGCCTGGAACTGGAACACACCGAAGCCATCAAGCGCGCCGTGGAGTCCGGCCTGGGGATTGGCTGCATCTCACGCCTGGCACTGCGCGACGCCTTCCGCCGCGGCAGTCTCGTTCCGGTGGAAACCCCGGATATGGACTTGGCCCGGCAGTTTTACTTCATCTGGCACAAACAGAAATATCAGACCTCGGCCATGCGCGAATTCCTCGAACTGTGCCGAGCCTTCACCGCAGGGGTCCAGCGCAGCGACGAAATCGTGCTGCCGGCCATCGCCTGAGGGTTTAAAGCAGTACCACGCCCCAGACCAACGCGATCATCGTCAGCGCGACCAACTGGGCCGCGCTGCCCATGTCCTTGGCGTTTTTCGACAGGGGGTGCAGTTCCAGCGAGATGCGGTCGATGGCCGCCTCCACCGCAGAGTTGAGCAACTCCACAATCAACGCCAGCAGGCAGACAGCGATCAACAGCGCCTGTTCGACACGACTGACATCCAGGAAGAACGACAACGGAATCAGCAAGGCATTGAGCAGCACCAACTGACGGAAAGCCGCTTCGCCGACAAAAGCAGCCCGCAGCCCGTCCAGGGAATAGCCGGAGGCGTTGAGGATGCGTTTCAGGCCTGTTTGGCCTTTAAAAGGTGACATATGAGTAGGCAACTGATCGAAAGGGGTGGAGAAGCTAATTCAAACCCGGTCAAAAAAGCGTGAACAAAGCACTACGGCTGCGGTGAAATTGACTCAAGTTGTTGCAGCAGCAACGCCGCCTGGGTCCGGGTGCGCACGTTCAGTTTACGAAAGATGGCCGTCACATGGGCCTTGATGGTGGCCTCTGACACGCTCAGCTCATAGGCAATCTGCTTGTTCAGCAAGCCTTCGCAGACCATGGTCAACACCCGGAACTGCTGGGGCGTGAGGCTGGCCAGGCCTTCGCTGGCGGCTTTGGCTTCTGCGGACACGCTGACCGCTTCGAACGCCTGGGGCGGCCAGGACACATCGCCATCCAACACAGCCTTCACGGCCTGTTGGATCTGTTCGAGGGAGCTGGATTTGGGGATGAAGCCGCTGGCGCCGAATTCCCGGGCCTTGACCATCACCGACGCTTCTTCCTGGGCCGAGACCATCATTACCGGAATCTGCGGGTACTGACCGCGCAATAGCACCAATCCTGAAAAGCCATACGCACCCGGCATATTCAAGTCCAGCAGCACCAGGTCCCAGTCGGACTTTTCGGTCAACCGGACCTCCAGTTCCGCAATACTGGCCACCTCCGTAAGCCGGACATCCGGGCCAAGGCCCAGGGTCACTGCCTGATGCAACGCGCTGCGAAAAAGCGGGTGATCATCAGCAATCAGGATTTCGTATGTGGCCATTTTTTAAATGATCCTGTTTTTTTTATGGCAGGCCCGATGCATTCGCGCCTCACCCAAACAACTCAACACACCGCCCTGCAGCAGTATGCACAGGGGCACGTCAACGCCAAACACAGCGCTTCAAACTTTGGCCGCACCCTGGTCGGCGCCAAGCATGCCCAGCGAAGCCAGGGTGGTCAAGCAGCACCGCCACCGCTGCGTGCAGTATGGGCCACTATTGGGCCAATACTGCTTGCGCCGTACGAATAAAGGGCAGCAACTCGGCATGGGCCGGGGTCGATACATTCACCTCCTGCTGGCGTTTGGCGCCCAGGTAGTGCTGGCTGAACACATCGAAATAGGCGTCCAGGGCCGACGCGGCATCGCTGTCCCCTGCCAGCTCCAGACACAACGCCGCCACTTCGGCGGTACACAGGTGCTCGCTGCGGGTGGAACGGCGCAAGCGGTAGCGCGACAATTTGTCGGGCAACAGGCTCAGGATCGGCAGCCGGTCAAAATAGGGACTTTTACGGAAAATCTTCCGCGCCTCGGTCCACGTCGCATCCAGCAGAATGAACAGCGGACGCCTGGAAGAATCGAGCTCCACCGTATGAGTGACCCGCGAAGGCTCGACGTATTCACCGGGAAACACCAGGTACGGTTGCCATTGCGGGTCATTCAGCAGCGCCATTAGTTGCGCGTCGACGTCGGTACGTGACCAGATGAAGGCATGATTGTCGCGCACCACGTCGGCAATCAACCAACCGGTGTTGCTCGGCTTGAACACTTCCTTGTTGGTCATGATCAGGCAGATCCCGGAGCGGGTCTCGACGCTCGGACGCCAGGCACACAGGCAATGGCTCTCGATCACCCGGCAGGCGCTGCAACGGGGCGCGCGCCAACCCCGCGCCTGAATCGGCTTGATGCCCTCATCGATGCGCTGGTCGCGCAGGCGGGCTACGGCGTTAGGGGCATGATTCATCACAGGCGACGCCGGCAGACAGGAAAACTCGACACGAACAACACTCGGCAAGGCTAATGAGGCCGGCAGTCTACCAGAGCGCGCAAGCCTGTACCGTGCGCCCGGGCTCCCCTATAATTTCCCGCCACTGAACGCACAGTCATGTGATCGGTCGAACCACCAGTCACTGAACCAGGAGAGTTTCATGCTGCGCCTTATCGTCCCTACCGTTGCCGTTCTGCTGGCGACGTCCCTCAGCGCTCAGGCTGCTTCGCTGAAAGAACTCGAACTGAACAAGATGCTGCAGAACGTGGCCACCCAAAGCAGCGTTGGCACGCCGCGGGCGATCAGCGAGGATATTCTTGACCAGGGTTACACCGTCGAAGGCACCGAGCTGATCAACCACCTCAGTGTGCAAAGCAGCCATGCCCAGAAAATGCGCGCCGACCCAAAGGCCGTGTATTTCCAGTTAGGCTCCACGGTATGCACCAACCCAGGCTTCCGCAAGCTGATGGCCAAGGGCGCCACCATGCGCTACGAGTTTACCGAGGTTAAGACCAATCGCCCGGTCGCGACCGAACGCTTCCAGGAATCGGATTGCCCGAAACCGGCCAAGACGAAGAAGTAATCAACCCGAGCGAGCGCGCCGCTGCTCATCATCGGCGCGCAGTTCCGCCACCAGCGCCTGCAGATAACGCGAGCGCCATCCACGGCCTTCCAACCGTCGGCAGCATTCCTCTTCAAGGCTTACCTGATTGGCCTGAGCCGCTTCCAACAGCGTCAGGTACAACTGCCTGTCGAGCTCCAGAGTCACCCTGGTCATCTCTCCCGCCTCCATGCCCTAGCCACTTCAATCTATCGCGTGACACCCAGCCCTGGGCGCCGAATTGCATGAGTACGCTTGCTATCAGTAAATCAGAGCGGCACATACCCGGTCGGCAATCTGACGAGCGGCGGGTATTTCAGCGCTTGCATCCAGCGGTTGCCAACGATCACTTTTGCGCGCCATGATCAGGACAGCGAAGATCAGCTAGATTGAGAAGTATCTGTTTTTCATCGGGCAGAACGAGGCTGCCCAGCTAACACCTTGCTGTGTGATTGTTCTTTCATTCAAGGAAAAAGCAGGACCCGCAGGATGGCTTGATCGCCTGCCATAGATCGCGTCGAGCCAGGTCGAACGTCCAGGCACAGGCCTGGGCCGACAACGACACACGGAGTGTCGTGGCCCTGACGAATCTCTCGTTCGGGCCGGGGTCCTGTTAAGAAGGAGAAGTTGAATGCCTTATAAACCGAATGACCTGCTCAGTCGTCATTTCGAGAGCCATGGCCACGACCTCACCCGCAAGGTCGAAGAGCAACTCAACCTGGTATCACCCGACAGCCCGAACCTCCCCATCTACCGCGACATGATCCTGACCGTGCTGCGCATGGCCCAGGAAGATCACAACCGCTGGAATGCCAAGATCACCTTGCAGGCACTCCGAGAGCTGGAGCACGCGTTCCGTACGCTCGAACAGTTCAAGGGCCGACGCAAGGTCACGGTCTTCGGCTCCGCCCGCACGCCCGTCGAACATCCTCTGTACGCCATGGCCCGAGAGCTGGGGGCGGCGCTGGCCCGTTCGGACATGATGGTCATCACCGGCGCCGGCGGTGGCATCATGGCCGCCGCCCATGAAGGCGCAGGTCGCGACCACAGCCTGGGCTTCAACATCACCCTGCCCTTCGAACAGCACGCAAACCCGACCGTCGAAGGCACGCCGAACCTGCTGCCGTTCCACTTTTTCTTCACCCGCAAACTGTTCTTCGTCAAGGAGGCCGACGCACTGGTGCTCTGCCCAGGCGGTTTCGGCACCCTTGATGAAGCCTTGGAAGTCCTGACGCTGGTACAGACGGGGAAAAGCCCCTTGGTGCCGGTGGTCCTGCTGGACGTTCCAGGGGGCAAGTTCTGGAAAGGTGCCCTGGACTTCATCCGTGAGCAACTGGAGGAAAACCGCTACATCCTGCCCACTGACATGAAATTGATGCGCCTGGTGTACAACGCCGAAGACGCCGTGGAGGAAATCAACCAGTTCTACCGCAACTTCCACTCCAGTCGCTGGCTCAAACACCAGTTCGTGATTCGCATGCATCACAAGCTCAGCGAACAGGCGCTGCAGCAGATACAGCTGGAATTTGCCGACCTGTGCCTGAACGACTGCTTCCATCAGCATGACTACAGCGGCGAGGAGCACGACGAAGCCCACTTCAGCCATTTGACACGACTGGCGTTTACCTTCAACGCCCGCAATCACGGTCGTTTAAGGGAATTGGTGGACTACATCAACCTGCCGGAAAACTGGGCCCAGCCCACTTCAGAACCCCATCCCCTGACGTGGGAACCGATCAAGGTAACCTGAGCCCATAAAAAAACGGCCCGCTATCGAAATAGCGGGCCGTTCTTGTTTAATCATCCATGCCGCGACCGCTGAACAAACGGTTGATCATTTCCATGGAGTACCCTCGATACGCCAGGAAACGCCCTTGCTTGGCTCGCTCTCGTGCATCGATGGGCAAATGCCCTGAGAACTTGCGGCGCCAGGTGTCCGTCAGTTGCGCCTGCCAATCGATACCACTTTCGCGCAGGGCGAGTTCGATATCCGGGCGTTGCAAGCCACGCTGACCAAGCTCCTCACGAATTCGTAACGGACCATACCCAGAGCGGGCGCGATAGGAGACAAAGCTCTCAAGGTAGCGGGACTCCGATAACAGGCCCTCTTCCGTCAAACGGTCGAGCGCCGAGTCGATCAACTCATCGGGCGCACCGCGCTGACGCAGCTTACGCGTCAGCTCAACCCGACCATGCTCGCGCCTGGCGAGCAGGTCCATCGCGGTTCGTCGCACCGCGACGAGGGTATCGAGTACGACGGTCATCGAATCAATCAGAGATCAGCGTCAGCCAGGTCATCAACGGTTTCGCGATTGGCCACTGCCTTGACGTCGGCCACCGGGCTCAGCAGCTTGTCACGCAGTTGCTTCTCGAGGGTTGCGGCAACTTCCGGGTTGTCCGCCAGGAACTTGGCCGAGTTGGCCTTGCCCTGACCGATCTTGGTGCCGTTGTAGGCATACCAGGCGCCAGATTTCTCGACGAAACCGTGCAACACACCCAGGTCGATCATCTCACCATTGAGGTAGATGCCCTTGCCGTAAAGAATCTGGAATTCAGCCTGACGGAACGGCGAAGCCACCTTGTTCTTCACAACCTTGACACGGGTCTCGCTGCCGACAACCTCATCACCTTCCTTCACCGCGCCAGTACGGCGGATGTCCAGGCGAACCGAGGCGTAGAACTTCAGCGCGTTACCACCGGTGGTGGTTTCCGGGCTACCAAACATCACGCCGATCTTCATGCGGATCTGGTTGATGAAGATCACCAGGCAGTTGGCGTTCTTGATGTTACCGGTGATCTTGCGCAAGGCCTGGGACATCAGGCGAGCCTGGAGGCCCACGTGCATGTCGCCCATTTCACCTTCGATTTCAGCTTTTGGCACCAGCGCCGCCACGGAGTCGACGATGATCACGTCGACCGCATTGGAACGCACCAGCATGTCGGTGATTTCCAGGGCCTGTTCACCGGTGTCCGGCTGGGAAACCAGCAGGTCATCGACGTTGACACCCAGTTTGCCGGCGTATTCCGGGTCCAGGGCGTGTTCGGCGTCGACGAAGGCGCAGGTCGCGCCAGCTTTTTGAGCCTGGGCGATCACGGACAGGGTCAGTGTGGTTTTACCCGAGGATTCAGGACCGTAGATTTCAACGATACGGCCTTTGGGCAGGCCGCCGATGCCAAGCGCGATGTCCAGGCCCAGGGAGCCGGTGGAGATGGAAGGAATAGCCTGACGGTCCTGATCGCCCATACGCATTACGGCACCCTTGCCGAATTGACGTTCGATCTGACCCAAGGCCGCAGCCAAGGCTTTCTTCTTGTTGTCGTCCATTAAAGTCCTCACGTAATCAATAAGGCCTGACGGCCAACACCTGTATAAGTAGCCAGTATTATTCCACAGCGATTGAGGATCGCCTACCCCTGATTTGAGATTTCTATAGAGGCATGTTGCAGCAGCCCGTCTAGCGCGGCCTTCACCGTTTGTCGGCGGACCTCGTCGCGGTTGCCCGGAAAGAATCGCTGCTCGCTGATCACCGTCTCGCCAACGCCCCAGGCGAGCCACACCGTGCCCACCGGTTTATTCGGCGAACCACCGTCCGGCCCGGCAACGCCGCTGACTGCCACGGCAAACCGCGCCAGGCTCTTGTGCTGGGCACCCCGCACCATGGCCTCGACCACCTCGCGACTGACCGCCCCCACCGTCCCGAACAGCTCGGCCGGCACATTCAACTGCTGGGTCTTCTGGCGATTGGAATAGGTGACGTAACCGGCCTCGAACCAGGCCGAACTCCCTGGAATGCGCGTGATCGCCTCGGAAATCCCGCCGCCGGTACAGGACTCGGCCGTGGTCACATGGGCATTGAGCAACTGCAGGCGCCGGCCCAGCTCAGCGGCCAGCTCAGTAATGTCGTCCATGATGCTCTCCTGATTCGTCGCAAGTGGGGCCTACCGTACACGAGCATGGGAAGCTTGCAAGACTCGATGGACTACCGGCCCAGCGCCCTGACATAGGCCTGGCACGCCTGCAAGGCGATCAGTCCGCGATCACCGGCGTCGGTGATGGCGATAATTCGTTGAGCATGCGCTGGGTCAAGTCGGGCGCGTGGGGCGCCATGATCCACGCCGCCGGCGCTGGCGGTGGCAGGCACTGCACAACCGGCGGCAACATCGTCGGCGTCGAGGAGGACTGACAACCGGACATCGGCAGTAGCAAGGCGATCGCGCAGGCGATCCTGATCACGTTGGGCATCGCTCAAGGCTCGGTAATGGGTGTGTTCGCTGGCGGAGAGTTGTTGTTCCAGGGCCAGGCGTTTGTCTTGCTCGGCCTTTTGTTGCATCGCTGCTGCCTGGGTTATCTGATTCAACGTCGCGGCCTGGGATTGGGCCAACTGCGCCAACTGTTGGCCATACCGCCAATCCTGGAGACGCCACGCAAGCATCGCCGGGCCACCCGCCACCAATGCCAGCAAAACGACGATGCCAAGGGTTCGAGCAGAAAAAGGCATCAGGTCGAAGGCTGGCATAACACCGCCCTCGCCCGCGCCCAGAGTTGCAGGCGATCCTCCAAACCGTTCAAACCACCATTGATCCGCCGGGTAATGCTGTTGAACTGGTCGCGATCAGCCAGTTCGTTCAAGCCGTTGCGCTCCCAAAACCACGCAGCGGATTCAGCGGCCCATTGCGGTTGCTCCAGCAGCTCTGGCAAGGCCAGCAGGCGTTCGTCGCCAAACAAACCCAGGCTGCAACGAAGATAGTTGTCGTGCCCGGTTATCTGAATCAGACCCCGGCCACGGTATTTCTGACCGTCCCCGTCGGCCTGGGGCGTATTGCCCAGGCGCACGGCCAACGGTCCTGTGTCGTACTTGCTGAGGTATTGGTCAGCGCCGAGCTCGCGCACATAGCGCAACTGTCCCGATTCATGACCGACCTGGGCGAGAAACGCGGCAATGCGTTTAGGCGTTTCGATACGGTAGCGGGACATGGCTGCGTTAAGCGCAGAAACAAAAACGCCCGCTTGGCTGCGGGCGTTGGGCATGATGTTGATGAGTTGCTGTTGGGTAACGTCCATGGTCAGGTCATCGAAATTCGTTATGGGTGTTGCCCTCTTCGCGAGCAAGCTCGCGTTCTAAAGGAATAGGTGTCAGCCCCTGGCATCCAGGCACGTCGCATCAATCTTGCAGCGATAGCTGGTTGCCCGATCACCAGAGGCGGTGACTTTGTCGATCGACCAGCGACCGCGCATGAAGTCCGGCCAGGTGGGGTCCAGCAGTACGATGCCTTCAGCCGACAGCCCCGGATTGCCCGGGCATTCGATCTTCACCTTGAGTGCTTCGCGCATCATCCGACGCACCTCTCCTTCACCGGCGGCGCGGGCATCGTTGGCGCTCTGGAAACGCTGGCGAAGGGTCTTGAACGGCGCGATGCCGCTCTCCTCCACACGCAGTGTGCCGGTAGTCGCATCCCACCAACGGGTCTTGCAACCCTGGTATTTCGCCCGGGCGGTTTCATCAAGAACGGCCGAGATAAAAGCCTGGTCGCCCGGACGATTGTTCGTCGTCACCGATAGCTTTATCTCTGGCAGGACTTTACCCGACAACGACTTCGCCTGACCGCGCCGCGCCAGCACATACAGCTCGTTGACCGGCTTGGCGACGGCGTCATAACGATGGGCCAGGCGCGTCAGAAAACCCATGTCGGTTTCGTTGGACTGGTCGATGTGTTCGATCTTTATCAGCGACAAGTCCGCCGCCACACGAGGGGAAAAACCGTGCCTGGAGGTCAACTGACGAAACAGCGCACCCAGGGTTGTCGGGCCATGGCTGACGGAGCGGCGTTGCTTGAATCCGGTCTGGTCCGCTGCACTGAACGGCGCGGCCATGGCCACCAATGTCAGGCGCAGGGGAAACAGGGTCGGCGTGCGCCGGGTAATGACGAACTCGCCCTTGTCCACCAGCCCCGACTCCAGATAACCGACCCGCAAACCGATTTTCCCGCCGAGGCTGGGCAAGCCTTCAAGCCCCTCCAGGCTGATCGTCAGCGTCAGTTGATCGGACTCGATCCCAGCTGCGTCGACGTGGGTCCAACTGAGCAAGCGCTCGTTGAGCAGCGCAGCATTCGCGCCGTAGATTTCTACTGCAGGGGTGAAACCCAGTGACATGTCGCCTCCTTAATCCCAGGCCGAAACCGGTGGGGTTGCAACGGGTTTGAGGTCCACTTCCGGCAGCACGACCCACACCCCCGCCGGCAGGACCGGCCCCCATTCGGCCAACGTTGGATTGAGCCGCCAAAGCGCTTCTTCGCTGGCATCGTCACAACGCTCAAGCTCGCGGTACAGCAACAGATTCACCGAATCACCGGCGATGCTTCGAACCCTACGCATTGGCGAACTCCGTCAATTCAATGACCCAGCCGACCACCATCGCGGTGCCGTCATCGATGATCTCGGTCTGGGTTTCCGTCACCTTGTTGATCTGCCAGAGGCCCCAGTTGCGACCGATGCCATCCACCAACGGCAGGGGGATGCGCTGTGCCTGCAATGCCCGTAGCTCATCGAGTCGATCCATGGCGGTCGCATACATCGACTTGCCCGTGATCGTCAGCCCTTGCAGGCCTTGGCCGACCTGGCTGGACTTGGGTTTGCTGGTGAGGATGTCGATGCTCGTCCAGCCGCCATCCGAGGTATGCACCAGGTTGTGGTAAGCGAAGTGCCTGGACAGGCCGAAGATGAAACTGCCGAGTGCCATTTGTTGACGCATCACGTACCTCCGTCAGTCAGGGCCGCATCACTGCGCATGGCGAGTGTGTTGGGCATGGTCGTTAAGCCGAATTGGCCCGAGAGCTGCTGCACGACCAGGTTGGCCAACTGACTGGCGCTGGCCTGGTCCTGGCCATTGATGTAGATGTTTGCGGTCATGGTGTTCTGTTGTGTGGTGGTCTGGGTGCTGGCCAGGTCTTTGCTGATCTGGTCTGGAGCGGCGAGTCTGTCGGCGGGGGCGACGAGTTTTTCACCCAGAGACGCGCCGGCATCGCTCCCCAGCCAGCCGCCCAGCAGTCCGCCAATCAGACCACCAATGGCAGTGCCGATCACCGGAACGACACTTCCCAAAGCGGCACCGGCCGCGGACCCAGCAGCAGCGCCTGCCCAGCCGCCACCTGCGGCTCCCAGACCTGCGCCCATCATCCGCTTGTCGCCGGTAAGCACGCCCTCGGCCACATCAGCGACGGCGCCGACTACTTTTAATGGGCCGGGCGCCCTGCGAGTCATCGAGCGTAATGAGGCCGTTGGCCCGAGTGAGCCTCGTGTACTGACGCGTATTTTCGGCCCTCTCGTGGGTTCGGGACGCTGGCTGGCATTGCTTGTATCCAGCTTGTCCGCACGAGGATTTTTCCTGAAGTCTTCGGAGATCACCTCACCCAGTCGGCCGGGAAGGTGCGGGGCAGCCCTACCCAGCACCCGCTTGGCCACCTGATTGGACATCTCATCCACTACAGCCTTGAGCAGCATGCCCACCAGCGGTTTTATCGCGGCGGCAACCAACACAATGGCAGCGGTGGCTTTAGGTGAAGACTCAGCCAATTCGCTCATGCCATCCGCCAGCGAACCAAGCGCCTGAATCGAGAGGTCCGCGACGGGCGCCAGGGCATTGCCCGTGGTCACTGAGAGCCTGTCAGTGCGTGCATCCAGGACGTTCAACTGACCTTGCCGAGTGTTCGACAGCGCCAACGCGTCCTGCCTTACCGAGCCCCCATTACCCAATTGCGATGTGGCGTATTGAGCTGGGTCTTTCACCTGTCCGAAGGCTTCATTCACATCGGCCAGTTTCTGCGCCATGCGCAGCACCGCTTCATCACCGGTGCTAAACAACGTGGAGGCCAGCGTCGAACGCTTCTCGGCAGGTTGCGCGTTCAAAGCCGCAAGCACCGTCATCACCGTGCCAGGCGCCGTGTCTTTGTCGCGCAGGCCGCTCGCCACCTCTTTCGGCTCCAGCCCCAACTGCTTCCAAGCCGCTTGCTCGGAGGCAGAAGCCTGATCACCCTTGCCCATGGCAGTCGTGAAGGTCTTGAGCGCTGCGCCGGCTTCAGCCTGTTGCGAACCGGTATTGAGCAATGCTGCCGTCAATGCTGCGGCTTGCCCAGGGGCCAGGCCTGCCGCCGTCGCAGCCGCGCCGTCACGCTGCAGGACGGCGCCGATATCACCCGCTTTCGCACCACCGGGGATTTTGCCCAGGTGGTTGCTGGCATCCGCCAAGTCAAAGGCTTGAGCGCCGCTGAGCTTCATGGAGGTGCGCCAGCCGACCATCATTTCGGCGACCTCCATGGCCGGCATCCTGAATGCCGAGGCAGCGACGCCAGCATCACTGGCGAAGCGCAGCAACTCGAACTGTCGGTCTGAAGCGTTGGGCAGATCGCTCCCGATTCCCGCCCTGGCCGCCACACTTTCGATCCTCACCAGATCGACTGCTTTGGTCCCCCCGGCTGCCACTAGCGGAGCGATAGCGATCTGCTGAGTTGGCTCAGCCATTTCTGCGATCTGACGAGGGCTAAATCGGCCCGCCTGCTTCAGATCGGCCATGGCCACATCCATCGCTATCGCCGGCTTCAGCCGCTCCGGCGGTTCGATACCGCCACCTGATCGACCCTTCGGCTCCTTGGCCGTCTCAGCCTTGGCTGCGGCCCCCATCGTCCGTTGCGCCGAAAGCTTCAAGGTCAATGACTCGACAGCCGTCGTCAGCAGACCGAGCTTGAGTCCGAGGTTCTCCAGCGCCAGACCGAGGCCAGACAGCTGTTCCCTGGCGGACGCGCCCGCACCTTGCGCTGAAACACCACTCGCGAGGCTGGTATTACCGAACCCCAACCCACTCTCATTGAAGGCTGCGTATTTGAGCGAATATCTATCGTCCGCCATCCCGCTCTACTCCTGTTTCACGCCAAGGCGAGTGATCGCGATGTCGTAACGGCGCAAGGCCTTGCCGGCGTCCCACTCCAGAATTTCCGCTTCACTTACCGGGTAAATGAGCGGCACCACATCGAGGATCACTTCGATGTCGCGCTCCGAAAGAAGTCCGCCGGTTTGTTTAAAAAATCGTCGATGCGTACCTGCAGTTGCGTCCAGTCGGGCACGGTCAGCAGGTCCAGGTCGGGAAGCATCAGGCCGGTGCAATGAGCGGTGATGAACTCGGCGCGTTCCTTGGCCGTCTTCAGTTTTTTCATCGCCTTGGTGGCGCGCAGTATCGGCATCTCCAGGCTCAGCGACGTCACGCTGCGGCCCGCTGCGTTGAGCGGTTGCAGCAGCTGCACCTGGTCGGGATCGGGGTCGTCCGATGCGTTGTCAGCCTCGGCGACTTGTCCGAGGAAATACGACGCCGGGCGGGTCGACATTTCGTGCACGTATTGGGCGATGCTGACGTAGTCCGGGCGCTTGAGCTGGTCGAGCTCCTTGACCGACAGGCCGGTGGCCAATTTGGCCAGTTCGAAGAACTGATCGTCTTCGTCATCGCCGGCACGGGCCAGGGCCTCTTTCTGCGCGGCGTAGTACAGTGGCTTGAGTTGGAGTTGTTCGATCTGTGTTTCGTCGTCACCGGTGATCGGCGACAGCAAGACGTGAACGGGAGGCGTCCAGGACATGGAATCAGTTCCTTGGTGAATCAGAGGACAACCTGTGGGAGCGAGCTTGCTCGCGATGGCGGCGGATCAGTCAGCATCGATGTTGGCTGACGCACCGCTATCGCGAGCGAGCTCGCTCCCACAGGGATTGTGTTCAACTGACGGGCATTCGTTTACGGCAACAACACCGCACGGCGAGCATCGCCGAGAATGTCGACGCCGTTGAGCACGAACTTCTGGGTGCGCACGTCGATGTCGATCACCGGAACGCCGTTTTCCAGACGGTTGTAGGTGCGGCAGGACAGCTCAAGATTGGTCTTGGGCTTCTCGCTCATTTTCAGCGGAGTTTCCTCGAGGGATTTCAACTTGCCGCCCACCGTGTGGTAAGTGAACCAGGTGTTGCCATCCTGATCCTGGCCGGCTTCCCGTACGTTCAGCAGAATGTCGTCGCCCACGCTCACGCCCAGTGCCAACATGATTTCCGGGCCGAGCCCTTGCAGCGTCAACTTGGCCGTCAGCACCTTGCCGCCCTTGGCCATTTCCTCGCCAATGAAACGGCCGCCACGCATTTCTTCCATGTCGAACTCGATCTTCGGCGGGGAGAACTCTTCCACCGTCGCCGACAACGGCAGGCCTTGCAGGGTGGCCGCGATGGCCTGTCTTACGCGGTTGGTAAACATTAGAGAACGTCCTCCAGGAACTGCTCGATGATTTCATCGCGGGCGTTGAGTTGATAAATCATGTGTTCGTTCGGCGCGTAGCGGCCGTAGTCGATGACCACGTACCAGGTGCCGTTCTTGTACTTCTCGACACTGTTCAGTTCCGGGTGCAGGTAGACGCTGCCGCCCGGGATGGTTTCGTCGGCGACCAGGGTTTGCAGCCAGTCGTTGATGCGCTTGACCTCCTGGTCCATGAACGATTTGGTCAGGTTCTTGGCCATGGCTTTCTGGCCGGCCTTCACCAACTTGCGGCTGATCGCATCTTCAAGGCCGACGTAGCTGATGAACTTGCCGGTGATGGAGCGGTTGCCCAGCAACGAGAAGCCACCGAGGATGGTCCGGGCGTAGTAGCTGACGCCGTAGCGGTTGAGCAGATCGCCTTCGGTGGAGGTGTCGAGGATGTTGTATTCCACGGTGCGCGAGACGTCTTCGGCGTAGGTGACCTGGTTGCCCGGGCTCTCCCATTGCTTGACCTTGGCGAGCGCGGCGATAGCCAGGCTCGACGGCGCCAGGAAGACGTTTTTCTTCGCCGCCTTGGAGTACACCGCCGGCATGTTGTGCACCACCAGGCAACGGTCGAAACCCAGCTCCGCACCGCCCAGTTCCTGGCTGTAGGTCACTTGATCGGCGACCGCGGCGTCCTTGCCATCGAGCACCACCCGCGCCTTGATACGCTTGCCGAACGAGGCGAACTCGCCGGCCACCGCCTTGGTGCCGGTGAAGCCCGGCGCGCCGATGATAGTCAGGTCTTCCGCGACCCCACTCAACGCCGCCAGACCGAGCTTGCGACCGGTCTGCGCTTCGATGCCGCCAATGACGTTGTTCTGCGTGTCGGCCGGCGTGGCGCCCTCTTCGACGATGACCACGTACACCGGCACCTTGACCACTTTGAGGATCTGGAACACCGCCTGGAACAAGGTACCCGCCTCGGCACCGGTCGGGTCCAGCTGGGCCTGGGTGGTGAAGCTGTTGATGCGGAACGGGGTGTTTTTCGGAATCAGCGGATTGGCATTCGGCGCGGTGCCGACCAGCCCGATGACGTTGTCACCCAGGCCACCCATGGCCTCGGGAGATTCAGTGGCATTGACGGTAATGCCGTTGTGCTCGAAGTTCAAAACCTCAGCCATGGTTATTCAGCCTTCTTGGCAGCGGCCTTTTTGGCCGCGGTGGATGTAGAGACCGATTCGCCGGCCTCGGTTTTTTTCAGTTCCAGCCGACCGGCGCTGCGCAAGGCATTCGCCTCGACGTCGAGCAGGTCGAGTTCCTGGCCGATGCTCGACCAATGACCACCGCCGATGGGGAATGGGAGGAGTACGGTGTAGGTTTGGCGTAGTGCCATTTTGGGGTTCTCCAGATACGAAAAAGCCCCTTGAGGCAGGGGCTGTTGAGTGTTGTTGAAATTTGCCGGTCAAAAAAACGCCCCGTGGTGCGGGGCGATTTATTGGGTTTGGCTGGCGAGCCAGGGCAGCACGACGGGGCGGTATTGGCGGTCGGGAAAACTCGGCGACTGCGGCCAATCCCGGAGGGCCTGCCGATAGGTAAGCAATTCGGAAAACTGAGCAGACGTCAGGGTAGTCTCCTGTTTCAAGTCCTGTTCATCTCGATGACGTGTCACGAGCCACTCGCTGGCGTGCATCTCCGCGTCGCGCCAGGCTCGCTCGCGGGCGGCCAGAGAATCGCCCTCCCTCACCGGCTCGACAAATGCCTCCCCGTCGTACCGCCATCCGTGTCTGACTTCTTCGCTGCATGGTTTCCACATCAAATCCGGGTGGAAACGCCCTGCGGGATCGACCTCCGTCACCTCATGCACAACGTTCTCTTGTATCAATACCCACATGTTGATCACCATCTGATAACTACTTGGCCGGGCGACCCATTGCCGCCGTTGCCGTTTTCATTGCCGCCGCCCCCGCCACTGCCGACAAGCGTACTGGACGTACCGGCCTGGCCAATCGAACCCGCCCCAGCGCCGTAACCCCGGCCGCCGGCGCCATGTCCGCCGCCGTATATGGAAGTCGAAGGAGCCACACCATTATCGTGGCGAGTGGCGTGTCCACCCGGGCCCAGGGTGGTATTGATATCTCCACCTGATCCAAGGCCTGCTAGGCCGCCATACCACTTCGACGCACCGGCGCCGCCCGTGGCACTCATGAAACTGCCGAAAGACGATGCATTGCCAGGCGCTCCGTCGCCATCACTTCCAGCCCAGCCAGCCCCACCAGCGCCGACAGTAACCGTGACAGAGGAAACGCCAGTCAGGTCTACCAATCCTTCGGCAATCCCGCCGCCACCTCCACCGCCGCCGCCATGGGAGAAGCGTCCGCCACCTCCACCGCCGCCGAATACGGTGACCCAGACCTTCTTGACGCCAGCTGGTACAGCCCAGGTAAACACCCCGGCGGCCTTGTAAGTCTGAGTCGCCTTGAATGGGCCGTGTCGACCGGTGGTGATTTCCTCCCAGTCTTTCCACTGTCCATCCTCACGCCGTGCGCGGATCGCCATGCCGACCTCATCGCCCGACATGCCCCCGATCAGCATTTGTGTCAAACGCTCGCCAGCATTGGAAAGACCGGAAACCTTGAGGCCGTAACGCCGGGTAGGGCTCCAACCGGGTGGCAGGTTAAGCTGACCTGCCGTGGCTGTCAGGTAATCACCCGGTACCGTGTAGGCATTCAAATCCAGGGCGGTACCGACGATTGCCCGGCCAATTCCGAACGCGCCTGGGGCAAGCATTGCGCCCGGCGTCAGATCGAGTGGATTCGCCTGCTTTGGCGTATTGAGCTCGCCCCATACCTGGGCCCAGGCCGTCCATACCCCAGCAGAATTGCGAGTACGCATACAGGTAATCGGAATGGTGCTACTCACCAAGGAGTCCCACCACTGCGTCGCCATGTTGGAACTACCACGTTCCATGTGGAAAATCGTACCGTTAGGGATAACCGTCGTGGCTCCAGGGCTCATGGGCTTAGTTCCCGTGGTACTAGTAGTCACCATGTAGACGCCGTTCAATGTGATGGCATCGATGTCCCCGGTATAGCTGTACGCGGCAGAACCAAAACCAAACTGCGCCATGATGGCGCGAACCGCTGCCGAAGTAGCGATCTTGGTACTGTTGTCGCTCCCCGCTACCGTAGGGGCAGTAGGCGCCCCAATCAAGGCTGGGGAGTTAAGTGGCGCAAAACCCTGCGTCACGTTCTGAAAAGTCAGCGCCGTGGTACCCAGCACGATCACACCATCTGTAACCAACTGCCAGATCGTATTGGCAAGCGTCGTCCCTTCCTCAATCGAGACAATCAACCCCGAGGTAACTTCGACACTCGCGTCGGCATCCTTTGCTCGTATCCAAGCGATGTTCGCAACGACATAAATACCGTTGTCCTTCGCCAACGTCTGGGATTTAACAAGCACCCGATCCCCAGCAACCACCGCCACACCATCAATCGTCTGAGCCCCACTCAAAACAATATTGGCCGTCGTCGCCACCCGCACAGACTGCTTCCTGTCCAGCTTGGCAAGTTCATCAGCCACATAACTCGCCACCCAAGCCCGCGTAGCCTTGACCACCGTATCGTCAATCAGCAGCGTCACCAGCTCAGCATTACTGGTCTCGAAAATCGACCGAATGTAGAACTCTTTGCCCGAACCGGACGTCGCCAACACCGGTTTGAACGACTCCGGATACTTGACAATCGCATAGAGAATGCCGGTATCGGTCCAAATCCCCGCCTCACGCACATACCAACCGCCCACGTCAGACGGGATGGTGACTTCGACCAGCAGCCAGCTCGGGTTGTTTTCATCCTGGAACAGCGCATTGAGCGGCCCGCGCCACACTTCGCGTTTGAGGGCGATAGCAGTAGCGGCAGGGTTGTAGACCGCGCCGCCGCCGTCACCGACGGAAATCTGCGACAGCTTGATCGGTGTGCCCGCCGCCTTGCAGGCGGTTTCGTAGGCGATCCCCGCATCGGTGAGCAGGGTGTAGTAGTCGGCCATTTAGGACCCCTGTGGATAAATAGTGGAGGTTTCGACGGTGTAGAGCGCCGCGGCCATGAAGGCCTGGCCCGAGGCTTCAAGCCCTTCGATGACGATTGGATAAACCGTGGTCAGCTCGCCGCACAGCGTGGCGGCGCCGATGACGTGACGGCCGAAGGCACTCAAGCCGACCGAAACCGTCAAGGTGTCGCGCTCGCTTTTGGCATCGGCCAACCGACGATCGAGACGCGCGTCGATGGCTTCGCTATAGGGTTGTTCGGTAAAAGCCCTGACGGAAAAACTGTAGGGCGGGCCGGGTGGCGTTTGCTCATACCAGGCGCGCACCTCGGGCATGAGCTGCAAGCCCTTGGCGGCATTTTCCAGCGCCTTTCGTGTCCCGGCTTGTCGTGCGGTGGGCCAGGCGAGTTCAACCGTCAGGCGCTTTTCAGCCTCAGGCGCCGTCGTGCTCCACTCACTGACTCCGCGATCCGCCGCTAGGTACGGCAGAAACGCCAGAGGCGTCGAGAGCGGATTCATCAACTCGGGAAACGGCGGATCGATGCGTTCAAGCAACCGGGCGAAACCCAGATCAAGGGCCCTTTCCAGCGGTGAACTGTTGGCCGGCAGCAGGCTCGGGCGAGGTGCGTCGTCACTCATAACGTGTCCACCTCGACCTCGACGCCCGTGCAGTACGGGGCTTGGAAAGCCGTGGTCACAATCGGCGCCAGCGGCTCGAGAATTTCGAGCTGAACCGCACCCGCGCTGTGCAGCGTGTAATCGATCCAGCTCGGGTCCACTCGACCTTCCAGGCGATGACACGCCTCGGCATACGCCTGCAACTGCTGCTCGGCGGCAACCTGGGTCAGGCCCGAATCCGGGCCGGCGTTGATCTTCGCCACGACGCGAATTTTGTAGGGTTTGATTTGCGCGGCCTGGACGATGACCAAGTCGGTTTCCGGTCGGACGTCGGGCCGGGCGAAGTGCTGGCGAACACCGTTCAGCAGCGCTTCGGACGGTGTGCCGTTGCCCTCGCGGGAAAGCACCGTGACCGTAACCACACCCGGCGCCGTCCGGCGTCCGTTGCCGTCTTTGACTTGCGCGGCAAGACCGTCCGGATCGAACGTGTAGGTCACGCTCACTACACCGCCTGCGGCACTGTCCACCTTCACCGCAGGCCGTTCGCCGAGGGTGAAGATCTCCCGCCGATACTGCATGCGCGAGCCCGCCGCTGGGGCGTGGGGTGCCAGGTAGTAACGCAAGCGGGCGTCATCGTCACTCTCGTAGACTGGAGCAATCGGCGGGAAAGCCGCCGGATCGCCCGGATCGAGCAACTGACGTTCAAGGCCCATGTCCGCCAGGCGAGCATCGAGGTTGGTCCCGGTGGCCCACCACGCCAGCATCTGCTTGATGCGGGCGTTGTATTTGCGTTCATGGGTTTGCAGCCGGACGCAGAACGCCTCAAGGGCCAGGGTCAGCAATTCGCTTTCGTTCTCAAGACTTTCCAGCAGCTTTGCCGCACTCCCGGGAGAACGGGCGCCGACGTACTCGACCACGAAAGTCTTGAACTCCGCGAGCAGATCCTCGAACGCGTCGACGGTGACGATGGCCGGTTCAGCCAACTGGTTCTGGCCGGGTATCAACATACTCATGTCACCACCTCGAAGGTTTGCTTGCGGTTTTTCCAGGTGCCGGCGAAGCGCAATAGCAAGCTGGCGCCCTGTCGGCTGGCGACAATGACCTGTGGCTCGAAATCACTGATACCGTTTTGTGGGTTGTAGAACGCTTGGGCCGCGTGGCTCTGGGCCAGGATCAGCAAGTCGTCGCCAAGGTTCTGCCCGAGCAATTGTGTGAGTGCGCAGCCATACAAAGGGCGCTTCTGACGAGTGCCCAAAGGCGTGGTCAACGCCCGGGTGGCGCGCTGCACGAACTGCAGCCAGTCGTCGACCGTGGCGCCGGTGTTTCTATCGATTCCGATCATGGGAAATCTCTTATGCGGTACTGAGGACACGCCCCTGGTGATCCACCACCGGACCGCTCAGGTGCACGCCGGAAGCGTCGAGCCGCAGGCCGACGGCGCCCATCTGCAACTCGATGAGCTGGGGTGTCATCAGCAACCTTGACGAGCCAATGTTCAGTTGGAGGGATTCACGGGAACCGGTGAACGCCGCCGGACCGTTTTTCCAGTGCAGGACATGGCTGGCGTGGTCGTAGCCGTTTTCCGAACCGTCTGGATAGAGACGACGCGTCAGCGAAGCCTGTGTCGAGACGGGCGGGAACTGACCGCCGTTGAGGCCGAACAACGCCACCGACTGCCCTCCGCCCTCGCCGCCGCCGTGGTTCAGCAACAGGCATTGCTCGCCCACGGAGGGAATCCGCGACTCGCTCTGGGCGCCAGCACTGGGATTGAAGAACCGGATCGCCGGGGTCAGCAGCCCGCCATGGCTGACCTTGCAGGTATTAGTGGCGGCATCGACCTCCTGGCAAACGCCGATGCGACAGAAACTGTCGGCACGCCGGTGCAAGTCTTCCAGCTCGGTTTCCATCTCGGCCAGACGCTCGATGATCGGCCCCAGATGCAGACTTAAAAGCGCATCGAACATGGGTCAGGCCTCGAGTGTGGTGTATTGATCCGGGTCGTCGATGTTCGAGACTTCCCAGGTACGGGCAAATTTCGGGATGCCCAGTGGGTCCTCCAGCAACATCGGGCCGAGGTAGAGTGTTTGGGTAAGTGAAAGCGTCCAGGCGGTGTACACCCGAGCTTCGTGGGTGAACGTGGATGCGATGCCATCGATCTCCGTGGGCAGATCGCATTGATCGCCCGACAGCCCCCAGCGGTTATCCACGACCAGGTGTTTCAGCTCTCCGGCCAGATCGCAGGCATCCCATCCTGGAACGGCCATGACCACCTGCAAGGAAACCGTCAGGACATGGGCGATACGTCCGTCATTGGCGCGGTTGCCTGACGCATCACGCTCAATGGCAATCAGCACCCAGGGTTGGTCGTCGGTGCCATCGAACTCCTGGGGACTGCCGACTTTCAAGGTGGGGTGAGTGACGCGCAGCGTCTGGGCAATGGCGGCGAACAGCTGCGACGGTTTTTCGATGAGGACGGGCATTGATCGCCTCCTTTTGTATGGATCAACGATGTCGATTCACGGCTGGTCGGGCGGAAGGTCCCGCGGTGGCACCTCGCATACGCCGATCCGCTTGGCGACCCAGCGTTCGTATAAACCGATCGCCACATCGGCACCGGCCATGGCAGTCAGGCAACCCAGGGCGCAGGCGCTCCAGATCGACATGCCGAGGGCGTACAACAGCATGGTTGCCGAAACCCCGCAGACCACGCAGGCACCGGAGCGCAAAACCACGCGGCGCAGCAACGGCCAGCCACGAGCGCCCTCCTTGTCGGCGCGCCACATCTCGCCGGACACCCCGCCCACCAGGGCGAGCACGATGACCAGCCAGATCGGCATGTCCAGCAACGCTTGTTGCTCGTTTGTCATGTCTCGTTTCCTGGGGAGTGAGGGATTGAAGTTGAGGGGCCAATCGCGCTTATCGAGTGATGAGCATGTCGACGCTGGTCGCGTCGCAGGAGTTGTTGGCCTTCCTGTCGATGACCAGATAAAGCGAAGACGTCGGCGTAACCGCTACGCTATTCAACATAAACGTAGTGCTGCCGCCGTTTGCCAGGCTTCCGGACTGGATCACGGTGTCACCCAGGTTCAGCGACCAGCCAATCCCATCCCCGCAGGCGTTATGCAGGTCGTTGACCCGACCCAGCACGTTGATGTTGCCGGTGACAGGACTGGCCCAACGGAAGATGCTCTGGCTGTTGGTGCCGGGATGTGTGGCTACGTCGCCCTGCTTGAATACGAAACTGGTGCCTGAACCAGTGAAGGTGAAGTTTGCGTTGGGAATGGAAATCCAGGCTCCCGTAGCATCGTCCCGCCAGCAGGTGGTCGGCTTGCCATTACATGTCCCCGCCTGGAACGCAGGGAAGAGTGTGTAGTTTGCCGAGGCGTTCACGCCCGATTTGTTTTGCATGAAGGACCAGGGCGAACCGGCCGGTGCGGCTTCGGTCATCAGATACATGTCCCGCGCCAGATTCCACGACATGGCCGTATCAGCCCAGGTGTTCAGGGATACGAAGGGCGACAGAAACGCAGTCGCCAGGAGGAATTTTTTGAGCATTTTCATTTTTCTTACCTCGATGAATGTCATTGGGTACGGAGTGCAGGGTCTATTCCGCACGCTGTTCGCTCGCCGGCGTTCACTCGAGGCTCAACGGCCTTCACATGATTCAACGTCCCACACCTGGAACATTTGATCTGGAGTTCGGTGTTCTCGCCCATGCGGGCCAGAAGTCTTTTGCAGTGACCGCATCTGAAATCCTTCAGCATTGAAAGCCCTCCACTGGCGGCGGTATGTGTTTGAACGCACCTCACGGCACAGGCATTCCAAAAAGCCCGGTTGCCCAGGCTTTTCAGTAATGCGCTTGATCTTTCGGCGCGACTGGCGCGGTACGGATCCATTCAAATTGTTTTTCCGACCGCGGTCCCTGCCCGCCGGATAACTGCTTCTGGTGCTTTACGCTGCACACCCGGGTCAGTTGCCAACCCTCTGAACCGTTAAGGCCGGTTCATCGCTGCCTGTTGGTGGAACTAAAGAGCTTTGTTGCCAGCCGCTTTGTCGAGCGGCTTGGACACAGAATATGCATGGATGCATATACAGTCAATGCGTAAATGCATTTATTTATGCATGACTCATGCATCAGCGCATCAACACTCAATGGATACGGGGGATAGCCGATTTTCAGAGGCGAAAAAAAACCCGCACGGTGGCGGGTTTTATCTGACAACGGAGGGGTTAACGGGCGTACATGCCCCACCAGAAGACGTGGCCGAGGATGACGATCTGCTCATCCTGCATTTCCTGGAAGGTGTAGTCCTCATCCGGATGCTCGTCGCGGTTGAAGCTGCGCAGACGGATGCCGGTAGGCAGGCGGTAAAGCTGCTTCACTCGCAGTTGGCCGTTGTGATTGATGGCGTAGAGGTCACCGTCGACGATGTCGCCGATCCCGCATTTGCCTGCGTTCACCCCGACCGTGGCACCGTCGCGCAGCACCGGCAACATGCTGTTGCCGCGCACCGTCACGCACTTGGCCTGGTCGAACTGCACGCCGTTATGCCGCAGGCTGCGCTTGCCGAAGCGCAGGCTTGAGCGCTCGCTTTCCTCAATGACGAATCTTCCTGATCCAGCAGCCAATTCAACCTCACGCAGAAAAGGGACCGACACCTCGTCTTCCTCGACGGGCGTTTCGTCATCCCACAGGCTTATGTCCTTGAGTTCGGAATGCGACTCGACGCGGCGGCTAAGGCCCGCGGGCGCAACGTCCGCGCGCCCGCGCAACTGGTCGGTGCTCACGGCGAAGTACTCGGCGATCTTCGAAATGTGTTTATCCGAAGGGTCGACGATCTTGCCGCTGAGGATCCGCGAGAGGGTGGACTGAGGCACGCCGGTACGCCGGTGAAGCTCCGTGGGGGAGATCCCGTGCTGATCGAGCAATGCTCTTAATACGGTAGAAACGTTGCGTTTTTGCATAACGCGCATAGTGCTTGTTCTTTTCGCAGAAGACAAATGCTGTTTTGCATAAACATGCATATCGATGAAGAAACCATTCACTCAAGCTCGGCCCGATCCACCGTGGCGAGGGAGCTTGCTCCCGCTGGGCTGCGCAGCAGCCCTAAAAAACCTCCAATCACTGAGCATTCGGCGAATTGGGCTCAGTGCTTTTGGGCGCGCTACGCACGCCAGCGGGAGCAAGCTCCCTCGCCACGGGTTCAATCCAATCCTTGAATTGGGAAATTTCCCCTACAACCTCTTGGGAAATCCCTCGATCCGCGTCCTTCAAATGTGCGACACCAGGCTACATCGCCTTGCGCCTCTGCCTACGACTACGCCAGAATCCGCCGGCTTGTCCACCTTGGATCCCATCGGTACTTTGGTTCTTGTCACTGCCCATCAGTGATCGGGTTTAGTAGCTCGATATCCAAGATGTTCATTGCTCCATTCAGTCAGGTACTCCTGCACTCAATGGTGGCTGTGCGCAGGGCGCCTTCGGGTGCGCCGGTTTCTTGGATCCCCGGTCTACTAACCTGCGTACAGCTGCCACCCTCTTCGTTTAGTAGCGAATCGGTGGCGGCTCCAACTCAAGGATCTAAGAAGCATGTTCAAGAACACTCCGAATCCCCCAGACGATCACGTCTCCCGCAGCCAGTCTGCCAACGCCAAAAAACTCGACGAAGCCGCTACCCGCGCCCTGGACTATTACCTCAAACCGAAAGCCGACAAAGAAACATCCGACACACTCGATACCCTTTTCATCATCGCCCCCAACATCGACGCCGAATGCCTGCTCGCCAACCTCAGCGAAACCCTGGCCTCGGCCAATGCGATGGTCAGTGATCTGGCATTCGACCTGGAGGGCTCGCGACGGCATATCGCGTTGGGGGTCCAGCAGATGATTGAGTTGGGGCAGTTGCTGGCGAATCGGGCGTTGGATGTGGTTGAAGTGAGGTAGGCATTCATGATGCAGGCCGAGGCCTAAGAGAAGCCCGAGTAATCATTGTGGGAGCGAGCTTGCTCGCGATAGCGGTAGTCCAGTTACAACTAAGTTGTATTGGCAGCCGTCATCGCGAGCAAGCTCGCTCCCACAGTTGGATCGGGATACAGCCGGAGAAACAGGCCGGCTATCAGGCCGCCTTCGCGAGCAGGCTCGCTCCCACAATTGGATCGGGGCACAGCCGCAGAGATAGGCCGGCTGTCAGGCCGCCTTCGCGAGCAGGCTCGCTCCCACAGTTGGATCGGGGTACAGCCGGAGAAACAGGCCGGCTGTCAGGCCGCCTTCGCGAGCAGGCTCGCTCCCACAATTGGATCGGGGCACAGCCGCAGAGATAGGCCGGCTGTCAGGCCGCCTTCGCGAGCAGGCTCGCTCCCACAGTTGGATCGGGGTACAGCCGGAGAAACAGGCCGGCTGTCAGGCCGCCTTCGCGAGCAGGCTCGCTCCCACAGTTGGATCGGGGTACAGCCGGAGAAACAGGCCGGCTGTCAGGCCGCCTTCGCGAGCAGGCTCGCTCCCACAGTTGGATCGGGGTATAGCCGGAGAAACAGGTCGGCTATCAGGCCGCCTTCGCGAGCAGGCTCGCTCCCACAGGAGGAACGCGGTCCCACCAAGAATCAGGCCGCCTCGCGGTGGACGTTGATCTCGGCGCCCCATTAACCACGCTGGCTGAACGAAGGTATTGCGCAGTGGGCAAACCGGCATGGATGCCGGGTTAGCCGCGCTGGGCCATGGATGGCCCTTCGCGGCGGCCCACGGAGCGATGCCTTCGTTCAGGCATGCCGAGCCTAGGCGAGGCACCGAGTGGTGGGGCAAAAGCGCTTTGCTTACTTTCGCGCTCTTCGAAAGTGAGCCGCCGTAAGGGCGGAACCATAAGTAGCCGTTACCGCAGCAACGGATATGCACACAATCCCAAACGCTGGGTCCCACCAGACCACCCATGTTAACCTTGCGCCCATCGCGGAAAAGCCGGGCCAATGCCCCTCCTTTTGCCCTACACCTTTCAACGAGCTTCCCTGACACCGATGAATACAGCCGTGAACGACCTGTCCTCCCACACGCCCATGATGCAGCAATACTGGCGCCTGAAGAATCAGCACCCCGATCAGCTGATGTTCTACCGCATGGGCGACTTCTACGAGATCTTCTACGAGGACGCGAAGAAGGCCGCCAAGTTGTTGGACATCACCCTGACGGCACGTGGGCAATCGGCGGGCATGGCGATTCCGATGTGTGGGATTCCTTACCACGCAGCGGAAGGTTACCTGGCGAAACTGGTCAAGCTCGGCGAGTCCGTAGTGATTTGCGAGCAAGTCGGCGACCCGGCCACCAGCAAAGGGCCAGTGGAACGCCAAGTCGTACGGATCATTACGCCGGGTACGGTCAGTGATGAAGCCCTGCTGGATGAACGCCGGGACAACCTGATCGCCGCAGTCCTGGGGGATGAGCGCTTGTTCGGCCTGTCGGTGCTGGACATCACCAGCGGCAACTTCTCGGTGCTGGAGATCAAGGGCTGGGAAAACCTGCTGGCCGAACTGGAGCGGGTCAACCCGGTAGAACTCCTGATCCCGGATGACTGGCCCAAAGACCTGCCGGCGGAAAAACGCCGTGGCGTGCGTCGTCGGGCGCCGTGGGATTTCGAGCGTGATTCGGCGCTGAAAAGTCTCTGCCAACAGTTTTCCACTCAGGACCTCAAGGGCTTCGGCTGCGAAAACCTGACCCTGGCCATTGGCGCTGCCGGTTGCTTGCTGGCCTACGCCAAGGAAACCCAGCGCACCGCCCTGCCTCACTTGCGCAGCCTGCGTCACGAGCGCCTGGATGACACGGTGGTACTGGACGGCGCGAGCCGCCGCAACCTGGAGCTGGACACCAACCTGGCCGGCGGGCGCGACAATACCCTGCAATCGGTGGTCGACCGCTGCCAGACTGCCATGGGCAGCCGCCTGCTCACCCGCTGGCTGAATCGTCCGCTACGGGACCTGACGGTGCTGCTGGCGCGCCAGACCTCCATCACCTGCCTGCTGGACCGTTATCGCTTCGAGCAACTGCAACCACAGCTCAAGGAAATCGGTGACATCGAGCGGATCCTGGCCCGTATCGGCCTGCGCAACGCCCGTCCCCGGGACCTGGCGCGCCTGCGCGATGCCCTCGGCGCCTTGCCCGAGCTGCAAGTGGCGATGACCGATCTCGAGGCGCCGCACCTGCAGCAACTGGCGAGCACCACCAGCACTTATCCGGACCTGGCCGCGCTGCTGGAAAAAGCCATTATCGACAACCCGCCGGCGGTGATCCGTGACGGTGGCGTGCTAAAAACCGGCTATGACGCCGAACTCGACGAGTTGCAGTCGCTGAGCGAGAACGCCGGTCAGTTCCTGATCGACCTCGAAGCCCGGGAAAAAGCCCGTACCGGCCTGGCCAACCTCAAGGTTGGCTACAACCGTATCCACGGCTACTTCATCGAGTTGCCGAGCAAGCAGGCCGAACAGGCCCCAGCCGACTACATTCGCCGCCAGACCCTCAAGGGCGCCGAGCGCTTCATCACCCCGGAACTCAAGGCCTTCGAAGACAAGGCGCTGTCGGCCAAGAGCCGTGCCCTGGCCCGGGAAAAGATGCTCTACGAAGCGCTGCTCGAAGACCTGATCAGCCAACTGCCGCCGTTGCAGGACACCGCCGGCGCCTTGGCGGAACTGGACGTGCTGAGCAACCTGGCCGAGCGCGCGCTGAACCTGGACCTCAACTGCCCGCGCTTCGTCAGCGAGCCGTGCATGCGCATCAGCCAGGGCCGCCACCCGGTGGTCGAGCAGGTACTGACCACGCCGTTCGTGGCCAACGACCTGAGCCTGGACGACAACACGCGCATGCTGGTGATCACCGGTCCGAACATGGGCGGTAAATCCACCTATATGCGCCAGACGGCACTGATCGTGCTGCTGGCCCACATCGGCAGCTTCGTGCCGGCGGCGAGTTGCGAGTTGTCTCTGGTAGACCGGATCTTCACCCGGATCGGCTCCAGTGATGACCTGGCCGGCGGACGCTCGACTTTCATGGTGGAAATGAGCGAAACCGCGAACATCCTGCACAACGCCACCGAACGCAGCCTGGTGCTGATGGACGAAGTCGGACGCGGCACCAGCACCTTCGACGGCCTGTCCCTGGCCTGGGCGGCGGCCGAACGGCTGGCGCACCTGCGGGCCTACACGCTGTTCGCCACGCATTATTTCGAACTCACCGTGTTGCCGGAAAGCCAGCCACTGGTGGCCAACGTGCACCTCAACGCCACCGAGCACAACGAGCGCATCGTGTTCCTGCACCACGTGCTGCCCGGCCCGGCCAGCCAGAGCTACGGCCTGGCGGTGGCGCAACTGGCCGGTGTACCCAGCGAAGTGATCAGCCGTGCCCGCGAGCACCTGAGCCGTCTGGAAACCACCAGCCTGCCCCATGAAGCGCCGCTCCCGACCAAGGGCAAACCGGCCGTACCGCAGCAAAGCGATATGTTCGCCAGCCTGCCGCATCCGGTGCTCGATGAACTGGCCAAGCTTGACCTGGACGACCTGACGCCACGTCGGGCGCTGGATTTACTCTATACATTGAAGACACGGATCTAACGCACAGGCTTTCAAGCTGTTAGAATCTCGCGCGGTTTGGGATGCTGCAGGCAATTAGCCTGGTCTGCAGACTATCGCTCCTGAACCTGGCGAGCCCACCGTAAAGGGGTTCCGCTGCCGCCGCCTGAGGAGAGAATTAGAAATGACCTTCGTCGTCACCGACAACTGCATCAAGTGCAAGTACACCGATTGTGTAGAAGTCTGTCCGGTGGACTGCTTCTACGAAGGCCCGAACTTCCTGGTCATTCACCCGGACGAGTGCATCGACTGCGCCCTGTGTGAGCCGGAATGCCCTGCCGTGGCCATCTTCTCCGAAGATGAAGTGCCCGCTGGCATGGAGAATTTCATCGAGTTGAACGCCGAACTGGCGGACATCTGGCCGAACATCACCGAGAAGAAAGATTCCCTGCCGGACGCCGCTGAGTGGGATGGCAAGACTGGCAAGCTCGCAGACCTCGAACGCTGATCGCTCCTGAGCTCATCGAAAAGGCCCCTTGCGGGCCTTTTTGCTTTCTCGGATTCAACAAATCGCAGGCAAAAAAAAGGGGCGGTTTGACCCGCCCACATTTTTTCCCTAATCCCTTTGATCCTTTTCATCGTCCTGATGAATCGCGTCCTGCGATCTCCTTCCTTCCCCATCGTCCGTGACGGGTGTGTCTGTCCGTCGACACAGGACTGATATTAGTGTTTTACCCGCCGAGTGCAATTCCCCGGATACCGTCGACTGTCTCTGTCATGATACAGCCACAAATAAAATCACCTTATAAATCAGAAAGTTAAAGAGATACGACAACTTTTATAGTCGTCTATCCCGTGCACGGGAATCCGAACGCTTACGCAACACTAGGCAAAAGCTTACACGCCGAATCTATAAATAGAAAAGGCTGAGGAACGCATGGCGCAGTGCCCAATACATCTGCTCAGAAACGAAAAAGCCCCGAACCAGTCGGGGCTTTCGCTGCTGCACTCGCGTTCGTTACTGGAACAGCGACTCACTCGAGAGGCCATTTTTCTCCAGGATCTCCCGGAGACGCTTGAGCCCT
Organism: Pseudomonas sp. G2-4; assembly: GCF_030064125.1. NCBI lineage: Bacteria > Pseudomonadati > Pseudomonadota > Gammaproteobacteria > Pseudomonadales > Pseudomonadaceae > Pseudomonas > Pseudomonas sp. G2-4. The sequence goes on along the minus strand of NZ_CP125957.1, from coordinate 1,293,653 downwards.
TCCACTTGGATCTGCCTGACGCGCTCACGTGTCAAACCAATCTCCAGGCCTACATCTTCAAGGGTGCTGCTTTCATGACCGCGCAAGCCGAAGCGGCGAATCACCACTTCCCGTTGCTTGTCGGTGAGTTCCGACAGCCATTGGTCGATGCTCTGGGACAAGTCATCGTCCTGGAGCAACTCGCATGGGTCGGTGGGGCGATCGTCGGTCAGGGTGTCCAGCAGGGTCTTATCCGAATCCGGCCCCAGCGAGACGTCCACCGAAGAGACCCGCTCGTTGAGCCCAAGCATGCGCTTGACCTCCCCTACCGGTTTTTCCAGCAGGTTGGCTATCTCTTCGGGTGAAGGTTCATGGTCGAGTTTTTGGGTCAACTCACGGGCGGCCCGCAGGTAGACGTTCAGCTCCTTGACCACGTGAATCGGCAACCGGATGGTCCGGGTCTGATTCATGATCGCTCGTTCGATGGTCTGGCGAATCCACCAGGTGGCGTAGGTCGAGAAACGGAAGCCTCGCTCAGGGTCGAATTTCTCGACGGCGCGAATCAAGCCCAGGTTGCCCTCTTCGATCAGATCCAGCAGCGAAAGCCCGCGATTGACGTAGCGTCGGGCGATTTTCACCACCAGGCGCAGGTTACTTTCAATCATGCGTTTTCGACCGGCCGGGTCGCCACTTTGCGACAGGCGCGCAAAATGAACTTCTTCCTCGGGAGAGAGCAGCGGCGAGAAACCGATTTCGTTGAGGTACAGCTGAGTGGCGTCAAGCGCCCGGGTGTAATCGATGTACTTATGTTGTTTAAGTGAAGCGGAGTGTTTGGATTTGGCACGAACGGAAGGTGGAGTCGCCCCTTCATCATTCGACATCGAATCCATAGCGATGCCGGTCTCCATAAGGAGAACCTCATCGTCGATGTCAAACTCCGGCACTTCTTTACTGAGAGCCATTGTTATAGTCCTTTGGTGAGTTCGACCTCAAGCTCAAGCGACGCCTTTATCCTTGGCAACGCTGGAGCCTGTTCCCTCTACGTGACGGAACAGGCTGACAATCAAATCAACGACGTGGCAGGAATTGCAGCGGATCGACTGGCTTACCTTGTCGGCGAATCTCAAAATGCAGTTTCACCCGGTCTGTTCCCGTTGATCCCATTTCGGCAATTGTCTGTCCGACCTTGACCTGCTGCCCCTCCCGAACCAACAGCCTGCGGTTGTGACCGTAGGCACTGACGTAGGTATCGCTGTGTTTGATGATCACGAGTTCGCCGTAGCCCCTTAAACCACTCCCGGCGTACACAACCGTGCCATCAGACGCGGCTAAAACAGGCTGTCCCAAATCCCCGGCGATATCAATTCCTTTATTCAAACTACCGTTTGAAGAGAATTTTCCAATGAGAACGCCATTAGAAGGCCATCCCCAGCCTGTCGGGGCGGGGCCCGCCGGAGGCATCGGCGCGGGGGTCGGTTTGCTCGCGACGGACGGTACTGTCGCCGTTGCAGCCCCCGCCGGTCGACGAATGACGGTGGTTTTACTCGATGATGAAGCCGACGAACCCGACTGCGTGACCACTGCGGTAGGCGCTGAACCGCTGCGGCCGTCAAAGCGAATTGTCTGACCCGGATGGATTGTGTAAGGCGCAGGAATGTTGTTGCGCGCGGCGAGGGCCTTGTAGTCCCAGCCGTAGCGAAAAGCGATGGAAAACAGCGTATCGCCGCGACGGACTACATACTGACCGGTCGTTACTGTAGGACGTTGTGGCGCCGCATTATTATTGCGATCGACCACCCGGACGTTCCCCGACGGCGTACTGGAACAACCAACCAGCAAGGTACTCAAGACAAGGCCAGTCACCAGGCGCTGAAAGCTCGTGATACCCATACGCTGCGCAATGACTGTGAGACTCACCCGCCGCTCCCTTTGTGGTGGCTGAAAAATTGGAAACTGCCTGTCCAGGCAGAGGTGATACAAATATAGCTGGCCGCAACAACGCTTCTATTAATGAAGCGACAAGGGCCTGCGCACACGTTTGCTCGACGCCGTTGACCGCTGTTCAACAAACCGGTGCCGCTGTAAGACACAGCCAATGCCACGGAATTCAGCGTTTGTTTATAAATGCTCAGGCCAATGGCCCATTGAGCAATGGCACAAACCGCACGGCCCCGAGAACGTGTCGGGAAAAACCATGCTCTTCTCGCACGATCAGCATCAACTGCTGGACTTCCCCCGCCCCCACCGGAATCACCAGGCGCCCACCGGGAGCGAGTTGATCCAGCAAGGCCTGGGGTACATCGGTGGCGACGGCGGTGACGATGATACCGTTATAAGGTGCCAGGGCCGGCCAGCCTTCCCAACCATCGCCCCAACGAAACACCACGTTGCGCAGGTTCAGCTCGACCAGGCGCTCCTTGGCGCGGTCCTGCAGGACCTTGATCCGCTCGACGGAAAACACCCGTTCCACCAGTTGCGACAATACTGCCGTCTGATAGCCCGACCCCGTACCGATCTCCATCACCTTGTCCAACGGCCCTGCTTCCAACAGCAACTCGCTCATGCGAGCCACCATATAGGGCTGGGAAATGGTCTGGTTGTGGCCGATCGGCAACGCCGTGTCTTCGTAGGCACGATGGGCCAGGGCCTCATCGACGAACAAATGGCGTGGCGTGCGGCGAATCACTTCCAACACCTGGGCGTTGGACAAGCCTTCTTCGTAAAGTCGCTGGATCAACCGTTCCCGGGTGCGTTGGGAGGTCATCCCAATCCCGCGACGCAGCATATCGTCTTGCTCACGAGCCATCAGCGCAGCCCCTCCAGCCAGCCATCGAGCGTTCGAAAGGCGTCGTTGAAGGTGCGGTCGAGCTGCAACGGTGTGATCGAGACATAACCTTGCATCACTGCATGGAAATCCGTACCCGGCCCGCCATCCTCGGCATCACCGGCGGCGGCGATCCAGTAACCGGCCTTGCCCCGCGGATCGACCACGTGCATGGGCTGGGCGGCGCGGGCGCGATGACCCAGGCGCGTGAGCTGGATGCCACGGATGTGATCGAGCGGCAGGTTCGGGATATTCACGTTCAGCACCGTGCGCGGTGGCAGGTCCAGCTCACCGTGGGCCTCGACCAATTTACGGGCGAAGTAGGCAGCGGTTGGCAAGTTATCCACCTGCCGAGAAACAAACGAAAAGGCAAACGACGTTTTCCCCAGGAAGCGACCTTCCAGGGCGGCGGCGACCGTGCCGGAATACAGCACATCATCACCCAAGTTTGCGCCCAGGTTGATGCCTGATACCACCATGTCCGGCGCCCGCTCCAGCAGGCCATTGATACCCAAGTGCACGCAATCGGTCGGTGTCCCGTTGAGGCTGATGAAGCCGTTATCCAGATAGCAGGGGTGCAAAGGACGGTCGAGCGTCAGCGAGCTGCTGGCGCCGCTTTTGTCCTGGTCCGGAGCGATTACCACGCACTCGGCAAAATCCGCCAGCGCAGCATAAAGCGCGGCAAGACCGGGTGCAGTCACCCCGTCGTCGTTAGAAATCAGAATACGCATGGGCTGTCCGTCTGCCCCACCGGCACCAGATCGACGAGTTCGCGCACCAAGACAGTGGCGAAACATCCGGCCGGCAGGACGAATTCCAATTGCAGAATGTCAGGCTGGGGATAATGCCACGACAGCCCGCCAATGGGCAGTCGCAGGATGCGACGTTCGTGACTCATTCCCGCGTTTATCAACCAGTCTCGCAAATCGGCTTCGCGCTCGGCGATGGCCTGTTCCAGCTCAAAGGTCGCGCCGGCCGTAGGCGAAGGCCCTTCGCCCCACTGCGGTCCGGTCGGGTGCAGATCGAGGATCGCCAGGCGTGGATCGCTGCATTCAGCCTCGCCCGCCGGGAAAAAACTGCGGCTGTCGGTGAAGGCCAGCAAGTCGCCCACCTGGGCCTGCTGCCAGGTCCCGTCGGCCACTCGTGCCGCCAGCACCCGGTTGAACAGAAAACTGCGAGCTGTGGACAGCAGGCGCGAGCGCACATTGCGCTGTTCCGGCAAGGCCTTGCGCGCCGCCCAGGCACGGGCATCGACGACGTTACCGCCGTCATGCCCAAACCGTTGGGTACCGAAATAGTTGGGGATGCCCTGGCGAGCAATCTGTTGCAGCCGAGCATCGATGGCGGCCACGTCACCCTTGAACTGGGTCAGGCGCAGAGTAAAACCGTTTGCCGAGTGCGCGCCGCGTTGCAGTTTGCGTTTATGCCGACCGGTCTTGAGGATTTTCAGCGTGTCATTCTCTGCCGCCGACAGGTCCGGGTCAGCCTTGCCGGGCAATTGGACGCTGAACCATTGGCGGGTCAGGGCCTGTCGGTCCTTGAGCCCGGCGTAGCTGACGGTGCGCAACGGCACGCCGGCGGCCTTGGCAATTCGCCGAGCGGCTTCTTCGGTGTTCAAGCCGCGTTTTTCCACCCAGATCCACAGATGCTCACCATCGCCGGTCAAGGGGATGTCGAGCACTTCATCGACCTGGAAATCTTCAGCGGTGGCCTTGAGTACCGCACTGCCCAGCGGTTCGCCGTAGGCACGGGGCCCCAACAGTTCCAGTTCGGTCATGGGCGCAGCAACAAGGCGACGCTATGGACGGCAATGCCTTCCTCGCGACCGACGAAGCCCAGCTTCTCGGTGGTGGTGGCTTTCACGTTCACTTGGTCCAACTCAACTTGAAGGTCCTCGGCAATCAGCTGCCGCATCGATTCGATGTGCGGCGCCATTTTCGGCGCCTGGGCGACGATGGTGCTATCGACATTGCCGACTTTCCAGCCCTTGGCGTGGATCAGCGAAACCACATGACGCAGCAGCACGCGGCTGTCGGCGCCCTTGAATTGCAGGTCGGTGTCCGGGAAATGCTTGCCGATGTCACCCAGGGCAGCCGCGCCGAGCAATGCATCGCTCAAGGCATGCAGCAGGACATCACCGTCAGAATGCGCGAGCAGCCCGAAGCCGTGTGCAATACGCACGCCGCCCAGAGTAATGAAATCGCCTTCAGCGAAACGGTGAACATCGTAGCCGTGGCCAATACGCATAAAAAAACGCCCCGATTTTTGTCAGGGCGTGATTCTACCTGCATTAGACGTTTAGAGCGCGTGCATGATGCTGCAAGTGATCATCGATAAAGCTGGCAATGAAGAAGTAGCTGTGGTCGTAGCCCGGTTGCAGGCGCAACTCCAGCGGATGACCGGCGGACTTGGCGGCTTGGCGCAGGGCTTCAGGCTTGAGCTGGTTGGCCAGGAAGTCATCGCGATCGCCCTGATCCACCAGCAGTGGCAACTTCTCGCCAGCTTCGGCGATCAGTGCGCAGGCATCCCACTCGCGCCATTTCGAACGATCTTCCCCCAGGTAGCGAGAGAAGGCCTTCTGGCCCCATGGGCAATCCATCGGATTGTTGATCGGTGAAAAAGCCGACACCGAACGATAACGCCCCGGGTTGCGCAAGGCGCAGACCAATGCACCATGTCCGCCCATGGAATGACCACTGACACCGCGTTTATCCGAGGCCGGAAAATGCGCTTCAACCAGCTCCGGCAATTCCTGCACGACGTAGTCATGCATCCGATAGTGCCGCGCCCACGGATCCTGCGTGGCGTTCAGGTAAAAGCCTGCGCCCAGGCCAAAGTCCCAGGCACCGTCCGGATCGCCCGGTACGTCGGCGCCGCGCGGACTGGTGTCGGGCGCGACAATGATCAACCCCAACTCGGCGGCCATGCGCTGGGCACCGGCCTTCTGCATGAAGTTTTCATCGGTACAGGTCAGTCCGGACAACCAGTACAGGACAGGCAATTTGCCGCCCTGCTCGGCTTGCGGCGGCAGGTACACGGCAAACACCATGTCACAACCGAGCACTTCGGAACGGTGCCGGTAACGCTTGTGCCAGCCGCCGAAGCTTTTCTGGCAGGAAATGTTTTCAAGGCTCATGACCGACCTCAGAAATGAATAACGGTACGGATGCTCTTGCCTTCATGCATCAGGTCGAACGCCTTGTTGATATCTTCCAGGCCCATGGTGTGGGTGATGAAGGTATCCAGCGGGATTTCGCCCTTCTCGGCCATCTCCACGTAGCTCGGCAACTCGCTGCGACCGCGCACGCCGCCAAACGCCGAACCGCGCCAGACGCGCCCGGTCACCAACTGGAATGGGCGGGTAGCAATTTCCTGACCGGCCCCGGCCACGCCGATGATCACCGACTCGCCCCAACCCTTGTGGCAGCATTCCAGCGCAGCACGCATCAACTGGACATTGCCGATGCACTCGAAGGAAAAGTCCACGCCGCCATCCGTCATGTCGACGATGACTTCCTGGATCGGACGGTCGAACTCTTTCGGGTTGACGCAATCGGTGGCGCCCAGTTGCTTGGCAATTTCGAACTTGGCCGGGTTGATGTCGATAGCGATGATGCGCGATGCCTTGGCCTTCACGGCGCCAATCACTGCCGACAGGCCGATGCCGCCCAGGCCAAAGATGGCCACGGTGTCACCCGGCTTGACCTTGGCGGTGTTGAGTACCGCACCGATACCGGTGGTGACGCCACAACCCAACAGGCAGACTTTTTCCAGCGGGGCTTCCTTGGGGATCTTCGCGACGGAGATTTCCGGCAACACAGTGTATTCAGAGAAGGTCGAGGTGCCCATGTAGTGGAAAATCGTCTCGCCCTTGTAGGAAAAGCGCGAAGTGCCATCTGGCATCAGGCCTTTACCTTGGGTGGCGCGAATCGCCTGACACAGGTTGGTCTTGCCCGACTTACAGAATTTGCACTGGCCGCACTCCGGCGTGTACAGCGGAATCACATGGTCGCCCACCGCGACCGAGGTCACGCCCTCGCCGATGGCTTCGACAATGGCGCCGCCTTCATGGCCGAGGATCGACGGAAAAATCCCTTCCGGATCGGCGCCCGACAGGGTGTAGGCATCGGTGTGGCAGACGCCGGAAGCCACCACGCGCAACAGCACTTCGCCCGCCTTGGGCATGGCGACGTCGACTTCAACGATTTCCAGCGGTTTCTTGGCCTCGAAGGCAACGGCAGCGCGCGACTTGATCATCCGGTCTCTCCAGCAAATAAAAACAAGACCGGGAGTGTAATCCTCCTCTGGACGATGAATAATCCGATCAAAAGCAAAACATTATTGCTGTATAGGGATAATCGCGCATGTCCGATAACCGCTGGGAAGGGATCGACGAATTCGTCGCCGTGGCCGAATGCAGCCAATTCACGGCAGCGGCCGAACGTCTCGGGGTTTCCTCTTCCCACATCAGTCGACAAATCGTACGGCTTGAAGAGCGTCTACAGACACGGCTGCTTTATCGCAGCACCCGCCGAGTCACCCTGACCGAGGCCGGCCAGACCTTTTTGCAGCATTGCCAACGCCTTCAGGATGGACGCGAGGAAGCCCTGCGCGCGGTGGGTGATCTCACCAGCGAACCCAAGGGTATGTTGCGAATGACCTGCGCCGTGGCTTATGGCGAGCGGTTCATCGTGCCGCTGGTGACGCGGTTCATGGGGCTCTACCCGCAGCTGCGGGTGGACATCGAGTTGAGCAATCGCCCGCTCGACCTGGTTCACGAATCGCTGGACCTGGCGATTCGCCTTGGCCGCCTGCAGGACTCACGCCTGGTTGCTACGCGTCTGGCACCGCGGCGCATGTACCTGTGCGCTTCGCCGTCCTACCTGGAACGTTATGGTCGGCCCCATAGCCTGTCGGAATTGAGCCGTCACAACTGCCTGATTGGCAGCTCCGATATCTGGCAGTTGGAGCAGAACGGGCGGGAATTTTCCCAGCGGGTACAGGGAAACTGGCGTTGCAACAGTGGGCAGGCGGTGCTCGATGCGGCGCTGCAAGGTGTGGGGCTGTGTCAGTTGCCGGATTATTACGTGCTGGAGCATTTGCACAGCGGCGCGTTGATTTCGCTGCTGGAGGCTCATCAGCCACCGAACACCGCGGTGTGGGCGCTGTATCCGCAGCAACGGCATCTGTCGCCGAAGGTGCGTAAGTTGGTGGAGTACTTGAAAGAGGGGTTGGCGCAGCGGCCGGAGTATCGGGGTTAAAGTCAGCTGGCTTCTGTCAGTGATTTATCAGGTGCCTGATCTATTGCCATCGCGAGCAAGCTCGCTCCCACACTTGATCTCAGTGGATATCTATTTTGTGAACAGCCTAGGTCCTGTGTGGGAGCGAGCTTGCTCGCGATGGGCGCGACACGGTTTCGGAACTGATCAGAAGTTGATTAGCGACGACCAGCCCAGTGCCGACGCAACCACTCCAGATCCTCGGGTCGCGTGATCTTGATGTTATCGGCCCGCCCCTCAATCAACCGTGGCGCCTGCCCGGCCCATTCCATGGCGGAGGCTTCGTCGGTAATCAGCGCATCCGCCACCAGGCTGTCGGCCAGGGCCCGATGCAAAGCGCCGAGGCGGAACATCTGCGGCGTGTACGCCTGCCAGATCACGCTGCGATCGACGGTTTCCAGCACGCGCCCCTGCTTGTCGACGCGTTTGAGGGTGTCTCGCGCCGGAACAGCCAAAAGACCGCCGACCGGATCACTCGCCAATTCACTGAGCAAGGTATCCAGGTCGTCCCGGTCCAGGTTCGGCCGGGCAGCGTCGTGCACCAGCACCCAATCGAAATCGTCGGCGCCTTGCTCATGCAGGTGCAGTAATGCGTTGAGTACCGAATCCGAACGCTGTTCGCCGCCGTCCACGCGCTGGATACGCGGGTCGCTGGCACAGGCCAGGGTCGGCCAATAGGGATCATCGTGTGCAACGCTGACCACCACGCCCTTGACGGTGGGATGGTCGAGGAAACAGCCGAGGCTGTGTTCAAGAATAGTGCGCCCGCCCAGTTGCAGGTATTGCTTGGGACGGTCCGCAGCCATACGGGCACCGACGCCCGCGGCAGGAATCACGGCCCAGAAGGCCGGCAAACGGATACTCATTGGGCCAACTGGTAGAGGGTTTCACCCTCCTTGACCATGCCCAATTCATGGCGAGCCCGCTCTTCAACGGTCTCCATGCCTTTTTTCAACTCGCTGACCTCGGCGTCCATCACCCGATTACGCTCCAGCAATGCTTCGTTTTCAGCGTGCTGGTCGGCGATTTGCTGAGTCAGGTCGGCCACTTGCGCCAGACTGCCATTGCCCACCCACAGGCGGTACTGCAGGCCAGCCAGCAACAGGAGCAAGACAAGAAACAACCAATTGGGACTGCGCATCGAATATCAGGTATCCAGTGAAAAAAGACAGCCATGCCAAACTTTGAAACGTCTGATAGCACGAAGCCTGGAAAAACCAGGCTTGTGCTTGATAAGGCATCAGATTAGAGGCAAAACCGCCGCCAGGGCGACCTTTTCGACACAATCCGCTGTCTTTTTACCATTTACTGCTCAGCCGCGAAACTCGGCGCGACCGTTGTACTTGGCCTTGCCGTTCAACTGCTCTTCGATACGCAGCAGTTGGTTGTACTTGGAAACGCGGTCGGAACGGCACAGCGAACCCGTCTTGATCTGGCCCGCCGCAGTGCCCACGGCCAGGTCGGCAATGGTCGAGTCTTCGGTTTCGCCGGAGCGGTGGGAGATCACAGCCGTGTAGCCGGCGGCCTTGGCCATCTGGATGGCTTCCAGGGTTTCGGTCAGGGTGCCGATCTGGTTGAACTTGATCAGGATCGAGTTGGCGATCTTCTTGTCGATGCCTTCTTTCAGGATCTTGGTGTTGGTCACGAACAGGTCGTCACCCACCAGCTGGGTTTTCTCGCCGATCTTGTCGGTGAGGATTTTCCAGCCTGCCCAGTCGGACTCGTCCAGACCGTCTTCGATGGAGATGATCGGATAGCGTTCGGTCAGGCCCTTGAGGTAGTCGGCAAAACCTTCGGCGGTGAATACCTGGCCTTCGCCGGACAGGTTGTACTTGCCGTCTTCGTAGAACTCACTGGCGGCGCAGTCCAGGGCCAGGGTCACGTCGGTGCCCAGTTTGTAGCCAGCGTTGGCCACGGCTTCGGAGATCACTTTCAGCGCGTCTTCGTTAGACGCCAGGTTCGGTGCGAAACCGCCTTCGTCGCCAACGGCGGTGCTCAGGCCACGGGCCTTCAGCACGGCTTTGAGGTGATGGAAAATCTCGGTGCCCATGCGCAGGCCTTCGGAGAAGGTCTTGGCACCCACCGGCTGCACCATGAATTCCTGGATGTCGACGTTGTTATCGGCGTGCTCGCCGCCGTTGATGATGTTCATCATCGGTACCGGCATCGAGTAGACACCTGGGGTACCGTTGAGGTTGGCAATGTGTGCGTACAGCGGCAGGTCCTGGTCCTGGGCAGCGGCCTTGGCAGCAGCCAGGGACACGGCGAGGATCGCGTTGGCGCCCAGGGTGGCTTTGTTCTCGGTACCGTCGAGCTTGATCATCGCGTGATCGAGGGCTTTCTGGTCGGCAGGATCCTTGCCCAGCAACAGGTCGCGAATCGGACCGTTGATGTTGGCGACGGCTTTCAGCACGCCTTTGCCCAGGTAACGGCTCTTGTCGCCATCACGCAGCTCCAGCGCTTCGCGCGAGCCAGTGGAAGCACCGGACGGCGCACAGGCGCTGCCGATGATACCGTTATCGAGAAGCACGTCCGCTTCAACAGTGGGGTTGCCGCGGGAGTCGAGAACTTCACGACCTTTGATGTCGACGATTTTTGCCATTGTTGTAAACACTCCAAAGTTGACTAGAACGTTGCAGAAAACTTGCTCACGCTCAGCTGCGATGCAGCCAAGAGCCTGGATGGGGAGCGCTTCGCGCTCCAGCGGGAGCAAGCTCCCTCGCCACAAAGAGCAGTGCGGCCCGACGATGGCGCCTGGAGGACGTCATCGCAGGCCAGGCTCCCACAAGAGCAGTGCGGCCAGCGGGCCAGAGCGATAATCGAGCGGTACTTTACCGGAGAAAACCGCGTTACGCGGTTTCTATCGTCGGAAAACCCTTGACCAGTTCGTCCAACGCCTTGAGCTGAGACAGGAACGGTTCCAGCTTGTTCAAGCGCAAGGCACAAGGGCCGTCGCACTTGGCATTGTCCGGGTCCGGGTGGGCCTCGAGGAACAGACCTGCCAGGGATTGGCTCATGCCAGCCTTGGCCAGGTCAGTCACCTGGGCGCGACGGCCACCGGCGGAGTCGGAACGACCGCCAGGCATTTGCAGCGCGTGCGTCACGTCGAAGAACACCGGGTATTCGAACTGCTTCATGATGCCGAAGCCGAGCATGTCCACCACCAGGTTGTTGTAGCCGAAGCTCGAACCACGCTCGCAGAGGATCAACTGGTCATTCCCGGCCTCTTCGCATTTGCTCAGGATGTGTTTCATTTCCTGGGGGGCGAGGAACTGGGCTTTCTTGATGTTGATCACCGCGCCGGTCTTGGCCATTGCGACCACCAGGTCGGTCTGGCGCGACAGGAAGGCCGGCAACTGGATGATGTCGCAGACCTCGGCAACCACAGCGGCCTGCGCCGGCTCGTGGACGTCGGTGATGATCGGCACACCGAAAGCTTGCTTGATGTCCTGGAAGATCCGCATGCCTTCTTCCAGGCCAGGGCCACGGTAGGAGGTTACGGAGGAACGGTTGGCCTTGTCGAAACTGGCCTTGAAGACGTAAGGCATGCCCAGTTTCTGGGTGACCTTCACATACTCCTCGCAGACCTGCATCGCCATGTCGCGGCTTTCCAGCACGTTCATGCCGCCGAACAGCACCATGGGTTTGTCGTTGGCAATCTCGATGTCGCCGACGCGAATGATCTTCTGGGCCATCGTTTTATGCCTTTTTCTGGTGTTGAGCCAAAGCGGCTTTCACGAAACCACTGAACAGTGGATGACCGTCCCGTGGCGTCGAGGTGAACTCGGGGTGGAACTGGCAGGCGACGAACCATGGATGATCCGGGGCCTCGACCACTTCGACCAATGCGCCATCACCGGAACGACCGGAGATTTTCAGGCCGGCCTCAATCAGTTGCGGCAGCAGGTTGTTGTTCACTTCGTAGCGATGGCGATGACGCTCGACAATCACATCCTTGGCGTAGCAGTCATGCACCAGGGAACCGGCTTCGAGCAGGCAATCCTGGGCGCCGAGGCGCATGGTGCCGCCCAGGTCGGAGGCTTCGGTGCGGATTTCCACGGCGCCGGTGGCATCTTCCCACTCGGTGATCAGCCCCACGACCGGATGGCCGCTGGCGCGGTCGAACTCAGTGGAGTTGGCGTCTTTCCAGCCCAGCACATTACGGGCGAACTCGATGACTGCCACTTGCATGCCCAGGCAGATACCCAGGTAAGGCACTTTGTTTTCGCGAGCGTACTGCACCGCGGTGATCTTGCCTTCCACGCCCCGCAGGCCGAAACCGCCCGGCACGAGGATCGCATCGGCGCCTTCGAGCAGACCGGTGCCCTGGTTCTCGATGTCTTCGGAATCGATGTAGCGCAGGTTGACCTTGGTGCGGTTGCTGATGCCGGCGTGACTCATGGCCTCGATCAGCGACTTGTAGGCGTCCAGCAACTCCATGTACTTGCCGACCATGGCGATGGTGACTTCGTGTTCCGGGTTGAGCTTGGCATCGACCACCGCTTCCCATTCGGACAGGTCGGCACCGGCACACTGCAGGCCGAAGCGCTCGACGACGAAATCGTCCAGGCCCTGGGAGTGCAAGATGCCCGGGATCTTGTAGATGGTGTCGGCGTCTTCCAGGCCGATCACCGCACGCTCTTCAACGTTGGTGAACTGGGCGATCTTGCGACGCGACGAGATGTCGATCGGGTGATCGGAGCGGCAGATCAGCACGTCTGGCTGCAGGCCGATGGAACGCAGTTCCTTGACCGAGTGCTGGGTAGGCTTGGTCTTGGTTTCGCCCGCAGTGGCGATGTACGGGACCAGGGTCAGGTGCATCAGCATCGCGCGCTTGGCGCCGATTTCGAAACGCAACTGGCGGATGGCTTCGAGGAACGGCTGGGACTCGATGTCGCCCACGGTACCGCCGATCTCGACCATCGCCACGTCGGCATCGCCAGCACCCTTGATGATGCGGCGCTTGATTTCATCGGTGATGTGCGGGATGACCTGGATGGTCGCGCCCAGGTAGTCACCACGACGCTCCTTGCGCAGCACGTGTTCGTAGACACGGCCGGTGGTGAAGTTGTTGTTCTGGGTCATGGTCGTGCGGATGAACCGCTCGTAGTGGCCCAGGTCCAGGTCGGTCTCGGCGCCGTCGTGGGTGACGAACACTTCACCGTGCTGGAACGGGCTCATGGTGCCCGGGTCAACGTTGATGTACGGGTCCAGCTTGAGCATGGTGACCTTAAGTCCCCGCGCCTCCAGGATGGCCGCCAATGAAGCCGAGGCAATGCCTTTCCCCAATGAAGAAACAACACCGCCCGTGACGAATATGTAGCGCGTCATGAAAAACCCTAGAAGTCTGCGTTAAAGCGGTCCGAGCCGCCGGGGAAAGCGAAGGAAGGCCGAAGCCCCCGATCACCTGCATTAATCACAGTGCACCTTTCAAAAAAACCGCCGCGTTGGGACAGACCGGAAGTGGAATCACCGGTACGTTGCTCGCTACACATTTTTTGGAATCGCCCAGCAAAGACTGCTTGGTAATCGGCAACTCCTGCAATTCAGGCGAATCCACAGAAGTTGTATCAAGAAGGGAGCGTAGTCTACCGGAAAGCCCCTTTCAGCTCAAACCCAGATCTTGGCTTCATGGCGTCCAGATCAATTGCCAATTGCCACCCGTGTCTGTGTCGAGCCCGGTCAGGTTGGCCACCGCCAGCAATTGCTCGCCCCTATACAGCAGCGGCAATCGGCCGCGAACAAAAGCAGGCACGCCGTTTTCATTGAGCAAGCGCTTGAGATCCCGATGACCACGGCCCGGTAATTCCATCACCTCGCCGCCTTGACGATAGCGCACGCAAAGCGGGCCCGCAGGCGGCTTGCCGTCCAGCGTTACCCCACCATTGCCCGGCAAGCACAGCGGTACCGCTGGATCCGGCCACTGGACGGCGCCTGGAGCCGAACGCAACCAGTGGTCGGATAACCACCAGATCCGCCCGCCGGTCCGGTGCAGCTCTCCGCGGGCAAGGCGCCAGATGGGATGGGCATCGCCCCTGGCATCGCGCAGCGAGTCCCAACCGGACCAGTGATCGCTGTCGGGCAACGGCGTCAGCGGCGCCAGCCAGTGGCTCAATGCATTGCGCTGACGGTCCGGTGACAATGCCTGCAAAGGTGCCAGTTCAAGCGATCGCAAGCCAAGCCAGTCGAACACACTCGGGGTTGTAGCGGCGGCCAGATCGATCTTTGCCAGGTCATCCAGCAAACCTTGGGCTTCACCCATGTGTGCAGCACTGCGCGCCAGGGTCACGGCGGCTTGAGGCCACCGCTCGGTCAAGACAGGGAAAACCCGCTGGCGCAGGTCATTGCGCGCGTATCGGTGATCGTCATTGGAAGGATCTTCGATCCAGCTCAAGCCCTGTTGCGTTGCGTAGGCTTGCAACTCCCCATGGGATACATCGAGCAATGGTCGCAGCAAGTATCCCAGGCCCAACGGCCGCTGCCTCGGCATCGCCGACAAGCCCCTCACCCCTGCCCCGCGCAGCAAACGAAACAACAGGGTTTCAGCCTGGTCGTCGAGGTGCTGGGCAGTGAGCAGCACTTCATTGTTCTGGATTGCCGCCTGGAAAGCGCCGTAACGCGCCTCCCGGGCAGCACGCTCGAGGCTGGCGCCAGGCTGGACCTGGACATGAATCACCTGCAACGGCACCCCAAGGGCTTCGCAGACCAAGCGACAGTGATCCGGCCAGGTGTCAGCCACAGCCTGGAGGCCATGATGGACATGGATCGCACTGAGCGTTGGCAGGGAGTGATTTTTTGAGAGAGACGCGAGCAGGTGCAACAGGACGGTGGAATCGAGACCGCCGGAGAAAGCGATGCGCCAGGTGGCGGCGTTGCGCCAGGGAAACAGTTGTGTGAGGAGCCGGGTTGGCAGGTCAATCTTGGGCTGATTCATAGGAACAGGCCTTCACACAAATCAATGTGGGAGCGAGCTTGCTCGCGATGGCGGCGTATCAGTCAACTGATCTGTTGAATGGTAAACCGCTATCGCGAGCAAGCTCGCTCCCACAGGGTACAGCGCTCGAATCAGAGACCGTAGCTCATCAACCGCTCGTAGCGACGGGTCAGCAGCGCGTCGTTGTCGAACTGCTTGAGCATCGACAGTTGCGAACTCAGCTCGGCGCGAATCAGTGCCGCCGCCGCTGCCGGGTCGCGATGAGCGCCGCCCACTGGCTCGCTGATCACTTTATCGACAATGCCCAGGCCTTTGAGGCGCTCGGCGGTGATGCCCATGGCTTCAGCGGCATCCGGCGCTTTCTCGGCGGTTTTCCACAGGATCGAGGCGCAGCCTTCCGGCGAGATCACCGCATAAGTGGAGTACTGCAGCATGTTCAGTTGATCGCAGACACCAATGGCCAACGCACCGCCAGAACCGCCTTCGCCGATCACAGTGGCGATGATCGGGGTTTTCAGGCGTGCCATCACGCGCAGGTTCCAGGCGATTGCCTCGCTCTGGTTGCGCTCTTCGGCGTCGATGCCCGGGTAGGCGCCCGGCGTGTCGATGAAGGTCAGGATCGGCATCTTGAAGCGCTCGGCCATTTCCATCAGGCGACAAGCCTTGCGGTAGCCTTCAGGGCGCGGCATGCCGAAGTTGCGGCGAACTTTCTCGCGCACTTCACGGCCTTTCTGATGGCCAATAATCATCACTGGCTGGTCGTCGAGACGGGCGACACCGCCGACGATGGCGGCGTCGTCGGAGAAGTGACGGTCGCCGTGCAACTCATCGAACTCGGTAAAGATGTGTTCGATGTAGTCCAGGGTGTATGGACGGCGCGGGTGACGCGCCAGACGCGCGATCTGCCAGCTGGTCAGCTTGCCGAAGATGTCTTCGGTCAGCGTGCGGCTTTTGTCCTGCAGACGAGAGATTTCATCGCCGATATTCAGCGAATTGTCATTACCGACCAAGCGCAACTCTTCGATCTTGGCTTGCAGGTCGGCGATCGGCTGTTCGAAATCTAGAAAATTCGGGTTCATAGGCGTCCGTCTTGGGTCGACGTCCAAGAGAGCTTGGGCCGGCCGGTTGTCTATTCGCGCCTACCTTAAGGGAGAGGCGCGTTCAGGTCGAGATTAAAAATTCGGGTCGAGATCAGGGTCGTTCTGGTTTCCAGAGTGGCACCTGGCCGTCAACGGTATTGGAGGAAGACGTTGTCTTTGCCGAACTGGTCACGCAAGGCTTGAATCAACGCATCCGCCGGATCGATCCGCCAGCCTTCGCCGAACTGCAACACAGCCTTGGCGTCGGGGCGCACATACTCCATGGTGATCGGGCAGGCACCGCGATGGCGCTTGAACAACTCGCCCAGCCAACGCAGTTGATCGCCCTTGAGGTCCTGGGTCTGCAACTTCAAGCGCAGGCTTTCGGCCAGGTTGGTGCGGGCATCTTCCATGCTCATCACCCGCTTGACCCGCAGCCGCAGGCCACCGGAAAAGTCATCGTTACTGACCTCGCCTTCCACCACCACCATCGCGTCAGTCTGCAACAGCGACTGTGCCGAATGGAACGCCTCGGCAAACAACGAAGCCTCGATGCGCCCGGAGCGGTCGTCGAGGGTGATGAAGCCCATCTTATCGCCCTTCTTGTTCTTCATCACCCGCAGGGCAATGATCATCCCGGCGACGGTTTGCGTATCGCGAGCCGGCTTGAGGTCGATGATGCGCTGGCGGGCAAAGCGGCGGATCTCGCCTTCGTACTCGTCGATCGGGTGCCCGGTCAGGTACAGGCCCAGGGTGTCTTTCTCACCCTTGAGGCGTTCCTTGAGGGTCAGCTCCTTGGCCTTGCGATGATTGCCGTAGACATCGGCATCTTCCTCGACGAACAGCCCGCCAAACAGATCCGCGTGGCCACTGTCGTGGGTGCGGGCGGTCTGCTCGGCGGCCTTGATCGCTTCTTCCATGGCCGCCAGCAACACCGCGCGGTTACGGTCGATGTTGGCCTGATAGGCTTTGGGTTCATCCTGGAAGTAAGGCCCCAGGCGGTCCAGGGCACCACTGCGGATCAAGCCGTCGAGGGTGCGCTTGTTGATACGCTTGAGGTCGACCCGGGCGCAGAAATCGAACAGGTCCTTGAACGGCCCGTCCTGGCGCGCTTCGGTGATGGCCTCCACCGGGCCTTCACCGACGCCTTTGATGGCGCCCAGGCCATAGATGATGCGGCCCTCGTCGTTTACCGTGAACTTGAACTCCGAAGCGTTCACGTCCGGGGCGTCGAGGCGCAGCTTCATGGTCCGCACTTCCTCGATCAAGGTCACGACCTTGTCGGTGTTGTGCATATCCGCCGAGAGTACCGCGGCCATGAACGGCGCCGGGTAATGGGCCTTCAGCCAGGCAGTCTGGTAGGACACCAGGCCATAGGCGGCGGAGTGGGATTTGTTGAAGCCGTAGCCGGCGAATTTTTCCACCAGGTCGAAAATGTTACCCGCCAGGTCAGGATCGATGCCGTTGGTGGCGCAACCGTCAATGAAACCGCCACGCTGCTTGGCCATTTCCTCGGGTTTTTTCTTACCCATCGCGCGACGCAGCATGTCCGCGCCGCCGAGGGTGTAGCCGGCCATGACCTGGGCAATCTGCATCACCTGTTCCTGATACAGGATGATGCCGTAGGTCGGTGCCAGCACCGGTTTCAAACCTTCGTACTGATAATCGATGTGCGGATACGCCAGTTCGGCGCGGCCGTGCTTACGGTTGATGAAGTCATCCACCATGCCCGATTGCAGTGGGCCCGGACGGAACAGGGCCACCAGTGCGATAAGGTCTTCCAGGCAGTCGGGCTTGAGCTTTTTGATCAGCTCTTTCATGCCCCGGGATTCCAACTGGAACACCGCCGTGGTCTCGGCTTTTTGCAGCAGGCTGTAGGTCGGCTTGTCATCCAACGGGATGAAGGCGATATCCAGCGGCTCTTCGCCCACCTTGGCCCGGTCACGGTTGATGGTTTTCAGTGCCCAGTCGATGATCGTCAGGGTCCGCAGGCCGAGGAAGTCGAACTTCACCAGGCCAGCGGCTTCGACGTCATCCTTGTCGAACTGGGTGACCAGGCCGTCGCCCTCTTCATCGCAATAGATCGGCGAGAAGTCAGTCAGCTTGGTTGGCGCGATCACCACGCCACCGGCGTGCTTGCCGACGTTACGCACCACGCCTTCGAGCTTGCGGGCCATCTCCCAGATTTCGGCGGCCTCTTCATCGACCTTGATGAAGTCCCGCAGGATTTCTTCCTGCTCGTAGGCCTTTTCCAGGGTCATGCCGACTTCGAACGGAATCATCTTCGACAGACGATCCGCCAGGCCGTAGGACTTACCCTGCACCCGCGCCACGTCGCGCACCACCGCCTTGGCGGCCATGGAACCGAAGGTGATGATCTGGCTCACCGCGTTGCGACCGTACTTCTCGGCCACGTAGTCGATCACTCGGTCGCGACCGTCCATGCAGAAGTCGACGTCGAAGTCGGGCATGGATACCCGTTCCGGGTTGAGGAAACGTTCGAACAGCAGGTCGTATTCCAGCGGGTCGAGGTCGGTGATCTTCTGCACATAGGCCACCAGCGAACCAGCACCCGACCCACGACCAGGGCCCACCGGCACGCCGTTGTTCTTGGCCCACTGGATAAAGTCCATCACGATCAGGAAGTAACCGGGAAAGCCCATCTGGATGATGATATCCAGCTCGAAATTCAACCGGTCGACATACACCTGGCGCTTGGCTTCGTAATCTTCGGTCGTGTCCTTGGGCAGCAGGACCCTCAGGCGGTCCTCAAGGCCGTCGAAAGACACCTTGCGGAAATACTCGTCGATGGTCATGCCATCGGGGATCGGGAAGTTGGGCAGGAAGTGCTTGCCCAGCTTCACTTCGATGTTGCAGCGCTTGGCGATCTCGACGGTGTTTTCCAGCGCCTCGGGCAGGTCGCTGAACAACTCGGCCATTTCGTCGGCGCTTTTGAGGTATTGCTGGTCGCTGTAGTTTTTCGAACGGCGTGGGTCATCGAGGGCGCGGCCCTCACCAATGCAGACGCGGGTCTCGTGGGCTTCGAAATCTTCCTGCTTGATGAAGCGCACGTCGTTGGTCGCCACCAGCGGCGCGCCGATCTTGTCGGCCAAAGCCACGGCGGCGTGCAGGTGTTCTTCGTCGTTGGGGCGGTTGGTGCGCTGCACTTCAATGTAGAAGCGGTCCGGGAACACCGCCATCCAGTCGCGGGCCAGGACTTCGGCCTCTTCGGGGTTGCCACTGAGCAGGGCCAGGCCGATTTCACCCTCCTTGGCCGCCGACAGCATGATCAACCCTTCGCTGGCTTCGGCCACCCACTCGCGCTCGATGATGATCGAGCCATTGCGCTGGCCATCGATAAAGCCGCGGGAAATCAGCTCGGTGAGGTTGCGGTAACCCAGGGCGTTCATGACCAGCAGGCTGATACGGCTCAGCGGCGCATCCGGGTCCTTGTTCGACAGCCACAGGTCGGCACCGCAGATCGGCTTGATCCCGGCGCCCATGGTGGCCTTGTAGAACTTGACCAGCGAACACATGTTGTTCTGGTCGGTGACCGCCACGGCAGGCATGTTCATGCCCACCAGGGTCTTGACCAATGGCTTGATCCGCACCAGGCCATCGACCAGGGAGTATTCAGTGTGCAGGCGTAGATGAACGAATGAAGCCGGCATAGTGATCCTGCGTTAAGTCATGAAAACAACAAGGCCCGGATTGTACCGGGCCTTGGGTAAAACATCAGCCTGCAACCCATGTCGTTCATTGGAGTGATTGAATCCGTGGCGAGGGAGCTTGCTCCCGCTTGGGTGCGAAGCGCCCATAAGAAAGGGCTGCTGCGCAGCCCAGCGGGAGCAAGCTCCCTCGCCACAATGATTCAACAAACCTCAAGTGAACCGCATGGCAGCCGGCAATCGGCCTTTAGCTTTCGACCAACCCTTCACGAGCCTCATAGGCCAGTCGCACCGGTGCGAACGAACGCCGGTGGATGGGCGTCGGCCCAAGGCGTGCCAGGGCTTCCAGATGAACGGGGGTCGGGTAGCCCTTGTGTCCACCGATGCCATAGCCCGGGTAGATCAATTCGAAAGCAGCCATTTCCCGGTCACGGCTGACCTTGGCCAGGATCGAGGCCGCTGCGATGGCGGGCACCTTGCCGTCGCCCTGGATGACCGCTTCGGCGCGCATCGACAGTTTCGGGCAACGATTGCCATCGATCATCGCGAGCTTCGGCGTGATGTGCAGGCCTTCCACGGCACGCTGCATGGCGAGCATGGTGGCGTGCAGGATATTCAGTTCGTCAATTTCCTCGACTTCGGCCCGGGCAATGCACCAGCTCAGGGCTTTCTCACAGATTTCGTCGTAGAGCTTTTCGCGACGGGCCTCGGTGAGCTTCTTGGAGTCGTTGAGCCCCAGGATTGGCCGGTTCGGATCGAGAATCACCGCCGCCGTGACCACCGCGCCGCACAACGGGCCGCGCCCGACTTCATCGACACCGGCCACCAGCTCTTCCACCTCAGCGACCAGGTTGAAGTCCAGGCCCATCTGTAGCTTTACATTGTTCATTGTTTTGCGCCGATCAGGGTCAGCACTGCGTCCGCCGCCTGGTTGGAGGCATCGCGGCGCAAAGTGCGGTGGATTTCGTCGAAGCCCCGGGTTTGCTCCTGGCCGCCGTCGATCAGGGGCGAAAGTGTGTTGGCCAGCGCATCGGCGGTCGCATCGTCCTGCAACAACTCGGGCACCAGCAAGCGCTGGGCCAGCAAGTTGGGCAGGGAGACGTAAGGGCTCTTGACCATACGCTTGAGAATCCAGAATGTCAGCGGCGCCAGGCGATAAGCGACCACCATCGGGCGCTTGTACAACAACGCCTCAAGGGTAGCCGTGCCGGAAGCAATCAACACGGCATCACACGCCGCCAACGCTTCATGGGAGCGACCGTCGAGCAGTGTAACCGGCAAATCGCGACCGACCAGAAGCGCCTCAAGCTGGGCCCGGCGCTCCGCATTGGCACACGGCAAGACAAACCCCACACCGGGACGCATCGCCCGCAGGCGCTCAGCGGCATCGAAAAACAAGCCACCCAGGCGACTCACTTCGCCGCCCCGGCTGCCAGGCATCAAGGCCACCAGCGGTCCTTCCGGCAGACCCAATGCCTGGCGAGCGGCTTCGCGGTCGGCCTCTAGGGGAATGGTATCGGCCAGGGTATGACCGACAAACCGCACCGGCACGCCCTTCTCTTCGTAGAATTTGGCTTCGAACGGCAGCAGCGTCAGCATCAGGTCGCAGCCTTCGCGAATTTTCAGTACCCGCTTCTGCCGCCAAGCCCAGACCGATGGGCTGACGTAATGCACGGTCTTGATACCAGCCTGGCGCAACTTGAGTTCGATGTTAAGGGTGAAATCCGGCGCATCGATGCCGATGAACACATCCGGTTTTTCATCGATCAGAGTCTGGATCAGCTTCTTGCGACGGGCCAGCAACTCCCGCAGGCGGCCGAGCACCTCCACCAGGCCCATGACCGACAGACGCTCCATCGGAAAATAAGAAGTCAGCCCCTCGGCTTGCATCAACGGCCCGCCGACGCCAATGAACTCGACTGCGGGATGCTGCGCCTTGAGCGCACGCATCAGACCGGCGCCCAGAATGTCACCGGAAGCCTCTCCCGCCACCAGTGCAATACGCAAATTAGCCATGATTAACGAGTGATGCCGCGGGTCGAAGACTGGATGGAGTCGCGGAATATCGCAACTTCCGGGTGCTGCGCCGAAGACTCGGCCAGCTCGGCGAGCGCCTGCTCGACCGTCAGGCCCTGGCGATACACCACCTTGTAGGCGCGACGCAGCGCCGTAATCGCCTCTTCGCTGAAACCACGACGGCGCATGCCTTCGAAGTTCATGCTGCGCGCTTCGGCCGGATTGCCAAACACGGTGACATAGGCCGGAACGTCCTTGCCGATGGCGGTGCCCATGCCAGAGAAGCTGTGGGCGCCGATATGGCAATACTGGTGCACCAGGGTGAAACCGGACAGGATCGCCCAGTCAGCCACATGCACATGGCCGGCCAGCGCGGTGTTGTTGACCAGGATGCAATGGTTACCGATAACGCTGTCATGGCCGATATGAGCGTAGGCCATGATCAGGTTATGGTCGCCCAGGGTCGTTTCGCTGCGATCCTGGACGGTGCCACGGTGAATCGTCACGCCCTCGCGAATCACGTTGTGATCACCGATGACCAGACGGGTTTCTTCACCTTTGTACTTGAGATCGGGCGTGTCCTCGCCTACCGAAGAAAACTGGTAGATGCGGTTGTGACGGCCAATCCGGGTGGGTCCCTTGAGAATTACGTGGGGACCAATCACCGTACCCTCGCCGATTTCCACACCTGCGCCGATGATCGACCACGGGCCGACCTCGACATCGGCGGCCAGGACGGCCGTCGGATCGATGATTGCGCGAGGGTCAATCAAACTCATAGTTTGCGTTCCGCACAGATGATTTCAGCGGAGCAGACCGGCTTGCCATCGACCGAAGCCTGGCATTCGAACTTCCAGATCTGACGCTTGCAACTGATGAACCTGGCCTCGAGGATCAACTGATCGCCCGGGGTGACCGGCTGGCGGAAGCGCAGCTTGTCGGAGCCGACGAAGTAATAAAGCGTGCCGTCGGCTGGCTTTACGTCGAGCATTTTGAAACCAAGGATCCCGGCAGCCTGAGCCATCGCTTCGATGATCAGCACGCCCGGCATGATTGGATGCGCGGGAAAGTGACCATTGAAGAACGGCTCGTTGATGCTGACATTCTTGTAGGCGCGAATGCGCTTGCCTTCAACGTCCAGGTCCACCACCCGATCCACCAACAGGAACGGGTAACGGTGAGGCAGGTATTCGCGAATCTCGTTGATGTCCATCATTTCGGGGGGAAGCCTATGTAAAGATTGGGGGTGCGCGAGTGACGCGCACTCCGCTAGCAAATCAAGGAGCCCTAACGGCTGTGCACACTTGATATGAAAATGGTATCAGCCATCTGATGAAGCATTACCGCCAGGGGTCACGTCCCCTACACGCTTTTCCACCTGTCGCAGACGTCGCGCGATGTCATCGAGCTGACGAATACGGGCCGCGCTCTTGCGCCATTCGGCTGCCGGCTGCATCGCCGTACCGGAAGAATAGGCACCCGGCTCGGTAATCGAGTGGGTCACCATGGTCATCCCGGTCAGGAATACGTTGTCACAGATTTCGATATGTCCTACCAACCCCACGCCACCGGCGAGCATGCAGTGCTTGCCGATCTTGGTGCTGCCGGAGATACCCACGCAGGCGGCCATGGCCGTGTGGTCACCCACCTGGACGTTGTGGGCGATCTGGATCTGGTTGTCGAGCTTGACGCCATTGCCAATGATCGTATCGGCCAGCGCACCACGGTCGATCGCCGTGTTGACACCGATTTCCACATCATCGCCAACGGTGACGCCGCCGATCTGGGCGATCTTTTGCCAGACGCCTTTCTCGTTGGCAAAACCGAACCCTTCACCGCCCAGTACCGCGCCAGACTGGATCACCACCCGCTTGCCGATGCGCACGTCGTGATACAAGGTGACCCGCGGAGCCAGCCAGCCACCTTCACCGATCTCGCTGCGCGCGCCGATGAAGCAATGGGCGCCCAGCGTGACGCCGGCACCGACTCGGGCCGCGCTTTCGATGACCACAAAAGGACCGATGCTGGCCGAGGGATCGACCACGGCATCTGCCGCGATAACCGCACTGGCGTGAATGCCAGGGGTTGATTTGGGCTTGGGATCAAACAGATGGGAAATCCGCGCATACGCCAGGTACGGATCGGGCACGATCAGCGTATTGCCGGCAAACCCTTCGGCATCAGCGGCCTTGAGCAACAGCGCAGCAGCCCGGCTGTCGGCCAGGTACTTGCGGTATTGGGGATTTGCCAGAAAGCTCAACTGAGCTGGGCCAGCCTCTTGCAAAGTGGCTAGCCCAGTAATTGTCGTCTCCGGGTCGCCACGCAGGGTGGCGCCGAGGAACTCGGCCAATTGGCCGAGCTTGATGGTCGCGGTCATGGATTACTTCAGCTGATTCATGCGCTCGATGACCTGACGCGTGATGTCGTACTGAGGCTTGACATCAATCACTGCGCCACGCTCGAACACCAGGTCAAAACCACCTTTCTTGATGACTTCTTCCACAGCGCTGTCGAGTTTCGGCTTGAGCTGCTTGAGCATTTCCCGGTCGGCAACGGCTTTGGCTTCGTTCAGTTCCTTGGACTGGAACTGGAAATCACGGGCCTTTTGCTTGAACTCAAGCTCCAGACGCTCGCGCTCGCCCTGGGCCATCTTGTCGCCACCGGCTACCAGGCGGTCCTGGATACCCTTGGCGCTGCTTTCCAGGCCTTTAAGCTTGGTCAGTTGCGGGCCGAATTTCTTCTCGGCATCCACGGCGTACTTCTTCGCCGCATCGGATTCCAGCAGGGCCATCTGATAGTTCAGCACGGCAATCTTCATGTCGGCAAAAGCCGGGCCTGCGACCAGTACGGTCGCCAGGAGAACCAATTGAGTCAACTTACGCACGATGTACTCCTACAAAATCCATTGTCGTTATCTTGGGTCAGACGCTTAGAACGTCTGGCCGAGGGAGAATTGGAACACTTGAGTTTCAGCGTCATCCGGTTTCTTGATCGGCATCGCCAAGGCAAAGCTCAAAGGCCCCAGCGCGGTGACCCAGGTCACGCCCACGCCCACGGAACTTGCCATGTTGCTCAGACTGATGTCGTTGCACTTGGTGTTGGACTTAGAGCCATTGGCGTTGGTGGTGTCACTGCACGAAGAGTCGAATACGTTACCTACGTCCCAGAATACCGAGGTACGCAGGGAGCGTTGATCCTTGACGAACGGCATCGGGAACAGAACCTCGACACCACCCTGGATCAGCACGTTGCCACCGAATGGAAGCGGATCCTGGTCCGGGTCCTTAAGTGTCCCCGGATTGGTGCCTTGGCTCGGAGTGCTACGTGGGCCCAGGGTGTTGTCCTTGAAGCCACGAACCGAGTTGAAACCACCGGCATAGTAGTTCTCGTAGAACGGCAAGCCATCAGTCGAACCGTAACCGTCGCCATAGCCCAGCTCGGTGTGCAGGCGCATGGTGTAGTTATCAGACAGCGGCTGGAACAGCTGACCGCGATAATCGAGCTTGAAGAACGAGAGGTCGCTGCCTGGCGTAGTGGTTTCCAGAACCAGACTCTGGGAACGGCCACGAGTCGCCAGTACACCCTTGTTCAGGGTCGATTCGGACCAACCGACAGACGCCTTGAAGTTCAGGTACTTGTCGCCTTCCTTGTCAACGAAGTCAAAAATCTCGTCAACGGTATAACGCCCGGTGCTGATCTCGTCCTGCTGGGCGGTGAGACCGAACGTCAGACGCGAAGTCTCGCTGATTGGATAACCCACGTTG
Organism: Pseudomonas sp. G2-4; assembly: GCF_030064125.1. Taxonomy (NCBI): domain Bacteria; kingdom Pseudomonadati; phylum Pseudomonadota; class Gammaproteobacteria; order Pseudomonadales; family Pseudomonadaceae; genus Pseudomonas; species Pseudomonas sp. G2-4. The sequence goes on along the minus strand of NZ_CP125957.1, from coordinate 1,268,110 downwards.
ACGCCTGCACCCAGGCTGTCCACGGCATAGCTGGAGATGTCGGAGTCGAGCTCGTCATAGTCGGTGGTGCGATAGAAGGCGTTGTAGCCCAGGCTCACACCGTCAGCGGTCCAGTAGGGGTCCACGTAACCGAAGTTGTAGCGGGTCTGGTACTCACTGCGGGTCAAGCCGATGCTGACCTTGTTACCGGTACCCAGGAAGTTGTTCTGGGTGATCGAACCCCCAAGGATCAGGCCGGCGCTCTGGGCGAAACCGACACTGGCGGTGATCGAACCGGAGGCCTGCTCTTCGACGCTGTAGTTCACATCGACCTGGTCATCGACGCCCGGCACTGCCGGAGTCTCGACGTTGACTTCCTTGAAAAAGCCCAGGCGCTCCAGACGGGTCTTGGACTGGTCGATCAGGTAGGTCGACGCCCAGCCACCTTCCATCTGGCGCATCTCACGGCGCAGCACCTCGTCCTCGGACTTGGTGTTGCCACGGAAGTTGATGCGATTGACGTAGGCACGCTTGCCCGGATCCACGGCGAAGGTGATATCGACGGTATGGTCTTCATCGTGCGGCTGCGGCACGCCGTTGACGTTGGCGAAGGTGTAACCCTCGTTACCCAGGCGACGGGTGATCAGTTCGGACGTGGTGGTCATCAGCTTGCGCGAGAACACCTGGCCCTTCTGCACCAACAGCAGCGACGTGACCTGGTCTTCAGGCACCTTCAGGTCACCGCTGAGCTTGACGTCACGAACGGTGTACTTTTCGCCTTCGTTGACGTTGACGGTGATGTAGACGTGCTTCTTGTCCGGGGTGATGGACACCTGGGTCGAAGCGATGTCCATGTTGATGTAGCCACGGTCCAGGTAGTAGGAACGCAGGCGCTCCAGGTCACCGGAGAGTTTTTCACGGGCGTACTTGTCGTCGTTCTTGAAGAACGACAGCCAGTTGGTGGTCTTGAGTTCAAACAGGTCGATCAGGTCTTCGTCAGGGAAAACCGTGTTGCCCACCACGTTGATGTGCTGGATCGCCGCCACGGTGCCTTCATTAATATTGACCTTCAGGCCTACCCGGTTGCGGGGTTGCGGCACCACTTCGGTGTCGACGGTGGCCGAGTAGCGACCCTGGGCGACGTACTGACGCTGCAGCTCGTTACGCACGCCTTCAAGGGTGGCGCGCTGGAAGATCTCGCCTTCGGCCAGGCCGGATTGCTTGAGGCCCTTCATCAGGTCTTCAGTAGAGATCGCCTTGTTGCCTTCGATCTCGATACTGGCGACCGACGGGCGCTCGACGACCGTGATGACCAGGACATTGCCGTCACGACCCAGTTGGATATCTTGAAAGAAGCCGGTTTTGAACAGCGCACGAGTGGATTCCACCAGACGCCGATCATCCGCCTGCTCGCCGACGTTCAACGGCAAGGCACCAAAGACGCTACCCGCGGAGACCCGCTGGAGGCCATTGACGCGAATATCAGAGATAGTGAAGGACTCGGCGTGAACTTCGGCGATCATCAATACGGTGAGAACCGCAGTTAGCAGCAGACGTTTCATGAAGTCCTTTCTTATTCCAACTGGCAATAAACAAACTGCCGCAAAATGCGGCAGATTCGCAATTCAGCGAAGCTTTACAGACGACCCAGATCGTTGACCAGGGCAAGCAACATGACCCCAACCACCAAGCTGATACCGATCTGTATCCCCCAACCCTGCACCCGATCCGACAAGGGACGACCACGCGCCCACTCGATCAGATAGAACAGCAAATGCCCCCCATCCAGTACTGGAATGGGTAGCAAATTCAGAACCCCCAGGCTAATGCTCAGATAAGCAAGGAAATTCAGGAAATCAGCAACGCCCGACTGGGCAGAAGCGCCCGCCACTTTAGCAATGGTTATCGGTCCACTCAAGTTTTTTACCGAGAGCTCGCCGAACAACATTTTCTTGAGGGAGTCGAGGGTCAGGACACTCATGGTCCAGGTACGACGCGCACCCTCGCCAATCGCCGCCACAGGGCCGAAGCTGACCTCGCGAATCATCTCCGGTGGCCAGTCGATCGCCTTGACGCCCGCCCCCAGGTAACCGGTCGGCGCCTTGCTCTCGCCACGGGCAGCCAGGGCTACCGGGACGTCGATTGAAGCACCGTCGCGCTCGACGCGCAGAACAATTTTGGCATCAGGGCGTACGCGAACCGAATCGACCACCTGCTGCCAATCGCTGACCGGCTGGCCATCGAGTGCCAGCAACCGGTCACCGGTCTTCAGCCCCGCGGCCTGGGCCGGGCCTTTCGGATCAAGTTCGGCAAGCACCGGTGGCAACGCCGGACGCCATGGACGGATGCCCAGGGAACGGATCGGATCCGGATCGTCAGCGCCCTTGAGCCAGCTATCCAACACCAACTCCCGTGGTGAATCCGCCGTGGTGCCCTGCTCACGCACCATCAACTGCAACGAACCGCTCTCGCCCAGACGGCGCACCAGCTGCAGGTTGACGGCTGCCCAGCCCGAAGTCGGCTCGCCATCGATAGCGACGATTTCCTGCCCTGCGCCGAGCCCGGCCCGGGCCGCAATGCTGCCAGCCTCCACCGCACCGATGACAGGACGTACCTGCTCGCTGCCCAGCATGGCCAGCGCCCAGAAAAAAACCATGGCCAGCAGGAAGTTGGCGATCGGTCCCGCCGCGACGATGGCGATACGCTGACGGACGGTCTTGCGATTGAAGGACTGATCGAGCTGATCGGCAGGTACTTCACCCTCGCGCTCGTCAAGCATCTTCACGTAGCCGCCCAGCGGGATGGCCGCCACGACGAACTCGGTGCCTTTCTTGTCGTGCCAGCGCAGCAACGGCATGCCAAAGCCCACGGAAAAACGCAGAACCTTGACGCCACAGCGCCGCGCGACCCAGAAATGACCGAATTCGTGAAATGTGACCAGCACCCCCAATGCAACCAGGGTGCCGACAATCATATAGAGCGCGCTCATCTGTTTTCTCCGCAATCCTGTCCAGGGTAACCCTGGCTAACGTCTCGCAGCTTCAACGCCCGTGGCGCCTCAGCCATTGGCCCGCCAACTCACGAGCCCTGGCGTCCGCCGTAAATACCGCATCGAGGTCATCAACCGAAACCACGGCCTCGAGGCTCAAGACTTCCTCGATGATACTCGCGATCTCGAGGTAACGGACACGCCCTTCGAGAAACGCCGCAACCGCCACTTCATTGGCGGCGTTAAGCATGGCTGGCGCGCTGTTGCCTGCCTCGGCCGCCTGACGTGCCAAACGCAGGCAGGGGAAGCGCTGCTCATCGGGCGCCTGGAAATCCAGACGAGCAATGGCGAACAGGTCCAGCGGCGCCACGCCCGAATCGATTCGCTCCGGCCAGGCCAGCGCATTGGCGATCGGCGTGCGCATGTCCGGATTGCCCAACTGAGCCAGCACCGAACCGTCTATGTAATCTACCAGGGAGTGAATCACGCTCTGCGGGTGGATGACCACCTCGACCTGGGACGGCTTGGCATCGAACAGCCAGCAGGCCTCGATCAGCTCAAGCCCCTTGTTCATCATGCTGGCCGAATCCACGGAAATCTTGCGCCCCATGGACCAGTTCGGATGTGCACAGGCTTGCTCGGGTGAAACATGCACCAACTCTTCCAGCGGTGTCTGCCGGAACGGACCGCCGGAGGCTGTCAGCAAAATCCGCCGGACACCCACAGCGCCCAAGCCACGGGAAAAATCTCGCGGCATGCACTGGAAAATCGCATTGTGCTCGCTGTCGATAGGCAAGAGCACCGAACCGCTTTTGCGCACAGCCTGCATGAACAGGGCGCCAGACATCACCAGCGCTTCTTTATTGGCCAGCAGGATCTTCTTGCCTGCCTCCACCGCCGCCAACGTCGGACGCAGGCCCGCCGCACCGACGATCGCCGCCATCACCGCATCGACTTCAGGGTCCGAGGCCACCTGACACAGGCCCTCCTCCCCCACCAGCACACGCGTAGGCAAGCCGGCCGCCCGCAGATCATCCTGCAACGCCCGCGCCACGCCGACCTCGGGCACCACGGCAAAGCGCGGCGTGTGGCGTATGCACAACGCCAGCAATTCACTCAAACGCGTAAACCCACTCAGGGCGAACACCTGGTAGCGCTCGGGATGCCGACCGATGACGTCAAGCGTACTGAGGCCGATCGAACCGGTCGCCCCCAGGACAGTGATCTGCTGAGGACGACTCACGGTGCCGCCATCCACAGCAGCACGGCGAAGATCGGGATCGCGGCGGTCAGGCTGTCGATGCGATCCAGCACGCCACCGTGACCCGGCAACAGGTTACTGCTGTCCTTGATCCCGGACTGACGCTTGAACATGCTTTCGGTCAGATCGCCGACCACGGAGACGAATACGATGAGCGCGGCGCCGAACAACCCCATCAGCAGCTGCGCGACCGTCCAGTCCCGCACGAAGCCGACCACGGTCGTAATCACCAGGCTCAGGGCCAGGCCACCGTAGACGCCTTCCCAGCTCTTGCCGGGACTGACCTTCGGTGCCAGCTTGCGCTTGCCGAACGCCTTGCCGGAGAAATAGGCACCGACATCGGCGCCCCAGACCAATACCATCACGGCCATGATCTGCCAGTTACCCAACGCGCCCTGCTTGATCCAGATCAGGCCCTGCCAGGCCGGCAACAGGATCAACAGGCCGATCATCAGCTTGGTCGCCGCGTTGGCCCAATGGTGCGTGGTACTCGGATAGGTCAGCACCAGGAAGGTCGCCGTCGCCCACCACAGCACCGCTGCACCCAGCACCCAAGGCGCGAGGCCCGGCACCAGGTACATGACGAAGAGCATGGCCGCTACGGCTGCTGCGTAGGCCACACGCGCCGACTGCGCAGGAAACCCTGCCAGGCGCGCCCACTCCCACGCCCCCAGGGTCACCACCAGCCCGATGAACAGAGCAAAACCTGCTCCTTTGAGCAAGAAGAACCCGCACAGGGCGATAGGCAACAGGATCAGGGCGGTGATGATTCGTTGTTTGAGCATTAAACCCGGGCTCCAGCTTCGATCTGCTCGCTCGTTTTACCGAAGCGACGCTGACGGGAAGCGAAATCGGCCAGCGCGGTGCGCATGGCTTCGTGTTTGAAGTCCGGCCAGAACAGGTCGGAGAAGTACAATTCAGCATAAGCCAGCTGCCAGAGCAGGAAATTGCTGATGCGGTGTTCGCCACCCGTGCGGATGCACAAGTCCGGCAACGGCAGGTCGCCGGTAGCCAGACAGGTTTGCAACAGTTCGGGGGTGATGTCTTCGGGCCGCAAGTGCCCGGCCTGGACCTCCCGAGCCAACCGCTGGGCCGCTTGGGCAATGTCCCACTGGCCGCCATAGTTGGCGGCGATCTGCAGGACAAAACGGTCGGCGCCCGCAGTCGCAGCCTCGGCTTCGCGCATCGCCGCTTGCAGCTCGGGATGAAAACGCGAGCGATCGCCAATGATGCGCAGGCTGATGCTGTTCTCGTTGAGCCGCTTGGCCTCACGACGCAAGGCCTTGAGGAACAGGTCCATCAAGGCACTGACTTCATCGGCCGGACGCTGCCAGTTTTCGCTGGAGAACGCGAACAGGGTCAATACCTCGACCCCGGCTTCGGCACACACCTCGATAACCGCGCGAACCGCATCGACCCCAGCCTTGTGCCCGGCAACGCCGGGCATAAAGCGTTTCTTGGCCCAGCGATTATTGCCGTCCATGATGATCGCCACGTGGCGCGGCACCGCAAACGGCACGGCCTGCTTGGTCTTATCCATGAAAACGAGACCCTTATACGGCCATCAGGTCTTTTTCTTTCTGCGCCAAATCCGCGTCGATTTTAGCCACGTACTTCTTGGTCAGATCATCAATTTCACCGGTAGCGCGACGCTCTTCGTCTTCGCTGATTTCCTTTTCCTTGACCAGGTCCTTGAGCTGACTGTTGGCATCGCGGCGAATGTTGCGCACGGCAACACGGGCGTCTTCAGCCACGTCACGAGCCTGCTTGGTGAAGCCCTTGCGGGTTTCTTCGGTCAGGGCCGGCATGGAGATCAGCAGCAACTCACCCAGGTTGGTTGGGTTCAGGTTCAGGCCGGCACTGCCGATGGCCTTGTCGACCGCGCCCAGCATGTTGCGCTCGAAAGCCACGACTTGCAGGGTGCGAGCATCTTTGACGGTGATGTTGGCCACTTGCTTGATCGGCGTGTCAGAGCCGTAGTACGGCACCATCACACCTTCCAGGATGCTCGGATGCGCCTGGCCGGTACGAATGCGACCGAAGTTGTGCGCCAGGGATTCCAGGGATTTCTGCATGCGCTGTTCAGCGTCTTTCTTGATTTCGTTGATCATTGTTGCGCTTCCTCGATCAGTGTTCCTTCGGCGCCGCCATGCACGATATTCAGCAGGGCGCCAGGCTTGTTCATATTAAAGACACGCAGCGGCATCTTGTGGTCACGGCAAAGGCAGATAGCCGTCAGATCCATCACACCCAGCTTGCGATCCAGCACTTCATCGTAGGTCAGATGATCGAACTTCTCGGCATGCGGGTCTTTGAACGGGTCAGCGGTATAGACACCGTCGACCTTGGTCGCCTTGAGCACGACATCGGCATCGATCTCGATCGCTCGCAGGCAGGCGGCCGAATCCGTAGTGAAGAACGGATTGCCGGTACCGGCGGCAAAAATCACCACTTCCTTGGCGTTGAGGTGGCGCATGGCTTTGCGGCGGTCGTAGTGATCGGTTACGCCGACCATGGAAATGGCCGACATGACGATGGCCGAGATATTGGCACGCTCCAGCGCATCACGCATAGCCAGGGCGTTCATCACAGTGGCCAGCATGCCCATGTGGTCGCCCGTGACCCGATCCATGCCGGCCGCGCTCAGCGCCGCGCCGCGGAACAGGTTGCCGCCGCCGATGACCAGGCCGACCTGAACGCCGATCCCGACCAGTTGGCCGACTTCCAGCGCCATGCGATCCAGCACCTTCGGATCGATCCCGAACTCTTCCGAGCCCATCAGGGCCTCGCCGCTAAGCTTGAGTAGAATGCGTTTATAGCGAGCCTGATAACCACTGCCCTGCTGAGCCATTGCGAATCTCTCCTGCGGCGTATTTTCGAAAATTCTTTTCAGGCTGTTTGCAGCCCGCTCTCACTCTAGTCTGACGCTGACACAGCGCCATCGGAACACGGCTTTGTAAGCCAGTTCCGACAGGAAACCAATAGAAATCGGCATCCCCATCCAAAAAGAGGCTGCGCGCGTTAAGCGGGCAGCCTCTTCAGGGCGACAGTTATAAAAACCGTCTTATTGCTTGCTGGCAGCCAGCTGAGCAGCGACTTCTTCAGCGAAGTTGTCTACTGGCTTCTCGATGCCTTCGCCCACTTTGAAGTAGGTAAAGGAAACGATTTCAGCGCCGCCTTTCTTGGCCAGTTCACCGACCTTGATTTCAGGGTTCTTGACGAACGCCTGCTCAACCAGGCTGGCTTCAGCCAGGAACTTGGTGATACGACCGGCAACCATTTTTTCAACGATTTCGGCTGGTTTGCCTTTGATCTTGTCTTCGTTGAGCTGCATGAACACAGCTTTTTCACGCTCGATGGCGTCAGCGGAAACTTCCGAAGGCAGCAGAAACTCAGGGTTGCTGGCAGCGACGTGCATCGCGATGTCCTTGGCCAGTTCCACGTTGCCGCCTTTAAGGGCTACAACGACGCCGATCTTGTTGCCGTGCAGGTAAGAACCGACAACGTCACCTTCGATGCGAACCAGACGACGGATGTTGACGTTTTCGCCTACTTTGGCAACCAATGCTTCACGCGCCGATTCCTGGGCGGCGATCAGCGGAGCTGCGTCGGTCAGTTTGTCAGCGAAGGCTTTTTCTACGCTGGCAGCAACGAATGCCTTGAAGTCGTCTTGCAGGGCAAGGAAGTCAGTCTGCGAGTTGACTTCAATGATAACGGCTGCCTTGCCGTCTTCCTTGATGCCGATCGCGCCTTCAGCGGCAATGTTGCCGGCTTTCTTGGCAGCCTTGATGGCGCCCGAAGCACGCATGTCATCAATGGCTTTCTCGATGTCGCCGCCAGCCTTGGTCAAGGCTTTCTTGCAGTCCATCATGCCTTCGCCGGTACGCTCGCGCAGTTCTTTGACCAACGCTGCAGTAATCTCTGCCATTTCAAAATCCTCTTGGATAGGTTTTCAACCATTCCACCCGATCGAACGGGCGTTCAATTCTTCCCGAACCACCCTTGTTAGCCGCTGCACGTTACAGATGCTGTAGCTGCGCTGCCGACAAATGGTTTTCGAGGTGGCAAAAAGGGGGCCAAGCCCCCTTTTTGCTTACTGAGTCAACGCCAGGGCGTCACTTACTCAGCGGCTGCTGCCGGAGCTTCTTCAGCGAAGACTTCGGTGCCGCCATTCACGTTGTTGCGACCACGGATCACAGCGTCAGCCATCGAACCCATGTACAGCTGGATGGCGCGAATGGCGTCATCGTTGCCTGGGATGATGTAGTCAACGCCTTCCGGGCTGCTGTTGGTATCGACAACGCCGATGACCGGGATACCCAGCTTGTTGGCTTCGGTGATCGCGATGCGCTCGTGGTCAACGTCGATCACGAACAGTGCGTCAGGCAGACCGCCCATGTCCTTGATACCGCCCAGGGAGCGGTCCAGCTTCTCAAGATCGCGAGTGCGCATCAGCGCTTCTTTCTTGGTCAGCTTGGCGAAAGTACCGTCTTCGGACTGGACTTCAAGGTCACGCAGACGCTTGATGGAAGCGCGAATGGTCTTGAAGTTGGTCAGCATGCCGCCCAACCAGCGGTGATCGACGTACGGCGAACCGCAACGTGCTGCTTCTTCAGCAACGATCTTGCCAGCGGAACGCTTGGTGCCGACGAACAGAATCTTGTTTTTGCCCTGGGCCAGGCGCTCTACGAAGGTCAGTGCTTCGTTGAACATCGGCAGGGTTTTTTCAAGGTTGATGATGTGGATCTTGTTGCGCGCGCCGAAAATGTACTTGCCCATTTTCGGGTTCCAGTAACGGGTCTGGTGACCGAAGTGCACACCGGCCTTCAGCATATCGCGCATGTTGACTTGGGACATGATAGTTCCTTGATAAGTCGGGTTTGGCCTCCACGTATCCCAATGACCAACCAGCGGCTTATATAAGCCGAGGCACCCAGGTCATCGTGTCGACACGTGTGTGGATTTAAGCTTGCGGGGTCATCCCCGGAAAGCGGCGCATTTTATACCACAGCAAGGGCGAAAACGGAACACGGATTCTGAAAACCTCTTGTGGCGAGGGGATTTATCCCCGCTGGGCTGCATGGCAGCCCCGGATCAGACGACTCAATCGACCAGATACACCGCGCTGCCTGGTTGGGGGGCCGCTACGCGCCCCAGCGGGGATAAAGCCCCTCGCCACAGAGTTCCAGCCTGGAGAGCTCATTGTACTGATCGTCTGTTAGAATCGCGTTTTCAGGGCCGCCCGGATCACCTTCCGCCGCCCATTTCGTTTTGAACAGCGCCGCCGGGCGCAGAGAGAGCCTGTATGACCGTCACCCTCAAGACCCCCGAGGACATCGCAAAAATGCGTGTCGCCGGCAAACTCGCCGCCGACGTCCTGGAAATGATTGCCGATTACGTCAAGCCGGGCGTGACCACCGAAGAGCTGGACCGCATCTGCCACGACTACATCGTCAACGAGCAGAAGGCCATCCCGGCGCCGCTCAACTACAAGGGCTTCCCGAAGTCGATCTGCACCTCGATCAACCACGTGGTCTGCCATGGCATCCCCAACGAAAAACCGTTGAAGGATGGCGACACCCTGAACATCGACGTCACCGTCATCAAGGACGGCTACCACGGCGATACCAGCCGCATGTTCCATGTCGGCAACGTGCCGGAGTGGGCCCAGCGCCTGTCGAAAGTCACCCAGGAATGCATGTACATGGCCATTGAACTGGTGAAGCCGGGCTGCCGCCTGGGGGATATCGGCGAAGTGATCCAGAAGCACGCGCAGAAGAACGGCTTCTCGGTGGTGCGCGAATTCTGCGGCCACGGTATCGGCAAGGTGTTCCATGAAGAGCCCCAGATCCTGCACTACGGTCGCGCCGGCACCGGCATGGAGCTCCAGGCAGGCATGACCTTTACCATCGAGCCGATGATCAATCAGGGTCGCGCCGACACCAAGGTACTGGGCGACGGCTGGACCGCCATCACCAAGGACCGCAAGCTGTCGGCCCAGTGGGAACACACCCTGCTGGTCACCGAGACCGGCTACGAGATCTTTACCCTGCGCAGCGATGACACCATCGCCCGCGTTTCCGCCTGACCCGAACACAGCCTATAGCTATAGATAGAAAGGAAAGCCATTCAATGCCGCAGGTGGATCCCGAACTCTTCGACCGCGGCCAGTTCCAGGCTGAACTGGCCCTGAAGGCAAGCCCCATCTCGGCATTCAAGAAGGCGATCCGCCAGGCCCATGATGTGCTCGACCAACGTTTTCGCAATGGCCGGGATATCCGCCGACTGATCGAAGACCGCGCCTGGTTCGTCGATAACATCCTGCAAAAGGCCTGGGAGCAATTCGACTGGAGTGAAGATGCCGACATTGCCCTGGTGGCGGTGGGCGGCTACGGGCGCGGCGAGCTGCACCCCTACTCCGACATCGATCTGCTGATCCTGCTGGACAGCGCCGACCATGAGGTTTTCCGCGATTCCATCGAACGTTTCCTGACGCTGCTGTGGGACATCGGCCTGGAAGTCGGCCAAAGCGTGCGCTCGGTGCAGGAATGCGCCGAGGAGGCCCGCGCCGACCTGACGGTGATCACCAACCTGATGGAAAGCCGCACCATCGCCGGCCCCGAGCACCTGCGCCAGCGCATGCTCGACGTCACCAGCACCGCGCACATGTGGCCGAGCAAGGATTTTTTCCTGGCCAAGCACGCCGAGCAGAAGGCTCGCCACCACAAGTACAACGACACCGAATACAACCTGGAGCCCAACGTCAAAGGCTCCCCCGGCGGGCTGCGGGATATCCAGACGATCCTCTGGGTTGCCCGCCGCCAGTACGGCACGTTGAACCTGCGGGCCCTGGCCGGCGAAGGCTTCCTGGTGGAAAGCGAAAATGCCTTGCTGGCCTCGTCCCAGGAATTCCTGTGGAAGGTTCGCTACGCCCTGCACATGCTCGCTGGCCGCTCAGAAGACCGCTTGCTGTTCGATCACCAGCGCTCCATCGCCAACCTCCTGGGTTTCGAGGGGCAGGACGCCAAGCAGTCCATCGAAAACTTCATGCAGCAGTACTACCGGGTGGTGATGAGCATCGCCCAGCTCAGTGAACTGATCATCCAGCACTTCGAGGAAGTCATCCTCGCCCCCGAGGACGAAGAGCCGCCGCAGCCGATCAACTCACGCTTCCAACTGCACGACGGCTACATCGAAGCCCGCAGCGCCAATGTATTCCGCCGCACGCCCTTCGCCATGCTCGAAATCTTCGTGCTCATGGCCCAGCAGCCGGAAATCAAAGGCGTGCGCGCCGACACCATCCGCCTGCTGCGGGAAAACCGTCATCTGATCGATGAGGATTTCCGCCACGACATCCGCAACACCAGCCTGTTCATCGAGTTGTTCAAATGCCGGATCGGCGTGCACCGCAACCTGCGGCGTATGAACCGCTATGGGATCCTCGGGCGCTATCTGCCGGAGTTCGGCTTCATCGTCGGGCAGATGCAGCACGACCTGTTCCACATCTATACGGTTGATGCCCACACGCTGAACCTGATCAAGCACCTGCGTAAGTTGCAGTACACCCAGGTGTCGGAGAAATTCCCGCTGGCCAGCAAGCTCATGGCCAAGCTGCCCAAGCCTGAGCTGATCTACATGGCCGGGCTTTACCACGACATTGGCAAGGGCCGCCAGGGCGACCACTCCGAAATCGGCGCGGTGGATGCCGAGGCGTTCTGTCAGCGCCATCAATTGCCTCTGTGGGACAGCCGGTTGATCGTTTGGCTGGTGCAGAACCACCTAGTGATGTCCACCACTGCCCAGCGCAAGGATTTGTCCGACCCGCAGGTGATCCACGACTTCGCCCAGATCGTCGGCGATGAAACCCGCCTGGACTACCTCTACGTGCTGACCGTGGCCGACATCAACGCCACCAACCCGAGCCTGTGGAACTCCTGGCGCGCCAGCCTGTTGCGCCAGTTGTACACCGAGACCAAGCGGGCCTTGCGTCGCGGCCTGGAAAACCCGGTGGATCGCGAAGAGCAGATCCGTCGCACCCAAAGCGCAGCCCTGGACATCCTGGTGCGCGGCGGCACCGATCCGGACGACGTCGAACAGCTCTGGTCGCAATTGGGTGATGACTATTTCCTGCGCCACACGGCCGGCGACGTGGCCTGGCACAGCGACGCGATTTTGCAGCAACCGGCCGATGGCGGGCCGCTGGTGCTGATCAAGGAAACCACCCAGCGCGAGTTCGAGGGCGGCACGCAGATCTTCATCTACGCCCCCGACCAGCACGACTTCTTCGCCGTGACCGTGGCGGCGATGGACCAGCTCAACCTCAACATCCATGACGCCCGGGTCATCACCTCCAGCAGCCAGTTCACCCTCGACACCTACATCGTGCTCGACACCGACGGCGACTCGATTGGCGACAACCCGGCGCGGGTCAAGCAGATTCGCGATGGCCTGACCGAAGCCCTGCGCAACCCGGCGGACTACCCGACCATCATCCAGCGCCGGGTACCGCGTCAGCTCAAGCATTTTGCGTTCGCTCCGCAAGTGACGATCCACAACGACGCCCAGCGCCAGGTCACGGTGCTGGAGCTCAGCGCCCCGGATCGTCCAGGCCTGTTGGCGCGAATCGGTCATATCTTCCTGGAGTTCGACCTGTCGCTGCAAAACGCCAAGATCGCCACCTTGGGCGAGCGGGTGGAGGACGTGTTCTTCATCACCGACGCCCATAACCAGCCGCTGTCCGATCCGCAGCTGTGCAGCCGCCTGCAGGAAGCGATCGTGCGGCATTTGAGCGTCAACCAGGAACCGGATATCAACCTGACGCGCATCACTATCTGAATCAACGAACTGCCCCTGTGGGAGCGAGCTTGCTCGCGATGGCGGCGCAACATCCAGCATTGATGTTGCCTGACCCACCGCTATCGCGAGCAAGCTCGCTCCCACAAGGACCGCGCCCACATTGACGAGGCCCTCGATGAACAACGCTTTGAACCAGTTGCAGCCCTACCCGTTCGAAAAGCTCCGCGCCCTGCTCGGCAGCGTCACGCCCCACCCCGACAAACGCCCCATCGCGTTGTCCATCGGCGAACCCAAGCATCGCTCGCCCAGCTTCGTAGCCGAAGCCCTGGCCAGCAATCTGGAAAAAATGGCCGTGTACCCGACCACCCTCGGCATCCCGGAGCTGCGTGAAGCCATCACCGGCTGGTGCGAGCGTCGCTTCAATGTGCCGAGCGGCTGGCTGGACCCGGCGCGCCACGTGCTGCCGGTCAATGGCACCCGTGAAGCCCTGTTCGCCTTCACCCAGACTGTGGTCAACCGTGGCGACGATGCGCTGGTGGTCAGCCCGAACCCTTTCTACCAGATCTACGAAGGCGCAGCGTTCCTGGCCGGGGCCAAGCCGCACTACCTGCCATGCCTGGACGAGAACGGCTTCAACCCGGATTTCGAGGCTGTCTCGCCGGACATCTGGAAACGCTGCCAGATCCTGTTCTTGTGCTCTCCCGGCAACCCGACCGGCGCGTTGATCCCGGTGGACGTGCTGAAGAAACTCATCGCCCTGGCTGATGAATATGACTTCGTGATCGCGGCGGACGAGTGCTACAGCGAACTGTACTTCGACGAACAGACCCCGCCGCCAGGGCTGCTCAGTGCCTGTGTTGAACTCGGCCGCCAGGATTTCAAGCGCTGCGTGGTGTTCCACAGCCTGTCCAAACGCTCCAACCTGCCCGGCCTGCGCTCCGGTTTCGTCGCCGGCGACGCGGACATCCTCAAGGGCTTCCTGCTGTACCGCACCTACCACGGCTGCGCGATGCCGGTTCAAACCCAACTGGCGAGCATCGCCGCGTGGAACGACGAAGTGCACGTACGGGCCAACCGCGCGCTGTACCGGGAGAAGTTCGACGCCGTGCTGGAAATCCTCAGCCCGGTGCTGGACGTGCAACGCCCCGACGGCAGCTTCTACCTGTGGCCGAACGTGGCCGGCGATGATGCAGCGTTCTGTCGCGACCTGTTCGAACAGGAACACGTGACCGTGGTGCCGGGCTCCTACCTGTCCCGCGATGTGGATGGCGTCAACCCAGGCGCCGGGCGTGTGCGCATGGCCCTGGTTGCGCCGCTGGCTGAATGCGTGGAAGCGGCGGAGCGGATTCGCGCGTTTATCCAGCGTCGGGGTTGATGGCTGTCTCGGACTGAAGCGGACCGCTGTTGTGGCGAGGGAGCTTGCTCCCGCTGGGCTGCGCAGCGGCCCCAACAGCAACATCCATACCGGCCACCACCTCCCCCTGTACAAATACTCAGTGATGCCTAGGTTGCGCAATGCACCTATTTCGGTACACTTCATTCATGGTTGATATTGCCCCCATACTGAACGTACGTTTCTTCCGCACAGACGCTGGAAATGAACCCGTTCGCGAATGGTTGACTGACCTGCCTCGCGAGCACAGACGGATGATCGGGACCGACATCAAGACTGTTCAGATTGGTTGGCCAATAGGTATGCCGGTGGTTCGCAAACTGGACACTGGGCTATGGGAGGTCAGGATTGACCTTGGAGATACCATTGCCCGCGTTCTCTTCACTGTGGTGGGCTCCGACATGGTGCTGCTCCACGGTTTCATCAAAAAAAGTCAAAAAACGCCAGCCACCGACATGGCAACCGCCAAGCAGCGCAAAGCAAGATTATGAGGTACCGCAAATGAACAAGCACATTGGCTCTGATTTTGACGACTTTCTCGCCGAGCAAGGCATCGCCGAAGAAGTTTCCGCCGCTGCGCTCAAACGCGTTATTGCCTGGCAGATTGCCGAAGCCATGAAGCTTCAGAAAGTGACCAAAAAGGCCTTGGCACAACGGATGCACACCAGTCGCACTGCTGTTGATCGTGCACTGGATCAGAATGATGCAGGAATGACGCTGGCAACACTTGCCAGCGCAGCGCGTGCGCTGGGTCAGAGAGTGGAAGTGCGGCTGGTTCCTGAGCAGGAAGAGGCTCACGCATAAGCGCTGTTGTGGCGAGGCAGCTTGCTCCCGCTGGCTGCGCAGCGGCCCCAAAGCAGTCAACTCAATTTGCCTGAGACACCGGGTTGTCAGGTTTTAGGGCCGCTTCGCGCCCCAGCGGGAGCAAGCTCCCTCGCCACAGGGGTTTGGCGTCGACCACCCTATGTGTGAGCGACACAGAACCACTGTGGGAGCGAGCCTGCTCGCGATGAGGCCGGCGCTTATTGCATCAAACCCGAAGCTCTGCCCGGTCCAGGCACTTGTTCGCCAGCAACTCCCCCAACTCGATCATCTGCGCCACGCCCAATGCTACATGCCGTCGCGAGCCGTCCAGGTCGAAGGCCAGGTCGCTGAGCATCGCATTGGCCGAAGCCAGGGTTTCGCTGAGGTTGGCTAGCAGGGCTTCGGTATCAACGCTGTCCGACACGGTGAACAACTGTATCGAGGGCCTGGGGTCTGACTCGCTGTCGTCAGGCTTGAGGTAATGATCCAGCGCACGATCAGCGGCTTCTTGCAGCTTTTCGGGGGCGTAGTCGCCGTAGGGGAACGTGGAGGCTGGCTTTGGAGGATTCGGTGTCTCTTTGATCATGTCATTGCTCCTAGGGGAATTAGAAGCCGCCACCGAGTCTTCTCACGGACTGGAGGGTGGCAGCCGTACGCGGGGTGAGAATCCGAGTCCCTAGAAGCCCGGCCATGCCGAAGCATGCCCGCGCACAGCCGCCATAACACAATGCCCAGACGAAAAGCGCCTGCACTTTATATGGTCGGCGCCTACGCGCCTACTAGGGGAAATCGGATTCTCACGTCCGGTCGCTGAATTGGCAGCGACACCCAAAGGCTAGAGCCCTCGCTTCCGACGGACAACCTTAAAAACTTGTCGGAAACTTCGGTGCGTCTGACAGACCACAATCGCTTGCTCAGACAAGAAAAGAAATAAAACGTACTGCGATAAGCGAAACCATTGATTTCGTTGACTTAGTACGTCGACACATCCCAGGCAACGCTGTTTAGAGCGTGCAAGCTGGCTTGAATTCGCTAATACCAGTAGCCATGATCGCCCCCGTCACCAGCGAAGCTGGCAGGAGTCTGGGTCCCTCTCGGGGTTGACCCAGCGGCGCAGAAAGGGCGAAGCAAGCTCAACTGCGCGTCGATTGAAGCCGCCTTCGGGCGGCTTTGCTTTTTATGAGGGGAAGGATTGTAAAAACATACCTTCCGCTCTGACCCCAACCGCTATTTACCCAACCCCAAATTCGCCTCCGCCAAATCCAACTCCCCCAACACCTCACGCAGCACATCATCCCCAATCTGGTGATGACGACTAAGGCGATACAACTCCAGACGCTGCGCCCGATAAGCCTTCAAGCGCAGCCGTCGCTCCAGCAGGTCCATCTCGAATGCCAACGCCTGGGCTTCGGCGGAGTCGTTGAACACGTCGAGCTGATGACGATACTCGGACATCAACCGCGCCTTGACCTCGGCCGCCAGCGCCGCCTGGGCTGCATCCGGCGTAGTGGCCGCTTCGGCCGGTTCCTCCACTTCCAATGCGTGGATCGCCGCTTCAGCGGTTTTTCGCCAGGCCTCTCGAACTTCGTTGCGACGTTTGTCATCAGGGCTCTTGTCGATACCCCGCAGCAGCAACGGCAAGGCAATGCACGCCGCGATCAGCGACAGCAGAATCACCCCAGCGGCAATGAAGATCAGCAAGTCCCGCTCGGGAAAGGCCTCTCCGGCGCCCAACAGCAACGGCACCGACAGCACGCCCGCCAGCGTCACCGCCCCTCTCACCCCGCCGAAGGTCAGCAACCAACAGGACCGTGCGTTCGGCACCAGTGTCAGTTCGCCCTTGCCACGCCAGCGGCGCAACAACCCGGACAAGCGCCAGATGCTTTGCACCCAGACAAACCGCAGCACCAGCAACACCAGGAAAATCGCCACCACGTCCAGGCAACGGTAGAGCAGCGTTGGCCACAGCGTGGTCTCGTGGCTGGTCACCGCCTTGATGATGTCGGGCAACTGCAAGCCCAGCAGCAGGAAGATCAGGCCGTTGAAAGCGAACTCCAGCAGCGACCAGACACTGCGATTGAGCAGCCGCGTACCGGTCTGGCGCGGTAGCAGGTCGAGCCAGCTCTGCATCATCCCCGCCGCCACCGCCGAAAGAATCCCCGAGGCGCCCAAGCGTTCCGCCAACACATAGGCCGCGAACGGCAGCAGCAACATGAACACCACATGGGTCGCCGGGTCGTCCCAACCCCGGGCAATCATCCAGGCGCGTAGACGGCCCACCAGCCAACTCAGGGCCACGCCGACCAGCAGGCCGCCAATCGCCACCAGCACAAAAGTCAGGCTCGCACCCGCCAGGGAAAACACCCCGGTGATGGCCGCCGCCAAGGCGAACTTGAAGGTCACCAGGCCCGACGCGTCGTTCATCAACGCCTCGCCCTGGAGCATATGCATCAGCGGCCCGGGCAAACGGTCCCGGGCGATCGCCGACACCGCCACAGCATCGGTCGGCGACAGCACTGCGGCCAGGGCGAAAGCCACCGGCAACGGAATACTGGGCAGCAGCCAATGAATGAAATAACCAGCCCCCACCACGGTAAACAACACCAAGCCCACCGCCAGCGTCAGGATCGGCCCGCGCAAACGCCAAAACTCGCGCTTGGGCATGCGCCAGCCGTCGGAGAACAGCAGCGGCGGCAAGAAGAGAAACAGGAACAGTTCGGGATCGAGGGCCACGTGCAGGCCCAGGGACGGCCAGGCCAACAGCGCACCGGCGCCGATCTGCACCAGGGGCAACGGCAGCGGGACCAGCCGTCCGAGCAGACGCGAAACGCCCACCAGCATCAACAGGATCAGGACGGTATACGCGCTTTGCATAAACGGACTTCCAATTACAGCAACACACATCCGGCAACAGCTTGCCGTTGAAGTGCCATATTAACCGCTTAGCATTAACTTGGCCGTTACACCTATGTCGCAGCCCTGCCCTTGTGGGAGCGAGCTTGCTCGCGATAGCGGTGTAACCAGTCGACATCAATGTTGGCCATCGCGAGCAAGCTCGCTCCCACAGGTTTTGGTGTACATCAACCTGGGCCGTCGCGAAACCGTCCGGTCATGGCATAATCCTTCACCTTCTATTTCCAGCACCTGCAAAGGGGGCAATTTCCTTGACCGATTCAAGCAAAACGTTGCACCTTTTCGGCATCAAAGCCTGTGACACGATGAAAAAGGCGCGCACCTGGCTCGATGAACACGCTGTGCACTACGACTTTCATGATTACAAGACCGCCGGCATCGACCGTGAGCACCTGACCCAATGGTGCAACGAGCATGGCTGGCAAGTGGTGTTGAACCGTGCCGGTACGACCTTTCGCAAACTCGACGACGAACGCAAAGCCGATCTCGACCAGACGAAAGCCATCGAACTGATGCTCGCCCAACCCTCGATGATCAAGCGCCCGGTGCTCGATCTCGGTGACCGAACCCTGATTGGCTTCAAGCCAGATGTTTATGCGGCAGAAATCAAATAAGCCTGCCCAGTCCATTTTGTAGAGGTAATTCCATGTCCACTACCCTGTTCAGCCTGGCCTTCGGTGTCGGCACTCAAAACCGTCAAGGCGCCTGGCTGGAAGTGTTCTACGCACAGCCACTGCTCAATCCGTCGGCAGACATTGTCGCCGCCATCGCGCCGATTCTCGGCTACAGCGACGGCAACCAGGCCATCACCTTCACCACCGCCCAGGCTTCGCAACTGGCTGAAGCGCTCAAGGGCGTTGATGCCGGGCAAGCCGCGCTGCTGACCCGCCTGGCCGAAAGCCACAAGCCGCTGGTTGCCACCCTGCTGGCCGAGGATGGCCAACTGAGTTCCACGCCTGAGGCTTACCTCAAGTTGCACCTGCTGTCCCATCGCCTGGTCAAGCCCCACGGTCTGAACCTGGCTGGCATCTTCCCGCTGCTGCCGAACGTGGCCTGGACCAGCCAGGGTGCAATCGACCTGGCCGAACTGGCCGAGCACCAGCTCGAAGCCCGCCTGCGCGGCGAGTTGCTGGAAGTGTTCTCGGTGGACAAATTCCCGAAAATGACTGACTACGTGGTTCCGGCCGGCGTACGTATCGCCGATGCCGCGCGAATCCGCCTGGGCGCCTACGTGGGCGAAGGCACCACCGTGATGCACGAAGGTTTCGTCAACTTCAACGCCGGCACCGAAGGCCCGGGCATGATCGAAGGCCGTGTCTCGGCGGGCGTGTTCGTCGGCAAGGGCTCGGACCTAGGCGGCGGCTGCTCCACCATGGGCACCCTGTCGGGCGGCGGCAATATCGTGATCAAGGTTGGCGAAGGCTGCCTGATCGGCGCCAACGCCGGCATCGGCATCCCCTTGGGCGACCGCAACACCGTGGAGTCGGGCCTGTACGTGACCGCCGGCACCAAGGTTAAGCTGCTGGACGAAAACAACCAACTGGTGAAAGTGGTCAAGGCCCGCGACCTCGCTGGCCAGCCCGACCTGTTGTTCCGTCGCAACTCCGAGACCGGCGCGGTGGAATGCAAGACCCATAAATCGGCCATCGAGCTGAACGAAGCACTGCACGCTCACAACTAAGCTTCACACCACCTGTGGGAGCGAGCCTTTGTGGGAGCCGAGCTTGCTCGCGATGAACGATGACGCGGTCTTGCAGTTAAACCGTATCGCTCCCATCGCGAGCAAGCTCGACTCCCACAAAAGCCCGCCCTCATAGGGGCCAGCGTAACTCCAGCAGGGCCCGAAAGCATGTTGATCCAATCCCCCTGGCGTGCCGACTTCCCGGCCATCGCCGCCCTGCAACGGCAAGGCCAGACCTACCTGGACAACGCCGCTACCACGCAAAAACCCCAAGCCCTGCTGGACGCCCTGGCGCATTACTACGCCAATGGCGCGGCCAACGTGCATCGCGCGCAACATCTGCCCGGCGCCCACGCCACCCAGGCCTTCGAAGACAGCCGCCTCAAGGTGGCGCAATGGCTCAACGCCGGCGATTGCGGGCAGATCGTCTTCACCCATGGCGCGACTTCCGCGTTGAACCTGCTGGCCTACGGGCTGGAACATCTATTCAACCCGGGCGATGAAATCGTCATCAGCGCCCTGGAACATCACGCCAACCTGCTCCCGTGGCAACAACTGGCCGAGCGCCGTTCGTTGACGCTGGTGGTGTTGCCGCTGGATGCCGATGGGGTGATCGACCTGGGCGCCGCCGCCGAGCTGATCGGCCCGCGTACGCGCCTGCTGGCGGTGAGCCAGTTGTCCAACGTGCTAGGCACCTGGCAGCCCTTGCCGGCGCTGCTGGCCCTGGCCAAGGCCCATGGGGCGTTGACGGTGATCGACGGCGCCCAGGGCGTGGTCCATGGCCGTCATGACGTGCAGGCCCTGGGGTGCGATTTCTACGTATTTTCCAGCCACAAGCTCTACGGTCCCGAAGGATTGGGCGCTTTGTTCGGCCGTACCGAAGCATTTCGTCAGCTACGGCATTGGCAATTCGGCGGCGAGATGGTGCAGCAGGCCGATTACCACAGCGCCACCTTCCGCCCGGCACCGCTGGGCTTCGAGGCTGGTACACCGCCGATTGCCAGCGTGATCGGGCTGGGGGCGACCCTGGATTACCTGTCCGGTCTCGACCCGCAAGCGCTCATCGATCATGAAGCGGCGCTGCACGACTATCTGTTGCACGGCCTGCTGGCGCGCAATGGCGTGCGCCTGGTGGGCAACCCGCGCCTGGCCCTGGTCAGCTTCGTGGTCGAAGGCGTGCACAACGCCGACCTGGCCCACCTGCTGACCGAGCAAGGCATCGCGGTGCGGGCCGGGCATCACTGCGCCATGCCGCTGTTCAAGCATCTGAAGCTTTCCGGCGCGATCCGCGTGTCGCTGGCGCTGTACAACGACTCCGCCGACATCGAACGCTTCTTCGACGCCCTCGATCAGGCCTTGGAGATGCTGCGATGAACCTACCGGCCGATGCTGGCGCAGCGCTGCAGGTTTTCCAGGACGCCTCGGGGTGGGAACAACGGGCCCGGCTGCTGATGCAATGGGGCGAACGTTTGCCGCCGTTAAGCGACGCGGACAAATGCGATGCCAACCTGGTCCACGGCTGTGAAAGTCAGGTGTGGCTGGTGGGCCAGTTGATCAATGGGCAGTGGCAGTTTTGCGCCAACAGCGACGCGCGGTTGATTCGTGGGTTAGTGGCGTTGCTGCTGGCGCGGGTCAATGGGTTGTCAGCCGCCGAGTTGCAGCAGGTTGATTTGCCAGGGTGGTTCAATGAGCTGGGATTGTCGCGGCAGTTGTCGCCGTCGCGTAGCAATGGGTTGAATGCGGTGCTAAAGCGGATGTTTGAGTTGACTCAATAACCGCAATCGCGAGCAGGCTCGCTCCCACAGGGGATTCGTGTCGTACACAAAATTTGTGTTCTATGAGATCCAATGTGGGAGCGAGCCTGCTCGCGATGAAGCCATCAGCCCCACCCTCAAACTTGCGGCTTGACCCTATCCGCCGGCCGCCGCACACCCGCCACAATCTTATCCACAGCCTTGGTCGCCGCGACCATGCCGAACGTCGCTGTGACCATCATCACCGCGCCAAACCCACCGGCGCAGTCGAGCTTGACGCCATCGCCGACAAAACTCTTCTGCAAGCAGATACTGCCGTCCGGTTTCGGATAGCGCAGCTGTTCGGTGGAAAACACGCAAGGCACGCTGTAGTGGCGGGTCACGGTGCGGGAAAAACCGTAGTCGCGGCGCAGGGTAGAACGCACTTTCGAGGCCAGCGGATCGTTGAACGTGCGGTTCAAGTCGCAGACCTGAATCAGCGTCGGGTCAATCTGTCCGCCCGCGCCGCCGGTGGTGATGATCTGGATCTTGCGGCGCTTGCACCAGGCAATCAACGCCGCCTTGGCGTTGACGCTGTCGATGCAGTCGATCACGCAGTCGATGTTCGGCGTGATGTATTCGGCCATGGTGTCGCGGGTGACGAAGTCGGCCACCGCATGCACCGTGCAATCGGGGTTGATCCCCCGCAGCCGCTCGGCCATCACTTCGACCTTGGGCTTGCCGACGGTGCTGTCCAGGGCATGCAACTGACGGTTGGCGTTGCTGACGCAGACATCGTCCAGGTCGAACAGCGAAATCTCGCCCACGCCACAACGGGCGATGGCTTCCGCCGCCCAGGAACCGACACCGCCCACCCCGACAATCGCAACATGGGCCGCCCGCAGGCGCTCCAGGCCGTCGATGCCATACAAACGGGCAATACCGGCAAACCGTGGATCTTCTGTACTCATGACCATTACCCCGAAAACCGGCGCGCATTATAGGGCTTTGTCTCGGCAATTTAAGCAAAACCTCTGTGGGAGCGAGCTTGCTCGCGATGGCGTCGGATCAGCCAGCATCAATGTCGGCTGATACACCGTCATCGCGAGCAAGCTCGCTCCCACAGGTTTTGTGTTCCACCTGTCCCGCACCAGGGGCCCATGGTGGTCGTTTTGCTATAAGATAACCGCCATTTTGCGGGAGCCAGCCCGCCACAAGCCTTGCGTCCATTCTATATTTCCGGAGCTTTCATGACGGCCCACGCCGACCTCTCGCCGACCCTGCAACTCGCCTGCGACCTGATTCGCCGCCCGTCCGTGACGCCGGTGGATGCCGATTGCCAGAAACTGATGATGCAGCGCCTGGGCAACGCCGGTTTCCAGCTCGAGCCGATGCGCATCGAGGATGTGGATAACTTCTGGGCCAGCCACGGCAAGCATGACGGTCCGGTGCTGTGTTTCGCCGGGCACACCGACGTGGTGCCGACCGGTCCGGTTCAAGCCTGGCAGCTCGATCCGTTCGATGCGGTCATCGATGAGCACGGCATGCTCTGTGGCCGTGGCGCGGCGGACATGAAAGGCAGCCTCGCGGCAATGATCGTGGCGGCCGAGCGCTTCGTCGCCGATTACCCTGACCACAAGGGCTCGCTGACCTTCCTGATCACCAGTGATGAGGAAGGCCCGGCCCACCACGGCACCAAGGCCGTGGTCGAGCGCCTCAAGGCCCGCCAGGAGCGGCTGGACTGGTGCATCGTCGGCGAGCCGTCGAGCACCACCTTGGTGGGCGACGTGGTCAAGAACGGCCGGCGCGGTTCCCTCGGCGCGAAGCTGACCGTGCGCGGCAAACAAGGCCATGTGGCTTATCCACACCTGGCGAAGAACCCGATCCACCTGGCTGCTCCGGCGCTGGCAGAGTTGGCCGCCGAGCATTGGGACCACGGCAACGACTTCTTCCCGCCCACCAGTTTCCAGATCTCCAACCTCAACTCCGGCACCGGCGCGACCAACGTGATCCCCGGCGACCTGGTGGCGGTGTTCAACTTCCGTTTCTCCACCGAGTCCACCGTCGAAGGCCTGCAACAGCGCGTCGCCGATATCCTCGACAAGCACCAGTTGGACTGGCACATCGACTGGGCGCTGTCCGGCCTGCCGTTCCTCACCGAGCCGGGGGCGTTGCTGGACGCGGTGTCGTCGAGCATCAAGGACGTCACCGGTCGCGAGACAAAGGCGTCCACCAGCGGCGGCACGTCCGATGGTCGTTTCATCGCTACCATGGGCACCCAAGTGGTCGAACTGGGCCCGGTCAACGCGACCATCCACCAGGTCGACGAACGGGTACTGGCAGCCGATCTCGATGTGCTGACCGAGATCTACTACAAGACGCTGATCAAGTTGCTCGCCTGATGCTCGCCTGCCCGATCTGCAGTGAACCGCTGAACGCGGTGGACAACGGCGTGGTGTGCCCGGCCGGCCACCGATTCGACCGCGCGCGACAGGGTTATCTGAACCTGCTGCCGGTGCAGCACAAGAACAGCCGTGACCCCGGCGACAACCAGGCCATGGTCGAAGCCCGGCGCGATTTTCTCAACGCCGGGCATTACGCCCCCGTTGCCCGCCGCCTGGCCGAACTGGCCGCCGAACGCGCACCCGGGCGCTGGCTGGACATTGGTTGTGGCGAGGGCTACTACACCGCGCAGATCGCTGAAGCGTTGCCCAATGCCGATGGCTATGCCCTGGACATTTCCCGCGAGGCGGTCAAGCGTGCCTGCAAACGCAATCCGCAGTTGACCTGGTTGATCGCCAGCATGGCCCGAGTGCCGTTGGCGGACGGCTGCTGCCAGTTCCTGGCCAGCGTGTTCAGCCCTCTGGACTGGCAGGAGGCCAAGCGCCTGCTCAGCCCGGGTGGTGGCTTGATGAAAGTCGGCCCAACAGCCGGCCATCTGATGGAACTGCGCGAGCGCCTGTACGACGAAGTGCGCGAGTACACCGATGACAAGCACCTGGCCCTGGTGCCTGCGGGCATGGCCCTGGATCACAGCGAAACCCTCGAGTTCAAGCTGACGCTCGACAGTGGCCAGGACCGCGCCAACCTGCTGGCCATGACGCCCCACGGCTGGCGCGCCAGTGCCGAGCGCCGCGCCAGCGTGATCGAGCAGGCCGAGCCATTCGAGGTCAGCGTGTCGATGCGCTACGATTATTTCGTTCTTCAATAACCTTTGATTCCGGTCCCGGGCAACCGCTCGGGCCCCGTTAAATCCGCGAATGGATTTTTCAAGACCACAGTGAGGACATCCATGCGCCAACCCGATATCGAGATTTACCTCAAAGACGCCGACGTCGACCACAAGGCCATCGCCGCCTGGCTCAGCCAGGCCCTGGGCCCGTGCAGCGATTGGGTACAGAAAGGCCAGACCTACAAGTGCAAGGCCGGCGACGTCCCGGTGACTTGGCTGCCTAAAGCAGTGGGCAAGTGGAACAGCCTGTACCTGGAAAGCGACCAGACCCCGTGGGAAGACGACATCGCCTGCGCCCGCGCCGCCTTCGCCGCGCTGAATGTCGAAGTGCGCTGCGCCCCCGGCTCGTGGGTGGAAGAAGAAGGTGAGGAATCGGCGGATCGCTGGATTCGCATCAGCGTGGATGGGGAAGAAGAGATTACCTGGAAGACGGCGTGACGCAGCCCCCCGCCCACCGAAGAGCCAATGTGGGAGCGAGCTTGCTCGCGATAGCGGTAGATCAGCCAGATTAGAAGTGACTGACACACCGCTATCGCGAGCAAGCTCGCTCCCACAATGGGTTTTGTGTAGCCAGTGAATGCGGTTTACAACCCCACCACATCCTCAGCCTGCAAGCCCTTCTGCCCTTCCACGACGCCGTACTCGACCTGCTGGCCTTCAGTCAGGGAACGGTGGCCTTCGCCACGGATAGCGCGGTAATGCACAAAAACATCCGCCCCGCCTTCACGCTGAATGAAGCCATAACCCTTGGCGTCGTTGAACCACTTCACACTGCCGGTCTCGCGTGTTGCCATGATGCTCACTCCCATTTCTTATTTTTAAGTCGGCTTTTCGAGGGAAAGCCGTACGAACGTTAGCTACCGTCCGACCGTCCATAAGGGGGCCGTGGCAGTCACTGGCCGAGTATATGACACCCGAAAAAACTCTCAACTGACTTTACTTCGGCGCTTTTTTGCCGATTTTCGACGAATCCTGCACACTACCGACCGCTCAACCCCATTCACTCATGCAGAAGCCGTATGACCCGCTCCCCGTTCCGCCGTCTTGTGTTTGGCACCCTGCGCCGACTGTTGTACCTCTGGGTTCGCTCCGAGACGATCAACCAGTCGTCCTTCACCCTCAACCTCGACCGCAGTCGTCCGGTGTTCTACGTCCTGCAAGATCCTTCGCTCACCGACCTGGCCGTGCTCGACACCGAATGCACCAAGGCTGGCCTGCCGCGTCCGGTGCTGCCGGTCTCGGTGGGTAACCTGTTGGAACCGGCGGCGTTTTTCTACCTGACACCGGCACCGGACTGGCTCGGGCGCCAGGATAAACGTGGCGCGCCGCCGACCCTGACGCGGCTGGTCAACGTCCTGTCCGACAACGCAGCCGAAGATGCACAGATCATCCCGGTCAGCGTGTTCTGGGGCCAGTCGCCCGACAGCGAATCCAGCCCGTGGAAGTTGTTGTTCGCCGACAGTTGGGCCGTCACCGGACGCCTGCGCCGCTTGTTGAGCATCATGATCCTGGGCCGCAAGACCCGCGTGCAGTTCTCCGCGCCGATCCACCTGCGCGAACTGATCGAACACGACAAGGGCCATGAACGCACCGTGCGCATGGCCCAGCGGATCCTGCGGGTGCACTTTCGCAACCTGAAAGCAGCGGTCATCGGCCCGGACATTTCCCACCGCCGCAACCTGGTCAAGGGCCTGCTGAACCAGCCGCTGGTCAAGCAGGCGATTATCGACGAGGCCGAGCGGGAGAAGATCGCCCCGGAAAAAGCCAAGGCCCAGGCCCTGCGCTACGGCAACGAAATCGCCTCGGACTACACCTACACCGCGATCCGCTTCCTGGAAGTGGTGTTGAGCTGGTTCTGGAACAAGATCTACGACGGCATCAAGGTCAACCACATCGAAGGTGTGCAAAACGTCGCCCAGGGCCACGAAGTCATCTACGTGCCGTGCCACCGCAGCCACATCGACTACCTGCTGCTGTCATACCTGCTGTTTCGCAACGGCCTGACCCCGCCGCACATCGCCGCCGGCATCAACCTCAACATGCCGGTCATCGGCGGCCTGCTGCGCCGTGGCGGGGCGTTTTTCATGCGCCGCACCTTCAAGGGCAACCCGCTCTACACCGCCGTGTTCAACGAATACCTGCACACGCTGTTCACCAAGGGTTTTCCGGTGGAGTACTTCGTCGAAGGCGGGCGCTCGCGCACCGGGCGCATGCTGCAACCCAAGACCGGCATGCTCGCCATCACCCTGCGCAGCTTCCTGCGTTCATCGCGCATGCCCATCGTCTTCGTGCCGGTCTACATCGGCTATGAGCGGGTACTGGAGGGCCGTACCTACCTGGGCGAGCTGCGCGGAGCCAGCAAGAAGAAAGAATCGATCTTCGACATCTTCAAGGTCATTGGCGCCCTCAAGCAACGCTTCGGCCAGGTGGCGGTGAACTTCGGCGAACCGATCAAACTGGCGGAATTCCTCGACGGCGAACAACCAGGCTGGCGCCAACAGGAGCTGGGCCCGCAATTCAAGCCGGCCTGGCTCAACGCGACCACCCACCGCCTCGGCGAACGCGTGGCCCGACACCTGAACGAAGCCGCGGCCATCAATCCGGTCAACCTCGTGGCCCTGGCACTGCTGTCCACCAGCCGCCTGGCCCTGGACGACCGCGCCATGGCGCGGGTGCTGGACCTGTACCTGGCGCTGCTGCGCAAAGTGCCGTATTCCCCGCACACCACCCTGCCCGAAGGCGACGGCCAGGCGCTGATCGAGCACGTCAAAGGCATGGACCTGCTCTCGGAACAGAGCGATGCCCTGGGCAAGATTCTGTATCTGGATGAACAGAACGCGGTGCTGATGACCTATTACCGCAACAACGTACTGCACATCTTCGCCCTGCCAGCGCTGCTCGCCAGCTTCTTCCAGAGCAGCTCGCGCATGAGCCGCGAGCAGATCCTGCGCTACACCCACGCCTTGTACCCGTACCTGCAATCGGAGCTGTTCATTCGCTGGTCGCTGGAAGAACTGGACGACGTGGTCGACCAGTGGCTCGAAGCGTTCGTCGAACAAGGCCTGCTGCGTTTCGAAAACGACCTGTACCTGCGCCCGGCGCCGAGTTCGCGGCATTTCGTGCTGCTGACCCTGCTGTCGAAAAGCATCGCCCAGACCTTGCAGCGCTTCTACATGACCGTCTCGCTGCTGCTCAACAGCGGCCAGAACACGGTCAGCGCCGAAGAGCTGGAAGACCTTTGCACAGTCATGGCCCAACGCCTGTCGATCCTGCATGGCCTCAATGCCCCGGAATTCTTCGACAAGAGCCTGTTCCGCCACTTCATCCAGACTATGCTGGACTTGGACGTACTGCGCCGCGACGAAGCCGGCAAGCTCAGCTACCACGAGCTGCTGGGCGAACTGGCCGAAGGCGCGGCCAAGCGGGTGCTGCCGGCGGAAATTCGCCTGTCGATCCGCCAGGTGGCGTTGCATCGCAGTGAAGACGCGGCGGATCAGGTGGCCCCGGTGACGCAGGACTGATTCCCACAGGCGCCAGTTTTTTCTCTGGCGCCCTCAATATGGAAATACGCCAAATGAAAAAACTTCTTCTCATCACCGCCGCCACGCTTCTGAGCGCCTGCTCCAGTGCACCGCTGGCGAGCAAGAACAGCCTCGACGGCGAAGTGTTCTACCTGCAACGCATCGCCCTGCCGCCCACCGCCACCCTGAGCGTGAGCCTGCAGGATGTGTCCCTGGCCGACGCCCCCGCGGTGGTGCTCGATGAGCAGAGCGGTCCGATCAAAGGCCAGGTCCCGCTGCCGTTCCACCTCAGTTATGATCCGGCCCAGGTCAAGCCCGGCCATCGTTATGCCGTAAGCGCCCGTATCGAAGTGGACGGTCAGTTGATGTTCATCACCACCGAACAACACACCGTGCAACTCGATGGCAAAGATCCGCAGCCGTTGAAGATCCGCGTCAACGCCGCACGCTGATTCCTGTTCAATTTCTCTTCAAGGAAGCTGTCATGCTCCGCTCTACCCTCCGTTTCACCGGCCTGTGCGCGGGCCTGTTGATCTGCGCCAATGCCATGGCCCTGTCCCTTGGCGATCTGTCGCAAAAAGACGCCACGGGCGGTCTCAAGGACGCCCTGACCCAAGGCGCCCAAGTGGCGGTCAAGCAACTGGGCACACCCGGCGGTTTCAGCAATAACCCGGAGGTGAAAATCGAACTGCCGGGCAAGCTCGGCAAAGTCGCCAGCAAGATGAAAGCCTTCGGCATGGGCGAGCAGGTCGATCAGTTGGAAACCAGCATGAACCAGGCCGCTGAAGCCGCCGTGGTCCAGGCCCAGCCGATCCTGGTCAATGCGGTGAAGAACATGAGCGTGAACGATGCCAAGGGCATCCTCAGCGGTGGCAAGGACTCGGCCACGCAATACCTGAACAAGAGCAGTCGCGAACAGATCCGCGCCAAGTTCCTGCCCATCGTCAAGCAAGCCACCGACAAGGTCGGCCTGGCGCAGAAATACAATGCCTTCGCCGGCCAGGCCGCGACCTTCGGCGTGCTGGACGCCAAAAGCGCCAACATCGAAAACTACGTGACCGAGCAGGCGCTGGACGGGTTGTTCGAGATGATCGGCAAGCAGGAAGCCACCATTCGCCAGAACCCGGCGGCTGCGGCGACCAGTTTGGCGAAGAAAGTATTCGGTACTCTCTAAACCCCAACCCAAAACAACTGTGGGAGCGAGCTTGCTCGCGATGGCGGTGTAACAGTCAACAGAGATGTTGAAGCTGATACCGCTATCGCGAGCAAGCTCGCTCCCACATTGGTTTGCGGGGTCAGAGGATCAAGGTCAGGTCTTCTTGACCCTGAACCACGCCGCATACAACGCCGGCAAAAACAGCAACGTCAGCGCCGTCGCCACGATCAGCCCGCCCATGATCGCCACGGCCATCGGACCGAAGAACAGGCTGCGCGACAGCGGGATCATCGCCAATACCGCCGCCAGCGCGGTGAGCACAATCGGGCGGAAGCGGCGTACCGTCGCTTCGATGATCGCCTGCCAGGGTGCGAGCCCGGCCTTGATGTCCTGTTCAATCTGGTCCACCAGGATCACCGAGTTGCGCATGATCATCCCCGACAGCGCGATGGTGCCCAACATGGCGACGAAACCGAACGGCTGGCGGAACGCCAGTAGAAACAGCGTGACACCGATCAACCCCAGGGGCGCCGTGAGAAACACCATGACCGTACGTGAGAAACTGCGCAGTTGCAGCATCAGCAACGTCAGCACCACCACGATGAACAGCGGCACTCCGGCATTTACCGATTTTTGCCCGCGAGCCGAATCCTCTACCGTACCGCCCACTTCCAATAGATAACCATCCGGCAATTCTGCGCGAATCGGGTCCAGGGTCGGGAAGATCTGCTGCACCAGGGTCGCAGGTTGTTCCTTGCCGTAGATATCGGCGCGCACGGTCACGCTCGGCAGACGATTGCGGTGCCAGATCACGCCCTCTTCGAAGCCGTACTCCAGCGTCGCGATCTGCGACAGCGCAACGCTTTTACCATTGTCGGTGGGCACCGCCAGGCTCGGCAGCAGCGACAGTTCGGTGCGCTCGTGCACCGTGCCGCGCAGCAGGATTTCGATCAATTCGTTGTCCTCCCGGTACTGGCTGACGCTGGACCCGGTGAGAGAACTTTGCAGGAAGCTCGACAGATTGGCCGTGCTCACGCCCAAGGCCCGGGCACGGTCCTGATCGACATTCAGGTACACCACTTTGCTCGGTTCTTCCCAATCCAGATGCACGTTCGCCACGTAGGGGTTTTCTCGAACCTTGGTCGCCACTTTCCGTGCCAGGGCCCGGACTACTTCGATGTGCTCACCGGTCACACGGAACTGCACCGGGTAGCCCACGGGCGGACCGTTTTCCAGGCGCGTGACCCGCGAGCGCAAGGTCGGGAATTGTTCGTTCAACGTGGTGATCAACCAACCGCGCAAAGTCTCACGATCTTCGATGGTCTTGGCCAACACCACGAACTGGGCGAAGCTCGACGCCGGCAGCTGTTGATCCAGCGGCAGGTAAAAACGCGGTGACCCGGTGCCTACGTAAGCCACATAGTTGTCGATGCCCGCACGGTCCTTGAGCAGTGCTTCAAGGCGCTCGACCTGCTCGGCGGTGTTACTCAGGGAGGCGCCTTCGGCCAGTTTCAGATCGACCATCAACTCCAGTCGCCCCGACGCCGGGAAAAACTGCTGCGGCACAAAACGGAACAGCACTACCGACCCCACGAACAACAGCACGGTCAGCGTAATGACGGTTTTACGCCGACGCACGCACCACTCCACCAACCGCCGGACCCGCTGATAAAACGGCGTGCCGTAAGGGTCGGTCTGGCCATCACTGGTGCCGTGTTTGGCCGCATGGATTTTCGCCAGGTCCGGCAGGAGCTTTTCCCCCAGGTACGGCACGAACACCACGGCGGCCACCCAGGAAGCCAGCAGCGCCAGGGTCACGACCTGGAAAATCGACCGGGTGTATTCGCCGGTGCCGGATTGCGCAGTGGCAATCGGCAGGAAACCCGCCGCCGTGATCAACGTACCGGTGAGCATCGGGAACGCCGTGCTGGTCCAGGCGTAGCTGGCGGCCTTGATCCGGTCGAAGCCCTGCTCCATCTTGATCGCCATCATCTCCACCGCGATGATCGCATCATCCACCAGCAGCCCCAGCGCCAATACCAGCGCTCCGAGGGAGATCTTGTGCAGGCCGATCCCCAGGTAGTACATCGCGGCGAAGGTCATCGCCAGCACCAGCGGAATCGCCAGCGCCACCACCATCCCGGTGCGCAATCCGAGGGAGAAGAAACTCACCAGCAACACAATCGTCAGCGCTTCGACCAAGACCTGGACGAACTCGCCGACGCCGGTTTTCACGGCCGCTGGCTGGTCCGAAACTTTGCGCAGTTGCATGCCGGCCGGAAGGTTGTTCTGCAGACGGGCAAACTCGACTTCGAGGGCCTTGCCGAGGACCAGGATGTCGCCGCCCTGCTTCATGGCCACAGCCAGGCCGATAGCATCTTCGCCCATGAAGCGCATGCGGGGCGCCGGCGGATCATTGAAGCCGCGATGCACCTCTGCCACATCGCCGATGCGGAAGGTGCGATCGGCCACACGGATTGGAAAGTTGCGAATATCTTCTACTGTCTGAAAGTTCCCTGAAACCCGTAGCTGCAGTCGCTCGCTAGCGGTTTCGAAGAAGCCCGCGGTCGACACCGCATTCTGCGCTTCAAGGGCTTGCTGGACCGTCGCCAAAGGTAAACCAAGGGTCGCCAGCTTGACGTTCGACAGCTCGATCCAGATTTTTTCGTCCTGCAAACCAAGCAGTTCGACCTTGCCCACATCCTTGACCCGTTGCAGCTGGATCTGGATGCGGTCGGCGTAATCCTTGAGCACCGCGTAGTCGAATCCATCGCCGGTCAGCGCGTAGATATTGCCGAAGGTGGTGCCGAACTCATCGTTGAAAAACGGCCCCTGGATGCCCGGGGGCAAGGTGTGGCGGATGTCGCTGATCTTCTTGCGGATCTGGTACCAAAGCTCGGGAATCTGCACCGAATGCAGGGAATCGCGAGCTATGAAGGTCACCTGGGATTCACCCGGGCGGGAGAACGAGACGATCTTTTCGTAATCGCCGGTTTCCATCAGCTTCTTTTCGATGCGTTCGGTCACCTGGCGCGAGACTTCTTCGGCCGTGGCTCCTGGCCAGTTGGTCCGGATGACCATGGCTTTGAAGGTGAACGGCGGGTCTTCACTCTGGCCGAGCTTGGTGTAGGAAAGCGCACCGACGACGGCCAGCAACAGCATCAGGAACAGTACGATCTGGCGATTACGCAGTGCCCATTCGGAAAGATTGAAACCCATCGGGGATTACTCCTTGGTCGTCAGGTTGACGACGCGGTTGGAGCGATCCACCGGCCGCACCTGCTGGCCGTCGAGGAGCACATGCACCCCGGCTGCCACGACCCAATCATCCGGGCCCAGGCCTTCCAGCACCGGAATGGTTTTTTCGCCGAAGGCGCCGACGCGCACCGGGACTTTTTTCAGGGTGTTGTTGGCGTTGAGTACCCAGACATAAGTCGCGCCGTTTTCGGCGGTCAGGGCCGATAGCGGCACCGACAGCGAGACCTTGTCGGCGGACTGGATAAATACCCGGGCGCTCTGGCCCAACTCAGCCGGAACGCTGCCAGCGGTGAACGCGACACGGGCGGCGAAGGTGCGAGACTTGGGGTCGGCAGCCGGCGAGAGTTCGCGGATGCGCCCGCTGAAACGCTGGTCGGGCTGGCTCCACAGTTCGACCGAGACCGGCTGGCCAATCTTGAACCGGCCGAAACTCTGCTCCGGCAAGTCGATCAGTACTTCACGCTCACCGTCGGTGGCCAGCGTGAAGACGGTTTGCCCCGCCGACACCACCTGCCCGACTTCCACAGAACGCCGGGCAACCACGCCATCCTGAGGGGCACGCAGTACCGCGTAGCTGGCCTGATTATTGGCGACATCGAACTCGGCCTTGATCTGCTTGAGTCGCGCAGCGCCAGAGCGGTAGAGGTTTTCGGCATTGTCGTATTGTGAGCGGCTGACCATCTGCCGCTCCATCAAGGTCTTGTAGCGATCACGCTCGGCGCGCACCAGGTTCAGGTTGGCCTCGGCGGCGGCAACCTGGGCGCGGGTGGCCTCCAGTTGCAGGCGCACATCCTCGGGGTCGAGTTCGGCCAACGCCTGATTGGCTTTGACCCGCTGGCCCTCTTCGACCAGTCGTCGGCTCACTTTGCCACCGATGCGGAAGGCCAGGTCGGGCTCGAAACGTGCGCGCACCTCGCCGGGATAACTGTCCATCGCCTGGGCCGAAGGCTGTGGTTTGACCACCATGACGGGGCGCACGGCTACCGACACCGGCTCGTCATGACCACACGCAGACAATAAAAAAACCAGGCTGACTGGCAGGGCGAGGGACAACGCATAGCGGAACATGACGAGTAACCTTTCGCTAATGGTGCTTGGAATAATTATACTGGCGAGTATGTTATTAATAGCAAACTCACCAGTCCAGTATTAAAAGCGAAGAATGTCGAACAATCTTTCACCTCCCAACGGCCCTGGCCGTCCGAAGGACCTGGCCAAACGCCAAGCCATTCTCGACGCGGCCAAAAAACTGTTCCTGAGCCTGGGTTATGCCAGCACCAGCATGGACGCCGTCGCCGCCGAGGCGGGCGTGTCTAAGCTGACGGTCTACAGCCACTTCAACGACAAGGAAACGCTGTTTTCCGCTGCCGTCCTGGCCAAGTGCGAAGAACAGGTGCCGCCGCTGTTTTACGAATGGCCTGACGGCGTGCCGATTGAAAACGTGCTGTTGAACATTGCCCGTGGCTTTAACCAACTGATCAACAGCGACGAATCGGTGAACCTGCATCGGCTGATCATGGCCCTGGGCAGCCAGGACCCGAAGCTCTCGACGATTTTCTACGAAGCCGGCCCCCAGCGGATGCTCTCGGGCATGGAGCGGCTGCTGAGCAAGGTCAACCAAAGCGGCGCCCTGAGCATCGACAAACCGCGCAATGCCGCCGAGCACTTTTTTTGCCTGATCAAGGGCGCGGCGAATTTCAGGCTGTTGTTCGGCTGCGGCCCGCGACTGGAAGGCGACGCGGCCGAGGCCCATGTGCGGGAAGTAGTGGAGTTGTTTGTGCGGGCGTATCGGTCTTAGCTCGGCCCGGTAGCCTTTCGCTAGCTGGAAGGGCCTCATCGCGAGCAAGCTCGCTCCCACAGGGTTTGATGAACGCAACAGATCCAATGTGGGAGCGAGCTTGCTCGCGATGCAGGCGACGCGGTCTCAGGACTTGAGCGCTTTCTTGGGGTAGATGTCATACCGGCTGGATTTGCCATCGAGGCCATGACTCGGCTTCGGCCCTTCGATGCACGGGGCCTTGCGTGGGCGCTTGACCACCACCCGATGAGTCGCCAGGGCGAGGGCCGCGGCCAGCAGTGCCGGGGCATCCTGGTCATCGCCTACCAGGGGCCGGAACAGGCGCATTTCCTTCTTCACCAGGGCGGTTTTCTCGCGATGGGGAAACATCGGGTCCAGGTAGATCACTTGGGGCGGCTCGCCCTCCCAGTTGCGCATCACCTCGATGGAGTTGCCCTTGAGCAAGCGCATGCGCGCCACGATGGGCGCCACGTCGAAATCCTCCGCCGCGCGGGCCAGGCCGTCTTCCAGCAGCGCTCCAATCAGCGGCTGGCGCTCGATCAGGCTCATTTCACACCCCAGGCTAGCCAGCACGAACGCATCCTTGCCCAGTCCGGCCGTGGCATCCAGCACCCGCGGACGCACTCCCTGGGCGATCCCGACCGCCTTGGCGATCATCTGGCCACTGCCGCCACCGTACAGCCGACGATGAGCCGCACCGCCCTCGACGAAGTCCACCCGCACCGGCCCCGGCGCGTCCGGGCCCAACTGCTGCAATTGCAGCCCTTGCTCGCCGACCTGCAAGGCAAACTCGCCATCGTCCACTTGCAAAGGCAGGCCAAGCCGCTCGGCCCACTGCTCGGCCTGGGGCTGGAAGGCAGGGGCCAAGGCTTGGACATGGATGCGGCAGGCCGCCGGTTGCTCACTCATGGAAGTTGTTCATTCAGGGAAACATGCTCAAAAAATTAATGATCGGTAAAAACGGCCGATAACAAAGGTGAACGGCATTTTGCCAGAGCTGAGCGTCGACCGAGAAAAATGTCAGACATTCAATCCACATCGATAGGCGTTATCTCCCCTTACGGCGATTACAGCCTGCGAAACACCCAAGCCCTGAGCGGCGTCAGTCACCTGTGGCAGGATTTTTTTGCCCGGGCCCTGGCCGATCAACTGGGTGATAACGCTCCGGCGCCTGGCAGCTACCAGCCCGTCGCCCTCGATGAAGCGGTTGAACCGACCCTCGGCGCCGAACTGCTGGAACACATCGTCAGCCAGCGCACCTGCGAAGTCACCGAAACCCCGGTCAAACCGCCTGAGCCGCTGTTCCTGCCCATCGCCGAATTCGAACTCGACCTGCTGGACAAGCCTTTCCCGCCCTTCCCGCCGGAAGAAATCGCCGCCCAACAAAAACAGCAGACCTTCGAGAGCCACTGGGTTCGCCCGCTCGTCCTCGCCGCCGGCCAACCGCTGCCTGAACCCGGCCCGGCGCCGCAGCCGCGCCCACTGCACCTGCCGATTGCCGAGTTCGAACTCGACCTGCTGGACAAGCCCTTCCCACCGTTCCCGGAAGAAGAGCTGGTGGCACAACAGAAACAATTGGACTTCGACACCCGCTGGGCACGCCCGATCGTGCTGCAGAACCTGCGCATCGCCGCCTGATCCTCAACGACAGATCCACCATGGCCCGACATCCAGATGAAAATGGTTGCGGTGCGCCGCGTTGTAATCCGGACTCAAGACCACACTGAACATCTCGCAGGCGCCCTCGCGCACCTGTCGCAGAAACCGCGCATCGGCGTTGTCCTTCGGCCAGTCCCTGAGCACGCTGACCGTGCGGCCATCAGCCAGGCGAAACCCGGCGATATCCAACGCACTGGCCGTGGCGTGCTGGCTGCGCGCCCCACTTTCCCGACCGTACATGTTGCGACAGGCAAAACTGCCGAGGTGATCGACCCGCGTCACTTTCTGTCCATAGGTCGCCGCTGCCGCCGGTTGTAGCGCATGACGCTCGAACAGCGCGAACGCCACCGCCAATGGACAACTGGCGAGGAAACTGCTGCTCAGTGCCACCTCACCTCCCTGCACCCTCAACACGTTGGTCAACGGGCACGACGTATTGGCGCCACTGTCGGCCTGGCGAGCGGTCCGCAGTCCCGCGGTGGCGAGGGCCTGGTCACACAGCTGCGGATCGTTGCGCAGGGCCATGAGCTTGTAGCGGGTCAGCAGGTTGGGTGGCTGGTTGACGTCCAGGGGCGCCCAGGGATTCCATTGTGGCGGCAGCGACAGCCAGCCACGCCATACCGCCAGCGCGGCGAAGCCAACGATCAGCGCCACGACTATTAAACCTTTCAAAAACCGCACGACACTGCCTCGGGCATCAACCCTTGAATAATTGGTTAGCCTGTTTGAACGGCATCGAGCGACGGGTGAACGTGAACGTGCCCTGCTGCTGGATTTCCTCGGCGGCGCGGAAAAATTCGCCATACGCGGCCAAGGCCAGGGCCGATCCGACGCTGATGCGCTTGACCCCCAGTTCGCTCAATTGCGTCACCGTCAGGTCCAGCGCCCCGGACATCAACACATTCACCGGCTTCGGCGCCACGGCCTGCACCACTGCGAGCACTTGTTTGGCCGAACTCAGCCCCGGCGCGTAGAGCACGTCGGCGCCGGCATCAGCGAACGCCTTCAGGCGGCGAATCGTGTCATCCAGATCGGGATTGCCGTGCAGGAAATTCTCCGCCCGGGCGGTCAGCAGGAAGGGATACGGCAAGCTGCGCACCGCGTCAGCAGCGGCTTTGACCCGTGCCACCGCATGCTCGAAGCAATAGATCGGGTTGTCTTCGCGCCCCGTGGCATCTTCGATGGAGC
The DNA here is from genome assembly GCF_030064125.1 of Pseudomonas sp. G2-4. Classification (NCBI taxonomy): domain Bacteria; kingdom Pseudomonadati; phylum Pseudomonadota; class Gammaproteobacteria; order Pseudomonadales; family Pseudomonadaceae; genus Pseudomonas; species Pseudomonas sp. G2-4. Next base: position 1,230,749 of record NZ_CP125957.1, on the reverse strand, counting down.
CCCCCACCGCGCCGGCGTGCGCCGCACGCAGCAGGTTACGGGCGCATTCCTCGGGCGCGTCGGCAAAACCGTTCTCCAGGTCGACCGCCACTGGCAGATCGGTGGCGGCGACAATCGCCCGTACGTTGGCCAGGGTGTCTTCCAGCCCCAATGCACCATCAGGCCGTGCCAGGGAAAAAGCGTGGCCGGCACTGGTCGTTGCCAAGGCCTCGAAGCCGAGGCTGGCCAGCATCTTGGCGGAACCGGCGTCCCACGGATTGGGAATGACAAAAGCCCCTTCGCGTTCGTGCAGGGCCTTGAACGCCTGGGCTCGACGGGTTTGCGCATCCATTTGGTTCGCTCCTGGGCAGAGAGGGATCAGGCCTCAGAGCAAACCCAGTTGCTCGGCGGCGGGCTCTCTATATAGCTCAGGCAGGGCCGGCAAGCCAGGCAAACGACTCATCAAGCGGCGGTGAAAGTGCTGCGCGAGTTTTGCCGCCAACAGGTTGTCGGCGGTGTGCAGGAAGATGTAAGGCGTGCGACCTTCTTCGATCCACCCGGCGATTTTTTCTACCCAGGGCGTCAGGAAAGGCTCGTTGGCCTCCAACACCGGATGGCCGATGAAGCGCACCTGCGGGCATTGGGTGAAGGCGGTCGGCCGGGGTGGCACGCGGGGCTTTTTCGATTGTGCATGGAGCACGGCAGGGTCGGTCGAGGTGCAACTGAACAACGCCCGGGGATCGAGGCAGATGCGCTCGACGCCGCGGTCGAGCAACAGGCGATTGAGGCGCCGTTCGGCATCGCCCTTGGCAAAGAACTCATCGTGGCGCACTTCTACGGCCAACGGCCGCTCGAAGGCGTCGATGAAACCTGCCAACTCGGGCAATCGATTGGGGGTAAAGGCCTTGGATAATTGCAGCCAGAAGGGTGAAACCCGCTCACCCAGGGGGCTGAGCAATTGCACGAAGGTTTCGGTGGCTGTCAGACGCTCGCGCAAGTCACCATTGTGGCTGATGTCTCCGGGCAACTTGGCAGTGAAGCGAAAATGCCCGGGCATGGTCTCGGCCCAACGCTGGACGATGGCCGCAGAGGGACTGGCGTAGAAAGTCGTATTGCCTTCCACGGCATTGAACACTTGGGAATAGAGATTCAGGAAGTCGGAGGTTTTTGCGTCCTGGGGATAAAGATAATCACGCCAGGCGTTTTCGCTCCAGGACGGGCAGCCCAGGTAATAAGGCAACACCATCAGATGTAGAGGTCGAGTCCCAGCACTTCCATATCCCAATCGACGAAACCGGCGGTGCTCAGGTAGCTGGCCAGGGCCGTGGCCACGCTGCGGCTCATGGAACGGTGATACAGCATGTCTTGCTGACGGGCGGGAAGATTGCTCAGGCGTTGCGCGGAGGCTTTGGCGGCACGGGCGGCCAGTTGCTCTTCAGACGGAAATTCCAGTTCGCCTTCGATGTCATCAAAAGACTCAGACTCGGCGGTTTTGCCTGCACGAGGCTTGCGCTTGATGGGGTAGGACTGGGATGGAACGCCGTCTATACGCATAACAGAATGCTCGGTATCAATGATGGCAATTTAGCGGCACTTTCACAGCCGCGCAAATGCGCAAGTGATAACTAGAACACATAAAGCCAAAAAGGTTTAAAAACGGGCGGAAAAAGTGACGACTGGTGATTTTCGGCGTGACTTTTGGGGGAGGAAATGACTTTTGAAGATGAGGTAGATGACTCTGTGGGATGCGGATGTATGTAGAGTACAGATCACTTTTGTGGCGAGGGAGCTTGCTCCCGCTCGAGTGCGCAGCGCTCGCCAGATGGATAGACCTGCACACCAATGTAGGGGGCCGCTGCGCGCCCCAGCGGGAGCAAGCTCCCTCGCCACAACGCTGCCCGCTTGAGAATGCAGTCAAGCCTGGGTTTATTGGAGCAAGCTCCTTGCCACCACACCGCCGCTTGGGAATGCGGTCAACCCTGGGCTTATCGCTCGGATTTCGGCGTCGCGACCTTATCCCGCAGGTACACCGGTTGCGCATCATCGGCTGGGATGGCTTCGCCGCGTGCCCAGGCGAAGCGGGCCAGGGCGAGCAGGTCTTCGGCGTGGGGCAGCAGGGTGGCGTCCTGGCCGCTGAGGTTGACGGCTATTCGCTCGCCGTAGCCCCAACCGGTGCCGGCGCCGAACCAGTCACCGTCGGCCCCGCTCGGTAACGCTGCGGCTTCGGGTGGCAGTACCGCCTCAGCACCGACCAGACGCATCTCGCCGTCGGTTTCGCGGTAGCAGCCCCAATACACCTCGTCCATCCGCGCATCGATGGCCGCCGCGACTTGCCGGGCGCCTTGTTCGCGCAAGGCGCGCTGGGCCAGCACCGCCAGGTTCGACACCGGCAACACCGGGCGCTCCAACGCAAACGCCAGCCCCTGCACCACACCGATGGCGATGCGCACGCCGGTAAAAGCCCCCGGTCCACGGCCAAAGGCAATCGCATCCACCGCCTGCAAGGTGGTCCCGGCATCGCTGAGCAATTGCTGGATCATCGGCAGCAGCTTTTGCGCATGCAGGCGCGGGATCACCTCGTAATGGCTCGTGACCTTGCCGTCGTGCAGCAAGGCAACGGAGCAAGCTTCAGTCGCGGTGTCCAGGGCCAGCAAGGTGCTCATCGATGTGTCCGTAAATCAGGTGGGAAAAAAGTGCGCCAGTATAAACAACTACGGCCCGCAAGCGGGCCGTAGTTCATGCAGCTGATCAGACTTTTCAGCTCAGCGCTTCGAGCACCTTGCCGGTGATCGCATCGACCGAACCAACGCCCGGGATGTGGCTGTATTTCGGCTTGCCGTGAGTCTTGGCCGACAGTTCCTGGTAGAACGCCACCAGCGGCTTGGTCTGGGAATGGTAGACCGACAGGCGATGACGCACGGTTTCTTCAGTGTCGTCCTTGCGCTGCACCAGGTCTTCGCCGGTGACGTCGTCCTTGCCGGCGGTTTTCGGCGGATTGTAGACGGTGTGGTAGACACGGCCGGACGGCTCGTGGACACGACGACCGGCGATGCGCTGGACGATCTCTTCGTCGTCGACGGCGATCTCGACCACGTGATCGAGCTCCACGCCGGCTTCTACCAGAGCTTCGGCCTGGGGAATGGTGCGCGGGAAACCGTCGAACAGAAAGCCGTTGACGCAATCGGCTTGAGCGATGCGATCTTTGACCAGGGCAATGATCAGGTCATCCGACACCAGGCCGCCGGCATCCATGATGCTCTTGGCCTTGACGCCCAGCTCGGTGCCCGCCTTGACCGCGGCACGCAGCATGTCGCCAGTGGAGATTTGCGGGATACCGAATTTTTCGGTGATGAACTTTGCCTGAGTACCTTTACCGGCCCCGGGAGCTCCCAGCAGAATGACGCGCATCGATGTGCTCCTCAATTTTTTTATGTAAACGCTCGGATTCGCCTCGTGGGGCCAATCTCGGAAAACAGGATCGTGACCGCCCAAACGGCCAAAGGCTGATCAAGATACACAGCAGGCCCGACCCACACAAGCCGCCGAAAGTCGGAGGAACCCGCGCCCGCTACGACCTTCGAAGGAGGTGGCGAGAGGCGCAACCGGACCACAAACTGTCGCCCGACTGACCTGTTCCCTCCCCTCCAGGACCACGCCCGGAGACGCCGGGCGGGCCGTTTCGGTGCGCCGCTTAACCTTAGCCGGTATTGCGCAAACCGGCGGCAATCCCCGCCACAGACACGAGCAACGCCTGTTCTACGGGGCTGCCCTGGGCCACATCCTGCTGCCGCGAGCGTGCCAGCAGTTCGGCTTGCAACAGGTGCAACGGATCGAGGTAGGTGTTGCGCAGGCGAATGAATTCGAGCGTGGCAGGGCTATGTGCCAGTAGCTGCGACTGACCGGTCAACCCCAGGACCACGGAGCACGCCTGCGACAATAGGTCGCGTAAATGCGCACCCAACGGTAGCAGTCCAGGCTCCACCAAACGCTCATCGTAGGAGCGGGCAATGTCAGCGTCAGCCTTGGCAAGCACCATCTCCAGCATATCGATGCGGGTACGGAAGAACGGCCACTGCTCGCGCATCTGCCCCAGCAGCTCGCCTTCACCCCGTTCCAGAGCCTTGCTCAGGGCGGTTTCCCAGCCGAGCCAGGCCGGCAACATCAGGCGGGTCTGGGTCCAACCGAAGATCCACGGGATCGCCCGCAGGCTTTCGATACCGCCGGCCCGACGCTTGGCCGGCCGACTGCCCAGGGGCAGGCGCCCCAGTTCCTGCTCCGGCGTGGACTGGCGGAAGTACTCGACGAATTGCGGATTCTCGCGCACCACGGCGCGGTAGGCGCTGACGCCGTCGGCGGCCAGTTCGTCCATCAGGTGCCGCCACTGGGGGGTGGGCGGCGGCGGTGGCAGCAAGGTCGCCTCAAGCACGGCGGCAAGGTACAGATTGAGGTTCTGTTCGGCGATGTCCGGCAGGCCGAATTTGAAACGAATCATTTCACCCTGCTCAGTGGTGCGGAAACGCCCGGCCACCGAACCCGGCGGCTGGGACAGGATCGCCGCGTGCGCCGGGCCACCACCACGACCCACGGTGCCGCCACGGCCATGGAACAACAGCAGTTCGACTTGCTGTTCGCGGCAGATGTCCACCAGCCGCTCCTGGGCCCGATACTGCGCCCAGGCCGCCGCTGTGGTCCCGGCGTCCTTGGCCGAATCGGAATAGCCGATCATCACTTCCTGGGGCCCCTGCAACCGTGAGCGATAACCCGGCAACAGCAACAACCGCTCGATCACCGGCCCGGCGTTGTCCAGGTCGGCCAGGGTCTCGAACAGCGGCACCACCCGCATCGGCCGCAACACGCCGGCCTCTTTCAACAGCAGTTGTACAGCCAGCACATCGGAAGCCGCGCCAGCCATGGAGATGACATAGGAACCCAGGGACGCCGCGGGTGCCGCAGCCACTTCGCGGCACGTGGCCAGGACCTCCGCCGTATCGGCCGATGGCTTGAAGTGGGCTGGCAGCAGTGGCCGCCGGTTGTTCAACTCCTCCAGCAAGAAGCCGATACGCTGCTCCTCGCTCCAATCCTCATAGCGACCCAGGCCCAGGTAGTCGGTGATTTCGGTCATGGCGGCCGTGTGGCGCGTCGAGTCCTGGCGCACATCGAGACGCACCAGGAACAACCCGAAGGTCACCGCCCGGCGCAGGCAATCGAGCAGCGGGCCGTCGGCGATCACACCCATGCCGCATTCGTGCAGGGAGTGGTAACACAGCTCCAGGGGATCCAGCAGCTCGCGGTTGTGCTGCAACACATCGGCGGTTGCCGGCGTGGTGTCTTTCAAGGATGCATGGGCCCAGTTGCGGGTGGCGCGCAGGCGTTCACGCAACTGCTTGAGCACGGCCCGATAAGGTTCGGCGCTTTCACCCGCCTGGGCACGCAAGGCCTCGCTGGCGTTTTGCATGGACAACTCGGCGGCCAGTTGATCGACGTCGCGCAGGTACAGATCAGCCGCCATCCACCGGGCCAGCAACAGCACTTCACGGGTCACTGCGGCAGTCACATTCGGGTTGCCGTCACGGTCACCGCCCATCCACGAAGCAAAGCGGATGGGCGCGGCCTCCAACGGCAGGCGCAGCCCGGTGGCGGCGTGCAAAGCCTGGTCGGCCTTGCGCAGGTAATTGGGAATGGCCTGCCACAGTGAATGCTCGATCACCGCAAAGCCCCATTTGGCTTCATCCACGGGGGTCGGCCGGGTCCGGCGGATTTCTTCGGTGTGCCAGGCCTCGGCGATCAGTCGCTGCAGGCGCTCGTGGATGTGCGCGCGCTCGGCGCTGGTCAGGTCGCGGTGGTCCTGGGCCGCCAGCTGCGCGGCGATGGCGTCGTACTTCTGGATCAGCGTGCGACGGGCCACTTCAGTCGGATGGGCCGTGAGAACCAGTTCGATCTCCAGCCGCCCCAATTGCCGCGCCAGGGATTCGGCGCCATGCCCCTCGGCGCGCAACCGGGCGAGCAGCTCGGGCAACACCCGCGCTTCGAACGGTTCCGGCTGCGACTCCTCGCGGCGATGGATCAGTTGGTATTGCTCAGCGATGTTGGCCAGGTTGAGGAACTGGTTGAACGCCCGCGCCACCGGCAGCAATTCGTCCTCGCTCAACTGGTTGAGGCTGGCACTGAGCTCGGCGTCCACGGAGCCGCGTCGGTCAGCCTTGGCGCCCTTGCGGATCTGCTCGATTTTGTCGAGAAACGTGTCCCCGTACTGTTCGCGAATGGTGTTGCCCAGCAGCTCGCCGAGCAGGTGAACATCCTCGCGCAAGCGGGCATCGATATCGGTCATCAGCAGTTCTCCAGCAAAAAGGTCCGGACAGCTATCGGGTTAGACGCATGACCTAGAGAGTGCCGATGCCTGTCGGTTATGACAAGCGACGAAGGGACTTTAAACCTTGTCGGACAAAGCTAGTCTGATAGATAAGCCACACAACGGCTTGTCACTCACCGCCTGCCACGAGCAAGCTTATTGAGGTCATCATGAAAATCCGTGAGCTCGCCCAACACTGGGAAGAAAATGCCAAGGGTCGCCTGACCCAGACTGGCTACACGATTCACCTGGACGTGGAAGCTGCCGCACGGCTGGCGGCAATCTGCGACATGTACCCCAAGCGCCACCCCGAAGAACTGCTGGGCGAGTTGATCGGCGCGGCGTTGGAAGAGCTGGAAGCGAGCTTCCCCTACATCAAGGGTTCGCAAGTGGTAGCCACCGATGAAGAAGGTGACCCGCTGTACGAAGATGTCGGGCCGACCCCGCGTTTTCTCGCCTTGTCCCGCCGCCACCTGCACGAACTCTCCTCGCAAAGCGACAAATCCAAGCACTGATTTTTCCATTACAGATGGCGATACCCGGCGCTGCTAAAGCCTCACCCAGCGCCGGGCATACCGCCGCGCGCCGGGAAAGTTCAGCTTTTTTTAGCATTGACCAATCAGTCAGTAATTCTTTTGGCTATTGGCCATCTTCGCTGAACTTTTGAAAAACGCCTCGGGTCACACCGAGTAACCATACTGGAACAGTCGTTTAAATAAACGCGCCCTGGCGCCAGCGCCAACACAGACGTCAAGGCTTCGGTCCCAGCATGGATCAGTCGTTTTTCAGGAATTTCCCCAATGGAGTTGAAGCCTATGAATACCTGCACTGCCAAACCCTCATCCACTGGCCTGCGCGGCCTGAAGTTGGCTGCCCTGGCTATCGGTAGCAGCTTCATCCTGGCCGGCTGTGCCGGCAATCCACCTTCCGAGCAATACGCCGTGACCCAATCGGCGGTCAACAGCGCGGTCAGCGCCGGTGGTACTGAATTCGCCGCCGTGGAAATGAAGTCGGCCCAAGACAAGCTCAAGCAGGCCGAGATGGCCATGCACGACAAAAAATACGACGAAGCCAAGCGTCTGGCCGAACAGGCCGAATGGGATGCCCGCGTCGCCGAGCGCAAGGCTCAGGCCGCCAAGGCTGAACAAGCACTCAAGGATTCCCAGAAAGGGGTTCAGGAACTGCGTCAGGAAGGCATGAACAAGGTTCAGTAAACCGTTCGCGCCACGACGTACTTCTCATTGTTAAAAGGACGACAGACTATGATGCACAAACACTTGATGATGCCCGCCTTGCTTGCCGCCTGCGTAGCGCTGGCCGCTTGCTCCACCGACCCGAACGCGAACCTGGAACAGGCTCGCACCAACTACAACGGCCTGCAGGCTGACCCCTCAGCCACCAAAGTCGCCGCCTTGGAAACCAAGGACGCAGCTGACTTCCTGGCCAAGGCCGACAAGGCCTATCTGGAGAAGGAAGACGAAGCCAAGGTTGACCAGTTGGCCTATCTGACCAACCAACGCGTTGAAGTGGCCAAGCAGACCATCGCCCTGCGCAACGCCGAAGCCGAACTGAAAAACGCCGGCGACCAGCGCGCTCGTGCATTGCTCGATGCGCGTAATGCACAGATCAAGCAACTGCAGGACAGCCTGAACGCCAAGCAGACCGAACGCGGCACCCTGGTGACTTTCGGCGACGTGCTGTTTGCCACCAACAAGTCCGACTTGCGCTCCAGCGGCTTGGTCAATGTGAACAAACTGGCTCAGTTCCTTCAGGAAAACCCGGACCGCAAGGTGATCATCGAAGGTTACACCGACAGTACCGGTTCGGATTCCTACAACCAGTCGCTGTCGGAGCGCCGCGCGGGTTCCGTGCGCACCGAGCTGGTGAAGATGGGCGTCGACCCGGCCCGCATCGTGACCCAGGGTTATGGCAAGGAATTCGCGGTGGCCGACAACAACAGCGTCTCTGGCCGCGCCATGAACCGTCGGGTGGAAGTGACCATTTCCAACGACAACCAACCCGTCGCCCCGCGTTCGACCATGAGCGCCAATTGATCGGTTGAGTGCAACTGAAAAGCCCCGTCTGAGTTAATCAGGCGGGGCTTTTTCATGGACGAATATGTTTGGCTGTACACATTCCCTGTGGGAGCGAGCTTGCTCGCGATGGCGGCAGGTCAGTCAATACAGCTGTGAATGATCCACCGCTTTCGCGAGCAGGCTCGCTCCCACAGTGGAATTGTGGTGTCCTTGGGATTGGGTTACGGCTGCAGCTTCTGCGGCGTCTCCTGCCCCATGCACCGCACCGCGCGCTTCTTCTCGTTGATCAGCACCCCGGTCAGGCCTTTTTGTTCGGTGTCGAACAACACCAGCACGCCGTCGATGCACTGGGCCACCTGGGGCGCCGGCTCCAGGGAGACTTTGTAGTCTTCGCCCGGCACGGTCTTGAGCATGGTGAATTGGTCGAGCAGCAACGCGTCCTCGGGCTTGGCGAAGTGCAGGTAACCGTAGTACCACAGCACCGCGACGGTACCGAGGATGCTGCAGGTACCGGTGATGATCAGGGGGATGGCGTTACGTTCTTCGCTCATTGCGCACTCTCAGAAGATTCAACGGGTGATTTCGGGTAATTCGGGACCTCGCCCAGGCGGCGCAGGCCGTCGAAGTGCTGGGGATCGTCGAGGTAGCGCAGCATCACCGTGCGCCAGACCGGGTCGGCGAACGTCTGCACATGCCCGCCGCGGGTCAGTTGCAGGACCCGGGGCGGGGGCGCAGCTTGATACAGACGGATGCCATTGGAAAGAGGCACGATAGGATCATCCAGGCTGTGGTAGATCAATTTCGGCACGCCATTCAATTGCGCCACCGAGCCGATTGCGCTGTCGCCGTCGGGCACCAGCCAGGACAGCGGCACCTGCAACCCCCAGGTCAACCAGGAAGTACTCAGCGCGAAACGCCCGACGTCGCGATAACTGGCGGGCACGCCATCAAGCACCAGGGCCTTGAGTTGCGCCTGGCGCTGTGGATGATCGACCAGATAATGCACCGCCAATGCACCGCCCAGGCTTTGGCCGAGCAGCACCAGCGGCTTGCCCTGGACCTCGGGCGATTGGTCGAGCCATTTGAATGCCGCGTCGATGTCCTGATAGATCGCCGGCAGGCTCGGCTCACCTTCGGACAGGCCGTAACCACGGTAGTCGAGCATCAACACCTGATACCCCTGCTCCGGCAACCACCAGCTCCCGCCCAGGTGCCAGGCCAGGTTGCCGCCGTTGCCGTGCAAATGCAGCACCGTGCCCTTGACCTCGACACCCTGTTTGACCGGCAGCCACCAGCCGTGGAGCTTGAGGCCGTCGGCCGTGGTCAGGGTGACGTCGCGATACTCAAGCTTGGCCCGCTCCGGCGTGAATGGCAGGCCGCGTTCGGGGTAGAACAGCAGCGAGCTACAACCGCCCAGGGTCAGCAGCAGGCAAAAGATGCCGAGGATTCGCATCCGGTGAAACCTCGCAAGATCAGGGTTGAAACATAACCTCCTTGTGGGAGCGAGCTTGCTCGCGATAGCGGCGGTTCAGTCACAGCTGTGTTGACTGCCCTGACGCTATCGCGAGCAAGCTCGCTCCCACAGGGGGGCTGTGTTGTGATTAAAGGATATTGGAATAATCCGCTTCGATCCGATCCAGGCTCAGATGGTTCAGGAAGTTGGAGAAACACATCCAGGCCGATAGCGCGTTCATGTCGCGGAACTGTTCGGGCAGGTACTTGGGCGGTACCACCAGGCCTTCGTCCACCAGTTGCCGCAAAGTGCGCATGTCCTCCAGGGTGGTCTTGCCGCAGAACAGCAACGGCACCTGTTCCAGCTTGCCCTTGCGCACGGCCAACTGAATGTAGTTGTAAACCATGATGAAGCCCTTGAGGTAGGACAAGTCTTTGGTGAATGGCAGACCGGTCGGCACCGAACCACGGAAAACCCGACTGGCGTTGCCGTAGCTTTCGGCCATTTCAAACCCTTGCTCACGGAAGAACTCGAAGATCTGCAGGAAATCGGCGCCCTCCTCCACCATATGGATGGCCCGGGTGCGGTTGGTGAGTTTGCGCAGGCGACTCGGGTAGGATGCGAAGGTGATGATTTCCATCAGGATCGCCAGGCCTTCCTGGGTCACGGTGGACGAGGGTGGGCCCTTGGACAGGAACGTGCAGATCGGCTGGTTCTGGCCGTTAAGGGTGGTGCCGACATGCACCAGCCCCTCGTGGACCTCCAGGGCCCGCACGTCACGGTCGTTGAACATCGCATCGGTGCGGATCTTGATGTAGTCGGCGCCCGCCGCTGCGTCAGCCACGATTCCGTCGGACTCGAACACCCGGATAGTCTCTTCAGCTTCGCCGAATACCCGGTTGAGACGATGTTGCAGCAGGCTGACGGCGTCCTTGGCCGTCAGGATTTTCGGCTCGTCCTTCAGGTCACCTCGGCCATCGATGTTGTTCAGGTAGTCGGACAGCATCAGGCCCAGGTCCGCCAGGGTCGGGTCGCCGGCGTGGAAGGCGTCGGAAGCAGCGCCGTACAACTCCTGGGAAATCAGCCCGAAATCCTCGGTGCCGCGTGCTTCGAGCATGCGCACCACCATGCGGTATTCCTTGCACATGCGGCGCATGATCTGGCCAACCGGGTTGAACTGGCCGAGCTGGCGGGTGATGTCGCGCTCGATGTTCTGGAATTCCAGCTTCACTTTGCTGGAGTCGAAGGACAGCGGCCGATTGAGGTAATAATCACGGTCCACGGCGGGCATTTCCTTGCCCTTGGCCTTGAGAAAACCCTTGCGGATGCTGTCATCCCATTTCACTGCGTCGAGAATGCGAATCGGCGTCTGCGCCAGCACAATGCGATCGGACAAGGTGCGTATCGTCTGCTGGTAATCGTCCACCCGGAACTCCTGTGAAAAAACATCCGATTGTTGCAATTATTGGGATTTGTCCAGCCGCTGGTAGCGCACGGCCTCCGAGAACACATCGGAATTGGCCGGGTCGTCGAGGTAGCTGAAAACCTTGCTCATGTCGCTGTCCACCAGTACGCCGTCACCTTCCTCGCTCTGGTTCGGCTGGCCGCTGAGGATCTTCTGGCCGATAGCCTGGTTGATCTGCTCCAGGTCCAGGTTGTAGACCACCAGTTCCTGCTTGTCGGTCAGTTCGAAACCGGCGATCACATAGTGTCCGCCATACCGGGCCGGCACCTTGGCCGACAGGTACCAGCGGCTGCCGTGGCGCGAGACGGTCAGCGGGAGGGCTTCGCGCTCCCTGGGCCTGGCCCTGAAATAACTGATGGCCTGGTAGCGATGCTTGCCGACCTCAGTCAACTCCAGGTTCAGCGGTTCACCCCAGGCGTTGGTGCTGGTCCATTGGCCGAGCAGGCCCTTGGGCGCCACGTCGCTGTCCGGTAACGGCGCCTTGAAGGACACCAGACAGCCACTGAGCAGCAGCAACGACACGGCCATTACAACGGCACGCCAGGCTTTCATTTGAACTCCCTATGGTACATGTCACCTTTATCTTCTGTGGCGAGGGAGCTTGCTCCCGCTGGGCTGCGCAGCGGCCCCCTTTTTTTGGTGAGTGCTGCGCACTCAAGCGGGAGCAAGCTCCCTCGCCACATAGACTGCGGTGCTTCGACTACACCGACGCCAGTACCAAGTGCATGTAGCGGGTCAGGATGCCGAGCATTTCTTCTGCCGCGACCGGCTCGGCGCCATTGAGCAAGCCCTGATATTCCATCCGTCCGATTATCGCCGTCAACACTTTGGCATCCTGTTGCGGCTCGCGCGAGCCCAATACCTGGAAAAACTGACACGTCCCGTGCAACAGGATCTGCTGGTGGGAACGCACCAGTTCCGCCAGGCGCGGGTTGAGCAGCGCTTCCTGGCGGAAGGCCTGTTCAGCCATCAGGTATTCGCGGCGACTGTCCAGTTGGTGCTGCACGTAATCGGCGGTCAGCCGGGCAATGTCGTCCGCCAGTTGCGAACGGGACTCGGCGCTGCCGTCCCCGTAGGCAACCATTTCCCGCAACAGGCCTTCATTATTGGTCCACAGTTTGGCCATGAACGCCGCGCTGCGTTCCACGTACTGGGCGAAGGTATCGGTGAGCAGGTCATCGATGTCCTTGAAGTAGTACGTGGTGGCCGACAGCGGCACGCCCGCTTCGGCAGCCACGGCGCGGTGCCGTACCGCCCGCACGCCATCGCGCACCACAATGCGCATGGCGGCGTCGAGAATCTCCTGGCGACGCTGTTCGCTGCCCTGTCGGCTGGCCTTGCGGCCTTGGTACTGAACACTTTCAGCGACAGCAGTGGCAACACCCGCTGCACCTTCTGGAACCATTGCACGATTCACGACAGGTCTTTCCTCGCTATTTCAGAAGTAACCATTTGATACGTTTGTACCAGACAGGCAATAAAAAGCCGCCCTTCCAGGCGGCTTTTTAATTGAAACACTTACGCTTGGGGCCGCATGTGCGGGAAGAGGATCACATCCCGGATCGACGGTGAGTTGGTCAACAACATCACCAGGCGATCAATGCCAATGCCTTCGCCCGCCGTCGGCGGCATGCCGTACTCCAGTGCACGCACGAAGTCGGCATCGTAGTGCATGGCTTCGTCGTCGCCAGCGTCCTTGTCGGCCACCTGGGCCATGAAGCGCTCGGCCTGGTCCTCGGCATCGTTGAGCTCGGAGTAGGCATTGGCGATTTCACGGCCACCGATGAACAGCTCGAAACGGTCGGTGACACTTGGATTCTCGTCGTTACGACGGGCCAGCGGCGACACTTCGAACGGGTACTGGGTGATGAAGTGCGGCTGTTCCAGCTTATGCTCCACCAGCTCTTCGAAAATCATCACTTGCAGCTTGCCCAGGCCTTCGAAGCCGAGCACCTTGGCGCCGGCCTTCTTGGCGATGGCACGGGCCTTGTCGATGTCCTGCAGGTCAGCCGCGGTGAGGTCCGGGTTGTACTTGAGGATCGAATCGAACACCGACAGGCGCACGAACGGCTCGCCGAAGTGGAACACCTTGTCGCCGTAGGGCACGTCGGTGGTCCCGAGAACAAGCTGCGCGAGCTCGCGGAACAGTTCTTCGGTCAGGTCCATGTTGTCTTCGTAGTCGGCGTAGGCCTGATAGAACTCGAGCATGGTGAACTCGGGGTTGTGCCGGGTCGAAACGCCTTCGTTACGGAAGTTGCGGTTGATCTCGAAGACTTTCTCGAACCCGCCGACCACCAACCGCTTGAGGTACAGCTCCGGCGCGATGCGCAGGAACATTTCCATGTCCAGGGCGTTGTGGTGAGTCTCGAACGGCTTGGCCGCCGCACCGCCGGGGATGGTCTGCAGCATCGGCGTCTCGACTTCGAGGAAGTCACGCTTCATCAGGAAACTGCGGATGTGGGCGATGACCTGCGAACGGACGCGGAAGGTCTGGCGCACCTCTTCGTTGACGATCAGGTCGACGTAGCGCTGGCGATAGCGCTGCTCGGTATCGGTCAGGCCATGGTGCTTGTCCGGCAGCGGGCGCAGGGATTTGGTCAGCAGGCGCACGCTGGTCATTTCGACGTACAGGTCGCCCTTGCCGGAACGGGCCAGGGTGCCTTCGGCGGCAATGATGTCGCCCAGGTCCCAGGTCTTGACGGCGGCCAGGGTTTCTTCCGGCAGGGTCTTGCGGTTGACGTAGACCTGGATGCGACCAGTCATGTCCTGGATCACCATGAACGAACCACGGTCGAGCATGATACGACCGGCAACCTTGACTGGAATCGCCGCCTCGGCCAGCTCTTCCTTGGTCTTGTCCGCGTACTTCTTCTGCAAGGCGTCGCAGTAGGCGTCGCGGCGGAAGTCGTTGGGGAAGGCCTGGCCCTTGGCGCGCTCGGCAGCAAGCTTTTCCTTGCGCAGGGCGATCAGGGAGTTTTCTTCCTGTTGCAGGGCTTGCGGGTCGAGTTCTAGGTCGCTCATGTCTTTAAGGATTCCATCACAGGTTCGTTGCCCCCGGCCCCGGGCCGGAGTTTGCGGGCAAGCCTCGCTTCCTGTGGAAGCGTGCCTGCCCACCGCATGGGTGTCGCGTTACAGCCCTTGTTTGAGGCTCGCCACCAGGTATTCGTCGATGTCGCCGTCGAGCACCTTGTCGCAGTCGCTGCGTTCGATGTTGGTGCGCAGGTCCTTGATCCGCGAAGCGTCGAGCACGTACGAACGGATCTGGTGACCCCAGCCGATGTCCGACTTGGTGTCTTCCAGGGCCTGGGACGCCGCGTTGCGCTTCTGCACTTCCTGCTCGTACAAACGGGCCCGCAACATCTTCATCGCGGTGTCTTTGTTGGCGTGCTGGGAGCGCTCGTTCTGGCAGCTGACCACGGTATTGGTCGGTACGTGGGTAATCCGTACGGCCGAATCGGTGGTGTTAACGTGCTGGCCACCGGCCCCGGAGGAACGGTAGGTGTCGATGCGCAGGTCCGACGGGTTGATGTCGATTTCGATGTTGTCATCGATTTCCGGCGACACGAAGACGGCCGAGAACGAGGTGTGGCGACGGTTGCCGGAGTCGAACGGGCTCTTGCGCACCAGGCGGTGCACGCCGATCTCGGTACGCAGCCAGCCAAAGGCGTATTCGCCCTTGATGTGCACAGTGGCGCCCTTGATCCCGGCGACTTCACCGGCCGACAGCTCCATGATGGTCGCGTCGAAACCGCGTTTGTCGGCCCAGCGCAGGTACATGCGCAGCAGGATGTTGGCCCAGTCCTGGGCCTCGGTTCCGCCGGAACCGGCCTGGATGTCCAGGTAGGCGTTGTTCATGTCCATCTCGCCGCTGAACATGCGACGGAATTCCAGCTTGGCCAGGGCCTCGTCGAGACGTGTCAGCTCGGCGACCACATCGCCGACCGCGCCTTCGTCGTTTTCTTCGACAGCCATGTCCAGCAGGTCGCGGCAATCGGCCAGGCCGCTGGACAACTCGTCCAGGGTCTCGACGATCTGCGCCAGCGCAGAACGCTCGCGGCCCAGTTCCTGGGCGTATTCAGGTTTGTTCCAGACGTTCGGATCTTCAAGCTCGCGATTGACCTCGGTCAGACGCTCATGCTTTTGATCGTAGTCAAAGATACCCCCGAATAGTTTCGGAGCGCTCGGACAGGTCCTTGATGGTGTTAAGGATCGGGTTGATTTCCATGGCGGGCAGCACTCGTTGGCGAACTTTTGAAAGCCGGCGAGTATAACGTAATCAAACGCCAGCGGCAGCCCGCCTGGCGGCTTTCGGGGCATGAAACTCAGGGACATGGCTCAACACCGGCCCCGTGGCGAGGGAGCTTGCTCCCGCTGGGCTGCGCAGCAGCCCCCTCTCAAAGGCCCACTCAATCAACCCGATCCACCGAGTTGGCTGGTTTCAGGGCCGCTACGCGCCCCAGCGGGAGCAAGCTCCCTCGCCACAAAAGCATCATCATCGACCGAAGGTCATTCGAAACCCACCCGATTACGCCCATTGTGCTTGGCCATGTACAACCCTTTGTCCGCCGCCGAAATCAGCTGCCGACAATCACCACCCGCCTGCGGCGTCACGGTCGAGACGCCGACGCTGACGGTGAGGTTCCCGCCAGCGTCGGGGGCGGTATGGGGGATGTTCAGGGCGACGACGCTCTGGCGCAGCTTTTCGGCCATCAACCGGGCGCCGCCGGGCGAGGTGCTGGGCAAGACCAGGGCAAACTCCTCACCGCCGTAGCGAGCCGGCAGGTCGGACGGGCGACTGCAGGCGTCACGGATCGCGGTGGCCACCTTGCGCAGGGCTTCGTCGCCTTCCACGTGGCCAAAGTTGTCGTTGTAGGACTTGAAATAGTCCACATCAATCATCAACAACGACAGTTGGCTCTGGTCGCGCATCGCCCTGCGCCACTCCAGCTCCAGGTACTCATCGAAGTGCCGACGATTGGACAGCCCGGTCAGGCCATCGGAGTTCATCAACCGTTGCAGCACCAGGTTGGTGTCGAGCAACTGCTGCTGGCTGACCCGCAGGGCGCGGTAGGCCGCGTCGCGCTGCAACAGCATCATGTAGGAGCGCGAGTGATAACGGATGCGCGCCACCAGCTCGATGTTGTCCGGCAGTTTGACCAAGTAGTCGTTGGCGCCAGCGGCGAACGCCGCGCTCTTGACCAGCGGGTCCTCCTTGGTGGACAGCACGATGATCGGAATATCGCGAGTGGCCGGATGACTACGGTACTCGCGCACCAGGCTCAGGCCGTCAAGGCCGGGCATCACCAGGTCCTGGAGAATCACCGTGGGCTTGATGCGAACCGCTTGGGCGACGGCCTGGTGAGGGTCGGAGCAGAAATGGAAGTCGATGTTCTCTTCGTTCGACAACCCGCGCCGCACCGCCTCGCCGATCATGGCCTGGTCATCGACGAGCAGCACCATGGCGGCGTTTTCATCGCTCTTGAAATCGTCGAGCTGTAATTCATTCATGGGGGGCTTACCTGAGTACGGCTTGGGGCAAGGGTTCGGGGGTTCATCATGGGTTAAAAATCTCTACCAAGCGTGGCGCGATATTGCCCAAGGCAAGAATCTGCGCGGCCGCATCAATGGCGACCGCCGCTTTGGGCATGCCGTACACGGCGCTGCTCTGCTGGTCCTGGGCGATGGTCACACAGCCCTGCTGACGCAAGAGTTTAAGCCCTTGCGCACCGTCGCGGCCCATGCCGGTGAGTAAAACGCCCACCGCATCACCGCTCCAGAAGTGGGCGACACTCTCGAAAAATACGTCGATGGAAGGCCGATAGATCTCGTTGACCGGCTCGGCGGTGTAGGCCAGGGTGCCGTCTTTCAACAAGCGAAGATGGTGGTTGGTCCCAGCCAGCAACACCGTACCGCTTTGTGGCGTTTCGCCGTGCAGCGCCAGGCGGACCTTGTGGCCCGATGCCCTGCCGAGCCATTCGGCCATGCCCGCGGCAAACACCTCGTCCACATGCTGGACCAGCACGATGGCCGGGGCAAAATCACGCGGCAGCGCCTTGAGCAACACCTCCAGAGCCGCCGGGCCGCCGGCCGAGGAACCGATGGCCACCAGGCTTTTGCGCGACACCGAGACACGTTGGGCCGCCGGCGCGGGTCGCTCAGGGTTGCCACGCTCGCCGATCAGCCAACCGATGTTAGTGATCTTGCGCAGCAACGGCGCCGCCGCGTTCTCAGGGTTACCCACGCCCAAGGCCGGCGTATCGACCACATCCAGGGCTCCATGGCCCATGGCTTCGAACACCCGGTGGACGTTCTGCTGGCTGTCACCGGTGACAATCACAATGGCGCACGGGGTTTCGGCCATGATTCGCCGGGTGGCCTCCACGCCATCCATGATTGGCATGAACAGGTCCATCAGGATCAGGTCCGGCGTGTATTCGGCGCAGCGCTGCACCGCCTCGGCGCCGTTGGCGGCCACCCAGACCAGTTGATGCGCCGGCTCGAACGCCAGCGCACGGCGCAAGGCTTCGACCGCCAGGGGCATGTCATTGACAATGGCGATCTTCAAGCGCGGGCCCCTCCGATCAATTCGACCACGGCGTCGAGCAAGGCGTCGTCATGAAAACTCGCCTTCGCCAGATAATAGTCGGCGCCGGCGTCCAAGCCACGACGGCGATCTTGTTCGCGGTCCTTGTAGGACACCACCATCACCGGTAGCGACTGCAAACGGTTGTCGCGCCGCAGCAGCGATACCAGTTCGATGCCGTCCATGCGTGGCATGTCGATGTCGGTGATCAGCAGGTCGAAGTCTTCCGCGCGCAACGCGTTCCAGCCGTCCATCCCGTCCACCGCCACCGCCACGTCGTAGCCGCGATTGAGCAACAGCTTGCGTTGCAGCTCGCGCACGGTCAGGGAGTCGTCCACCACCAGGATCCGCTTGCGCGGGGCCTGGGTCTGGTTCTGCCGGGCGATGCGCTCCAGGCGTCCGGTATCGAGCAACTTGTCCACCGAACGCAGCAGGTCTTCGACATCGACAATCAGCACCACCGAGCCGTCATCCAGTAAGGCCCCGGCAGAGATGTCCTGGACCTTGCCCAGGCGTTCGTCCAGGGGCAGCACCACCAGGGTCCGCTCGCCAATGAACCGCTCCACCGCCACGCCATAGACGGCGTCGCGCTCGCGGATCACCACAACCTTGAGGCTCTGGCCGCTGTTCTGCGTGGCGGGGCGATTGAGTAGCTGGCTGGCGGCGACCAGCCCCACATGCCGGCCTTCATGCCAGAAATGCTGGCGACCTTCGACCTGCACAATGTCCTCCGGCGCCAAGTCGCACATGCGCTCGATATGGGCCAGGGGAAAGGCATACGCTTCATCGCCGACGTCCACCACCAGGCTACGCACCACCGAGAGCGTCAACGGCACCTCGAGGTGAAAACGACTGCCCTCGCCCGCCGTCTGTTCCAGTACCACCGCGCCCCGCAACTGCCGGACCATATGCTGGACGGCGTCCAGGCCGACACCGCGCCCGGAGACTTCAGTGACCTTGTCCCGCAGACTGAAGCCGGGCAGGAACAGAAACGTCAGCAGCTCTTCTTCGCTCAGGCTGGCGGCGGTTTGCTCGAGGGAAAGCCCGCGCGCGACGATGCTGCGGCGTAACCGTTCCAAGTCCACGCCAGCGCCGTCGTCCGCCAACTCCAGTACCAGCAGGCCCGCCTGATGGGAGGCCCGCAAGCGGATCAGGCCTTCAGCGGGCTTGCCGGCCAGCACCCGTTGCTCCGGGGTTTCGATACCGTGGTCCACGGCGTTGCGCAGCAGGTGGGTCAGCGGTGCTTCAAGCTTTTCCAGCACGTCGCGGTCAACCTGGGTTTTCTCGCCTTCAATCTCCAGGCGCACCTGCTTGCCCAGGCTGCGGCCCAAGTCCCGCACCATGCGTGCCTGGCCCGAGAGCACATCGGCAAATGGGCGCATGCGACAGGCCAGCGCCGTGTCGTACAGGACCTGCGCCCGCTGGCTGGCCTGCCAGGCAAACTCATCCAGTTCCGCGTGTTTCTGTGCCAGCAACTGCTGGGTTTCGGACAGCAGGCGGCGGGCATCGCCAAGGGCTTCCTGGGCCTGCAGGCTCAGGGTGTGTTCCTTGAGGTGCACGCTCAACGCTTCAAGGGCGCGCAGGCCGTTGCTTTGCTGGCGCTTGAGCCGTTGCATCGTCGCCAGCCAGGGCTTGAGGCGCTGGGTTTCCACCAGGGATTTGCTCGACAGGTCCAGCAAGCTGTTGAGGCGTTCAGCCGTCACCCGCAAGACCCGCTCGCCCCCTTCGCTGACGCGTTTGTTTTTGGCGGCTGGCTCCATGGGTGTGGCTGGCTCGGATTCGGGCAGCTCGACACGCTGGGGCTCGACAGGATGCCCGTCGGTGAGGGGTATCGACGCTAGGGGCTGCCCAGCGTAGGAATCGAGCAAACGCCCCATCAGCGCCACGTACGCGTCAATCTCCGGAGCGCCGACAGTGTTGCCCGGCGTAGCGATGCGCGTCAGCAGGTCGGTGCCTTGCAGCAAGGCGTCGATGTGTACGGCGCTCAGGACCAGTCGTCGCTCCTGGGCGCTGACCAGGCAGTCTTCCATCACGTGGGCCACGCTGACCCCGGCGTCCACCCCGACGATCCGCGCCGCGCCCTTGAGGGAATGGGCCGCGCGCATGCACGATTCAAGGTGATCGGCCTGGGTCGGGTCGCGTTCCAGGGCCAGCAGGCCGGCGCTCAACACTTGGGTCTGGGCTTCGGCTTCCAGGCTGAACAGCTCAAGCAATGAGGCGTCGCGCATCTGATCGGGGGTCATGACAGGCTCCGGGTCACCGCGGACAATAGCTGTTCTTCGTCCAGCCAGCGCAGGCTGCGATCCTTGTACTGCAACACGCCGCGCGTGTATTTACCGGCCGATTGCGAAGCATTCGCCAGGACGCGTTCGTCGATGGCATGGATGCCGTCCACCTCGTCCACCGGCACCACCACCGGCCCGCCCGGGGCCGCGACAATCAACATGCGCGGCATGATTCGCCCGGAGGAAACCGCCGCCCCACCGGGTTCCAGGCCCAGCAGTTCCACCAGCGACAGACAGGCCACCAGCGCGCCGCGTACATTCGCCACGCCCAACAAGGCCCGTGAACGCTGATGGGGCAACGAATGAATCGGCTGCAACGGCGCCACTTCCACCAGGCTGCGAGTGGTCAGGGCCAGCCACTCTTCGCCCAGGCGGAACATCAACAGCGAGCGAGTGACGACCTCCGTGTCCAGCGGCGCAAGGGCCAGGTCGCGGTCGTCGTGCTGCAAGGCATAGCGGTCAAGCAGCCGGGTGGCGGCCGCCGAATACACCGAACAATTGCGGCAATGGATATGCTCGACCAACAGCGGGCAGGATTGGTCGCCATGCACCCCGATGCGATTCCAGCAGTCGTCGATGGCCTGGGCGTCGTCTTGGGTGACGTTGTAAAAAGCCGAATCGCTCATTGTTTACGCTCACTGTCAGCCGCGCGCCCGCTGCGGGCGGCACGTTCCTGCAATCGACGGGCACCGGCCACGTCGCCCTGGGAAGCCAGCAGCGCCGCCAGATGCACCAGGGCCTCGGCGTGTTGCGGTTCAAGATAAAGCGCCTTGCGATAATAACCCTGGGCCTCGAGTGCACTGCCAGACATGTCGCTGAGCAATCCCAGCCAGTAGAACACCTGGGCCGCCGGTGCATGGCTGCGCACGTACTGCTCGCAGGCAGCCCGGGCCTCGGCGCTTTTGCCGCTGTTGGCCAGGGCGGCGATGTGGGCCAGCAGTGTTGCGGCGTCGCTGCTTTTCGGTTCGGTGACCGGGCTCGCACTTCCTGCAAACGGCCGGGGCTGAATCACAGGGGGGACCACTCGCGGCAGCGGGCGAACCGGCAGCGGAGTCGGCATCAAGGCAGGCACCGGCTGAGGCTGCGGCCCCCCCTGACGACTGAAGGCGAACGACTGGGCAATACCGATCGAGCGCAGGCCCAATCGCCCCAGCAAACTGCCCTCTGCGGGGCCGATAAACAGTACCCCATCCTCATGGGTCAGGCGCTTGAGCACCGCGAATACCTGCTGCTGGGTCGGCTGGTCAAAATAAATCAGCAAGTTGCGGCAGAACACAAAATCATAAGGCGCCTCGTTCACTAGCAGGGCTGGGTCCAGCAGGTTGCCCACCTGCAGGCGCACCTGTTCGCGCACCCGCTCACTGAGGCGATAGCCATCATTTTCGGCGGTGAAATGCCGCTCGCGAAAAACCAGGTCGGCGCCACGGAAGGAATTCTTGCCGTAGCGCGCCTCCTTGGCTCGCTCCACCGACAGTGGGCTGACATCCAGCCCATCGACCTTGAATTGATGAGGCCCCACGCCCGCGTCAAGCAAGGCCATGGCGATGGAATAAGGTTCTTCGCCGGTGGAACACGGCAAACTGAGGATGCGCAGCGCCCGCAGGTGCCTTATCTCGGTCAAGCGCTTGACCGCCAGTTTGGCAAGGGTCGCGAAGGATTCGGGATAGCGGAAGAACCAGGTCTCCGGGACGATCACCGCTTCAATCAGAGCTTGCTGCTCATCGGCCGAGTGCTGCAGGCATTGCCAGTAGGCATCGGCGGTTCGCTCCGATTGGGCACTGATGCGTTGGCGCAGCGCCCGTTCGATGATGGCGGTGCCGACGGAGGTGACATCCAGGCCGATACGCTCTTTGAGGAAGTCGAAAAAGCGCTGGTCGTTACTCATGGCAGGACCTCGAGGTCATCGAGGTTCAGCGGCGGCGTGGGGAACAACACGGCACGAACCGACTCATCGAGCAGGTCATTGACCCGTACCCATTGCAGCAAGCCCTGGGCGTCTTCGCGCACCGGGCCCAGGTACGGCGCCTGCCGGTTGTCCAGGCCATAGGGCCGGAAATCCGCCGGATCGCAGCGCAAGGTGTCGGTGGCCTGTTCCAGGATCAACCCCAGCACCTGCCCCGCCTGCTGCGCGTCGGGGCGGTAGTGCACGAGCACCAATCGCGTGCTGGTGCGGGCCGTGGCGCCATGGCCGAAGGTCAGGGTGCACAGGTCGATCACCGGCACCACCGCGCCGCGCCAGGCAAACACGCCCGCCACCCAGGACGGCGCCCGGGCAATCGGCTTGAGCGGCAGGCGCGGCAGCACTTCCACCACGTCGATGGCCTGCAGGGCATAGCGCTCGCTACCGATGCGAAACACCAGGAACAGCGTTTGCCGGGCCGCCGGCGCGGCGCCACGTCGGGTCTCGAACTCGCCCATCAGACTTTGAAACGCGAAACGCCACTGCGCAGCCCCACGGCCACCTGGCTGAGTTCATCGATGGCGGAACTGGCCAGGCGCAGGGACTCCACGGTCTGGCTGCTGGCATCACCCAGTTGAACCAAAGCGTGGTTGATCTGCTCGGCACCGGTGGCCTGGGCCTGCATGCCCTCGTTGACCATCAACACCCGCGGCGCCAACGCCTGGACCTGGTGGATGATCTGGGACAGTTGCTCGCCGATCTGCTGCACCTCGGCCATGCCACGGCGCACCTCCTCGGAAAACTTGTCCATGCCCATTACACCGGCCGACACCGCGGATTGGATCTCGCGCACCATTTGCTCGATGTCATAAGTCGCCACGGCCGTTTGATCAGCCAGGCGCCGCACTTCGGTGGCGACCACGGCGAAACCACGACCGTACTCGCCGGCCTTCTCGGCTTCGATGGCGGCATTGAGGGACAGCAGGTTGGTCTGGTCGGCCACTTTGACGATAGTGACCACCATCTGGTTGATGTTGCCGGCCTTCTCGTTGAGGATCGCCAGCTTGGCATTCACCAGGTCGGCGGCGCCCATCACCGAATGCATGGTTTCTTCCATGCGCGCCAGGCCTTGCTGCCCGGAGCCGGCGGCCACCGAGGCCTGGTCGGCGGCGGTGGAGACTTCGGTCATGGTGCGCACCAAGTCGCGGGAGGTGGCGGCAATCTCTCGGGACGTCGCGCCGATCTCGGTGGTGGTGGCCGCGGTTTCGGTGGCCGTGGCCTGTTGCTGGCGGGAAGTCGCGGCGATCTCGGTCACCGATGTGGTGACCTGCACCGAAGAGCGCTGGGCCTGGGACACCAACGATGTCAACTCAGCCATCATGTCGTTGAAACCGGTTTCCACTGCGCCGAATTCATCTTTGCGCGCCAGGTTCAGGCGTCCGCTCAGGTCACCGCTGCGCATGATCTCGAGGATCTCCACGATGCGGTTCATCGGTGCCATGATCGCGCGCATCAACAACAGGCCGCAGAGAACGGCAACAATCAGCGCCACGAGAAACGACAGGCCCATGGCAACCTTGGCGGCTGTCACCGCGTCGCCAATGGTCTGCGCGGCTTTTTCCGCCCGTTCACGATTGCGCTCGATGATTTGGTTCAAATGCCCACGGCCATCGAGCCAGGCCGGCGTCAGCTCTTTCTCCAGCGCCAGCCGCGCGCCTTCGTAATCCTTGCGTTGATACAGGTCCAGAACCTTTGCCACCGCCTGGTTGAAGGCCTGGTGATTCACCTCGAACTCATCGAAAGAGGTCTGGTCGACCGGATCCTGGATCAGCTTTTGATAGTGCTGGATCTCCTCGCGCAGATGCTGTTCGAAGCCCTGGTAGCGAGCCTTGTCATCGGCGGTGATTTCCCGATTCCCCGAGAGGCCGACGATCTGTTGGGTCAGGACGTAGCTGTCGACCCAGCCCCCGCGAATCATGGAGCTGTAATACACCCCTGGCACCGCATCGGCACGCACCCGCTCTTCACCGTCTTCGATCTTTAACAGCCGTGAATACGAGACGAGCACCATCAGCAGCATGATGGCGATGATCACAGCGAAACTCGCCAGGATGCGTTGGCGCAACGTCCAGTTCTTCACAGTAAAACCTCGGGGACTTTGAAATGCTGGGGAGTATAGCCGAGGCTTGGGTGGCTTCTTAAGGCGAGGTGGGGCGAAGATTGAGTGTGGCAACGGCGAGGTTCACTGATCTCTCAGCGGTAGATGAGAGCCCCAATTTCAACACACGCCACAAAACCACTGTGGGAGCGAGCTTGCTCGCGATAGCGGTGTGCCGGCCAACTTATTATTGACTGATCCACCGCCATCGCGAGCAAGCTCGCTCCCACAAGGTATGTCGAGACTGTTTCTATTTTATAGGGCCGCCTGCCGCACCTGCTTCTCCAGTTCCGCCTTCAATCCGGGCTCCAGCTTGAGCTGGCGCGCCAGTTCATCAAGGTAGGATTTCTCCATGAAGCTTTCTTCGTCTACCAGCATCACGCTGGCGATGTACATTTCCGCGGCCATTTCCGGGGTGCTGGCGGCGCGGGCGACGTCGACGGGGTCCAGGGGCTTGTTGAGTTCGGCGTGCAGCCAGTGTTGCAGTTCCTGATCATTGTCGAGCTTGGTGAATTCACCTTCGATCAATTGACGCTCACGCTCGTCCACATGACCATCGGCCTTGGCCGCCGCCACCAGCGCCGTGAGGATCGCCTGGCTGTGTTGCTCAACCTGCGCCGCAGGAACGCGGTCCAGGGTCTGCGGTTCGGTTTTCGGCGCGGTGCCCTGCTGGGCCTGCCAATTGCCATAGGCTTTATAGGCGATCACGCCCAGAGCGGCCAGGCCACCATAGGTCAATGCCTTGCCGCCGAAGTTGCGGGCTTTCTTATTACCCAGCAACAGGCCCATGGCCCCGGCGGCCAGTGCCCCGCCACCCGCGCCGGAAAGCATGCCGCCCAAGTTGCCGGAGCCGCCGAGCAATCCGCCCAGACCACCGGAAGACTTGCCTTGGGAGCCGCCAGTCTTGTTCTGCAACATTTCCTGACCGGACTTGAGTAGCTGATCGAGCAATCCACGAGTGTTCATTTGCTGCCTCCACGCATTCGGGTAACCGGATCATTAAGGCCACCAGCCTAGAACGAAAGTGCCCGGTGTCTGCGGCAAGATTGCTTCGAGATGTTGCCTAAGACTCAGGCTACCGTTCAGAAAAAACGATATACACTCACGCTCATCGATAAAACCGCCCACCGGGTATTCGTCCATGATGACGCTGCGTCAGATCCGCCATTTCATCGCCGTGGCCGAAACCGGCTCGATCTCCGCCGCCGCACAAACAGCCTTCATCTCCCAATCCACCTTGACCCTGGCCATCCAGCAGTTGGAGCAGGAAATCGGCGTCAGCCTGTTCAACCGCCACGCCAAGGGCATGACCCTGACCCACCAAGGGCATCAATTCCTGCGCCAGGCCCACTTGATCCTCGCCACCGTCGACAACGCCAAGCGCAGCCTGCAGCAAAGCACCGACCAGGTGGCCGGCCACGTCACCATCGGGGTCACCAGCCTGGTCGCCGGTTATTATCTGGCGGATCTGCTGACCCGCTTCCAACGCGCCTATCCCAATGTGGAAATTCGTGTCATGGAAGACGAACGGCCGTACATCGAACATTTATTGGTCAGCGGTGAAATCGATGTCGGAGTGCTGATCCTGTCCAACCTGGAAGACCGCCATGCCTTGCAGACCGAAGTGCTGACCCATTCACCCCACCGCTTGTGGCTGCCAGCCCAGCACCCGTTGCTGGAACACGACAGCATCAATCTGGCCGACGTGGCCCGCGAGCCACTGATCCAGCTCAACGTCGATGAAATGGACCGCAACGCCCAGCGCCTGTGGCGCGGCGCCGGCCTGCAACCGAAGATCACGCTGCGTACCGCCTCGACCGAAGCGGTGCGAAGCCTGGTGGCGGCGGGGCTTGGCGTGTCGATCCAGCCGGACATGACCTACCGTCCCTGGTCACTGGAAGGCGACATCATTGAAGCGCGACCGATTGCCGACCTCAGCCAGACCCTCGACGTCGGTCTGGCGTGGCGTCGAGGCACGGCGCGACCGGCCCTGGTCGACCCGTTCTTGACCGTCGCGCGGGAGCAACCTTACGGCGGCCGCAAGCCATCTATTTAATCGAATGTAGCCTTGAGTATTTAGAATTTGTCGGCTTTAAGGCTGAGCACTAGTCTTGCTGCATCACCACAATCCATTGTGGGAGCGAGCTTGCTCGCGATGACGGAGTGTCAGCAAAGTAATGTCGACTGATAGACCGCCATCGCGAGCAAGCTCGCTCCCACAGGTTCTGTGTTTCAACCGATATAAAAAGAGAAGTCGGACATGGCTGGCACGCAAACTCCGTTGTGCACCGCGTTGCTGATCGACGGAGAACTGGTCGCAGGCCAGGGCTTTGTCGAGCCCATTCTCAATCCGGCCACCGGCGAAGTACTGGCCCACATTGCCGAGGCCAGCACCGAGCAAGTCGAAGCCGCGATCCTGGCCGCCCACAGCGCCTTCGACGGATGGTCGCGCACCACACCGCAACAACGTTCGAACCTGCTGCTGGAAATCGCCAGCGCCATCGAAAAAAACGCCGATTACCTGGCCCGCCTGGAATCCCTGAACTGCGGCAAGCCGCTGCATTTGGCGCGCCAGGATGACCTGAGCGCCACGGTGGACGTGTTCCGTTTCTTTGCCGGCGCGGTGCGCTGCCAGACGGGTCAGCTCAGTGGTGAGTACCTGCCCGGCTACACCAGCATGGTGCGCCGCGACCCGATTGGCGTAGTGGCGTCCATTGCGCCGTGGAACTACCCGATCATGATGGCCGCGTGGAAAATCGCCCCGGCCCTGGCCGCCGGCAATACGCTGGTGTTCAAGCCGTCGGAACACACACCACTGTCGATCCTGGCCCTGGCGCCGATCCTGGCCCAGATCCTGCCGCGCGGCGTGATCAACATCATCTGTGGAGGCGGCGAAGGGGTGGGCAGCCATCTGGTCAGCCACCCCAAAGTGCGCATGGTTTCGTTGACCGGCGATATCGTCACCGGGCAGAAGATCCTCCAGGCCGCGGCGAAAACCCTCAAACGCACGCACTTGGAGCTGGGCGGCAAGGCGCCGGTGATCGTGTGCAACGACGCCGACCTCCAGGCGGTGATCGAAGGCGTGCGCACCTACGGTTATTACAACGCCGGGCAGGATTGCACCGCCGCGTGCCGGATCTACGCCCAGGGCGGAATTCACGACCAACTGGTGGCCGAGCTCGGCGCGGCGGTCAGCAGCTTGCGCTTTGCCGGCAAGCGCGATGCCGACAATGAAATCGGCCCGCTGATCAGCACCCGCCAGCGCGACCGCGTCGCCAGTTTCGTCGAGCGCGCCCTTGGGCAGCCGCATATCGAGCGCATCACCGGTGCGGCGGCGCACTCCGGCGCTGGCTTCTATTACCAGCCCACCCTGCTGGCCGGCTGCAAGCAAACCGATGAAATCGTCCAGCGGGAGGTGTTCGGCCCGGTCGTCACCGTGACCCGCTTCGACGAACTCAGCCAGGCGGTGGACTGGGCCAACGATTCCGAATACGGCCTGGCCTCCTCGGTATGGACACAGAACCTGGACAAAGCGATGCAGGTCGCCGCGCGGCTGCAATACGGCTGCACCTGGATCAACAGTCACTTCATGCTGGTCAGCGAAATGCCCCACGGCGGTCTGAAACGCTCCGGCTATGGGAAGGATCTGTCCAGTGACTCGCTCCAGGACTACAGCGTGGTACGCCATATCATGGCCCGGCATGGCCGGGAGTTTTGAGCTGCAAGGCTAAGCTAAAACAATAACCAGCGACACGCTTCTCAACTGCCCCGACCATAATTAAAGCAAGAGGGATTTCCATGTACGCGCACAAGACCGCATTGCTCAGCGCCATCGCCACGGCGCTGCTGACCAGCGTCGGCCTCCAGGCCGCCGAACCGCTCAAGGCGGTTGGTGCTGGCGAAGGCCAACTGGATATCGTCGCCTGGCCGGGCTATATCGAACGGGGCGAAAGCGACAAGGCCTACGACTGGGTGAGCGGTTTCGAGAAGGAAACCGGCTGCAAGGTCAATGTGAAAACCGCCGCGACGTCCGACGAAATGGTCAGCCTGATGACCAAGGGCGGCTACGACCTGGTCACCGCCTCCGGCGACGCCTCGCTGCGGCTGATTGCCGGCAAGCGTGTACAGCCGATCAACACGGCGCTGATCCCCAACTGGAAAAACCTCGACCCGCGCCTCAAGGATGCACCGTGGTACGTGGTCAACCAGCAGACCTACGGCGCCCCGTACCAGTGGGGTCCGAACGTGCTGATGTACAACACTGAGGTGTTCAAGCAGGCGCCCACCAGTTGGAGCGTGCTGTTCAGTGCCCAGGACCTGCCTGACGGCAAGCCCAACAAGGGCCGCGTGCAAGCCTACGATGGCCCTATCTACATCGCCGACGCGGCGTTGTACCTCAAGACCGCCAAGCCTGAGCTGGGCATCAAGGACCCGTACCAACTCGACGAAGCGCAATACAAGGCCGTGCTGGAACTGCTGCGGGCCCAGCAACCGTTGATCCACCGTTACTGGCACGACACCACCGTGCAGATGAGCGATTTCAAGAACGAAGGCGTGGTGGCGTCCGGCGCCTGGCCGTACCAGGTCAACGGCCTGATGAACGAAAAACAACCGATCGCCTCGACCATTCCGAAAGAAGGCGCCACCGGTTGGGCCGACACCACGATGCTCCACACCGAGGCCAAGCACCCCAACTGCGCGTACAAATGGATGGACTGGTCGCTGCAACCGAAAGTCCAGGGTGACGTGGCCGCGTGGTTCGGCTCCTTGCCTGCGGTACCTGCGGCGTGCCAGGGCAGCGAACTGCTCGGAGCCGAAGGCTGCAAGACCAATGGCTTCGACCAGTTCGACAAGATCGCCTTCTGGAAAACCCCACAGGCCGAAGGCGGCAAGTTCGTGCCGTACAGCCGCTGGACCCAGGACTACATTGCGATCATGGGTGGGCGGTAAGTCGCAGTAACCTGTTTGGGGGACATGGTTAACCCTGTGGCGAGGGAGCTTGCTCCCGCTGGCGTGCGCAGCACGCCCAAAACAGACCAACGCGGTATGACCTGACCCACCGCATCGGCTGGTTTTGGGGTGGCTGCGCCACCCAGCGGGAGCAAGCTCCCTCGCCACGGGACCGCGTTCCAACCGTTGAAATTTCATACCCGCCCCGCTTTTTGGAGCACCGCACCATGACGCTTGCAGTCCAATTCTCCCAGGTCTCCCGTCAGTTTGGCGAAGTGAAGGCCGTTGACCGGGTTTCCATCGACATCCAGGACGGCGAGTTCTTTTCCATGCTGGGTCCCTCCGGCTCAGGCAAGACCACCTGCCTGCGACTGATCGCCGGGTTCGAACAACCCAGCGCCGGTTCGATCCGCATCCACGGCGAAGAAGCCGCCGGGCTGCCGCCCTATCAGCGGGACGTCAACACGGTTTTCCAGGATTACGCCCTCTTCCCGCACATGAATGTGCGCGACAACGTGGCCTACGGCCTGAAAGTCAAAGGCGTTGCCAAGGCCGAACGCATCAAGCGCGCCGATGAAGCGCTGGAAATGGTCGCCTTGGGCGGCTACGGCGACCGCAAGCCGGTGCAGCTCTCCGGCGGCCAGCGCCAGCGTGTGGCCCTGGCCCGTGCGTTGGTCAATCGCCCGCGAGTGTTGCTGCTGGACGAACCCCTGGGCGCCCTCGACTTGAAGCTGCGCGAACAGATGCAGGGCGAGTTGAAGAAACTGCAACGCCAGTTGGGCATCACCTTCATTTTCGTCACCCACGACCAGACCGAAGCCTTGTCGATGTCCGACCGCGTGGCGGTGTTCAACAAGGGTCGCATCGAACAGGTCGATACGCCGCGCAACCTGTACATGAAGCCGGCGACCACCTTCGTCGCCGAATTCGTCGGCACCTCCAATGTGATTCGTGGCGAGCTGGCCCGGCAACTGAGCGGCAATCCACAGCCGTTCTCTATACGCCCGGAACACGTGCGTTTCGCCGAAGGGCCGTTGGCCGCTCATGAAATCGAAGTCCACGGCCTGCTTCACGACATCCAGTACCAGGGCAGCGCCACACGCTATGAATTGAAGCTTGAGAACGGCCAGACCCTGAACCTCAGCCAGGCCAACACCCAGTGGGTCGACACCGGCGCCCAGCACCAGACCGGCCAGCAACTAACCGTACGCTGGGCCCGCGAGGCGATGATCGCGCTGCATGACACCGTCGGCAGCGAGGTGTGAGATGAACACCGTGGCCATCACTCAAACGCCTGCACCCGGCTCACCCTTGCGACGTTTCTCCAACCTGCTGTACCGACGGCCCAACCTGTACCTGTCGATGCTGCTGGTGCCGCCGCTGATCTGGTTCGGCGCAATCTACCTGGGCTCACTGCTGACCTTGCTGTGGCAGGGCTTCTACACCTTCGATGACTTCACCATGGCAGTCACGCCCGACCTGACCCTGGCGAATTTCACCGCGCTGTTCCAGCCCTCGAACTTCGACATCATCCTGCGCACCTTGACCATGGCCATCGTGGTGTCCATCGCCAGCGCCATCGTCGCCTTCC